>JBCBGF010000005.1:0-227333 GCA_038526915.1 Pseudomonadota bacterium | reverse complement strand
TGAACGCCGCCGACGGCCCGATGCCGCAGACGCGCGAGCACATTCTTCTGGGCCGCCAGGTGGGCATCCCCAAGATGGTCGTGTTCATGAACAAGGTGGACCAGGTCGACGACGAGGAACTCCTCGAACTCGTCGAGATGGAGATCCGCGAACTGCTGTCCTCCTACGACTACCCCGGTGACGACATTCCGATCATCGCAGGCTCGGCGCTGGCGGCGATGGAAGGCAACAACCCCGAGATCGGCGAAGAGAAGATCAAGGAGCTGATGGCCGCTGTGGACGAGTATATCGACACGCCCGAGCGGGCTGTGGATCAACCGTTCCTGATGCCGATCGAAGACGTGTTCTCGATCTCGGGCCGCGGGACGGTTGTGACCGGCCGGGTCGAGCGTGGCGTGATCAATGTGGGCGACGAGATCGAGATCGTCGGCATCCGCGACACCACGAAGACGACCTGCACGGGTGTGGAGATGTTCCGCAAGCTGCTGGATCGCGGCGAAGCGGGCGACAACATCGGCGCGCTGTTGCGCGGTGTGGACCGCGACGGTGTGGAGCGGGGTCAGGTGCTGTGTAAGCCTGGATCCGTCACCCCGCACACGAAGTTCGAGGCCGAGGCCTACATCCTGACGAAGGATGAAGGTGGCCGCCACACGCCGTTCTTCGCCAACTACCGCCCGCAGTTCTACTTCCGCACGACGGACGTGACGGGGACGGTGGAACTGGCCGCGGGGACCGAGATGGTGATGCCAGGCGACAACGTGTCGTTCACGGTGGAACTGATCGCACCGATCGCGATGGAGAACGGGCTGCGCTTCGCGATCCGCGAAGGTGGCCGGACGGTTGGTGCTGGGGTTGTGTCCAAAATCATCGACTGATGATTTTGGAGCGGTGAGTGGCAGGGGATCGGCAACGATCCCCGAGAACTCACACCCATCGGCTCTGGGTGCCACGGCACCCGAAACGTTTCTAAGGGCTGCCCAACCGGGTGGCCCTTAACGCGTCCGCCTCTCACGGCCTTTCCGTAAAATCCTTCGCCCGGCGTTTGTTGGGATTGCGCCGCAAAGCCTCCAGCGACGTCTCCAGCCGCGGGCCAAGGTCCCACGGCGCCAACCGCGCGCCCATGGCCATCACCGCCTCGGCCAACACGCTATCGCGCCGCGCGCGCACGCGGCCCGCCTCAAGGCTTTCGGGCCGCACGGCGCGGGTGCATTGGAAGACCACCGTATCGGGCGCGCAATGGGCGACGGGGCGGAAGCAATCGGCCATGAACTCCATCTGCGCGGGCAGCCAGGGCGTTTTCCAGTGCAACAGGTCTTGCTGCACGACCAGCGATTGGCCGGGGATCAGCGCGGGGAAGAAGCTGGCGGCGATCCGGTCGGCCACCTCGGCCGATTTCGCCGCGTCGATCACCAGAAGCTCAATGGCCGGACCGGTCCAGTGATGTGCCTCGATCGGGCCGGGGTAGAGCGTCACATCGGGGGCCCAAGGCGCGAGCAAGCGTTGGGCGAGGGAGAGGATCTGGGTGCCCTCGAACGGGGGGATCCCGGCGGGGTAGAGCACGTCGTTCTTGGCCACCTCGCTGGCGCTGAACCGGTCGAAGCCGTGAACGTGCTGGCCGTGGCCCGCCTGACGCGCCCCTTCGGCCAGATAGGCGGTGGACCCGCCGGCAAAGCAGCCCAGATCGACAATCGCTCCATCTCCGCCCGTGCAATGCCGCGCGAGCCACAGGTAGAGCTTGCGTTCTTCCGGGGCGAGCATTGTGGGAACGCTGACCGCAGGGCCCAGGTCAGCCTCGGTCAAGGTCTGCCAGGGCCGGGTGTGCAGGGCCTGCGGGGCAGGGGGGATCAGCGGTGCGGTCATTGTGCCTTTCAGCAGGCTGGATGGGTTGTTGCGCCGGGTATGGCACGAACCCATCTGGGTTGCACGCTTGGCCCTTGATTTCGCCCGGTGGCTGGCCTACTCCGTCCCTCGGCCTTAGGGGTGTAGCTCAGTTGGTAGAGCATCGGTCTCCAAAACCGAGGGTCGGGGGTTCGAGCCCCTCCGCCCCTGCCAGGCCAGAAAACGCCGCATCAGAACGGCATGAGGCATAGACGTGGAAGACGCCTTAATGCCCTTGCCCGATAGCGCTTTTGCCCATCATCCCGAACTGAAGCCGCTCATTTCTGATCCCGACACGTCGTTTTTTCGCACCATCGAACCCGCCGAGATCGAGCGCCAGATGGCCGAGCGGGGGATGGAGCCGGGATGGCGGCATCCCGATGATGTGCGCGAGGCGTTGCGGCATGCGGCCCTTGAGGGGCGGCGTGATGCGGATCTCTGGATCTTTGCCTATGGATCGCTGATGTGGGATCCGGCGATCCACTTCACCGAACTGCGTCGCGCCCATACTGATGACTATAGCCGCAGCTTTTGCCTGTGGGACACGGGCGGGCGCGGCAGCGAGGATCGCCCGTCGCTTATGGCGGCCCTTGATACAGGCGGTGGATGCACCGGGCTGGCCCTGCGCATCGAGAAAGACAAGATCGAGGAAGAGACCGAGATCCTGTGTCGTCGGGAGTTGATTGCGCCGGGCTATGTCTGCGCCTTTATCGCGCTCGACACCGCGCAGGGTCCGGTCGAGGCGCTGACTTTTGTGGCCGATCACAGCTCAGACGTGATTGTGCCGGGTATCCCCATCGAAGAGCAGGCGCGGATGATCGCCCATGCCGAGGGGCTGCTGGGCCGGTCCTTCGACTATCTCGATAACGTCAAACGGCACCTCGATGAGATGGGCATCGCCGATGACTACATCGACCGGCTGCATGTGCTGGCCACGGCGGAGCGGGCTGCAGCATGATCAGGCCGCCTTCTTTTCGCCCGCGTCGGGGTTGATGCCTGCCATGAGCTCTTCCACCAGGAACGAGATGAGCTGCTGCCGGTTGCCGAGGCCGGTTTTGCGATAGATCGCGTTCATCTGGCTTTTCACGGTCGAGGCCGTGGTGTTGCGCAAGTTCGCAATCTCGGCGTTTGAGAAGCCCTTCATCGCGTAAATCGCGACCGCCTGTTCGGACGGTGAGAGCCGCCATTCGCCGAACAGCGCGCGCAGGTGCGCCTCATAGTGGCCCGAGGCCACATCGATCTGGCGGTTCAGGTGCGCCATGCGATCAAGGCCCCGGCGCACCAGCATCGACGTGGCCAAGAGCCCGATGACAAGGCCGATGCTGGCCAAGATCTGGATGACCTCTTGATAGGCATAAGGAATCGGGGTCTGGCGCAGACCCAGGATTTCCGACCAAAGCTCGCCCGTGAAGAAAAACGCGCTGAGCGTCTGGATCGCCAGCGCGGTATACAGCACGGTCAGGCGCAGCCGTTCGCGGCCCTTGGGCGTTGTCTTTGCGTTGATTTGCCCGGCCCGCGCCCGGGCGGTTTGGCTCAGACGGGCCAGTGCGCCTTGGGTGATATCAGTTGCCATGGTTGCCCCCATCTGCGGTGTCTGTGGCGTGGGTCTGTTTGGAATAAACCTGGTCGTATCGGATTTCGCCGGTGGATCGGCTGATGATCACTTCGCGATCATTCGCGCCGTTTGTGGCCTCGATCCGGATGCGGCCAAGCCATGTGCGGCCAACATCCGTGATCTCATACCCTTCGGACCGAAGGAGCCAGATCACGTCCTGTGGGCCCGTTTGCTGGGCGGGCGCGACCGTCGCGACAGTGGTGGCCAGGGCAAAAGGCACGAGGAATCGGCTGAAATAACGGTGCGACCGTACGAATTGTCTCATGAACAACGGGGATAAAGGCAGAATGGGGCGGCAACATGGCCGAACTGGTGCGAATCCCGCGCATCCACCCCGGGGGGTGGAGGTTTCCACCCCCATCCAAAAACCCGAAAAAAACCGTACACCCTAGGTACGAAAGCCCTTCCTTGCGCCCTGGTGCCAATATCAACCCCCCTCGGGACGTGGCAAATCAGTCAGGCGAACCTCGGGTAGAGGACGCGGCACATAGCGAAAGCGGTTCGCTTTTTTCAGACCCAGTGGGGTCGACGGAAGCGAAAGACCAGGCGCAGGATATTTCTCCGTTCTCCTCGCCAGGGTCGACAAAAGCGAACGCATCGCGCCTGCAGGTGGACTTGACCTCTCCACATGGGCTGCAGGAAACGGCTGGGGCCATGAATACGTGCCAAGCGTTCTCTACCCGGGGTTTTTTCCTCACATCGTGGTGACCGGTCCCAAGTCTTGAACTTGGACCGGCATCGGCGTATCTGCGGGGAACGTCAGGAGAGCACCAAGATGGCCACGACCAACCCGCTTCAGTTCATCCAGCAAGTCCGCGCCGAAATGGCCAAGGTCGTTTGGCCGTCGCGCCGCGAGGTGGGGATTACCTCGGCCATGGTGTTTGTGATGGCGATGCTGACGGCGATCTTCTTTTTCTTCGTGGACTGGCTGATCCGGCTGAGCCTGCAGGGCGTTTTGGGGATGTTCTAGGCGCGTGCGTCTGCGCGACACCACTTGAATTCGCCACATCGCGGCTGTATGGCCGTGCCACTTCCCGACACAAGCACCGATGAGTTCCTGAAGAGGGCGACACGGAGCTGTTGCGGAAGACGGATTGATTGGCGGTGTCCGCCAGAGATGAGGAACGGATCAGACAATGGCAAAGCGGTGGTATTCAGTCAGCGTGCTTTCGAACTTTGAAAAGAAGGTCGCCGAGCAAATCCGACACGCCGTGGAAGACGCCAATCTCGGTGAGGAAATCGAGGAAGTTCTGGTTCCGACCGAGGAAGTCATCGAGATTCGCCGCGGCAAGAAGGTGCCGACCGAGCGTCGCTTTATGCCGGGCTACGTGCTGGTGCGGATGGAGATGTCGGATGAGGGCTATCACCTGATCAACTCGATCAATCGCGTTACCGGGTTTCTGGGGCCGCAGGGTCGCCCGATGCCGATGCGCGATGCTGAGGTGAACCAGATCCTCAACCGCGTGGAAGAGGGCGCCGAGGCACCGCGCACGCTGATCTCGTTCGAGGTGGGCGAGAAGGTGAAGGTCAACGACGGCCCGTTTGAGGATTTCGACGGCATGGTCGAGGAAGTGGACGAAGACAACCAGCGCCTGAAGGTGACGGTGTCGATCTTTGGCCGGGCCACACCGGTGGAACTGGAGTTCACGCAGGTCTCGAAAGAGACCTGAGGCTTACAACACCCGTGACAGGAAGGCCTTTGTCCGATCCTCTTTGGGATCGGCGAAAAAGGCGTCAGGCGGGCCTTCCTCCAGAATGCGTCCACCGTCGAGGAAGCAAACCTTATCCGCCAGTTCCCGCGCGAAGCCCATCTCATGGGTGGCCAGGATCATCGTCATCCCGTCGGCGTGAAGCTGGCGCAGGACGTCCAGCACTTCGCCCACCAGTTCGGGATCGAGGGCAGAAGTGATCTCATCGAACAGCATGATCTCGGGCTCCATCGCGAGCGCCCGGATGATCGCCACCCGCTGTTGCTGGCCGCCGGAGAGTTGGTCCGGATAGTGCTCCATCCGGTCGCCGAGGCCGAAACGGGTGAAAAGCGCGGTGACGGGGGCGGTCAGGTCTGCGCGCGATAGCCCTTTGGCGCGGCGCGGGGCGAGCATGACGTTTTCGACCGCGGTCATGTGTGGGAAGAGGTTGTAGGACTGGAACACGATCCCGATGCGTTTGCGGACGGGCAGGGGGTCGAGGCCCGGTTCGGCGATGTCGACGCCGTCGAGGTAGATCGCGCCGTCATCCAACGGGTCGAGCAGGTTGATGCAGCGCAGGAGCGTGGATTTGCCTGAGCCCGACGCCCCGATTAGGCACACCATTTCGCCGGTGCCCACATCGAGGTCGATGCCGCGGCACACCGCGTTGTCACCAAAGCTCTTCCACACGCCGCGCAGCGACAGCTTGGCGGTCATGTCCGCCGTCTCCGCTGTCGGTTGAGCAGGTAGTCGGCATAGCGTGTGGCCGGGATGGTGATGGCGAGAAAGATGAGGGCGGCGCCGACATAGGGGGTGAAGTTCGCGAAGAGGGATTTGTAGACGCCCGCCTGGCGGAAGATCTCGACGGGCCCGATGAAGGAGAGGAGCGCCACGTCTTTTTGGAGCGCGATGAACAGGTTCATGTTGGCGGGCACCACGTTGCGGATCGCCTGGGGCAGGATCACGTAGCGCATGGTGTCGGCTTCGCTCAGGCCAAGCGATGCGGCGGCAGAGCGTTGGCTGTGGTGGATCGACTCGATGCCGGAGCGGATAACCTCGGCCACGTAGGCCGCGTAGACGAGGATAAGCGCGACCGAGCCCCAGATGTAAGGCGAGTTCCAGGGGCGGGGTAGGCCGAGGCCCGGGATTCCAAAGCCGATGAGGTAGATCACCAGGATCACCGGCAGGCCGCGGAACACATCGGTGTAGACCGCGCCAAACAGACGTAGCGGGAAGAGAGCGGGAGAGCGGACATCGCGGCAGAGCGCGATGGCGAGGCCGAGGAGCGCGATGGCCGGCGCGCACCAGGCGAAGATCATCACGTCGAGGAGGAAGGCGTTCAGGAGGCCGGGGAAGGTCTGGGCGAAGACCTCGGCATTGAAAAAGCTGCGCTTGACAGCCTCCCACCCCGGCGCGAGGGGGACGAGCAGGATGATCGCCAGCAAGACCGCCAGCGTCGATCCGGCGGCGATGCGCAGGGATCGTTGCCGGACCTGTGCTTCGTAGACTTGTCTGCGGGTCGGCGCAGAAGTGTCCCGCGCCGGCCCGCTGAGACCCGCATCGGCCATCTATTCGATGACCGGCACGCCCGTGGCCTCTTGCAGCCACTGCGCCTCGATCGCGGCCAACTCACCTGACTCCGTCAGTTCAGTGATCGCGGCATCGACGCATTCCTTGAGCGCGCTGCCGTCTTCCATCAAGAGGCCAAACTGATCGGGGTTCTCGGCGCGGTCGGCGGGGAACTGGCCCAGGACGACGCCGTTTTCCACAACCACGGCCGAGAGAAACAGCGCCGTGGGCAGGTCGAATAGCGCCGCGTCGATTTGGTTGGCCTGCATCGCGGCGGTGACATCGGTGTTGTCGCCATAGAGCAGGGGATCGCTTTCGGGCGCGATCATCTCATTCAGCATCGGGACAGCGGTGGTGTTGGCATCTGCTCCCCAGATCAGGCCTTTGAGCGAGTCCACAGTGGGCTCAACGCCGCCATCGACCACCGATTGCGTCGTCAGGACCGCCATGGCCGAGGTGTAATAGGGCAGCGAGAAATCGACCATCTGGTCGCGTTCTTCGGTGATCGAATACTGCTGCATGTTGAAGTCGAAGTTCTTGGCACCCGGCTGGATCGCCTCATCAAACGAGGTGCGGACCCAGGTGACGGCATCCTCGGCAAAGCCCATCTTGTCTGCGATGGCATAAGCGACGGCGGCCTCAAACCCTTCCTTCGATTCAGGCGCGTCGTTCAGGACCCAGGGGTAATAGGCCGGGTTACCGGTGGCGATGGTCAGTACGCCGTCTTCGAGCGTCTTGCCCGCCGCGCAGTCGCCCATGGCGTGGACGCTGGTGGCGGTGAGGGCGATGGCGCAAAGGCCGAGGCTCAGTGATTTCATAGGGCAGGCTCCATTTTTGCAAACACCGGCACAGGTTTGGCGCTGCCGGCAGAATTGTCCAGAGCGTGTGCGGGTAAGACCCGCGCGAATGCCTACAAACCGCCTGCAACTGCACAGCAAAAGGGCCGACGCTGAGGCCGGCCCTTCCGCTACGGAGCGATCCCGCTCGCTTTAGAAGAACCCCATCGGGTTCTCATCATAGCTCACCAACAGGTTTTTGGTGTTGCGGTAATGATCGAGCATCATCTTGTGGTTCTCACGCCCGATGCCGGACTGCTTGTAGCCACCGAACGCCGCGTGGGCGGGGTAGTGGTGGTAGCAGTTGGTCCAGACCCGGCCCGCCTGGATCGCGCGGCCCACGCGGAAGGCGGTGTTGGCCTGACGCGTCCAGACACCGGCACCCAGGCCGTAGGACGTGTCATTGGCGATCTTGATGGCGTCGGCTTCGTCCTTGAAAGTCGTGACCGAGAGGACAGGGCCAAAGATCTCTTCCTGGAAGATCCGCATCGAGTTGTCGCCGCGGAACACCGTGGGCTGGATGAAGTAGCCTTGGTCCAGACCGTCCCCAAGGGCGGCCTTGTCGCCACCGGCCAGAACCTGCGCGCCTTCTTCACGGCCGAGTTTCAGATAGCCAGTGATCTTTTCCATCTGCTCGGTCGAGGCCTGGCCGCCGATCATCGTGTCCATCTGCAAGGGGTTGCCTTGCTTGATGTTCTTCACACGCTCCACCGCGCGTTCGAGGAAGGCATCGGCGATGTTTTCCTGAACCAGCGCGCGGGACGGGCAGGTGCAGACCTCACCCTGGTTGAGCGCGAACATCGAAAACCCTTCGAGGCATTTGTCGAAGAACGCGTCATCGGCATCCATGATGTCGCCGAAGAACAGGTTCGGGGACTTGCCGCCCAGTTCCAGCGTCACCGGGATCAGGTTTTCGGCGGCGGCCTTCATGATGATCTTGCCGGTGCCGGTTTCGCCCGTGAAGGCAACCTTGGCGATCCGCTTGGAATTGGCGAGCGGTGCGCCAGCCTCGGTTCCGAAACCGTTGACCACGTTGACCACGCCATCGGGGATCAGGTCGGCGATCAGTTCCATCATCACCAGGATCGAGGCAGGCGTTTGTTCTGCGGGCTTCAGCACCACAGCGTTGCCAGCGGCCAGCGCAGGGGCAAGTTTCCAGACCGCCATCAGGATCGGGAAGTTCCAGGGGATGATCTGGCCCACGACGCCCAAAGGCTCATGGAAGTGGTAGGCGTAAGTGTTGTGGTCAATCTCGGCGATGGAGCCTTCGTCGGCCCGGATAACCCCGCCGAAGTAGCGGAAATGGTCGATGGCCAACGCGAGGTCGGCGTTTACGGTTTCGCGAATGGGCTTGCCGTTGTCGAGTGTTTCGGCAACCGCGAGCTTCATCAGGTTCTCTTCGATCCGGTCGGCGATCCGGAAGAGCATTGTCGAGCGTTCTGTCAGCGAGGTGCGGCCGAACGCCGGTGCTGCGGCATGGGCGGCGTCAAGGGCGGCCTCGATGTCGGCGGCGTTGGAGCGTGCGACGGTGGTGATGCGTTCGCCGGTGATCGGGGTCACGTTGTCGAACCACTGGCCCGACTGGGGATCAACGAATGTGCCGTTGATGAAGTTGCCGTAGCGTTCCTTATACGGGAACTCGACGCCGAGATGGCTCGAGTCGAGCGCGGCGCTTGGGCCTTTGGTTTCGGTATGTACGTTCATGGGGGTCCTCCCTTTGAGATGGCGCGAGCGCGCCGGTCAGGTCTTGGTTCCGGACAATGGTTTCCGGATGCCGCATGTGCCCGTTATCCGTCATGTCGGGATGGGCGCGTGCACGGTCCTGGCTTCTTGACGGGCTGGGTTGCGTGGCGCGGCAGAGCGACACCATCGTGGCAGAGGCGTCTTCCAAGTCCACCGGGCGCGCTGTCGCACCAGGGGTGGTATTCAGGCTTGCAATGCAAGGGGCGGGCGTATACGTCGCGCCGGTGCGGCAAGCTGCATCAAACGTGGGAGGCGGCGCGCACGCGTGCGGGCACCGGACCACGGGCAAAACCTGCCGATAGGGACGCGCCCTGTCGGTGCTGAAAAAAGGAGTTGGCTTATGGCCAAGAAAGTTGCTGGCACCATGAAGCTTCAGGTGCCTGCCGGACAAGCAAACCCAAGCCCGCCGGTCGGCCCGGCGCTGGGTCAGCGCGGCATCAACATCATGGAATTCTGCAAGGCGTTCAACGCCAAGACGCAGGAGATGGAGCCCGGCGCGCCGTGCCCCACCGTGATCACGTACTATCAGGACAAGTCCTTCACGATGGACATCAAGACGCCGCCGGCGTCGTATTACCTGAAAAAGGCTGCCAAGCTGAAATCTGGCGCCAACAACCCCAGCCGTGAAGTCGTGGGCTCGGTCACATCCAAGCAGATCCGCGAGATCGCGGAAGCCAAGATGAAAGACCTCAACGCCAACGACATCGACGGCGCGATGCAGATCATCCTGGGCTCGGCCCGGTCGATGGGGATCGAGGTGAAAGGGTAAGTCATGGGCAAGCTTGGAAAACGTACCCGCGCCGCGCGTGAAGCTTTTACGGGAAAGGATAACGTCACCGTGGAAGAGGCGGTTGCGCTGGTCAAAGGCAATGCAAACGCGAAATTTGACGAAACCGTCGAGATCGCGATGAGCCTGGGCGTCGATCCCCGCCATGCGGACCAGATGGTGCGCGGCACAGTGGATCTGCCAAACGGAACGGGTAAATCGGTGCGCGTTGCCGTCTTTGCCCGCGGGCCAAAGGCGGATGAGGCCAAGGAAGCGGGCGCTGACATCGTTGGCGCCGAGGATCTGATGGAAACCGTCCAGGGCGGCACGATCGAGTTCGATCGCTGCATTGCCACACCGGACATGATGCCCATCGTGGGTCGTCTGGGTAAGGTGCTGGGTCCGCGGAACCTGATGCCGAACCCCAAGGTCGGCACGGTGACGATGGACGTGAAGGAAGCCGTTCAGGCGGCCAAGGGCGGTCAGGTGCAGTTCAAGGCCGAAAAGGCGGGCGTTGTGCATGCTGGTGTGGGCAAGGCGAGCTTTGATGAAAAGGCGCTGGTAGAGAACATCCGCGCGTTTGTCGATGCGGTGTCCAAGGCCAAGCCGTCGGGCGCCAAGGGCACCTATATGAAGAAGGTCGCCGTCAGTTCGACCATGGGCCCGGGCGTGACGATTTCGGTCGAAGACGCGACCGGGAATGCCTGACAATCGCTAATGGGGAGGGCGCTTCAGCCCTTCCCATCCACGCGAACGCCCTGTAGCGCCTACCTTCAGGCGGTGCGTTCCATCTCTGTGCTGCGCGCGCTGTCCATCGCGCTGGGTGCGTTGCGCATCAAATCTTCCAGACCTTCGAGCGTAAAGGCCGGAAACGCCTCGGCAATCCGGCGCGCATTGTCGGCCCGCCCCGCTTCGGTTGCGTGGTCGGGATCGAACCGTTTCGCTATATTCAGGCGCTTGTCCTGGTTCTCGCGGGAGTCCGACGCGACATGGGCGCAGTGAATATAGGCAAGCGGTCTGGGATCCAGCGAGGATGGCACCAGACGGTGGTGCATGTGATGGCGGCAGTCGTAGGGATTGCGGTACATGCCCGGCTCATTCACGAACGCAAACCCGATGGCGATGTAGGGCTCAAATTTGCGCAGCACCTTTGGGACGCCGTTTTCAGTGGTCAGATACACCCCATGGGGAAACGAGATCAGCTCTTTCCGGCGGGCGCGGGGCAGAGTGTCGCGCAATTCGGCAACGAGGCCGGCGCTGATTGCGTCATCGTCATCCAGCCTGAAATGCACCGTCCGCCCTGGAATCGCATCTGAAAACC
The DNA here is from genome assembly GCA_038526915.1 of Pseudomonadota bacterium. Classification (GTDB taxonomy): domain Bacteria; phylum Pseudomonadota; class Alphaproteobacteria; order Rhodobacterales; family Rhodobacteraceae; genus JBCBGF01. Next base: position 215,917 of record JBCBGF010000005.1, on the reverse strand, counting down.
GCCGGATGTGTGGGGCGAGTGCGTATTTCACATGGGTTTTGTCGCTATAGACCACGGAGACCTGGGGGATGTCTGCAACCGCAGCTTCCAGGCGGGCCTTGTAGCTGTCGGGCATGATTGTGGACGCCAAGACCAGGACCTTGAAGTCCTGATCGGTCTGCGCCCGCAAGGACGGGAGTGTGAGGTTTTCGAAGAAATAGAAACGCTCTTCCATGCGTTTAGGCGCAAAAAGGGCTGTATATCTGGCGTCGCTATCGGGCGTGTGTCGGCTCAGCCTGGTATCGTTGCGACCGAGATACGAAAACCGGATGTAGCCGAAAACGCTCACCTGCCTGTGCCTGCCGTTTTTGCTGCTCTATTAGTTGGATGGATCGTAGCCGGTTGACCAGGTGTGATCAACGTCAGGACGGCATAGATCAGCCTGATTTGCTGCCTTCGGGACTTGGCATTTCGGCGCGCAGCGCCTAAACCCGCACATGCATTGGGGTGTGCGATTCGTCGCATGCCTTTTTTGCTTTCGTCCAAGACGGTGGGTGGTGCCATCCGGCCCCATAATTCCTGCCCGAGACGGGAGACGACCTGATCAACCGAGATGTTTCTCGGGCGATGTTGGCTCGGTCCCGTGGATGGACCTGAAGTGGTGGGGTGACCCGCCAGACAAGAGCCGGGGGTTCGCCCCCATATTGGAGTGAAACTGTGGATAGAGCCCAGAAAGAGAAAGTGGTCGAGGAACTCGGCCAGATCTTCGAAAGCTCTGGCGTCGTAGTGGTGGCCCATTACGCCGGGATGACAGTTGCCGAGATGCAGGACCTGCGCGCCAAAATGCGTGAAGCGGGTGGGTCCGTTCGTGTCGCCAAGAACAGGCTCGCCAAGATCGCCCTGGATGGAACGCCGTCGTCTTCGATCGCCGACCTTCTTTCGGGCATGACCGTACTTGCCTATTCCGAAGACCCCGTGGCCGCGGCCAAGGTGGTTCAGGATTACACCAAAGAGAACCCCAAGCTTGAGGTTCTGGGCGGTGCCATGGGCGAGACGGCGCTGGATCCGGCCGGTGTGAAAGCCGTCGCTGCGATGCCGTCGCGTGAGGAGCTGATTGCTTCGATCGTGGGCTGCATCGGGGCGCCTGCTTCGAATATCGCCGGGGCCATTGGCGCACCTGCTTCGAACATCGCGAGCATCCTCTCGACCATCGAGGAGCGCGGCGAGGCCGCGTAAGCAACATGTCTGACCGCGTAGGGCTTGAATTGCCGACGTTGGAACACATCTTAAGGAACTGAAAATGGCTGATCTGAAGAAACTTGCTGAAGAGATCGTGGGTCTCACGCTTCTCGAAGCCCAGGAACTCAAAACCATCCTCAAGGACGAATATGGCATCGAACCCGCCGCTGGTGGCGCGGTGATGATGGCCGGTCCGGCAGGCGGCGGCGACGCCGGCGCAGGCGGTGGTGAAGAGCAGACCGAGTTTGACGTGATCCTGAAGGCCGCTGGCGCCCAGAAGATCAACGTCATTAAAGAAGTGCGTGCGATCACGGGCCTTGGCCTGAAAGAAGCCAAAGAGCTGGTCGAAGCCGGCGGCAAAGCCGTCAAGGAAGGCGTCGAGAAGGCCGAGGCAGAAGAGATCAAAGGCAAGCTCGAAGCGGCTGGTGCCGAGGTTGAGCTCAAGTAATCGCTGGCCGGTGCGCGTGTTGCGCCCGGCTTGCCAAGACATAGGCTGGGCCCGGGAATTCCGGGCCCGGCCTTCCGCGTCTCAGGAAGGGCCTTCGCCTAGGATCTAGGCAACAGGGCGTTTCCTAAGGTGCGGATCCGGTCGGGTGGCTGTCTGTGGGAGGACGGCCTGGTATGGACCGGTCCCATCTGTTTCACCGGCGCGCCGCCGGGCCCCGACGGCCGGCGTGTCTGCGAAAGCGAAAGGTGAAAAACCACATGGCGTCGACCTATCTTGGCCAGAAACGTATCCGCAAATACTACGGCAAAATCCGCGAAGTGCTGGAAATGCCGAACCTCATTGAGGTGCAAAAATCGAGCTACGACCTTTTCCTGAATTCCGGCGATCAGCCCGATCCGATGGACGGCGAGGGCATCATGGGTGTCTTCCAGTCGGTCTTTCCGATCAAGGATTTCAATGAGACCGCCGTCCTGGAGTTCGTGCGTTACGAGCTCGAGAAGCCGAAATACGACGTTGAGGAATGCCAGCAGCGCGACATGACCTATAGCGCGCCGCTGAAGGTTACCCTCCGTCTGATCGTTTTTGATGTGGATGAAGATACGGGCGCTAAGTCCGTGAAAGACATCAAGGAACAGGATGTCTTCATGGGCGACATGCCCCTGATGACGCCGAACGGCACGTTCATCGTGAACGGGACCGAGCGGGTCATCGTTTCCCAGATGCACCGCTCGCCCGGCGTGTTCTTTGACCATGACAAGGGCAAAACGCATTCCTCGGGCAAACTGCTCTTCGCCTGCCGCATTATCCCCTATCGCGGGTCGTGGTTGGACTTTGAGTTCGACGCGAAAGACCTTGTTTTCGCGCGCATTGATCGCCGCCGGAAGCTGCCGGTTACCACGCTTCTTTATGCTCTTGGTCTCGACCAGGAAGCGATCATGGACGCGTATTACGACACGGTCGATTACAAGCTGAAGAAGAACAAGGGCTGGGTCACCAAGTTCTTCCCCGAGCGCGTGCGGGGCACACGTCCCGCGTTTGATCTGGTCGATGCCAAGTCGGGCGAAGTGATCGCCGAGGCGGGCAAGAAGGTCACGCCGCGCGCGGTTAAGAAGCTGATCGACGAAGGCAAGGTGACGGAACTGCTGATCCCGTTCGATCAGATCGTGGGTCGCTATGTCTCGAAGGACATCATCAACGAGGAAAACGGCGCGATCTATGTCGAAGCCGGGGATGAGCTGACCTGGGAAACCGACAAGGATGGTGAGGTCACCGGTGGCACGCTGAAAGAGCTGATGGATGCCGGGATCACCGAGATCCCCGTGCTCGACATCGATAACGTCACGGTCGGCCCCTACATGCGCAACACCATGGCTGCGGACAAGAACCTGGGCCGTGACACCGCGCTGATGGACATCTACCGCGTCATGCGCCCGGGCGAGCCGCCCACGGTCGAGGCCGCGTCGGCGCTGTTCGACACGCTGTTCTTCGATGCCGAACGCTATGATCTGTCGGCTGTTGGCCGGGTGAAGATGAACATGCGTCTCGCGCTCGATGCCGAGGATACGGTTCGCACGCTGCGGCGTGAGGATATCGTGGCCTGCATCAAGGCGCTGGTCGACCTGCGCGATGGGCGCGGGGATATTGACGATATCGACCACCTGGGCAACCGCCGCGTGCGCTCGGTCGGTGAATTGATGGAGAACCAGTATCGAGTGGGTCTGCTCCGCATGGAGCGGGCGATCAAGGAACGCATGTCGTCGGTCGAGATCGACACGGTGATGCCGCAGGATTTGATCAACGCGAAACCGGCGGCGGCGGCGGTGCGCGAGTTCTTTGGCTCCAGCCAGTTGTCGCAGTTCATGGACCAGACGAACCCCCTCTCGGAAGTCACGCATAAACGGCGACTTTCCGCGCTTGGGCCCGGTGGTCTGACGCGAGAACGTGCGGGGTTCGAGGTGCGCGACGTGCACCCCACCCACTATGGCCGGATGTGCCCGATCGAGACGCCGGAAGGCCCGAACATCGGCCTGATCAACTCGCTCGCCACCTTTGCGCGGGTGAACAAGTACGGCTTCATCGAAACGCCCTACCGCAAGGTGGTGGACGGCCAGGTGACGGACGAAGTGCAGTATATGTCCGCCACCGAAGAGATGCGGCACGTGGTGGCTCAGGCCAACGCGCGGCTGGATGACAAAGGCAAGTTCGAAAACGAACTGGTCTCGACCCGTCAGGCCGGCGAATACACGCTGGCGCCGTCGGAGAACGTCGATTTGATCGACGTGTCGCCGAAACAGTTGGTGTCGGTCGCGGCCTCGCTGATCCCGTTCCTTGAGAACGACGACGCAAACCGCGCGCTCATGGGCTCGAACATGCAGCGCCAGGCTGTGCCGCTTCTGCAGGCCGAGGCCCCGCTGGTGGGGACCGGCATCGAAGAGGTTGTGGCGCGCGACTCCGGTGCCTCGATCATGGCGAAACGTGCTGGCATCATCGACCAGGTCGATGCCCAGCGGATCGTTGTGCGGGCCACCGCCGATCTCGAACCCGGCGACCCGGGCGTCGACATCTACCGGCTGCGCAAGTTCCAGCGGTCGAACCAGAACACCTGCATCAACCAGCGCCCGCTGGTGAAGGTGGGTGACACGGTGGGCAAGGGCGAGGTGATCGCCGATGGCCCGTCGACCGACATGGGGGAACTGGCGCTCGGCAAGAACGTCGTCGTCGCCTTCATGCCCTGGAACGGCTACAACTATGAGGACTCGATCCTGATCTCCGAGCGGATCGTGCGCGACGACGTCTTTACATCGGTGCATATCGAGGAGTTTGAGGTCGCTGCCCGGGATACCAAGCTCGGGCCGGAAGAGATCACCCGCGATATCCCGAATGTCGGCGAAGAGGCGCTGCGCAACCTCGACGAGGCGGGCATCGTCTACATCGGTGCCGAAGTGGGCCCGGCGGACATTCTCGTGGGCAAGATCACTCCGAAGGGCGAAAGCCCGATGACGCCGGAGGAGAAACTCCTGCGCGCGATCTTTGGTGAGAAGGCCTCGGACGTGCGGGACACCTCGCTTCGCCTGCCGCCGGGTGACTTCGGGACGGTCGTGGAAGTGCGCGTCTTCAACCGCCATGGCGTGGAGAAAGACGAACGCGCGCTGCAGATCGAGCGTGAGGAAGTCGAGCGTCTGGCCCGTGACCGGGATGACGAGTTGGCGATCCTGGATCGCAACATCTATGCGCGTCTGAAGACCATGCTTCTGGGCAAGGTGGCTGTGAAAGGCCCTAAAGGCGTCAAGCCCAAGTCCGAGATCACCGAAGACCTGCTCGACAGCCTGTCGAAGGGTCAGTGGTGGCAACTGGCCGTCGGTGACGATGCCGAGGCGCAGCAGATCGAAGCTCTGAACGCCCAGTATGAGGCGCAGAAGCGCGCGCTTGATGCACGCTTCGAGGACAAGGTCGAAAAGGTCCGTCGTGGCGACGACCTGCCGCCGGGTGTCATGAAGATGGTCAAAGTCTTCGTCGCGGTGAAGCGCAAGCTGCAGCCGGGTGACAAGATGGCCGGGCGTCACGGCAACAAGGGCGTCATCTCTAAGGTGGTCCCGATGGAGGACATGCCGTTCCTCGCAGACGGTACGCCCGTGGACTTCGTGCTGAACCCGCTGGGCGTGCCCAGCCGGATGAATGTGGGTCAGATCCTTGAGACGCATATGGGCTGGGCCGCGCGCGGTCTGGGGCTTCATATCGACGAGGCGCTGGGCGAGTACCGCCGCTCGGGCGATATGACCCCGGTGCGCGATGCCATGAAGATCGCCTATGGCGACGATGTCTATGACGAAGGTGTCAAAGGCATGGACGAGGACGCGCTTCTGGAAGCGGCGGGCAATGTGACCCGTGGTGTCCCCATCGCGACCCCGGTCTTCGACGGCGCGAAAGAGGCCGATGTCAACGACGCGCTGGTGCGGGCCGGGTTCTCGGACTCGGGTCAGTCGGTGCTTTATGACGGCCGCACGGGCGAGCAGTTTGCCCGCCCTGTGACGGTCGGCATCAAGTACCTACTGAAGCTGCACCACCTGGTCGACGACAAGATCCACGCGCGCTCCACCGGGCCCTACAGCCTCGTCACGCAGCAGCCCCTGGGCGGTAAGGCCCAGTTCGGCGGCCAGCGGTTCGGCGAGATGGAGGTCTGGGCGCTAGAAGCCTACGGCGCGGCCTACACGCTGCAGGAGATGCTCACCGTCAAGTCGGACGACGTGGCAGGCCGGACCAAGGTCTACGAGTCGATCGTCAAGGGCGAGGACAACTTTGAAGCGGGCGTACCGGAATCGTTCAACGTGCTGGTGAAGGAAGTTCGGGGCCTGGGCCTCAACATGGAGCTTCTGGATACGATCGAGGACGATGACGAAGGCGGCGACGCGCCGGATATGGCGGCGGAGTGACGTCTAATGGATGATGAAACGCGCAAACGGTTTGACGAGATTGATGGCAAGTTCGAGGCGGTGTTTACGCGCCTCGACGCCATTGTCGTTCGACTGGATGAACAGGACGCTGGCCACGACCGATTGATGGCCAAGGTCGATCGTCTCGCTGTCCTCGCCCGCGCGGGGGAAGAGGCTATGACATCGCTCGACGCGCTCTCGCGCCGCGTCGCCAAGCTTGAAGCTGCCCAGCGCGGCACCGAAGAGTAGGAGTTCCACCCCATGAACCAGGAACTGACAACCAACCCGTTCAACCCGCTGGCCCCGGTCAAGACATTTGACGAGATCAAGATCTCGCTCGCGTCGCCGGAGCGGATCCTCAGCTGGTCTTACGGTGAGATCAAGAAGCCCGAGACGATCAACTACCGCACGTTCAAGCCGGAGCGTGACGGGCTGTTCTGTGCCCGTATCTTCGGGCCGATCAAGGACTATGAGTGCCTGTGCGGAAAGTACAAGCGCATGAAGTATCGCGGCGTCGTCTGCGAGAAATGCGGTGTGGAAGTGACGCTGCAAAAGGTGCGGCGTGAGCGGATGGGCCATATCGAACTGGCTGCGCCCGTGGCCCACATCTGGTTCCTGAAGTCGCTGCCCAGCCGGATCGGCCTGATGCTCGACATGACGCTGCGCGATCTGGAGAGGATCCTCTATTTCGAGAACTACGTGGTGATCGAGCCGGGTCTGACCGACCTGACCTATGGCCAGCTGATGAGCGAAGAGGAATACCTTGACGCGCAAGATGCCTATGGCGCGGACGCGTTCCAAGCGAACATCGGCGCGGAAGCGATCCGGGAGATGCTGTCGGCTATCGACCTTGAGGCCGAGGCCACGCAGCTGCGCGAAGAGCTGAAGGAAGCGACGGGTGAGCTGAAGCCCAAGAAGATCATCAAGCGGCTGAAGATCGTTGAGTCGTTCATCGAGTCGGGCAACCGGCCGGAATGGATGGTACTGACGGTGATCCCGGTGATCCCGCCGGAACTGCGCCCGCTGGTGCCGCTGGACGGTGGCCGGTTCGCTACATCGGACCTCAACGACCTCTATCGCCGGGTGATCAACCGGAACAACCGCCTGAAGCGGCTGATCGAGCTGCGCGCGCCGGACATCATCGTCCGGAACGAAAAGCGGATGCTGCAGGAATCGGTCGATGCGCTGTTTGACAACGGTCGCCGTGGTCGCGTCATCACGGGTGCGAACAAACGCCCGCTGAAGTCGCTGTCGGACATGCTCAAGGGCAAGCAGGGCCGGTTCCGTCAGAACCTGCTCGGCAAGCGCGTCGACTTCTCGGGGCGCTCGGTCATCGTGACCGGGCCGGAGTTGAAGCTGCATCAGTGCGGGTTGCCGAAGAAGATGGCGCTCGAACTGTTCAAGCCGTTCATCTACTCGCGGCTTGAGGCGAAGGGGCTGTCCTCCACCGTCAAGCAGGCCAAGAAGCTGGTGGAAAAAGAGCGCCCCGAGGTGTGGGACATCCTCGATGAGGTGATCCGCGAACACCCGGTCATGCTGAACAGGGCGCCGACGCTGCACCGGTTGGGCATTCAGGCGTTTGAGCCTGTGCTGATCGAAGGCAAGGCGATCCAGCTGCACCCGCTCGTCTGTTCGGCGTTTAACGCCGACTTCGATGGCGACCAGATGGCCGTGCACGTGCCCCTGAGCCTCGAGGCGCAGTTGGAAGCGCGCGTCCTGATGATGTCGACGAACAACGTTCTGTCGCCTGCCAACGGCGCGCCGATCATCGTGCCGTCGCAAGACATGATCCTCGGCCTCTACTACATCTCAATGGAGCGCGAGGGCATGAAGGGCGAAGGCATGGTCTTTGCCGATGCCGATGAGGTGCAGCATGCGCTTGATGCGGGCGAAGTGCACCTGCACGCCAAGATCACCGCGCGGGTCAAGCAGATCGACGAAGAGGGCCAGGAGGTCTATCGCCGGTTTGAGACCACACCGGGCCGGGTGCGTCTGGGCGCGCTCTTGCCGCTCAACGCCAAGGCGCCATTCGATCTGGTGAACCGCCTTCTGCGCAAGAAGGAGGTGCAGCAGGTCATCGACACCGTCTACCGCTATTGCGGCCAGAAGGAGTCGGTCATCTTCTGCGACCAGATCATGACCATGGGCTTCAAGGAAGCGTTCAAGGCGGGCATTTCGTTCGGCAAGGACGACATGGTGATCCCGGACAGCAAGTGGGACATCGTGAATGGCACCCGCGATCAGGTGAAAGAGTTCGAACAGCAGTACATGGACGGCCTGATCACCCAGGGCGAAAAGTACAACAAGGTGGTTGATGCCTGGTCGAAGTGTTCCGACGAGGTCGCGAACGCGATGATGGGCGACATCTCTTCGATGAAGAAGGATGATGCAGGCGCCGAGATGGAGCCGAACTCGGTCTATATGATGGCGCATTCCGGTGCCCGGGGTTCGCCGGCCCAGATGAAGCAGCTGGGCGGGATGCGCGGTCTGATGGCCAAGCCGTCGGGTGAGATCATCGAGACGCCGATCATCTCGAACTTCAAAGAAGGTCTGACGGTGCTCGAGTACTTCAACTCGACCCACGGTGCCCGGAAGGGTCTGGCTGACACCGCGCTCAAGACCGCGAACTCGGGCTACCTGACGCGGCGTCTTGTGGACGTGGCGCAGGACTGCATCGTGCGCATGAAGGATTGCGGCACCGAGAACGCGATCACTGCGGAACCAGCTGTGAACGATGGTGAGGTTGTGGCCTCGCTCAGCGAGCGCATCCTGGGCCGTGTGGCGGCTGAGGACGTGCTGAAGCCTGGCACGGACGAGGTGCTGGTCTCGCGCAACGAGCTGATCGACGAACGCAAGGCCGATGCCATCGAGGCGGCGGGGCTTGCGAGCGTACGCATTCGGTCACCGCTGACCTGTGAGGCGGAAGAGGGCGTCTGCGCCATGTGCTATGGCCGCGACCTCGCGCGCGGGACGATGGTGAACACCGGCGAAGCCGTGGGCATCATCGCGGCCCAGTCGATCGGGGAGCCCGGCACGCAGCTGACGATGCGGACGTTCCACATCGGCGGCATCGCGCAGGGTGGCCAACAGTCGTTCCAGGAAGCGAGCCAGGAAGGCACCATCGAATACCGCAACACCAATACGCTGGAGAATGCAGCGGGTGAGGTGACGGTAATGGGCCGGAACATGGCCATCGCGATCATCGACAGCAACGGCGTTGAGCGGGCGAGCCACAAACTGAGCTATGGCTCGAAGCTACATGTCGCCGATGGGGCGACGGTGGCGCGGGGTGACAAGCTCTTTGAGTGGGATCCCTACACGCTGCCGATCATCGCCGAAAAGGCGGGGTCTGTTCGGTTTGTCGATCTTGTGTCGGGCATCTCGGTCCGTGAAGACACTGACGATGCGACGGGCATGACCCAGAAGATCGTGTCAGACTGGCGGTCGGCGCCGAAGGGCAATGAGCTCAAGCCAGAGATCATCCTGGTCGACAGCGATGGCGAGCCGGTGCGGAACGAGGCGGGCAATCCCGTCACGTATCCGATGTCGGTGGATGCGATCCTGTCGGTTGAAGATGGGGCCGAGATCAAGGCCGGTGACGTGGTCGCGCGGATCCCGCGGGAGGGTGCCAAGACGAAGGACATCACCGGTGGTCTGCCGCGGGTGGCGGAACTCTTTGAGGCGCGCCGTCCCAAGGACCACGCGATCATCGCCGAAATCGACGGCTACGTGAAGTTCGGGCGCGACTACAAGAACAAGCGCCGGATCAGCATCGAGCCTGCCGATGACAGCCTGGAGGCCGTCGAATACATGGTGCCCAAGGGGAAACACATCCCCGTCGCCGAGGGCGATTTCGTCCAGAAGGGCGATTACATCATGGATGGCAACCCCGCGCCGCATGACATCCTGTCGATCATGGGTGTCGAAGCGCTGGCCGATTACATGATCGACGAGGTGCAAGACGTCTATCGCCTGCAGGGCGTGAAGATCAACGACAAGCACATCGAGGTCATCGTGCGTCAGATGCTGCAGAAGTGGGAGATCCTCGATAGCGGGGAGACGACGCTTCTGAAGGGCGAACATGTCGATAAGGCCGAGTTCGATGCCGCCAATGAAAAGGCGATCTCGAAGGGCGGGCGTCCGGCACAGGGCGAACCGATCCTTCTGGGCATCACCAAGGCATCGCTGCAGACGCGGTCGTTCATCTCGGCGGCGTCGTTCCAGGAGACCACGCGGGTGCTGACCGAAGCCTCGGTTCAGGGCAAGCGCGACAAGCTGGTCGGTCTGAAGGAGAACGTCATCGTGGGCCGCCTGATCCCGGCGGGCACCGGTGGCGCGACCCAGCGGGTGGAGCGCATTGCGGCTGAACGTGACCGCAAGGTGATCGAGGAGGCCAGGGCCGAGGCGGAAGCCGCGGCGCAACTGGCAGCCCCCATCGACGATGTGTTCGTGGGTGAGGAGATCGACGCGGGGTTGATCGACACGCCCGAGAGCCGCGACTGAGACGCGCGGATATGATATTGAGAAAGCCCTGCCTTGGCGGGGCTTTTTCTTTTGGGCGGGCCGGCGGCCTTGCGTATTTTTGACAAGAAGAAGCGGCGGGGCCGTCAGGCGGGGAAGGCCTCGTGGAAGGTGCGTTGCAGGGCGATGTCGAGATCGGCCATCGTGACGGGTAGGCCCAGATCCACGAGGCTGGTGACGCCGTGGCCAGTGATGCCGCAGGGAACGATCCCGTCGAAATGGCTGAGATCGGGGTCGACGTTGATTGACAGGCCATGGAAGCTGACCCACTTGCGCAGGCGGATGCCGATCGCGGCCACCTTGTCTTCGCGCGGGGCGCCGTCGGGCAGGGGGGGCTTTTCGGACCGTGTGACCCAGACGCCGACGCGGCCCGCGCGCGTTTCGCCGGTGACGTTGAACTCTGCCAGCGTTGCAATCACCCAGGCCTCAAGCGCCTGGACAAACGCGCGCACATCGCGCCCGCGAGCGCCCACATCGAGCATGACATAGACGACGCGCTGACCCGGCCCGTGATAGGTGTATTGCCCGCCGCGCCGCGTCTGGTGGACGGGAAAGCGGTGCGGTTCGGTCAGGTCAGCGGGCTTGGCTGAGGTGCCAGCGGTGTAGAGGGGCGGGTGCTCGACCAGCCAGATCGCCTCGCCCGCGGTGCCTGCGGCGATGGCGTTCGCGCGCGCCTCCATCTCGGCCACGGCGGTGGCGTAGTCTGTAAGCCCGTCTGAGGTTATCCAGTCGACCATCCCCTTTCCCATGGGGCATAACCAGGACCGGCGCAAGGGCGGGGCCGGGCGGCAAAAAAGCCCTTTTCAAGACCGGGGGGCTGGGCTATCACCCGCGCGTTCACACGGCGTGCGGTCGTGGCGGAATTGGTAGACGCGCAGCGTTGAGGTCGCTGTGGGGTAACTCCCGTGGAAGTTCGAGTCTTCTCGACCGCACCAGTGATCCCCCAGAGCGGGCTATCTCTCGGTATCCATCCAAATCGTGACCGGCCCGTCGTTGGTCAGATCCACGGCCATGTCCGCCCCGAATTGACCCCTGGCGACGTTGAGCCCGGTATGCGCCAAAGCATCTGCGAAGTGCAGATACAGGCGTTCGCCCTCATCCGGTGGTGCGGCGGCAGAGAAGCCTGGGCGATTTCCACGGGATGTGTCTGCGGCGAGGGTGAACTGGCTCACGACCAATGCGCTGCCGCCTGCATCCCGCACCGAGCGGTTCATGCGGCCCTCATCATCGCGGAAGATCCGGAGTTTGGCGATTTTGGTGGCGAGCGTCTCTGCGTCCTGCGCGGTGTCGCCGGTCATGGCGCAGACGAGGATCAAGAGCCCTGGCCCGATGTCACCTACGACCGTGCCATCGACCGAGACTGAGGCGCGGGTGACGCGTTGCAATAGGGCGCGCATATCAGAGCTCGTGGGCCCAAGGCGGGTTGGCCCCTGCGCGGGAGACGGTTACGGCCGCCGCCTGTGCCCCGAGCGTCAGCGCGTCGGACACCGTGGCCGCGTCAAGGGATGCGATGGCATCGCGTGTCAGGGCGCCAGCGCGATCGAGCGCGGCGAGGACGCCCGCGTTGAACGTGTCGCCTGCGCCCACTGTGTCGATGACGTCCACCCGTTGGGCCGGAACCGCGACGCGTGTGGATGCGGTGAGGCCCACAGCGCCGTCGCCCCCCTTGGTGAGGCAAATGAGCGACGGGCCCCGATCCAACAGGGCGCGTGCGAGGTCTTCGATATCGCCATCGCCCATCAGCCATGTGAGATCTTCGTCAGAGATTTTGACGATGTCCGCCTGGCCGATCATACCTTCGATCCGGGCGCGATACCGATCCGCGTCGGCGATGAAGGAGGGGCGAATGTTGGGATCAATCATGGTGACCCGGTCCCCGGCCACCGATGCCATAAGCGCTTGATAGGCACTGGCGCAGGGTTCCACCATCAGGGAGATCCCGCCAAAAAACAGCGCCTGCACCGTGTCGGGGATAGCCGGGAGATCGTCTGGCGACAGCATGCGCCCGGCGGTGTTTTCGTCGTAGAAGGCATAGCTGGCCTGACCATCCACAAGTCTGACAAAGGCGAGTGTGGTGGGGCGGTCGCGGCGGGCGGCGAGGCTGGCATCGACCTGTGAGGCAGCCAGCGCCCCGGTCAGTGTCTCGCCAAAGAGATCGGTCGAAAGGCCGCTGAAGAAGCCCGTTTCTGCGCCGAGGCGGCCCAGAGCGATGGCTGTGTTGAACACAGCGCCGCCGGGGTAGGGGGCAAAGGCAGGCTCCCCCGCCGCACTTTCGCGCGGCAGCATATCGATCAGCGCTTCGCCGCAGCAGAGGATCATGGCGGGTCTCCCGGTGTTTTTGGTGTTCAATCACGCAATCGCACGGGTGTCGAGATTGCGAGGCCCTAACCCTGCTCGGCCAGTGCGGCGAGATAGCCGGCGGTGGCGGCGAGGATTGCGACCACTAGGATGGCAATGGCGATCTTCCAGGCCGACCAGGGGCGTTCCCCCCGCACGCGGCCGGTGCGTGCGTTCACCACAAATCGGTAGCTTTGCCCGCGGTAGCGATAGGCAGCCATCCAGACGGGCAGCAGGACGTGCTTGAACGTGACGTCTGAGACGGAGGTTTGCACCTGATGGATGCGCTGACGGTCGCCGCCAATGTCAAACTTGATGTCCCGTCGGATCACCGCGTCCATCCGGGTGCGGGCAATGTCGAAGGCATCGCCAAGCTCGATCTGATACCCTTCGGCGCGGAACCCGGCGAGATAGGCCGGTTGGTAGGGTTCGAGTGCGCTGAGATCCCAAGGTTCCAGCGCATCGGTAAAGCGGCGTGGCAGCGACGCGGAGGCCAGGATCAGAACGTCGTCGAAAAAACGCGAAACGCGTCCGCTGACATTGCGCCACCGCACGGTTGTCTTGCGGTTTTTCCCGGACCCGGTTCGGTGCACCGTTCCGCGCGCGCCGGAATAGCGTGTTTGCGTCTGGGCGTCGAAGGTCCAGTAGGGCACGTAGATGCCTTGCAGGCGGCGGCCCTTGCGCGCGTATTGCGTCAGCCCGTTCGGCGCAAACCAAAGCGATCCCAACCACTCCATCATGGCGTGGCGGGCCTCACCTTCGTTGAGGGCAAATGGTAAGACGCCCTTGGGTTTGATGTGGCGGTGCGTGCCTGTGTCGGTCACGACGGGCGTGGCGCAGAATGGGCATTCCTTGGAGTGGATGCTTTCGCGGTATTCGACCTGTGCGCCGCAGTTGGTGCAATTGAGGACGCGCGTTTCCTCGATCTCGGCTTGCGGAAGTTGGTTGTTGATAGCCTCGCGAAAGTCCAACTCAGCGATTGCCCCGACCCACGGGCCGACATCGGCGATCTCTTCCTCATTCCCGCAATGGTCACAGTGCAACCGGCCCGTTCCGGGCGCATAGCGCAGGTCGGACCCGCAGGTGTTGCAGGGGAAGCGGTGGGTGTCTTCAATGACCGTGACGTCGTTCATTGGCGTGGCACAAACATGCGTTGCAACGTGCCGTCGCTGCGAAAGATCTCGTGCCCGATGGCGGCCAGGCCGTGGCCCAAGATGATGATCATGAAGACATTGGCCAGAGTTTCGTGCAGATCGCCGGCGGCCTCGACGCCACCGTACCATGCCGCAGCGCCCAAGGCCGGGACGATCAGCATCAGCGCATAAAGCAGGCGATGCCCCAAGGTCGCTGCCAGATCCAGCCAAGCGGGGTTGCCCGGGGCATGGGACGGTGCACCGTGGCGCAGGCGGACGATGAGGCGTATCAGCACCAAGACGAACACCGCGCCCCCAAGCCAAACGTGGTTCGTGTTGTCTTCGATCCCCGTTGCCCCGCTCTGAACACGCTCTCGCAAAACCTGTCCCATGTCATCGCCCGACACATAGGTCACAAGAATCAGGATCGCTACGAGCCAGTGCAGGATGATCTGGGTGCGCGAGTATCCGGGCGAGGCGTCCATTGCGATCCCCTTGGGCGGAGGTGGTGTCAGGCTCCGGGTGGCGGTGGCGGCAGCACGGTGAAGAGCTGCGCCAGTTCGGCGACATCTTCGGCCCGCATCCAGCCGTCCTGGCCCGCGGTCCAGACATAGGTTTCGCGGGTCATCTCGCCCTTGGCGGCCATTTGACCGAGATCGGCCTTGGAGTATGGGCCCTTCGTCTCGCCCCCTTCGGCGATGTGCCAGATGTGTTCGACGGGTGGCGGCGGTGGGGCTGGCGGGGATGCCTGGGTCGATCCCCAAGGTCCGGCCTGGGTCATCTGCGTGCCCATGGCCATGCCCATCCCAGCCCCCATTCCGGCGGCCAGCCCACCGGAGGCGGCGCTTTCGGGGTGGGCCAGTGCTTCGGCTGCGGCGTATTGCGTGAATTTGCCCAGATCCCCCACGACCCCCATTGACGTGCGCTTGTCGAGGGCATCTTCCACCGCGGGCGGGAGGGAGATGTTTTCGATGTAAAGCTCGGGCAGGGTCAGGCCGTATTGTTCGAGCGTCGGGCTGATCGCGGTGGCGACAAGCTTGCCCAGATCGGCGGTGTTTGCGGCCATGTCGAGCACGGGGATACCCGACTGCGCGATCATGCGGCTGAATTCCTGAACGATGATGTTGCGGATCTGAAAGCTGATCTCGTCCATCGTGAACTCGCCATCGGTGCCCACGATCTCAACCAGGAAGCGGGCGGGATCGGTCACGCGGACGGTATAGGTGCCGAAGGCGCGGATGCGGGTGGGCCCGAACTCAGGGTCGCGCAAGATCACGGGGTTCTTTGTGCCCCATTTGAGATCGGTGAAGCGCGTGGTGGCGACGTAGTAGATCTCGGATTTGAAGGGGGATTTGAAGCCGTGATCCCAGTGCTGAAGCGTGGTGAGGATCGGCATGTTGTTGGTCTCAAGGAAATAGAGACCGGGTGTGAACGTGTCGGCCAACTGCCCTTCATGCACGAACACCGCGGCCTGGCCTTCGCGGACGGTCAGTTTCGCGCCGTACTTGATCTCATGCCCCTCACGCTCGAACCGCCAGACCATGGTGTCACGTGTGTTATCGGTCCAGTGAATGACGTCGATAAACTCGCCGCTGAGAAAGTCGAAAATACCCATGACCCAAACGGCCTCCGCACTTGTGGTGTTCAGATGGGTATAGCCGCGCGACCGGGCGAAGGCTAGGTGAGCGCTGAAAGCGTCAGCACCAAAATGCCGCCAAGCGTTGCGGCGATCAGACAGATCATCCCGGTCTGGCGCAACACGGCCCCTTCGCGGCCGACGAGGCCGACTGTGGCGCTGCCTGCGATGATGTTGTGAGGCGCGACGATGTTGCCGATGGCCGAGCCGAAGCCTTGCGCGGCGGCTAGGACCAATGGAGGCAGGGCGAGCGTGTCCGCAGCCGTGATCTGGAACTCGGTGAACAGGATGTTGGAGGTTGTGGCAGAGCCTGTGATGAACGTGCCCAAGATGCCGATCATCGGGGCGAGGATGGGCCAGAAACCGCCCGTGTTCGCGGCGGCATTTGCGAGCGTGTCGATCATGCCGGAATGCACCATCACGCGGCTGAGCGTCAGCATGGCGAGAAGGGCCAAGGCAACAGGCAACATGCGCGCGATTGCGGGGCCCATGGCCTCGGTCAGGGACGCCACGCGCCCGGTCAGCACCGCGGCAAGGCCGAGGCCCAGGAAGAGGAGCGTTCCCGGGTGATAGAGCGGCTCGAACCGGCCAGAGAAGGCATCGGGCAGGGCCCAGGCCAGCGCCGGGGATCGCAGCGCGTCCTGGATGTCGGGGATCAGGCGGGTGATCAAAACCAGGGCGAGGATCAGGAGGTAGGGGGCCAGGTCTCGCCCCAGGCCCGTGACATCGGGCATGGGGCGGCGGTCGCCACGGCGGAGGAGTGCCACGAAGATCACCGCCCCCACCAGGGCCCCGCCCAGACTGGGCAGTTCCGGTCCGGCGAGCCAGGCAAAGCCGAGCGAGGGGATGGCAAAGGCCCCCCAGGCGATCAAGGCCCATCCGATGTCTGATCGGGTGAGTGGGCCCTCATCGGCCAGACGCACCATCGCCAGCAACAAAACCGGCGCGGTGGGGGCCTGGAACGTTGCGACCATCCCGGCGAGAGCGGTGGGTTCCAGACCGGAGAGTTCCACCTGCGCCAGCGTCGGCGTGCCGACCGCCCCAAAGCCGACCCCGGCCGCGTGGCCCAAAAGCGCGAGGGCCACGGCACGCACCGGCGGATAGCCCATCCCCACCAGCAGCGGTGCGGCCAGGGCAACGGGGGCGCCGAACCCGGCCGCCCCTTCGATGAAGAGGCCAAAGAACCACGCGATGAGAATGGCTTGCAGGCGTTTGTTCTCGGTCAGGCCCAGAAGCGCATCGCGGATCCGCGCAAGTGCGCCGCAGCGTTCCTGGTATTCGTAAAGGGCGAGTGCCGGCAGGATGATCCACAGGATCGTACCGGTAGAAAACGCAGCCTCCGATGCGGTGCCGAGGATGGCCGCCCCCAGGCCCGCCGGGGCTGCGGCGGAGATGTCGAAAAGGGTGACGGCTAGGGCAAGGGCGATGGCCAGGCCCACGAGGCCAGCTTGCGCGGCGGGCCGGTGCAGCACCGCCATGGCGACAAGGACCACCGCGAGGGGGAGGGCGGCAAGGGCCGCTGTCATATCAGATCATCCGAGCGATGTGGCCCGGCCGGCATCGTCAGCCGTGCCCGTCGACCAGTTCTTGGGCCAGCACTTTCACGATGGGCGCGGCTTCGGCGGGCGTCATGCCCGGCTTCAAACGCGGGTCATAGAGCATCCGCAACAGCAGTTCGTCGTGATGCGTCAAGAGGCCAAACTCTTCATCGTCGTTGAACACCGAAGGACGCGCTTTGGGGCTGTCGTTCGACAAACCCAGACCTTGGGCGATTTCCTCGTGCAGGCAGGACAGGCGCATCAGATCAGGATGTTCGGCGCGGATGATGGCGACGGCCTTGTGGTAGGTGCCTGTCCGCTCAGGATCCCAGGCGAACGCGATGCAATAATGCGACCGGGGCATCCGGGTAACCTTCATCACCGCCGCATCGCTGATGCCCGGAATGATCTCGCGCAGGCGGGTCTTCAAACCGTAGCGTTCGTTTTCATTCACGACGAAGACGTGGAAATTGGGATCCTCCGTCACCTCCTGAACCGGGTGCCCGGTCGCGCGGGCCAGACGATCGGTCAGGCGTTTGATCCGGCTGTGATCGGCGCGTTGCTTTTGTACCGAGACCGAGGGGCCGAACTCGACCTTGAGGCGAACAGGTTGCTCCCACCGGTGCAGATAGCTTGGCGTTTGCTTGGCCACGATCTGGCCGCCGACTTTGGCATATTCTTCAAACAGCGCGATGCGCATGAAGTTATTCGCCAACATCTCGGCAGTGAAGGGCGTGTCCGGGCCACCACCATCGACGCGCAACATGCCCTGGGCCAACAGGCCCGACTGGACGCCGGCATAGTAGCTCTCAAGCTCTTGCGAGGCGCGCGAGGGTGTTGGGGCAACAAGCGGGGGGGCGACACGGGCGGCGGTGGTCACGGCAGGGGCGCTAACGGTGGATTGGCACCCCGTCAGGGCGCATCCCGCGCAGAGCGCAATCGCAAAGGCACCTAGCCGCATTCCGTCGTCGTCCCCCGGACCGTTAGCTGGCAGACACGGCGGTGCCGACGTTGTCGCCGGGTCCATCGCCGCGGGCCTTGGCAGCGGCCAGCGTGTTTTTCAGTTCCGTCTCCATCGTCCGAAGATCTTCCTCGGCCGCAGCCCGTTTTGCCTTGCCAGCGTCGGCAATAGCAAGACTTTCTTCAATTGTCGCAATCAACTCGGCGTTTGCCTGCTTGACTGCCTCAATATCGAACACACCGCGTTCCATTTCCTCACGCACGATCTTGTTGGCGTCGCGCAGGTTCTTGGCATTCGATGTCAAAAGCTCATTCGTCAGGTCGTTTGCCTCACGCACGGCCTTGGCCGCTTCGCTTGAGCGTTGGATCGTAACCGCCTGAGCCAATTGGGTTTCCCAAAGGGGCACAGTGTTCACCAGGGTCGAGTTGATCTTGGTGACGAGGCTCTTGTCGTTCTCTTGAACCAGCCGGATCGAGGGCAGGGATTGCATCGTGACCTGGCGCGTCAGCTTGAGATCATGCACCCGGCGTTCCAGATCATCGCGGGCAGAGCGCAGATCGCGCAATTCCTGCGCTTTCATTACGCCCTGTTCTTCGGGAGCGTCCGCAACCTCTTGTTCTTTCGCGGGAATTTGGACGTTGTCGAGTTGATCGAGCTTCTCTTCACCGGCGGCAATGTAAAGCGCGAGCTCATCGTAGAACTTCAACGTGCGATCATAGAGCAGGTCGAGCGATTTGATGTCCTTCAACAACTTGTGTTCGTGGCCAAGCAAGTTGTCGGTGATCTTGTCGATCTGGCTCTGCACTGTTTCGAATCGGGCAACAAAGTTGGCCATGGGTGCTGCCTTGCCCGTCAGCCATTCCCACCACGACCGTTTGCGGCGCACGTCCAACTCGCTGATCGAGAAGCCGCGGATGGTGGTCACGATCTCGCGCAGGCTGTCACCGGCGGGGCCGACATCCTTGTTTTGCACGTCTTGCAGCATCGACTGGCTGATTTCCTGCAGCTCAGCCTGTGCGGTCGACCCGAACATCACGATCGACTGGGTGTTGGTCATGTCGAGCTCGTTGATCCGCTGTTCGATTTCGGCGGCCAGCGGCGCTTCGGCGGCCTTGTAGGGCACGATATCGGTCGACGGCTCGGGCAGGATGGTCTTTGAGACCTCTTCCACCAGTGCAAGATCTTCTGCCGCCTTTTGGCGCACGCTGTCAGATGGCATTGGGTAACTCCCTCTTCAAATTTCCGGATCGGTGCGCACGCCTTCGCGTGCCAAACGCTCGCGCAGCACCTCGATTTCCACATCCAGATCGGACTTGTCGTCGATCAGCATTCTGTCAGTGCGCGCGGCAAAGCTTTCTTCGAGGTCATCGAGCAGCGCCTCGTATTCACCCCGCGCCACGTCATCGCGGTTGCGGGCGTAAAGGTCGGCGAATTTCACCGTCGCGTCGCGCGCGCCCAAAAGGTACACGCCCAGATATTTGCGCACGCCAGTGAGATCGCGCGGGTCTTCTTCGACCCGGCGGCACATCTCGCGGGCGGTTGCTACAAACTGATCCACGCGCCGCTCCATCCCGCGGTCACCTGCGCGTAGGATCGCGTCTTGCATCGCTTTGAGATGGGTTTCGGCTTCGTCCACGACCTTGGCCACGCGATCGGCCTGAAAGCTGTCAACGCCCTCGGCGCCTTTGTCCTTCATCGGATCGGCACCAAACGCGATCGCGTGCAGACCGGTGCCCAGCACTGCAAAGAGGATCGGGTTCAACAGGCTGGCCTCGGGCATGTAGCCTGCCACGAAAAGGCCTGCGCCGGTGAGTAGGCTGCCGAACAGTTTGCGCGGAATGGCCGGGCGCTTGGCTACTTTGCGGGCGTCGTAGGCCTCTTCCGCTTTCAGCCCCTCGCGCGTCATGTAGGCAGCCGCCATCAGGACGGCGAAGGCAATCAGATGAGTTGCCAGACCAAACGGTTCCCGAGTGAAGCCGATGAAGACAAAGATGATCGGAACGACGAACAGAAAGTTGACGCGGGCCCCGGCGCGGCGCGCGCGTTTGCCTCGAAAGGGCGATGCAGCGTCCGGCGCCGTACGACCGCCCGCTGCGCCATCAGGACTGTATTTTCCGCCATAGCGCTGGGCCATCAGGGCGCGCCCGTCGATGCGACATAGACCATGAGCGCGGCAAGGATCATGAACGCCACCTTTGGCAACATGTCGTCTTTTCGCGCGCCAGACGCGTCCTTGGGGGCCATGACAGATCGCAGACCGGCAAGCGCGAACGCAAGGACAGCTACAAGAACTGCCAAAACGATCACTGCGAGTACCAGCCTTTGCATATGCTGTGCCCCTTCCCCGGACGTTCCGTAGATAGGTGTTATCTCAGAAGAATACCACTTGTGCCGCATATGTCGCGCGGCTGTTCCCACTTAGCCTACCCTAAACACCGCATCTTGGGTTGAACAAGGGTCACCGGCCACGCTTTTTCCCCTTGGACCGTGAGACCTGGCGTTTTGGGCCGCTGCCTAGCTGGTCACGCAGCACGCGGGCGCGCACCTCTTCTATACTGCCGGGTTTCAAGTCACCCAGCCGAAACGGGCCATAGCTGATGCGGATCAGGCGGTTCACGGTCAGACCTATCGCCTCCATCGCGCGCCGGATCTCGCGGTTTTTGCCTTCGCGTAAGGCAACGGTGACCCAGGCATTGGCGCCTTGCTGGCGGTCCAGCGTCACCGTCATCGGCTGGAAGGCCTCGCCATCAAGGGACAAGCCTTTGCGCAGGGGCTCAAACGTCTCATCCTGTGGTCTGCCGTTCACGCGCACGCGGTATTTGCGCAGCCAGCCGGTGGAGGGGAGCTCCAGACGGCGCTTGATCTCGCCATCGTTTGTCAGAAGCAAAAGGCCTTCGGATGCGATGTCGAGGCGTCCGACCGAGACGACGCGCGGCATCTCGTCGGGCAGGGAAGCAAAGACCGTGGGCCGGCCCTTCTCATCACGCTCAGTCGTGACCAGGCCCACCGGTTTGTAATAGAGCCAAAGGCGCGGGTCCTCAGCCTCTGCCAACGGATTGCCATCGACGGTGATCTTGTCGGACGCCGTGACGTTGAGTGCTGGCGAGGTGATGGGCTTGCCGTTCACGGTGACCCGCCCGGCCTCGATCATCCGCTCGGCTTCGCGCCGGGAGGCGACGCCAGCACGCGCC
Source organism: Pseudomonadota bacterium (assembly GCA_038526915.1). Classification (GTDB taxonomy): domain Bacteria; phylum Pseudomonadota; class Alphaproteobacteria; order Rhodobacterales; family Rhodobacteraceae; genus JBCBGF01. The sequence continues at coordinate 194,504 of JBCBGF010000005.1, read as the reverse complement.
AGGACTTTGGCGATCCGGTCGCCGGGGGGTGTCTTCTGGGTCATGGCCCCGCTTATCGTGACCGCCGGGCAAGGGAAAGCGGGTTGAGCCGACGGCCTGGATGCGGCACCTGTGGCCCGATGAGTTTTGCGCCGCATATGGACGCCGCCTTGGATGAGGCGCGGGCCGCCGCCGCCCGGGGCGAGGTGCCTGTGGGGGCTGTCATCGTCTCACCGTCGGGCGAAATCGTTGCACGCGACGGGAACCGCACGATTGAGCTGAACGACCCGACCGCCCATGCCGAGATACTGGTGATCCGGCAAGCCTGTGCCGCGTTGCAGTCACCAAGGCTCGAGGGCCATGCGCTTTACGTCACGCTAGAGCCGTGTCCGATGTGCGCCTCGGCCATCTCACAGGCGCGGATCGCGCGGGTCGTTTACGGCGCGGCGGATCCGAAATCGGGCGGCGTGGGGCAGGGGCCAAGGGTCTTTGCGCATCCGCAATCGCACCACTTGCCCGAAGTGATCGACGGGATCGGCGCCGAGGCCGCCGCGCAGCTTTTGCGAGCGTTTTTCGCCGCGCGCCGGTGATCAGATGTCGATGGGCAGCAGCACGTCCGGCTCGATCACATTGACCCCCGGCAGGCCGGCCTTCAACGGCTCGGCATCCTGCGCCAGCAGCGGGAATGTCTTGTAATGACAGGGGATCACGGTGGAGAAGTTGAAGTACGTCCGCGCCGCCCAGGCCGCCGCCTCCATATCCATGGTGAAGTGCCCGCCCGCGCAAAGGATACCGATATCGGGCGCGTAGCGTTCGCCCATCCACGCCATGTCCGCCATGATGTCGGTGTCGCCGGTGACATAGATCGTATGGCCTTCGCCCCGGATCATATACCCTGCCTCAGCGCCTGCGTAGATCGGGCCGTCGTCACCGCCCAGCGACGAGGAATGCACCGCGTTGACCATCGACACGGCGACATTGCCCAGCATGACGGTGCCACCCTTGTTGAAGCCCACGGCTTGAATACCGTGCTTGGCTTCCCAAAAGGCCATCAGATCGTAGATGCCAACCAAGGGAATGCTGAGCTTGTCGGCCAGCATCAGGGCGTCGCCGGTATGGTCGCCATGCCCATGGGTCAAAAGGATATGCGTCGCGCCATCGATGACCTCCCCCTGGCGGTCTTCGGGGAACATCGGATTGCCGGTCATCCACGGATCGACGAGCAAAACCTGATCTTCGATCTCAATCCGAAATCCTGCGTGGCCGAGCCATGTGATTTTCATGCTGTCCTCCCTACCTTGGTGGGGAAAGCATAACAGCAGGGGCGCTTTCGTCACCATGGAATGGACACGCTATATCGACGGCTACTGCGAACGGACCGACCCGTCTTACTGGGCCGAGCCGATCAACGCGGTGACCAATGCCGCCTTTGTCATTGCCGCGATCCTGATGTGGGGGCGCACGGCAGGGATGCCGCTAGGGCGGGCGTTGTGCGTGATCCTGGCGTTGATTGGGTTGGGGTCGTATCTGTTTCACACGCACGCTCAGGTCTGGGCTGCGATCGCGGACACCACGCCGATTGCGCTGTTCATCCTGACTTACCTCTTTGCAGCGAACTACCACTACATGCGCTGGCCGCTGTGGGGGGCGATCGCCGGGACTGTGGCATTTATCCCCTACGTGCTGATCACTGTCCCGATCTTCCAAAGCCTGCCGTTCTTCCAGATCTCCGCAGGATACTGGCCGGTGCCGGTATTGATCGGGGCGTATGCCTGGATCTTGCGCCGCAGCCATCCTGAGACCGCGCGCGGGCTTGCCATTGGCACGGGCATCCTCCTCCTCTCGCTCATCCTGCGCTCGATTGACGAACCGCTGTGTCAGGCGATCCCGATTGGCACGCATTTCTGGTGGCATATCCTCAACGGGATCATGCTGGGCTGGATGATTGAGGTTTACCGCCGCCACCGCCTTGCGACCCGCGAGGCTGCGGTCTAAACGCATCTGCGAACGAGATTGACGAGGCGTTTCATGTCCATCGACATCGACACCGCGCGCCGTGTGGCCAAGCTGGCGCGGATTAAGGTGGAAGACGAAGACCTGCCCGCGCTGGCGGGGGAATTCAACACGATCCTGGGCTTCATTGAGCAATTGAATGAGGTCGATGTCGAGGACATTGAGCCGATGACGAGCGTCACGCCCATGCGCCTCAAACGGCGCGAGGATGTGGTGACCGATGGCGGCGCGGCGGAGACTGTTTTGTCGAATGCGCCGGATGCGCGCGAAGGCTTCTTTGCGGTGCCGAAGGTGGTGGAGTGATGGGCGATCTCAACGCACTGACCATCGCCGAGGCGCGAGATGGCCTGCGCGCGGGCGACTTTACGTCGGCCGAACTCACCGAGGCCTGCCTTGGCGCGATTGAGGCGGCGGGCGTTCTGAACGCGTTCGTCCACAACACGCCCGAGATCGCGCGGCAGCAGGCCAAGGCGGCGGATGCCCGCTTGTCGGCGGGTGACGCGCCCGCAATGTGCGGAATTCCGCTTGGGATCAAGGACCTGTTCTGCACCAAGGGCGTGGCGAGCCAGGCGGGATCTGGAATCCTGGAAGGGTTCCGCCCCGAATATGAAAGCACCGTCACCCAGAATCTTTGGGATGCAGGCGCGGTCATGCTGGGCAAGCTGAACATGGATGAGTTCGCCATGGGCTCGTCCAACGAGACCAGTGTTTATGGCAATGTGATCAACCCCTGGAGGCGCGGCAATGATGAGGCGGCCCTGACCCCCGGTGGATCGTCCGGCGGGTCGGCAAGTGCGGTGGCTGCCGACCTTTGCATCGCTGCCACGGGCACGGACACTGGCGGGTCGATCCGGCAACCGGCGGCGTTTGTGGGTATTACGGGGCTGAAGCCCACCTACGGGCGCTGCTCGCGTTGGGGGATCGTGGCGTTTGCCTCGTCGCTCGACCAGGCGGGGCCGATGACGAAATCGGTGCGTGACGCGGCGATCATGCTGCAGGCGATGGCGGGCCATGACCCCAAGGATTCGACCAGCGCCGATCTGGCCGTGCCGAATTTCGAGGCCATGCTAACGGGCGACATCAAGGGCAAAACCATCGGGATTCCAAAGGAATACCGGATGGACGGGATGCCGGATGAGATCGAGGCATTGTGGGCCGAGGGCCGCAAGATGCTGGAGGATGCGGGCGCGAAGATCGTCGATATCTCGCTGCCGCATACGAAATACGCTTTGCCGGCCTACTATGTCATCGCTCCGGCAGAAGCCTCTTCCAACCTCGCACGCTACGATGGGGTGCGTTATGGGCATCGTGCCAAGCTCTCCCAAGGCGACGGCATCACCGAGATGTACGAAAAAACCCGCGCCGAAGGATTCGGGGCCGAGGTCAAGCGGCGGGTGATGATCGGCACCTATGTGCTGTCGGCGGGGTTCTATGACGCCTATTACAATCGCGCCCGCCGGGTGCGCGCGCTGATCAAGCGCGATTTCGACGAGGTGTTTGCAAGCGGCGTCGATGCGATCCTGACACCCGCTACGCCCTCTGCCGCCTTTGGCCTGGGTGAGATGACGGATGCCGATCCGGTGCAGATGTATCTCAACGATGTGTTCACTGTGACGGTCAACCTCGCGGGCCTGCCGGGGATTGCAGTGCCCACGGGCCTCGACCCGCAGGGGCTGCCGCTTGGGCTGCAGCTCATCGGGCGGCCTTGGGAAGAGGGCGATTTGCTGAACACGGCCTATGCGCTGGAGAGTGCGGCGGGCTTTGTTTCCAAGCCTGCCAAATGGTGGTAAACAGCCAAAAAACATGAGGCTGGCAGATGACCCGTATCTTGATCGCCCTTCCGGTTGCCGCAGTTTTGGCCGCCTGTTCGCCCACTGTGCCGAACAGTGCGGGCACCGGGCCTGGCTTTACAGATCTGGCAACTGAACGCGCGCGGCGCGATGCGGCGTTGCAGGGCCAGCCGGGGATCGCGGTGGGTCCAATCATCTCGAACGAGGAGGTCGCAAGCCTTGAGGGCCCGGCGACCGAGCCCCGCAGCTCGGTGGACACCGCCGCCATATCAGATGAGCAGGATTTCGATGCGGTGAGCGAGCGCGAGACGATCGAAAGCGATGCCGAACGCATCGCCCGTCAGCGCGAGGCCTATACCGTGATCCAGCCCACAGCTTTGCCCGAGCGCAGCGGGGCGGAACGGCCCAATATTGTGGCCTTCGCGCTGGAGACAACGAATGCCGTGGGGCAGCAAGTCTATCGCCGGTCATCGGTCAACGCGGCCAACCGGTTTGCGCGGGCTTGCGGTCGGTTTGCCTCCGCCGATCTCGCGCAGGAAGAGTTCCTGGCCTCTGGCGGCCCCGAACGGGATCGGCGGGGCATGGATCCCGACGGCGACGGCTTTGCCTGCGGATGGGACCCCACGCCGTTCCGCGCGGCCCGCAGTGCGGGCAATAGCGGGCGGTGAGACCAGACCGCGCGGGCAGGATCGCCTCCGGCGGGCGTATTTGGAACAAGAAGAAGTGATGGCCGCGCTGACCCATCCGTCGCCGAATTACGGTGACCGGCGGGACGGGGCGGCGGTGTCGTTGGTGGTCTTGCATTACACCGCGATGGACAGTGCGGAGGCCGCGATTGAGCGCCTGTGCGATCCTGTGGCTGAGGTATCGGCGCATTACCTGATTGCGGAGGATGGCGAGCTTTGCACGCTGGTGGCCGAGAAGAAACGGGCCTGGCACGCCGGGGCAGGGGCGTGGCAGGGGTGTCGGGATGTAAACTCGGCCTCGATCGGGATCGAGCTGGCCAATGACGGGGCCTCGCCCTTTGCGGAGGTGCAAATGGCGGCGCTGGAGCGGCTGCTGGATGATATTCTGGTTCGGTATGGGTTGGGGCCTGAGGCGGTGATTGGGCATTCCGACATGGCCCCTGCGCGCAAGGGCGATCCGGGCCGCCGGTTTGATTGGCGCCGCTTGGCTAAGGCTGGGCGGTCGGTCTGGCCGCGGGGTGCGGAGCCGGGCGCTTTTTTTGAGGACGCTGTGCGGTTTGGCTATCCCGTGGATGCGGGGGAAGACGCTGTGCTTGCGGCCTTCCGTTTGCGGTTTCGGCCCGGCGCATCGGGGCCGGTTGACCCAGCCGATGCCGCGCTAGCCGCCGATCTTGCCGCGCGCTTCGGCGTTGACCGGGAGGCGGGCAGCACTTAGTGCAACGCTTGCGCGGATGGCTGGATGGCCGCTGCCGCCCTGCACGGGGTGGGAGAGGAAAGTCCGGACTCCACAAAGCAACGGTGCCGGGTAACCCCCGGCCGGGGCAACCCGAGGGAAAGCGCCACAGAGATCAGACCGCCCCATCCGTGGGGTAAGGGTGAAACGGTGGGGTAAGAGCCCACCGCGGGACTGGCAACAGGACCGGCACGGCAAGCCCCACCGGGAGCAATGCCAAATAGGGACCCCGCGATGGGCGGCTTTGACCCAGGGGTCCGGGTTGGCAGCTTGAGCGTATCGGCAACGATGCGTCTAGAGGAATGGTCATCCCCGACAGAATCCGGCTTACAGGCCATCCGCGCGTGCCTTTCCGCCCAAGGTTGCGGCTGCGACGGTATTCCCCGTCTGTGGTGAACCGAAACCTGTTAGGGTCGCCCCCGTGTCTGGTAGCAGGAGAGGGAACAGATAAAATGAGCTTTGTGAGAACACTGGCCACGCTGGCCGTCGGGTTCGCCGCCTCAAAAGGGTATGACAAATTCAAGGAAATGGGCGGCATGGCGGGCGTGCAGAACGCCATGAAGGACAATCCCGCACTTGCGGGCATGACCGATCAGATGGGCGATATGATGGAGAAGATGGGCGTGCCGGGCGGTGCGGATGGCCTGAAATCCATGGTGGAACAGTGGACGGGTGCCGCTGGTCAGGCCTCTGATACCGCTGCTGCCGGCATGGGCGGGCTGATGGCCGCGCTGGGTGGATCCGCTGCGGCGGGTGCGAGCCAGGCAGGCCAGATGATGGATGCGCTCACCGGCAATTCGAACACGACCGACAGCATGGAGGAAAACGCCAAGCTGATGATCCGCGCGATGATCCAGGCGGCCAAGGCCGATGGCGAGATCGACGCAGGCGAGCGAGAGAAGATTTTGGAACATCTGGGCGATCTCGACGCGGAACAGAAAGCCTTTGTTGAGGCGGAACTGGCCGCGCCGATCGATGTCAACGCGTTGGCCAATGACACGAGCGAGGCGATGAAGGCGCAGGTTTATGCGATGTCACTGATGACGGTGAAGGTCGATACACAGTCGGAAGTCAATTATCTTGACGGACTGGCGACGGCGCTGGGTCTGAGCGACGAAACACGCGCGCGGGTGCATCAATCGATGGGCATCGGCTAGGGCGGATTCGCGGTTGACAGGCGTCGGGGCCACGTTACAACGCGGGCTTCACGGATTTCCGGGTGGTCAGTTGTGACTGGTTGCCCGCGCGCGAGGAGTTAGGAACGATGGCGAAACCGACGACTATCAAGATCCGCCTGAATTCGACGGCTGACACGGGCCACTTTTATGTGACCAAAAAGAATGCCCGGACGATGACGGAAAAAATGGTCGTGCGGAAGTACGATCCCGTCGCGCGCAAGCACGTCGAATACAAAGAAGGCAAGATCAAGTAAGCTGAGGCTTGTCAGCTTTATCAGATAGGGCGCCGGACAGTGGTTCGGCGCCCGTTTTCGTTTTCCCGGGTCAGATTTCCTTGCCTGAAAACATTCAGGAATTCTGATCTTTCCAAGATGCATTCACAAAATTGCATGCGTCAGCCCTTTCCCTGCTGCATCGGTGGGCTACTTGCACGTCATGGAAAGCCAGGTCGTTACTCTTCGTACCAGCACAGCTGCCGATGTATCAGCGATCGACCGGCTTTTGTCAGACAGCTATTCCCGCCTGTTAAAAGCGGATTACCCACCCTCTGTGCAAGTGACGGCCGTTCCCATCATCTCTCGTGCTAACCCGTCGCTGATCTCCAGTGGCACCTATTACCTCGCGGTGACGCCCGTTGATGAGATCATTGGTGGCGGTGGGTGGACGAGATCGGTCAAGAGCGTCGAGATGGCTGATGTTCGTCACATCGTCACCGACTACCGGCACCTGCGTCGCGGTATCGCGCGGCGGATCATGATGGGCATCATCTCCGAAGCGCGGCGGGCCGGGATCAAGCGTTTGGACTGTCTGGCGACACGGACCGCGCGACCGTTTTACGACGCGATGGGCTTTGAGACGCTGGGCGAGATCACTGTCGGTCTGCGCCCGGGGATCGATTTCCCGACGATCCGGATGCAGCGCAGCCTGTAAGGCGCATCATCCGAGGTTGGCCACATCCTCAAGATCGATGACGATGGCAAGATCCCAGAACCGTGCCAGTTCGGTTTCCATGGCCATTTCCGCCTCGTCACTTTCCCCCAGAACACGTTCCACGCGAAAGCCGAACCGCTCAAACCCGCTGCGTTCGCAGTACGACAGGATAATCGGGATAACGGCGCGCTCGATGGCCGCTGCCGCGAGCTGGGCCGCGAGTTGGGCGGTGTTGTCGGCGGGCTGCCGGACGCGGATGCCCAGATAGGACGCCTTTGGATCGCGCCGGGCCCAGAGCCGAGCCGATGGCGGGCGGGTCACTTGGGTTGCGGGCGGGGCGGCGGCGTCGACGTCACCGGCGACACCCAACGCCTTGTCGAGGTCGACGGGCGCATTTGGGGTGATGCGCGCGATGATCGATGGCCAGTCGTCTTCGGGCGTCATGACACCTGCTCCTCAATGAGCGCCGCTGCGTGCCGGGTTCCGCGCTCTGGCAACTCTGCCGCTTGGAGGCGGGCCAGCATTTCCCCCCGGCGTTCCTGATCGAGTGCTGCATGTACTTCGCGATCAAGCACCATCAGCTCATGCGGCAGAACGGTGACGGCAAGGTCGCGGTCGGAGGCGGCGCGGGCGCGGCGTTCCTGATCGTCCATATAAGGCGCGATTTGCGGGACAAAGATCGTCGGGACGGCGTGATAAAGGACTTCGTGGAAGGCGTTGTAGCCTGCCGCCGACACAACCAGATCCGCGGCGCGGCACAGCGTCAGGGCATCGCGGGTTGTCGCCACACGTGTTCGGGACCAGCCCTGAAGCCCTGAGGCGACGCGCCCGTTTGGCCAGGCGATCACCAGATGAAGACACGATGCGCGGCGATCCAAAGTGGCGCAAAGGCGCTGGATCTGAGGGGTGCGATCAGCGGCAACTCCGCCGCCGAGTGCGGTGACCACAAGTTCGTCGAAGTCGATACCGAGGACGCTGCTCAACCGGGCGCGGATGTCGGCAGGGTCGATCTCGCCACCGGTTTGAACAACGGGCCCGACCCGGTGGATATGGTCGCCGAAGGAATAGTCGGCGTTGAGCTCTGGAAAGGCTTCTTCGGGCACGATGACCTGAGAGAACACCTTTTCCCGGTCCAGTTGCGTCTGGCCGATCTGGCCTGGCCGCCACAGGCCGCGACGGATCCATGTCGCGCTGAGACGCTTTTCGATCACCGTGCGGAAGATGGAGTCGAACACGTAACCGCCATCGAACACCAGGTGGTCACCGCTTTGCACAGTCCGCCGATGGCGCAGGTAGTTGACGACATCGTTGCTGTAGTCGGCTTCGTGCTCATGGCTTGCCGATACCAGAGGCACGGTTGAAAATCCGCGCCGCCGCAGCATCTCGACGCAGCTGGGAAAGGCGAGGAAGGTGGCGCGGTCCGGGGCGGCCATGGCGCCTGCGATCTGCGCGCATCGCTGTGCATGGCCCAAGCCGTTCCCGTTGGTCGGCACGAACACCGCGCGGGGTGCCGTGGCCTGCGCCGCCCGCGGGGGCGTGCGCGGCAGCTTTAGCGTCTCGGCCAGTTTCGTCACGGATTGATTGCGCAGCCAGGTGTTGCTGAGGCCGGTTCGTGCGATCTCGCCCCGGTTCGGCAGGACGGTTTGTTCCAGGTACGGCGGCAGCGCGCCGACGATTTGCGGGCCGCGCAGCGCGGGTGCACCTGTGGTGGCGAAGGCGGCTGTGTCGGTACAATCCAACACGATCTTGCCGGCGGCCATCATGTCCAACGCCATGGCCGCCATGCGTTCGCCGGGCACACCGTGGCCAAAGAACGCCGCGATATCGGCGTGGCCTGCCAAGGCGGATGGCGAGATCTCGGAATAGGCAAAGACCGACAGGCTGGCGTATTTCGAGGACTTGATCTGATCCTTGTCCGCGCCGCTGCATATTATGCTACTGCGGAACCCCGGCATATTGCTGATCGCGGCAAGGAGGGGCAGCGTTTGCGGATCTTCCAGTGTTTCGCTGGGCAGGTAGATGAATACGCGCGGAAGCCCGGTGTGATCCGGGACAGGCCCCGGGTCCGAGGCGAGCAGCGGCGATATCGCGGTGACCGAAAGCGGGGCGGGCTGAAACTGGGTCAGATCCGCAATCACCGGTTCGTGCCCAAGCGCATAGGCCAGTCGTGTCTGTGCCCCGAGCATCGCCTGGTGCGAGGCAAAGCGCCCGACGCCCGCGACGATGCTGGTCTTGTCCAGCGGGTAGGTGCGCAAGGTCTTGATCGTGTCGTCCGAGATCTCGTCGGCCCCGATGACCAGAACACCCCGCAGGGTGATGTCGCTGACGGTGGTCAGAAATGGGGCGGCATCATAGGTCTGGGTACGCTCGCTCGTTTCGGGCTGTGTGCTGTCGTCGATGCCTACTTCATAGCCATGTGCCGCAAGCTGGGTTGCAAACATCAGGCGCGCGTCATAGCTGCGCGCATCCCGGCGACCCGCGTCGATCAGGATCATGCCGCCCCCCGAGCGTCCGTGACGAGGGCGTTGGCCATAACGGCTTGGAATGCGTCGCGCGAGAATTGGGAGAGGCGCTCCTGTGCAGCTCTGACATCGCGCTGATAACGGGCGGGGTCGCTGATATATGCGGTGATCAGCCCATCAACGTCGCGGGGCTTCGCTCCGATGACGGCCCCGCCAAAGGTTGCCGCTGTGTCGGGGTCGGAGATAACGATCTTCCCCGCCGCAACCCCTTCCGCGAGGACACGCCCAAAGCTTTCGCGCCAGGTGGGGCCGGTGAAATAGACCATGAAATCGATCATCTCGAAATACTGTTCGACTTCAACGCCCTGAAACGGAATGAGCGTCCAGTGCGGCCTATTTGGCTCTTCCGCGATCAACATGTCCGCGCCCAGCAGCACATTGGCCTCTGCGGTGGCCGGGAAGCATATGTCTAGCACGGGAAGCGACGGAAACTTCTCAAAGCCCGGTCGCGAGTGACGGCCGCGCCGGTCGGCGGGTGTCGCGGTCGGCGCCTTGAAAGTGAAATCGCAAATGTTGTGCCAGTCTTCCGGCCAAACCGACCAACGCGTTGGCCCGTGCTGCGATAGCCAGCGTTCGACAGTATCGCGGTTGTGGGCTGAGATTGGCGCAAGCGCCTTGGTCAGGGCCAGGCTTGCTCCGTCGATCAGGGACAGACATGTGCTGACATCAAACGAGTCCGATCCGCCTGGCCGCAGGAAGTTTTCGTGCGTCACGACCAGAAGGGTTCGCGCCACGATTTGTGTCGGCAGCGTCTCGTTGAACTTCAGGAAAGACGGGTTGTGAAGGATTACGGTGTCGGCTGCGATCTTGGGCGCCTCCCAGATGAGCGATAGCCCCAAACGATCCAGCGCTTTTTCAAGGATCGGGGCCACTTCGCGGCCCGGAAACATGGCCGAGCTGATGGCATGCACCTGAACATCGCCCATGGTGACCGCAACGGCCAGTTCCTGGGCCACAGCCGAGGATGTGCCGCCGGGAAAGCGGGGCTCAATGACGTAGGCGATGCGGGGGCGGGCAGGGGTCATGGACCGGTCATGCCCGCAAAAAGGCTCAGTAAATTGACGTAAGCGTGTCGGAAATGTCGCCTTCGCGCGTGGCGATGACTTCTTCCGGGGCTGCCAGACACTGGATGAGTGAGCCGGAGTCCACTTCCGTCACGAAGTTGCGCAGCTCGCGCGCCAGCGGATCGCTGCCTTCGGTGAGCGACGGGTTCACCGAGAGATAGACACGCAGCGCACCGCAATCCCGGCTCATCACCAGGCGTTCGATCTCCAACAGCTCTTCGATCGAAAAGGCTGCGCGCGCGGCCGTGGTATTCGACAGAAAGGCCAGGGCTGTGATGACAGCGATCAGGCGGGGATTGGGCATGGCAGAACCTTTGTACTCATGACGCGCGGATCACAGATGATCGCCGCGTTGCAGGCTGTCGACCAGCCGCTGTTGCAGCCGTTCGCGTTCAGCTTCGGCTGAATCGATCACGGGCGGCGCATCAGTGGTGTTGGACAGATAGATTTCCACGGTTCCAAGCGGTGGCTTGGGGCTGAATTGTGTAAAGTCGCGGATCTCGGCGCCAAGGGCATCGGCCAACAGGCCCGCTGCCGCCACATCATCGGTGTGGAAATAGCGCACCTGATCGCGGCTGATGGTGAAGCCCACGCGCTGTGTCGCGGCGAGCGGCATACCGGTGGCTTCCGCGGCTTCGACGAAGCCTTGCAGGCGGCCGTCGCTCATCGATTGGTTGGCGGTCAGGACCACGCGGTAGTCACGTTCGGTCGCGATGGCCAGGCCACGCGGGGCCCATGTTTGTTCGCTGGGCGGCAGCGACACGTCTAGAACAGGCGGGGTCGTATCCAGCGTGGGTGGTGTCAGCGGGGTTTGCATCACCGTCTCTGTCGGAAAGGTCCGACTGGCCAGAAGCATCTCCGGCACTCCGAAAGACGATGCCGGCGCGAGCTGCGGAACGCTGGCGGCAAGAGCGGCTGTCAGAGGTGGCACTTCCACATCCGGATCGCGCGTAGCGGCAGTAGAACCTTCAGGGGCGATGGCGCTGCGGTCAACGGGGCCCGGGGCGGCGGCAGGCAGGCCCTGCACCGGCGCGGGCACGGCCACGCCGGCGGTGTCGGTCGCAACTGAGGTCGGCGCAACGGGCTCAGTACTTGGCGCTTGCGGCGCTGTGGGCGCGACTGTCGGCGTTGCCAGCAAGGTCTCTGGCGTTGGCACACGCGTTAACGCCAGGAGCGCCAAGGCTGCGACGATCCCGAAGGCAAAGGCCCCCGCAACGTAGCCCACGACGGCGACGCGGCGGGCCCGCTTTGGCGCGGCAAACGGATCTTCTTCCACTTCGGCGCGCGGGAAATGCGTCATGACCGGCGGTGGGCCGCTGGGGTTGTGTTCGCGGGTGTCGACGCCGTCTGTCATCCAGTCCGGCGGGGCGTCCATCAGGGATGGATCGTTCGTGTCCAGCGCAGCACTTTGGCCCTGGGCCGCGGCAGCGCCCGCTTCATTCGCGACGTTTTGTGGCGCACGCGATGCCAATACCTTGGCACGCCGGGCCCGCGCATCGGCCATGCGCTTGTCCCAGCTGATCGCCCCAAGGGCGTCTTGAACATCCGCGCGGTTTTCCGCAGCGTTCGGCAGCTTTTTCGTCATGCCCCCACACACTTCAACGCTTACCAGGCAACAAGTTGGTATCGCGTTGATCCCAAGCCGGCGCCGCGTGTGATGAGATAGTGGACCCAGACCAGCATCTCGACGCTGCGCCGATTACAGCAATGAGGCACAATACCTCTCACTCAGGTGCAACGACAAGCAGCCGGATGAGAAATGGGGCAATCTTGCCTAAATTTTTCGGTTTCGGGGCGGATCCTGTGGATAAACGCGAAACAAAGCAGCAAAGAAAAGGGCCAGCGTTTCCGCTGGCCCCGGTATTGCTTGGGTCTGTTCCGATCGCGTTATTCGCGATTGCCCAGGAACTGGAGCAGGAACATGAACATGTTGATGAAGTTGATATAAAGGCTCAGGGCGCCCATGATAGCGCTCTTATCCAGCCACTCCTGATCCATCGCATGTGCATGCTGCACGTACTCGTTCTTGATCCGCTGCGTGTCATAGGCCGTCAGCGCTGCAAAGATGAGCAGGCCGATGATCGACACGGCGAAGGCAATCGCCGGCGAGCCGAGGAAGATGTTGATGATCGATGCAACGATCAGACCAACAACGCCCATGATCAGGAACGATCCCCACCCCGAGATGTCCTTCTTCGTCGTGTAGCCCCAAAGGCTGAGCGACGCGAAGGCAATCGAGGTCACGAGGAACGTCTGCGCGATCGAGAGGCCGGTGAAGGCCGCAAAGATCCATGCGATCGACAGGCCCATGACGGCGGCGAAGACGTAAAAGAACGTCTGCGCGCCAGCGGCCGACAGCCGGTTGATGGCTGCGCCGAAGGCAAACACCATGATGAGCGGCGCGAACATCGCGATCCAGCCCAGGATGTTCGGCGACAGCGTCACCGGATCCCGGAAGATCGACAAGAGCGCGGGGCTTGTGCCCACCGCCCAAGATACACCAGCGGTGACCAGCATGCCCACCGACATGGTGCCGTACACCTTGCTCATATGGGCCCGAAGACCCTCATCAATCGCGGCGGTCGGCTGGGCGATACCCTGAGTCCGAACCGTCTGATAGTCAGCCATGTTTAGCCTCCAAAAAGGTAACTCATTGAGCGAGCCCGTAACGAACCCGCCCTCACGCGTAGATATTGGCAAGGGCGGGCGTGATTTCAAGAGATTTTGGCCGTGGCATAACTGATTTTGTCGGGATTTGGGTTAACGGCGCCAATTGCCGGGAACATCCCACGCAGAGCGGCGCAGTTCTGTTTCGATCTCGCCATCAGTCAGGCCAATATCGCGCCTTAGGTGCGGATCGAGATTGCGCAGCGCATCACGCTGGCGCACAGCCCCTTCGGCATCCAGCAAGCGCGTGAGAAGACCGACCCGACGGCGATGGTCGGACGAGAAGGCGCGAGAGAGGGCAAACATCGGTTATCCTTTCGAATTGGTGATCTTTAGACGCTTGTCATCAGCGATGTTGATTTATATGCGCCGATGTGGTTCATTTGTGAAACGAATGATTTTGACATGAAGCATCACGGAATTTGATATGGCGCGAAATCTGGATCTGACGGCCTTGCGGTCGTTCGTGGCGATTGCGGAAACGGGCGGTGTGACGCGGGCCGCGGGGTTTTTGAACCTCACGCAGTCGGCCGTCTCGATGCAGCTCAAACGCTTGGAGGAGTCGCTGGATGTGGCGCTGTTTGATCGGGCCAATCGCAGCCTCGCCCTCACAACCGCGGGTGAACAGTTGCTGAGCTATGCGCGGCGCATGCTTGACCTGAACGATGAGATTTACGCCAAGATGACCGACTGCACCAATGTGGGCGAGATCGTCCTGGGTGTGCCGCACGACATCGTCTATCCGGCGATCCCCCAGGTGCTGCAGCGCTTTAGTGCCGAGTTTCCGCGGATGCGGGTCAACCTCGTCTCAAGCTACACGAGCAAGCTGAAGGGGATGTTTGCGCGCGGTGAGTGCCAGATCATTCTGGGGACTGAAGAAGCGCTTGATGCCGGCGGTACGACGCTGGTTGAGCTTCCGTTGCGGTGGGTCGGGGCCCCTGGCGGATCGGCCTGGCGGCGGAGGCCTTTGCGGTTGGCGTTTGAGCAAAACTGCCGCTTCCGGATCATGACCCAGCGCGCACTCGATGCGGCGGGCGTTCCTTGGGAGATGGCGGTTGAAACAGAAAGCTCCCGTGCGGTGGAGGCGACGGTCAGCGCGGATCTTGCGGTTTCGGCCCTGATCGACTCCACGCTACCGCAACAGATGGAATTCGTGGCGCATGACGATGCGTTGCCGGAGCTCGCCAATCAACAGATCAACCTTTATGTCGAGCCATCGGTTTCGAGCGCGCCGCAGGAGGCGCTGGTTGAGATGATCACCCACGCGTTCTGCTGTAACCTACGGCGTGACAACGACTTTCCCCGTCGACTGACGGCTGCGGAGTAGCTCCAGCCCGTCTGCTGCCTGTTCCAGAGGCAGGACGTGGCTGATATGCGGGCGCAGTCCGCCGGCGCTGTGCCACTCAAACAGGGTGGCCATGCTGTCGGTCAGGATCTTTGGCGCGAAGTTCAGGTAACCGCCCCACCAGAACCCGATCACGGTGATGTTCTTTACGAGCAGGTGGTTGGGTTTGATTTCGGGAAGGGATCCGCTTGCAAAGCCCACGAGGAGGATCCGTCCGTCGGGCTTGGTCGCCCGGACCGCCTCGCGAAAAAGGTCTCCCCCCACGGGATCATAGACCACATCGGCCCCGCCAAGCGCTTTCACGGTCGCGCGCAGATCCTGTGTCTTGCTGTCGATCAGGTGATCCGCGCCGGCGGCCTGTGCAACCTTGAGTTTATCTGCGCCGCGCGCGCAGGCGATCACGTTTGCGCCCATACGTTTGCCCAATTCGACCGCGGTCAGCCCGACACCGCCCGCCGCGCCGAGGACGAGAAGGGTTTCACCGTGCTGCAAGCGCGCCTTGTAATCGAGCGCAAGGTGGCTGGTGCCATAGGCGACCTGTAGGGCGGCGGCGTCCTCAAATGACATCGTGTCGGGCAGGGGGGTACAGCGGATCGCAGGGACGGCGGCATATTCGGCCAGCCCACCTTGGCCCGCGAATACCGCGACCCGTGCCCCTCGTTCGAGGTCGGTGACGTCTGGACCAGTGCCCACGACCTCGCCCGCAAACTCCATACCAAGCGAGAATGGCAGCGTTGGCTGTTCCTGATACGTGCCTTTGCACAGCAAAAGATCGGCAAAATTCAACCCACAGGCGCGGACCCGAACCAAAACCTCGCCATCGGCGGGTTTTGGCCGGGGGACGTCCGCCATATGAGGGCCGTCTTCCAACGATGTGACTTGAAACGCTTTCATAGATGTCGCCTGTGTGCTGTCCGCGCGGGTGATAGGGGTTTTAGACAGTGGAGATCAACAGGATGTCCGAATTCCTTTGCAATTGCATCGGAATTATGGGACACACGCAGCGCGCGAATGCTGCCGCGCACCCGCATAAACACTCTAAGACGCTGGTTGTTTAGCGATCTGAGCCTCAACCACAGGCTCTGTCCTTTGGGTTGGTCTCACTCACCGGCCTATCGAAAAGGACAGGTTGTGCAACCTTAGCGGGATTACCGATAAAGGTCGTATATTAGTTAGGAGGCCTGAGTTGTTATGAAACACCCGGTCGATGTTCACGTCGGCAAGCGTGTCCGCCATAGACGGTGGATGGTGGGAATGACCCAACAACAGCTTGCCGAGCAAGTGGGAATTAAGTTCCAGCAAATACAGAAGTACGAAACCGGTATGAACCGGGTCAGCGCGTCCCGCCTGTGGGATATCGCTGACGCGCTGAATGTGCCTGTGTCGTTTTTCTTTGAAGGATTGGCCGAAAGCGAGGCTGCGAACGACGAGGCGGCCAGCGCGCCGACCGATATCATGGCGGATAAGGAAGCCCTGGAATTGGTGCGTTCCTACTACGCTATCCCAGAGGCACAGCGCAGGCGTCTGTTTGATCTGGCCCGGGTCCTGAGCGACGGGACCTAGGCTTTCTTGTTGACGGGTCGTTAGCACACCCGTACGCCCGGTCTATGACTGGTGCGCCGAAAAATGTCGATGCAGATGCCCTTCATCGCATTGCAGCCGAATTGGCTGAGGCGGCACGACCGAAAACCTTGGAATTCTTCCGAGGCGCAGGGCAAGACGTCCAAAGCAAAACCGCTGACTTTGACCCGGTCACAACCGCTGACCGCGCGGCTGAGCGGGCGATGCGCGAGATACTGGGGACGTTGCGCCCTGACGACGCCATCCTTGGCGAGGAATACGGAACCAAGGACGGGACGTCGGGTCTGACCTGGATCCTGGATCCCATCGATGGGACGCGGGGCTATGTGGCGGGCACTCCGAACTGGGGTGTTTTGATCGCCGTGACCGACGATACCGGTCCGATCCTTGGGATCATCGACCAACCCTATATCGGCGAGCGGTTTACCGGCGGGCTGGGTGTTGCGCGTTGCGATGGGCCGCTGGGGACGACGCCGCTTCGCACACGGCACACTGCAACGCTGGACGAGGCGATCTTGTTCACCACTTTTCCCGAGGTGGGCACGCCTGAGGACCGCGCCGCGTTTGAGCGGGTGTCGGCCCGGGTTCTGATGACGCGTTATGGGATGGACTGTTACGGATATGCGCTGGTCGCGGCGGGGCAGGTCGATCTGGTGATCGAAGCAGGCCTGCAATCCTATGACATCGCGGCCCCAATTGCGGTGATTGAGGCGGCGGGTGGCATTGTGACGAATTGGGAAGGCGGGCCGGTGCATCAGGGTGGGCGCGCCCTTGCGGCGGCCAACGCCGACATCCATGCCCAGGCACTCGCGCGACTGGCGGATACAGGCGCTTGAGATCAGAAGCGCCCCGAAAGGTATTGATCCATAACGCGAATGTGGTCGCGACGATGGATGATACCCGGCGCGAGCTGCATGCGGCTGACATCTTGATCGAAGGTGGTGTTATCGCGCAGGTGGGGCCGGGCCTGTCCAAAGAGGGCGCGGAGATCATTGATGCGCGCGGCACGGTTGTCACCCCGGGTCTGATCAACACGCATCACCATCTTTTCCAAACGCTGACGCGCGCGGTACCAGCGGGGCAGGACGCGCTGCTCTTTGACTGGCTGCGGGCGCTTTACCCGATTTGGGCGCGTTTCGGGCCGGAAGAGATGTATGTCTCGACACAGCTTGGGCTTGCGGAACTTGCCCTGTCCGGCTGCACGCTGACGTCCGATCATCTCTACCTGTTCCCCAACGGATCGCGCCTCGATGATACGATCGCGGCGGCGCACGACGTCGGGCTGCGGTTCCATCCCACACGCGGGGCCATGAGCATCGGCGAAAGTGCGGGAGGGCTGCCACCCGACAGTCTCGTCGAGCGGGAGGACGCGATCCTTGCCGACTGCATTCGCGTGATCGATGCGTTCCACGATCCGCGTCCCGGGGCCATGGTGCAAGTCGGCGTTGCACCGTGTTCACCGTTTTCGGTCAGTCGTGAATTGATGCGCGATGCGGCCCTCCTTGCGCGCGACAAGGGGGTGCGCCTGCACACACATCTGGCCGAGAATGACGAAGATGTGGCCTATTCGCAGGCCCAGTTCGGATGCAGGCCGGGCACCTATGCCGAGGATCTGGGGTGGACGGGTGCGGATGTGTGGCACGCGCATTGCGTCAAGCTTGATGCGCAGGAGATTGATCTGTTTGCCAAAACCGGAACAGGCGTCGCGCATTGCCCGTGTTCGAACTGCCGTCTGGGATCGGGCGTGGCGCCTGTTCGCGCGATGCGGGATGCAGGTGTCCCGGTGGGGCTTGGGGTGGACGGCTCTGCCTCCAATGACACCGCCAACCTAATCGCCGAGGCGCGTATGGCGATGCTTTTGCAGCGCGTGACGCTTGGCGCGGATGCGATGGGGGTGCGCGAAGTTTTGGAGATTGCGACCCGTGGCGGGGCGGCTGTGCTGGGCCGGGACGACGTGGGGCAGATCGCGCCGGGGTTCCGGGCGGATCTGGCGATTTGGGACGTGTCGGGCATCGATGCAGCGGGAAGCTGGGATCAACTCGCGCTGCTTCTGGCCGGCCCGCAGCGGGTGCGGGACCTGCTGGTCGAGGGCCGTCAAATCGTGCGGGATGGTGTGCTGACCACCGTGGATGGCCCGCATCTCGCGGAACGCGCGAACAAGCTGGTGATGGGGCTGATGGCCTAGGACTGTTCGCCGGTGATTTCCTGACCGTGAACCCAAACCGATTGGATAGCGCGGTCGTCGCCCATCATGATCGTGGGAAAGAGCGCTTCCCACAGGGTCTCCGCCCCAGCTGCGGCCTGGGCGATGGCGGGTGTGGATACAAGATCGAGAACCACGATGTCCGCCTCGCTTCCCGGTGCCAGGGTGCCGATCTTGTCCGAAATGTGCATGGCCCGCGCGGAACCTTCGGTGGCCAGCCAGATCAATTGCGCGGGATGAAGCGCGGTGCCCGATAGCTGCGCCACCTCATAGGCCGCCGCCATCGTACGCAGCATCGAAAAGGACGACCCGCCGCCGGTATCTGTTGCCAGTCCCACGCCGAGGCCAGCGGCTGTCAGACCGCCCATGTCGAACAGCCCCGATCCGATGAAGGTGTTTGAGGTGGGGCAGTGGATCACCGAGGCACCGCTTTCGACAAGCCGCGCGCGCTCACGGTCGGTCAGGTGAATGGCGTGGCCATACATCGCCCGTGCGCCGATCAGACCGAAGGCCTCATAGGTGTCGAGGTAATCGCGGGCTCGGGGAAAGAGGTCGGCGACCCACGCAATCTCATCGGTCTGTTCGCTGAGGTGGGTTTGCATCAGGCAGGTGGGATGCTCGGACCAGAGCGCGCCCAAGGCGGCGAGCTGTTCAGGTGTCGAGGTGGGCGAAAACCGCGGTGTGATGGCGTATTCGGCGCGTCCCTGTCCGTGCCACGCCTCAAGCAGGGTTTTGCTGTCGTCGTAAGCTGACTGGGCTGTGTCACGCAGGCCGTCTGGTGCGTTGCGATCCATACAGGTTTTGCCCGCCACGACACGCATCTGCCGCTGCTCTGCCGCCTCAAAGAAGGCGGTCACGCTGGCGGGTTGGCTGGTGCAGTAACTCGCCACGGACGTGGTGCCTTGGGCCAACACGAGGTCGAGATACCGGTTGGCGATTTCAGCGGCATAGGCTGGGTCGGCGAGCCGCATCTCTTCGGGGAACGTGTAGGTGTTGAGCCAGTCGATCAGGCGCTTGCCCCAACTGGCGATGATCGCGGTTTGGGGATAGTGGGCGTGTGCGTCGACGAAGCCAGGCAGGATCAGGCCGTCGCCGTAGGAGATTTCGTGCGCGTCGGGGTAATCGGCGCGCAGCGTGTCGACCGGGCCGGCCCCGAGGATGATGCCCGCCTGCACCGCAACGGCCCCATGCGCGTCGTGGCGCGCGGCCTCGATCCCTTCGGCAAATGGGTTGCCATCGAAGTGCAGAACCTGCCCGCAAAGCAGCGTGATGTCCGACATTTCCAACCCTCTTTTGCGCCACATTAGGGTTTGACTGGTACCGGGTAAATTCCTTCGCTCCCTCTGTTTTCCCGAAAGCCCTTCGCCTATGGTTATGCCAAGCCAAGCTCTGGATGCCGCTATGACCGATACCGCCGAGACAATCGACGCTGCGCCAGAGGATGACTATGCCCTGAGCAACGCGGTTGTGTCTGCTGTTCACCTCGCGGTCGCTACCGGCGATCAGCAGCGTTTGCGGGAGTTACTCGACCCGCTTCATGCCGCCGATATCGCAGATTTGCTTGAGCAGGTGCCGACGGGGGAACGTCGGGAAATCCTGCTGCTCGCGCCGGACGTGGTCGATGGCGAGGTGCTGTCTGACCTCGATGAAAGTCTGCGCGAAGAGGTTATTTCCTTCCTCCCATCAGATGCGCTTGGCGATGCCGTGCGCGAGTTGGAAAGCGACGATGTCGTTGACCTGATCGAGGATCTCGAAGCCCCGCAACAAGAAGCGCTTTTGGATGCGCTGGAAGATGCGGACCGCGCGGCTGTTGAACAGGCGCTGAGCTATCCTGAGTTTTCGGCCGGGCGTCTGATGCAGCGCGAGGTGGTGACGGCGCCCGCGCATTGGCACGTCGGCGATACCATTGATTATTTGCGGGCCCATGACGACCTGCCTGAGCAGTTCTATCATATCATCCTGGTTGATCCCCGGCACCGGCCCACGGGCTATGTCACGCTGGGCAAGCTGATGGGATCGCGGCGCGAGGTTCCTCTGGCAGATATCCTGGAACCCAGTTTTCGACCGATCCCGGTGACCCAGGATGAAGGCGATGTTGCCTATGCGTTTAATCAATACCACCTGATCTCGGCGCCGGTTGTCGATGAATCCGGGCGCCTGGCGGGTGTGATTACCATCGACGATGCCATGGCTGTGCTGGATGAAGAGCATGAAGAAGACATCATGCGTCTAGCCGGTGTGGGCGAGGGGCGCTTGTCCGACAGTTGGGTCGATACCACGAAACGGCGTTTCCCCTGGCTGGCGGTCAACCTGGTCACGGCGATCCTGGCATCGCTTGTGATCGCACAGTTCGACGCGGCCATTGCCCAGATCGTGGCGCTGGCGGTGTTGATGCCGATTGTGGCCTCGATGGGCGGCAATGCGGGAACGCAAAGCTTGACCGTGGCCGTACGCGCGATTGCGACCAAGGACCTGACCGGCGAAAACGTCTGGCGCGTGATCCGGCGCGAGGCGTTGGTTGGCTTGGCCAACGGGCTGATCTTCGCGGTCGTGATGGGGATTGTCGGGGTCGTTTGGTTCGGGATGCCGATGCTGGGCGTGGTGATCGGGGTGGCGATGGTCGTCAACCTCGTGGTGGCCGGGCTTGCGGGCATAGGAATACCGGTGGTTCTGGAGCGGTTGGGGATTGACCCGGCCCTTGCGTCGGGCGCCTTTGTGACTACGGTGACCGACGTTGTGGGCTTCTTTGCGTTTCTCGGCTTGGCTGTGGTCGTCTTGCTGTGACGTTGGCCGATGCGAAAGCGGCGGCGCGCAAGGCGGCGTTTCGCCGAAGAAAAGCAGCCCACGGCACTGGGCGAGATGCGGCGGCCCAACGGCATCTTGCGGCGTTCCTGGCCGATTGGGACGGGCAACCGATCTCGGGCTACATGCCGATCCTGTCCGAAGTCGATCCCTTGCCGGTGATGGCCCAGTGGCCGGGCGACGTCGGGGTTCCGGTGATTGCGGGTCGGGGCCTTCCGCTGACGTTTCGGCGGTGGACGCCGGAGGTGCAGATGATCGAGGGGCCGTTTGGGGCGCAGATCCCGGCGAAGGGGCCTGACATCACACCGGCCCTTTTGATCGTGCCGTTGGTGGCGTTCGATGCCGATGGCTATCGGTTGGGGTATGGTGGAGGGTTCTATGACAGGACGCTGGCGGGGCTGCGGGCCGCGGGGCCGGTGATGGCGGTCGGCTTTGCCTTTGCCGCGCAGGAAGCGGACGCGTTGCCGCGCGAAGCTACCGATCAACGGCTGGATGCGGTTGTGACAGAGGATGGCGCGCGGCGGTTCGACTAGCCGTTTTCGTGTTGCTGCTTGCTCTTATCGCCAGCGCGCCCTAGGGCTGGCTCCCATGAAGATACTCTATCTTGGAGATGTCGTCGGGCGGTCCGGACGCGCCGCAGTGGCCGCGCATCTGCCGCGTATGCGCGCGGATTGGGCTTTGGATTTCGTGGTCGTAAATGGCGAGAACGCAACGTCCGGTCATGGCCTGTCCGGGGCGCATGCCAAGGCGCTGTTTGAGGCCGGGGCCGATGTTGTCACCCTGGGTGACCACGCCTTTGACCAAAAGGATATGGTGCAGGCAATTGCCGCCGAGCCGCGCATCCTGCGCCCAATCAACTTCGCCAAGGAGGCCCCGGGCAAAGGCGCGCGGGTGTTCGAGGCCCCCGGTGGGCGGCGTGTTCTGGTGGCGCAGGTGCTGGGACAGGTCTTCATGAAGCGCCCGTTCGATGATCCGTTCTCGGCCATCGAGGCCGTGTTGAAAGCCTTCCCGCGCGGAGGCCAAGTGCAAGCGACCATGATCGATATGCATTGCGAAGCGACGTCGGAGAAGATGGCGATGGGCCACTTTTGCGATGGTCGGGCCAGCCTGGTTGTGGGCAGCCACACCCATGTGCCAACCGCTGATGCGATGATCCTGCCCGGTGGTACGGCCTATCTGACAGATGCGGGCATGTGCGGTGACTACAATTCGGTCATCGGCATGGAAAAGGACGAACCGATGCGCCGGTTCGTGACGGGTATGCCCAAAGGGCGGTTCCAGCCCGCCAGCGGTGAAGGCACGGTTGCGGGCTTCTATGTCGAGACCGACGATGCCACAGGCGCCGCCACCCGTGCGGTTGCGATCCGTCAGGGCGGGCTGTTGCCATCCGCGGCACCATGACGGGCGCGCGTGAGCTTGTTTTTCTGGTGGGCTGCCTTGCTCTATTCGGGGCGATGTGGGGGGCGACGCAGCCGCTGTCGAAAGTGGCGGTCAGCGGCGGGTATCAGCCGCTGGGTCTGGTGTTCTGGCAGCTTTGCATCGGTGCGATTTTCCTGACCGTTGTGAACACACTGCGCGGTAATTCGTTGCCCTTTGGCCGCGAACATCTGCGCGTCTACATCGTCATCGCCCTGATCGGGACTGTTCTGCCGAACTCGGCCTCTTATGAGGCTATCCGGCATCTGCCCGCAGGCCTCGTATCGATCCTGCTGTCAATGGTCCCGCTCTTTGCATTCCCCGTCGCCTTGATGCTGGCGACGGATCATTTCAGCGCCAAGCGCCTCATTGGCTTGGTCTTCGGCCTCATAGGCGTTCTGACGATTGTCCTGCCGGACGCCAGCTTGCCCGATCGCGCGATGATCGTCTTTGTCCCGCTCGCCCTGATTGCCCCGCTGTTTTATGCGTTTGAGGGGAATTACGTCGCAAAGTGGGGTACGGCTGGCCTTGATCCTGTGCAAGTCCTCTGCGGGGCCTCGATCGTCGGTGCCGTGATTGTCTTGCCGTTCGCCATCATCACGGGGCAGTTCATTGATCCCCGGCCACCCTGGGGGGCCCCCGATCTGGCGCTAATCACCGCGGCGCTTCTGCATGCCTGTGCCTATACCGGCTATGTCTGGATGGTGGGGCGTGCGGGCCCGGTGTTTGCGGTGCAGGTCAGCTATCTTGTCACGGGATTTGGCGTGGTTTGGGCCATGCTCTTTCTGGGCGAGCGCTATTCGGGATGGATTTGGGCGGCAATGGCCCTGATGTTTGTGGGAATGTTTCTGGTTCAGCCCCGGCAAAAGCCGGCGCTTGCTGTGTCTGGCGCGACCGGCGATGATGCCCCCTGATCTGGGCAAGACGATACGTCTATGACATTGATTTCATTCGGACCGATGACCGGTGCCTTCGTGACGCTTGGCGTGGTGGCGCTGATGTTTGTGATGTTCGTGCGCGAGCGCTACCCGGCCGAAGTCATCGCGATTGGCGGCGCGGCCGCGATGCTGGCGCTGGGCGTTCTGCCCTATGACGCGGCTCTTGATGTCCTCTCAAACCCTGCTCCCTGGACGATTGCGGCGATGTTCATCGTCATGGGGGCGCTGGTGCGAACCGGCGCCTTGGCCTGGTTCACAGCCAAAGCCGAGGCGCAGGTGGAAACCCGGCCCATCCTGGCAATCGGCGCCTTGATGGGCTTTGTCGTGATCGCCTCGGCCATCGTGTCGAACACGCCCGTGGTGGTGGTAATGATCCCGGTCTTTGTCCAGCTGGCGCGCCGCCTTGGACGGCCTGCGTCGAAGCTTCTGATCCCGCTCAGCTATGCCGCGATCCTTGGGGGGACGCTTACCCTGATCGGGACGTCGACCAACTTGCTTGTGGATGGTGTGGCCCGTGCCAATGGTTTGGAAGCGTTTTCGATCTTTGAGGTGACGCCGCTGGCGGTGGTGCTGGTCGCCTGGGGGATGATCTATCTGCGCTTTATCGGGCCGAAGCTTTTGCCCGAGCGTGATAGCATGGCCGATCTTCTGTCGGGCCGGTCGAAGATGAAGTTCTTTACCGAGGTTGCAATCCCTGAAGACAGCCCGCTGATCGGGGAAGAGGTCACCAAGATCGACCTCTTTCGCAGGGACGGTGTGCGCCTGATCGATGTGTTGCGCGGGGATGCCTCGCTGCGCCGGAACCTCGATGGGGTGATGCTGGAACCCGGTGACCGCGTGGTCCTAAGGACGGCGATGACCGAGCTTTTGGGCCTGCAGCAGAACAAAGCCCTGCGGATGGTCGAAAAGCTGAGCCAGGTGCAGACCACGACGGTCGAAGTCCTGATCTCGCCGGGGGCAAAGATGGTTGGGCGATCGCTTGGATCGATGCGCCTGCGCCGTCGGTATGGCGTTTATCCGCTGGCCGTGCATCGCAGTAACCAGAATATCGGGCGGCAACTGGACGATCTGATCGTCAGGGTCGGGGACACGCTGCTTCTGGAAGGTGCGCCAGAGGATATTCGGCGGCTGGCCCAGGATATGGATCTGGTCGATGTGGCCCAACCTTCGGCGCGGGCCTATCGGCGGCGCCATGTTCCCATCGCGATCGCGGCGCTCCTTGGGATCGTGATCCTCGCCGCTCTGAACGTCGCGCCGATCTTGGCGCTGGCGGTTCTCGCGGTCGCGGTGGTGTTGATCACACGCTGCATTGACGCCGATGAGGCGTTCAGTTTCGTTGACGGGCGTTTGCTGTCTTTGATCTTTGCGATGCTCGCGGTCGGTGCAGCCCTGGAAGCGAGCGGCGCTGTAGCCCTGATTGTCGAAGCGATTGCCCCCGCCCTGACCGCCTTGCCACCGTTCCTGATCATCTGGGCCATCTATCTGCTGACCTCGGTTTTGACCGAGCTTGTGTCAAACAACGCCGTTGCCGTAGTGGTCACACCCATTGCCATCGGTCTCGCGACAGCGCTGGGCATCGATCCGCGCCCTCTGGTAGTGGCCGTCATGGTCGCCGCGTCAGCGAGTTTTGCGACGCCCATTGGCTATCAAACCAATATGCTGGTCTATGGTCCCGGCGGGTACAAGTTTACTGATTTCATGAAGGTGGGTATTCCGCTAAACCTCAGCATAGGCATTCTGGCCTCGGCGCTGATCCCGCTGATTTGGCCACTCTGACACAATCAACGGGGGCATATGGAGCGGGTACTCAAGCGGTTTTTGCTGCGCCTACCGCTCGACATCGTCGATGCTGTTCGGGGTGGCGACGTGCATTGCGTGCAGGTGGGTGCGAATGACGGGCAGATCGCTGATCCGCTGTATCCTTACCTGAGCGAGAGGGGCTGGCGCGGGCTGCTGCTTGAGCCGAACCCGGTGTATTTCCGCCGCCTGGAGGCGCTGCACAAAGACCGCCCCGCTGTTCAGACACTGAAAATCGGCGCGTCAGAGCACGCGTCCCAGATGGAGCTGCATTACCTCGACGAAGCGCATGAACACCTCTACCGCGCGAACGCGCAGGGGTGCGCTTCGTTTAATCGGGGGCAGTTGGTTGAGGCCTTGGCCAAGGAACATGCCGACGCCGATGCTCATATTCGGACTGAAACCGTGCCGGTCCAGCCTCTGGATGATATCTTGGAGGGCGCTGGGGTGACCGAGACGCATGTCCTGGTGATCGATACCGAAGGGCATGAGATCCCGGTTTTGGCCGGACTTACGTTGGACCGGCTGAAGCCCTGGGTCGCAATTGTCGAAGTCAACGACCGCGCGAACAAGGGCCCGGTGAAACGCTATTTCCGCGATGCGGGATATCGCTGTTTCATGCATATGCGTGAGATGATCGCACTGTCGCCGGACTTTCCGGCGCTCGACGTGGCAGATGTTTTCAAAGCGATGGGGATGCGTCGGGCCTGAGGCCGAATGCAAAGGCACCGCGCCCTGGACAGGCGCGGTGCAATGGCTTGACCGTATGGTGCGGTTTTGGCCTAGGCGGCCATGTCCATATCGGTGTCGTCTTCCTCATCGGGGATGTCGGCATCATCGGCGGACCCGGTGTCTGGCAACAGATCGGTCAGTAGCGTCTCGATCTCGTCAAGCTCGTCATTGACGGCTTGCAGGTTGGCCGGCTCATCGTCGCCTCCGCCGAAGCTGAACAGTGACTTGAGGATATTGATGATGCGGCTGATTACAGCCGCAATACCCTCTTCTTCGGGTTCGGGTTCGGGTTCGGGTTCGGGCTCAGGCTCAGGCTCTGGGTCCTCTGCAACCGGTTCTTCGGGTTGCTCCGGCTCCTCAGGCTGCTCCGGTTCTTCCGGTGCCTCGGGCTCTTCCGCGACTGGCTCCTCCGGCTGTTCGGGCTCTTCCGGCGGTGTTGGTTCTTCGGCGACAGGTTCCTCTGGTGCCGGCTCTTCTGCGACCGGATCTTCGGGCTCCGGGTCGGCTTGGGGGGTGTCGACATAGAGCGCGTTCAGCGCATCCATTGATCCCCCGCCTTCCGCCAGGAACAGAACCTCGACGTCTTCCAACGGACGATCGAGCAGCAACAGATTGTCGATCGTGCCATCGAACTGCCACTGAAGGTTGTCGTCATCGCCCTGGCGGATCCGGGTCGATGCACCAAGGACGAGGTCTTCTTCATTCCCGCTCATGCCATCGGCAAATCCGGTTTCGGTGTCGATCAACTGGCCGTCCAGATAAAGGGCGATCTGATCCTCATCGAAGGTAAAGGCCAGGTGATGGGCATCATCGGGCTGGATCTTGATGCCCCAGTCATAAAGGTAGTGCTGGTCATCCTCGCTTTGGAACCGCGCCTTGAGAACACCCTGGCTGTTAAGGAAAAAGGTCAGGTGACCGCCATCCTTGAAGCCCGAGTGATCCTTGGAAAAGAGCGCCTGGTTTTCGCCACTGGCCGGGTTCGCGGCCGAGAAGTTGAAGGCCCAGGTCCCTTCGGTCACGGCTTGGTTCGCGGTGTGCGGCAGTTCGATGGGCGGATTGTTGTCGCCAAACGTCCCGCCTTGGTGTGAGAGCAGCACACTTGGTGCGTCCAGACCGTCGGGCAGGGCGCTGTCGAACTCGATCAGGCCATCCTTCAGCCACTGATTGGCGGAATAGGACTGCGGGTCCGACCCAACCGGATCGCCATCCATGTCGCGCGTGTCGTTGCCCAGCACCATCTCGCCGTCGACGTCGTTCCACTTGGTTTCACCCGTGGGGGCGACCGCTTCCTGGATCTGGTCGATGGTGTCGACGATGCCGTAATGCACGCCCGGATCTATGGCGACGTCGTCCTGTTCGACCTTGTCGCCATGGACCACGATCAGACCGACCAGGTCTTCATCGTGTGCGCCGCCATTGCCCTGTTGCGAATAGGCCTGAATGATCGATACGGCTTCATCGGCGTAGCCATCGCCATCGGTGTCGATGGTGTCATAGGTCACGTTGACCTGCGTGGTGTGGCCAAAGACCGAAATCGTGTCGCCTTCGGACTTGTCGAAGTCCGCGATAACGTCGATCCCGAAGGCATCGACCCAGTGGTCATGCAGTCGCGCGTTTTCGCCCGCGACCCCGTGCCAATGGATCATCCGGTTATCCATCACGTGTTCGTTCAGGATATCCTTCTTGCCGTTGATCAGCGCTTCGAACTTGAAGTGGTCGGCGCCGTCGCCGCCGATGAGCACGTCATCGGCCTCAAGCTCCTGATCGACCCAGTCGGCCAGTTTGTAGTGGGTGTTGTCGACCGAGGGGTCCGGGAAATCGCGCGAGATCTCGTCCACCAGGATCTGCCCGATCTTCTGTTCCCCGGCATCCGAGCGGCTGAGCAACGTATCGTCGCCGTCGCCGCCTTCCAAAAGGTCACTGCCGCGACCGCCATCCAGCGTGTCATTGCCGGTGCCGCCTTTCAGGTGGTCGTTGCCATAGCCGCCGTGGATCGTGTCGTTGCCGGCCCCGCCGTCGAGCATGTCATCGCCCGCACCGCCGTCGATGTCGTCATCGCCGCCCATGCCTTCGATCATATCGTCGCCGGCCAGCATCGGCTGTTGGCCCGAGGGGTTGGTGAGCGCGGCGCCAGGGCCATTGTCGATCAGATCATTGATCTGGGTTTGGTTGAGGGCGTCATCGGCTGTGAACCCGCCCCAGAGGCCGAAATCTGCGACCGCACCGTCAAAGGCGTGACGCAGGTCTTCGTCATCAAGCGCAAATTCCTGGGCGGTGTCATTGAGTTCGGTTCTGTGTTGGTCGGCGCCAAAGACCCACGGCTCCTCATTCTGCATCAGGTAAGCGTAGGTGTGGTCGCCGGGTGTCGCGATGTCACCAACCTTCGCAGTCCAGTCGCCATCGGGGATCGGGGTGCCATCGACATAGACGGTGATCCCGTCCTCGGTGAAGGACACGGCCAGGTGGCTCCATTCGCCTTCGGTCAGGATGTTCGCGCCGGTCTCCCAGCTTTTGTTCGATGTGCCGTCGCCGGGGGCAAAGCGCATGAACAGGCCGCCGTCATCGGTGTGGCCCAGACGGAAGTGTCCGCCTTCGCCGGTGTTCTTGGTGTCCTTCGAGACGATCATGCTGAAATCGCTCAGATCGTCGGGCCGCACCCACATGGCAATCGTGCCTTGGGTTACCGACATGGACGGATCGTGCGCGAGATAGGCGAACTGATCTTCGCCATTGAACTCCAGCCCGCCACCGTTGGGGCCGGTGACATCGCCATCGGTGCGCAAGATCGCTTGGTTTTCGTAGAGGGTATAAGCCTTTACCGTCGGTCCTTCACCCCGCTCATCGGCGTAAGCGCCGTCGACGCCGTTCGCAAAGCTCCAATAGCCAAGCGCACCTGGCAGACCAGCAGGGTCCGCTGGCGTGTCAGGGGCCAATGTGTCTGCCCCGTTCGTGCCACTGATCGTTTGGCCGGCCACATCCGTGGTGCCCAGCTGCTCAAAAGGCGCGCGGGTTTCTTCATAGCTTTCGTCATCGCTGGGGCTGACGAGCATCGACTCGTCAAAGTTTGGGTTCTCGAACGCTCCGAAGGGATCACCAGTGACCGCGCCCAGCACATTCGTGCCCGGTCCGTGATGCGACATGCCTTCCATCGTTGACGGCTCGCGCGTGTCATAGCCCTTGTAGGTCACGCCATCGATGGTGGTGGTCTTGCTGTCGCCATCGGGGTCGAGCGCGAGGGCAATGTCATCATAGCCTTCGACCACACCGTAGGTGACCATGTCGTCGGTCTGGATGTCCTCGACGTTCACCAGGTCGCCATGCACGATCACCTGACCGAGCAGGTCATTGTCATGCGCCCCGCCGTTACCGTGCTGTTTCGAGATGACGGTGATAATGCTTTCGAGCGCATCGTCGCCCATGACGTCCTTGTGCTCGACATAGACATTCGCCGTGTGGCCGATCACCGCGATGCTGTCTTCGGCAGCGTTGTAGTCGCCGATGATGTCGATCCCCATCGCGTCGGTCCAGTGATCGTGCAGTTCGTCATTCTCGCCCGCGACACCGGCCCAGTTGATGCTGCCATCGGCCTGAACGTGCTTTTGGATGATGTCGAGCTTGGCGTTCAGCTGGGGGGCGATCAGGAAGGTATCCTTGCCCGCGCCGCCAATCAGGAAGTCATCGCCATGGAGCGGTTGATCGGCATAGGCCTTGAGCTTTTGCAGGTCGTCATCGACTTCGCCATCAGGGTCATCGCGGGTTGGCTTGCCAATCGCCAACTGGCCGATCCGCTGTTCGCCCGCATCCGAGCGCGCAATGAGCGTGTCGTTGCCGTCGCCGCCATTGAGGTAGTCTGATCCGAAACCGCCATCCATGACGTCATCGCCATCGCCGCCCATCAGGACGTCATCGCCGAAACCGCCAAGGAGGTGGTCGTCGCCGCCCAGGCCATCAATCGTGTCATCGGCGCCATTGCCGGTGATCTGATCCGCGCCTTCAGTGGCGGCTTGGGTCACAGGCGTTTCCAGCGCCTCTTCGCCGAGGAAGTATGACGGGTGATAGTCTGCGACGGGCACCAGGGGCACATCGGCGGGCGGGTTTTGGAAGTCGTCAACCGATTGATAATAGGCGCTTTGATCCACGGGCAGGCCGTCGATTTCGATCGAAAGGGACATCCCGCCGCCGGCATCGAAGTAAACGAGGTCTACCTCATAGAGGCCGCCTTCGAACTCCGCGACGCGGGCTGTGGCTTCGGTCGCACGCGTGCCTTCAAACTCTGAGAAGTCTACGCCGCCGAGCTTCAGGGCAAATCCGTCGTCGGAGACGGCCTTGATTTCATGAACGCCCGCGGGGATGAAAACGTAGCCTTTCAGCGTCACCGCGGAGGGCCCCATTTCAAATGCGTCGCCGTCGCCGTCGAGGGAGGCCGCGTCATCACCCAGGAACTCGGCCACGGTCGTGTCGCTTTTCCGACCGCCGTAGAAGACTTCCGACGCCACGAATTGCAGATCCGGTGCTGCCTCCGCGGCCTCGCGGGCCATCTCGGTATTCCAGATCTTGGTGCCGGGGACAAAGACCGCGCCGGCTAAGCCCGATCCGGAGGCGGGCACATCCGTGATTGCGCCAAGCGCCAGTTCAGGGGTCATCCCGGCGGGTGTATCGGCATCGGCGGGGTCGAAATAAGTGGGGGTAGTGTTCATGGCAGACCTCTCCCATTGACGCGCCGTTGGGGGCAGCGCGCGGGGCAGTTTTCAGTTATGGATTGGCAACCTATTTTCGGTCTGACCGCGGCCCGTCTGACTGTGTCACTTGGGCGACTGTCTCCGAATTACTCGTCAACGCCTGCCTTACCTGCGACCCAAATGTGGCAAGAAAATGTTGGATTTTCCGGGATTTGGCCGTCAGCCTGTGGATAACTTTCCCGGTCGGCGAGGCTTTGCCGAGACAGATTTAAGGTCATGAAAAAACGCGAAAAAAATGGGTGAAAAACAGCTCAAAAACTGTTCTCAATTCGCGGTCAAAAAAAGGCCGTTGTTTCACTTTTGCTCATCGGTCAACGAAGCGGGGGCGCGGCCCCCTGACTGTCGCGCCACCGTGAACTTGCCACAATTCGCATGGCGGGCTCAGAGCGCTTCCATCACCTCATCGGAGATCTCGAAGTTGGCGGTGACCCGCTGGATGTCGTCATCGTCTTCCAGAACTTCGATGAGCCGCATCAGTTTTTGGGCTCCGTCGAGATCAAGTTCTGTCGTCGTTGTGGGTTTCCAGATCAGTTTGGTGCTGTCGCTTTCGCCCAGTTCCGCCTCCAGCGCGTTTGACACCTCATTGAGGTCCGTATCCGCGCAATAGACGATATGGCCGTCCTCAGAACTCTCCACATCGTCGGCGCCTGCCTCAATTGCGGCCATCATTACGGTGTCTTCGTCGCCGACATCGGCGGGGTAGGTGATCTCGCCCTTGCGTTCGAACATGAAGCTGACCGATCCGGTCTCGCCCAGATTGCCGCCATGCTTGCCGAAGGTCGAGCGGACCGTTGATGCCGTGCGGTTGCGGTTGTCGGTCATCGCTTCGACGATCACGGCCACGCCGCCGGGGCCATAGCCTTCGTACCGGATTTCCTCATAGTCCTCGCCATCGCCGGCCTGGGATTTCTTGATCGCGCGTTCGATCACGTCCTTGGGGACGGAGTTCGATTTCGCTTCTTTCACCGCCAGCCGCAGCCGCGGGTTCTTGTCTGGATCAGGATCGCCCATCTTGGCGGCAACGGTGATCTCCTTGGACAGCTTGGAAAACAGCTTGGACCGCGCGGCGTCCTGGCGCCCTTTGCGGTGTTGGATGTTCGCCCATTTTGAGTGGCCAGCCATGGCGCCCTCCGGAAGCAAAAATTCAGATTTCAGCGGTCTATACGAAGCGACGCGGGCTTGGGCAACACTACGCGAGGCCGTTCGCGGGGCGGTGAGCGGCAGGCCATGCGTATTTTCGACATGAAGAAGTTATGGGACTTCGCGCTTGTGGGTGCTGGCGGCTCTGCCATTATGGTGGGTAACCAGAGCAGCAAGGCGGGCGGCATCGCGCATGACGACCGAACAGGGCATCCTTTTCGCACTTTTCGCGATCGTCTTTGGCATGATGCTGTGGGGCAGGTTTCGCTATGACATCGTGGCGTTTTCGGCGCTGTTGATCGGGGTGGTCCTGGGGGTCGTGCCGTCGGAGGACGCGTTTTCCGGGTTTGGCCATCCCGCGACGCTGGTCGTAGCTTTGGTCCTTGTCGTCTCGGCAGGGCTGGTCCGATCGGGGGCGGTGTTCCTGATCACCCGAACGCTGGTTGATAGCAGCCGCGCCTTGGGCACGCATATCGCGATTATGGGCGGGGTCGGGGGTGTTCTGTCAGCATTCATGAATAACGTGGCCGCACTGGCGCTGCTGATGCCCGTCGACGTGCAGACAGCGCGCAAGGCGGGTCGGGCGCCGGGGTTGTCGCTGATGCCCTTGTCCTTTGCCACGATCCTTGGCGGTATGGTCACGCTGATCGGGACGCCGCCCAATATCATCATCGCGACGATCCGCGAAGATCAGTTGGGCGAGGCGTTCCGCATGTTCGATTTTGCACCGGTCGGCGGTGTGACGGCCTTGGCGGGGCTTGCTTTTGTGGCGCTGATCGGATGGCGTTTGATCCCCAACACAGGCGGTGCGGATGCCGGTGGGGACCCTTTAGGCGAGATCGCACAGTATATCGCCGAGTTGACGGTGCCCGAGGGATCGAAGCTGATCGATCAGCGGGTGGAGGATCTTTACGCAAGTGCCGAGAAGAATGACGTGGCCATCCTTGGCCTTGTCCGTGGCGGCAAGCGCCGGTTTGGGACGGCGCGGAATGTCCGGCTCGCTGCGGGTGATGCCTTGGTGCTTGAGGCCAAGCCGGTAGCGCTCGACGAATTTCGGGCCGCGCTGTCGTTGGACTTCGCAGACCGGAAGCGAGAAGAGCAGCTTGATGCGCAGGGTGATGGGCTGACCCTGGTGGAAGTGGTCGTGCCGGAAACCGCGCGGATTGCGGGGAAGACGGCGCAGGCGGTGGGGTTGGCGTGGCGGCAGCGCACTGTATTGATGGGTATTGCCCGGCGCGGGCGGCGGATCACCAGCCAGGTGCGCAAGACGGTGATCGAGCCGGGGGATATCCTGTTGCTTCTGGCCCCGCGCGAGTCGGCCAATGACGTAGTCGAGTGGTTGGGTGGGCTGCCCCTGGCCGAGCGGGGGCTTGCAGTGACCGAGTATCAGAAGGTCTGGCTGGCGATTGGCATCTTCGCTGGTGCAGTTGGGGCGGCGGCCTTGGGCCTTGTGTACCTGCCAATTGCGTTGGGGATCGTCGTGGTGGCCTACGTCCTGACGCGCATCCTGCCGCTGCAAGAACTCTACAGCCATATCGAGTGGCCCGTGGTCGTATTGTTGGGCTCGATGATCCCGCTTGGGGCCGCCCTTGATGCCTCGGGCGGGACGCAGTTGATTGCCAACGCGCTTGTCGGGCTGACCGATGGCTGGCCGGCCTGGGCCGTGCTCACGGCGCTGATGGTGGTGACGATGACGCTGTCGGATGTGCTGAACAACACAGCGACAGCTATTGTCGCGGCCCCGGTGGGGATCCAGATGGCACAGACGCTGGGCGTGAACCCCGATCCGTTCCTGATGGCGGTGGCGGTGGCCGCGTCTTGCGCGTTTCTCACGCCTATTGGGCACAAGAACAATACGCTGATCCTTGGCCCTGGCGGGTACGGGTTTGGCGACTATTGGCGGATGGGTCTGCCGCTGGAGATCCTCGTCGTGGCCGTCTCGATCCCCGCCATTTTGGTGTTCTGGCCGCTTTGATCAGACCGATAGCAGCGTTTGTCGGGCCGTGCGCTTGATCGCCTCAGTCAAGTCGGCAAGGGCTGCGCGCCCTACACGCGTTGTCAGCCAATAAAGCGGCGTGTCGAGCGGATGGTCGGGGGCGAGCGGGACCAGGCGGCCCTCAGCGATTGCGCTTGAGACCAATGGCTCAGGGTTCATGCCCCAACCAAGGCCGAGGCGAGCGGCCTCCACGAAGGCGGTGGACGAGGGCAGATGGTGGGCGGGTAGGCGCAGCCGACGGCCCGCAATTTCCGACACCCAATCCGCCTGAAGCCGATCTTTTTCGCTGAAGACGAGGGCAGGGGCCGTTTCCAGGGCGTCTGGTGTCAGGCCTTGCGGGAACCAGCGCGCGATGAATGCCGGGCTGGCCACGGCGACATAGCGCAAAACGCCCAGGGGAAGGGTTTCGCATCCCTGCACAGGCCCGGGATGCCCGGTGATCGCGGCGGTGACCTTGCCTTGCCGCAACAGATCGGCGGAATGGTCCTGGTCATCGATGAGGACGTCGAACAGCATTCCTTCGTGTCCGGCCAGCGCAGGCAGGAACCAGGTTGCGAGGCTGTCGGCGTTAACGGCAATCCGCAGGGAAATTCTGTGGCCGTCCGTTACATTCAGATCGCGCGCCAGTTCGCGGTTGAGCAGGCCAATCTCTTCGGCGTGTCGGAACAACCGCTGGCCGATCTCGGTCGCGCGGCACGGGCTTTCGCGGACTATCAGGATCGCGCCGGCCCGATCCTCCAACGCGCGGATGCGTTGCGAGATCGCGGATTGTGTGACGCCCAGTTCATGAGCTGCGGCCTCGAAACTGCCGGTGCGCAGGACGGCAGACAGTGCCTGAAGGTGCAGTGGGTCAAACATAAGCATCTCTAATGATGATCAAGAATTATGAATTTGAGGCGACACGCTGATGGTGTCAAACACGGGGCCATCGGGAGGGACCATGTCGATTGCATTCACTGCTGGGTTCGCGCTGGGGTTTAGCCTGATCCTGGCCATCGGGGCGCAAAACGCGTTTGTCCTGCGGCAGGGCCTGAGGCGGGCGCATGTCTTTGCGATTTGCCTGACCTGTGCGATGTCCGATGCGATCCTGATTGCGGTTGGAGTCGCGGGCTTTGGCTGGATTGTCAGCAGCGCCCCCTGGATCGCGCCAGTGATGACCTATGGCGGGGCGGCCTTTCTGGTGGTCTACGGTGCGCTGAGCTTTTGGCGGGCGGCGACCGTGACGGAGGCCCTGTCTGCGGCGGAAACAGGCACAGGATCGCTGCGTGCGGCCTTGCTGACCTGCCTCGCGCTGACCTGGCTCAACCCGCACGTCTATCTCGATACGGTTGTTCTTCTGGGGTCGGTGTCGACCCAGTACGACGGCGCGCGCCTGTGGTTTGGGGCAGGGGCGATGACAGCAAGCTTTGTCTTCTTCTTCACGCTGGGCTACGGCGCACGCCTGCTGGCCCCGTTCTTTGCCCGCCCCGCGGCCTGGCGTGTGCTGGATGTGGTTGTGGGCCTTGTGATGTGGGCTATTGCGCTGAAGCTAGTTCTTGCTTGAAGCGGACGGGCGATTGGGATCATCTGCGGCCCATGTCCGCCCCCGCAAACCGCCCCGTTGCCGCAACTCTCTGGATGCTTCTGACGGGGCTTTTGTTTGTGGCGCTGACCATTGTGGTCAAGCATGTGGGCGACGCGCTGCCTGCAGCGCAATCGGCGTTCCTGCGTTATCTTCTGGGTCTTGTCTTTCTGATCCCGATGATCCGCCCGATGATCGAGGCGCGGCTGACCCGTCGCCAGGTCTGGCTGTTTTCAGCGCGAGGGGTGGCGCACACGCTGGGGGTGATGCTGTGGTTTTATTCCATGACCCAGATCACCATCGCCGAGGTTGTGGCGATGAACTACGTGAACCCGATCTACGTGACCATCGGTGCGGCCCTGTTTCTGGGTGAGAAGCTGGCGCTGCGGCGGCTTGTGGCGATCCTGGTGGCCTTTGTGGGGGCGATCATCATTCTGCGGCCCGGGTTTCGTGAGCTGGGGCCGGGGCACCTGGCTATGGTGTTCACCGCAATCTTCCTAGGCGCCTCGTATCTGTTGGCCAAGCTGATGTCCGGCGAGGTGCGTCCGGTCGTTGTCGTGGGCATGCTGTCGGTCACCGTGACCATCGGGCTCGCGCCCTTCGCCTGGGCGGTCTGGGTGCCGCCAAGCTGGGTGGATGTGGGGTGGATGTTTCTGGTGGCGTGTTTCGCGACGGCAGGTCACTACACAATGACCCGCGCCTTTGCCGCCGCGCCAGTGGCCGTGACGCAACCGGTGACGTTTCTACAGTTGGTCTGGGCGGTGCTGGCGGGAGCGATCATTTTTGGCGAACAGATCGATATCTGGGTCGTCATCGGGGGGACGATTGTCCTGGCGGCGGTAAGTTTCATCGCGTGGCGCGAATACACGCTGAAACGGCGGGAGGTCACGCCGGTGACCCATGCGACGAAGGTATGAGGGCGCTGGCTTAGTGGCTGCGCAACTTAGGCAGCGCACAGAGCGCAGCAGCTAAACGAGTGCCCACGATGACTCAGATGCACCCACTCAAGGAAAAATCTTGTAAGGTCGTGTTGCTCGGTTTTAGGCATCGGTCGGCAGAGCGATACCCGAAATATGCCCAACTGCCTAACTCACGCCGCATTGCAGCGGTAGCGTGACCCTAATTTTCAAGCTGTTTCTTAGGTTTTCGTGACATTGCAACGCTCTTCTACTTTACTTAAGGCGACAACCGCTGTCTTGGTCTTTGCGTTCCTAGTTGGAATGCTCTCCTCGCTTGATCGTCCAGTTTGGTATGATGAAGTCTTCACGCTCGACGCAACTCGAGGCCCTCGTTCGGAATCCTTGGACGTTTGGCGCGGTGATGTTCATCCGCCTCTCTACTATCTGATCGTTTCGTTGTTCCGATCACTCGCCTCGGCAGACTACGCGATACTGCTGGGCCGCCTTGTCAATTTGCTGTTTTTGGCAGTCGCCGCAGTCGCGGTGATTATGGTCGACCAACGTTTGGGGCGTCGCTGCTCAGTCATACTTGTTGGCCTTCTGCTGGCGAACAGTTCTGTCGCGTACTTCTCGGTTGAGTTACGGTCATACTTCGGAATGATGGCACTTTCTCTCTTGATGACTGTTGCTTTGACATTCGGTAGAGGACGCGTCGATTTTGTTATCGGCCTTGTTTCGTCCGTGGCGCTGTCCCAATTGCATTTTTTCGGAACGGCCATGGCTTTGGCTACGATTGGTTGGCATTTTCTCGTCGCTTCGAAAGAAGGGCGACGTTGCCACGCGTTTGCATTTGCTACGTGTGGAATTGCGATGGTTATCGGCTTTGCACTTTGGGTAATGATGTCGCTTCCGCGAATGCAATATATCGCAGAAAACGGTTTCTGGATCACCAGGGTAGAACTCGCTGCCATTACTTTCGCGAGTTCACTCGCAATGGTGGCTTCGCTGGGTGCGTTGCTTGGGCTAATCTCTTTGGCGGCCCGCGGTCAAGTGGTCTCGCGGGAGGTTGGGTCTCTCGCCCTACCGGCGCTTACTGTGTTGGTCGTTACGCACTTGCTTTCCATTTACCAACCGATCATCACGCCGCGTAATCTCTTGGTCTTGCTTCCTTCTTTAGCTCTAATTGGCATGTGGGGTCTTCAGGCGGTTAACCCGAGAGTGATAGTTGACGCGGTGCTTGTAGGGTTCATTGCTTTGCAGCTTCCCTTTCTGCACCTACAGTTCCAACCAAGAGAAAATGCGGAGGCGATCGCCGAGCTCGCTCTGAACGAAGACTGCTCTGGAAAGCCAATGGCGGCACCAAAGGTTGATCACCACCATTGGGAGCGATTGGCAGCCGTATTTGAGAGGCCGACGCGCCCGACCTTGGAGCCATCAGAATTAATCGACGCCCTTCGTGCTGAGCCGATGTTGATGGGCCAATGCAAGATGCTCGCCGCCGATCACAATCTGTCGGGATGGATATATTCGTACGTAACAGACCTGGAACGTGCTGGCGTGCCGGTTTCCCTTGAGTACGTACTAAGCCCTCGAGCAAATCGAGTTCATGGCCTAACAATTGTTCTGACCCCTGGCATTGAGGCATTCGGGCTTTAGTGACAAGGCGCCGATCTCGCGTTGCAGGCTCGGTTTGTGCTTTGCCTTTCTTCGGGGCCAGGTGTCCGGCCTGGGATGCTTCGGCAAGAAGAGGTCGAGCCTAAGTTACTACAAACCGACGCTGTGTTGGTTACACATCCCAGTCAGTCAGTCAGAGAGCCGTTTCATTAAGGACGAAGAGCTGCGTGCTTTTTATTGATTGACCAATCAATCAAAATTTCGATACGAGTGGGAAACTCTGCGAAACCGAGGTCACATGCCCAAACTAGGAATGGAGCCGATCCGGCGCGACGCGCTGGTCCAGGCCACAATTCATGAGATTGGGTCTGTCGGATCGCTCGACGTGACCGTTGGTCAGATCGCCCGGCGCGCGGGCATGTCGCCGGCGCTGGCCCATCACTATTTCGGTGGCAAGGATGAGATCTTTCTGGCCGCGATGCGTCACATTCTGCGGGACTTTGGGGCAGAGGTGCGCCGCGTTTTGCGCGCCGCCGACAGCCCTCGCGCGCGGCCAGATGCAATCGTGACAGCCAGCTTTGCACCGGCTTATTTCGAGCGTCCAGTGATCCGCGCGTGGATGGGGTTTTATGCCCGTGCGCAGGAAGATAACGGCACGCGCAGGCTTCTGAGCATCTACCAGTCGCGTCTGCGATCAAACCTGACCCATGCGTTTCGGCCGCTCTGTGCGGACCCACATGCCGCCGCCGAAACCGTCGCGGCACTGATCGACGGGCTCTACCTGCGTGCAGCGATTGATGGCGATGCCGGTCAGGCCCGCGACATCGCGCTGCGCCTTGTGGACACGTTGGTGGAGCGTGACGCATGACCCATATCGCCCAGCCCACGGCAAGCCACTACGTGAACGGCGCCTTTGTAGAAGACGACCGCGGGGACGTGCTTGAGACGCGATATCCCGCGACTGGCGATGTGATTGCCGCACTGCATCACGCAACGCCCGATATTGTCGAGGCCGCGCTGAAAGCGGCGACTGCAGCAGCGGAGGCTTGGGCCCGTATGCCGGGGATCGAGCGCGGGCGTATCCTGCGCCGCGCGGCTGAGATCATGCGCGCGCGCAATGAGGCGCTGTCTGTGCTGGAGACGCGCGACACCGGCAAGCCGTTGCAAGAAACACGGGTGGCCGATGCGGCGAGCGGGGCGGATGCGCTGGAGTATTTCGGCAGCCTGGCTGCTGATCTAACCGGCGAACACATCCCGTTTGGCGAAGACTGGGCCTACACCCGGCGCGAGCCGCTGGGGGTCTGCGTGGGCATCGGGGCCTGGAATTACCCGATCCAGATCGCCTGTTGGAAGGCGGCGCCCGCCTTGGCCTGCGGCAACACGATGGTGTTCAAACCCTCTGAGGAGACCCCGCTTTCGGCCTTGGCCCTGGCCGAGATCCTGAGCGAGGCTGGTCTGCCCGACGGCGCATTCAACGTGGTGCAAGGCGGTGGTGCTGTTGGTGGTGCGTTGGTGCGGGATGCGCGCGTGGCGAAGGTGTCGCTGACTGGCTCTGTTGGCACGGGACGGCGCGTCTATGCCGATGCGGCACAAGGGATGAAGGCCGTCACAATGGAACTGGGCGGCAAGTCGCCCCTGATCGTGTTCGAGGATGCCGATATCGACGATGCGGTGTCGGGCGCGATCCTGGGAAATTTCTATTCCTCGGGACAGATCTGCTCGAACGGGACGCGGGTGTTTGTGCAAAGGCAGATCCTGCCCGCCTTCCTTGACAGGCTGAGTGCGCGTCTTGATGGCGTCGTCATCGGGGATCCGCTGGATGCGTCGGTGAACTTTGGGCCCCTGGTCAGCGCGGCCCAGATGGAGATCGTTTTGGGCTATATCCAACGCGCCCGGGAAGAGGGGGCGCGGCTTGTCACCGGCGGCGGGCGCGTGGATCGGCCTGGTTGGTTCATTGAGCCCACGGTGTTTGCCGATGTGACCGACACGATGACGATTGCCCGGGATGAGGTCTTTGGCCCCGTGATGTCCGTCCTGAGTTTTGAGGACGAAGATGAGGTGGTGGCTCGGGCCAACGACACCGAGTTTGGCCTGGCGGCAGGTGTCTTTTCGCGTGATCTGGCGCGTGCCCATCGCGTGATCGCGCGGCTGGAGGCCGGGACCTGTTGGATCAACACCTACAATCTTACGCCAGCGGGCCTGCCCTTTGGCGGGGTTAAGGCGTCGGGTCTGGGGCGTGAGAACGCTAAGGCCGCCATCGAACACTACACCCAGATCAAGTCGGTCTATGTCGGAATGGGCGGGGTGGAGGCCCCGTATTGATGGCGGTGGGACCCACGGAGGCTGACTATATCGTGGTCGGCGCGGGATCGGCGGGATGCGCGATTGCCTATCGCTTGGTCGAGGCGGGAGCCTCCGTCATTGTCGTGGAGCATGGTGGCAGCGACGCGGGGCCGTTGATCCAGATGCCCGGTGCGCTGAGCTATCCGATGAACATGGCGCGGTACGACTGGGGCTATCGCACCCAACCCGAGCCGCATTTGGGCGGGCGACGCCTCGCATGTCCGCGGGGCAAGGTTGTGGGCGGGTCGTCATCGATCAACGGAATGGTCTACGTGCGGGGTCATGCCCATGATTTCGACACGTGGGCGGAACTTGGAGCAACCGGGTGGGGCTATGCCGATGTGCTACCCTATTTCCGGCGAATGGAGACGTGGCAGGGCCCGCATCCGTCTTCTTGGCGGGGGCAGGACGGCCCGCTCCATGTCCGCCAGGCTGAGGGGCGCGACCCCCTGACAACGGCGTTTGTCGAGGCGGCGCAGCAGGCCGGATATCCCTTCACGCCGGACTATAATGGTGCGGCACAGGAAGGGGTTGGTCTGGGGGACGCCACAATCCATAACGGCCAGCGATGGTCGGCGGCGTCGGCCTATTTGCGTCCTGCCATGTCGTCTGACCAATGCACCCTCATGCGCGGCCTCGTTGACCGGGTGGAGATCGTAGACGGCGCGGCCACGGGCATCTGCCTGACCACGCGAGGCGGTGGCACCCAACGACTTGCGGCCCGGCGCGAGGTGATCCTGTCCGCCGGTGCGATCGGGAGCCCCTTGATCCTGATGCGGTCCGGGATCGGGCCCGCGGCACATCTGGCAGAGTCAGGGATCGATGTTGTCGCAGACCGTCCTGGCGTCGGCAGCAATCTTCAGGACCACCTGGAGGTCTATGTCCAGATGGCCGCATCGCAGCCCGTGTCCCTCTTTCGGTACTGGAACCTTATCGGCAAGGCGCAGGTCGGTCTGCAATGGCTTGTGTCGCGGCAGGGGCCGGGGGCGTCGAACCAGTTTGAGGCGTTTGCCTTCCTGCGGTCCCGTGCGGGGATTGCCTATCCCGATCTACAGGTTCATTTCCTGCCGATCGCAGTGCGCTATGACGGGACCGTTGCGGCTGAGGGCCATGGGTATCAGGCGCATGTGGGCCCCATGCGGTCACCCAGTCGTGGGTCGGTGCGCCTTGGGGGCGCAGGGGCGAGTGATCCCCCTATCATCAAGTTTAACTACATGAGCCATCCCACTGATTGGGAGAGCTTTCGGACAGGCATCCGGATGGTCAGGGAGATCGTGAATGCGCCCGCGCTCGCGCAGTTGACGCGGCATGAAATCGCGCCAGGGCGCGACGTGCAAAGCGATGATGCCCTGGATGACTTCATTCGCGGCCATGCCGAAAGCGCCTACCACCCGTGCGGCACGTGCCGTATGGGTGGGCGGCACGATCCGGCGGCGGTCGTGGACCCCCAGACGCGGGTCATTGGTGTGGATAAGCTGCGGGTCGCCGATAGTTCGATCTTTCCGCAGATCACCAATGGCAACTTGAACGGACCGTCCATTATGGTGGGTGAAAAGGCCGCCGATCACATTCTGGGCAAGCCGTTGCTTCCAGCCGATAATCGGGCACCCGTCCTGGCACCGAACTGGCAAAGGGCGCAGCGTTCTGTCTATGGAGAGGCGCAAGCGCTGTAACGGGTCGGCCAATACAGTCACGGGGACGAGTGTGTGCGACTCCGGCGTACGCGACAGAGATCGTGGGATCGAGACGTCTGTGTCCCACACGATGCCAAGGGGAGCCATCAATCTCTGGCCACGCCCGCTGGTGGTGGCCCGGATTTCGGAGTAGGACGCTGGCAGAAGGCATAGGCGGGTAGATCATTGGCACCCATTTTCGGTCTGATCCTGCATCTGAGCCGGGCAACGGCACGGCGTGACAACGTGGTTGCCTTGCGAAAGAGCCTTCCGTTTCCGTCTGAGATTTGCGCCGCAGTGGACGCCCAGACCCTCACGGCGCAGGCCAGAGAGGCGTATGTCCCGCAAGGACTATGGGATCCACGCTATCCGTTTGGACTGAACGATACCGAAATCGCAGTGTTTCTGAGCTACCGGGCCGCATGGCAGCGGATTGTGCAGAGCGACCAAGACGCGGGGTTTGTGGTCGAAGATGACGTTGCGCTGACCGCCGCCGCGTTTGCCCGCGCATGGAATTTGGCCGCTCCGCATATCGACGAAAGCTGTTGGATCCGGTTTCCCTGGAAACCGCGTGACCGGGGTGGCGCAGCTTTGGCGACGGCGGAGGACGCGCGGATGTTTCGTGCAGACGCCATCGGTCTGGGGATGCAGGCGCAGGTCTTTGGCCGGACCACGGCCGTGCGTCTTTTGGAGCTTACGAGTACGTTCGATCGACCTGTGGATGCCTTTTTGCAGATGTCGTGGGTGACTGACATGTGCCCGCTTGTTGTCTGGCCAAGCGGTGTGGTCGACATTTCGGATCAACTGGGTGGGTCGACGCTGTCCAAACATCGCGGCGGGATCGCGTCGCGCCTGATGCGGGATGTTCGCCGGCTGCGGTATCGCCGCGCAATCGCCCGGTATTCCAACGAAAAGTCGCCAAAGGGTTAGTCCCTGATGGTCAGCAATTGCTGGCGCAAATCCCCGCACTGGGGGCAATGGCGCTGGACGTGCCTCGCCCCATGGGCCATATCAGAGCCACGCACCACAGGAGCACTGCCGATGGGCATCTTTCGAACCGTTTTGCGCGCCGTCACTTGGTGGGACAGTCAGACTCTGGGCACCCAGCTTTTCACATGGCGCAAGGGCAAGCGCGTGGGCGAAGACGATCAGGGGAACGTGTTCTACCAAACCGCCGATGGGAGCCGGCGCTGGGTCGTGTTTAACGGTGAAGCTGAGGCAAGCCGGATCAGCCCGGAATGGCACGGCTGGCTGCACCGGACATGGGATGAGCCGCCGACCGAGGTCGCGCTCAAGCGTAAGGCATGGGAAAAGCCGCATCAGGAAAACCTGACGGGGACGGCCATGGCCTATGCGCCCGAGGGTTCAATCCGGCGGCCTGAACCCGCTGCACGCAGCGATTACGAAGCCTGGCAGCCGGAATAAGCTGATGAG
The DNA here is from genome assembly GCA_038526915.1 of Pseudomonadota bacterium. GTDB lineage: Bacteria > Pseudomonadota > Alphaproteobacteria > Rhodobacterales > Rhodobacteraceae > JBCBGF01. The sequence continues at coordinate 150,729 of JBCBGF010000005.1, read as the reverse complement.
TTCGCATACAACCGAAGTGATCGTCGGCGGCGCCGTGGTGGCGGCTGCTGCGGGGTTCCTGATCTACGCCAGCCAGTTTTCCGGTGTGGGCGCGGCAAGCGGGTCATATGATCTGACCGCAAGTTTCCGGTCCGCGGAAGGCGTGACGGTTGGGACGGACGTGCGTTTGGCTGGGGTGAAGGTGGGCACCGTCACTGGGCTGGACCTCGATCCCGATAGCTTCCGCGCGACCGCCCGTTTCTCGATCGACGAAGAGATCCTTTTGCCTGACGACACATCGCTGGTCATAGCTTCCGAAGGGTTGCTCGGCGGCACGTTTGTTGAGGTTCTGCCTGGCGGGTCGTCCTTCAACTATGAGCCCGGCGACGAAGTGATCGATACCGAGAGTTCTGTTTCGATCATCTCGCTGCTTCTCAAATTCGTATCGGGCGGCGACGAGTGATGCGGCTGGCGATTTTCGCCTGCATCCTCGCAACGCCCTTGGCCGCGCAGGAGGGTGGGGTGCGGCTGCCGGTATTCACACCTGATGCCAACCTGCCAACCGTGCGAGAGCGTGAACAACCCACGATCCGGCAAACCGCACGTCCGGGGATCAACGTGGTGCCGCGCGCGGTCTGGGGCACACGCCCGCGTCCGCGCCCGGTGCAGAGGTCGCCGCTGGTTGAGGCCCCGGCGCAGCCCGCGCCCGAGAGCCAAGTGGCGAGAGACGATGCCGCAGTGCCCAGCCTTGCCCAGCGCGTTGCTGTGGGCGGGCAAGCGCTTTCTTTGCCGGCGGTCCCGCCTGCGTCCGATCTGACACCAGTTGTGACCCCGTCACCGGTGTTGCCGCAGCAAAGCGGTCGGCGCGTGATCCAGGTACAGGAGATCGCGCTGCCCCGAACGCGGCCTATTCCGAGGGGCAGCAGTGTTGAAGCGGATGAAGCGCCGGAGGTTATTGCCCAGGCAGAAACCCCCGAAACTGACCAACTTGCCCCAGTGATCGAAGACGTTCTTAACACCCTGCGCGAAGAAGTGGCCGAGCCTGCGCCGGATTCAGTTCTGCCGGAGCTTCAGGCCGCCGAAGAAATCATCAGCGGCAGCATCGTTGTTGAGAGCCTGTCGGGCAGCAGCACGTCTGAGACGATCGGTTTGCGCCCCCGTGCAGCCCCGGCGGAGGCCGTCGATCAGGCCCCGGCTGCCGTCTTGCGCGGGTTGGACAAGGTGTCAGGCGTGGTGCGTGATATCGAGATCGCGGTGGGCGAAACCGCGCAATTGGGGCGGTTGTCCGTCTCGCTCAGCGAATGCCGGTATCCTGTCGCCAATCCATCAGGCAATGCCTATGCTTGGCTTGATATCACGGTCGAAGGCCTGTCCGATCCGGCATTTCAGGGGTGGATGATGGCGGCAAGTCCGGCGCTGAACGCGCTGGATCATCCGCGCTATGACGTGTGGGTCATCCGCTGCAGCAATTCCTGAGGGCTCGGGATCGCGCCCGCACCATCGAAATCGGCATGTGCTAACACGGCCTCTCTCAAGAGGTGATGATAGTTTATGCGCGAGATCTCGATGGCACCCAGGCTTTGCAGATGCGCGGTCAGAAACTGCGCGTCAAACAGCCTGAACCCGCCTGTCTTCAAGCGATCCACTAGATAGGCCAGCGCGACTTTTGAGGCGTCGGTGCGTCGTGAAAACATGCTTTCCCCGAAGAACGCCGCACCAAGCGACACGCCGTAGACCCCGCCGGCGAGCTTATCCTCGTGCCAAACCTCCAGCGAATGCGCGCGACCGCGGCGGAACAGGCCGGAATAAAGATCCCGTATGGTTGGATTGATCCATGTCTCCGCACGATCGGCGCAGCCCGCAACCACCCCGTCGAAGTCCTGATTGACCGTGATCTGGAAGACGCCGCTGCGGATCCTGCGCCGCAACGAGCGTGATATATGAAAGGCGTCCAGCGGAAGGATGCCTCGCTCATTGGGATCTACCCAGAAGACTTCCAGCGCATCTTCACGCTCGGCCATCGGGAAGATCCCGCTGGCATAAGCTTGCAACAGCAATTCGGGCGTGATGTCCTGTGGCATGGCCCGCGCAGGTTAGCGGACCGGTCTGTGAAGAAAAGCGATCCCGCACCTATCGCGACGATTGCGCCGCTAGGTCTCGCTGCCGTCCAACCACTTCTCCAGCCAGTGGATATCGTAATCGCCCGTGTGGATGGCGTCTTCGGCGAGAAGGTGATGGAACAAGGGGATCGTTGTATCTATCCCATCGATGATCAACTCGCCCAGTGCCCGGTCAAGCCGCGCCAAGGCCTCGCGCCGGTCGCGGCCATGCACGATCAGCTTGCCAATCAGGCTGTCATAGTAGGGCGGGATCGAATAGCCGTCATAAAGCGCGCTATCCATCCGAACGCCCAGGCCGCCGGGGGCATGGTACTGGCTGATCCGGCCGGGGGAGGGTGAGAAATTCGGAAGCTTCTCGGCATTCAGGCGGATTTCGATCGCGTGCCCATCGAGCGTCATATCTTCCTGGCGGAATGACATCGGCAGGCCCGCGGCCACACGGATCTGCTCACGCACCAGATCGACGCCGAAGATCGCCTCGGTAACGGGGTGTTCGACCTGCAGGCGGGTGTTCATCTCGATAAAGAAGAACTCCCCATCTTCGTAGAGAAACTCGATGGTTCCCGCGCCGATGTAGTTGATTGAGGCCACAGCATCGGCGCAGATCTTGCCGATCCGGGCGCGTGTGGCTGCGTCGATGGCGGGGCCGGGCGCCTCTTCAAAGACCTTCTGGTGGCGGCGTTGCAGGGAACAGTCGCGTTCGCCCAAATGCACCGCGTTGCCTTTACCATCGCCAAACACCTGGATCTCGATATGGCGCGGTTTGCCCAGGTATTTCTCGATATAGACTTCGTCATTGCCGAACGCGGCTTTGCCTTCAGCGCGCGCGGTGCGAAAGGCGGTCTCCAACTCATCGGCGGAGCGGGCAAGCTTCATGCCGCGCCCGCCACCGCCCGCAGTAGCCTTAATGATTAAAGGGAAACCGATTTCTTCCGCGACCTTCTTGGCCGCCTCGAAATCCGGCACGCCACCGTCCGATCCGGGGACGCAGGGTACGCCCAGTTCCTTCATCGTCTCCTTCGCGGTGATTTTGTCGCCCATGACCCGGATGTGTTCGGCAGATGGGCCGATAAAGGTGATCTCGTGGTCTTCGACGATCTGCACGAACTGGGCGTTTTCCGAGAGAAACCCATAGCCGGGGTGGATGGCCTGAGCCCCTGTGATCTCACAAGCCGAAATGATCGCGGGCATCGACAGGTAGCTTTGCGTGGAGGACGGCGGGCCGATGCAGACACTTTCATCGGCCATGCGCACGTGCATCGCGTCAGAATCCGCCGTTGAATGGACCGCCACGGACTTGATGCCCATTTCCCGGCAGGCCCGCACGACGCGCAGGGCGATCTCGCCCCGGTTGGCAATCAGGATCTTGTCGAACATGCGCCTACTCGACGATCATCAGCGGGGCGCCGAATTCCACCGGGGCGCCATCTTCCACCAGGATACGCTTCACCGTCCCGCCCTTGGGGGCCGGGATATGGTTCATCGTCTTCATGGCTTCGACGATCATCAGGGTCTGGCCTTCTGCGACCTTGTCGCCAACGCTGACAAAGTTCGCAGCCCCTGGTTCGGGCGCAAGGTAGGCGGTGCCCACCATGGGCGAGGCGACGGCGCCGGGGTGAACGGCGGGATCGCCAGAGGCCTCGGTTGCGTCAGATGCAGGTTCCGCCGGGGATGCCGGGGCGACGGGGGTGGCCTGCGGGACGGCTACGGGGGCAGCGACTGTCGCAACGGTTCCGCCACGGCTGACGCGCACATTCAGGCTGTCGCCTTCGCCATAGTCCCGTTTGACCTGCAATTCGGTCAGATCGTTTTCCTTGAGAATGCCCGCCAGCGCTTCGATAAACGCCACATCCGTTGCGTGGGGTTTTTCTGCCATTTTCGTCCTCACCCGTGCCTGCTTTTTCGGCTTATACGCGAGGGGGTTTGCAGAGAAAAGCGCCGCAGGGGCGGAAATTCAGGCTGGTGCGCGTTCCACAGCTTCGGAGGCGCCAGGCGACAGCGGGCGTGGCATAGGCTAAGATGTCGGCACGCATCGCGTCACCGAGACTGTCATGGGAGCCCGCCAATGTCATACATCATGAGTTTTGTCGCCGCCGTACCCGCTTCGAAAAAGGCGGAGTATCTGCGTCACTGCGAACTGGCCGCTACCGTGTTCAAGGACCACGGTGCGACCCGTATCGTTGAATGCTGGGGCGACCAGGTGCCGTGGGGCGAGGTCACGTCTTTCCCGATGGCGGTAAAGGCCGAGGACGGCGAAGTCGTGGTCACGGGCTGGCAGGAATGGCCTGACAAAGCGACCCATGATGCCAACATTCAAAACGCAATGCAGGACCCGCGGTTTCAGGAAATGGGCGAGATGCCTTTTGACGGCAAGCGCATGATCTTCGCAGGGTTCGAGACCATTCTTGAGGTCTGACAGGTTGCGAGACGCGCCGCACCACCACAGCGCGCACCGCATATGATGCGTCTTCACCGCGGCGCTTGCGTCGGGTGATTTCGTCAACCTTCGGGCGACCATCCTGGAAGCAGCGTACCTCAGGCCTTCGGTCCAAGGTGCAACACGCCGATCAGCGCGCAACGTCCACTGTGGCGGGGTCATAGGGCGCCTCGATCCGTCGCACGGTTGCCACGTCGGCCTCTGCACGCTCAACCGGGGCGGGGGGCACGTCGTAGGGATTTGGTGCAGCCTCCGATTCCGGGGCACGCGTGGACTTGAACGGTGGAATAAACGGCAGGTCAATTTCCGCCTCAGTGTCAGGCGGGCTCAGCCCGGCCTCCCGCTGCCGATCCAGCACGCTTGCCTCGAATGCGGGCGGTGGCCCGGTGGGGGCGTCGGGATCGGGTGGTGTCAATTCACCTCGCGCTGCATCCTGCTGGAGGTCTGCCGCGTCACTCTCGCGGGGCGGGGCGACGGCTTGTGTCGTGACGTTTGTCGCAACAGCGGTCTCGGCCTGTTTCACATCCGCGCTTAGGGCCGTGGTCGTAGTCGGCCCCGGTGAAACTGTTTGAGACGGAACAACGCCTATCTGTGGAATCATATCCTCACTCCTTCCCATTCCCCTGGGCGGGACGGTAGGCACAGCTTCCTACTGAGAGGTTAATGGGCGTAGGAAAATCGAAACGTGGTTAATCGGGCGACAGGGCGCGGCGGTAGAAGGCCGTTAAGAACGCAGCCGCATCCTCGAAATGACGCCCTTTGCTGGGGCCCAGGATGCCCTGCACCTGCGCGTCGAAATCGGCGTAATGCTGGGTCGTGGCCCAGATCGAGAAGATCAGGTGGTGGGGATTTACATCTGCGATGCGTCCGCTTTGGGCCCATTCGGCGATCAGCCCCGCCTTCTCATCTACGAGCGTTCGTAGCGGCCCCTTGATCTGGTCTTCGATCCGGGGGGCCCCTTGGACGATCTCATTAGCAAACAGGCGGCTTTCACGTGGGAAATTCCGCGCCATATCGAGCTTGAGCAGAACATACGACACCAGTTCCTCCACCGGGTCCCCGGCGGGATCCAGCGCCCTGAGCGGTGCCAACCACGTCTCCATCAGCCCCCCCAGAAGCGCCACATGGATCGCGTCTTTGCTGCTGAAGTAGTAAAGCACGTTGGGCTTTGACAGGCCCGCCGCCTGCGCGATCTGATCCAGCGTCGCCCCGCGAAATCCGTGTGTCGAAAACACCTCAAGCGCTGCTTCCAAAATCCGCTCGCGGTTGCGCTTTTGAATGCGTGTTTTCGGGGCAGGGGGGGTCATGATGCCGGTGCAGGGCCCGCAGATTGGATGATCTTGACTGGTGTTGTGGCTCTGCTAGCGTCCCTTTGACCATCAGGTCAAATATTTCCCGCATCGCGTCTATGCTCAGGGGGCCCCATGGCACTTGACCGTCCCGTACCCAACGATTTGTCCGCCTTCTGGATGCCGTTCACGGCAAACCGCCAGTTCAAGAAGGCCCCGCGGATGTTCGTGTCCGCTGACCGGATGCACTACACCACCGCCGACGGGCGGCAGGTGCTGGATGGGACGGCGGGCCTTTGGTGCTGCAACGCAGGGCACAACCGGCCCAAAATCGTCGAGGCGATCCGGCAGCAGGCGGGCGAGCTGGACTATGCGCCCGCCTTCCAGATGGGGCACCCCAAGGCGTTTGAACTGGCCACCAAGGTCCGCGATCTGGCGCCTGAGCCGTTCGAGCATGTGTTTTTCACCAACTCGGGCTCTGAGTCTGTCGAGACCGCCCTAAAGCTTGCCATCGCTTATCACCGGGCCAAAGGCCACGGTTCGCGCACCCGGCTGATCGGGCGCGAACGGGGCTATCACGGTGTGAACTTCGGCGGCATCTCGGTGGGCGGGATCGTGAAGAACCGCGAGGTCTTCGGTCACCTTTTGCCGGGGGTGGATCACCTGCCGCACACCCATATCCCCGAAAACGCCTTTACCCGCGGCCAGCCGGAACACGGCGCGCATCTGGCCGATGAGTTGGAGCGGGTTGTGGCGCTGCACGGCGCCGACACAATCGCGGCGTGCATCGTGGAGCCCATGGCAGGGTCGACCGGCGTCTTGATGCCGCCCAAGGGCTATCTCGAACGGCTGCGCCAGATCTGCACCAAGCACGGTATCCTGTTGATTTTCGACGAGGTGATTACCGGGTTCGGTCGCCTGGGATCCGCCTTTGCCGCGGAGCATTTCAACGTCATGCCCGATCTGATCACCTGTGCCAAAGGCCTGACAAACGGTGTGGTGCCGATGGGCGCGGTGCTGGCCACGTCAGAGGTGCATGACGCCTTCATGCAAGGGCCTGAACACCTGATCGAGCTGTTCCACGGCTACACCTATTCCGGCAATCCCATTGCCTCTGCCACGGGTCTTGCGACATTGGAGACCTATGCCGAAGAGGGGCTGTTCCAGCGGGCTGCCGACCTTGAGGGCTATTGGGAGGACGCTCTGCATTCGCTGAAAGACCACCCCCATGTCATCGACATCCGCAACATGGGGTTGATCGGCGCGGTGGAGCTTGAGCCAATCGCAGGCGAGCCCACGAAACGGGCGTTCAGCGCGTTTCTGGACGCCTACGAGAACAACATCCTGATCCGGACGACGGGCGATATCATCGCGATGTCACCGCCGCTGATTATCGAGAAAGAACACATCGACACGCTGATCGGCACCTTGGGCGATGTTCTGAAACGCCTGCACTGACGTCTACTTCAGGTGCTGGCTCGTGATCTCGTCGATCCGAAGCTGCGTGCTGGCCTGTAAGCCTTTGAGGCCCAGCCAGCGCGCAAACTTCTCTTTTAGGACTGTCGCAAGCCCAAACCGGCCGACCCGAAAACGTTGCCGCGCAATCCAGTCTTCGACCTTCAGGCCAATCTTGATCGGGGCGGTCAGATTGATCGGGGGGTGGTCGCTGGGCTCATACCCATAATCGATCAGCATCCTCCCGAGCCGCGCCTCAAGCAACGCAACCTCACGCGGTGTCTGCTTGCGCTTCCACTGATAGGTCAGGCTTGGGTCCGGGGCCGCATAGGTCGACCCCTTGGTGTAGTCCATCATCCCGGCGTCGTAATCGAGCCCCAGATGCGCGCAGATCCGGCGTTGCTGGACCTCGGTCTCGGGGATCAATTCCTCGTAGAACACATCGAGCGGGTCTACCGACATCTTCGCCTGCGCCCGGTTCCAGCTTGCGGCCGTTTCCATCCAGTGGGACGCGCCGTAATAGACGTTGCCGGCCCAGCCCATTCCGATGCTCGATCGCGCCACATCGCGCGGGTCCCGGCGCAGGTGGATGATCCGGGCTTCGGGCAATAGCTCAACTGCGCGTTCAAGCCCACGGTGCAGCATCAGGACCGGCATCACGCCAGGACGGCGGATCTGGTCGATCATCGCGTTCAGCGCGTCCGCACCATCGCGGCCGTCTGGATAGTCGATCAGACTGGCACGGTAGATGCGGTCAGCCTCCAGCGCGGTACGATCATATGTCCATCGGTCGCCATCGCGGCGCAGGGCGTCAAACAGGAAATCAGTCTCGCCCGGACAGTGCAGCCCGGGGTGTCCATCCAGCATCAGCCGCAGCAATGTCGTGCCCGAACGCAGCGCGCCAAAGACGATACAGACTTCTTGCGACATCGGGCGGTCTCACCTCGGTCTCTGGGATGGATTTTGCCTTGAATTTCATCTGTCACCGCGGGTCGGGCTGCGTCAAGTCGGGCAGCGTCTTGCGGGGGTTGGGCTTTCGTTGCAAGCTGCGTTTCGACAACAAAGGCAGCCCATCCGCGGGGATGTGGCCAAAGCCGCGACAAAGGGGGATCCCGCATGGCCGCACCTGGCGAAAACCTGAAAATCAACGGGGATCGGCTGTGGGATAGCCTGATGGAAATGGCCAAAATCGGCCCTGGCGTGGCTGGCGGTAACAACCGACAGACGTTGACGGATGAGGATGCCGAGGGCCGCGCATTGTTCCAAAAATGGTGCGAGGCTGAGGGATGTTCCATGGGCCTTGATACCATGGGCAACATGTTCGCCCGGCGCGAGGGGACGGACCCGGATGCCTTGCCGGTCTATGTCGGCTCACACCTCGATACCCAGCCCACGGGCGGGAAGTATGACGGTGTGTTGGGGGTTTTGGGTGGGCTTGAGATCATCCGGACGCTCAATGAGCTCGACATCAAGACTAAACACCCGATCGTGGTGACGAACTGGACCAACGAGGAAGGCACGAGATATGCCCCCGCGATGCTGGCCAGCGGCGTTTTCGCCGGTAAGCATACCGAAGAGTGGGCCAAGGACCGTGTGGATGCGGAGGGCAAGCGGTTCGGCGATGAGTTGAAGCGCATCGGTTGGGAAGGGGACGAACCCGTCGGCCAGCGCCAGATGCACGCGTTCTTTGAGCTTCATATCGAACAGGGCCCGATCCTGGAAGCCGAGGGCAAGGATATCGGGGTGGTCACCCACGGCCAGGGCCTGCGCTGGATCGAATGTACGATCACCGGCAAGGAGAGCCACACCGGGTCGACGCCGATGCACATGCGCAAGAATGCAGGGCGCGGGCTGGCGCTGGTGACGGAGTTGGTCCACGAGATCGCGATGAAGAACCAGCCCAATGCGGTGGGCGCGATCGGGCATATCGATGTGTACCCGAACTCACGCAACATCATCCCAGGGAAGGTTGTGTTCACCATCGACATGCGCACCCACATTCTCGACAAGCTGAACGGCATGGTGGACGAGCTGATGGCCCGTGCGCCGGCGCTGTGCGAAGAGATCGGGGTAAGCTTCGAGGCCGAAATCGTGGGTCAGTTCGATCCGCCGGCGTTTGACGAAGCATGTGTTGCGGCTATCCGGGATGCGGCGGAGCGGCTGGGATATAGCCATATGGATATCGTGAGCGGGGCAGGGCACGACGCCTGCTGGATCAACGATGTAGCGCCGACGGCGATGGTGATGTGTCCGTGTGTGGATGGTCTGTCGCACAATGAAGCCGAGGAGATTTCGCCGGAATGGGCGCGGGCTGGGACGGATGTTCTGTTCCACGCGGTGGTGGAGACGGCGGAGATTGTGGAGTGAGGCAAAAAACGCTATATGCCATGGCGATAGCTAGGAGTTGTGCATGTCTTCTGAAGTCACGAATGGACTGCTTTTGGAGCATCTCAAAAAGATGCAAGAGACGCTTGCCCTCCACACCCAGTACCACCTCGAGACCAAGGAACGCCTTGGCTTCCTTGAGCAGCAGTATGCGAGCATCTCACGACGTGCTGACCGGATTGACGAACGCTTGGAACGCGTGGAAGCGCGACTGGGCCTGGTCGAGGCATAGTCAGGCCCCAAGCGCCCTGCGCGGATCTCGAACGACGCGAGCGCGTGAAAGCGCCCACGCTCTTTTGGCTCAAACCATCACCTACGCGATTCATGTCATGATGCGACCGCCGTTCAGGCTTGTGTCGCCACAGGGAGACATCACATGACCACAGTCATCAAAAACGGCACCGTCGTCACCGCCGATCTGACCTATGAGGCGGATGTCCTCGTCGAGAACGGCCAGATCATCGAAATCGGCAAAGGCCTCAAAGGCGACGAGGAACTCGATGCCACTGGCTGCTACGTCATGCCGGGCGGGATCGATCCCCACACGCATCTCGAGATGCCGTTCATGGGCACGTATTCCTCCGACGATTTCGAGTCCGGCACCCGCGCCGCACTCTCTGGCGGCACGACGATGGTCGTCGATTTCGCCCTGCCTAATCCCGGCCAGGGTCTGCATGACGCGCTGGCCATGTGGCACAACAAGTCAACCCGCGCGAACTGCGACTACTCCTACCACATGGCAGTCACCTGGTGGGGCGAGCAGGTGTTCAACGAGATGGCATCGGTCATCGAGAAGGAGGGCATCACCACCTTCAAGCACTTCATGGCCTACAAAGGCGCGCTGATGGTAAACGATGACGAGATGTTCGCGTCGTTCAAGCGCCTAGCGGAACTGGGCGGCACCGCGCTCGTCCATGCCGAAAACGGCGATGTGGTGGCCGAGTTGCAGGCCAAGCTGATGGCCGAGGGCAATACCGGGCCCGAGGCGCATGCCTATTCCCGGCCCTCCCAAGTCGAAGGCGAGGCCACAAATCGCGCGATCATGATCGCCGATATGGCGGGCGTCCCGCTCTATGTCGTCCACGTGTCTTGCGAAGAGGCGCATGAAGCGATCCGGCGGGCCAAGCAACTGGGCAAACGGGTCTGGGGCGAGCCGTTGATTCAGCACCTGACGCTGGATGAGAGCGAATACTTCAACAAGGATTGGGATCACGCCGCCCGCCGCGTGATGTCGCCACCGTTCCGCAACAAGGCACATCAGGACAGCCTGTGGAACGGACTGATGTCGGGTTCACTGTCAGTGGTGGCCACCGATCACTGCGCGTTCACGACCGAGCAGAAGCGTACCGGCGTGGGCGACTTCACCAAGATCCCGAATGGGACAGGCGGGCTTGAGGACCGGATGCCTATGCTCTGGACAAATGGGGTCGGCACAGGGCGCCTGACGCCGAATGAATTCGTGGCGGTGACGTCAACGAACATCGCCAAGATTCTGAATTGCTATCCCAAAAAGGGTGCGATCTTGGTGGGTGCGGATGCCGATATCGTGGTCTGGGATCCGGAGAAAGAGAAAACAATCACGGCGGAGACGCAGCAATCAGCCATCGACTACAACGTCTTTGAGGGCAAAAAGGTCAAAGGTCTGCCGCGCTTCACCCTGACCCGCGGCGATGTGGCGGTGCATGACGGCGAAGTGCGCACGCAGGAGGGGCACGGCAAGTTCGTCAAACGCGCGCCAAACACTCCGGTGAACAAGGCGCTCTCCACCTGGAAAGAGTTGACCGCCCCGCGCCCGGTCGAGCGTACGGGCATTCCGGTGAGCGGGGTCTGAATGGTTGTGATGCTGGGTGCCGGGAAGGCTGCTTTGGTCCAAAACCTATCGAAGGCGTTGGGTGCCGACGGTGTGACCCGCTCCAATGGTCGGTGCGGCCGCGACCTGGATAAGCGGACGGATGACTACTCTGCGAACACTGTTCGGCCGATGGGGCCCATAGCGGAAAGCCTTGGCCGAACGCGTCTCGTTGAGACCAGGACCCTCCGCCCCGTATGACCACAGACGCCGTGATAGAGGCCACCGGGCTGGACCTGACGTTTCAGACCAATGACGGGCCTGTGCAAGCGCTGCGCAATGTGAACCTCAGCATTGGCAAGGGCGATTTAGTCAGCTTCATCGGTCCGTCGGGCTGCGGCAAAACCACGTTTCTGCGGGTCGTTGCGGCGCTTGAGCATCCCACGGGCGGGACGATCACGGTCAACGGGATGACCCCGGACGAGGCGCGACAGAAGCGCGCCTATGGCTATGTCTTTCAGGCGGCAGGCCTCTATCCCTGGCGCACCATCGGCGGGAACATTCGGCTGCCGTTGGAGATCATGGGATACCCCAAATCCGAACAGATAAATCGCGTGAAATCTGTCCTCGAACTGGTTGATTTGGCTGGGTTTGAGAAGAAATATCCTTGGCAGTTGTCAGGTGGGATGCAGCAACGCGCTAGCATCGCCCGCGCCCTGGCCTTTGATGCCGATATCCTGTTGATGGACGAACCGTTTGGCGCGCTGGATGAGATCGTGCGGGACCGGTTGAATGAGGAGCTTCTGAGCCTGTGGGATCGTACTGGCAAGACCATTGGCTTTGTGACCCACTCGATTCCCGAGGCGGTGTATCTCTCCACGAAGATCGTCGTGATGAGCCCGCGCCCGGGGCGGATCACCGATGTCATCGACAGCCCGCTGCCGAAGGAACGGCCGCTGGATATTCGCGACAGTCCCGAGTTCATCGAGATTGCACATCGGGTGCGCGAGGGTCTGCGCGCGGGGCATGGCGATGCGGTTTGAAGGCGTGCACAACCTGTACACAGGGCGTACACAACCGGTACACCGCGCGGTACACCGATGATGGCCGATCACACAATCCGTCCGGGCCGCGTTGAGGACACACCGGCCTGTGCCAAAATCGTCAGCGATTGGATTGCGGGCACCGATTGGATGCAGGCGGGGCCGACCTATGAGTTCCTTGTCGAGGCGATCTCCACCGGCATGCCCACGCGCGAATTTCACGTCATCGGCGACCCGATCACGGGCTACCTGTCGCTCAACCCCGAGACGGAGCAGGTGATGGGCCTGTACGTGGCGCGACCCGGTGAGGGGCTGGGCAAGGCCCTGATGGATCGGGTGAAGGACGGACGCAGCTACCTGCAACTTCGCAGCCATGCGCCCAACACCGCAGCCCACCGGTTCTATGAGCGGGAGGGGTTTCGCATCGTCGAACGCGATCTGATGGATGGCAGCGACGGCGTGCCCGAGATCCGGATGGAGTGGCGGGCATGAGTGCGGCAGCGACCCACCCCGATCCCGGGGCAGGCCACCGTCTTCGGTCACGGCCATCGGCTTCCCAGCCTGTGCCGCATGCCAACGATTTTCAGAAAACTGTTTCTTTGGTCTTAAAATATCCCCGCCGGAGGCAAAAAATCGTTTCGCGGTGCGCAGTGAGGTTTTCGCCTCCGGCGGGGATATTTCCGGACCAAAGAGGAGACGGGCATGTCTAGGGTGCTGCCGATCCTGACTGTGGTCGCCGTGCTGATCGGGCTTTGGTATGTCGCGGTCGCGCCAATGAATATCCATGGCGCGGTGGATATCGCGGCGCGCGGCGGGGCGGTGGTGACCCCCGAGGCCCCGGCAGAGCGGCGCGAGATGGGGCGGTGGGCCTTGCTTTTGCAGAACACCAGCGCCGTGCCGCTGACCTATGGGCTTGATCGTCCTCAATTGCCCGCACCGCATCAGGTGGCGGTGGAGCTTTGGGACACGACTGTGGAGAAGCGGATTACGTCGCGGCGCAGCCTAATCTATCACGGGTGGATCACGCTGTCGGCGACGCTTTTGGGTTTTGCCATCGGTTCGGTGCTTGGCATCGCCCTTGCGGTGGGCATCGTCCATAACCGGGCGATGGATATGAGCGTGATGCCCTGGGCGATCGCATCGCAAACCATTCCGATCCTCGCCATTGCGCCGATGATTATTGTCGTTCTCAACTCGGTGGGCGTTCAGGGATTGCTGCCGAAGTCCATGATCTCGGCCTATCTGTCTTTCTTCCCGGTGGTTGCGGGGATGGTGAAAGGGTTGCGCAGCCCCGATGCGATGCAGCTTGATCTTTTGCGGACCTATTCGGCCAGTGGCGGGCAGGCGTTCTGGAAGCTCCGGCTGCCTGCGTCGATGCCGTATCTCTTCACCTCGCTCAAGATTGGGATTGCCGCCTCATTGGTTGGCGCGATTGTGGGTGAGTTGCCCACCGGGGCCGCCGGTGGACTGGGGGCACGGCTTTTGGCGGGGAGCTATTACGGGCAGACGATTCAGATCTGGTCGGCGCTGTTTGGGGCGGCGATCGTGGCGGCGGCGCTGGTCGGGATCATCGGGCTGTTGCAGCGGGTGACGCTGAGGCGGATGGGGATGGCGCAGGCGTGACGGACCTCGTGCGCAGATATCCCGGCGATCTGGTCGGCGCGGGTGTGATCGCGCTTGGCTTCCTTGCCGACTGGCGACTGGGCCTGATCCTGCTGGTTTGGCTCCTGGCCTGGCGGCTGAACACCTGGCTGGCGGATTACCGCACGCCGGGGGTGCGCTACCTGGTGCCGGCGGTGTTCGGGGCAACGCTTCTGGGCCTGTGGGAGATGACGGTGCGGCTCTACGATGTGCCGGGTGTCATCCTGCCGGCGCCATCGGATATCGCTGCCCGGTTTGCCGCCTCCACCGATATCCTGTGGGCCGATTTCGTGCAGACTTTCGTTAAGGGGGCGCTGTCCGGCTACGCCATCGGCTGTGCCGCGGCCTTTGCCACGGCGATCCTGATCGACCGGACGCCGTTTCTGCAAAAGGGCCTGCTTCCCGTGGGCAACTTCATCGCCGCCCTGCCGATTGTCGGGACCGCACCGATCCTTGTGATGTGGTTCGGGTTCGATTGGCAATCGAAAGCGGCGGTGGTTGTGGTGATGGTGTTCTTTCCCGTTCTGGTGAACACCGTGCAGGGCCTGGCCGAGGCGAGTGCCATGCAAAAGGACCTGATGCGCACCTATGCGGCGGGCTATTGGCAGACGCTGTTCAAGCTGCGCCTGCCTGCGGCAATGCCTTTTGTTTTCAATGGGCTGAAGATTGCATCGACGCTGGCCCTGATCGGGGCAATTGTTGCCGAATTTTTCGGCTCTCCTGTGGTTGGTATGGGCTTTCGTATCTCAACTTCGGTGGGGCAGCTTGCACTCGACATGGTTTGGGCAGAGATTACCGTGGCAGCGCTGGCGGGGAGCCTATTCTATGGGGCCGTTGCACTGGCCGAACGTTGGATGACGTTCTGGCACCCTTCCCAGCGTTAGGGACACGACCACCACGGGGAGTTACATCGTGAGACATTTTTTGGCAGGCGCTGCGGCGCTGGGACTAAGCGTGGGCGCAGCCCAGGCGGCAGATGAGGTGACGTTGCAGTTGCAGTGGGTCACGCAGGCGCAGTTTGCGGGGTATTACGTCGCGCTCGATCAAGGATTCTACGAGGAAGAGGACCTGGCCGTGACCATCAAACCCGGCGGGCCCGACATCGCGCCGCCGCAGGTGCTGGCCGGCGGCGGGGCCGATGTGATGCTGAACTGGATGCCGTCGGCGCTCGCCGCGCGCGAGCGGGGGTTGCCAGTGGTAAACATCGCGCAGCCGTTCAAGTCGTCGGGGCTGATGCTGACGTGCTGGAAGGATACCGGGATCACGGGACCCGAAGACTTCAAGGGCCGCACCATCGGCGTGTGGTTTTTCGGCAATGAATATCCGTTCCTTAGCTGGATGAGCCAGGAAGGCATTCCGACCGATGGCGGCGAGGATGGTGTGACGGTACTCAAGCAGGGCTTTAACGTTGATTCGCTGTTGCAGCGACAGGCCGACTGCATTTCGACCATGACCTATAACGAGTACTGGCAGGTGATTGATGCAGGCGTCAGCCCAGATGAGCTGATCACCTTCAAGTATGAGGATATGGGCGTCGCGACGCTGGAAGACGGCATGTATGTGCTAGAGGAAAACCTCGAAGATCCGGCCTTTGTCGACAAGATGGAGCGGTTCGTTCGCGCCTCGATGAAGGGCTGGAAATGGGCCGAGGAGAACCCCGAGGACGCGGCCATGATCGTGCTGGAGTACGACGATACGGGCGCCCAGACCGAAGAGCATCAGAAGCGGATGATGGGCGAGATTGCCAAGCTGACGGCGGGGTCGAACGGGATGCTTGATCCGGCGGACTTTGAGCGGACGGTGAACACCCTGCTGGCCGGTGGGTCGGACCCGGTGATCACCGCACCGCCCGAGGGCGCGTGGACGCATGCGATCACGGATGCGGCGCTGAACTAAGGCGGTTCGCTAGCAAAAACGGGGACCCCGTGTGTGCGGGGTCCCTTTCTTTTTGGGCAGATGGTATTCTGCTCAGACTTGGCGCACTGCGATTGACCCTAGGCCAGCATGATTGATCACATCACCTTTGGCGCGCGCGACCTGGCGCGGTCGGTTCGTTTCTACGATGAGGCGTTGGAGCCTTTGGGCCTGGCCCGCCTTGTGGATTTCACCGATGATGCCGGCGACGGGGTGCGTGTGGTGGGCTATGGGGACGCTCGTCCCTGGTTTTGGATCATGGACGAACGGCCCACGGAGGGCGCGCTGCATGTGGCGTTTAGGGCGGACAGCCTGGCCAAAGTGGATGCGTTTCACGCCGCTGCGCTGCGTGCCGGTGGCGCTGATAATGGGACGCCGGGCCTACGGGCGCATTACCACGCTGACTACTACGCGGCTTTTGTGCTGGATCCGGAAGGCCACAACATTGAAGCCGTGTGCCACGGAAAACCCCGCTGATAGCACTGTGGGATAAAGGCCCGAAACGGCAGCCAAGGCGCATGCAGGCTAGAATGCGGGACGGACGGCTTCGGCGGCCTTCAGTTCGGCCTGTTGGCGCAGGTCATCTGCTATTTCTGGATTGTCCCTCTCCCACGCCTTCCACTTCTGATAGGCGGAGTGGTGTAGGTCTCGCAGGGCGGGGTCGCCGAACTCGGTGGTTTGCAAGTCGGGCTCGAATTGGGACTTCAGATTGTGCCAGTTGACGAGGCAATACTTTGCCTCGGTTTCGCTCAGCGGCCGCACCTCGGTTGTGGCGTTGCAGATCGCATGGGTCAGGGCAAGGGCAAGCAGGTCTGGCATGGGAGGGCTCCTCAACGGGGACGGGGCTTTGGGGAGTGTGCCTGAAACCGTGCGCTTTGGATACCGCTCGTGCCGTCACGTGTCCGTGCAGCGAGGCGGAGTGCAAATGGCGAGAGCGCAATCGCTCACTTCATGCGCAGAAACGTAATTGCACAAGGCACAATCAAGACGGCTGGATTGCCCTAAGATGCCTCTTCACAGCTTGCGGCATCTTGCGCGGCGTCAACTCCAGTTTGCGCCTCTTCGCCGTCCTCCGGCAACGCGCCGGGAAGGAACAGATCGCCCTGTTCGTATCCGGCAAGCTCTTCCATCCGCCAATCGATATGCGCATCCATCACCGCCATCTCGGCATCGGTGAAGGGCGCAGGTGTCACGTATTTGTCGATGTACCGCGGGTCGGGTTCGTATTGCGGGGCCAGCCGGTCAATGAACAGGCTGGGGAACGCATCGATGATCGGTTGCAGCGTGTCGGTCGGAGACACCAGCAAGTGTTCGTAGTTTACGAAGGCGATGTTGTGAACGTTGTAGGACAGGGCTTCCCACTGCTGGATTTTCTGCGCCCTGAGTTCGAAAAGTGTAAGTCGTTCGCCGGTGTGGGGATGCACATCGGGGATTTCGCGGCCGAAAATATCCACCCCGTGCAGCCGAACATTCGGCAGATCGGTGATCGATTTGCCCTCAAGGCACTTCTTGAAGTGATAGGGCTTGTCCAGCATCGACCGGATCCAGGTGTAGGGGTTTTTGTAGATCACCAGAAACAGGGTGCGGCTTTGCACGCGGGCGATGCGGGCAAGTTGCGGGTAGTAGTGCTTGTAGCCGATGAACTGGGCCTTGTTGACCGGATCCTTGAGCGAGGCGTAGCTGCCCATCACCACCTCGGGGTCGCGCGCGGCTTCGCCCACCAGTTGGCTGAGGTACTTGGTGCCGCTGTTGCGTTCGCCGAACACCTGGATGTGCTGCAACCCGCCGCTGCGCAGGCGCACAAAGGGCCGACGCGGACCTTCGCCGCTGACCGCGCGCACGACGGGGCGGTTGACCCGGTTGGCGATGCGGTGGGCGAGGCTGTCATAGTCGGCGGCTGCGGTATCGAACCGGGCCCGTTGCGCGCGCTTTTGTTCGGTCATCGCCAGGATGCTGTCTTTCAGATGCGCCCGTCCGCGCGCCTCCATCTGTGCGATGTGCTGGTCTTCGGGGATGTCGATCAGGACGTGGGTGAAGGCGATGTTCAGGCGGTCCGATAGCCAGCTATAGAGGGACGCTTGGCCACGCTCGGGCGGTGTGGGAAGGGCACCCCCTGTGGCGACGATCACATCGGGCGCTGTCCCGCGTTGGGCCCCAAGATCGGCGAGGATGTCCAGAAGGTATTCGGCGCAACGCCATGCTTTAGGCGAACTAGGGGCGAGGGCAAAGTGCACATCGCTGACGTCCCGGTCGCTTGCCCCTAGCACGAGGCGTTGCAGGAGGGCGCGGTTGATCTGGTGGGGGCGATCCTCCCAATAGGTGCTGTCGTCGGTTTCGATGCCGTGGATATCCCTGCCTTCGGCCACCAAACGCCGCATGAGCGAGGATTTCCCGGTGCAGGACCCACCATGCAGCACGAAGATGCGCGTCTCGGGCGTGGCGTTGCGCGCATAATCCCCCTGCCGATATCCCGCACCGGCCTCTGTCACCCAGTCGATGTGCTGGTCGAGAACCTCTTGTTCCTCAGGCGGGAAGATATGCGGGCTCTCGTATTCCCGGGTCAGCTGACTGAACGGTGCGCGTTCGAGGTTGAGCGGGCGGTTGAAGGCGGTGGGAAAGTCTATAGCGAGGCGTTTGAGAACGGCGGTGGGGTTGGCGAGCAGGTCTTCGAGCGGGATGAAGGCGACGTTGTCCACATGCTCTTTAAGTCGTTCAAAACACGCGATCTTTTTTTGGCGCAACTGGAACAGGGTGAGTTCTTCGCCTGTCTCGGGATCAAATTCGTTCTGGGTATCCTTGCCGTTGATGTGCCCGGCGAGCGTGACCTTGGGCAGGTCCGCCACACCGTGCCCGTCGAGCGAGCGTTCTAGCGCATAAGGCCGGTCCAGCATCGCCTTCACCCAGGTGTAGGGGTTGCGATAGATGACGACAAAGAGGGTTTCCGCGGCCAAGGGCTGGCTGAGCTTGTCCCAGTTCAGGAACCAGTGTTTGTAGCCAAAGGTCGATGTGCCCAACGGCGTTTCATTGGACTTCGCCAGCCCCATAAAGGTTTCGGGCGTGACCATGTTGTCTTGCAAAAGCCGCGCGAGGTAGGTCGTGCCGCTGTTACGCTCACCGTAGAGCTGGATATGGGTAATTGGGGCATCGCCCCGTTTGTATGTCCGCATGTCCCGGTCTCGGGGCCTGTGCCCACTGCGCCATAGCGCATCGCGCGACTATAAGCTGCGGAAAACGCGTGGGCAAATCGGGGGGAGGGCCCCCCGCGGCCAAAGCGGCGGATTTTCACCAATGTGGTGCTGTGGCTGTGTTTGATTACCCGGCGGCCAGCTGGTTGTGCTTGCGGGCCATGAATTCCTTGGCGGTTTCCACGGCAACAGCGGCATCCCGGCAATAGGCGTCGGCACCGATGGCCTTGCCAAATTCCTCGTTCAGCGGTGCCCCACCCACCAGCACCGTGTAGTCATCGCGGATGCCCTTTTCGACCATCGTATCAATGACAACCTTCATGTAGGGCATCGTTGTGGTCAGCAGGGCGGACATGCCAAGGATATCGGGCTTTTCGGTTTCCAACGCTTCGAGATAGCTTTCGACAGGGTTGTTGATACCCAGATCGACCACTTCGAACCCGGCGCCTTCCATCATCATCGACACGAGGTTTTTGCCGATATCGTGGATGTCGCCTTTGACGGTGCCGATTACCATCTTGCCGACGCGTGGGGCGCCGGTTTCAGCCAGAAGCGGCTTGAGGATGGCCATGCCGCCCTTCATCGCGTTGGCGGCCAAAAGCACCTCAGGCACGAACAGAATGCCGTCGCGGAAGTCGTCGCCGACGATTTTCATCCCGCCCACAAGTGCCTGGGTCAAGATACGATAGGGCGCCCACCCGCGTTCGAGCAGGATGTTCACACCTTCCTCGATCTCTTCCTTCAGACCATCGTAGAGGTCATCGAACATTTGCTGGACAAGTTCGTCATCCGGCAGTTCGGAAAGGACGATATCGTCGTCTTCATCAGACATATCTGCGCTCCTGCGAGGTGCATGTGACCATCATACCTAGAGTGATGGATATATTGCGCCAACGACACTTGGCCGATTGCGACAAGGGGCATGCCGCTTCCGACCAATGTGCCGTTAATGCTGTGAAGTGACAAGAAAAAATGGCGTTTTCCATATCCGGGGCTTCAAAATGTTCCTACTTTGTTCCATAAACGGCTTATGGATGGTCAGGATGGGTATTTGCGTGCCGAACAGCGACGCGGGCGAGGGGCCGTAACGAACCGCGTGGGCCGGTATGAAGCGTTGAGCCGGGCGCCAGTTGATGACGGTTGGCCGCAAGACGACCCCCAGCCGCCGGTGCGCACGGAAGTGACCGTGGAACGTCCGCGCAAGGTCATCACGCGCAATACCTCGCCGGATTTGCACTTTGATCGGTCGATCAACCCGTATCGCGGGTGCGAACACGGCTGCATCTACTGCTTTGCGCGGCCGTCCCATGCCTGGCTCGGCCTGTCGCCGGGCTTGGACTTTGAAACGCGGCTGGTAGCCCGGCCCGAGGCGCCTGAGGTTCTGGCCCGCGAACTCGGCAAACCCAGCTACCGGCCCGAGATGATCGCGATCGGGACAAACACCGACCCGTATCAGCCGATCGAGGCGCGCTATGGCATCATGCGGCGGATTTTGGAGGTGTTGTGGGCGCACCGGCATCCCGTTGGCATCGTCACCAAGGGAACGTTGATCGAACGTGACATTGATATCCTGGGCGAGATGGCCAAGGCGGGCCTTGCGCGGGTTGGGATCTCCATCACGACGCTCGATCCAAACGTGTCGCGCGCGATGGAGCCTCGGGTGCCGCATCCTGCGCGGCGCTTGCAGACGATTGAGCGGTTGAGTGCGGCGGGCATCCCGGTTCGGGTGATGCCGTCGCCGGTTGTGCCCGCCCTGACCGACCACGAATTGGAGGCGATCCTGGAGGCTGCCGCTGACGCGGGTGCCGTTGCCGCAAGCTGGGTGATGTTGCGGCTGCCGCTTGAGGTGGCGCCGCTCTTTCGCGAGTGGCTGGAGGAGGCGTTTCCCGACCGGGCCGCGCGGGTGATGAACCGGGTGCGCGCGCTACATGGCGGGCGCGACTATGACCCGGAATGGGGCAAGCGGATGCGGGGCGAGGGGCCGTTTGCAGAGCTGGTCGCGCACCGATTTCAGATTGCGACGCGGCGACTGGGCCTGGCGGAGACGCTGCCACCGCTCAGAACCGATCTGTTTCGGGTGCCGCCGAGGGCAGGGGATCAGCTGGAGTTGTTTTAAGGTTCGGTGGTTGGGTTGAATAGGGTCCAACACGTCCCGGGATGTGGGTGGTATCAGCGCGAGGCACCGCAATGTCGCGACGCGGGAAACGCGCAGGCAAGGCCCTGAACCCGCGAAAACCCCTTGCGTCCGAGCCGGATCATCCTCGTTTGTGCGATGATTATTCAGGAGAAAGCATACCACACATTGGCTCATAGGCCGACGCAAAGCGTATGACTTTTCTATTGGGTCGCGCCTATACGCAGTCGGCTCTTCGGGATCTAGCGGGTCAGCCCTGTGCCCGGCGACGGCGACGCGTACGTACGGGGGTTTCGGCCCCGTCGGTCCCGTCCGAGGCGGATGAGAACGCCCCAAGCGCGGTGGTGATTGCCTCAAGCGTGGGGCTGGGGCCCTTTGGATGCGTCTCAAGGCTTTCACGCATTTTCACCAGATGCTCGGGCGTGGTGCCGCAGCACCCGCCGATGATGCGGGCCCCGCTGTCACGTGCCAGCACGGCATAGTCGGCCATCAGTTCCGGCGTGCCGTCATAGTGAATGTGGCCATCGTGGTATTTTGGGATACCCGCATTGCCCTTGGCAATGACCGGGCGCTCAGTCCCCTGGGCGGCAAAGCCCTGCACCGTGCGCAACAGATCCGATGCGCCGACGCCGCAGTTCGCGCCGAAGGCCAGGGGGGCGTGGTCGAGCTTTTCCACCATGGCGGCCATCGCGGCAGAGGTCATGCCCATCATCGTGCGCCCCGCGGTGTCAAAGCTCATCGTGCCGCACCAGGGCATCCCGGCCAAAGCGGCAGCCTCGGCCGCGGCCTTGTATTCCTCAGGCGCGCTGATGGTTTCGACCCAGAGCACATCTGCGCCACCGGCCTTCAGGCCCTCGGCCTGTTCATGGAACATCTCGACGGCCAATTCGTGGGTCAGTGAACCCATCGGGGCCATGATTTCGCCCGTTGGGCCGACAGAGCCCGCAACGACAATCGTACGGCCCGAGGCATCGGCCAATTCACGACCGATCTCTGCGCCGGCGCGGTTCAGTTCATGCACGCGGGACTGGCCGTCATGAAGCGCCAGCCGGGAGGCGTTGCCGCCGAAGGTGTTTGTGAGAAACAGGTCAGAGCCTGCGTCGATCGCGCCGGAATAGAGGCGGCGGATGTCGTCGGGCCGGTCGACGTTCCAGAACTCTGGTGCATCGCCCGAAGCCAGCCCCATGTTGAACAGGTTGGTGCCAGTGGCGCCGTCGGCCAAAAGCCAGTCGCGTTCGGAAAGTAACGTGGACAACGCGTCAGGCATGCGACCTCTTCAACTCAACTCGGGCCGCAGCACGCACCACACCCCTCGGTCAGCCTCATGCCACGCCGGCAGTCATGAGGCAAACACATAATCATCATTAAAATTATGAAAAGTGCTCAGGTTTAGCCGGGCGTCTCTGACATGATTTGCGCCTTGGCCTCGGCCGCACACGCCGCGCGTTTGGCCCGAATTTCATCGGCTGTGGCCTTGTCGCCCAGATCGCCGGCAACCTTGCGAATAACATCCTCGTGGCCCGCTTCCTCGAAGTCGGCCTTGACCACGTCCTTGGCGTAGCTGTCTGCCGCCGCCCCTTCGAGGCCCAAAAGCTCCGCCGCCCAAAGACCCAGCAGTTTGTTGGTGCGCGCCTCGGCCTTGAACTGCATCTCGGCGTCGTGGGCAAACTTGTTTTCAAAAGCGCTCTCGCGATCGTCGAAGGTGGTCACTCTCTCGGTCTCCTGCGGTTGCAAAGCTGTTATGCGTATATGGCGGCCTGACCCCAAACCTGCAAGTGGACAAAGCGGAGCGGCCCATGCGCGGCTGGCACGGCCCGCGGGCGCTTGCCGGGGCGGCGGAGATAGCCTATGCAACGCCGCAACGCGCGCGGGGTTTGGCCTCAGCGCGCACGCACCGTTTGGAGAGCTCATGGCACGCCGCAAAAAGGTTTACGAGGGGAAGGCGAAGATCCTGTATGAAGGCCCCGAGCCAGGCACCCTGGTACAGTATTTCAAGGACGATGCCACCGCCTTCAACGCCCAGAAAAAGGACGTGATCGACGGCAAGGGGGTGCTGAACAACCGCCTGAGCGAGTTCTTCATGAAGGGGCTGGGGCAGATCGGTGTGCCCACCCATTTCATCAAACGGCTGAACATGCGTGAACAGCTGATCCGGTCGGTCGAGATCATCCCGCTGGAAGTCATCGTGCGCAACTATGCCGCCGGATCGATGAGCGAACGGTTGGGGATTCAGGAGGGCACAGCCCTGCCGCGCCCGATCGTTGAGTTCTGCCTGAAGGATGATGCCCTGGGCGATCCGCTGGTGAGCGAAGAGCACATCATCGCCTTTGGCTGGGCCGGTCAGCAGGATCTGGACGATATGGTGGCGCTGGCGCTGCGGGTGAATGACTTCCTGTCGGGGTGCATGTTGGCCGTCGGGATCAAGCTTGTGGACTTCAAGATCGAGATCGGGCGGGTCTGGGACGGCGATTACCAGCGGTTGGTGGTGGCCGATGAGATCAGCCCCGACAGCTGCCGCCTGTGGGATATCGAGACGGGCCAGAAGCTCGACAAGGATGTGTTCCGGCGCGATCTGGGCTCGCTCAACGACGCCTACACCGAGGTGGCGCGGCGTCTGGGCGTGTTGCCGTCAAACGTGACGCACACCACAAAGCCCACGCTGATCAATTGAGCGACCGGTGGTGCATGCGTATTTTTGACAAGAAGAAGTGGGGGCGGGGCGCGTGAAGGCACGGGTGCATGTGATGCTGAAGAACGGGGTTCTGGATCCGCAGGGTGAGGCGGTGCGGCATGCACTGGGCACATTGGGCTTTGAGGGCGTTCAGGGCGTGCGCCAGGGCAAGGTGATCGAGCTGGACCTGGCGGATGGGACGAGTGAGGCGACCGTGGCCGAGATGTGTGAAAAGCTGCTCGCCAACACCGTCATCGAAAGCTACCGCGTCGAGATGCTGTGATGCGGGCGGCGGTTCTGCGGGAGTACAACGCGGATCTGTCGATCGAGGATGTGCCTGCGCCGGTGTGCCCCGAGGATGGGGTGGTCCTGAAGGTGCTGGCTTGCGGCGTGTGCCGGTCGGACTGGCATGGCTGGGTGGGCGAACACCCGCGCGTGAAACCGGGCCAGATCGGCGGCCATGAGTATTGCGGTGAGGTGGTGGAAGCCGGGCCACGGGCGACTTATGCGGTTGGCGATGTGCTGGTCGCGCCGTTTATTCTGGCCTGCGGGGCCTGTCCGTCCTGCCAGTCGGGGCACTCCAACACCTGTCCGAACCAGCGTTTGCCGGGGTTTATCGAGCCTGGGGCTTTTGCGGAATATGTGGCGGTGCCGTTTGACCATAACTTGGCGCGGTTGCCTGAGAGCCTGTCGCCCACGGTGGCGGCGGGGCTGGGATGCCGGGTGACGACGGCTTGGCATGCGCTGACGGGCCGCGCGGCGTTGCAGCCGGGGGAATGGATGGCGGTGCATGGGACAGGGGGCATTGGACTGGCCTGCCTGATCCTGGGGCGTGCGATGGGTGCGCGGGTGGTGGTTGTCGACGTGGTCGCCGAAAAGCTGAGCCACGCCATGGGCTTGGGCGCCGAAGCTGCGGTGGATGCGCGTGAGGGTGGTACGGCAGAGCGAATCCGCGAGATCACGGGCGGCGGCGCGCATGTGAGCATCGAGGCGCTGGGCATTCCCCAGACCACCAATGCCTCGATCGAGTGTCTGCGCCCGCTGGGGCGGCATGTGCAGGTGGGGATGCCGGTTGGCCATACTGCGCGGATGGAGATCAACATGAGCGCGGTCTATCAGGGCAACCTCGCGCTTTATGGGACCCGCGGGATGCCGTCGTGGAAATACCCTTCGCTTCTGGGCCTGATCGAGACGGGGCGCGTGGATATGACGCCGATGATCGCGCGGGAGATCGGGTTGCCGGGCGTCTCGGATGAGTTGCGGGCGTTCAATGGGCCGACCCCGCCGGGGGTAGCGGTGGTGACGGATTTCGCCGGTTAGCGCTTGCGCTTTAGCGGCAGGGTGCAGCAGGCGCTGAGCGCGGGATCACCCGCACAGCAGTCATGAAACAGGTAATCGATCAGCGCACCGATCCGTTCGTATGCGATGCGGTAGCGGATTTCGCGGGCGTGGCGTTCTGAGGTGACGAGGCCCGCGTTGGCGAGGTTTGCCAAGTGGAAAGAGGCCTGTGATGGGCTGGCCGACATTGCCTTTGCGACCGTGCCGGCCGGTAAGCCCTCGGGACCCGCCCGCACAAGGGCGCGGATGGCCGACAGGCGGGCGGGGTTTGCCAGCGATCCCAAGAGGGTCAGCGCGTCAGGTTCTTTCATATTTCAATCACACTTGAAATGATGTTGATTTCCAGCCATGGTTATTTCAAGTGGAGTTGAAATGGAAGGCTGTCCGATGACATTGGAAGACCTGCTTGGTGAGCTGCATGGGACCCGTGGGGATGCAGCGCTGATCTTTGAAGCGGCGCAAGGGGCGATTGGGCCGGGATATCACGTCACCGAGTTTCGGCAGGCGGATGTCACCGGCATCGACTGCGGCGGCAAAGTGAGTATGTGGCGCGAGGCGGTGATGCAGCTGATGGAGGGGCACGGCAGATCCCATATGGCTGTGGGGAAGTTTCGCGCGATTGCCGAAGCGTCCCTGGCGCAGGTTGACGGGTTGGGCGATGCTCCGCTGCGGGTGGAGTTCGCGCTGGGAAACGCGGGCCTTAGCCTGTTCGCGGTCGACCGGGTGATGGCGGGGGCCGAGGGTGTGAAGGTTGTACTTGCGCCGGAACGGGCGGTGTGCAAACCGGCCACGCGCGCCTTTGGGCCGCTTGCATCGGTCTGTTGCGGTCCAAAGCCTGCTGCGTCGGCGTGCTGTTCGTAGAGACCGCGATTTCCACTGGCGTCGCGCGCCGCGACGCGGCATACCCGAGGCCATGAAAGCCGCTGTTCTTGTCTTCCCCGGGTCGAACTGTGATCGGGATCTTGCCGTTGCCCTGGAAGGGGCTGGTATGGATGTCACCATGGTCTGGCACAAAAAGATCGCCTTGCCGGACGGCGTTGATCTGGTGGGCGTTCCTGGCGGGTTTTCTTATGGCGATTACCTTCGCTGCGGGGCGATTGCGGCCCGCTCGCCCATCATTGCGGCCTTGCGGGAGCATGCGGGGCGCGGGGGATTTGTTCTGGGCATCTGCAACGGGTTTCAGGTGTTGACCGAAACCGGCCTGCTGCCCGGTGTTCTGATGCGCAATGCTGCGTTGAAGTTCGTCTGCCGCACCGTGTCGATGACGGTCGAGACCACCGACAGCGCGTTTACTGCAGGCTATACGGCGGGCCAGGCGATTGCCGTGCCGGTTGCCCATCACGACGGCAACTATGTCGCCGATGACGAGACACGGGCGCGGCTGCGTGGCGAGGATCGGATCGCCTTCACCTATGGTGAGCCGGTGAATGGGGCGCAGGACGATATTGCGGGGATCCTGTCGGAAAACCGGCGCGTTCTGGGGCTGATGCCGCATCCTGAACGCGCGGCGGCGGATTGGCACCCCTCCACCGATGGCGCGGTCATGTTTCACAGTCTTGTGGATGCGCTGACGCCCGCTTGAGCGGCGGGCGATTGCGCTATATCTTGCGGTCATGTCAGCGGCGACCCCAGCCAAGGGCGATTTTCAGCCCAGCACGATCTGGCGGATACGGATTGTGTTCATCGTTTTCATCGCGATTGCGGTGTCAGTGGTATGGGTGACCAATTTTTTCCTGACCGCGCGCTTTACCGAAGCCACGCGCAACGATGCCGAAGTGCGCGTTGCGCTCTATACCGGGAACCTGCTGACCGAGCTGCAGCGGAACTCGGTGGTGCCGCTCCTTCTTGCGCGGGATCCGACCCTCATCGGGGCGCTGACATCCGATGATTATGCGCAGTCCTCGACCCGTCTGATCACATACCGTGATGAGATTGGGGCGGCAGAGATTACTCTGCTGGACGCCGATGGGCGCACGGTGGCGGCGACCGAGCGCAACAATCTGGGCAGCAATCAACGCAATTCGCCCTATTTCGTGGCCGCGCTTCGGTCAAACGACACGGTTTTCACGACGACGCGGCATGACAGCGGGCGGTTCGACTTTTCGTTCTCACGCAAGATCGAAGTGCAGGGCGATCTGATCGGCGTGATCGTGGTGGGCGTCGATCTGGCCAAGCTGCAAACCGCCTGGACGGGGTTTTCCGATGCCGTGATGGTCACAAACTCTGAAGGGCAGATCATCTTGTCCACAGAGAGCCGCTGGCGCGGGCGGACCGAGGACGAGGCGCTGTCCGCCCGCTCGGCCCCCACTGCGATCCAGCGGGCAGTTGAGGTGACGGCGGATTGGACGGCCCTGCCGGTGGACAGCTTCCTGCGGGCCGATGCGGTCCTGCGCCAAGAGACGCTGGTGGGGTTTCAGGGGTGGCGGATGACCTCATTCACCACCTATGCCAGCGTGCGCGAGCGGGTGAATACCGTGATCGCCTTGGAAATCATGGGGTTTTCGATTCTTTTGGCAGCGGCGTTCTATGTTGTCAGCCGTCGGGCTCAGACGCGATCGGTCGTGTATCAGCAGGAATCGGCAGAGCTTCGCCAGCTAAACGAAGCGCTGCAGCGGGAAATTGCCGAACGGGAGCGCGCGGAAAAGAACCTGGAAGTCGCCGAACAGACCTTGCAGCAGAGCTCAAAACTGGCGGTTCTGGGTGAGATGTCGGCCGGTGTGAGCCACGAGCTGAACCAGCCGCTCGCCGCAATGAAAACTTATCTGGCGGGTGCGAAGCTGTTGTTGCATCGCAATCGGCCTGAGGAAGCGCTCAGTTCCTTCCAGCGGATCGATGATCTGATTGAGCGGATGGGCGCGATCACGCGCCAGCTCAAGAGCTATGCCCGCAAGGGTGGGGAGGAGTTTGAGCCAATAGATGCAAGGGCTTCGGTGTCATCTGCGCTGGAGATGATGGAGCCACAGCTCAAGCGCCGCAACATCGAGATTTCGCGCACGCTGCCGCGCGAGACGGTAGTTGTGATGGCGGATCGGATCCGGCTGGAACAGGTGCTGATCAACCTGTTGCGCAATGCACTTGATGCGACCAAGGCGCTGGACGACCCACGGATCGAAATCCTGGTGACCGGGGGCGAGATGGCGTTGATCACGGTGCGCGACAACGGGCCAGGGATCGATGATCTGGACGCGCTTTTTGAGCCTTTCTATACCACCAAGGCCCCGGGCGACGGTGTCGGGCTGGGGCTTGCTATTTCATCGGGGATCGTCAACGACCTCGGCGGGCGTTTGACCGCGCGCAACGGGCGGTCTGGCGGGGCGGTGTTTGAGATCCGGCTTCCGATCCACAAGGAAGAAACGCAAGCGGCAGAGTGAGGACCCAATGTCTCAGTCCATGAAGATTGCCATCGTTGATGACGAACAGGACATGCGCCAGTCGATCAGCCAATGGCTGGCCCTGTCGGGTTTCGATACCGAAACCTACCCCAGCGCCGAGGAGGCGTTGAAGTCGGTCGGGGCGGATTACCCGGGCGTGGTGGTCAGCGACATCCGAATGCCCGGCATGGACGGGATGCAGTTCCTGAAGCGTCTGATGAGCGTCGATAGCGGTTTGCCCGTAATCATGATCACCGGCCACGGCGATGTGCCCATGGCGGTTGAGGCGATGCGGGTAGGGGCCTATGACTTCCTTGAGAAGCCCTTCAACCCCGATCGGATGACCGAGCTGGCGAAGAAAGCCACCTCGTCACGCCGCCTGACGCTGGACAACCGCGCGCTGCGGCGTGAGCTGTCGGATGGCTCTGGCATCATGTCCAAGCTGATTGGCGCGTCGCCCGTGATGGAGCGGTTGCGTGAAGACATCCTCGATCTTGGCCAGGCTGACGGGCACGTCCTGATCGACGGTGAAACCGGTACGGGCAAGACGCTGGTGGCCCATGCGTTGCACGCTGTGGGGGCCAATCCGGGCCGCAAGTTCGTCATCTTCTCCTGCGCAAGCCACGATGAAGACGCGCTGGGCCGCAAGCTCTTTGGCACCATGGAAGAAGGCGGATCGGTGCCTTTGGTGGAAGAGGCGCGTGGCGGGACGCTGGTTCTGGAAGACATCGATGCGCTGTCTCCCGGCCTGCAGGGGCGGCTTCTGGGCTGGATCAATGATCAAGGCGTGCCGGCGGAGACGCGGGTCTTTGCGGTTTCCAACCTGCAGGAACAGGGCAAAAGTTGCGAAGACGTGCTGCGGCCGGATCTCTACTACCGGCTCGCAGCGATGAAGATCACGCTGCCGCCATTGCGGGCGCGGGGCGAGGATATCCTAATGCTCTTCACGAAACTGTCGGAAAGTTATGCGGAAGAATACGGCTGCGACACGCCCGAGATCGGCGCGCAGGAGGCGGCGCAACTGCTACAGGCCCCATGGCCCGGCAATGTGCGCCAACTGATCAACATCGCCGAACGCGCGGTTTTGCAGAACCGGCGGGGGTCGGGGACGATCGCGTCGCTTCTGATGGCCGACAACGAGATGGTCGAGCCCACGATGACGACCGAGGGCAAGCCGTTGAAAGAGTATGTCGAGGCGTTCGAACGGATGCTGATCGACAACACCATGCGCCGCCATCGCGGCTCGATCACCGCGGTGATGGACGAGCTGCGCCTGCCGCGCCGGACGCTGAACGAGAAGATGGCCAAGTATGGGTTGCAGCGGTCGGATTACTTGTGAGCGATACCCCTGCGGAGCCGATAGATGCCCTACGCCGGGCCGTTCAGATGGTGCGCGCAGGTAAGGCCCGTCGCGCGATCTCTGCCATCCATGACGCGGTTGGAAGCACCGAGGTAATCTGGAATGGCTGCCGGTTTCGTGTAACGCCCAAGGACAACGCCACGGATCGGCATCTGTGGGAGCATGGCGTGCCGGATGAGGGGGCCTCGATCGACGCCTTGTTGCGGGTCGTTGCGGGGCAGAAGGTGCGATTTTTCGACATCGGCGGCAATTCGGGGCTCTTCTCGGTGGCCGTCGCCCACCATGCGGCACCGGGCAGCATGGTGACGGCGTTTGAGCCGAACCCGGTGATGGCCGCACGGTTGCGCGACAATGTTGCGCTCAATGATCTGGGCAGCGTTGTGACGGTTGAAGAATGCGCCTTGGGCGACACGCCGGGTGAGGCCACGCTAAACATTTTTGAGGGCAATCTGGGCCGAGCCACGCTTTTCGGCGCGGATCCGCGTGCCAAGGATCGGCAGATCTCGGTTCCGGTCGGGACACTCGACACGTTTTGGCCCGCGCAAGCCGATGACCGGCTGGGTGTGTTCAAGCTGGACGTGGAAGGCCATGAAGCCGCGGCGTTGGCGCCATGGTTGCAGGCCATGGACCGGTTCGCCTCGGTACACCATATCCTGATGGAAGTGACCCATTCGGATCGGTGGAGCCATGATGTGGTGGGGGACCTGCGCGATGCGGGCTATGCCGAGGCGTTTCGTGGCGAGGGCAACGTGTTGATGAGCCGCGTATAGACGGTTCGGCGCATTTGGTGATTGCCAGCGTCAATCTTTACCCTCTATGCTGGCGGAACGGGCCCGATCCATGTTCACGGATTGGTGATCCGGAATGGTTTCGCGTATCCCCCTTTGTTGACCGGCACACAGACCGGACCGGGCGGACGCGCTAGAAGGCGGCCCCTGGGGCCAGAGATTGCCGGAACGCACCCCCTGTGTTCAGGCGAATGAACAGGCGCCCGAAGCGGCGCCGGAGAAGAAACGCGATGGCGCGAGCGAGAGCAGTTGGAGTAAGGGCCGTGGCCGTAAGGGCCGCCCAGCCAACTGCTATGCCGCGCCGTATCGCCCAAACAAGCCACAAACGATTGACCGGTGCGCCGCCAGGCGGGCCGCCGATACGTTTGTGCCGAAAGACACCATGCCAAAGAAGATGCTTATCGACGCCACCCACGCGGAGGAAACCCGCGTCGTGGTGGTGGACGGAAACAAGGTCGAGGAGTTCGACTTTGAATCAGAGAACAAGCGCCAGCTAGCCGGAAATATCTATCTCGCCAAAGTCACACGTGTGGAGCCATCGCTCCAGGCGGCCTTTGTCGATTACGGTGGGAACCGTCACGGCTTTCTGGCGTTCTCGGAAATCCATCCCGATTACTACCAGATCCCGGTGGCTGATCGTGAGGCGCTGATCGCCGAAGAAATGGCCTATGCCGAGGCTGCGGCTGCGGCTGAGGATGAGGCCGACAAGCCCAAGCGGAGCCGGCGGCGGAGAAAGCCCAAGGCCAAGGCGGAGGCCACGAATTCCGATGATGCGGTCGAGACCAAGGAAGTCGACGCGGGCATCAGCGGAATGGACGTGGTTGAGCCGGAAGGGGATGACGACCTGCTGATCCCAGAGGGCGAAGAAGGAATCTCGCCCGTGGACCGGGTTGCGGAAACGCCGGTTGAGACACCTTCGGCGGATGACTCTGACGATGCCGAGGACGCTTCGGCACCGGATGCGGAAGTGGCTGAGGAGGCGACGCCTGAGGTTGCATCAGACGATACCCCTGGCCCGGATGGCGACAACGACGATGCCTATGTCGCCATGGACGATGCGGCTGAGCGTGATGACAGTATCGAGGCGGTGGCCGATGACGACACCCCCGAAGATATCCGCCCGCCGCGCAAACCCCGCCCGCGCAAGTACAAGATCCAGGAGGTCATCAAGGTTCGTCAGATCCTACTGGTGCAGGTCGTCAAGGAGGAGCGCGGCAATAAGGGCGCGGCGCTGACTACCTATCTGTCGCTGGCTGGTCGCTACTGCGTTCTGATGCCCAACACGGCGCGGGGCGGCGGGATCAGCCGCAAGATCACCAATGCCGCGGATCGCAAGAAACTCAAGGAGATCGCGAACGAGATTGATGTTCCCAAGGGGGCCGGTCTGATCGTGCGCACCGCTGGGGCCAAGCGCACGAAGACCGAGATCAAGCGGGACTATGAATACCTGCAGCGAATGTGGGAACAGATCCGCGAGTTGACGCTCAAATCCATCGCACCAGCGCAGATCTATGAAGAGGGCAACCTGATCAAGCGCTCGATCCGCGATCTATATAATCGCGAGATCGACGAGGTCTGGGTCGAGGGCGACGAAGGCTATCGCGTGGCCAAGGACTTCATGAAGATGATCATGCCGTCCCACGCCAAGAACGTGAAACCCTATACCGAGACGATGCCGCTGTTCGCGCGCTATCAGGTGGAGACGTATCTGGCGGGGATGTTCAACCCGACGGTGCAGCTCAAATCGGGTGGCTACATCGTGATCGGCGTGACAGAGGCGCTGGTGGCGATCGATGTGAACTCGGGCCGGGCGACCAAGAAGGGCTCGATCGAGGAAACGGCGCTTGAGACGAACCTTGAAGCCGCCGAAGAGATCGCGCGGCAGTTGCGTCTGCGCGACCTGGCTGGCCTTATCGTGATTGACTTCATCGACATGGAAGAGCGGAAGAACAACTCCGCTGTCGAGAAGCGGTTCAAGGACAGGCTGAAGACCGACCGCGCGCGCATTCAGGTGGGCCGGATCTCGGCTTTTGGCCTGTTGGAGATGAGCCGCCAGCGGTTGCGTCCGGGTATGCTTGAGGCGACGACGCAGCCTTGCCCGCATTGCCATGGAACAGGCCTTGTGCGCTCTGATGACAGCCTGGGCCTGACAATCCTGCGCCAGTTGGAGGAAGAGGGCACGCGGCGGCGGTCGCGCGAAGTGCTGGTGAAGGCGCCGGTGTCTATCGTCAACTTCCTGATGAACCACAAGCGCGAGCATATCGCCGGGCTTGAGATGCGGTACGGGATGGCGGTGCGGATCGAAGCCGATCCGTTCCTGATCAGCCCGGATTTCACGCTGGAGAAGTTCAAGACAGCGACCCGGCTCGTGAAGGCCGTGACGCCTGTGGTGTCAGTCGATGCGTCCCTGATGGCCGATATCGACGAGGCAGCCGAGGACGAGGCGGATCCGGCGGACGTGCCAGAGGCCGCAAGCGACGAAGAGGCGCAGCCCAAAAAGCGGCGCAGACGCCGTCGGCGGCGGCGTGGCGGTGGCGGGGGCGATGCGCCCGACGAGCCAAATGGTGATCCGCAGGGTGATGGGCCGTCCGACGCGCCTCAGCCGGAGGTGGCGCAAGGCGAGGCGGAGGGTGCCGGTGATCCCGCACCCGTTGAAGATGCGCCGAGCGAAGACACGCCTCCCGAAGACACTGAGGCCAAGCCAAAGCGGCGCCGCACCCGCCGCAAGAAAGCTGCGCCAGAGGGCGATGTGGCGCCTGCGGAGGCCGAAGCTTCTGAGCCTGACGCACCGTCCGATGATGCGCCAGCCAGCGATCCGGTAGCAGAAGACGCCGCTGAGGAAGAGAAGCCGAAAAAACGCACGCGACGCCGCAAGAAGGCTGAGCCTGCACCTGGGGAGGCGGTAGCTGCTGAAGCCGTTGCGGACGCTGCAGTAGACGTCGCCCCAGCACCGGCGAGCGATCCAGATCCTACGCCCGAGCCCGTTGCGGCTGAGGCGGGCGCGGATGATGCCCCGGACAAACCGCGCCGTAAGGGCTGGTGGTCGCTCGGGCGGTGACGCGCGTGAGCGTTGTCATTACCGGCGGCGCTGGCTTTCTGGGCCAGCGTCTGGCCGCTGAGATCCTGGCGCAGGGGCATCTGGCCCTCCCCGACGGGACCGAGCTGTTGCATCCTCAGATCATCCTGGCAGACCGGCCAGGGGCGGAGGTGTCGCCAGAGCTTGCGGGTAAGGTGACCCAGCGCGATCTCGACATCACCGACGCCGATGCGACGCGGGATGTGTTGTCGGATGCACAGGCCGTCTTTCATCTGGCCGCCGTCGTCAGCGGACAGGCCGAGGCAGAGTTTGACCTGGGCTATCGCGTGAACCTCGACGGCACGCGCAACGTCCTTGAAGCGGCGCGCGCGTTGGGCCGGCGGGTGCCGGTGGTGGGAACGTCCTCACTGGCCGTCTTCGGCGTTGGCGCCCGCGAACCCTTGACCGAAGCCTCCGCCGCGCAGCCCACCAACAGCTACGGCGCGTCCAAGGCCATGGCAGAGCTTTTGATGTCCGACTACCGCCGGAAAGGGTTCGTCGAGGCGCGCGTGTTGCGCTTGCCCACAATCGTCGTGCGTCCCGGGGCCCCGAACGCGGCGGCATCTTCCTTTGCATCCTCGATTTTCCGCGAACCGCTGGCCGGCAAGCCTGCGCGGTGTCCTGTGGATACGGGGTTGCCGATGTGGATTGCCTCGCCCGATACGGCGGTCGCGTCGATGATACAGGCCATGCGCGTTCCCATGGCCGATTGGCCCGCGTTCAGTGCCATCAATGTGCCCGGCTTGACCGTGACAGTGGCTGAGATGCTGGAGGCGCTCCAGGAAACCGGTGGCATCGAGGCGCGCGATCTGGTGACACTCGATCCGGATCCGGCGATTGAGGCGATCGTTGCAGGCTGGCCGGCCCGTTTTGATACGTCCGTTACAGATGCGCTTGGGTTTGTTTCCAAAGAAGAAACGATGGGCGATATTCTGCGCGCCTATCTCGCCGACCGCTAACCGTCAACTTTCTTGACGAAATGCACCTGCGTGTCCCCATCCTCCACCATCGACAGGTGCAGGTTCCCGCTTTCCGTGCAGTAGTGCGGCACGTCCACGATGGCAGCGGGGTCATCGGCCTGCAGCCGGACCACGGTGCCGGGGGCCACGCCCCGCATGCGTTTGGCCAGTTTCAGCACGGGCAGCGGGCACAGCAGACCGCGCGCATCAAGGGTTTCGTCGAACTCCATGCGTTTGGGGCGTAAGTTGGATATTTCAGTTTGTCCACACAGATGTGACATTGCGTGGCGTGACGCCGGCTGCGCCCTACCGTATCTAGGCAGCTGGGGCGAAAGGAACGCCGATGTTTGGTCTTGAGATCATCGATGCCAGCTTGCTGCCTGCAATCGCCATCGCGGCGTTTGCGGGAACCCTGTCGTTCCTAAGCCCCTGCGTCCTGCCGATCGTGCCGCCGTACCTGGCCTATATGGGCGGGATCTCGATGCAACAGATGGGCGAAGCGCAAGACCGCGCGGCCCGGCGTCGGGTGATCCTGTCGGCGCTCTTCTTTGTTCTGGGCCTGTCGACCGTGTTTCTGTTCCTAGGCTTCACGGCCTCGGCCTTTGGGCGGTTCTTCTTGATGAACCAGGACTGGTTCGTGATGGCGGCGGGCCTTGTCATCATGGTGTTTGGCGCGCATTTCCTGGGCGTCTACCGGATCGGGTTCATGGACCGCGAGATGCGGATGGATGCGGGCGATCGGGGCGGGTCGGCCTTTGGCGCCTATGTGCTGGGGCTGGCCTTTGCATTTGGGTGGACGCCCTGCATCGGTCCGATCCTTGGCGCGATCCTGTCGATTGCCGCCAACGAGGCGGATGTGGCGCGGGGCACGCTGCTGCTGGCCGCTTATGCTGCTGGGCTGGGCATTCCGTTCCTGCTGGTGGCGGCGTATTTCCCGCGGATGCAGGGGCTGATGGCCTGGATGAAGCGGCATATGGAGCGGATTGAGCGGGTGATGGGCCTGCTTCTGTGGACCGTGGGCCTGTTGATGCTGACCGGTAAGTTTACCGATTTCGCCTGGTGGCTGAACGAGCAATTCCCCGCATTGCAGGCCTTTGGCTGAAGCGCTTGCGTTTGAGCGGGGCCTCGGCCAGTCTCGCGAGTGGTGGGCGCACGAACGCTAGTATTCACGCTTAGGCCCGGGCGATGACGGAAGTTCCACAAACGACAGTTGCCCGGCGTCTGGTCTTCTACATTCCGGGGTTCGATCCCAATCCGCCCCGACGCTACCGTGAGCTTTATCGGACAGAGGGTGCAGCGCAGGCCGAAATATCCGGTTATGGGATCCGCGTGCGGACGGATGGCCTGCCGCCTAACAGCTGGCAGGTGGACAGCAACATCGACGGGCACACAGCTTCGGCCCGGTTCGAGGTGCTCGTTTGGTCCGATCTGGTTAAGGCATCGATGGGGGCCTCGATCCCGGCGACCTACTGGCAGCTTATCCGCGTTGTCTCGACCTATACGGTATCGGGCGCTCTGCGGCGGTTGATGTGGCTGCGCAAGGGGCCGATCTTGGCGGCGTTCTACCCGGTGGTGGTTTTGGTTTTGCAGCTGCTGATTGGGGTCCTGTTGGGTGCGACCGTCGCCGGGTTGGGTGTTGCCGGTGTTCTTGGTGCGCTGCAGCTGATCGGTGTTTCGGACAAGAGCGCGTTTGCGACCTGGACCACACTTATCCTTTGGTGGGCGATCACGCTTGCGCTGATCTGGGTCGTGCTGGAGTGGTTTCGGGCGCGGGATGGCAAGCTCTTTGCCTGGTACCTGATGCATGATTTCGCTTATGCCGCCGGACGCCGGGGGGCATACCCCGCGGACTTGGAAGAGCGGCTTGAGGTGTTTGCCGCCCGGATTGCGGAGGCGATGGCGGAGGATGTGGATGAGGTTCTGGTCGTGGGACACTCGTCGGGTGCGCAACTGGCCGTGTCCGTGCTGGCCGATCTGATCCGATCCGGCAGGGTGCCCGCGACCGGGCCGGCCCTGTCTCTTCTCACCCTGGGGCAGGCGATCCCGATGGTGTCGTTTCTGCCCAAAGCCGCGCGTTTGCGGCGGGACCTGCATGATCTGGCGCAGTGCGACGCCCTCACCTGGGTCGATGTGTCGGCCCCGGGGGATGGGTGTTCCTTTGCGCTGTGCGATCCGGTGGCGGTCTCGGGCGTGGCACTGGACGATCAACGCTGGCCCCTGGTTCTGTCGGCGGCCTTCTCGCAGACGCTTAGCAAGGCCAAGCGGCGGGCGTTGCGCTGGCGGTATTTCCGGCTGCATTTCCAATACCTCTGCGCCTTCGATCAGCCCGGCGGCTATGACTATTTCCAGATCACTGCCGGCCCGTTGACCCTGGCCGACCGTTTCGCGGGCCGCAGCCCGTCGAGCAACCGCATCGACGTGCCTGCGTCGCGCTATACCGATATGGCCGTATGACGCCGCCAAAACCCCAGGCGCGCGTGGGGCGCGTGTCGCTGTGGCAGTACCTGCGGCTCTTTCGGCAGGACATTCTGTCGGCCCAGCCCGCGCATCTGTTTCGGGCCAAGATGGCCGAGTTTCGGACGCCGTTCTTCCGGTCCTATCTGGTGAATGAGCCCGCGTTGGTGCGCACGGTTTTGAGCGATCGCCCGCAGGACTTTCCCAAAAGCGACCGGGTGGGGGAGGGGCTTCGTCCTCTTTTAGGACAGTCAATTTTCTTGACGAATGGCGAGATGTGGGCCCGCCAGCGCCGGATCATTGATCCCGCGTTCGAGGGCGGGCGGGTGAAGGATAGTTTTCCGGCGATCCTTGCGGCGTCGGAGGCGGCGGCGGAGCGTGTGTCGCCCGGCGCGCAGGAGGTTGAGGCGGTTTGTGCCCATGCCGCCGCCGATGTGATCTTTCGCGCGCTGTTTTCCGTGCCGATCGAGGATGCGACGGCGGCAAAGGTCTATGCCGCGTTTCGGGACTACCAGCGGTGTCAGCCATTGGTGAACCTTGGGGCCTTCGTGCCTCTGCCGCGCTGGGTCCCGCGCGGGTATCCGCGGGCCGCAAAGGAGGCCGCGCTGGAGATCCGAGGGCTGATCGGCGAGATGTGCGCGCAGAGGCAGCGGAAGATCGCGTCCGGGACCGCGCCGGAGGATCTAGCGACCAAGATCATGACGACGCGAGACCCCGAGACGGGGGCGGTTTTGACTACCGACGAGATGGTGGATCAGGTGGCGATCTTCTTTCTGGCTGGGCATGAGACGAGCGCGAGCGTGCTGGCCTGGGCGCTCTATCTGCTGGCGACGCATCCTGAGGTGCAGGAGCAGGTGGCGGAAGAGGCGTTGGCGTTTGCCTCAGCCCCCGGCTTCTCTGCGCTCTCCAAGCTGCCCGTGACGCGGAATGCGTTCCGCGAGGCGCTGCGGCTCTATCCCCCCGTGCCGATGATGGTGCGCGAAACGACGCGGGCGGAGACATTTCGCAAACGCGATGTGCGGCGCGGGGCGCAGATCGTGATCTCTCCCTGGCATCTGCATCGGCATGTGGACCACTGGCCGGACCCTGACGCTTTCGATCCCGCCCGTTGGGACCGGGCCGAGACGAAGGTGAGCCAGCGGGATGCCTATCTGCCGTTCTCCGCCGGGCAGCGGGTCTGTCCGGGGGCGGGGTTTGCGATGACCGAGGGGGTGGTGATGCTGGCCGCGTTCCTTAGCCGTTGGACCCTGTCTGTCGGCGATCGTCCTGTGCCGCGCCCGGTGGCGCATCTGACCCTGCGGTCACGGGACGGGATCTGGCTTGATATGGCGCGGCGGGGGGTCAGCCCTGAAGCTGCGCTTTCAGGTCCATCAGAACAAACAGCCTGATCGCAGAGGCAAGCCCGGTTTCCAGATCGCGGCTCGCGTCGATCTCGGCCGCGAGCGCGTTGATCGCCATGCCGCGGCGGGCGGCAATATCGCGGAATTCGCGCCAGAAGGCGTCTTCCAGTGAAACCGACGTGCGGTGGCCTTTGAGCGTTAGCGAGCGTTTGACGGGCCGCGCGCTCATGTCTCGCGGCGGTGGCCGTCTAGGTCGCGTTTGGCCTTGGCCTCGCGGGTGGCGTCGGCTTGCTTCTCGGCCTTGGTGCGCCCGTGTTTGACCGCATTCGCCTCGGCCCGCGCGCGTTTCTCGGCGCGGGCCTTGTCCTTGCGGAAGCGGTTGAGGTTGACGGGCTGGCTCATCCGTCCTTGGGGCCGATCATCTTCTCGGGGCGCACGACTTGCTCAAACGTCGCCTCATCGACGAAGCCAAGGGCGATGGCTTCCTCTTTCAGCGTGGTCCCGTTCTTATGGGCGGTCTTGGCCACCGTGGTCGCATTGTCGTACCCGATCTGCGGGGCCAGCGCCGTCACCAGCATCAGCGACACGCGCATCAGCTTGTCGATCCGGTCGGTGTTGGCCTCAATCCCCGCCACGCAGTTGTCGGTGAAGGCCACCGCTGCATCCCCCAGAAGCTGCATGGATTGCAGGACGTTGTAGGCCATCATCGGCTTGTAGACGTTGAGCTCAAAATGCCCCTGGCTGCCCGCAAAGCCCACGGCGGCATCGTTGCCAAAGACATGGGCACAGACCTGGGTCATCGCCTCGCACTGGGTCGGGTTGACCTTGCCGGGCATGATCGACGAGCCGGGTTCGTTTTCGGGCAGCATCAACTCGCCCAGGCCGCAGCGGGGGCCGGAGCCCAGAAGCCGGATGTCATTGGCGATCTTGAAGAGGCTCGCGGCCACGGTTTTGACCGCGCCAGACATCTCGACCATGGCGTCATGGGCGGCGAGTGCTTCGAACTTGTTGGGCGCGGTGACGAAGGGCAGGCCGGTGATGCGGGCCATATTGGCGGCGACGGTCTCGCCCCAGCCGGTGGGAGAGTTCAGCCCGGTGCCCACTGCGGTGCCGCCTTGCGCGAGTTCGTAGATGCGGGGCAGGGCGGCTTTCACGCGTTCGATCGACATGGCGACCTGGTGGGCGTAGCCGGAGAATTCCTGCGCCAGCGTCAGAGGGGTCGCGTCCATCGTGTGGGTGCGGCCGATCTTGATGATGCCGTCGAAGGCTTTGACCTTGGCCTCTAGGGCGGCGTGCAGTTTCTCAAGGCCGGGGAGCAGAACGTCATGCGCTGTCGTGGCCGTCGCGATATGCATGGCCGTGGGGAAGGTGTCGTTCGAGGACTGCGACATGTTGCAGTGATCGTTGGGATGCACCGGGTCCTTCGAGCCGATGGTGCCGCCAAGGATTTCGATCGCGCGGTTGGCGATCACCTCGTTGGCGTTCATGTTTGATTGCGTGCCCGAGCCTGTCTGCCAGACCACGAGCGGGAAGTTGTCGTCGAGTTTGCCTGCCACAACCTCGGAGGCCGCTTCGATGATCGCGTCGGCAAGTTTGGCGTCGAGCGCGCCGCGTTCCTTATTGGCCTCGGCGCAGGCTTGCTTGATCACGCCAAGGGCGCGGACGACGGCCACGGGCTGTTTCTCCCACCCGATGGGGAAGTTCATGATCGAGCGTTGGGTTTGCGCACCCCAGTACTTGTCGGTGGGAACCTCGAGCGGGCCGAAACTGTCGGTTTCCGTGCGGGTCTGGGACATGGGGTATTCTCCTGCGATGTGTCGGGCCGAGCTATAGGCGTGGGGGCAGTGGGGCGCAATCGGGGGAGATGTCACGGGGGGCATATATGCATATGCCACGCAGTTCGGATCTCCCGCCCGATGGGCACCATCGGGCAGCGCCGACCCGCCCCCACGGGGCGGCGCTCACGCCACCCCTCGGGTCGGCGCTGCCCTCACTTCGTAGTGGTATGGGCGCGGCTAGTTGAAGTCGCGGAACAGTCGCGTCGTGGAGAACATCGACTCCAACTCCTCCAGCCGCTCACGGCTCGCATCCTCCCGCCCCGCCTGCGCCCGGGCAATCAGCGCCTCAACGATCAGCATGATCGCAAGCGTCGAATCCCAACTCGACGGCGCCTCAACCATCGCCTGGAACGTGTGCGCTGCCGTCTTACCGATGGGTGAGCCCCATTGATCGGTGAACAGCACGATGGTCGCCCCACGCTCTTGCGCCAGGGTCGCGAGCTTTGCCAGATCACGCTCATACCGCCGGATGTCGAAGACGATCAGGATCGCGCGGTCGTTCATATCGAGGAGGTATTGCGGCCAGACGTTTGCCGAATGGCTGAGATGGGTCACGCCGGGGCGGATGATCTGCATGTGGTTGAACAGGTAGTCGGCGTTCGACCGCGTGATGCGCCCGCCCACGATGTAAAGCGGGCGTTTGGGGTCGGCGAGGAGTGCGGCGACGGCATCGAAGCTCGCACTGTCCAGCCGGTCGAGCGTGTGGCGCAGGTTGCTGGTCACCGCCTCGGCGAACTGTGCAAGGATGTGTTCGTCGGTGGCGCCGGCCAGCCAAGCGTCGCGCTTGGTCGCGGGGCGGCGGATCTGTTCGGAGGCCTCGATGCGCAGCGCCTCTTGCATTGCGGGGAAGCCATCAAAGCCCAGCTTGCGGGCCATGCGGATCACCGTAGGGGTCGACACGCTGGCGGCCTCGGCCAGCCGCGTGATGGATTGCAGACCGGCCACCGGATAGTCCTTGAGCAGCACATCGGCCAGCA
The DNA here is from genome assembly GCA_038526915.1 of Pseudomonadota bacterium. Taxonomy (GTDB): domain Bacteria; phylum Pseudomonadota; class Alphaproteobacteria; order Rhodobacterales; family Rhodobacteraceae; genus JBCBGF01. Next base: position 109,186 of record JBCBGF010000005.1, on the reverse strand, counting down.
CCTGTTCGGATGGCGTCAGCGTCCCCATGACGCCCGCCAGGCGGTCCTTCACGATGGGCAGATCGGTGCGCATTTCTTCATCCTTTCTGACAGGATCGCGTCAGCGTGGTGCGTGTTTGTAGCAAAGTCTACAGAAATCCGTTGACAGAAATAGGGCGACCCTGTTCGCTGGGTTCAGATGGTTGAGACTGCCCACGCCCCCTTGTTGTCCGCGACTGAGCTACCTGCCGCCGAGGTGTTGAACGCCGGGGCAACGGGCGATCTGGTGCTGGTGTGCGAACATGCCAGTGCCGCGATCCCGGCGGCGTTGGGAACGATGGGCCTGCCCGAGCGGGCTTTGCGCGGGCACTGGGCTTGGGATATCGGGGCGCTGGATGTGGCGAAGGCGATGGCCAACACGCTCGACGCGCCCTTGGTGGTGAGCCGGGTGTCGCGGTTGGTTTATGACTGCAACCGCCCGCCGGAGTCGCCAACAGCGATTGTCGAGATCGCCGAGCATGATCCGGTGACGGGCAATCACAACCTCAGCAAAGACGCACGGCGGCAGCGGATCGAGGAGGTCTATCACCCATTCCGCGATCTTCTGGCCGCGACGCTGGAGGCGCGGAAGCCGCGCGCCCTGGTGAACGTACACAGCTTCACGCCGATCTATTTCGGCACGCCACGGGTGGTGGAGCTGGGGTTCCTGCATGATGACTATGCCGACCTGGCGCTCGCGATGCTGCGGCTGGCGGAGGCGGATCCGCGCTGGGTGAACCGGTTGAACGATCCCTACGATGCCTCCGACGGCGTCACCCATACCCTGCGCACCCAGGCGATCCCGCGCGGGATTGCCAATGCGATGATTGAAATAAAGAGCGATCTGATCAACACCCAGCCGGCGGCGGAAGAGATGGCGGGGTATCTCTCCAATATCCTGCGTCGCGCCCTGGCCGAGGTGCTGGGATGAACGCGCTGCGGGGGTATATTCGCATCGTCGACCGCATGAACCGCTGGATCGGGCGGGTCGTGATGTACGGGATCTTTGTGATGATGGGGATCCTTTTGTGGTCGTCCATCTCCAAGACCTTTTTCCTGCCCTCGCTCTGGACGCTGGAGATGGCGCAGTTCACGATGGTGGCCTATTATATTCTGGGCGGGCCGTATTCGATCCAACTGGGCTCGAATGTGCGGATGGACCTCCTTTACGGCGAATGGTCTGACAGGCGGAAGGCCTGGACGGATGCCATTACGGTGCTGTTTCTACTGTTCTATCTGGTCGTGCTGCTCTGGGGCGGGATCGATAGCACGATCTATTCCTTCCAGTACGGGGGCGAGCGGTCACCGACGGCTTGGCGCCCTTACCTCTGGCCGATCAAGACGATCATGGTCATCGGGATCTCTCTGATGATCCTGCAGGTGCTGTCCGAGCTCTTCAAAGACATCCTCCGCATCCGGGGCGAGGCGATCGATGCCGTATGAGCTGATCGCGATCCTGATGTTCTCGACCATGATGCTGATGCTTCTGACGGGGCAGCGGGTCTTCGGTGCCATTGGCTTTGTCGCGGTGGTGTCGGCGCTCCTCCTGTGGGGTGACCGGGGCGGGTATGATCTGGGCTTTGCGGCGGCGATGAAGCTGATGAAGTGGTATCCGCTGCTGACGCTGCCGATGTTCATCTTCATGGGCTACATCCTGTCGGAAAGCCGGATCGCGGATGATCTCTACCGCATGTTCCACGTCTGGATGGGCGGCCTGAAGGGCGGGCTGGCCATCGGGACGATCCTTTTGATGGTCCTGATCTCGGCCATGAACGGGCTGAGCGTGGCGGGCATGGCGATCGGGGCGACCATCGCGTTGCCTGAGCTTTTGCGCCGGGGCTATGACAAGCGGATGGTTACGGGGGTGGTGCAGGCGGGGTCGTCGCTGGGGATCCTGGTGCCGCCGTCGGTGGTGCTGGTCCTTTACGCGATGATTGCGCGTCAGCCGGTGGGGCAGCTTTGGCTGGCTGGTGTGATCCCGGGGCTGATGATGGCGGCAATGTTCATCGCCTATATCGTGATCCGCTGCCGGATGCAGCCGGAACTGGGCCCCGCGCTCGCGGCTGAGGAGCGGGACGTGCCGCGCGCCGAAAAGCTGCGGCTGTTGACGGCGGGCCTGCTGCCGCTGGGCATCTTCGCGGTGATGATGGTGCCGTTTGTGAATGGCTGGACCTCGCTGGTGGAAAGCTCGGCCATAGGTGCCCTGGCCGCGTTTCTGGCGGCGGTGGTCAAGGGCCGGATGACGCGAGAGGTATTCGAGACATCCGTGCGCAATACCCTCGGGATCACCTGCATGTTCATGTGGATCATCCTGGCCGCTTTGGCCTTTGGCGCGGTGTTCGACGGGTTGGGCGCGGTGCGGGCGATTGAGGGCCTCTTTACCGAGCAGTTGAACCTGAACCCCTGGGTGATCCTGATCATGATGCAGCTGAGCTTCATCCTGATGGGCACATTCCTGGATGACACCGCAATGCTGGTGATCGTCGCGCCTTTATATGTCCCGCTGGTAGGTGAATTGGGCTTCGACCTGATCTGGTACGGGGTCCTCTACACGATCACCACCCAGATCGCCTACATGACGCCGCCCTTCGGCTATAACCTGTTCCTGATGCGCGCGATGGCCCCACCCGAGGTGACGCTGAGCGATATCTATCGCTCGATTGGCCCCTTTGTGCTGGTCATGGCCTGCGCGCTGGCGCTGGTGATGGTGTTTCCAGAGATCGCCACCTGGCTCCCTGACTACGTGTACGGATTAAACGATTAACGCCCCCGGAAAGAGGGGTGATGACCACAAACCTGTTCGATTTGTCCAACCAAGGAGAGACACGATGACCTCAAGACGTAAGTTCCTGACCGCCGCCGCGGCCACCCCGGCAGCCGCCCTCGCTGCCCCGGCCATTGCGCAATCGACCATTCGCTGGCGGATGCAGACCTATGCGGGCCCGGCGCTGGCCGAGCATGTGATCGACCCCGCCATCGAGATGTTCAACAAGATCGCCGGCGACCGGATGCAGATCGAACTGTTCTACGCCGATCAGCTGGTGCCCACGGGCGAGCTGTTCCGCGCGCTGCAGCGGGGCACGATTGATGCGGTACAGTCGGATGATGACTCGATGGCCTCGCCCACTGAGGTGACGGTGTTCGGTGGCTACTTCCCGTTCGGGTCGCGCTATTCGCTCGATGTACCGGTGCTGTTCAATCAGTACGGGCTGGGCGAGATCTGGGCGGAAGAGTACGAGAAGGTGGGCGTGAAGCACGTCTCTGCCGGCGCCTGGGACCCGTGCCACTTTGCGACGAAGGACCCAATCAACTCGCTCGCCGATCTTCAGGGCAAGCGGGTGTTTACGTTCCCCACCGCTGGTCGCTTCATGTCGCAGTTCGGCGTGGTGCCGGTGACGCTGCCTTGGGAAGATATCGAGGTGGCGGTGCAGACGGGTGAGCTGGACGGCATCGCCTGGTCGGGGATCACCGAGGATTACACCGTGGGTTGGGCCGATGTGACGAACTACTTCCTGACCAACAACATCTCGGGCGCGTGGATCGGGTCGTTCTTTGCCAATATGGACCGCTGGAACGAGCTGCCGGAAGACCTTCAGACGCTGTTTATGGTCTGCTGTGAGCAGTCGCATTACTACCGTCAGTGGTGGTACTGGGGCGGCGAGGCAAACCTGCGCGTGAACGGGACAAAGCTTGAGCTGACCACGATCCCAGATGAGGAATGGGCGACGGTCGAGGCCGCAGCGCGCGAGTTCTGGGATGAGATCGCGGCGGAGAGTGAGACGAAGGCCAAGGTCGTCGAGATCTTCAAGCAGTACAATGCGGATATGGAAAAGGCCGGCCGGCCTTATCGCTATACCTAAAGCCACGGGGCAGGGGCGGCTCGGCTGCCCCTGCCCACACCATGAGAGACGGGAGGGACGGCGATGCCGGGCAATCTGACATTCGAGGCGCTGAAAGACCGGGTTGCGGATGGCAGCATCGACACCGTGCTCGTCTGCATGGTCGACATGCAGGGCCGTCTGATGGGCAAGCGGTTCCACGCGCAGATGTTCATCGACAGCGCCTGGGAAGAGACGCATTGCTGCAATTACCTGCTGGCCACCGACTTGGAGATGGGGACGCCCGATGGCTATGAGGCCACGAGCTGGCGCGCGGGCTATGGCGACTATGTGATGAAGCCGGATCTGACGACGCTGCGGCTGATTCCGTGGCTCGAAGGCACGGCAATGGTTCTGTGCGATATCCTGGATCACCACAAGCATGAACCCGTGCCGCATTGCCCACGGGCGATCCTGAAGGCTCAGATCGCGCGGGCCGAGGCGATGGGGCTGACGCCGATGATGGCGACGGAGCTGGAGTTTTTCCTGTTCGAGAAGAGCTATCGTGATCTGGCTGTCGAGGGTTATGCCGATCTGCGCCCGATCAGCGCCTACAACGAAGACTACCACATCCTTCAGACCACGAAGGAAGAAGGGATCATGCGGACTCTGCGCAATGCGCTGTATGGGTCCGGGATCCCGGTGGAGAACACCAAAGGCGAGGCGGAGACGGGGCAGGAAGAGTTGAACATCCGCTATTCGGATGCGCTCGAATGCGCGGACCACCACACGATCGCCAAGCACGCCACGAAGGAAATCGCCTGGGCGCAGGGGCATTCGGCGAGCTTCATGGCCAAGTGGCACCACGCCAAGGTTGGCAGCGCGAGCCATGTGCATTTGTCGTTCTGGAAGGACGGCGAGAATGCGTTTTATGATGCTGACGCAGAGTATTGTATGTCGAAGCTCATGTCGCGGGCGGTGGCTGGGATGATCGCCTATGCGCCGGACTACACGGTGTTTCTGGCGCCCTATGTGAACAGCTACAAACGCTTTCAGGTGGGGACTTTCGCGCCCACCAAGACGGTTTGGTCCGTGGACAACCGCACAGCGGGGTTCCGGATGTGCGGGGATGGGACCAAGGGCGTGCGGATCGAATGCCGGATTGGCGGGTCGGATATGAACCCCTTCCTCGCGCAGGCGGCGTTGATTGCGGCGGGCTTGAAGGGGATCGAGGACGGGTTGGAGCTTGCCCCGCCGACCAAGGGCGATGTCTACGAGGATGCGGGGGCGCAGGAGATCCCGACGACCTTGCGGGCGGCGACCGAGACGTTGCGCGGGTCCAAGATGCTGCGGGCGGCGATGGGGGATGCGGTGGTCGATCACTACACCCGATGCGCCGAAGTCGAGCAGGAGGAGTTCGACGCGGTCGTGACCGACTGGGAGGTCAAGCGCGGGTTTGAGAGGGCGTGATGGCGGTGGTGCGCTGTATCTCGCCCCTCGACGGGTCGGTTTATGCGGAGCGAGAGGCGCTGTCGCTAGAGGCCGCGCAGGCGGCGGCAGGGGCGGCGCGGGCAGCGCAGCTTGCTTGGGCGGCGCGACCAATGGCCGAGCGGATCGCGCTCGTTCGGGCGGCGGTGGCCGAGATCGGGCGGACGACGGATCGGATGGTCACAGAACTCGCCCACCAGATGGGGCGGCCCGTGCGCTATGGTGGGGAATTTGGCGGGTTCGAAGAACGCGCGAACTACATGGCCGGGATCGCGGAGACGGCGCTGGCCGATATCGTGATCGAGGAGAGCGACAGTTTTGTCCGCAAGATCAAGCGTGAGCCACAAGGCGTTGTTTTTGTTGTTGCTCCCTGGAACTATCCGTACATGACCGCGATCAATACCGTCGCTCCTGCGTTGATTGCCGGGAACACCGTGATCCTGAAGCATGCGGCGCAGACGATTCTTGTGGGCGAGCATCTGGCCGATGCCTTTGCGGCGGCGGGTGTGCCGGGGGACGTGTTCCAGAATGTGGTGCTGGATCACGAGACCACGTCAGCCTTGATCGCGGGGCGTGCGTTCGATTTCGTGAACTTCACGGGCTCGGTCGCTGGCGGGCAGGCCATGGAGCGGGCGGCGGCGGGGACGTTTACGGCTGTGTCGACAGAGTTGGGCGGGAAGGATCCGGGCTATGTGCGCGCCGATGCCGATCTAGTTGCAGCGGTGGAGACGCTGATCGACGGGGCGATGTTCAACTCGGGCCAGTGCTGTTGCGGGATCGAGCGGATCTATGTGCATGAGAGCCTGTTTGACGCCTTTGTGGAGAAGGCTGTGGGGATCGTGTCTGGCTATAAGCTGGGCAATCCTCTGGATCCAGAAACAACCCTTGGGCCCATGGCGCAGCCGCGCTTTGCGGCGCTGGTGCGGGAGCAGATTGCCGAGGCTGTGGCAGCCGGCGCGACAGCGCATATCGAGACATTTCCAGAGGATGACGGCGGGGCGTATTTGACGCCGCAGATCCTGACGGGCGTTACCCATGACATGCGGGTGATGCGCGAAGAGAGCTTTGGGCCGGTGGTGGGCATCATGCCAGTTGCGGGCGATGATGAGGCCATCGCGCTGATGAATGACAGCCACTATGGGCTGACGGCGTCAATCTGGACAAGGGACGTGGCGGCGGCAGAGGCCCTGGGCGCGCGGGTCGAGACGGGGACCGTATTCATGAACCGCGCGGACTACCTGGATCCGGCGCTGTGCTGGACGGGGTGCAAGGATACCGGGCGGGGGGCTGGCCTGTCTGTGCTGGGCTATCACGCGCTGACGCGGCCCAAGAGTTATCATCTGAAGAAGGGCTGAGCGCCATGACACTGACCGGCAACTGGTCTTATCCAACCGCCATCCGCTTTGGCGCTGGCCGTATCGCCGAGATTGCGGAGGCCTGCGCGGCGGCAGGCATATCGAAGCCGCTGCTCGTCACCGATCGCGGGCTTGCGGGGATGGAGATCACAACGCGTACCCTCGATTTGATCGAGGACGCGGGGCTGGGGCGGGGCCTGTTCTCGGATGTCGATCCCAACCCAAACGAGAGCAATGTGGCCGCCGGGCTCACCGCTATTCGCGACGGCGGCTATGACGGCGTGATCGCGTTTGGCGGCGGCTCTGGCCTTGATCTGGGCAAGGTGCTTGCGTTCATGGCGGGGCAGACGCGGCCGATTTGGGATTTCGAGGATATCGGCGATTGGTGGACGCGGGCGGATGCCGATGCGATCCTGCCCATCGTCGCTGTACCGACAACGGCGGGCACAGGATCGGAAGTGGGGCGCGCGTCTGTGATCACCAATTCTGAGACGGCTGAAAAGAAGATCATCTTCCACCCCAAGATCCTACCCGCTGTGGTGATCTGCGACCCCGAGCTGACCGTTGGGATGCCGCCCCATATCACCGCCGGGACGGGCCTCGATGCCTTTGCCCATTGCGTCGAAGCCTTCTGTTCCCCGCATTATCACCCCATGAGCCAGGGGATCGCACTTGAGGGGATGCGGCTGGTGAAAGACTACCTGCCGCGCGCCTATACCGATGGTTCCGATATGGAGGCGCGGGCGCAGATGATGAGCGCGGCTGCCATGGGGGCGACGGCGTTTCAGAAGGGTTTGGGGGCGATCCATGCGCTCAGCCACCCGATCGGGGCGCATCACCATACCCATCACGGTACGACGAATGCAGTGGTGATGCCCGCTGTGTTGCGGTTCAACCGGCCCGCGGTGGAGAGAAAGCTGGCGCACGCGGCGGCGTATCTGGGGATCGCGGAGGGTTTTGATGGGTTTTCAGCCTTCGTTGATGGGTTCAACGACGCCTTGGGTATTCCACAGACACTCACGGCCTTGGGGGTTGTCGATCCGGATTTGGACGTGCTGACCCGGTCGGCGCTTGCGGACCCCAGCGTGGGGGGGAATCCGGTTGAAATGACTCCGGAAAACACGCGGGCGCTGTTTGAGGCGTGTTTGTAGCCCCTATCTTCTGCGCGAACGATCTGCCTGTAGGCTAGGGATTGTGTCGGTTTGCGAGACAAACCCTATTCCGCGTGTGTCGAAAGATCCGCGAAGCTCATTTCTCAGCAGAAAAAAGAATACTTTTAATTCAGATAGATAGCGCCGAATTCCGGTTGGAATAGGGGCTTTCCACCCAAAGGTGGATGCCCGTTGTCCGGCCAGCCCAGTATTAACCATGATGCGGTCGCATGTTGCGGGCGCGGTGCACAGAATTTGTGCGCGTGTATGTTGATGAGTATCTGGAGTCGCCCGATGGACCTGACCGTCTTTGCCTATATGCTGCCGCTGGCCTACGCCGGCCTGCAGTTCGAAGCTTTCACCCGCATGACTGGACAATGGAAATCGCTGGCTCTGATGCCCGTCGCGATCCTGGTTCTGAGCCTGTTGGTGCAGTTTTATGCTGGTGCAGTCCTGCCTGCCATCGCCGCACAGATGCCGCTTATTGGCCTGGGGCTTTCGGTGGCTTACCTGATCGGCCTGTTCGTCGCCTACGCTTTGTCCGCGCCGGTCTACTTTGATGAGACCGAAGACGACACGATTTACATCGATAACGTGCTGTGGCTCGACGCGTATCGGGGCGTCGCACCAAGCAACGGTTAAGCGTCTCAGCGAACAGCTTGTTGTGGTAAGCGGCTTGGGCGGGCTGCTCGCGACCTGTTTTGTGGCTGAATGTGACGGCTGCTAGATCAGGGGCGCTGCCCCTACATAAAGCCCAGTTCGAGGCGGGCTTCGTCCGACATCATGTCCATGCCCCACGGCGGATCCCAGGTGATTTCCACGTCGACCGTTTTGACACCGGGGAGCGGCTCTATCGCTTCGGCCAGCCACCCCGGCATTTCGCCTGCTACGGGGCAGCCGGGCGCTGTCAAGGTCATGATCACACCGACTGCGCCGTCCTCCGCAATATCAATCGTGTAAACGAGGCCGAGGTCGTAGATATTCACGGGGATCTCGGGGTCGAACACGGTGCGGCAGGCTTCTACGATGTCATCGTAAAGCGGGTGGTCTGTCGATGACGGCCGGATGAGCGGCGCGCCTTCCAGGTTGGGCGATGTGTCGGTCATGGGTCGCCTTTATCAGTAGTCGAGTAAACATATAAGGATTGACGCCGCCACGTAAAGACAGCGCTACTTTTTGCTGGCCCGGCTGCGGCGCGCAGGTTGCGGGCGGACATGTTTTTCGATCTCGTCATACAGAAGGGCCGCGACGTTCTTGCCGCTGGCCTTTTCGATCCCTTCCAGACCAGGCGAACTGTTTACCTCAAGCACTTTCGGCCCGCCGTCCGACCGCAGCAGATCAACGCCCGCAATCCCGAGTTTGAAGGCCCGCGCGGCGCCGATGGCCACGGCGCGTTCCTGGCGGCTAATCCGCACGGCCTCGGCGATCCCGCCCTGGTGGAGGTTCGAGCGGAACTCCCCCGGCTGAGCCTTGCGCCGCATGGAGGCCACAACCTTGCCGCCGATGACGAGGCAGCGGATGTCCTCGCCTGCGGCTTCCTTGACGAAGTCCTGCACCAGAAAGCTCGCGCGCAGGCCCCGGAAGGCCGAGATGACCGATTGTGCGGCTTTCTTTGTCTCCGCCAAGACGACTCCTTTGCCTTGGGTGGATTCAAGCAGTTTCACGATCAGCGGTGCGGTGCCCACAATCTCGATCAAGTTGTCGGTGTCCTTGGGGCTGGCGGCAAAGGCGGTCATCGGCATGCCGATGCGGTGGCGGGCGAGGACCTGATGAGCCTGCAGCTTGTCACGGCTGGCGGTGATGCCTTCCGAGCCATTGACGCAATGGGTGCCGATGGTCTCGAACTGGCGGATAACGGCGGCGCCATAGGGGGTGATCGAGGCACCGATCCGTGGGATGATCGCATCGTAACGGGGTAGGCGTTTTCCGTCGTAGTACACTTCGGGCGAGGATGCGTTGATTGCCATGTAGCAGCGCGTGGTGTCGATCACTTCGACCACATGCCCACGCGTTTCGCCTTCCGCAACGAGGCGGCGGGTCGAGTAGTTGTGCGCCTCGCGCGACAGGATCGCGATGCGCAGAGCGCGGGCCGGTGCGGCCTGGCGCACGCGGGGCGAATGATAGACATCATAGTTGAGTTCGGGCTGGCAGAACCGGTCGGTGGGGTTGATGACGATGTCGTCGCTCAGGGCCTGACGGCCCAGAAGCATGCGATAGGCCATGTTGCGGCGGTCGGTGAGCGTGATCTCAATGGGCCATGTGCGGTCACCCACAGTCAGGGATGTCTCGATCACATAGCGGAGTTCGGCCTCGCCATTGGACGATGTCACCTCGCGCCGGTCGATCACCGGGGCGGAACAAGGGATCGCCAAATCGGTCCGGTCCGGGATCGGTTGGACCATGAAGCGCACGCGGGGGCGGTCGTTGGGGCCAAACGGTTCAATGTCGTAGGCATGCAGCGCCGAGGTGCGCGCGCCGGTATCCACCTTGGCCTTGAGCGCCGGCACGCCCAGCTCAGACAGCCCGACCCATTCTTCCCAACCAAGGCGGAATTCGGCGTCGGTTGAATCGGAGGCGTCGGGCATAGCGGGTCCTCTTGCATTTGCGGGCAGGGTACAGCACCTACCTTCCGTTGTTCAGGAAAGGGCCGCAATGGCAAGCGCATTTAGCTATGAGGTGACCGCGACCGACGGCCATGCCCGCACCGGTGTGATCCACACGCCCCGGGGCGAGATCCGTACGCCTGCGTTCATGCCGGTCGGCACCGCGGCGACCGTCAAAGCCATGTTACCCGAAAGTGTGCGCGAGACCGGTGCGGATGTTCTCTTGGGCAACACCTATCACCTGATGCTGCGCCCCACGGCTGAGCGGATCGACCGGCTTGGCGGGTTGCACAGGTTCATGAATTGGGAGCGGCCGATCCTGACGGACTCGGGCGGGTTTCAGGTGATGAGTCTGGCGGGGCTGCGAAAGCTTAACGAGGACGGCGTGCGGTTCAAAAGCCATATCGACGGCTCGGAACACATGCTGAGCCCCGAGCGGTCGATGGAGATCCAGCGGCTTTTAGGCTCTGACATCGTGATGTGCTTCGATGAGTGTCCTGCGCTGCCTGCGGAGCGGGAGCGGATCGAGGACAGCATGCACCTGTCGATGCGCTGGGCCGCGCGGTCGCGGGAGGCGTTTGGTGACAGACCCGGTCATGCGCTTTTTGGCATTCAGCAAGGGGGGTTGGAGGAAGATCTTCGTGCAGAAAGCGCGCGTGCTCTGACGGATATCGGTTTTGATGGCTATGCCGTGGGCGGTTTGGCCGTGGGTGAGGGGCAGGAGGCGATGCTTGGCGTGCTGGACTATGCGCCAGGTCAGCTTCCCGTGGACAAGCCGCGCTACCTGATGGGGGTGGGTAAACCGGATGACATCGTGGGGGCGGTGAAGCGCGGGATCGACATGATGGATTGCGTGCTGCCGTCGCGGTCTGGCCGCACAGGGCAGGTGTTCACGCGGCGCGGCGTTCTAAATATCAAAAATGCGCGGCACCAGGACGATCCGCGGCCCTTGGACGAAGACTGCACCTGTCCGGCCTGTCGCAACTATAGCCGTGCCTATCTGCACCACGTCTTTCGCAGCAATGAAATCATCGCCTCTATGCTGCTGACTTGGCACAATCTGCACTACTATCAGGAGCTTATGGCCGAGATGCGTGCGGCCATCGCGGCGGGGCGATTTGACGAGTGGGAAGCGGGCTTTCATGCCGCCCGCGCCGAGGGTGATATCGAGCGCTTGTGACGCCCCCGCACACAAAGCGCCGCGCGCGGGCAGATCATGCGGCTTTCGCGAAAAATAGCCGGAAAAACCCGGGCCGCGCCTTGCTCCGGCCATGTCCTGCGGGCAGAGTACACCCACCGAGCGGAAATGCGTGCGGTTGAAGCGCCGCGCAGGAACCCCACATAACTAGGCCATGACCGGAGAAGGCCAGTGCTGCCGCCAAGCGGGGCCGGGCGTTCTTGCCAAAAACAAGGAAACAAGATGCCAGAGCAACTCAGCCAGTCTTATCCAGTGCTGCCGCTGCGCGATATTGTGGTGTTCCCCCACATGATCGTGCCGCTCTTTGTGGGCCGTGACAAATCGGTCCGCGCGCTGGAAGAGGTGATGCAGGATGACAAACAGATCCTGTTGTCGAGCCAGATCGACCCCAGTGTCGATGATCCGACCGCTGAAGGAATTTATCAGGCGGGCGTCCTCGCCAATGTGCTGCAACTCTTGAAACTGCCCGACGGCACCGTGAAGGTGCTGGTTGAGGGGCGTTCGCGGGTGCGGATCACCGGCTATCTGCCAAACGACGTGTATTTCGAGGCCAACGCAGAAGTGCTGGATGAGGAGGAGGGGGATCCCGACACCATCGAAGCGCTGGTGCGCTCGGTGGGTGAGGAATTCCAGCGTTACGCGAAGGTAAAAAAGAACATCCCCGAAGAGGCGCTGGCCGCCGTAGCGGAATCGCGCGAGCCTGCGAAGCTTGCTGACCTCGTGGCCGGGCATCTGGGTGTAGAGGTGGATCAGAAGCAGGAGCTTCTGGAAACTCTGTCTGTCTCGGATCGGCTGGAGAAGGTGTTTGGCCTGATGCAGGGCGAAATGAGCGTTCTGCAGGTAGAGAAGAAGATCAAAACCCGCGTGAAGTCGCAGATGGAGCGGACGCAGCGCGAGTACTATCTGAATGAGCAGATGAAGGCCATTCAGAAGGAGCTTGGCGACGGCGAGGACGGCTCGAACGAGGTGGCCGAACTTGAGGCCAAGATCGAAGAGACCAAGCTGTCGAAAGAGGCGCGCGAGAAGGCGGACGCCGAGCTGAAAAAGCTCAAGAACATGAGCCCGATGTCGGCTGAGGCGACGGTGGTGCGCAACTATCTCGACTGGATGCTGTCGATTCCGTGGGGCGTGAAATCCCGCGTGAAGAAGGACCTCGGTCGGGCTGAGAAGATTCTCGACAACGACCACTATGGCCTGGAGAAGGTCAAGGAGCGGATCGTTGAGTATCTCGCTGTCCAACAGCGGTCGAAGAAGCTGAAGGGGCCGATCCTGTGCCTCGTCGGCCCGCCGGGCGTGGGTAAAACCTCTCTGGGTAAGTCGGTCGCCAAGGCCACGGGGCGCGAGTTCATTCGCATCAGCCTCGGCGGTGTGCGCGATGAGAGCGAGATCCGTGGCCACCGGCGGACCTATATCGGCTCCATGCCAGGTAAGATCATCCAGGCGCTGAAGAAGGCGAAGACGACGAACCCGCTGATCCTGCTCGATGAGATCGACAAGATGGGGCAGGATTTCCGTGGCGATCCGGCGTCGGCAATGTTGGAAGTGCTGGATCCGGAGCAGAACGGCACGTTCGTCGACCACTACCTTGAGGTCGAGTACGACCTGTCGAACGTGATGTTCCTGACCACGGCAAACTCCTACAACATGCCGGGGCCGCTTCTGGACCGGATGGAGATCATTTCACTGGCCGGCTACACGGAAGATGAAAAGCGCGAAATCGCGCGGCAGCATCTGATCGACAAGCAGGTCAAGAACCACGGTCTGAAACCGTCGGAGTTTGAGCTGAGCGATGAGGCGTTGAGCGAGATGATCCGCACCTATACGCGTGAAGCGGGCGTGCGAAATCTGGAGCGTGAGATCGCCAAACTGGCACGGAAGGCCGTGACGACCCTGGTCAAGAAAGAGGCCGAGAAGGTCGTGGTGACGCCGGAAAACCTTGAGGATTTCCTCGGGGTGAAGAAGTACCGCTATGGCCTGGCCGAAAAGGACGATCAGGTGGGTGTCGTGACCGGGCTGGCCTGGACCAGCGTTGGCGGTGATCTTCTGTCAATCGAGGCGCTCCGCCTGCCGGGTAAGGGCCGGATGAAAACCACCGGCAAGCTGGGCGATGTGATGAAGGAATCGATCGATGCGGCATCGAGCTATGTCCGCTCCATCGCGCCGCAGATCGGGGTCAAGCCGACGCGGTTTGATACGATCGACATCCATGTCCACGTGCCTGATGGGGCGACACCGAAGGACGGGCCAAGCGCCGGTCTGGCGATGGTTACGTCCATCGTTTCGGTTCTGACGGGCATCCCGGTGCGCAAAGACATCGCTATGACGGGTGAGGTGTCGTTGCGTGGGAACGCTATGCCCATCGGCGGTTTGAAGGAGAAGCTTCTTGCCGCGCTTAGGGGAGGCATCAAGACCGTGCTGATCCCCGAAGAGAACGAAAAGGATCTGACCGAGATCCCCGACAACGTTAAGGACGGGCTGACGATCATCCCGGTTAGCCACGTGTCGGATGTTCTCAAACACGCGCTGACTGGCACGCCCACACCCATCGAATGGGACGAGGCGGCGGAGGAAGCGGCGGCAGCGGCGCGGGCGGAAGCCGCAGTGCAAGCTGGGACCGGTGCGGTCGCGCACTGAGCGCACTAGCCTCAAAGAGTTTGAGAACGGCGCCTTCGGGCGCCGTTTTTCCTATGTGCCAAGGCCGACTGCGTGGCGCGTGCGCCACAAGTCATTGGTTTTCCTGCCTCTGCCCTAGGCGTGCCACATCGGGTGATAGGGTGCGCTCAAACGAGCAGACGACAAAAAAGACAGGAAGACCCAAATGACCAAGCGCATCGCCGCGATGGCTGCTGCACTGGCAACGCTTGCCGGACCCGGACTGGCACAGGACTGGTACGGCGCGGCTGAACTGAGCCTTGAGCGCTTCACCACCGATGACGACGGCGTGGATGAAGGGGCCTCGGAACAACTCAACGGTCAGGGCTTTGCGGGTTTGACCTTTTCAGAGGATCTGTATGCCGAGGTCGATGTTGTGCTGTCAGGCGTCTTCTCGATCGACACGCCCACACAACGCGGATTGCGCAATGGCGAGGTTTTGGTCGGTCGGATCGGGCGGGATTTCGGGGACTATTCGATCGAAGGCATCCTTGGAACGCTCAGCGTCGTGTCGGGCAACAACGATGCGCCCGGATTGCCGTCGGTGGGCCGCACGCTTGGGGCCGTGGCGGGCACCTACCGGATCGATGACGACCTGAGCGCCGGTGTTCTGATCGGCCGCATGGATGGCGATCCGTTGAAAGACGGCCCCAGCGGCGCAGATGCGTTCAGCGATCTCAACCACATCGTGGGCCATGTCGATTACAAGCTTAACGATGATTGGGTGATCGTGGCCAGCGCGGCCTATGGGACAGCGACGCTGGATCAGGACCGGGACGATGGCGCGGTTCGCTATCTGGCGTTGGAGGCGCAATATGCCGTGCCCAAAGCTGGGCTGACCGCCTTTGTCGGCCTGTCGGATACGCGGTTTTGGCAGGACGATCCCGACGATCTGGCCGATGATGACGACGCGAGCCGGATCAGCCTGTTTGCTGGGGTGCGGTGGACATTCGGTGCCCGCGGCGAGACGCGTGCGCGTGACCGGGTGCCGTTGCCGGATTACCTGACCTGGATGGCTGTGTCCGACGGAACGCTCGAATAGCACTTTCCATTGTGTACCACCGTCGCCGCGCCGCATTTTGTGGATAAATTGGCTGTATCCTGTGGATAAACGGCGCGTGGTGCCCTATGCTTTGTCCACCAAAAACCAAAAAACGATGAGGCAGGCAAACCATGGATATGAAATCGGTAGAGGCAGATGCGGACGCCGTCGTTGTCGAAGACGATTCCGACACTGCGACCAACCGCGGTCCGAACGCGCCGACGATGCGGAAACCAGAACTGATCGATCGCGTCGTCCTGCGGTCAGGCGTCAAGAAGCGGGATGCCAAGCCTGCCATTGAGGCCGCACTGGCCGTTTTGGGCGAGGCGCTGAGCGAGGGCGAGGTTCTGCAGTTGCCACCTTTGGGCAAACTGCGCGTCACCCGTACCGTCGAGCAAGACGAAGGCGAGGTTCTGGTCTGTAAGCTGCGCCGCCGCGCGGCGGGCTGATCCGCCGAAGACGGGCTTGAAGTGCTCCCGCCGGGGCGGTATGACAGCGCCCGGCGGGTGATTAGCTCAGTGGTAGAGCGCTTCGTTCACATCGAAGATGTCAGCAGTTCGAATCTGTTATCACCCACCACTTTCGCTTTGAGAGAGCTGCAGACTATAAGGCCCAATTAGCCAGTACGGGCGCGGCCTGCCTCTGTTGTGCCGACGTTTCGAAGCGCAAATCCCACACGTCGCGCGTAGACCTTCGGCCTGGCTTATAGGGCCGTCCGAATACCTTGTGGACAACCTCAAACTGTCATCTGCCCGTCGCATCCCTGTTACAAACTCACACCCTTTTGTCGGCATGCGCGCGCAATTTCGGCGCGGCGATCCGTCCAGCAAAAGGGAGAGCAAGATGGACCGAAACGAGATCATCAACGACCCCGAATACGGCAACCGGGCCGAAGCGTTTGAGGCCTTTGACGACATCCCGACGAACCCCAATCTCGGCAACACCATCGGCGATGTGATCAACCGCCGCTATGGCCGCCGCGAGGTGATGAAAGGCGCCCTCGGTGTGACGGCAACGACCGCGCTTTTTGGCAGCACCGCCCTTATGGCGCCGAAGCAGGCCAGCGCGATGACCGCCGCCGACAGCCGGTTCAAGTTTGACGAACTGACCTGGGGCAATGATGAGGATATGCACATCGCAGACGGCTATAACGCCGATATCCTCTTGCGCTGGGGCGATCCGATCACGTCGGATGCCGCAGAGTTCGATCCCTACAATCAGACGGCCGAAAAGCAGCTCAAGCAGTTCGGCTATAACAACGACTATGTGGGCTTTGCGCCGCTCAACGCCGAAGGCACCCGTGGCCTGCTGTGCGTGAACCACGAATACACCAACGAAGAGGTGATGTTCCCCGGTATCGGTCGCCAGGATCAGGCCGGATTTGCGAACATGACCAAAGAGTTGGTCGATATCGAGATGGCTGCGCATGGCGGCACGGTGGTGGAGATCGAGAAGGGCGTAGACGGCAACTGGACCGTCAATCGCAACTCAACCTACAACCGCCGCATTACGCCCTTGAACACCGCGATGACCTTCTCGGGCCCTGCGGCTGGCCATGACCGGATGAAGACCTCAGCCGATCCCGACGGAATGACGGTGATCGGGACGATCAACAACTGTGCCGGGGGCATGACGCCCTGGGGCACGTATCTTTTGGCCGAAGAAAACTTCCACGGCTATTTCTGGTCCGACAAGGTGAATGCGGACGGCGATGTGGATCTGTCCGAACAGGCCGAGGCCGCGCAGATGGAACGCTATGGCGTGCCGGGTCGCTGGTATGCCTGGGGCCAGTACCACGACCGGTTCAACATCGACAAAGAACCCAACGAAGTGAACCGCTTCGGCTGGATTGTTGAGGTTGATCCGACGGATCCGAACGCAACGCCAGTCAAGCACACTGCCCTTGGCCGCTTCCGCCATGAGGGGGCTGAGACGGTGATCGCCTCTGACGGGCGTCTGGTGATCTATTCGGGCGACGACAACCGCTTTGACTACATGTACAAGTATGTCTCGGGCGGTGTGGTGACCGAGGACAAGGCGGCGAATTCGGCGCTGTTGTCCGATGGCACGCTCTATGTCGCGCGGTTCGATGACGACGGCACGATCGAATGGATGCCGCTGATCCATGGTGAAGGCCCGCTGACGGCTGAGAATGGCTTCAACGATCAGGGCGATGTGATGATCGACACGCGTCTGGCCGCTGACCTTCTGGGCGCCACGCCCATGGACCGCCCCGAAGACGCACAGCCGCGCGGGGACGGGACGGCCTATGTCATGCTCACCAACAACTCGCGCCGCGCACCCGAGCAGGTGGATGCCGCCAACCCGCGGGCCGAAAGCAACTTTGGCCACATCATCGAGATCAAGGAAGAGGGCGGGAACCACTCCGCGACGACTGGCACCTGGTCGATCCTGGTTCTGTGCGGGGATCCGACGATTGCCGAGGTTGGCGCCCAGTGGAACCCCGAGACCAGCGAAAACGGCTGGTTCGGCTCGCCCGACAACTGTGCCATCGACGCCGGTGGCCGTCTTTGGATCTCGACTGACCAGGGATCGGGCTGGGGCCGGACAGGCAAGTCGGACGGGCTCTATTCGCTGGAGACTGAGGGTGATCTGCGCGGACATTCGAAGCTGTTCTTCCGTTGCCCGGTTGGCGGGGAACTCTGTGGTCCGTACTTCACGGACGATGCCGAGACGCTGTTCCTGGCGGTTCAGCACCCCGGGACGGATGGCACAAAGGACTTTGTGGGCTTTGAGCGGAACTCGACCTTCGAGGATCCGGCGACGCGTTGGCCTGACTTTGCGCCGAACATGCCGCCGCGGCCATCGGTGGTGGTGGTCACCAAGAAGGGTGGCGGGCAGATTGCCGTCTAAGGTGTCTTTGTAGCGAGTAGCGAGGGGGCCCCGTGCGGGCCCCTTTTGCTGTCGGAATGGGGGCGCTGCCCCCAAACCCCCGGCGTATTTCGGACAAGAAGAAAGGCGGGTCGGCAAGGGGCTTGCGGGCGCGCGCCAAGGCGGGCTATGAGAGCGCGCGGTTCGGGTGATTAGCTCAGTTGGTAGAGCGCTTCGTTTACACCGAAGATGTCGGGAGTTCGAGTCTCTCATCACCCACCACCTGCGCTCCGGAGGAGCGCAGCAGCGCGGCAGTCGTTTCGTAGAAACGACGAGAGCTTACCCGGTCTCTACAGCGCGTGTTCCTTCCTTGGATGGCTATTCCTCTACCAGACAGTCTCGGTCGGCAGTCTCCGGCGCAGTCGCCATGACCTCCTCACCAACATAAAACCGGTATTGCCGCTCCCCCTCGAAGACGTCGAACGCGCCTACCGGACGGATATTGCTGAAGATGGTGCAGAGTCGCTGTGTATTGAGCCAAGTGCCCTCGATCACCACAAGCGCCTGACCGCCTGGGTGATCGCGGCGCAGGCCGGCCTCGTCAAAGCCCCAGATGGCCCGCTGGACCGCACGGCCGTGGCGGAAGATCTTCTCACTGTCGATATTGTAGATGCCCGATGACCGCTTGGTGGTGTGCGCGAGCAGGCTGGAGACGTAGTAGGTCTGCGTCAGGATCGGGGTGTCTGCTGGCAGGTCGTTTTCGGCCAGCATCCGTTCGGTCGCCGCACCCACCGCGCCCCAGCCCGACAGTTTGTCTGTGGCCAGGCGGCGCGCACTGTCTGAGATGATGGGGTAGTACGCGGTCAACGTGACACTGGTCAGGACCAGCGCCATGAAGGCCACACCTGAGGCAGGCACGATCCAGGCGAAGCGGCCCAGATGGCGCAGGGTTTGGGGCAGGTAGATCAGGAGCGGGATATAGGCAAAGAGCGACCAGTGGCCTGTGGTGCTGTTCCCGCCCACGGCCCAGGGGCTTAGCACGGTGAAAGGCACGAGGTAGGCGGCGGGGAACCAAACCATCGGGAGGGCGTGCGCGTCCCCCCCGCGCGCTTTGCAGATGAGGTGCCACAGCGTTACCGCGCAAGCGGCGAAGATCAGCGGGGTGACCCAGATGGCTTGCGTGACGAGGTAGAGCAGGCCCTGGGGATCGAATTGCCAGGGATGGCGGTCGACGAAATGGAAAGCGATCCCGGCGAGGCGGTTGGACAAGTTGAACCAGAGGAGGGGCACCAGGCCCACAAGGGCGATGGCCGTGGCGATGTAGAGGTTGCGGTCGCGCCAGTGGCGGCGACCCTGTGCGGTGAGGGTGAGGTAGAGAAGGACCGCTAAGGCGAAGAAGACAAAGCGGTAGTGGGCGTTGAAGGCCAGGGCGGCGAAGAGGCCCGTGGCGATCCACCAACCGCGCCTGCTGGTGCGAATGGCGCGTTCCAGTGCGCCGAGCGTGAGAACCGATAGGATTAGCAGTGGGACATCCGGGATGACAAGAAGCCCCAAAAGCGCGGGGACAGGGACAAGCAGGCTGAAGATCGCGGCAATCACGGCGTCCCGGTGCCCCACGATCGGATGGGCGAGCCAATAGAGGGCGAGGGGCAGGGTGCTGCCCACCGCAATGAAGAGGATGCGGGCGCCGAGAACCGTGTCGCCGATCAGGGCTGTGCCGAGGCCGACCATGAGCGGGGTCAGAAAGGGCACGTCGCTATAGGAGATCGCGGGGTGGCGGCTTTCGAGCCAATAGAATGCCCCGTCGCCAAAGAGATCGAGCCGCGCGCCGAGGATGAACTTGGCGGCGAGGAGGATCGCAAAGAGCGCGAGCCCACCGGCCCAGAGACCGATCCCGATCCGGGACGGCGCGCCGTCTGTCTGTGCCTGTGTGCGGGCCTCGGCCACCGGCGAACTCTCTCACTATTGCCGTTGCCCTTGGGCCTAACGGGGGGCGCGACGAATGGCAAAACCAATCTCATGCGTGCTGGTGTCACGCGCTGGTTTGCGCCACAGTGGGGCAGCGCTGGAGGATGTGATGGCAGGGTCTGTGACGGATCTGCAAGGGTATCGGCTGAGCGGGGCAACGCCTGCAGCGGCGGAGCTTTTTTCCGAAGCGGTCACGGCGTTCAACTTCTTTCTGGGGGATCCGATTGGGCCCTTGGATGCGGCCTTAGAAGAGGCGCCGCACTTTGCCATGGCGCATCTGATGAAGGCGCATCTGTTTGGGCTGACCACGGAAACTGCCGCGACCGAGATGGCGCGCACTGCTTTGGCTGCGGCCCGCGACTGTCCGATGGACGCGCGCGAGGCCGGGCATGCCGCGGCGCTGGAGCAGCTTCTCGCGGGCAATTGGACTCGGGCGGCGCAGGCGTTGGAGCGTCATCAAATGGACTGGCCACGCGATATCGTGGCACTTCAGTCCGGCCACAACATGGACTTCTTCCGTGGCGATGCCCGCAGCCTGCGCGACCGCGTGGCCCGCGCGCTGCCCGACTGGTCGCCCGAGGTTCCGGGGCATTCGGTCGTCCTGGGCATGTATGCGTTCGGGCTGGAAGAGGCGGGTGACTACGCGCGGGCCGAGGCTGTGGGGCGTGAGGCGGTGGAGCGGGACCCGCGCGACAGTTGGGCCCATCATGCCGTGGCCCATGTGCTTGAGATGGAGGGTCGCGCGGCGGATGGCGTCGCCTGGATGGAGGATCGGGCCGCACATTGGGCGGCGGATGCGAGCTATTTCAAAGTGCATAATTGGTGGCACAAGGCGTTGTGTAATTTGGAGCTGGACGATCCGGCGGCAGCACTTGCGGTGTACGACGGCCATATCGCAGGGCAGGGGGAGCTGGCGCTGAACCTGTTGGATGCGTCTGCCCTGTTGTGGCGTCTGACGCTGGGCGGCGTTGATCCGGGCGATCGCTGGACAGCTTTGGCTGACGCATGGGAAAGGCACCTGCCGACGACGGGGTATCCGTTCAACGACTGGCATGGGGCTATGGCGTTCATCGCCGCAGACAGGCGCGGGGCGTTGGATGAGATGCTCGTTGCGTTGCAACGCCCGGGTGAAGACCGGGGCGAGGCCGGCGTTTGGGCGCGTGAGATCGGTGTGGCCCTGATCGAAGGGTTCGATGCCTGTTGGAACGGTGCCTATGAGACGGCGGTGGCCCGCTTGATGCCCGCGCGCGCGGCAGCGGTACGGTTTGGGGGAAGTCACGCGCAGCGCGATGTCATCGACTGGACGCTGACAGAGGCCGCGTTGCGGGGCGGGATGGCCTCGGTCGCGGTTGCTTTGGCGCAGGAACGCTTGGCTTTGCGCCCGCACAGCCCTGTGAACCGGGATTTCCTGGCGCGTGCGTCAGAGATCGCGCCAGCCTGATCCCGCCCCAAATCCACACGTTTTGACGCATGGGGTCGCGCCTTGCTTGCACCGGGTGCGTTGCACCGCTCTAGTGGGCATATCCCGAGGGAGGTGATGTCCATGGAGCGGATCGGATCGATGCAGCGCTATGCGTTTTTCGCAGGCGTTGCGGTGCTGGCGGTGATTTCGCTGGGTCTGAGCATGGTCAGCGGATGGTTTTTGCTGGCGGGCATTGTGCTCGGCGCGCTGACGGCCCTGGGTGTGTACGATGTGGTGCAGACCAAGCATTCGATCCTGCGGAACTATCCGATCCTGGGGCATATGCGGTTTCTGTTCGAAGGCATCCGCCCCGAGATCCGCCAGTACCTGATCGAGAGCGACCAGGATGAAGAGCCATTTTCGCGCGAAGAGCGAAGCCTGGTCTACCAACGCGCAAAGGGCGTTGAGGACAAACGGCCCTTTGGCACGCAGCAACGCATCTACGATGCGGGCTATGCTTGGCTCACCCATTCGATCAAGCCGCGTCAGCTCGAAATCGGGGACTTTCGGGTGAAGATCGGGGGGCCAGCGTGCAAGCAGCCCTATGACGCCTCGCTCTACAACATCTCGGCCATGAGTTTCGGATCGCTCTCCGGGAATGCGATCCTGGCCTTGAACAAAGGCGCAAAACGGGGCGGCTTTGCCCATGACACGGGCGAGGGCGGGGTCAGCCGGTATCACCGCGAAGGCGGTGGCGACCTGATATATGAGATCGGATCAGGCTATTTCGGTGCGCGCACGCCTGAGGGCGCGTTTGATCCTGAGCGGTTTGCCGAAACAGCGGCCATCGATCAGGTCAAGATGATCGAGGTCAAGCTGAGCCAGGGGGCCAAACCCGGGCATGGCGGGGTTCTGCCAGCCTCGAAAATCACGCCCGAAATTGCTGAGGCCCGCGGCGTGCCGATGGGGGTGGATTGCGTGTCGCCCGCGGCGCACAGCGCCTTCTCAACGCCGATCGAGTTTTGCGAGTTTCTGGGCCTTTTGCGTGAGAAATCAGGTGGGAAGCCTGTGGGCTTTAAACTGTGCATCGGACATCGGCGCGAGTTCATGTGCATCGTGAAAGCGATGCTGGAGACCGGGATCGTGCCCGATTTCATCGTGGTCGATGGCAAGGAAGGCGGCACAGGGGCCGCGCCGTTGGAGTTTGCCAACCATGTGGGCATGCCCCTCGTCGAGGGGCTGACCTTTGTTCACAACACGCTGCGCGGTGCGGGCTTGCGTGATCAGGTCAAGATCGGGGCCGCGGGCCGCCTGGTGTCGGCCTTTGACATTGCGCGGGCGCTGGCGCTTGGTGCGGATTGGGCGAACTCGGCGCGGGGGTTCATGTTTGCCATTGGCTGTATCCAGGCCCAGGCGTGCCATACGAACCACTGCCCGGTTGGCGTCGCCACCCAGGACCCACTGCGACAGCGGGCGCTGGATGTGACGGACAAATCCGTGCGGGTAACCAACTTCCACCGCAATACGCTCAAAGCGCTGGCCGAGATGGCCGGTGCCGCGGGGCTGAGCGATCCGTGTGATTTTCTGCCCTACCACTTTATGCAGCGCGAAACCTCAGGCGAAATGGTAGAAGGCAATGATGCATTCGGCTACTTGCCGGAAGGGTTTTTGCTGCGGGATGAAGACCTTGGCGCGGGCTACATCTACCGGTGGCGCCGCGCGAATGCGGCGTCGTTTGACCCGCCGATCGAGGCCTGATCGGCTAACCCTATCTTTACCCTTCTAAGACAATTTTGGCCGCGTTCAGACCGCGCGTCCGGTCCTTGGGACATGGGGAGTGCGGTTGCGTTTTGGCATGAAAATCGGGCACAAGTTGCCGCTTATCATGGGCCTGATCGCCGTGGTCGCGCTCTATCTTGCCGAATACATCGCCAGCACAAATGCACGCGCGGCTCTCTTGGCGGCGGGGCAGGAACGGTTGCAAGCGGTCGCACAAAGCCGCGCGGCCGAGATCGCGCAGCGCCTTAGGTTCGCGCAGGCCGATTTGCAGGCCAAGGCAAACAACCCCGTTATGGTCGAGGCGTTGCGCGCGTTCATGACGGCATGGCCACAGACCGGAGTCCCTCCGGATGGGGAGGCGGGCGATGATCGCCTGGCCGGGCTTCTGGACTTTGCGCCCTACCGCCTGTCCTATCTGCGTTATCATGCGTTCTTTGAAAATCACGCGGCATCCCATGGCTATCAGAACATCTTCATCGTCTCGTCTGTGGGACAGGTCATCTATGCCGTGAACGCAGATCGGCTTGCCGACGTCCTGGATCGGGATGCGCCCGGCGCTGACAGCCTCGCCAAGGTGGTGGCCGACCTCGGACCCCGGCGAGAGCGTGCGCCAACCTCTAGCGTTTGGTTCAGCCAGGACATGGCGGCTGATCAGACGTTCTCGGCGTTTATCGCGGCACCAATCAGATCGGAAACGGTCCCGCGTTCACAAGGCGTTGTGATCTTTCAGGTGGGATCCCGTGTGATCGAACAGGTTGCCAAAAGGCCCGAAGGCATTGGCAAAACCGGATCCGTCAGCGTTCTGCGGGCCGACCGGCGCACGATTGTCGGTGACGCAGGCGCGCTGGATGATTGGATATTGCCAGAAGACCAACTGGACACGCTTTTGGCTCGTGGGGGCCTGGCTTCGATCACGACGGCCGACAATCGCAACTACATCGCAGCGATCGCCGTTTTCCCTTTCGGCGGCGTCGACTATTCCGTTGTTGTCCAGCAGCTGCGCGATGAAGTTCTTGCCCCGGCGATCCGATTGCGGCGGGAAACCCTGCGCGACGGGGTGCCAGCGCTGGGGCTGGTCTGTGTTCTGGGGGTGCTTCTGGCGCGATCGATCAGTGTTCCACTTGATCGCGTGGGCCGCGCGATGAGTGGTGTGGCGAGGCGCGCCTATGAGCGTGAAATACCCGGCCGCAATCGCGCGGATGAGATTGGCCAGATTGCGCGGCGCTTGGACCTGTTCCGTGCCTCTCTGGTCAAGGCGGATGCGGTCGAGCGCGAAAACGCCTTCAAAAGCGCAGCCTTCGAAGGGGCCTCTTCTGCGTTGATGATCTTGGATACGGATTTCACCATCATCTATGTAAACGACTGTCTGGTCGATTTGATGCGGCGAAATCACATCGCGCTGGGCCGGAACGTGCCCGATTTTCGTGTCGATGCGTTGCCCGGGCGCAATCTTAGCGCGTTTTTTCCAGGAACACCCCGCCTGCGCGAAGTTGCCTCTGGTGGGCCGCGGCGGGAAGAGTTGTCGCTGGGCCATGTCCACCTGACGCTCGATATCGGCCCGGTGCGCGGCCGCGACAGTCAAACCCTGCTGGGATATGTTGTGGAGTGGACGGATATGACCGTACAGCGCCTAAACCTGGCCGTGATCGCCGCGGTAAACTCGGCCTTGCCGATTTGCAGCTTCACCACCGATGGGCGGCTGATCGAGAGTAATGGGCCGTTCTCATGCTGGTCCAGGCTGTCGGAAAGCGCTCTGTCGGGCATCCATTGGAACGCTCTGTTTTGTGGGGTCGGGGGCGTGTCGCACCCAAGTTGGGATGAGATCCTGCAAGCGGGTCATCACAATACAGAGCTGGTCCTCGCGCCAAATGCAGCGCCCGCGTTGCCTTGCACGCTCAGTCGGATCACGACCGAACAAGGGCGCCTTCTGCGCTTTGTCCTAAGCGCCGGACGCATTGATGCCCGTTCGGTGGAGCGCGACTTCGCGGTTGGACACACTCATAAGATGGCGGCTGGAACATGACCGTGTCCGCTGCCGCCACCGAGCGTCCACGCACCGTCGGAATCATCGACGATTCGCGCACGATCCGGGCGCTTCTGCGGGCTACGCTGGACGCCGATCCGCGCCTCGAAGTTGTGGGCGAGGCCGGCGATCCTTACGAGGCGCGCGCCATGATCAAGGCGAGCAGTCCTGATGTCGTGACTTTGGATGTTGAGATGCCACGCATGAACGGGCTGGTCTTTTTGGAACACCTGATGCGCCTGCGTCCGATGCCCGTTGTCATGGTGTCCACGCGCACCCGCGAGCGATCGGAAGATGCCGTGCGCGCGCTGGCCTTGGGCGCGGTTGATTGTGTCGATGTTGCGCGCCTGCAGGCCGATGCGGCGTCGCGGGTGCGCCTGGTGGATGCCTTGGTGCATGCGGCAGCAGCAAAGGTCCACCCGAGAACTGCGGTTGCCGCAACTGCTATGACCGAAGCCGCGACGGACTATCGCTGGAATGGACGCCTCGTCCTAATCGGCAGCTCGACCGGCGGTGTTGACGCGCTTGAGCGGGTCTTTGCAAGTTTTCCCAAAAACGGACCGCCGGTCATCGTTGCGCAGCATATGCCGCCGGCGTTTCTTCGCAGCTTTGCAACCCGCCTGGATTCGCTGATCGCGCCGCGTGTGATCATTCCGGAACACGACACAAGCATCAATTGCGGGACGATTGTGATTGCGCCCGGCGGCGATCAGCATGTGGGCCTGCACCCCCACGATCCCAGCCGGGTGACCCTGGTCCCTGATGACGGTGGTCAGCTCTATGTGCCGTCCGTCGATCTTTTGTTCCAATCTGCACTCCGCCATGGGCCCAATTGCGTGGCAGTTGTCCTGACCGGCATGGGGCGGGATGGCTCACAGGTTCTGCGGGGGTTGAAGGACGCGGGATCAATCTGCCTGGTCCAAGACGGCGCATCAGCCGTTGTTGACGGCATGCCGCGCGCCGCCCGCGAAACCGGGGCCGCTGATGAGGTGTGCCCGCTTGACGCCATCGGGCCTGCGATCCTGAGGCTCACCAATGCAAACTCAGGACGGGCCAGATGATGCGGATGCCGGATGCTCAAGCCAAGGTCTATATCGCGCAGGGCGAACGGGCGGTTGGCCATCGCCCGGATCATGTCATCACATCCATTCTGGGGTCTTGTGTCGCCGCCTGCATGTGGGATCAGGATCGCGGGATTGGCGGGATGAATCACATTCTGCTCCCCAGCTCGACCAGCAGTGCCCTTGGCGCGGGCGCGTTCGCGATGGAGACGTTGATCAACGATCTTTTGAAAGCCGGTGTTCCGAAGAATGCCCTTCAGGCCAAGGTTTTCGGTGGCGCGGCCATCGTTGATGGCCTGAGTGATATTGGCGCACGCAATGCGGCTTTTGTCCTGGAATATCTCGAAACCGAGGGGATCCGCCTTGTCGCGCAAAGCACCGGCGGTCGCGCGGCCCGCCAGGTGCGGTTCTGGCCGGCGACTGGACAAGTGAAGCAACGTCTTGTCCGTTCGTCCGAGGTTGAAGATGTGCCGGCGACACAAAAGAGTGCGGGCAACGATATCGAGTTGCTTTAGTGGCGGATGGGTCCCTGAGCCCCGAACTGCTGGCCTTTGCCTTTGGACCTTGGGGCGATCCCGGTTAAACCGCGCCGCAGCGCGTGCCCGTCACTGAGCTACTACGCCATCAAAAAATGGTCGTGTGCCCGTCCACGTCCCGGTGACGTGCGGAAATACTTCCGCTGTTTCCTGTCACGACGCGATGAAACAGGCTGTCGAGGCCTGCCGCTTGCCGTAGGTTCACCTGATCGAGCGCGAGGTCTGGCAGAGCATCATGGGCCGCCTCGACCGAGCGGCCGATTGCGGCCACGGTTTGTGTCAGCCGATCTATTTCCTGGATCAGCACGATCTGATCCGATGTCAGGTTAGCGGGGGTTGCACGCCTCAGGTTTTCAAAGATCTGTTGGATGCGATCCAAATCACAGGCCGCCACCCGGCACTCAACGGCGAGGGCGACCAACAGGGCCTTCACGCTGATTTCGGCGTCAGAAAGGGCCGTGTCGTTTTGGGGTCCTTCGTTCATAGACGCCCGACAATGGCTTCGATGGCTGCTTTCAAATCGGCGGCTTCAAATGGCTTTTTGAGGTAGTTATTCATCCCGAGCTTCTGCCCACGCTCCAAAACCTCGCGATCTGCCCGGCCCGTGATCAACAAAAACCCGACACCCTTTGTCGGCGCGTTCTGTCGAAGATGCTGCAACAGGGTGAGGCCATCCATGCCCGGCATATTGAAGTCCGACACCACGAGGTGGACCGGAGACTTGGCGATGCTCTGCAAAGCGCTGGATCCGTCAGCCGCGGCGGAGATGTTGCGGATCCCGAGGCTTTCAAGGGCCTGCGTGATCAACCCTCGGCTGGTTGACATGTCATCGACAACAAGAATGCGCAGTTGGTCGCGAAGAGCCATTCGCCGTCCTTTGGTTAGTCGTTGGGGGAAGTCTTCAGGCGGTACGTCGTGATGCCGTCAGAGTGGAACAGGTTTTTGGACTCATCCTGGATCCGTTCCGAGTGGCCCAGGAAGAACCACCCACCCGGCATGAGCGCCTGGGCAAATCGCGGCCAGAGTGTTTTCTGCGTTGCCGCGCTGAAATAGATCACGACATTTCGGCATAAGATCACGTCGAACCGGCCCTGCATTGGCCAGGGATCGATCAGGTTCAGCCGTCGAAACGCGATCAGATCCTTGACCTGATCAGTGACTGTATAGGTGGAACCACCGGGTTGGGATTGAAAATACGTGGCAATCTGCGCCTCGCTCAGCCCGCCCATCTGACGGCTATCGAACACCCCAGACGTGGCCTTTTTCAGGATGCCGCGATCGATGTCGGTGGCAAGGATGCGAATGTCGTGGCGTGCGACATCGCGGGACATCTCAAGCAATGTGATCGCCAGCGAATAGGGTTCCTGCCCGGTGGAACACCCGGCCGACCAGATCCGTACGCGGCCGCCGCCGCGCGCGCGATCGAGGAGGGGGGGCAAGATCTCGCTGCGCAGTTTGTCAAAATGGTGCTCTTCGCGAAAGAAATGCGAGACATTGGTGGTGAGGGCCGAAATCATCTGATCCCGCTCATCCTGGCCACTCGCGCTTTCGACATGGGCCAGATAGCTCTCGAAATCCTGGTGTCCGGTGGCCCGCAGACGCCGCGACAGACGTGATTGCACCATGGCAGCCTTAGACTGGGGGATGGTCAGCCCTGCTTCGCGTTCGGCCAGGGCCGCCACGCGTGCGAAACCGGCTTCCTCGAGCCGGATCGAGCCATCAGGTACAAAAGAGAGCGCGGGGTCCGTCAAGCTGCGATTTCCTGGGCATCGGGCACCACTGCTGACAGATCGAGAATGCGGATCATGCGGCCGTCGACAATTGTCAGCGACTTGATGAAGGCCTGTCCGCGATCGGCCGCCATTTCAGGCGGTTCTTGCAGCGCGCTTTTGGGGAAGGCGAGGATGTCGGACACGGCGTCCACCCGAAGTCCGATGGTGCGTCCATCGACGTCGACCACAATGATCACGTTGCGTTCGGTGGGGTCTTCGACGTCAAGGCCCAGCCGCAGCGCCAGATCAATCACAGGCAAGACTGCGCCGCGCAGGTTGATGACGCCGCGCACATAGCTGGGCGCATGGGGCAGCGAGGTGGCCCGCGTCCATCCACGGATCTCGCGCACGGCCATGATGTCGACCGAATATTCGTTTTCGCCGATGCGGAACGACAAGAGTTCGACATCGCCCGCATCGTTCGGGTCAGTAGCGATTTGAAGGTCGCCGGTCATGGTCGCGTGCCTTTCATGCCATTTCTGCCAATGCGGGTTCCGGGCGGCTGTGCCCTTGCGCGTTCGCAAGCAGGTCTGTGGGGTCAAGGATCAGGGCAATCTGGCCGTCGCCCAGGATTGTCGCCGCGGCGACGCCTGGCACGTGGCCATAGCTGTCTTGGAGGCCCTTGATGACGACCTGCCGCTGATCCTCGATGGAATCGACGACGAGTGCGGCCCGCGCGCCGTCTTCCTGCGCGATCAACAGAACGATCGCGTTTTCATAGGTGGTGCGCGGATTTGTGTAGCCAAGCTCTGTCCCCAGATCGAGCAGCGGCACAAAGCTTTCACGGACCTGCACGACCTGCGTGGTTGGGCCGAGCGTCCGGCAATCTTCGGCCTTGAGCGACAAGGTCTCCGAAATAGCGCTGAGCGGGATGACCAGCGTTTCTGTGCCGACGCGCACCACCATCCCGTCAAGAACGGCCAGCGTCAGCGGCAGCGAAATGGAAAACGTGGTGCCCTGGCCAGGCTCTGAGACGATGGTGATCCGACCGCCCAAGGCTGAGATCGCGTTCTTGACCACATCCATCCCAACGCCGCGTCCCGACAGATTGGACACTTCGCTCGCCGTCGAAAAGCCTGGCAGAAAAAGGAGGTTGTCGATTTCGCTATCGCTCAGCACCTGACTGCTGGAAATCAACCCGCGGTCTTCTGCAATGCTGCGCACTTTCGGGCGGTTGATGCCGCCGCCGTCATCGCTAATCTCGATAACGACGCGGCCTGACCGGTGCGATGCCGACAAAACCACGGTGCCTTCGGCGGGCTTTCCCGATGCGACGCGTGTCTCGCTGCTTTCCAGGCCATGGTCCACTGCGTTGCGGATCATGTGGGTCAGGGGGTCGGCCAGACGTTCGATCACCGTCTTGTCGATCTCGGTCGCTTCGCCCTCGGTCTTCAGGCGCACCTTTTTGCCCACGTCCGCCGCTGCTTCCCGCACAATGCGCGACATGCGCTGGAAAAGGGATTTCACCGGTTGGGCACGGATCATCATCACACTGTCCTGGATGTCGCGGGTGAGCTGCTGAAACTCGTCCAGCCCTGCCGCGATCTGACTGTTGCCCGACAGGGCTGCTTCGCCCAGGGATTGGGACAGCATGGCCTGGTTGATCACCAACTCGCCCACCAGGTTCACGAGTCGGTCAATGCGTTCGAGATCCACGCGCACGGTCGCTTTTGGGGCCGCTGCTGTTGGTTTTGCGGTGGTTTCCGGCGCCCGCTCAGCGGCGGCAGGGTCCGGTCCCGGCGCCGACGGTCTTTCAGGTTCGATTTCGGGCTCTTCCGGGACCACTTGCGTCTCGACGGGCGGGTCAACTTCCGGGAGCGGGTCCAAATCGGCGGATGGACTGGGCTCTGACACATCGGCTGTGCCAGGATCCGCTGCGATGGTCAGGCTGCAGAGCCCATCGACGAATTCAAAGACTTCGCGGATGGCGGGTTCGTCTGTCGTGGTCTCGATTTCGATGGTCCAGCGAAGGTAGGACTTGGCCGGGTCGTAGGTGTCGAGTGGCGGCACTTGGGTGCTGTCGCACCGGATTACTGCAGTGCCCATCTCCTGCAGTGTGCGCAGCAGGTACAGGGGCTCATTGCCGCTGGAATACAATTCCGGCTCGGGCGCGAATTTGATTGTATAGGTGGTGGCCGCGGGTTCGGGCGCACCGAGATCCATGAGGTCGATGCTCAGCGCCGTTGCCTGAAATGCGGCTTCGGCTTCGGCGTAATCGCCGTCTTCTTCCACCAGATCGCTCAGGCGGGCAAGAACAGGCGCGAGCGTCGCCTCGTCCAGAAGCGTTTCATCGCGCGCGGCGCGGACGAGATCCGACAGAAGGTCGCCGCATTGGAAGAAGAGGGCGATGATGTCCCCGCTGGGGGCGACGTCGCCGGAGCGGACGGCGTCAAGCGTTGTCTCAAATGCGTGGGCAAACCCGACGAGTTGATCGAGGCTGAAGGCGCCCGCACCGCCCTTGATGGAATGCACGGCTCGGAACACGACGTTGATCGTCTCAGAATCCGTGGCGCCATCTTCCATCGCCTGCAGGCCATCCTGCAGCGCTTCCAGCAGTTCCTCGCATTCGACAAAGAACGAGGCCTTGATCTCCGCCATCGGGTCGGACATCGCCTTACCCCGCCACGATCTGTAGTGCGCGGACCAGTTTTTCCGGGTCGAACGGTTTCACAATCCATCCCGTCGCGCCCGCATCGCGCGCGCGGGACTTCAGCTCAGCCGAGCTTTCCGTAGTTAGGACAAGGATTGGAAGCGTGCGGTAATCCTCTTTGGCACGCACGGCATTGATAAATCCAAACCCATCGAGGCGCGGCATATTGATGTCAGTGATGATGACGTCAGGCGCAACATCGTCGAGCACTTCCAGCCCGTGCTGCCCGTCTTCGGCCAGATGCGCCGTCATACCCGCGTCGTCGAGCGTCAGGCGCAGCATGTCGCGCATCGTGCGGCTGTCATCCACGGCAAGGACATTCAAGCTCATGCAGCCTCTCCCGTCATAAGATCAGCGGGCACGATGCCGAGGGTCGCCAAATGCGCATCAACCGCCTCCGAGCGTGGTGTGATCGCGAAGGTATGGCCGGATGTTGTCCAGGCCCGAGCCGCCGACAGCAGCGTTTGGGCGGCATGCGCGCCCAGGTGTTCGACGGCACCTGCGTCCAGCGTCAGATCTTTGCCCGAATAGGATTTCATCTCCTCCGCCAGCGCCTGTGACGCGACGGTGTCCAGCCGTGGGGCAAGCGTCAGGATTGCGGTGCCCTCAGGCAGGTCACCCGAAGCGGCTTCGTTCGTCTCCATCGCGATCCCTTTGGTTGCTGAGCACTGCCCAGCGATCTAGAGACTCACGAGTTAAGGCTGAGTTACGGACCCGCCTGAATTGGCAGATTATCCCGAGATCCGGGCAAGATGAGCGGCTGAGCCCGTCAGGGCGGCAAAGTCATCTTCGATTACGGATACCGAGAAATTGTGCATGAAGCCGGCGAACCGGCCCTTGTCGCGGAATGCCTGCGTGAACCCGTATTCGCCAAGCAGGGGTCCGAACGCCCGTGCCACGCCGCCTGCCAGGAACATACCGCCAAAGGGCAAGTGAATCAGCGCCTGATTGCCGGCAACCGTGCCCAGCAATTGCACAAAATGCTTGGCCGCTGCGATGGCGCGGTCTTCCCCATCCGCGCGCTCGG
This sequence comes from Pseudomonadota bacterium, assembly GCA_038526915.1. Lineage (GTDB taxonomy): Bacteria > Pseudomonadota > Alphaproteobacteria > Rhodobacterales > Rhodobacteraceae > JBCBGF01. The sequence goes on along the minus strand of JBCBGF010000005.1, from coordinate 76,811 downwards.
CCATGATATCGGCGGCGGACAACTCGCGCGGGTCATCCGCTTCGTGGCCGAGAAAGGCATAAAGCCTCTCCAAGCCGCGGCCTGACAGAACATCTTCGACCGCGGGAAAGCCGTGCGCGGTCTCGACGAACCGGCACAGGCGCAGGTCGGCCTCCGTGCGGATGGGGAGGTTGGCGTGGCCAGCTTCCGACGGTGGGACCAAACGATGCTCACCTGCGTAATGCACAGGCGCGACGTTGAAGCCGGTGCCCACACCGATCACCAGTTGCGCCGCCCCGTCCACGGGGGGCTGACCGGTAACAACCTCCCGTAGATTGTCCGGCGATATGCGCCCCAACGCGTGGCCCTGCGCCTCCAGATCGTTCAGCACGGCCACGAACTCAGCCTGGGTGGCCCGGGCAAGTGTGGCCTCGTCAATTGTCCAGTCAAGGTTTGTCAGGGTGCCGCTGCCGTTGCGCACCGGGCCTGCGATGGCGACCGAGGCGGCCCGGCAATCCACATTGTCCTCTTCGGAGATATAGGTGCGCAAGACCGTCTCAAGGCCGGGATAGTCGGCGTTTCGGTACTTCCGGATTGTTTCGGGAAGAAGCTTTGGACCCTCGGCCAACGCGACCCGTGTGTTGGTGCCGCCGATATCGGCCACGAGGGAAAAGATGTCGGCGGGGCGGGACATAGGCGGGGCTCAGCGGGCGAGGGCGGATGCGAGGCGGTGATAGGATGCTTTCGGTGTGCGCTGCAAGGTGTCGAAGTCGACATGGATCAAGCCGAACCGCTTTTCGTAGCCTAGGGCCCATTCGTAATTGTCCATGAGAGACCAGATAAAGTAGCCCGCAACGGGGACACCATCTGCTAGCGCATTTTGCACGGCGGCCACATGCGCATTCAGATAGTCGATCCGATGAGGGTCTTCGACCCTGCCCCCGCTCACCTCATCCGGTGCCGCCATGCCATTTTCCGTAACGTAGAGCGGAAGGCCCTTTGTGTACTCCTCATGCGTCCGTTTGAGAAAGAACTCCAGTCCGTCTGGATAGATCTCCCACCCCATAGCGGTTTTCGGTAGCGTGCCCGGCACCTCGTCATGCCCGGGCCACGGGTCGTCATTCGGCGCGATGATCTTTCGCGTGTAGTAGTTCAGCCCGCACCAATCGACCGGGCTTCCGATCAGGTCGAAATCATCTTGCCAACCGTCCGGCAAGTGCGGCCCTAGGCCTTCGAGCACATCCTCGGGATAAGACTTATGAAACAGTCCCGACAGGAAAAAGCGGTTGTAGTAGCCGTCATAAAGCTGTGCCGCCGCAATGGCTTCGGGGCTGTCATCGGCGGCTTGCGCGTATTCGAAGTTGCACACGGCACCGAGGTTCGACATGCCAAGCCCGCGCATGGTCTGGATCGCGGTTCCGTGGGCGACGAGCACATGGTGCATCGCGCGTGCTGTCGCCCGGATATCACGCAGGCCCGGTGCGTGCTGGCCCAGAAAGTGGCTGAGCCAGCCGACACACCAGGGTTCATTGATCGGCGCGGCGGACCAGACCCGGTCGCCGATGCGCGACATGATCGTCTCAGTGAAGTCACCGAACCAGCCCGCGATATCGCGGTTGCGCCATCCGCCCAGATCGGCCAGTGGCGACGGCAGTTCCCAATGGTAGAGCGTTGCCGCAGGCTTCAGGCCTCGCTCCAACAGGCCGTCCACAAGACGGTCGTAGAAATCCAGTCCTTCAGGGTTTGGCGCACCACGCCCCTCTGGCAGAACCCGCGCCCAGCTGGTCGAGAAGCGGTAGACATCCACGTTCGCCCCGGCAATCAGATCCAGGTCCTCGTCCAGCTGGTGGTAGTGGTCGCAGGCCCGCGCCCCGTTTTCCGCGCGCACCACGTTTCCGGGGGTGGCTGCGAAACTGTCCCAATGGGTGGGGCCGGCTCCGCCAAAGGCATGGCCTTCGATCTGATAGCTCGACGTGGCAGTGCCAAACAGGAAGCCTTCGGGGAAACCGGCGCGGGTGAAGTTCATGAGCGTTGTCTTTCTCTCGCAAGGCCGATGGGGGCGGGGCCTGTCGACCGGCCAAGGATCATTTCGACTTCCATCAACTGCTGCTGCGGTGTCTGGTCGGTGCCGCTTATCTTGGCCAATAGCATCGTCGCGGTCCGGTGTCCGGCTTCCTTGACGGATGATCTGAGCGCCGTGAACATCGGTTCGGTCTCGTCATTTCGGAAGTATGACAGGTCGTCATCATGGGCGATGATCGAGATATCACGGCCCATGACCAGCCCGCGTTCCTCGATGGCGCGACGCGCCCCCAACGCGACGATGATCGATGATGCGAGAAAAGCGGTCGGTGGGTGCGGCGCATCGATCATCCGGCCCGCGGCCAGATAGCCGTAGCTTTCCGTCATCTCTCCGGTGGTCATCAGGGCGGCATCGGGTTGCAGCCCGCACTGAGCAAGGCCTGCCAAATAGCCCTGCCGCCGCCGGATCGCGAAGTCGAGATGCTCAAGACCGTTGATTAGGCCGATACGGTGGTGACCCAGATCGACCAGAAACTCGGTCGCGCGCTGAAACCCGCGTCGGTTGTTCACGTCGAGCCAGCTATAGGGCAGGGTCACTTGGCTGGCGCGGCCATGGACGACGAACGGCAGGCCAAGTTCTGTGAGCAGGGCGATCCGCGGCTCGTCGGTGGTGGGGGCATGGACGATGACACCGTCGACCGCGCTTTTTGCGGCGAGCGTGCGGTAGGCGCCCGCCTCATCGGCGTCCTTTACCACGGACATGGTGATATCGTATCCGTGCGCCGCATAGACCTCGGCCGCGCCGGAAATGAAGTCGGCAAAGACCGGGTTCACCATCTCATGTTTGGTCGACACCGGAATCACATGGCCGATCGTCATCGCGCGCCCCGTTGCCAAGGCTTTCGCGCGGGTGTTGGGGCGGTAGTTGTGCTGTTCCGCCGCCTGCAGGACCCTGCGGCGCGTTGTCTCGCTCACTTCTGGATAGCCGTTCAGGGCCCGGCTGACTGTCGTTTGGCTCAGACCCAGGGTGTGGGCCAACTCTTTGAGATTCATTGCCGAAACCGGTTCAAAGCGCTTTCAATTCGAAATGAGGTTATCGAGTGACCGTCGGCGCGTCAAAGCGATCTTGCGCAGATGATCTTTTTTCGCGCGTAAAAAACAATTGGAAAACAGAGTGATCGGCAAATCAGTGATTGACAGTGCCTGTCTCTTGAGCGACCGTCCCGTCGTCCAAAGCGCTTTGGTATTGTGAGCGCGGGCAAGTTACACACACGCCGGCAGGGCGTGTAGAACCGGGAGGAACACCATGAAATCGAACCTCTATGTCGGCACTGCCGCACTCGCCCTCTGGGCTGGCGCCGCCGCCGCACAAGAGCAGGTCACAGTCTTCGGGCCCTGGCTGGGGCCGGACCAGGATATGGTCGAACAAGTGCTGGCCGCGTTTGCCGAACAGTCGGGCCATGATGTGCGCTACGTCGGATCGGACAGCTTTGAGCAGCAGATCGTCGTTGACGCGGAAGCCGGGTCGGCCCCGAACGTGTCAGTCTTCCCGCAGCCCGGTCTGGCCGCCGATATGGCCAGCCGCGGGTTCCTGACACCGCTGCGCGATGGAACAGCGGAATGGATCGCGGAAAACTACGCCGCAGGCCAGTCCTGGGTTGATCTGGGCACCTACAGCGGCCCCGATGGCGCCGATAACCTCTATGGCTTCTTCTACAAAGTCGATGTGAAGTCGCTGGTCTGGTACAGCCCCGAAAACTTCGAGGATGCAGGCTATGACGTCCCCACCACGATGGAAGAGCTCAAAGCCCTGACCGATCAGATCGTTGCCGATGGCGAGACACCTTGGTGCATTGGTCTGGGGTCGGGCGGTGCCACCGGCTGGCCCGCGACCGACTGGGTCGAGGACATGATGCTGCGCACGCAGGATCCCAGCGTCTATGACCAGTGGGTGGCCAACGAGATCCCGTTTGACGATGAACGTGTTGTGGCCGCGATCGAAGAATTCGGCGCGTTCGCCCGCAACGACGATTACGTCGCCGGCGGGGCAGGGGCCGTGGCCTCGACCGACTTCCGCGACAGCCCCAAGGGCCTCTTTGCCTCGCCACCGCAATGCTACATGCACCGTCAGGCGTCGTTCATCCCGGCCTTCTTCCCGGAAGGCACGGTTGTCGGTGAAGATGCAGACTTCTTCTACTTCCCGGCCTATGCCGAGAAGGATCTGGGCACGCCGGTTCTGGGTGCGGGTACGCTTTGGGCCATCACCAATGAGAACGAAGCGGCACATGAGCTGATCGCCTTCCTGCAGACGCCGGAAGCGCATGAGATCTGGATGGGCCTGTCGGGCTTCCTTACACCGCACAAGGGTGTAGACGCCTCGAAGTTCTCGGACCCCACGCTCGCCAAAATGAACGAGATCCTGTTGGGCGCGACGACGTTCCGCTTTGACGCGTCGGACCTGATGCCAGGTGGTGTCGGTGCCGGGTCGTTCTGGACGGGCATGGTGGATTACGCCGGGGGCGATGACGCCGCCGCCGTGGCTGCCGAAATCCAGTCCTCCTGGGACGCGTTGAAGTAACGCTTTCGGGCCACGCTCTTGGGAAGTCCGGTCGGGTTCGGGCTTCCCCAATTCCAAAGACTTTATAATCCGGGAGGGAACGCCATGCATCCTGCGTTGCAAGGCCTTTTAACCATCATTATCGGTGTTGGTGGGTGTGTCGGCTACTTTTACTTCTCGAACCAATTCATTGATAAAGTTTTGTTTCCCGCCAAGGGGCCCAATGCCGGGCGCAATATCAACCGCGCGAATATGATCCGGCCCTGGCTGTTCCTGGCCCCTGCGATGATCGCTTTGGGCCTGTACCTGGCCTACCCAGTGTTCGAGACAATCCGCCTGTCGCTGACCGAACGTGTGCCGGGTGGGGGCTATCAATTCGTCGGTCTCGACAACTACACCCAAATGTTTGGCGAGCCCAAATTTTGGGAAGCCCTGCGCAACAACATGCTCTGGCTGATCATCGTGCCGGCGGCCTCGACCGCTTTTGGCTTGCTGGCCGCTCAGCTCACCGACCGGATCGGGTGGGGCAATGCGGCGAAATCGTTGATCTTCATGCCCATGGCGATCTCCTTCGTGGGCGCGTCGGTGATCTGGAAGCTCGTCTATGACACCCGGCCGGTGGAGCAAGATCAGATCGGGATTTTGAACGCCCTGTGGCTACAGTTCGAGGGGGGCTTTGGGTCGCTTCTCTTCCTGCAGGTCCTCCCCGCCATCCTGCTTATCGGGTTCGCCGGACTGGTCGCCTATGCGGCCTACCTCTTCGTCAAGCCCGTCTGGGGGCCGAGCGGTGGTGGTGGGTCGCTGATGTCGCTCTTCCGGATTGCGATGGCAGCGCTTGCGGCATGGCTTGTCTTTGTTGCCCTGCGCGCGCTTCTGGGCGTCTTCACGCAAGATCTGCCCTATGGCGAACCGCAGACCTGGCTGACCACGCCGGGATGGAACAGCTTCCTTCTGATGATTGTGTTGATCTGGATCCAAACCGGCTTTGCCATGGTGATCCTGTCGGCGGCCCTGCGCGGGATCCCCGAAGAAACCGTGGAAGCGGCGATTGTCGATGGGGCCAACCCGTTCCAGATCTTTTTCAAGATCAAGATCCCGCAGATTGCCGGCACGATCGTGGTGGTCTGGACGACAATCACACTCGTCGTTCTCAAGGTCTTCGACATCGTGTTCGCCATGACCAACGGCCAGTGGGAAACCCAGGTTCTGGCCAACTACATGTTCGACAAGCTGTTCCGCGCCAATGACTGGGGCGTGGGATCGGCCAGTGCGATGATCATCATGCTTCTGGTGACGCCGATCCTTGTCTGGAACGTCTACAACGCCCGTAAGGAGATGCGCTGATGGATGGGATTGCTGGTAAGAAGTCCGGACTGACATGGGCCGTCCATATCTCGGTCGTGTTTCTTGTGCTGTTGTGGCTGTTCCCGACGGTGGGTCTCTTCGTCTCGTCGTTCCGCACGGCGGATCAGATCGCGGCGTCAGGCTGGTGGAATGCGCTGTTCCCGTCAGAACAGAACCTAACGTTGCGCACCGACGCGCCCGACACGCAGGTGCAAGAGGGCGACCTCTACGTCATCGAAGGCAACCTTTTTGGCGAGGCGGGCGACGCTGAGATATCGGTTTTTGGTGTCTCAAGCCGCGCGATTGACGCGTTCGCCGCAGGCGACACGGCAGAGTTGCGCCGGGGTGGTGAGATCACGGTTCAGGCCAATGGCGACTATCGCTTGACCAACACCGAACCGTTTGAAGGCAATCGCGGTCCACGGGTCTTTGTGACCGCAGAGACGCCGCCGGAGTTCACGACCGAAAACTACAACACCGTCCTGCTGAGCGGTGACGCAACCGACGGGATGGCCAAGGCGTTTTTCAATACGCTGACCGTGACCATCCCGGCAACGATCATCCCGATCCTCGTAGCGGCCTTTGCGGCCTACGCGCTTGCGTGGATGGATTTCCCGGGGCGTGCGCTCTTGATCGCGCTGGTTGTGGCGCTTCTCGTGGTTCCACTGCAGCTCGCGCTGATCCCGCTTTTGAAGTTTCACAATGAGATCGGCATCGGGAAGGGGTATCTGGGCGTCTGGATGGCCCATACCGGGTTCGGTTTGCCCCTCGCGATATATCTCCTTCGAAATTACATGGTGGGGCTGCCGCGCGATATCATCGAAAACGCTAAGGTCGACGGGGCCACAGATTTCCAGATCTTCACCAAGATCATCTTGCCGCTATCGTTCCCGGCACTCGCCTCCTTCGCGATCTTCCAGTTCTTGTGGACGTGGAACGATTTGCTGGTGGCCAAGGTGTTCCTGATCGATGCGACGGGTGAAACCACGGTGATGACGAACCAGATTGTCGAACTTCTGGGAACCAGAGGCGGCAACTGGGAGATCCTGGCCACGGCGGCCTTTGTCTCGATCGCTGTGCCGCTTGTCGTCTTCTTTGCAATGCAACGCTATCTCGTCCGCGGCCTTCTGGCCGGGTCGGTGAAGTAACAGTCCAAAGGATGTCACGCAGATGAACCTGCTTGATACGGCCGTCCAGCAACGCGCAACCCAGGATGCGGTCGACACCGATTGGTGGCGGGGGGCGGTGATCTATCAGATCTATCCCCGGTCCTTCCAGGACTCGAACGGGGACGGGATCGGCGATCTGGCGGGGATCATCCACCGCCTGCCGCATGTGGCGGAACTGGGCGTCGATGCGATCTGGATTTCGCCCTTCTTCCGCTCTCCCATGCTCGACTTCGGTTACGACGTGTCCGACTACCGCGATGTCGATCCGATGTTCGGCAGCTTGGGCGATTTCGATGCGCTCGTGACACGGGCGCATGAGCTGGGCCTGAAGGTCCTGATCGACCTCGTGCTCAGCCATACCTCGAACCAACACCCCTGGTTCCAAGAAAGCCGTGCCTCGCACGACAACAACAAGGCGGATTGGTACGTCTGGGCAGACCCACAGCCGGACGGCACGCCGCCCAACAACTGGCTCTCTATCTTTGGTGGTTCCGCGTGGGAGTGGGATGGCGAGCGGATGCAGTACTATCTGCACAACTTCCTGTCCGAACAGCCTGACCTGAACCTGCACAACCCGGAGGTCCAGGATGAGCTTCTGGACGTCGTCCGCTTCTGGCTGGAGCGCGGTGTCGATGGTTTCCGCCTGGACACCATCAACTTCTACTTCCACGACCAGCAGCTGCGCCCGAACCCCGCGCTGCTGCCGGAAGAGCGGAACGATACCATCGCGCCCAGCGTGAACCCCTATAACTGGCAGGACCACAAGTACGACAAGAACCAGCCAGAAAACCTCGACTTCTTGAAGCGGTTCCGCGCAGTCCTTGATGAGTATCCAGGCTCCACGGCGGTGGGCGAGGTGGGCGATGCGCAATACGGGATGGAGATCCAGGCCCAGTACACCGCCGGCGATGACCGGGTGCATATGTGCTATGACTTCTCATTCCTGGCGGGCGACAACCCCACTGGCGAGTGGATGGCCAGAGCGCTGCGCAAGTTCGAGGAAACGATCGGCGATGGCTGGGCGTGTTGGGCGTTTTCCAACCACGACGTGGTGCGCCACCCGTCGCGCTGGAACCTGAGCGATCCGGCCAAACGGCTGTACGCCGCGATCCTGATGAGCTTGCGGGGATCGGTCTGCATCTATCAGGGCGAAGAGCTGGGTTTGACAGAGGCTTATGTGTCTTTTGAGGATCTGCAAGACCCCTACGGCATCCGTTTCTGGCCCAAATTCAAGGGCCGCGATGGTTGCCGCACGCCGATCCCTTGGGTGACCGACAATCAGAACGGCGGTTTTTCCGACGGCAAGCCGTGGTTGCCTATGGCGATGGAACATCTGCATAGCTCCGTCATCGAGCAGGAGCGGGATGGCGGCTCTACGCTGGCCTTCTACAAGTCGATGATCGCGTTCCGGGCCGCGCATCCGGCCCTTGTCAAAGGCTCGTTCGAGTTGGTCGAGGCGACCGAGATCAGTCTGTCATTTATCCGGAGTTACGAAGGCAAGCGCGTGTTCTGCGCCTTCAACATGTCCGATGCCCCGCTTGCGGTGACGCTGCCCGAAGGCGACTGGCAGGAAGACAAAGGGGCGCCGTTTGCGCCAGACATCACCGACGGGGGGATCACCCTGCCGCCATATAACGCCTATTTCGGCGTCGAAGACACAAAGTGATACAGCGCGGACCCACCGCGCGGGAGGAGGAGACATGGCCAATCTGAAGCTCACCGATGTGGGCAAGGCATATGGCGGCACGGTTGAAGTGCTCAAAAACATCAACCTCGACATCGATACGGGCGAATTGATCGTCTTTGTCGGCCCGTCGGGCTGCGGCAAGTCCACGCTTTTGCGGATGATCGCGGGGCTTGAACAGATCACCGCCGGCACGCTGGAAATCGACGGCACGGTGGTGAACGATGTGCCCCCGTCCCAGCGCGGGATTGCGATGGTGTTTCAGTCCTACGCGCTTTATCCGCACATGACCGTCTACGACAACATGGCCTTTGCCTTGCGCCTGGCCAAAAAGTCGGAAGAGGAAATCAAGGCAGCGGTGCAAGGGGCGGCGGACAAGCTGCAGCTGAACGAATACCTCGACCGCCTGCCGAAAGCGCTATCGGGCGGCCAGCGTCAGCGGGTTGCCATTGGCCGGTCCATTGTGCGGGATCCCAAGGTCTATCTCTTCGACGAGCCGCTCTCAAACCTCGACGCCGCGCTGCGTGTTGCTACCCGGATCGAGATCGCGCAGTTGAAAGAGGCGATGCCCGACTCCACGATGATCTACGTGACCCATGACCAGGTCGAAGCCATGACGCTCGCCTCGCGGATCGTGGTTCTGGCCAACAAGGGCATCGCGCAGGTCGGTACGCCGTTGGAGTTGTATGAGACGCCGAATAGCGAGTTTGTGGCCCAGTTCATCGGTTCGCCCGCGATGAACCTGTTGCCCGGCGAAGTGACCGGCACCGGCGCAGAGACGACGGTAGCCCTGGCCGGTGGTGGCACTGCGGTGTCATCCGTGCCCACCCAAGACTCTGACATGGGGCTGAAGGTAAATGTCGGCGTCCGGCCCGAGGACTTCGTGGAAACCGATGGGCAGCACATCTTCCAAGGGAAGGTCGATTTCCTGGAAGGGCTGGGGGAAGTGACGCTTTTGTACTTCGAGTCCGAGCCCGGGAAGGATCCGGTTTTGGCCAAGCTGCAGGGCATCCACGCCGATGTGCGCAAGAAAGACGTGCGGCTGACGGCGGCCCCCGGGAAGGTTCATCTCTTCTCGAACGGGGTCTCTCTGCTGTATCGCTAAGCGCTGTTCGGGCGACGAAGGTGGGGCGGGGCAGTGATCCCGCCCTTACACGGCCGCGATCTTGCGCCACACCGCAATTGCACGCGGGCCAGCGTCGGCGGTGAGATGCAGCGCCGCCGTGGTCGCATCGATGCGGGCCAGAAAGATCGCGTCTTCACCACTGCTGCGTTGCACCAGCGTCATCGCATACCGGGCATCCGGCGGCAAAAGGGGCGAGTGCGCGCCCAGCGGCAGCGCCATCAGATCGCTTACAGAGGCATCGGCCCCCCCGGTATCGGTCTGCTCGCTATCAACGCGCCAGCCTAACACGGCATCCCCCAGATCCGAGATCAGGCCGGCCACGAGGCCAGGCCTATCGGCATCGGCCCTGGGGGCAAGCGCCACCGACCAGGCTTCGGCCAAGGCACGGGCCGAGAGCCCCATGTCTCCAGCCGATGGCGCGATGTCCAAAGCCTGCATCGTTGCGCGAACCGTCTTTGCCGTGCCGATCAGCGCCTCAAAGTAAGACTTGAGCGCGGCCACGTCTTCGCCGCCTTCCGCATCCAGCGACCGCCCTTCGAGCCCCGCGGTCGCTGCACCCACGTTGCCCAGAACCTTCAAAAGACGGCGCCCCTTGATCTCGACCGTCACGGCGCGCGTCGCGCTCGCCTCAAGGCGCAGAGAGCGCGGCAGCACGGTATCATCAATTTCGATCAGGATTTGCCGCAGGATCGCATCACGATCCCCGGTAAGCTGCCGCGATTCCCCCGTCGCAAGACCACTTGCCGCCAAGCGTTCCAGCTTGCGTTCCAGGTTTGTCTCGTCACTCACGCAGGGTCACCCATTAAAGCCGTCATCGTCCGCCAATTTCGGTCACAAGCCGCTTGGCAGCCGCGCCCAGATCCGCCAGATCGGCGTTGGCCGCGCAAATCAGGCACAACGCCTCACCCGCGGTGTCATCGGCGCGCTGGATAACGATGGCCTCTGCAGGGCTGAGCATGGTGGCCTGAACCGCTTGACCGGCAGGACCATCGAGAAGGTGCCCAGCCGTTTCGCATAGCGCATCCAGCCGTTCCTGGGGCGGGGCGATCACAGCGCTAGAGGCCAGAACCGTGCCGGACTTGAAATCGACATAGGCCGCCGCCTCGACCGCACGGTGTGCGCCGCGCAAGGCGTCCAGCTGTTCAATCACGTCCATCGTCGGCTATCCCGCTGTATTTGGCGCTTATCACATACCAAAGGCGCGCTGAAAAGCGGGTCAGGGTGAAATTGGCAGGGACTGCGATCTTGCGCCGAAAGACAGCAAGGTAGACTACAGTCCTGGTGCGCCGCGTGCTGCCTTAGAGGCGCGCGGGCCCGCTGTCTGTGCGGGGCGGACGCCGCCGCGATGGGGCGGATGGGCGCTCCACCCGCTTAGGAGCAATTCCCGCGGTCGAGAGGGCATCTTGCGGCCCATCACCGTCTAATGTCCGTGCGGCGACTGGCGCGTCAACAGGATCCGCGACCGCGCGTAGGGGGCGGGCCTCATCTGGTTTCGGGGCCGCTGGCGGGCGGGGGGCGATGGTGCCAGACTGGATGTCATCGGTCAGGTCCAGAAGACAGCGGATGAAGGCATCCGCGCCGCTGGCGACCCATTGATCGTGGTTGTCGCCCGCCTCCATCGCCTCAATCAGCGAGATCGGAAACAGCTCACGAAACAGGCCATCGGTTTCCTTGCGCACCCGGGCCACCACCCGGCGGCGGTCGCTATCGGTCAACAGCTTGTCGTAGCGCGTCAGCAGAAGGATACTTGTGTCATAGAGCGACGGCGGCATCTCATCCCAGACAGCGGCTTCGCTCTGTCGCCAGGCCTGCGTCGCGTGACTGCACCAGATCACCGCATCGGCATGGCGAATGGCGCGGCGCCAGACGTCGGACGACATGTTCGGGTCCGAGTTTCCGGGCATATCGATGATGTCGAAAATCTCAAGGATGTCGGCCTCGACGAATACCTTGATGTAGTTCGTGGTCTCTACGGGTACGTCATCGAGATCGTCGTCGGTGATTACTGTGACCTCGCCGCGCATATCGACGATGTAGGGATCGCCGGTGCCATAGCTGTACCAGACCGGCGGACGTTGGGTGGCGGTCACCTTCACGGGCGACCGGCCCTGACAGATCAACAGGTTGGCAAGCGTGCTTTTGCCCGCGCTGAATTCGCCCATCAGCGCGACAACAGGCTTGGCATTCGGTGCATCTGGCTGCATGGCCATGCGTTCACAATCCCCAGGAAACCGCGGGTTAGGCGGCGTATTTCGTCAGTGTGGCGGTGGTGGCTTCCAGCGCCTTTGTCTTTTCGCGGTTGGCCGCCGTCTTGCCCGCTGACATCAGGTCTTCGGTGCTGGTGTCGGCCTGGCTGCACAGATGGGTCAGGATCTCGCGCTGACTTGCGATAAAATCCTGCAGGACATCGCGGGCATCCTCGTTGATTGCGCGGGCGTGATCCGTCTTCAGGCCATCGATGATGGGCCTTGTCTCGGATTCGATCATCTCGGCAAAGGCGACCGCATAGTTGCGAAATCCGCGACGGCGCTGCCACCAGCGGTTCCACCAGCCTTTGCCCAGATCAAGCGCAATGGTCTGTCCCAACAGAACCGGCGACGGCACATAAGGCGCTGGCGGGGCTTCCAGCCGGAACGTCTCGTCGGGCACGTTGAAGGCCCGTAGGTAGATGTCGCGAATCTCGGCGGCCGTCTGCAGATAGACCTTCTGACTGGTCGCTTGGGCGTTGCGCGAAAACACCTGGAACGCGGTGCGAAGAAGAACCCGCAAACCGGTCGCGTCATAGTGCCAGACATCGGTTTCGCCGTTCTTTTCGAGATGCGCGATCAGCGAACCGGTCGCACGGTCCAGAAAGCCTTTGTGTGACCGGTCCAGCCGCGTCTCAAAGTCGTAGAGCACATCGTTGAAATTCTGCTGCAGCAGCTCCATGCACTGCGCCTCGATCTTGTCGAGCTCCTGCGGGACGGCCTTACGGTCCAACGGCGAAATCGCCTCGTCGCTCAGCCGCATGGCCACGATGTGTTCCGACGTGGTGATCGAGCTCACGAGGTTCATTGCACCCTTCGCGGCCTTGCTCACGGCCTCATCGCCAATACCGGCATCGATCCGGGAGGCCAGCGCCTTGTAGACGGCAGGCACGCCCGACAGCTCCCAGGCGACTTCACGGTCGGTCATCTTGGCGCGGTTTTTCAGCGTCTCCTCGGCCCAGTTCTCAAGCGCGGCAGCGCTCGCCTCGCTCAAGTCCGAGGCATCCGCGTTCAGCACATGATTTGCCCAAAGCGCGCTTCCGAACAGGATCTCGGCATCGGCGGGACCTTTATGTTCGGCAAGCGTCTTGCGGATACTGTCTTCGATTTCGGGGATCTGCGTGGCCGGATCGGACAACTCGTCAATGCGATTGACGAAAATCATCACCTCACGCGTTGGGATGTTCGAGATCAGACGGATCAACGCGAGGTCCACGGTGCTGAGTGCCTGGTGCGCCGACAGCACCACCACGCAGATCCGGCTTTCGCGGATCGCGCGGATCGTAATCTGTTCGCGCATCATGAAGGTGTCGTTCACACCGGGCGTGTCGCGAATGCAGAAGTCGATGGGGAACTCGGGCCGCTGGAGATAAAGATCCGCCGACTTGGTGATGTCGGCAAAGCGCCCTTGGGTGTTCGAGGTATCGGTGTCGTTCTCGAAGTCGTCCCCAAGACAGACATACCGTTCGACCAGTTCGCGGTCGACATAGCCGTAGTTGTGTTCCTGACCCAGCAGAAGCTCGAACTTGTCGCCCAGACGGCGGCGCGACTTCTCACGCATCTCAAGGGTCTGCTCGGTCAGTTTCTGCAGTTCGTCATCCGCGCCCGCGCGCCCGGCCAATTCGCCGATGCGACCGCCGCGTTCGACCAGACGATCCCACTCTTCGCCCTCGAAGAACTTGAAGGTCGCGCGGTCGCCGGCGCTGGCGGCGTGGGGGCTGATGTGGAGCGACGTGATCACCGAAGTCCACGGGTTCACATCCGCGGGCAACAGGCCCGGCCAGCCGACCATGGCGTTTACGAGCGAGGTTTTGCCCGCCTTCACCTGGCCGATCATCGTGATCGTCGGTTCCAGCTTGCGCAGCTGACGCTGTAGCTTGCGGGCGCTTTTGGCAGCGGTGCGATCCCCAACATCGGCAATGGTCGAGATTGCGGCCTCAAGCTCGTTCATTTTCTCAACGATGGGGGAGAGGGCGCCTAGACTGGTCGCCAGAAGGTGCGATTTCTCGGGTGTGGCCGCCTCTGTGGCGTCTTCGATCCTGGTCTCAACGTTCATCGCGTTACCCCAACTCACTTTCGCGCCTCACCAAACCTATGCCCCATTCACTGCTCACCGGGGCACTGCGCGCTCAGCAATGGGCGCGCGTCAGACGCTTTGCCTTCGTCAATCTCCCGACAAAGTGGTATTTGTATGGCAGGTTTCTGGCGCCTGGCGAAAATTCACCATGTTTCAGGCGGCTAGGCGGGCCTCGAACTCGCGCCGCAACTGCAACAGAAGCGAAACAGCATCGATTTTCGGGGTCTCGCCGTCTTCGAGTTCCAAGAGGATCACAAGTTCCTCGGCCTCACTCAGCATCTCGGCCAAGGTCGCGAGGCTCGGCGGGGCCTCATCATCGTAGTCTTCGAGGATCTTCGAGAGACCCGCCAAGGTCTGACCGCAATGGGTCAGGACGCCCAGCGGATCAGGGTCGTCACCGCCCCGAATGGTTGCCAGCAACTGCCCGGCGCGGTCTCTCAGATACGTAAAGGCGGCCACGTAAAGGTCATATACTTCAGAGGGTTCCTCTGCGACCTTCACAGGCTCCGGAAGGATCGGACGGCTGGCCACAACCGGGCGCGACCGCACGCGGTCTAGCGAGTTGAGGAACATCAGCGCGCTATCGGCATCGGCGCGCCGCCCGGCATCCGCATGGCTGCGAATGCGTGCCTGCAACGCGGCCACGCCATTACCGATCAGCGTGGGAACCTCGGCACCGATCCGGTGGCCCACGCTCACGACTTCATGGAACTCGTGCTTGAGAAGTCCGCGCACCCGTTCGGCATGCTGGTTGAGAAAAGCCGGGTCTGGCCCGTCGGGTCCACCGGTCAACACCAGATAGGCATGGTCTTTGATGTCGTCGGGCGCATTTGCCCAGATCTGCATTTCGGTGTCGGAAAATGTCGGGGACACCCAGAGGGCGATGTCCGTGCGGGGCAGGACCCAGTTCATTGCGGCACGTTGGTCGGCAACGGTGGGTTCGGCGGCCACATCAATCAAGCTTAGACTTTTAAGGGATGCCAAAGGCCGGCGCTGCGAAACAAAGACGGCCCCCGGATGCATCGCGGGCTGAAAGCAGCCGACCTCCGTCAGGGCCGTTCCATTGGCCAGCGTAATCTCGGCGTCTTCATGATCGCCATAGCGAAGTTCCATGGGAATCGCGCTGGGGGCAGCCTCGCCCTCAGGAAGATCGGCCAGGGCGTTGAGGATCCGCGTGCGCTCCGCCCCCGCGACACCCAGTAAGGCGATCCGAACCGGGGCCTTAAGCCGGTCGAGCAACTTTTCAGCGCGTTCTGTCGTGCGCACAGGCTGGTCGCCAGACGCAATAAGCGACTTGAGCCGCACTTCGACGTCTTCGATCGGGCTGAAGAGTGTCACTTCTGACGATCCGCCGACGTTAGGGGATGCATCAAAACCATCGGGCCAACGCCATTCGTGCCCGTCCCATTGGCGGTATTGCTCAGATGGATGCGCTGCGGCATCTTGCTTACGCCGGCCCCACGGGTCGCGTCAGCGGTGTCGGCCGCGACATACATCGGGCGTGTGGGCACCCGTGCGCTGTCCACACCGTTTAGGTGAACCTTGATCACCGACATCGAGACATTGTCCTGGTACGGGTCGTCCAGTTCATCGATCTCTTCCAGAAATTGACCCGCGATATCATTGGCTTCCGCGTCACTCATCTTGGCGAGGGTGGATTGAATGTTCTCGTCGCCCAGAAACTGCAACCCGTCGCTCGACACTAAAAGAATGTCGCCATCCACCAGATCAACCGGTTGAGCGGGGCAGTCGATGCGCGCGATCTCGTCCCCGGCCAACACACTGGTCAGGCAATTACGATCTGGGTGATCGCGACCGACCTCGGAATCCATCAATCCGCTATCGACCATAAAGTCGATCTGCGGCGCCATGGAATGGTCTTCGTTCAGCTGTTTCAAAACACCGTCACGGAACAGGTAGAGCGGGCTGTCTCCGATCGAAATCCATGACAGTTGCGATTTGTAGATAACTGCCGCAACGAGCGTGGCCCCCATGCCCGAGGCACCGGGGTTTTCCAACACATGGTCGCGAAGGCAATCGTTTGCGTTGGCGGCCGCAGACAGCAGGACGCTGTTTATGTTGCCGATCATCGCCTCGGGTGCGGAGGACTGAAATTTCAGCTCGCTATACACCTCGGTCATGACGATGGTGCTGGCAATGTCACCTGCCGCGTGCCCGCCCATGCCATCAGCAAGCACAACCAGCCCCATATCCGACCCCACGGGGAAGTCAGACACGACCGCGTCTTCCTGATGGTCCCGCATCCCAACACTCAGTGCGGATGCGGCCTGGAAGCTGGCTTCAACCTGTTTGGGCATCCGCACCTTCTGCGTCTTCGGTATCGGGCCAAGCGAATTCTTCATCGCACAGCGCCACGAACCGAAGGGTCGTTTCGCCGATACGGATCAGATCGCCATCGTTCAGAGGTTCGGTGCTGAGCACCGGCATGTCGTTCAAGCGCACCAGGTTCGCCTTGCCACCATGGCCAAGGAAGAACATGCGCTGTTCGTCATCATAAGCGACCGCGGCGTGGTTATCGCGCGAGATCGAGGTGTCACCAAAGTTCAGGCGGATCGGCTGGCCCTCGCCGCGACCGATTTTGGAGGCGCCGCTGAACAGTGTGAAACAGGCACCGCGACCTGGGCCTTTGACCACGATGATCCAGCCCACAGGGAACATGGAATGCCCGTTTTGCGGCGATGCATTGCTTGCAAACGGATCGGGCGCGGCATCTTCGGCACGGTTGAAGCCTAGAAGGCGCGTCTTGACCCGGCTGGCCCGACGACGCGGCTGGGGTTGCGGGGCCTCTGACGGATCGGCCTCTGGGTCTGCGCCGGGCACACCAAGATCCCAAATCTTCTTGCCCGCGGCCGCACCGTTGATGGCTGCGTCGGCTGCGGCTTC
This sequence comes from Pseudomonadota bacterium, assembly GCA_038526915.1. Taxonomy (GTDB): domain Bacteria; phylum Pseudomonadota; class Alphaproteobacteria; order Rhodobacterales; family Rhodobacteraceae; genus JBCBGF01. Next base: position 59,703 of record JBCBGF010000005.1, on the reverse strand, counting down.
GGCCTGGGTTGAGCTTGCGAAAATCTCGTTCGTGCGCTCCATCAGACGGTCTTCAGGCGGTTTGTCGAAAAAGAGTGACGCGTCCGGCGGTGTCTCATTGGCGGTGTTTGCAAGGGCGGGGTGCAACGGCACCTCGTCTTGCGCGTCATCTTCGGCCACTGCGGCAACGGGTTGCGAAGCGGGCCGGGGGGCCTCGGCCACTGGTTCGGGCGCTGCTTCCGGCTCGGGCGCGGGATCAAGGTTAAAGACGCTTACCGGCGCAGGCTCTTCAACGGGCGCGACGTCTGTCGGTTCCGGCTCGGTCGAGGCCGCCACAACCTCTGGTAAGTCCTCTGGCTCTGGCTCTGGCTCAGGTTCGACCTGTGCCTCGGCTTCCTTGCGGAAAAACGATGCGAGCGCGGGGTCGAGCTCTTCTTCAGGCTCTACCTTCGGCGCAGGCTCTGCCGCAGGCTTGGGGGTTGCGGCCTTAGGTGCGGCGAAGTGATCGACATATTCAAGCTCGTCGCGACCCTCTTCTTCCGCGGCATGTTGCGCTCCGACGGTTTCGTCATAGCTCAACGCGCTTGTATCAATGTCGTCGTCGACATCGCTGTCGTCTTCGTCGACCGCAAGCGTGCCATTCAGCTTCACGTTCAGCGACGCGCTCGCCTGATCGCGAAACGCGTCGAGGGCCGTGTCGTCTTCGTTGCCGTCCACCGGGACGCGGTAGGGCAGGATCGAAGGCTCGGCCGCGCCCTCGGGCTGCAGATCCGCATCACCGAACGCCGCGGCGTGCAAGTCACGCGCGCTTACATCCTCCGATGCCGTTGGCGGCGCCTCAGCAAGCGCATGCCCTTCGCGCGCATGCTTTTTCTTTGCGATCATTTCCTGGAGAAATCTCATCTGCCCGCCTTTCCAACAATGTCTGACTGCGGTTCTTCGTCCTGCCTGCGGCGTTTGAAGGGTGAGCCAAGGATCCGGCTGATAAACGACCGGGTCTGATCCACCTGTTTTGCGCCGATACGGTGATCGACGAGTTGTGTCGGGTTATCCCGAAGCTCGGGGAAGGGCCGCGAGGGGCGCAGCGCTTCGGCATCGGTATCTTGCGCGGGGGCCGGCTTGGGCACGCTAGTGGCATCGCCCGGGGCAACCTCGCGGTTTGTCTCTTCGACCAGCGCCAGGATCGTATCTTCGATCTGTTGGTCTTTCTTGGCCTTTTGTAGCGCGGCAGCGCGGCGGCGCGGCTCATCAATCTCGTCCAGCCACTCATGCGCAGTTTGCAAGCGGTCTTTGGGGAAGACCGAAAGGCACTTGTCGATCGCACCCAGGAAGAACCGGTCATAGTCGCGGTTGTAGCCCAGAAGCGGCTGATAGGGATCGGGGGCGTCTTCGGCCACAGCCGATAGGCGCAACTGGCTGACCGGAGGTGGGCTGCCCGAGATGAGGTGGTAAAAGGTGGCGGCCAGCGCATAGAGATCGCTCGACAGCGTCTGCTTCGACCCCTGGATATAGAATTCCTGCGGGGAATAGCCGTCTTTCACCGTGTGCTGGGCTGACAGAACGCGGCTGACCCGCACGGCTTCTTCCCGCGCGGCGCCAAAGTCGATCAGCACGGGGTTGTTGAACTCATCCAGCAGGATGTTGTCGGGCGAGATATCGCGATGCAGGATACCGCGGTCGTGGATATAGGCCACGGCGCTCAGCATCTTCAGCAGGATATCCTTGATTTCATGCGGTCCCAGGCGGTGGGGTTCGTGTTCGATCACGTCCAGCAGATCGCGGCCCTGCACGAAATCGAGCGCCATGTAGGCGGTGTGATTGTCCTCAAACACCTGATGCACACCGACGATGTGCGGGTGCTGGAGTTTGGCCAATGCGCGCGCCTCTTGTCCGAACAGGCGCACCACGGATTCAAATTCATCCTGATGGCTACGCGACCGGACCCGCACGGTCTGGTTCGAGCGCATGCACATCGAGGTCGGGAAGCATTCCTTGATCACGACCAAACGGTCGAGGCTGTCCTTCGCCAGATAGGTGATGCCAAAGCCACCGGCGTTCAGGAACCGTTCAATCGTATACTGACCGCGCAACAGCGGCGTACCGGTCGCAAGTTCGTCGCCGAACGTACCATCGGGGCCTGGTTGAGCGGTATTTGCGTCGGTTGTCATGGTCGCAAGCACACCCGGGCAAGGAACAACTGGTCACGACGGGATTACCCCGCCAATCGAGGACAATGTGTGTCGGAACACTTTGTCCAAAAGATGGTCGTATTCCGGTATTCATAGGTCAGTTGGTGCGAAGGCGGGGGCACTCGGGCCCGGCTGTCGCGAACCGCGACGCGGGATATTTGGTCGGACGCGGCGGCCTTAATCTTGCCATGGCAGCATTGCATCATACCCGCAGATAACGATGTGTCGGCTTCGCGGATGTGCCGCGAAAGTGATAGATGCATGATGAGGCGCCCCGCCAGACGGGCGCCCAAAACCAGTGAGACGACCGAGCAGGTCACGGACGACAATACTTTCGCGGGCCGCAGCCCGTTCAAGGCGTGACGATGAAACTGATCATTCAGATTCCGTGCTTCAATGAAGAGGCACAGCTTCCCGAAACGCTGGCGGCCTTGCCGCGCACGGTCGAGGGGTTTGATACTGTTGAGTGGCTGGTGATCGATGACGGATCAACGGACCGCACAGCAGAGGTCGCCCGCGAAAACGGCGTCGATCACGTCGTCAGCCTTGGCCACAATCAGGGGCTGGCGCGAGGGTTCATGCTGGGTCTAGAAGCCTGTTTAAAGCTGGGCGCCGATGTCATCGTCAACACCGATGCAGACAATCAGTATCGCGCCGATTTCATCCCAGCACTCACCGCGCCGGTTCTGTCGGGCGAGGCGCAGATCGCCATCGGCGCGCGCCCGATCAGCGCGATCGATCACTTTTCCCCCACCAAGCGCATTCTTCAAAGGCTGGGCAGCCGGGCTGTGGGGCTGGCCTCGGGAACCGGTGTCGATGATGCGCCCAGCGGGTTTCGAGCCATCCACCGCGACGCGGCCGTGCGCCTCTACGTCTTCAATCCCTTCACCTACACGCTCGAGACGCTGATCCAAGCGGGCCGTCTGGGTATTCCCATCACGTCGGTCCCTGTTGAGGTGAACCCACCCACGCGGCCCTCACGCCTGTTTCGCTCAACCTCGCGCTATGTCGCGCGGTCGGCAAAGACCATTCTGCGTATTTTGGTGCTCTACAAACCCTTGCGCATGTTCAGCCTGGCCGCGCTTGTTATCGCTTTACCCGGTATCCTGGCCTTTCTGCGGTTCCTCTATTTCTACGCAATCGGGCAGGGCGACGGGAACATCCAGTCGCTGATCATCGGCGCCTCGCTGATCGCCGCGGGTGCGGTCGTGATGGTGGGTGGGATCATTGCCGATCTTGTCGCCGCCAACCGGACACTTCTGGCGGAAATCCGCAGCCGCCAGTTGCTGGACGAAATCGCCCGGGACCGCGCGGGATGAGCCAGATCGCCGTGCGCTTTGGCGCGCCCGTAATGGTCGCGCTTGCCGTGCTGTTCCTGCTTGGGGCGGCTTTCATGCCGCCGGGTTTCATCTCGGTGGATGAATTCGTCTATCATCTGGGTGCCCGCGCGCTCGTTGAAACCGGCGGGTTTGCGACATCCAACGGTCTGGAGACCTTCGACAGCAGCGATCTGGTGTTTTTGAACATGGTGAACGGGCCCAACGGTCTGGTTCCGCAATACCCCGTGGGCTCGGCCCTGGTCGGGGCACCGTTTCATGCGATTTTAGGTGTCCGCGGGCTGATCGTTCTGAATGCGCTGGCTGCGGTGGCGTTGCTGTTTGTGACCCGGGCCCTCGTCTTTGAGCTTTACGGCAACCAAACCGTCGCAATAGGGGCCGTGCTGATCCTGGCGCTTGCGACATATTTTGCTGACTATGCCTGGGCGGTCTGGCCCCATATGCCCAGTGCGCTGTGCGTCACCCTGGCTGCGCTGCTCTTCTGGCGCGCAAGTGGGGCGGAGCCCCCACGCGATCTGCGCTACGCGGCCATTGCCGGGCTGGTCGTCGGTGTAGGGTTCCTGTTTCGCACCGACACCTTTCTGATCGTGCCTGCGTTCGGGGTCCTCGCGCTTCTTTATGCCAAGCGCCCCTTGCAGGTGGGATTTGCCGGGTTGGCCGGCCTCTTACCAGCGCTTGCGGTTGCGGCGGTGGCCAATGAGATCAAATTCGGAACCTTCAATCCGGTCTCCTATGGCACATCCGGCGGGGCGACCAATCTGGGCCGGCACTTGCCCGCCTTGATCGTATTGGGCGCCGGGGTTGCGTCCATGGGGGCGCTGCGGTTTGTCCACTGGCGCTCGAGCTGGGCCCTTCCTGTGCTCGCGGCACTCATTGCCGGCCTTGCAGCGGCGTGGTTCACGTTGCCCCAGGCTCAGAACCTACTGTCGCGCTATGCGTTCGGGGCCTGGAACCTTGTCGCGGATATGCGTCTGTCGCCTGACAACCGCCCCGGTGTGCAGGCGCGGGGCGACGGCACGGTGCAATTCTGGGGCCTGCCGAAAAAGGCACTGGGGCAGAGCCTGCCGTGGCTGGGTCTTTTGCTATTCGTGCTTCTGCGGCCATGGGGGGAGCGGCGCAAAGCCCATCTCTTTACGCTTTCGGCCCTGATCATCTGGACGCTGCCGTTCTTCGTGCTGGCCTGGCACGGTGGGCTGAGCAGCAATATGCGGTACTTCCTGCCGATCTTGCCCCTGCTTGCCGGGGTTGCAGCACTTGGTCTGCGTGATCTCGCCCGGATGGCCGACCCGAACCCGCGGGCCCTGTTGTTGGGGGCGCTTGGCGGGACATTGGCCGTTTTTCTTTGGATCGCCTTCGGCCCGGCAGGGTACTTCGGCGCCCATCAAATCCTGTCGCTTTATGCGTTCTTGGCGGTGACGCTGATTGTGGCAACCGCTGCCCTTGTCCCGCGCATCGTTCCGGCCGCACAGATTGCGGCGTTCTTTGGCCTCGGCATGGCTGCCGTCTATGGCCCGCTACAGGATGTCACGAATTCCTGGGCCTACCGCGACAGCACTGCAAGAACGTCGCTGGCGCTGGCCGACACACCCAATCCAAGCGTGATCTACGGCCCGCCATCCTTCCTCGCCTTTCAGATCGGTCGCGACGCGGGGCTGATCGCACAGACTTCGATCGGAGCGGGGCCCGATATCGGTTTTATCCAAGACGCCTTGAGCAAGGGATACGCCGTCTACATGATCGAGCCCCGACTGGATGAGGTCTTGGTGCTTGATCCAAACCTTCAGGTCATGGGTGATCCTATCGGGGAGGATGCAGGTTTTCCGCTCTATCGCATCGGAGAGCGTTAGGAACGCCCGCTAACGCTCGAGAACCAGACGATTATCAGAGATCTCAAGGCGTGAGAATTTCTGCAGGTATGTCATCCCCAAAAGCGACATGTCCATCTCGCCAGAGTTGACGACCGCGGGCACATTGCGATCCACCATTCGACCAAGCGCGATTTCATCGATCCGCACATTCGCCGTGCGCACCTCGCCATTTGCCGTCCCGGCAATACCGGTGAACATCAGATCGTCCGTGTCGATGCCCAGCCGTTCGGCATCCTGCTGCGACAATACAATTGCCGTGGCCCCGGTATCGACGACGAACCGAACCGGCGCACCGTTCAGTTCTAGATCAAGGTAGTAGTGCCCATCCCACGCCCGTGTCGTTTCAATCCGGAACCCGTCATAGGCAAAGACCATCTGACGATGGGGCGCCAACTCGTGGCGGATATCCTGCCACAGGCCTACGCCGGCAACGACGGCCAGGAATATGAACACCCAAACAATGGCTTGCTTGAACATGACCCCGGCTGACCGGCGATGTTCCAGCATCAGCCATCCACCCACAGCAAAGCCCAGCAAGACCAGATAGCCCAGACGGGCCAGATCATAACTCTCCATGCCTCTAAGGTAAGGGTCCTGCGGCCTAGCGCAAGGTTTTCGCCGCGTCGCGCGTTCAGGCCTCTGCCGCCTCCAACCGCTCCAACGCGGCCTCCCACAGGCTTTCGGCGCGGTCCAAGGCGCTCATCACCTCGGCATATTTCTTCTGCCAGACCTCCATTTCGCCCACGCGCGCGTCGTCGTAGAGGGCAGGGTCCGACAGTTTCTTGGCCAGCTTTTCACGCATCTCTTCCAGCTTGGTGACGCGCGCCTCGCAGGTGCGCACCTCGGAGCGCAGCGATTGCATCGCCGCCTTGTCGGGGCGCTTTGCTTTCGGTTTTTCGGCTTTTTCCTTGGGCGCCGGTTCTGACAGGATCTCACGCCGGTAGCCTTCGAGATCGCCATCATAGGGGGCCACGCGCCCATCCTTCACCAGCCACAGCCGGTCGGCCACAAGACCCAGCAGGTGCATGTCGTGGCTGACGATGATGACCGCGCCGGAGTAATCCGTCAGTGCCTCGACCAAAGCCTCGCGGCTTTCCATGTCGAGGTGGTTGGTCGGCTCGTCCAGCACCAGGATATGCGGGGCATCCAGCGTCGCCAGCAGCAGCGACAGCCGCGCTTTTTGCCCGCCCGACAGCTTGCCCGCCACGGTTTCGGCCTGCGCTGGACCGATGCCAAACCCCGCGAGCCGCGCCCGCAGCTTGGCGGGCGTCTCCTCTGGGCGCTCGCGGCGTAGGTGATCGAGCGGGGTTTCATCGGGGTAGAGCTCATCCAGCTGATGCTGGGCGAAGTAGCCGATCCGGAGTTTTGACGATTTGATGACCCGTCCCCCCAGGGGCGCCAGCTTTCCGGTCAACAGCTTGGCCAGCGTGGACTTGCCTTCGCCGTTCTTGCCCAGAAGCGCAATTCGGTCGTCCTGGTCGATCCTCAGCGTCAGTTTGGACAGTACGGGTGAGCCATCATAGCCCACGCTGGTGCTTTCGGTGGCGATGATCGGGGGCGACAATTCCTCGGGCTTCGGAAAGGAAAACGCCCGCAACGCGGCTTCTTGCGGCGAGGTGATCGGCTTCAACCGCGCGATCATTTTCAGCCGCGACTGCGCCTGTCGCGCCTTGTCGGCTTTGTAGCGGAACCGGTCGACATAGGATTGCAGGTGTGCGCGGCGTGCCTCTTGCTTGCGCGCCTCGGCCTCGGCCACGGCCAGCCGTGCCGCGCGCGTTTCGGCAAAGGCGTCATAGGCCCCCTGATAGAACGTCAACTTACGATCTTCGAGATGCAGGATCCCGCCCACCGCGCGGTTCAAAAGGCCCCGGTCGTGGCTGATCACGATCACCGTATGCGGATACCGCGCCAGATAGCTTTCCAGCCAAACCGCCCCTTCGAGGTCAAGGTAGTTCGTCGGCTCATCCAGCAGCAGCAGGTCGGGTCGCGCGAAAAGTACGCCCGCCAGGGCCACGCGCATCCGCCACCCGCCGGAGAAATCCGAACATGGCATCGCCTGCTCGGCCTGGCTGAAACCCAGACCCTTGAGGATCGCACTGGCCCGCGCCTCGGCCGACCAGGCATCTATATCAGCCAGCCGCGTCTGCACTTCTGCGATCCGGGCCGGATCCTCGGCCGTCTCCGCCTCTGCCAATAGGGCGGCGCGCTCAGTGTCTGCTTCCAGCACAGTGTCCAGAAGCGACGTCGACGAGGCGGGCACTTCCTGCGCCACGCCGCCGATGCGCGCACCGCGCGGCACGCTGATATCACCAGCTTCCAAAGCCAACTCACCCCGGATCAAACGGAAGAGCGTCGTCTTGCCGGTACCATTGCGCCCGACCAGCCCGACCTTGTGTCCAGTCGGGATAACGGCGGACGTATCCTCAAACAGAGGCCGGCCTTCCATGGCAAAGCGTATGTCGGATATGCGCAGCATCGGCGCCCGCATAGCAGAGGGTCCGGCCCGCGAAAAGTTGTGCTTGTCGCGAAACGCGCCTAGCGTCCCGATCACACCAAAAGGGGCGGGGGGACAGCCAGATGAATTCAGACCTGCGGATGCAGTTGCAGATCGCGCGCACGTCGCAATACGGCGATATCATGCGGACGGCGCTCTTCGCGCTGACCGGGATCGCGGCAGTTGTGGGCTTCGGCGCGGAAGGCGTGGATATCCCGCTGGCGGTGCTGACAATTGCTGTGACTTTGTTCGGCGCGATTGGCGGCGCCACGGCATTGGATGACATCTCGATCCTGCGCGACGATATGGATGAGGCCACCGCCGGATCCGGCTATGGCCAACAGGTCAAGACCCGGAACCTCGGCCTGTTGAAAACGCTCTCCGCCGCGCTTCTGGGCCTCTCGAGCTTGGGCCTTTTGCTGGCGATTTTCACGACGTAAGCAGGCCTGCCGCCATTGGTCGAAAGCAGTGCGTAACCGGGCTTTCCATCGCCTCCGCCCCATGTTACGCGGTCGCGCGTAATCCGCATGGTGGGCGCGCCGCCCGCCACCTTCACGAAAAGAGGCAAACCCCATGGCAATCGAACGCACTCTGTCCATCATCAAGCCCGATGCAACGTCGCGGAACCTGACCGGCAAGATCAATGCCAAGTTCGAAGAGGCGGGCCTGCGGATCGTCGCGCAGAAGCGTATTCACCTGACCAAAGCGCAGGCGGGCGAGTTCTACAAGGTCCACGCTGAACGTCCGTTTTATGACGAGCTTTGCACGTTCATGGCCTCGGCCCCGGTTGTCGTTCAAGTGTTGGAAGGCGAGGGTGCCATTGCCAAAAACCGCGAAGTGATGGGGGCGACCAACCCCGCAGATGCGGATCCCGGCACCATCCGTGCAGAGTTTGCGGAGTCCGTCGGCGAAAACTCGGTCCACGGATCGGACGCGCCAGAGACGGCGGCAGAAGAGATCGCGTATTTCTTCGCGGGCATTGAAATCGCTGGATAATTTCTGGCTAGAAGATGTCGTTCGGCTAAGCCCGCGCTGCAACTCAGTGCGGGCTTTTTCGTGTCAAACAGCCAAGATCGCCCGCAGAACACGCCGCCTTGTCACAGTTCCGGCACTTCGCCTTTCGCTCCTGTCAAATGGCCGTAATATAGGTCCGGCACAAATGGCAAAAGCCAACCAAGTCAGTCCAATTGGGAGATAGGCATGACCAAGTTTTTCAACAGTCGGAAAATACACCCGGCTGTCCATATGCATGCGGCCGAAGTTGTCGCTGGCGATCTGAGCAGGCGTGAGTTTCTGACCCGGGCAACCGCCTTGGGCGTCTCGGCCACCGCGGCCTATGGTATGATCGGCATGGCGCAGCCGGCGAAAGCCGCAGGCCACATCCAGCAAGGCGGTACAATCCGCATCCAGCAAGATGTGCGTGCCCCGCTCGACCCGCCGACCTTTAACTGGCCACAGTTGGGCAACATGGTGCGCGGCTATCTGGAATACCTCGTCCAGTACAACGCCGACGGCACGTTTGAGCCCCGGCTTCTGGAAAGCTGGGAGGTGAATGAAGACGCCACGCAGTACGTGCTCAACATCCGCCCGGGCGTGACCTGGAACGACGGGCGCGGCACGCTGACGGCGGCGGACGTGGCCTATAACTTTGCGCGCTGGACCGACGGCACCTGGGAAGGCAACTCGATGGCCGCGCGCATGGGCTCGCTCCAGAACGCGGCAGGCGATGGCCCGGCGGACGGTGCGATCGAGGTCGTGGATGATCTGACCGTGCGCCTGACGCTGACCCGGCCCGACATCACGATCATCCCCGCGATCACCGAATACCCCGCGGCCATCGTGCCCGACGGTTGGTCCGGCGATCCCATGGCCGACCCGGTCGGCACCGGTCCCTACCGCCTGGTCGAGTTCGAAGTGGGCGTGAAATGCGTGCTTGAGAAAGACCCCGACCACCCGTGGTGGGGCGAGGGCGCCTTTGTCGACCGGATCGAGTTCGTAGACTACGGTACCGACGGCGCGCTGCACGCGGCAGCTGCCGAAGGTGAAGAGATCGACATGACCTACGAGACCGTGGGTGAGTTTGTCGACATCTTCCAGGCCATCGGCTGGAACCAAAGCGAGTCGGTTTCGGCCAACACGCTGGTTCTGCGCACGAACCGCGAAACGCTGGTCGATGGCGTGGCGCCCTACGCGGACGTGCGCGTGCGCCAAGCGCTCGCGCTCGCCGTTGACAACTCGGTGCTGCTGGATCTCGGCTATGCCAATCGCGGGACGCTGGCCGAAAACCACCACGTCTGCCCGATCCACCCCGAATATGCCGATATCGGCGCGCCGGTGCGCGATGTGGAAGCGGCGCGTGCATTGATGGAAGAGGCCGGCATGCTCGATTACGAGCATGATCTGGTGTCCATCGACGACGACTGGCGCCGCAACACCACCGATGCCCTGGCCGCGCAGCTTCGGGACGCAGGCTTCAACGTCAAGCGGACCGTCCTGCCGGGCAGCACCTTCTGGAACGACTGGGCGAAGTATCCGTTCAGCTCGACCGACTGGGGCCACCGTCCGCTCGGTGTGCAGGTGTTGACCCTTGCCTATAAGACTGGTGTGGCGTGGAACGAGACCGGGCTGGCTAGTTCCGAGTTCGACACAATGCTGGAAGAAGCCTCGGCCATTGCCGACGCGGACGCCCGTCGCGCGATCATGGAAAAGATCCAGACCTTCATGCGTGAAGACGGCACGATCATCCAGCCCTACTGGCGGTCCCTCTATCGTCACTCACGTCCGGGCATCGTGGGGGCCGACAGCCACCCGATCAACGAAATCCATGTCCACAAACTGGGCTTGGAGGCCTAAACGCGGATCCGGAAAGACGAACGCGCGCACTCCAGGGTGCGCGCGTTTTTCGGTGCAAGCCGGGCAGGGGCCTATTCGGCTGAAACGCCCTGCCACCGTTCTTCCAGCTTTTCGATGGCCTTAACCCGCTCGGTCGTCTTTGGGTGGCTCATCAACCAGGCCGGCATCGCGCCCGCGCGCGACTGGGTCAGATCTTCAAGCTTTGCAAACAGCGTCTTCTGCGGCTCGGTCCCGATGCCGGATTTCGTGAGCAAGGCCGAGGCATAGGCATCTGCCTCATACTCATCCGACCGCGACAGTCGTGCCGCCAAAAGCGTGGTCAGAGCATTCGCGATCCAAACCCCTACGTACGGAATAAACCGCGACAGAACCATCGCCAACGCCGTGCGCAGCGCGTTCTGGCCCGAGAAATCGATCATCCGCCGCCGCGAGTGCCCCAGCGCCACGTGCCCCAACTCATGCGCGATCACACTCGCCATCTCTTCGGCGGTGACCTCACCCTGGCGGTATTTGTTGTAAAAGCCCCGCGTGATGAAGATCCGCCCATCTGGTGCGGCCAACCCGTTCACCGGGTCGATCTCATAGATGTGGACCTTGATTTTGGGCAGATCGAGCGCGTCGGCCATCCGGTCGCACAGCTTTTTCAGCACTGGATCGGCCAGTTCGGTGGACTTGGCATCAAGCTCCTTCGCGGTGCGCCAGGTCGAGAACCGGTACATGGCCACTGCGTAGAGGATCGCAAGCAGGATAGGCGTGAACTTCAACATGACCATGATATGGGGGCGGCGCGCCCGAAATCAAAGCTCCGCTAACGCCCCAGCGACTTCATTCCGCGTTCGATCCCTTCCAAGGTCATCGGGACCATGCGATCGGGGCCAAAAATCGCCTGAACCATCGCGATGGATTGCGTGTAGGGCCAATACTTTTCCGGCACCGGATTGATCCACAGATGGTCCGGCCACTGATCCCGCACACGCTCCAGCCACACTTGACCAGCCTCGCGGTTCCAATGCTCATTGGCCCCGCCCGGCATCGCGATCTCATAGGGGCTCATCGACGCATCGCCCACGAAGATGCACTTGTAGTCCGGCCCATAGGTATTCAGCACCTCATAGGTCGGCGTCTGCTCCGTCCACCGCCGCCGGTTGTCGCGCCAGACGCCTTCATAGAGGCAATTGTGGAAATAGTAGTATTCCAGATGCTTGAACTCGGTCCGCGCAGCTGAGAACAGCTCTTCCACGACTTTCACATGCGGATCCATCGACCCACCCGCATCCAGAAACAGGATCACTTTCACCGCATTGCGCCGCTCGGGCCGCGTCTTGACGTCCAGATAGCCATGCTCGGCGGTGGCGCGGATCGTGCCGTCCAAATCCAGCTCATCATGCGCCCCGTCCCGCGCCCAGCGGCGCAGGCGTTTCATCGCAACCTTGATGTTGCGGGTGCCCAGCTCCACGGTGTCGTCAAGATTACGAAACTCGCGTTTGTCCCACACCTTCACCGCGCGCTGGTGGCGGCTCTCGTCTTGTCCGATCCGAATGCCTTCGGGGTTATAGCCATAGGCCCCAAAGGGCGACGTGCCCGCCGTACCGATCCATTTCGACCCGCCCTGGTGCCGGCCCTCCTGTTCCTTCAGCCGCTCCCGCAGCGTCTCCATCAGCTTGTCAAACCCGCCAAGCGCCTCGATCTCAGCCTTCTCGGCGTCGCTCAGATGCTTCTCGGCCATCTTCTCAAGCCAGTCTGCCGGGATGTCCACGGCGTCAAGCACCTGATCGAAGCTGATGGCCTCAAGGCCTTTGAAGGCTTGGGCAAAGGCCAGGTCGAACCGGTCCAGATGCCGCTCATCCTTGACCATCGCTGTGCGCGCCAGAAAGTAGAAGCCTTCGACGTCATAGGTCACCAGCCCAGCCGCCATCCCATCCAGAAAGCTCAGGTATTCGCGGAGCGACACAGGCACTTTATGCGCGCGTAGCTGTTCAAAGAAGGGCAGGAACACGGCGGTCTTCTTCGCTTTGCAAATATCCTGGGGGGCGGGCGGCCCTTGGGCCGACCGGGGGGCAAGGCCCCCCTGATGGTGCCCGCTCGCTCATAGCATGCGTTCGAGGAAAATGGTCACAAACAGGCCCAACAGGGCGAATGCGATGGCAAACCCCGCCGCATATTGCGCCATATCGAGCTTTGTCCCCTCGCGCGCCTTTGCCAGATAGGCGCCCCAGGCCGCACCGCTCAATGCCCCTGCGATAATGATCATCGGCGGACCCCTTGCCGGGATCGGGGGCTGAGTGCTGCGATCTCGGCCGCGCGGGCGCGCACATCGCGTTCCGATCCAAATCCGTATTGCGCCCAGCCAAGGCTGTCGATCCGCACTTCCCGCGCCTCGGACGCGCGGCCCTCAAGCTCCAGCGCCTCAGCCTTGATCAGCAAAAGCGTGGCCAACAGATCCGCCTTCTCGGCCCGCGCCACGGCAGGCAGGCTGCGGTTGACGATTTCCAGCGCGACGGCGCTGTCGCCAGCGGTCAGGGCAAAGGCGGCAAGTTGGGTGGCCACGTGCGCCTCCTGCAAGTCGGTGTAGGATGCCGATCCATAAAGGCTGGCTGCCCGGATAAAGGCCGACATGGCAAGCTCTGGTTCCGATCCGATCGTCAGTCTCCCAAAGGCATAGAGGCTGTAGCCCAGCCTGTTGTCCTCCCACCCCTGTGTCAGAGCAAAGTCGACGGCCTGCCGCGCGGCTTCCTGCCGGCGCGCCTGGCCGCTCCGTGGGTTGAGCGCGGATTCCATCGTGGCCACCCAGGCGCGTGGGGTCACGGCCTGCGCCGGTTCGGTGCCCCGCCGCCCTGCAGGGTTCAGCCGTGCAAGGATCGCGGGCAGGCGCGCAGCTACCTGTTCGCGTGTCATGCCCGACCGCAGCTCTGGCGCGTAGGTCGTGCGCAGCACCAGCATGTCGAACCCGGTCAGCACCGTATGGAAGTTGTCGTCGTTAAAAACGCTGTCGGACAGTCGGTAGAGGTCATTCAACGGCCCAATGGCCTGGGCCAGTTCCTCATGCAGGCAATCACGCACCTCCTGCGGGGGCACGTCGCCGGGCAGGAAAATCGCCATCCGCTCGCGCTGTTCCAGCGTGGTCCAATCCAGCTTGGGACTGCGGCGGTTGCGTTTGAACTCGGCCCAGGACGTTACGCGGGGGGCCACAAAACAGGCCGCCTGCGGGACGGAGCGCTGGATTTCGCGCCGCGTGACGACCTCGATCACAATCGAGGCGGGGCTCTCTGCGCTGACTCGCCGGATGTCGATCCCCGCCTCGCTGCGCAGGCGGTCGATCAAGCGGTCAAGATCGGGCAAAAGGCTGCGCGGCGCGTTGCCCCGGACGGTGACGGTGATCGGGTCTTCAAACCGCGTCAGAACCGGCAGGACACGCCCGCTTTCCAAGGCAAAGGTCAGATCCAGGTAATCCGCCGCGATTGAGGTGTTTGACCGCGCAGGTGCCCGCACCCGCGGGGTTCCAAACGTCTTCATGGGCGGCAGGTCCAGCCCCGCGCGCCGTTCGGCGATATCGGGCCCCAGACCGGGTGCGCAGCCTGCCAGAAGCAGCGCGATGCAAAGGTAGACTAGTCGGATCACAGGGCGCGCTCGTATTTGATGAAGGGCGTCAGCCGCCCTATCCGATCATATAAGTGTCGTGCGTTGGTATTGAAATGCTGTGTCGTCCAATAGACCGACGGTGTGCCGTTGGCATCAGCGGCGGCATAGACCGCCTCGATCAACGCGCGCCCCAATCCCTGTCCGCGCACCTCTGGATCGGCATAGAGATCCTGCAGGTAACAGATGTCCTCCAGCTTCCACCCATGGGGATGAAACACATAGTGGGCGAGGCCCGCGGGGCGCCCATCGCGCTCCGCGATCAGGCAGTGGTAGTCGCGCGGGTCATCGCCCAGCAAGCGTTCGAAATAGGTGTCGTAGACGTCCCGTGGCACCGTCGTCTCGTAAAACGCCAGGTAGTCATGCCACAACCGCCGCCACTCCGCTTCGTCGGCGCGTGTCAGAGGGCGGATGACCGGCACTTACCGCTGTCCCCGCGCCATGAAGGCCAGACGCTCAAACAGATGCACGTCTTGTTCGTTCTTCAGCAAGGCCCCATGCAGCCGGGGCAGGGCGGACGTTCCGTCCGTGCGCAGGTCTTCCGCGGTCAGATCCTCGGCCAAAAGCAGTGTGAGCCAGTCGAGAACCTCTGACGTCGACGGTTTCTTCTTCAGGCCTTGCTGTTCGCGGATCTCGTAGAATTGGGTGAGCGCGGTGGTCAGCAGCGCCTCTTTGATGCCGGGATGATGAACCTCAACGATCTTCTTCATCGTCTCGATGTCGGGGAACCGAATGTAGTGAAAGAAACACCGCCGCAAAAACGCGTCCGGCAGCTCTTTTTCGTTGTTCGAGGTGATGATCACCACGGGGCGGTTTTGGGCGCGGATCGTCTCGCCCGTCTCGTAGACAAAGAATTCCATCCGATCGAGTTCCTGCAGCAGATCGTTCGGAAACTCGATATCGGCCTTGTCGATCTCATCGATCAGCAGCACCACTTTTTCGGGTGCTTCAAACGCCTCCCACAGCTTGCCCTTGCGGATGTAATTCTTGACGTCATGCACCCGCTCATCGCCCAGCTGGCTGTCGCGCAACCGGCTAACCGCGTCGTATTCGTAGAGGCCCTGCTGCGCGCGGGTCGTCGATTTCACATGCCATTCGATCAGCCCCAGCCCCAGCGATTCTGCGACCTGTCGCGCAAGCTCGGTCTTGCCGGTGCCAGGCTCGCCCTTGACCAATAGCGGACGCTCCAGCGTGACTGTTGCGTTCACTGCCACAGTCAGGTCTTCGGTCGCGACATAGGCGTCCGTGCCGGTGAATTTCATGAAGTTTCCAATGCAATAGGGCCTGTCTTGCACTTTACGATAGCGCGGCCCCATCGGGTCTTCAATAAGCCGAGATCACCTAGTGACAAGCTTCCAGCCTTGCGGTATGTCCCCGCTCAAAGGAGGCGCGTATGAGTGAAATTCGTTCGACCGCGACCGCCGCCACGACAAAGGGAACTGAAATGAAGGCTGAAGTTTTCCTGCCCGACGATTATCGTCCGGCCGAAGACGAACCATTCATGAACGACCGCCAGCTCGAATGGTTCCGCCGCGAGCTTATGAGCCAGAAGAACGACCTTCTGAGCGAAAGCAAAACCACCATTGCCGGCCTCCAGGACGGCACCCGCAACATCCCCGATATCGCTGACCGCGCGAGTGAAGAAACCGACCGCGCGCTTGAGTTGCGTATCCGCGACAGACAGCGCAAACTGGTGGCGAAAATCGATTCTGCCCTGCGCCGGATTGATGAGGGGGAATTTGGATACTGTCAGGATACGGGTGAGCCGATTTCGCTGAAACGGCTTGTCGCGCGTCCGACAACAACCCTGAGCCTTGAGGCTCAGGAACGTCACGAGCGCCGCGAGAAGGTGCATCGCGACGATTAGACATCGAAGCTTGGCGGCTGCGATGTCCGACCCTTCTTTGGGAGGAGGAGGGAGCGCCGGAACCCCAAGCGGTTCCGGCGCTTTTCGTTTCCATTTCTGGGCAGTTTTTGCCCTAAAACTGGCCCAGTTGCGTGTTACGTGGATGCCATGACACTGCTTGATCTTCCAGTCACCGTTGTGGGTGCCGGGGTGGCCGGTCTGGCCGTGGCCCGGGCCTTGGGCCTGCGCGGGGCCGAAGTGAACCTGTGCGAACGGCGCGGGGAGATTGGCGAAGTGGGTGCGGGAATCCAACTCAGCCCCAACGGGATGCGCGTGATAGATGCGCTGGGCCTGGGGGATCAGCTGCGCGCGGTCGCGCTCCGTTCCGAAGGTGTGATCCTGCGCGATGGACGCACGGGCCGCGAAGTCCTGCATCTGGATCTGACCGGTGCACCGGGCGACTACTACTTTGTCCATCGCGCCCGCCTGATCGAGGTTCTGGCCCGCGGGGCCTTTGACACGGATGTCGAGTTCGAAATGGGCACGCCCCTTGAACCGGGCGAGTCGGCAGGTGTCGTTGTCGCCGCCGACGGATGGCGGTCACGCTTCCGGACGGCGCTCAATGGGGATGAGACGCCCTTTTTCACCGGGCAGGTGGCCTGGCGCGCGCTGATCCCGGATGCTGGGTCAGAACCGGTGGCCGAGGTCTTCATGGGCCCAGGTCGCCATTTGGTGAGCTATCCTCTGGCCAACGGTTTGCGCAACATCGTGGCGGTCGAAGAACGCGGGATCTGGGCCGACGCCGGCTGGAACCATCGCGATGATCCCGCCGCCGTGCGCGCGGCTTTCGCGGAGTTTGGCGGCCCGGTGCCAGAGTGGCTGGCACAGATTGACGAGGTCTATCTGTGGGGCCTCTTCCGGCATGAGGTCGCGGCGCGGTGGCATGACGACAAAAACGTCATCCTGGGCGACGCCGCCCATCCGACCCTGCCGTTTCTGGCGCAAGGTGCCAACATGGCCCTGGAAGACGCCTGGGTTCTGGCCGCGCATATGGACGGGCCGTCCCCGGCCGAGGCCTTTGCCGCCTATCAAGCCGCACGACAGGATCGGGTTACCCGGGCGATCGAGGCGGCCAACGCCAATGCGCGAAACTACCACCTGGAAGGTCTGAGCCAGATGGCCGCGCACACCGCACTGCGGGCGGTGAATGCCCTGGCCCCGGAACGGGCCCTGCGCCGGTTTGACTGGCTCTACGGCTACGACGCCCCAGCGGCCTATCCCTGACCCCACGCACCGCGTCTTTGCGCCCCCGGGCCATCACCGCCCTTGCGCGAGAGTTCGCCGATGCCTAGCATAGATCCAACCTGAAATTTGGAGGGCGATATGCCGCCCGAGCGTCCCGATGGTGCGGGCGCGTTCCCGAAACCGGTCGAGCGCGCCGCGCTGCAATCGCCCGATCCCAATGGGCTCTATGCTGCGTTGGATCTGGGCACGAACAGCTGTCGCATGCTGATTGCCCAGCCCAAGGGCAATCAGTTCCATGTCGTCGACAGTTTCTCGAAATCCGTGCAATTGGGCCATGGATTGGAAACAAGCGGGCGGCTGTCGCGCGGGTCGATGCAGCGCACGGTGCAGGCTTTAAGGATTTGCCAGAGCAAGCTGAAAAAGCACGAAGTTCGCCGGATGCGGCTGGTGGCAACCGAGGCCTGCAGACGCGCGAGTAATGCCGCCCAATTCATCGGCTATGTCGAACGTGAAACCGGGCTTGAGCTGGAGATTATCGAGACCGAGGAAGAGGCGCGGTTGGCCGTCATTTCCTGCGCTCCTCTGGTATCCACGAAGACCGACCAACTGCTCGTCGTCGATATCGGCGGCGGCTCGACCGAGCTGGTGTGGATCGATCTGACGCGTGTTCCGCGCGTCGAACGCCCGCGCGCGATCATGCGGCTGCATTCGGGCTTCAAGGGCGATGATTCTCCGTTTCCTGGGGCGCGGGTGGTGGACTGGATCTCCGTTCCCCTGGGCGTCGCGACCTTGCGGGAACAGTTCGACGATGTGCGCGACGACGCGGCGCGCTTTGCCCTGATGAGCTGGTTTTTTGAGGAAAACCTGGCGGATTTTTCGCCCTACCAGAATGAGCAGACCCGCGAAGGGTTTCAGATCATCGGCACCTCCGGCACCATCACGACCGTGGCTGCCAGTCACCTGGGCTTGCGCCGCTACGACCGCAACAAGGTGGACGGGCTGCGCATGACCTCGGACCAGATCGATGCGGTGATCCGCGAATACCTGGCCCTGGGGCCATCGGGCCGCCGGAACGATCCCCGCATCGGACGCGATCGGCAGGCGCTGATCATGTCGGGCGCGGCGATCTTGCAGGCGCTGTTGCGGATCTGGCCGACCGATCGCCTGTCTGTTGCGGATCGTGGGCTGCGCGAAGGGTTGCTCTATGCCCAGATGTCGGCCGATGGCGTGCTGGAAGACGGCCCGTACTGAGGCCAGAAGAAGGATCCGGCCATGGCCAAGAAAACCAGCGGGCGCGGTCAGCGTGACTTGCGCGTCAAGGTCAAGACCGCGCGCGGACGCAAGCTCAGTTCCACCCGCTGGCTCGAACGCCAGCTCAACGACCCGTATGTCAAACGGGCACGTGACGAGGGCTATCGGGGCAGGGCGGCGTTCAAGATCCTGGAGTTGGACGACAAGTACCGGTTTCTGGTCCCCGGCGCGCGGGTGGTCGATCTGGGCTGCGCGCCCGGTGGGTGGTCACAGGTCGCCGTGCGCCGTGTGAATGCCCTCGGCGACAAGCCAGGAAAGGCGGTAGGCCGCGTGCTGGGTATTGATCTGCAAGAGGTTGAGCCGATCCCAGGGGCCGATCTGCACGTCCTCGATTTTCTGGATGAGGGGGCGGATGATGCGGTCAAGGCATGGCTGGGCGGGCCTGCGGATGTTGTGATGTCCGATATGGCGGCCTCCTCCTCTGGACACAAACAGACCGACCACCTACGCATCATCGCGCTGTGCGAGGCGGCGGCGGAACTGGCGTTTGATGTCCTCGATCCCGGCGGCACCTTTGTCGCCAAGGTGCTGGCCGGCGGTGCCGAGGGGGAGCTTCAGAAAACCCTCAAACAACGCTTTCAATCGGTCGCCAACGTCAAACCACCCGCAAGCCGGTCGGACAGTTCCGAAAAGTTCGTGGTGGCGACTGGCTTTCGCGGCTGAGGCCTAAGGCTCTGGCGTCAGACCCTGCGCGGTTGCCGCCTGATGTTTGCCCAAGCTCCGGCACACCAGAATGACGGGCAACAGCCCCACGGCGACGATCACCAGGCTGGGCACTGCGGCGCCTGACAATCGCTCATCCGAGGCTAGCCGGTGGGCCTGCACCGCCAGCGTGTCATAGTTGAAGGGGCGCAGGATTAGCGTCGCCGGAAGCTCTTTCATCACGTCGACAAAAACGATCAGCGCCGCCGTCAGAACCGAGGGGCGGAGGATCGGCAGATGGACCCGGCGCAGCATCGACGCAGGCCCGTGGCCGAGGGTTCGGGCAACCGCATCCATGTTGGTGTGGATCGTCGCCTGGCCACCGTCATAGGCCCCCAGCGCCGCAGCCATGAACCGCACCAGATAGGCGATGATCAGAAGCCAGATCGACCCCGTGATCAAAAGGCCGGTGCTGACGTCAAAGCTCTCGCGCATGAAGGCATCCAGCGCATTGTCGAACGCCGCGAACGGCACGATCAGCCCGATTGCGATCACACCGCCTGGGACGGCATAGCCAATCCGCGCGATCTGTGCCGCGCCGGTGGAGATCCGGCCCGGTTGCAGGCGCTGGTAAAACGCGATGAGAACCGCCGCGGCCACGGTAACCAGGGCCGCAATCCCGGCCAGGGTGATCGAGTTTTGAATGAAGCCGAGATAGCGCGGGGACAGCAGGTCTTGCTCGGATCCCATGGCCATCTCGGTCAGGGCGATCACCGGGATCACAAAGCCAAACAGAACCGGCAGACCGCAGAGCAGAATGGCCCCGACCGCGCGCCGCCCCGACAGCTCCGACGGGGCCATCCGTTCGAACCGGGCCCCGGTGGAATGGTGTCGGGCGGCACCGCGCTGCATCCGCTCAAGCACCGCGATCAGCAAGGCAAAGGCCAGTAGCCCGCAGGCAAGTTGCGCAGCACCCCCCCGATCAGCGATGGAAAACCAGGCCTGGTAGATGCCGGTCGCAAAGGTCTGGACGCCGAAATAGGCGACCGTCCCGAAATCCGCGATGGTTTCCATAACGGCCAAGAGCGTGCCAGCGGCAATTGCGGGGCGGGCCATCGGCAGGCTGACGCGAAAGAAAGCCGACCAAGCACTCGTTCCCAGCGCCCGCGCGGCGAGATAGGCGGTGGCGGATTGCTGCAGAAACGCGGCCCGCGCCAGCAGGTAGACGTAAGGATAGAGGACCAGGATCAGCATGATCGCGGCACCGGGCAGGCTGCGCACCTCGGGGAACCAGTAGTCACGCGGTCCCCAGCCGGTGATGTCGCGCAATGTCGTCTGCACGATGCCCGGGTGATCCAGCAAATCGGTGTAGGCGTAGGCCAGCACATAGGCCGGGAAGGCCAGCGGCAGGGCCAACGCGATTTCAAACAGCCGGACGCCGGGAAACCGCGTCATGGTGACAAGCCATGCGGCACTCGTGCCGATGGCCATGGTTCCCAGGGCCACCAAAACTACGAGTTGCAGCGTGGCCAATGTGTAGCGCGGTAGAACGGTCTGGGCCAAATGCTCCAGCGTCTCGGTCCCGCCCAGCAAGGCGGCCAGAACCACCGCCAGCATCGGCAAAAGGCAGATGCCCGCCGCCACAAGGGCCCCCGCGCGCAGGATCCCAACGACCGAGATCGTTTGGGATCGTACCCCTGAGGCCGAGGTGTCAGCCACCGCTGGCGCCCAGCGCGGCAACGATTCCGCCGAAATCGGCCGCGGTTAGCGAGGCCCCGCCGACTAGGGCGCCATCGACATCGCCGACGGCAAAGATCTCATCGGCGTTTGAGGGTTTGACCGATCCGCCATAGAGCAGGCGAACGGAGCGGGCGACGCCGGGCCCAAAGCGCTGTTCGAGGCGGCTGCGGATAAATGTATGCACTTCGCCGATCTGATCCGACGTCGGTGTCAGGCCGGTGCCGATCGCCCAGACCGGCTCATAAGCCACCACAAGGTTCAGCCCCGTCGCCGCATCGGGGATCGAGGCTGCCAGTTGGCCGCCGACGATTTCCAATGTGTTGGCCGCCTCGCGTTCGCCCAACGTTTCGCCCACACAGACAATCGCAACCAGGCCCGCGTCCCAAGCGGCGCGGGTTTTGGCGCGCACGGTCTCATCGCTCTCACCGTGATCGGCGCGGCGCTCTGAATGGCCGAGGATCACATGGCTGGCCCCGGCATCCGCGAGCATCGATGCCGCGATGTCGCCGGTATGGGCGCCCTTGGCCTCAAAGTGGCAGTCCTGACCGCCGACCATCAATGAACTTCCTTTGGCCTTTTGCGCCATACGGTCGACCAGCGTGGCAGGGGGGCAGATCAGCATTTGGCAGGCTGGTTTGGGATGGGCTGAGATCAGCGCCTCAACTTCGGACAACGCCGCCGCACTTCCGTGCATCTTCCAATTGCCTGCTGCCAGTTTCTGCCGCATCGCGCCGTCTCCTGTTTCCCACGCGTTGCGAGATTGCAGGCATGTCCGCCCCCGTCAAGGGCAGGGGGCGTTACTTGGGCTGTTCAGCGGCCAGGTCTTCCACATCCTTGAACCTGATCGACTCGCCGCATCCGCAGGCATCGACCACGTTGGGGTTGCGAAACTTGAACCCGGCTTCCAGAAGCGAGACCTCATAGTCGATCTCGGTTCCGAAGAGGAACATCTGCGCCATGGGCGCGATCATCACCCGCGCGCCATCCTGTTCGACGACTTCGTCCAGCGGATCGACCTCATCCACATAGTCCATGGTGTATTCCATGCCTGCGCAGCCGCCCTTCTTCACGCCAATCCGCAACCCCTCATGGCCTTCCTTGGCCATCAGTTTGGCGATTTGCCCAGCGGCGCGGGGCGTGATGGAAACGGCTTGTTTGCCGGGAATTCCAAACATTGGTCTATCCTTGCCTTTACATCGCTAAAGTAGGAGCGCGGCCCGCGAAACTCAAGCCGCGTCCTGATTTTGCAGGTATCCCGCCAAGGCATCGAGCGCGGCACGCACAGGCGGTTCATTACGACCATCCTGGTGGCTGATCAGCCACTGCCCCGACGTCAGCTCCTCGATATCATCGGACAGCCGCGTCAGCCCAGCCATCTTATCACCGGCAAACCGGGGCAAAACGACCCGCCCGATCCCCGCAACGGCAAGGGATGCGGCCAGTTGTGGGCAGTTGGCCTTGGTCACAATCTGGTCGCCATGGGTGTCGATCAGCCAGCGCACCGACGGTGTGATCGTCATCCCATGCGCGGGCCCAATCCACCCGGTCACGTCTGGCGATGTGGCATAGACCGCGAACCGTACTGTGCCCACACGCTGGCCCGCCAGCCAGGGTTGGGTGGGCCGCGCGTTGCGGATGCCGATATCAATCTCGCGCCGGGCGATATCCATCATCTCGTCGCAATGCACAAACTCCGGCAGCCAGGTCTGTGCCGGTTGCCAGAAACGGCTCACGTTCTGGGCCAGATCGCGGGCCGTCCAGGTGCCGGCTGAGATCCTGACGCAGACCGGGCCATCGCCCTCGGCCCGCCAGTGGTCGATCTCGGCCGCGACAGCCTCCATCCGCTGCGCCCGTTCAAACAGGGCGCGGCCATCCGCCGTTAGCGCATACCCTTCCGCACCATGCTGAAACAACCGCCGCCCAAGCTGGCCCTCAAAGCTGCGCATCCGGCGGCTGAGCGTCGCGGCGCTCACCCCCAGCGCATCGGCTGCGCGTTGCAAGCCGCCATTGCGGGCAATCGCGGCGAAGTACGCATAGTCGCTCCAGTCATTGGCGTTTTTCATTTTTGAAAGTCGTCCTTTGGCATTGGCGGCTCCTGCCGGCGGAGATTGGGGCGTATCTCTTGGCTGAATTCACAAGGAGTACGTCCCATGATGCCCATCATCAGACCCCTCGAAATCCATGAAGTCGCAAAATCTGAGTATCGTAAAGAGCAAGAGGCTTTTGCAAATTTGCAAGCCGACTTTCATTTGCGTCGGGCCAGCAAGCTGCGCGGGCAATTCCTCAGGAAATGGGTTTTGCGGGTATTCCAGCGACGGTCACACCAGGTGCAACATCGCGCGTGACCACCGCGCCTGCGCCGATAATCGCATTGTCGCCCACCGTGACGCCCGGCAGGATCGTGGCATTGCCGCCAATCCAGGCATTCCGACCGATTGTCACGGGCTTGCCGTTCTCTAGCCCTGCGTCCCGGGTCGCGGCGTCGCGCGGATGATCGGCGGCGATGATTTGCGTCATCGGCCCGATCTGGGCCCTATCCCCGATCCGAACCTCGCAGACATCTAGGATTGTGCAGCCATAGTTTAGAAACACATCCCTACCGATGTGGATGTTATAGCCGTAATCCACGTAAAACGGGCTCCGAATAGCAGACCCCGGTCCGATCCCGCCCAGAAGCTCCATAAGGATCGGGACTCGCAAGTCATGCTCACCCACAATCGTCGCATTGTATTGCCGCATGAGCCCTTGCGCGCGGGCGCGGTCCGCCGCCAATTCGGCGTCCCCAGGGCGGTAGAGCTCCCCCGCGATCATCTTCAATTTCTCTGACACGAGGTTAGCCTCCCTGGCCCAAGCGCCTGCCGCAACAAAAAAAGGCCGAGCACTAAGCCCGGCCCAAGTCCAACAGGGAGGTAGACGCGGATCACCGCGTCTGAGGGGCAAATAGTCCCGCCCTCCGTCCCGATCAAGAATCTTCTGCAAATTCTTTGTGCAAAGCCGCTATGCATTCGGCGCATGTCAAATGCCTGCCGTAGCAGGCGTTGCGATCACACGGCCTCGGCCCGCAGTTTTTTCCTGTGTGCTATGATCTCTTCCGTCACAAAGTCACGGAACGCGGCAATCCGCTTCGATTGGCGCAGCTCTTCAGGATATGCCAGAAAAACAGGCACTTCCGCGGACTCCACATCCGGCAGCACCCGTTCGAGCTGTGGAAAGTCCTCGATCACATAGTCGGGCAGGACCCCGATCCCAAGGTTGCTGAGAACCCCCTGCAGCACGCCGAAGTAGTTGTTCACCGTCAGGGTTGACGGGATGTCATGGGTGAAAAGCTGTTGCACAAGGGTCGCACCGGCGCTGACCTGGAACGACGATATGTTCTGGCAGATCAGGCGGTAGCGGCTCAGATCGTTCAGTGTGGTCGGTCGGCCAATCGAATCGAGGTACTCGGGCGATGCGTAAAGGCGCATGCTGACGCTCATCAGCTTTCGCCGTATCAAATCGGCCTGACTTGGCTCCTTCATACGGATCGCCACATCGGCCTCGCGCATGGGCAGGTCCAACACGCGTTCTTCCAGCATCAGGTCGATTTTCAGATCGGGGTAGCGCTCGTAAAGCTTCGGCAATCGCGGGACCAGCCACAGCGATCCGAACCCCGTGGTGGTGGTCACGCGCAACTCGCCAAACACCTCTTCCTCGCTGTCACGTATCCGCGCCTCGGCCGTGTCGAGCCTGCGCGACATGGCTGAGGTTGCGTCGAACAGCAACTCCCCCTGTTCGGTGAGAATCAGCCCCCGTGCGTGACGGTGAAACAGGGTGGTATTCAGGCTCTCTTCCAGCGCGCGGATCTGGCGCGACACGGCCGATTGGCTCAGGTGGAGCGTGTCACCGGCATGGGTCAGGCTGCCGGCATCCGCGACCGCGTGAAATATTCGTAGCTTATCCCAGTCCATCGCGGCAGATTCCAAATATGTTAGCGCCAAAAACCGTCACACATGTACCCGGAGGACGCCCGGGGTTGCAAACGCGTTGGTGACGTGGATTTCATTTTGTAGGTCAGGATTTATGACCTATAGTTGTGATGCAGGCCAGCAGTGGGAGGACATTGATGAGTTTGCGCGACGTGAGCCTTCATGATCGCTTCGATCTTGGCAAGGAAACGGTTCTTCTGAACGGAACGCAGGCGCTTGTTCGCCTGATGCTGATGCAGAAAGCGCGCGATCAGGCGGCGGGGCTGAACACCGCGGGCTATGTCACGGGCTACAGGGGATCGCCCCTGGGCGCGGTCGACATGCAGATGGCGCGGGCCTCCAAACACCTGGCCGCGGCGGACGTCGTCTTTCAAGCCGGGTTGAACGAAGATCTGGCCGCCACCGCGCTGTGGGGCACACAACAGGCCGAGCTTCGGGGTGAGGGCAAGCATGATGGCGTCTTTGGCCTGTGGTACGGCAAGGGCCCCGGTGTCGACCGATCGGGCGACGTCTTCCGCCACGCCAACATGGCCGGCTCTTCCCCACATGGCGGGGTTCTGGTGGCCATGGGCGACGATCACACCGGCGAAAGCTCGACAGTCTGCCACCAGTCCGATTGGGCGATGGTTGATGCATATATCCCGGTTCTGTCGCCTGCGGGAGTGCAGGAAATCCTCGATCTGGGGCTCTACGGCTATGCAATGTCGCGCTACGCAGGTGTTTGGGCGGGGCTAAAGCTGATGAAAGACACGGTCGAGGTGACCAGTGTCGTCGATGGCCGCCCGGACCGGATGCAGTTTGTGCAGCCTGAGTTCGATATGCCTGAGGATGGCCTGAACATCCGCCTGAACGATCACTGGGTCGCGCAGGAAGCGCGGATGATCGATTACAAGAGGTTTGCGGCGGAAGCCTTTGCGCATGCAAACAAAGTCGACAAACGCATGTGGGGCAAGCCCGGGGCCAAGATCGGGTTTGTTGCAGCGGGCAAGAACTGGCTCGACCTGGTTCATGCGCTGGATCTTCTGGGCATCGACGCGGCCGAGGCGGAACGGCTGGGCCTGACCACCTACAAGATCGCGCAGACCTTCCCCCTCGATATGACAGGGTTCAACGATTGGGCCGATGGGCTCGACCTGATCGTGGTGGTGGAAGAAAAGCGCAAGCTGATCGAGGTGCAGATCAAAGAGGCGATCTTTGACGACCGGCGGGGTCGGCGGGTCTATGGCTGGTACAAGGGCGGCGCGGGCGGTATGGCCGAGGCTGAGCTCTTCCCGACGCGCATGGCGCTCG
This sequence comes from Pseudomonadota bacterium, assembly GCA_038526915.1. Lineage (GTDB taxonomy): Bacteria > Pseudomonadota > Alphaproteobacteria > Rhodobacterales > Rhodobacteraceae > JBCBGF01. The sequence goes on along the minus strand of JBCBGF010000005.1, from coordinate 33,308 downwards.
ATCCGGTGATGATTGCCGAAAAGATCGGGGATATCCTGATCGAGGAAGGCCGCGGCACCGACGCCGTGAAGGCGGGCTTGACCCGTCTGGCCGAGGCGCGCCGCGCCGACAATGCCGAAGAGATCGCCACCCGCACACCCTATTTCTGCTCGGGCTGTCCACACAACACCTCTACCAAACTCCCTGAAGGCAGTCGCGGATTTGCTGGAATCGGATGCCATATCATGGCTTTGTGGATGGATCGTGATGTCAGCGGCTTCACCCACATGGGCGGTGAAGGCGCAAACTGGATCGGCGAGGCGCCGTTTTCCACCACCTACCACGTGTTCCAGCAACTGGGCGATGGAACCTACAACCACTCCGGCATCCTTGCGATCCGCGCGGCGGTCGCGGCGGGCACCAACATCACCTACAAGATCCTCTACAACGATGCGGTGGCGATGACCGGCGGGCAGGAGAATGAGGGGGGCCTCAGCCCAGACCAGATCGCCCGCGAACTGCAGGCGATGGGGATCAAGGACATCGCGCTGGTCTATGACCCAAAAGAAGAGCCTGACCGCAAACCGTTCCCTTCGGGCCTGACCTGGCACGAGCGCGATGAGCTGCCCCAGGTGCAGAACCGCTTCAAGACGATCAAAGGCGTGTCGGCCATCATCTATGTCCAGACCTGCGCCGCCGAGAAACGCCGCCGCCGCAAGCGCGGTACCTTCCCCGATCCCGACCGGCGTGTGTTCATCAACACCGACGTCTGTGAAGGCTGCGGCGATTGCGGGGTGCAGTCGAACTGCGTGTCTCTGGTGCCCGTGGAAACCGAACTGGGCCGCAAACGTGCGATCGACCAGTCGTCCTGCAACAAGGACTTCTCCTGCGTCAAAGGCTTTTGCCCGTCTTTCGTGACGGTGGAGGGCGGCACCCCGCGCAAGGCCGAGGCGGCGGAGTTCGATCTGCCAGACCTGCCCGAACCCAAGATTCCGCCCATCGACGGCACCCACAACGTCGTCATCACCGGTGTCGGCGGCACCGGCGTCGTCACTATCGGCGCAAACCTCGCCATGGCGGCCCATCTCGACGGGAAGGCGGCCGGCATGATGGAGATGGCCGGCCTCGCGCAAAAGGGCGGGGCGGTGCATATTCACGTGCGGCTGGCCAATGAACCTGACGATATCAGCGCGATCCGTGTGGCCACCGGGGAATGCGATGCGTTGATCGGCGGCGATCTGGTGGTGAGCGCGGGGGCAAAGACGCTGGGCCTCACCTCCACGGGCCGCACCGGCGCGGTGGTCAACAGCCACGAGATCATCACGGGCGAGTTCACAAGAAACACCGAATTCGCGATCCCCAGCGACAGGTTACGCCTGTCCCTTGAAGCTCGGATGAATGATCGCTTGGCCCTTTTCGACGCCAGCGAGCTGTCGAAGGCGACGCTGGGCGACACAATCTTTTCCAACACCCTGCTGCTCAGCGCGGCCTGGCAGATGGGTCTGATCCCGCTGAGCCGCGCATCGATCCTGCGGGCGATCGAATTGAACGGCGCCGCGCCCGAACGGAACAAACGCGCGTTTGAGATTGGGCGTTGGGCGATCACCCATCCGGAAGATGCCGCCAAACGTGCGTCCGCCGAGGTTTTGGAGCTTCCAAAGACGCTAGAGGACAAGATCGCCTACCGCTCCGATCATCTGACCGCATACCAGGGCCCACGCCTCGCGCGCCGCTATCGCAAGATGCTGGACCGTGTGACGGATCCCCGTCTCAAGGAAGCGGTCACCAAGGGCTATCACAAGGCTCTCGCCTACAAGGACGAATACGAGGTGGCGCGGCTGCATCTTGAGACCCGCGCGAAGGCGGCCGAAGCATTTGAAGGCGACCTAAAGCTCACCTACCACCTCGCACCCCCGATGATCAGCAAGATCGGCCCCGATGGCCGCCCGAAAAAGCGGGATTTCGGGGCATGGATCGAGCGTGGCTACCGCGTGCTCGCACGCCTCAAGGGCCTGCGCGGCACCCCGTTTGATCCGTTTGGCTATACCGCCGAACGGCGGATGGAGCGGCGCTTAATCCGGCAATACGAGAAAGACATGAAGGTTGTGTTGGCCAGTGCAGAGACCAATCCCGACGCAGCGGTCGCCCTGGCGGAACTGCCCCTGCAAATCAGAGGCTTCGGGCCTGTGAAAGAGGCGAACGCCAAAGCAGCCGCCAAACGGCGGGAAGAGCTTCTTCACGCGCTCACAACGCCCGCAACGGCCCCGGCGCAGGCGGCTGAGTAAGTATTACCGTCCGGCGGGCCGCAGGTTCCACGTCGTGCGCGACGCGATCACTTGAAACTGACGGCTGCGGCGCGTGTCGTATCCTGCGCGTTTCGCACCATCCAGCATCGCCTCGACCACCTTGGCCCGTCCCGGCGTCGTCATCTGTGGCATCAGCTTGATGACCTCACCTTCATGTGTGGTCACTGCAAACTCCCGCGCGCCATTGCCGCCCGACGACGTGTGGATCGACCGGATTTGCGACCAGGCAAGATCGATGGGGTCTTTGAACCGGCGCGCCTTCACATCGGCATGCACGACGAGGCCCATGGGCGAAACCTCCATGATCGGCGCGTTCGCGGGCAGCACCATCGCCCGGAAAAACCCCGGAGCACCCAGAGCCAGGATCAATGGCCCCGCGCTGAGATACAGGATCGGCAAGATCAGATCGCCCGCTGTTTGTGGGATCGTCAAAAGCTGAGGGATCATCAGCGGAAAGGCGATTGTAATCGCCAGCGCCATGACCATCGCGATCCCGGCAACCACCAAAAACCCGACCTTCTGCGAAGATGTGCGGGTCACGACCAGCGGTGCTTCCAAATGCGTGTCTTTCATCGTTCGATCCCTCTCGCGGCTCTCAACCTAGCACGTGGTTTGGCCAATGGATGCTTAATCACAACGGCGATAATGCGGCGGGTATCGGACATCTTCTCAACGGTTTTGCGTGCTTCTGATCAACCCTAGCGCAGTTCGAAAACGTCGCATTTCTGTCAAATTTATTGGCCAGAATCGCCCGACTGCGCTAGCTGCAGCAGCGAAGGTAGGGGACGGCACACGCATGGGCGTGCAGAAACAAGTCGCGCGGGAAATCAGTTATGCCCACTCAGCGCAAAGCAAGGGCGGGCGCGCGTTAATTCGGGTGCTGGAAAATGTCACCGGGCGCATTCGCCTGATCAAACGGGCCGATGGCTATGATCGCGAAGTGGCCGCGGGCCGTGACTTCTGGCAGGTCATGGTGGATCGCTACGGCCTCAGCCTCGATATCACCGCTGGATCGCTCGACAACATCCCACGGAACGGGCCGCTGATCCTGGTGGCCAACCACCCCTACGGAATCCTCGATGGGCTGATGATGGGGCACATCCTCAGCCAGGTGCGCGGCGATTTCCGCATCCTCGCCCACCGTGTCTTCCGCAAGGCCGAAGATCTGGATCGTGTGATCCTGCCAATTTCATTCGATGACACGAAAGAGGCGATGACCCTGAACCTGCAGACCCGCAAAACCGCACTCAGCTATCTCGATCAGGGTGGGGCGATTGGGATCTTTCCCGGTGGCACCGTGTCCACCGCGACCAAACCTTTTGGTCAGGCGATGGATCCAGGCTGGCGGGCCTTTACCGCGCGGATGATTGCAAAGTCCCAGGCCACCGTCGTGCCGGTCTTCTTCGAGGGCGCCAATTCGCGCCTGTTCCAGGTGGCCAGCCACCTGCACGCGACCTTGCGCATGGCGCTCCTTATCAAGGAATTCAAACGCCGCGTGGATGAGCCCGTCAAAATCGTCATCGGCGAACCGATCCCGCGCGCGGAAATCGATGCCCGCCGCGCCGATGCCCGCGCGATGATGGACTTTCTGCGCAAGTCCACCTATGCCCTGTCGCCGACACCGCTCAGATCCCTCGATTACGGATTTGAGTTCGAAGAGCGATACAAGGCGTAGCCCCATGGCTATTGGAGTTTTTGACAGCGGCCTTGGCGGGCTGACGGTTCTGGACGCCGTGACCAAGCGGCTGCCGGACGTGTCTTTCGTCTATTTCGGGGACAGCGCCCATGCGCCCTATGGCGTGCGCGATGCCGATGACGTCTATAACCTCACGACCGCCGCCGTCGAACGGTTGTGGGCGGCGGGGTGCGATCTGGTGATCCTGGCATGCAACACCGCCAGCGCCGCCGCGCTTCGCCGGATGCAGGAAAGCTGGATCCCCGATGACAAGCGGGTGCTGGGCGTGTTCGTCCCCCTGATCGAGGCGCTGACTGAACGGCAATGGGGCGACAATAGCCCGCCGCGGGAAGTGGGCGTGAAACATGTCGCCCTCTTCGCGACACCCGCGACTGTGGCCAGCCGGGCGTTTCAACGCGAATTGGCGTTCCGGGCCATCGGTGTGGATGTCGAGGCGCAGTCTTGCGGCGGTGTCGTCGACGCCATCGAAGAAGGGGATGAGATCCTCGCTGAGGCTCTGGTGCGCAGCCACGTTGATGCGCTCAAGCGCAAGATGCCGAACCCCGACGCGGCGATCCTCGGCTGCACGCATTATCCGCTGATGGAGTCGGTGTTCCAGGATGCGCTTGGCGCGGATGTGAAGGTCTATTCCCAGGCCGATCTCGTGGCCGAAAGCCTCGCCGACTACCTGGATCGCCATCCCGAGATGGTCGGGCCGGGGGACACGCCGATGTTCCTCACCACCGGCGATCCGGCCCGCGTCTCCACCAAAGCCACCCAGTTCCTGCGACGAAAGATCGAGTTCTTTGCCGCCTAGCGCATGTCCGGCCAGCCCCGACACGCACCAATTGCGCGGCGCCTGATTTTTCCCTACATCGCAGTTGAACCAAGGAAGGGCATGATATGTCCCATAAAATAGCCATTCTGGGCGCCAGCGGATACACCGGCGCCGAACTCGTCCGGCTGATTTCGACCCATCCCACGATGGAGATCGCGGCCTTGGCCGCTGATCGCAAGGCAGGCATGGATATGGGCGAGGTGTTTCCGCATCTGCGCCACTTGGGGCTACCCCGGCTCGTAAAGATCGACGAGATCGACTTTAACACCATCGACCTGGTGTTCTGTGCGCTGCCGCACGCCACCAGCCAGGCGGTGATCAGTGAATTGCCCCGCAATATCAAGATCGTCGATCTCTCCGCCGATTTCCGGCTGCGCGACCCCAAAGCCTATCAGAAATGGTACGGAAAACCCCATGCCGCGCCTGATCTGCAGAAAGAAGCGGTCTATGGCCTGACCGAGTTCTACCGCGAAGACATTGAAACGGCACGGCTTGTGGCGGGCACTGGCTGCAACGCGGCCACAGGCATTTACGCGGTGCGGCCTCTGCTTGAGGCGGGCGTGATTGACCCCGATGAGATCGTCATCGACCTCAAAACCGGGGTGTCCGGCGCCGGGCGGGCCCTGAAGGAAAACCTTCTCCATGCCGAACTCTCCGAAGGGTCGCACCCCTATGCCGTGGGCGGCACGCACCGGCATCTGGGCGAGTTTGATCAGGAGTTTTCTGCCGTAGTAGGCCGCCCCGTCGAGGTGCAGTTCACCCCACATCTGATCCCCGCCAACCGGGGGATCGTGGCAACGGTCTATGTGCGCGGCGACGCTGAGAAGATCCATTCGACCCTGCACCAGGCCTATGCCGATGAGCCGTTCATCGTCACGTTACCGATGCAATATGTCCCCTCGACGCGGCATATCCGGGGCTCTAACTTTGCGCATATCGGCGTGACATCGGATCGGATCGCCGGTCGGACGATCGTGATGGCCGCGTTGGACAACCTCACCAAAGGGTCGTCCGGCCAAGCCATCCAAAACGCGAACCTGATGTTGGGAGAGGAAGAGACCGCAGGCCTGATGATGGCACCGGTCTTCCCCTAAGATGCCATGAGCGGTTTGAAAGGTCTCAAAAAGAAACGCCGGATCCAGGTGATCGCCATCGCGGCGGTCGCCCTGACGCTATCGACGGTTCTGATCGGCTATGCCATGCGCGACGGGATCAACTTCTTCCGAACACCCACCGAGGTTGCCGAAGCCCCGCCCGCGGGCAATGAAACCTTCCGCATCGGCGGGCTGGTGGAGGAGGGCACGCTGGTGCGCGGGCAGGGGGAGACGATCACCTTCAACGTCACCGACCGCAACGCCTCCATCCCCGTGGCCTATACTGGTGTATTGCCCGATCTCTTCGGCGAAGGCGAAGGGATGGTCGGCACTGGCCGCATGACCGACGGGGTCTTTGTCGCCACCGAAATCCTGGCGCGGCACGATGAAACGTATATGCCCGCCGAGGTGATCGACGCGCTGAAAGAGCAGGGGGTCTATGTCGACCCCAATGCTGAACCGAGCGGTTAGGTTTCCACCCGTTAACCAATTTACAGGACCGTTCGGCCCCGAAATGACCTTCGGGGGAATGGGCGGTGCAGACAGTATCCGAGATCGCGGACGAGATCCTTGGGCGTGAGGGGGGCTACGTCAACGATCCCGATGATCCGGGCGGCCCGACGAATTTTGGCGTAACCCTTGGCACCCTGCGCGCGCATCGTAACAACCGGCGGCTGACCGCCCGTGATGTCGCGAACCTGACGCGGGCCGAGGCCAAAGAGATCCTCATCAAACGCCACTACCATACCCCCCGGATCGGGGCCTTGCCCGAGATCCTGCGGGGCACAGTTTTTGACATGCACGTCAATGCGGGCATCCGCGCGGTCCGTATTCTTCAAGAGCTTCTCACAAGGATGGGCCCGCATGTCTTGCGCGCAGACGGGATCATCGGGCCAAAGACGCAAAAGGCGGCGTTCGAGGCGATGCTGGTGTCGCCCGAGAAGCTCTATGCCGCCTACGGCATCGAACGGCGCAACTATTACTACGCGCTGGCCGACCGCGCGCCAAAACTGCGCAAGTTCGCGCGCCGCCGCGACGGGGGCAAAGGCGGGTGGATCGCGCGGGCCGAAGACTTCATCCCCGCCGAATACCACCTCAGTGAGGCCAGCCACCGCGCACGGGTCGCCGCATGGGTCTGATCGAGCGCCTGTTCACGCTGGTCTTCGGGGGCGGCAACGTGATCCGCGACACCGCCGAGGTCTTTGTCGAAAACGCCGAGGCGCGCGCGGGCCGTGAGGCGGACTATGCCCAAGCCGCCTTGGCGCAGTTTGCGGCCGAGTTCGCCGTGCCGCGCCGGGGCTGGTTCGACCGCACGATGGACGGCATCAACCGTATTCCGCGCCCGGCGATGGCACTGGGCACGCTGGGCCTGTTCGTGGCCGCGATGGTCGATCCCATCTGGTTCGCCGCCCGCATGGAAGGGATCGCGCTGGTGCCTCAGCCGCTCTGGTGGCTTCTGGGGGCCATCGTGTCGTTCTATTTCGGCGCACGGCACCAGGCCAAGGGCCAGGAATACCAGCGCGCGCTTGCGACCTCCCTCGCCCAAACCCGCAACGCGGCACGGGAAATTGCCGCGCGGGAAGCAGTGGCCGCGCCGAACCCCGCGCTCGACGATTGGCGCGCCAGCCGATGAGCGACGCGGTCTTCTCTGTCCTGTCCGAGCATGGGCCCTGGGTCCTTTTGGTCTTCTACCTGCTCTACCGCGATCTCGAAAAGGATCGGGCGACGCGCCAGCTTCTGGACAAAAACACCGCCATTCTGGTCGAGCTCTCCACCATCATCCGCGAACGTCTGCCGGCTCTGGGGGCGTGAGATGCGCCTTCTGCGACGGATCAAAGCGGCGCTGCACGCCCTGGCCATCGGGCCAACACTGGCGCGCGCTGTGCGCCAAAACGACGAAGCAGCAGCCCGCTTGGACGCCGCTGTGAGAGAGGTCTTGGGAAAATGAAACGGGCAGTCGCACTTTTTGCGTCAATCACGGCGGCGTTCCTCGTCATCGACGCCGCGTTCGGCTTTCAAATGGCCTATTCCGTCGCCTATGGCGCGATCTCGATGATGGCGGCGATGATCGCGGCGACGTTTCTGTGGCTCTGGATGCGTCAGGAAACCCCGCTAGCACTGGGCATGGCCTTCAGTTGGGCGGGCGCGGCCAGCGTTCTTGGCTGGTGGTGGCTCTATGACGTGTTGGAACGTCCCCAGATCATGCGCACCAGTGCGGTCCTCTTTGTCTTCCTCGCGCTCTATTTCACGGGGGCGGTGCTGCACTTCATCGTCATGAAGCGCTCGATGGGCCTGCCCTATGTCGTCTTCGTCTGGCCGGTTTGCCTCGCGGTAAGCCTCGCAGTCGTCCTCACCCTGGGCCACTAACCCTTTGCAATCACGACTGCGACATAGCAGCTGATCCGGTTGGCGTGCGCCGGGCTTCAGGCTATCTTTCAGCCCATGATAGTCGAGCTTGGTCACTTCGCCCTGATCCTGGCCTTCATGGTCGCCTGCGTACAGTCCATCGTGCCCTTGGTGGGCGCGCAACGGAACTGGCGTGGTTGGATGGCGATGGGGGAACCGGCCGCCACCGCGCAGTTCCTGCTGCTGGGCTTTTCCTTTGCCGCGCTGACCTATGCGTTTGTCACATCTGACTTCTCGCTGCGCCTGGTGGTGCTGAACTCGCATACGCTGAAGCCAATGATCTACAAGATCACCGGCGTGTGGGGGAACCACGAAGGGTCGATGCTTCTTTGGGTGCTGATCCTGGCGCTGTTTGGTGCGATGGCGGCGTGGTTCGGCGGTAACTTGCCCCCACGCCTGCGCGCGCGCGTGATCGCCGTGCAGGGGACCATCGGCGTGGCGTTCCTGGCCTTCTTGATCTTTACGTCGAACCCGTTCCTCCGCCTCGAAGTGCCGCCGTTCGACGGCCAAGACCTCAACCCACTGCTTCAAGACCCCGGTTTGGCCTTCCACCCGCCGTTTCTCTACGTGGGCTATGTGGGCCTTTCGATTGCCTTCTCCTTCGCCGTCGCCGCCCTGATCGAAGGCCGCGTAGATGCCGCCTGGGGCCGTTGGGTGCGGCCCTGGACGCTGCTGGCCTGGTTGAACTTGACCATCGGCATCGCGCTGGGCTCGTGGTGGGCGTATTATGAGCTGGGCTGGGGCGGGTTCTGGTTCTGGGATCCGGTGGAGAATGCGTCCTTCATGCCGTGGCTTCTGGCCGCAGCACTGCTTCATTCCGCCATCGTCGTCGAAAAACGCGAGTCGCTGAAAAGCTGGACGATCCTCTTGGCAATCCTCGCCTTCGGGTTCTCACTCATCGGCGCCTTCATCGTGCGCTCGGGCGTGCTAACCTCTGTCCACGCCTTCGCCAATGACCCCGAACGCGGCGTCTACCTTCTGATGATTACCGGCATCTTCATGGGCGGGGCGCTGACACTCTTTGCCGCGCGCGCAGGCGCGATGCAGGCCAAAGGCGTTTTCGGCATGGTCAGCCGGGAAGGGGCGCTGTTGGCCAATAACGTGCTCCTGGCCGTGGCCACATTCGTGGTCTTCATCGGCACGGTCTGGCCGCTCGCCGCAGAGATCCTTTTTGACCGCAAGCTTTCCGTCGGCCCGCCGTTCTTCGACATGGCCTTTACGCCCTTCATGGTGGCGCTTGCTGCGATCCTGCCCATTGGCGCTCTGATGCCCTGGAAGCGCGCCAGCATCGCCCGGGCAGCGCAGCCCCTCTGGGGCGTCCTCGCGCTCAGCATCGCCGTGGGCGCCTTGGTCTGGACCCTGCAAACCGGCACGACGATCCTGGCCCCCATCGGCGCGCTTCTGGCCTTCTGGCTGGTGGCGGGGGCCGCAATGGATATCTGGCTCCGCACCGGCCGCGGGGACCTCACCTCCAAACTCCGCCGCATGCGCAACCTGCCGCGCGCTGACTGGGGCAAGGCGGTGGGGCATGCGGGCTTTGGCATCACGATCTTCGGTGTGGCGGCCCTGACCGCCTGGCAGATCGAAGACATCCGCGTGGCCCAGATCGGCGACAGCTACACGGTGGGCAATTACGAGGTCACCCTGGTCGATGTGCGGGAGGTCGAAGGCCCTAACTACCTGTCAACGATGGCCTTCATCGACGTGGTGGATAACGGCCGCCCGCTAGAACGCCTGACGCCCGAAAAACGCGTCTACCCGGTCGCAGGTATGCCGACGACCGAGGCGGCGATCAACAACGGCTTCACCCGCGACGTCTATGTGGTGATCGGCGATCCGCAGGCGGGCGGGGGCTGGGCCGTGCGGACGTTTATCAAGCCTTACGCCAACTGGATCTGGGCGGGCGCGATCATCATGGCGCTGGGCGGGGTCCTCAGCCTCACCGACCGCAGGTTCCGCGTGGCCGCCGGGGCCCGGAAAGCACCGCAAGGCTCGGTACCGGCAGAATGAAACGCCTCGCCCTGATCCTGTGCCTGATCACGACGCCTGTGCTGGCCGTGCAACCCGATGAGATCCTCGACGATCCACTTCTCGAAGACCGCGCGCGCGGCCTGTCCGAAGGCCTGCGCTGCCTCGTCTGCCGAAACGAATCCATCGACGAATCCAACGCCGACCTCGCCCGCGACATGCGGATTCTGGTGCGTGAACGGCTCGTGGCCGGCGACAGCGATCAGGAAGTGATCGACTTCCTCGTCGCGCGCTATGGCGAATACGTCCTGCTGACACCACAGGCAACGGGTGCCAACCTTCTGCTGTGGCTCGCGGCCCCAGCCATGCTGCTCATGGGCGGCGGGATGGCGGTGGCCTATCTGCGCGGCCGGGCCAAGCCCGCGCTAGAGGACACGCTCAGCGACGACGAAAAGGCCCGGCTCGCCGAACTTCTCAAAGACTGACGCGAGATCAGCCCTTTTCTAAACCAATCGGTTCACCTAAGACGGGGCCAAATGAGGAGCTCCGCCCGATGGACTATCAGACAATTCGCCTGCGCGTGGCCGATGACATCGCCACGATCACCCTGAACCGGCCCGATGTGATGAATGCGCTGAACGGCCAAATGCGGGCCGAGATCACGCATGCGGTCAAGGCGTCAGGCGACACCGCGCGGGTTCTGGTGATGACGGGGGCCGGCAAGGCGTTTTGCTCCGGCCAGGATCTGGGCGACCGGGCCACTGCCGCGAACCTCGATCTGGAACGGACCCTGCGTGATGAATACGAGCCGATGTTGCGCGCGATTTTTGACTGTCCGATCCCGACGATTGCGGCGGTCAATGGCGCGGCTGCCGGGGCCGGGGCCAATCTCGCGCTGGCCGCCGATGTGGTCATCGCGTCCGAAGAGGCGGTCTTCCTGCAGGCCTTCACGCGGATCGGCTTGATCCCCGATGCCGGTGGCACCTACTGGCTCCCGCGTCAGATCGGCTTTGCCAAAGCGATGGGGGCGGCGCTGTTTGCCGAGAAGGTGACGGCGCGGCAAGCCAGCGACTGGGGCATGATCTGGGAAGCGGTGCCAGAGGCCGAGTTCGCCGCCCATTGGCAAGCGCGCGCGGCGCATCTGGCGAAGGGGCCCACCGTGGCCTATGCGGGCGTGAAAGAGGCGCTGCGCGAAAGCTATGGCAACGATCTGGAGGCGCAGCTTGCGCTGGAGGCCCGCATTCAGGGCCGCTGCGGAAAGACGCGGGATTTCAAAGAGGGCGTCATTGCCTTCATGGAAAAGCGCCCCGCGCGGTACGAAGGGCGCTGAATGGGCGCCGGGGCCAAGGGTCTCACGCGTTGGGACCGCCCCGATCCAACCGAAAATACACGCTGTCCGACCACTCCCCACCGACGCAGAACGTGCGTTCCGCACGTCCCGTTTCGCGAAACCCCGCCGCGGTCAGCAGCGCCATGGATCCGGTATTGCGCGGGTCGGTGTCAGCGGTCAGCGCCCCCGCATCGGTTACGTCAAACAGATAGGGGATTAGCGCGTTCAAGATCTCGCGCCCCAGGCCCTGCCGCCAATGATCAGGATGCAAGATAAACCCGATCTCATAGTCCTGATGCATCCCAGCCGTTCCAATCGCGCGGCCATCCCGGTCGACCACGAAATACCGCGTCGGCCCCGGGGCTGCGTCCACCAGATGGGCCAGCCAGGCGGCGGTTTCAGACAGGTCGGCATGGGGCAGGGTGGACCAATAGCGCATCGCCCGCGGATCCCCATAGACCGCGTGCAAATCCTTCAAATCATCTGGCCGGGCTTGGCGCAGGATCAGGCGGGCGGGTGCGTAGCATCCCCCCGCGTAATCGGTCTTAGCGGTTTTCGACATCCACGTAACCGCGCGCCGTCTCGCCCACATAAAGCTGGCGCGGGCGCCCGATTTTCAGCTGCGGATCGGCGATCATCTCTTTCCACTGCGAGATCCAGCCCACCGTGCGCGCCAGCGCAAAGATCGGCGTGAACATCGAGGTGGGGAAACCCATCGCGTCAAGGATGATCCCGGAATAGAAGTCCACGTTCGGGTATAGCTTCTTTTCCTTGAAGTAAGGATCTTCCAGCGCAACCCGCTCCAGCTCTTTCGCGACCTGCAGGGTCGGGTTGTTCTCGACGCCCAGGAGATCGAGAACCTCGTCCGCGGACTGCTTCATCACCTTCGCGCGTGGGTCAAAGTTTTTATAGACGCGGTGGCCAAAGCCCATCAGGCGGAACGGATCGTCCTTGTCCTTGGCGCGTTCGATGAACTCGGGGATACGCTCGGGTGAGCCGATCTCGCGCAGCATCTCAAGGCAGGCCTGGTTCGCACCGCCATGGGCCGGGCCCCAGAGGCAGGCAACACCTGCTGCGATACAGGCAAACGGGTTCGCCCCCGACGACGAGGCCAGACGCACCGTTGAGGTCGAGGCGTTTTGTTCGTGGTCCGCGTGTAGGGTGAAGATCCTGTCCATCGCGCGGCTGAGGATCGGGTTCACCTCGTAGTCTTCCGCAGGTACCGCGAAACACATGCGCAGGAAGTTCCCGGCATAGTCCAGGTCATTGCGCGGATACACAAACGGTTGGCCGATCGAGTACTTGTACGCCCAGGCCGCAATCGTCGGCATCTTTGCGATCAGGCGGATCGAGGCAACTTCGCGTTGCCACGGATCGTGGATATCGGTCGAGTCGGGGTAGAAGGCCGACATCGCCCCCACAACACCCACCATGATCGCCATCGGATGCGCGTCCCGGCGGAAGCCGCGGAAGAAGTTCTGCATCTGCTCGTGCAGCATGGTGTGCTGAGTGACGCGGGTCTCGAAGTCTTCCAGCTTCTCGGCCGTCGGCAACTCGCCGTAAAGAAGCAGATAGCACACTTCGAGGAAGTGGGATTTCTCGGCCAACTGATCGATGGGATAGCCGCGATGCAACAACTCGCCCTTCTCACCGTCGATAAAGGTGATGGTGGAATCACAGGCAGCCGTCGACGTAAAGCCGGGGTCGTATGTGAACACATCGCCCTGGGCATAGAGTTTGCGGATATCAATCACGTCAGGGCCCGCGGTCGGGCTCAAAATCGGCAGCTCAAGCTTCTTCTCGCCAAAGGTCAGCGTCGCGGTTTTCGTTTCATGTAAGGTGTCAGGCATATCTTCGCGGTCCTTCCTTGCCGGGGGCAAACGGGGGTTCGCCCGGTCCGTGTCATCTTCCCCGAGTGGCCGGGGCGTCGGGCCGGTTCAGCCAGCCGCGTCATTCAAGCGGGCGAGGGTTTCCTCCTGCCCAAGTACCAGCATCATATCATAGACGCTTGGCGTGACGCTGCGGCCTGCGAGCGCGGCCCGGATCGGACCGGCGAGTTGACCGAATTTCAACTCTTTCGCCCCTGCAAAGCCCGTCATGACAGGCTCCAACGCGTCACGCGACCAGCTAGCATTTTGCAGGTGCGGCGTCAATTCTGACAGTATACCACGGGATACCGGGTCAAGCGCTTTGGCAGCCTTTTCATCCGCCTCAATAGGCCGATCTGACAGGACAAACTGTGCTTTTTCAATAAGTTCGGGAAATCGACGGGCCCGATCCTTGAGGCAATACATCGCACGCGCCAACCGATCCTTTGTCTGGGCGTCCAGTACGGGCTTTCCTGCAGCTGCAAAATAGCCGTCGATCCCGTCGAGGATGTCGGCGTCCGACATGGCGGCAATATGCTGACCCGACAGGTTATCGAGCTTTTTCGGGTCAAGCCGCGCAGGCGATTTCTTGATCCCGTCCAGATCGAACCAGTCCAGGGCCTGCGCGGTTGAGAAATACTCATCATCCCCGTGCCCCCAGCCCAGCCGGGCCAGATAATTCCGCATCGCCTCCGCGGGGTATCCCAGCGCAATCCACCCCTCGACCCCCATGTCGCCATGGCGTTTCGACAGTTTCTTGCCGTCTTCGCCGTGGATCAGGGGAATATGCGCCCAGACAGGCACAGGCCATCCCATCGCGTGATAGACCAACATCTGACGCGCGGCGTTGTTGAGGTGATCGTCGCCCCGGATCACATGGGTCACGCCCATGTCATGGTCATCCACCACCACGGCCAGCATATAGGTGGGCGTGCCGTCCGAGCGCAGCACGATCATGTCGTCCAACTGGTCGTTGCGGATTGTCACATCGCCCTGAACCGCATCGGCAATCACGGTCTCGCCCTCCCGCGGGGCCTTGATCCGGATCACAAATGGCGCATCGGGGTGGCTTGCGGGATCGGCATCGCGCCAGGGCGAGCGGAACAGGGTCGATCGCCCCTCGGCCCGGGCCGCCTCGCGATAGGCCGCGATCTCATCTTGGGTCGAGAAACACTTGTAGGCCCGCCCCGCCGCCAGCATCGCCTGCGCCACCTCGGCATGGCGCTCCGCGCGGTCGAACTGGCTCACAGCCTCGCCATCCCAGTCGAGCCCCAGCCAGGTCAGGCCCGCCAGGATCGCTTCCGTCGCCTCGGGCGTGGAGCGCGCGCGATCCGTATCCTCGATCCGCAGCAGAAACTTGCCCCCACGACCCCGTGCATAGAGCCAGTTGAAAAGCGCCGTCCGCGCGCCCCCGATATGCAGGTATCCAGTGGGCGAGGGGGCAAAGCGGGTGACGACGGGCTGATCGGACATGCGCATGTTAACCTTTTGGAAACCATGGGGGGCCAAGCTCGGCGCGGTGTAGCCATCCTGCCGGAAGAGGACAAGTGTGACCCCGCCACCCTCACGCCAGGCGGTCGCCTTGCGCCGCTGGGCGGCGGCGGTGATCGATGGCCAGCGCGGACATCTGTTCGGCTGGCTGCCCGTGGCGTTTGGGGCGGGGATCGGCATCTACTTCGCGCTGGAAGACGAGCCGGGCCTACGCGCTTGGGTCCTGCTGGCCATCGTGCTGATTTGTACCGGGGTGATGACACTTCGCTTCGGCCTCCGTGCGCCGCTGCTCATTGCGGTGTTCGCCGGTCTGGCCGGGTTCGCCACTGCCGGGGCACGCACCCATTGGGTCGCTGCGCCGGTCCTAGGCTTCCCCTATTACGGGCCGATCTCGGGGCGGATTGTCGTGATCGACCGGTCGGCCTCTGACAAAATCCGACTGACGCTTGACCGGGTGACCCTCGACAACGTCGCGCCTGCGGAAACGCCCGCGCGCGTGCGGATCTCACTCCACGGGACGCAAGGTTTCATC
The DNA here is from genome assembly GCA_038526915.1 of Pseudomonadota bacterium. Lineage (GTDB taxonomy): Bacteria > Pseudomonadota > Alphaproteobacteria > Rhodobacterales > Rhodobacteraceae > JBCBGF01. Next base: position 17,821 of record JBCBGF010000005.1, on the reverse strand, counting down.
GACCCCCGGCCCGGGCTGGTCATTGCGCTGACCGGGCACCTGTCCCCCCCACGCGGGGCCACCGAACCCGGCGGCTTCGATTTCCAGCGACACGCCTGGTTCGACCGTCTGGGGGCCGTGGGCTACACCCGCACACCGGTCCTCGCACTGTCCGATCCACAGGCAACCTCAGGCCGCGTGGTCGACCGGATCCGCACCCACCTGTCGCGCAGCGTGCAAGCGGCGATCCCTGGCCAACCGGGGGCCTTTGCCGCTGCGGTCACCACGGGCGACCGCTCCCCGATGAGCCTCGCCACGATCGAAGACCTGCGGCGCGCGAACATGGCCCACCTGCTGGCAATCTCGGGCCTGCATATGGGTATGCTCACCGGGTTTGTGTACGCCGCGATCCGCTACGCCCTTGCCTTGTGGCCCTGGGTGGCGCTCCGCTGGCCCACACACAAGATCGGGGCCGGCGCCGCGCTTTTGGCCGGGGCGGCGTATCTGGCGCTGTCGGGCGGCAACGTCGCGACCGAGCGCGCGTTTATCATGGTCTCGGCTTTTCTGATCGCGGTTTTGCTCGATCAGCGGGCCCTGACACTCCGATCGGTGGCGTTTGCGGCCATGGTGGTCCTGATCCACAGACCCGAAGAACTGATGGGGCCGGGGTTTCAGATGTCTTTTGCCGCCACCGCGGCCCTGATCGCGGTCTTCGACAGGCTGCGCGCCAGCCCGCTGTCGACATCGCGCGTTTGGGTGCGTTGGGTGGCGGGCGTCGTCATTTCCTCCGCCGTCGCGGGCCTGGCCACGGCCCCGTTCGCCGCCGCGCATTTCAACCGCGTCCCGCATTACGGGCTGATCGCCAACACCCTGTCCGTGCCGGTGATGGGGGCCGTGGTGATGCCGGCGGCGGTCCTGGCGGTGCCATTGTCAGCCCTGGGCCTCTCCGACGCCGCGCTCTGGGTGATGGCGCAGGGCACGCGCTGGATCCTGGCCGTCGCGGCCCATGTGGCCAGTTGGAACGGCGCGCTCAGCCATGTGCCTGCACCGGGCCCCTTCGTGTTGCCGCTTCTGGCCCTGGGGGGTGTCTGGATCATCTTGTGGCAGGGCCGCGCGCGGATGGCAGGGGCGGTCCTCGTCGTGGCGGCAGGTGTGGTGTGGGCCAACGCCCAGCGGCCGACGCTGCTCATCTCCGACACAGGCGGGCTTGTGGGCTGGATGACGGAGGAGGGGCGGGCGCTCTCCAAGGCCCGGGGCGAAGGGTTTGCCGCTGAAAACTGGCTCGCCCATGACGGCGACGGCGCCAGCCAGGACCAAGCCTTTGCCCGGTCGGAAAGCCACGCCACGCCAGACACAGCTATCTTCTGGCAACACGAAACCGGGCGTGGTGCCGGGGAACGCGCCGTAGCGGCCTGCCGGGACGACGCGGTGATCATCACCTCGGCATCGGTAGACGCCATCGCCGACGTCCAATGCCAGATGTTTGACAAATCGTCGCTCGCCCGCTCGGGCGCCGTCGCCATTTATGTCCGGGGGGACGAGACGCGCATCGTCCCATCACGCAGCGCCACGGGCACACGCCCCTGGCAGCATCCGCTTCAATAGGTGCGGATCAGCCCCACCAACCTGCCCTGCACCTTCACCTGGTCGTCGCGGTAGACGCGTGTCTCATAGGCGGGGTTGGCGGCTTCCAGCGCGATGGCCGCACCGTTCCGGCGAAACCGTTTCAGCGTCGCTTCCTGCCCTTCGACCAGGGCCACGACGATATCGCCATTATCAGCACTCGTCGTCTCGCGGATCACCACCACATCGCCGTCGTTGATCCCGGCGTCGATCATCGAGTCACCCTTGACCTCAAGCGCATAGTGATCGCCCTGGCCCGACAGCATCTGCCCCGGCACCGCCACGCTGTGCGACACCTCGCTGATGGCCTCAATCGGCACACCCGCCGCGATCCTGCCCATGACCGGCAGTTCCAGCGCATGCGCCTCGACCGGAATGGCCTTCGCCGGGGGATCGCTGCGGTCGCCTTCGATCACGCGCGGGGTAAAGCCGCCGGTACTGGGGGCTTCCAAGGCCTCGGGCAGTTTCACGATCTCAATCGCCCGCGCGCGATGGGCCAGGCGTCGGATAAACCCACGCTCTTCCAGCGCGGTAATCAGACGGTGGATCCCGGATTTCGACCGCAGATCCAGCGCTTCCTTCATCTCATCAAAAGACGGCGGAACCCCGTCCCGCGCCATGCGCTTGTTTATGAAATCCAGAAGTTCCAACTGCTTGCGGGTCAGCATTGCCTGTTCCTTTCCGCCAAACGATTTCCGCCCACTGCCAAGGCGTTCAGTCTATGTTCTAGCGATGTTCTTGTTTTGTGTCAACGCGCTCTAAAGCGGGACGACCTCGACGATTTCACCCACAGCGCGCGGCCCGTCACCCACGGGTCGCACGAGAAGCGCATTCGCCTCCGCGATCACGGTCAGAAGGGAGCTGTCCTGCCGCCCGAAGGCCGTCACCTGATCGCCCTCAAGCCGCGCCCGCATATAGTGCTCCCGCGGGCCGTTGGGGCCCAACGGCTCGGCCAAGCGCGCCTTGCGCCGCGGCACCGGTTGCGCGGGATATCCCAGCATCACCCGCAGCACGGGCACGATGAAAACCGTCCCGCATACAAGGGTCGACACAGGGTTGCCCGGCAGGCCGATCATCGCCGCATCGCCCAACCGGCCTGCCATCAACGGTTTGCCAGGGCGCATGGCGACCCGGTAGAAGGCAGGCTCCATCCCCCGCGCGGCCATCACCGGGGCGACCAGGTCATGGTCCCCCACCGACGCCCCGCCAATCGTCACGATCAGATCCGCCCCTTGCGCCAGATCCAGCGCGCTGTGCAGGCTGGCCTCGGTATCGCGCGCGATGGGCAAAAGCCGCACCTTTGCACCCGCACCCTCCAGCAACGCTTTCAGTCCAAACCCGTTGGACGCGATAATCTGGTCGTCACGCGGTGTCTCACCCGGCATCACCAATTCGTCTCCGGTGGCCAGGATCGCCACCTCAGGCTTGCGGCGACAGGGCAGGGTGGCCTGGTTCATCGCAGCCAAGAGAGACAGGTCCGCAGGCCCCAGGGTGCGCGGTGCAGATACCGTATCCCCCGCCTGAAAGTCGCCCCCCGCCGGGCGAACATAGGGGCCCGCATCCACGTTTTCGCCCACTGTGATGGTCTCAGCCGTGCGCGTCACATCTTCCTGAATGATCACCCTGTCCGCCCCCGGCGGCATCGGCGCACCGGTGAAGATCCGAACGGCCTCGCCCGCGCCAACCGCGCCGTCAAACCCATGCCCCGCTGCCGAGGTCCCGATCACCCGGAACTCCGCGCCAGGGCGCACCTCGGCGGTCCGCACCGCATAGCCATCCATGGCCGAACTTGGGAACGGCGGTTGCGCCCGGGGGGCTGTGACGGGCTGCGCCAGCGTCCGCCCGGCGGCCTGGATCAAAGGGACGTCTTCGGCATCAACGGGGGCGACGAGGGCAAACAGGTGATCCAGCGCTTCCTCAACGCTGATCATGACGCCTCGTAACGCCCTGATTTACCGCCATCTTTCATGGTCACAGCGATGCCAGAGATCTCCATCCCGCGCTCTACCGCCTTGAGCATGTCGTAGATCGTCAGACACGCGGTGCTGACCGCCGTCAACGCCTCCATCTCGACCCCGGTCTGTCCCGCGGTCCGCACCGTCGCCGTGACGTGCACACCGGGCAAGTCAGGGTCGGTCACCAGATCGAGCGAAACACCAGCTATCGGCAAAGGATGGCAGAGGGGGATCAGATCCGCCGTGCGCTTGGTGGCCATGATCCCGGCGAGCCGCGCCACGCCCAACACATCGCCTTTCTTGGCTGTGCCTTGTTGAACGATATCAAGGGTTTCAGCCGACATCCTCACATGACCGCGCGCGGTCGCCACGCGGTCGGTCACGTCCTTGTCGGTCACATCCACCATATGCGCCGCCCCCGACGCGTCGAAATGTGTGAGATCGGCCATCACAGCCCCCCGGCGGAGGTCAGCGGCTGCGCCAGGATCGCGCGGGTGGCGGCGGCGACATCGGGCTGGCGCATCAGGCTTTCGCCGATGAGAAAACTGCGGGCACCGTACCGGGCTAGGTCCGCCAGATCATCCGGCGTCGCCAAACCGCTTTCCGCCACCAGCGTCCGATCCGCCGGGGCCAGCCGCGAGAGTTCGCGTGTTGTGTCAAGACTGGTCTCGAACGTCTTGAGATTGCGGTTATTTATCCCCAGAAGTGGTGATTTGAGGCGGGTCGCCCGCTCCAACTCCGCGGCATCGTGCACCTCCACCAGAACATCCATGCCCCACGCCATAGCCGCGTCCTCCAACTCCGCGGCCTGACTGTCTTCCACGCTGGCCATGATGATCAGGATGCTGTCCGCCCCCCAGGCCCGCGCTTCGGCAACCTGATAGGTGTCGTACATGAAATCCTTGCGCAAAACAGGCAGGTCCACTGCCGCGCGCGCGGCCACCAGATAATCCGGGCTACCCTGGAAAGACGGGGTATCGGTCAGAACCGACAGGCAAGTCGCACCACCCTCGGCGTAAGCGCGGGCCAGGGCCGGGGGGTCGAAATCGGCGCGGATCAGGCCCTTCGACGGGCTGGCCTTCTTAATCTCGGCAATCAGGGCATAGCCTTCGCGGGCAGTGCGACTGATCGCACGGGCAAAGCCGCGCGGCGCGTCGGCGGCCCGCGCCGCTACTTCGACGTCTGCCAAGGGGCGCGCGGCCTTGGCAGCGGCGATTTCCTCAAGCTTATAGGCCTTGATGCGGTCAAGAACGGTGGACATGGGTCTTGGATATCCCTGGGCTAGCAGAAAGGGAAGCGCCGGTCGCACTCACCCGCCTTGCGTGACACGGGCGAGCCCCTCTACCGCACGTTTGGCGGCCCCGCTGTCGATACTCTCCCGCGCCAACGCGGCAGCGTCCACGAGCGATCCGGCCTTGCCCGCAATCACCAGCGCGCAGGCCGCGTTCAGCACAACCGCATCGCGATAGGCCGAGGCCGCGCCATCCAGCAGCGCGGCGAAGGCTACGCCGTTCTCTTCAGGTGTGCCACCGAGGATCGCCTCAAAAGGGTGAACCGGCAGCCCAGCATCTTCGGGATGCACCTCGCGGTCCGTCACCGCGCCATCACGCAGCTCGGCCACATGGGTAACGCCCGTGATTGTAACCTCATCGGTCCCGTCCGACCCATGCACCAGCCATGCCGCCTCTGATCCCAGCGCCCCTAACGTCTCGGCCATGGGCCGGATCATCTCGCGCGAAAACGCTCCCGTCAGCTGGCGCTTGACGCCTGCAGGGTTCGTCAGCGGCCCCAGGATGTTGAAGATCGTTCGCGTGCCCAACTCGGCCCGCGTTGGCATCACATGGGCAATCGCCGGGTGGTGCATCGGGGCCATCATAAAGCCGATCCCGACCTCTTCCAGCGCCTTTTCAACGACTTCCGGGCCGACCATCACGTCGATCCCCATCTGCCCCAGCGCATCCGCCGCGCCCGATTTCGAGCTGAGGTTGCGGTTGCCGTGCTTGGCCACCGTTACGCCGGCACCCGCCACGACAAAGGCCGTCGCGGTAGAGATATTCAGCGTGCCCTTACCGTCGCCCCCGGTGCCGACGATATCCATCGCCCCGTCCGGTGCGCGCACCGGCTTGCACTTGGCGCGCATCACCGCGGCGGCGGCGGCGTATTCCTCCACCGTTTCGCCGCGCGTGCGCAGGGTCATCAACAACCCGCCGATCTGGCTGGGCGTGGCGTCCCCGTCGAACAAGATGCCAAACGCGTCCTCGGCCTCAGCACGCGTCAGAGGGCGGTCGACCGCGGCGGCGATCAGGGGCTTCAGCGCGTCACTCATGCCGCCACCGGCACGGTATCAAGGAAGTTCTGCAACAGCTTATGCCCGTGTTCCGAAGCAATAGATTCCGGGTGAAACTGCACTCCGTGGATCGGCAATTCCCGGTGCTGCAACCCCATGATGATCCCGTTGTCGAGTTCCGCCGTGATCTCCAGCGCGTCGGGCAGGGTGTCGCGATCCACGATCAGCGAATGATACCGCGTGGCGGGGAAGGGCGAGGGCACGCCGGCGAACAGACCTTTGCCGCCATGCGAAATCGTCCCCATCTTGCCATGCACGATCTCGCCCGCGCGCACGACCTGGCCGCCAAACGCCTCGCCAATCGCCTGATGGCCCAGACAGACGCCCATCAACGGTGTCTTCGTCTCCGCCGCTGCCGCCACCAGCGCCAGACAAATGCCTGCCTGCGATGGGTCGCACGGGCCAGGTGACAAGAGGATCGCATCGGGGTTCAGCCCCATTGCCTCTTGCACATCCAGCGCATCGTTGCGTTTTACCAACACTTCCGCGCCCAACTCGCCCAAGTAATGCACGAGATTGTACGTAAAGCTGTCGTAATTATCGATCAGTAGCAGCATGTCGCTTGTTTCCCGCAATTGGGGATATCCCCATCCATCAGCGCGCGCTATACTTCGGTCACGCGCACCTCAGGGTCAAGCGCACATCCGCGGGGAACGGCCCGCGACCAGACGGCAGAAGACAGGCAACGATACGGAGAGAACACAGGTGTTACGCGGACTACTCGCTGGGGGGGTCTGGGGGGCAGTTATCTCAGTCGTCATTCTGGCGCTGACGTCTCAGATTGCCGATTGGCGCGATCTGACGCCGGCGATCACGGAAGACGTCGCCTCCGCAGAACCCGGTGTCATTTCTCCCAACGCGCCATCAGATGCCCCCGGAACGACACCCGCTGCAGATGCCCCAGTCGCCGCCGCGCCTGACCCAAGTGTCAGTCCGGCCGACGCCAATGCCGTGGCGTCCCCTGCACTTGAGACATCCCCGCCGCAAACGCCCGCTTCACCCGGTGCCATCGGCCAACCCGCAGGCCCCACAACCGAAACGGACATCGCCACTGCGCCCGCGCCGGAGACAAGCGTTGCGGTCGCGCCCGAGACCAGCGTCGCCGCCGCGCCCGACCTGCCGCGCGCTGTGCCCCAGCCCGAGCCGCTGATCCGTAGGCCCGTGGAAACCGGATCCACGCCCGCCGCGCCGCCCGTGCCCGCGGTGACCGACGCCCCGTCCGCCCCGCGCGAGACGCAGACCCCGCAACTGGCGCAGCGCTCGGTCCAGCGCCCGGACGCCGCGGATACTGAGGTCGCGGCCCTCGCTGAACCCGATGCCCCCGCGCCGGCACCCTCACTGACCGGTGTGGCCGACGTCCCGGCGCCGTCCCCCGCTGACGATGACGCACCCGTGGCCACGCGTGTGGTCGAAGCACCGGCCCCCGCCGCGCCCGCACCCGCGCAACCCCTGCGCCCGCAGATCGACAGTGCCGCAGCTCCCGCAGCCCCCGCCCCGCAGCCCGCGCGCGTGGTTGAGCGGGAACGGGCACAGGTCACCACGATCCGCGTCAACCGCCTGCCCACCATCGGCGGTCCGATTGGCGGTGGGGAAGCGCCGGCGACTGATGCGCCGACAGAGGCACCCGCCGACCCCGGGCCAACGCCCACTGAACTGGCCGCGCTGGCCCCCGATCCCGCGCAGCCCCAGGACACCGCACCGCAGCTGCCGGGTGAAAGCGCTACAGGCCTGCCCGGTCAAAGCGTCGCCGGATTGCCCGGTGAAGGGGCACCAGCGCCCGGTGAGGGGACGGACCCGGCCCGGCAAGGGTTCGAGCTCGACGTGCTTTCCGATCTGGCGCTGCAGCGCAATGCGATCCCGTTCGATCCGCCGGACGGTCAGCCGCTAGTGTCGATCATCTTTGTCGATACCGGCTCGGGAACGATCGAACCCACCCAGATCGAAGCCCTGCCGTTTCCTGTGACTGTCGGGGTGGATGCCGCCGCCGATGCCGCCGCGGACCTGGCCCAAGGCTATCGCGGTGCGGGCAGCGAGGTCGCCCTGATCCCAACACTGCCGGTGGACGGCGCGCCCCAGGACATGGCCCAGGCCTTGTCTTTCAATATCGATGTGGTCTCGGTCGCGGTCGCGATCATGGATTCCACGGGCACCGACTTTCAGACCGACCGCACCGCGACTACGGAAGTCGTGGCCGCCGCCGCCGCATCGGGCCACGGTCTGGTGACCTATGCACGGGGCCTCAACAGCTCACGCAACATCGCGGCGCAAGCGGGCGTGCCCGCGGGCCAGGTGTTCCGCGCGATTGATCCGGAACTGACCGACCCCCGCACCATCGGCCGGTTCCTCGATCAGGCGGCGTTCCGGGCGCGGCGCGATGGGTCAGTCATCGTGTCGATGCCCGCGCGTGAAGATATGCTGAACGCGCTCGTCGCCTGGGCGTTCCAGCCCCGGTCCTCGACCGTGACACTGGCCCCGTTGTCAGCGGTTCTTGCGGGGGGTGGCGGCGCTTAAGCGTTCCCCCGCCCGGTAAACAGCCCCGCATCCTCTGCGGCACGCCGGATCGCCTTGGCCTTGTTGACCGTCTCCTGATACTCGGCCTCGGGGTCGCTGTCATACACCACGCCGCCCCCGGCCTGCACATAAAGCGTCTGGTCCTTTACCACCGCCGTGCGTAGGGCGATACAGATGTCCATATCGCCGCCCGAGCTGAAATACCCCACACCGCCGCCATAGACGCCGCGCTTCTCGGGCTCCAACTCGTCAATGATCTCCATCGCGCGCACCTTTGGCGCCCCCGACACCGTGCCCGCAGGCAGGCCTGCCAACAGCGCCGAAAGGGCGTCATGCCCCTCCGCCAACTCGCCCACTACGTTTGAAACGATGTGCATCACGTGGCTATAGCGTTCGACGATGAACTCCTCGGTTGGCCGCACGGTGCCGATTTTCGCCACCCGGCCCACGTCGTTCCGGCCCAGATCGAGCAGCATCAGATGCTCCGCGCATTCCTTCTCATCGGCCAAGAGGTCCGCCTCCAAGGCGCGATCCTCATCGGGCGTCGCGCCACGGGGGCGGGTGCCCGCGATCGGGCGGATCGTCACCTCGTTGTCGAACACGCGCACGAGGATTTCAGGACTGGCGCCGATCACCTGAAACCCGCCGAAGTTGAAATAGAACATGAAGGGAGACGGGTTTGTCCGTCTGAGCGACCGATAGAGCGCAAAGGGCGGCAACTCGAACGGCTGCGCCCAGCGTTGCGACGGGACCACCTGAAAAATGTCCCCCGCGCGGATGTATTCCTTGGCCGCCTCGACTGCCGCCAGATAGCCCTCATGCGTGAAGTTCGAGACAGGCTCCGCCACCGGTGCGCTATCCCCCAGCCCCCGCGTCTCTCCCGGCACCGCGCGGTCAAGATCGCGCACCGCGTCCATCACCCGCTCCGCCGCCTGCGCGTAGGCCGCTTTCGCCGACAGACCCGACCCAACCCAGGCGGGCGACACCACGGTCACATCGCCCTTCACCCCATCGAGCACCGCCACCACCGAGGGGCGCAGCATCACCGCATCGGGCAGGCCCAAGGGATCGGGGTTCACGTCCGGCAGATGCTCGACCAGCCGGATCATGTCGTAACCCAGATAGCCAAAGAGCCCCGCCGCCGCACCCGGCAGATCGTCGGGCAGGGCAATCTGGCTCTCCCCAATCACGGCGCGAAGGGTATCCAGCGGGCTGCCCTCCAGCTCCTGAAAACTTTCGCGATCAAACCGCGCCTCGCGGTTGATGCGGCTGGTCTCGCCCCGGCATTCCCAGATCAGGTCGGGCTTCATCCCAATGATCGAGTACCGCCCGCGCACCTCGCCGCCCGTCACCGATTCCAGCACGAAACTGTCCGTCTTCGCCTCGGCCAGTTTCAGCATCAGTGACACCGGCGTATCGAGGTCAGCGGCCAGGCGCATATAGACGACCTGATTTTCGCCCGCCTCATAGGCGCGGGCGAAGGTCTCAAAATCCGGGGTCAGGGCCATCAGGGGAACTGCGCGTGAACGGCGTTCAGCGTCTGCTGGTTGATCCGGATCCCCGCACGGGTCTGCAGCGCGCGCGAGTAAAGGTCCAGCACATCATTAGCGATGCCTTGCGTCGATTGCCGCGCGAGTTCCGCGAGAAGGGCTGCATCCTCACCGCCCTCGGCTTCCGCTGGCAGGATCGCGTCCAACCGCACCAGAGCCGCCGCACCCGCGTCCTCAAACACCCGGATCTCGCCTTCCTCCATCTCAAACACACCGGCGACAAAGGCGGGCGGGGCGTCTTCGATAAACGCATCGCGCAGGATGCCGCGCGCGGTCTGCAAGGGCGCATCGATCCCGGCCATCTCGCGGCCATCGCGGATCTCCTGGGCAAGCGCCTCGGCCTGCGCAAAGAGAACGCGCCCGGTTTCCTCCGCCGCCCAGCCCTCGATCACGCGGTCGCGCACCTCATCAAGGGGTTGCAGGGCAGGGGGCCGGATCTCATCGAGGCGCAGGGCAAAGATCCCGCCCTCTTCGAACTCCAGAACCTCCGGAAAATCGCCCTCCTGCGCGGCAAAGGCCGCGGCGCGGAAATCCTCATAGGCCGCGATCCCGCTATCCACGTCCGGGCGCCAATCGATCTGGCCCAACTCCATCTCGGTCTCGGTCGCCAGTTCCTCAAGCGTCGCGCCACCCGCCAGCAGGTCATCGACCTCGCCCAGCATATCGCCGATCACCCGCCGCGCGCGGTCGGCGGCGTATTCGGGCTCAAGGTCCGCGCGCGCCTCCTCAAACGGGATATCGCGCGCGTTCAGAATTGCGTTTACGCGGAACAGGGCGGGGCCTAGCGGGCTCATATGCGGGCCGCTGACCCCAGGCTCAGTCAGTGCAAAGATCTCTGCGCCAGGGTCGCCCAGTGCGGTCACATCGACTTCGCCCAGGTCGATATCTTCCAGCGTCAGCCCCCGCTCGGCCACCAGCTCATCGAACGTCACCTCGCCCGCGTCCAGCCGCGCCATCGCCGCTGCTGCCGCATCATCATTGCCGTAGACCAGCCGCTCCACCAACCGCCGCTCAGGCTGCACAAACTCCGCGATCCGTTGTTCGTAAAGCGCGCGCAGTCCCGCCTCATCCATCTCGACCGTGTCGACAATCATGTCGGGTGTGAGCCAGGCGTACGTAATCGCCCGCTCTTCGGCCAAGGTGAAAAGTGGTGCGTTGTCCTCATAATAACCCTGCAGGTCCGCCTCAGACGGCTCCGCAATCGGTTCCGCCAGTTCCGCCTCGGTCAACCGCGCCCAGGTGATATCCCGCCGCTCGCGCGCCCACTGAAACAGCGTCTCCGTATACGTGTCCGTCGCTTCTAGCCCGCCCACAACTGCGCCCTGCAAAAGCGTCCGCGCGGTATCATCGCGCACTTCATCTTCGAACTCGGCCACGCTCATCCCGGACCGCTGCAGGGTGAAGCTATAAGCCTCGCGGTCGAACGCGCCGTCGATCCCGCGAAAGGCTGGGATTTCCAGCACCTGCTCACCCACGACCTCATCGCCCACGGAAATGCCCACCGCACGCGCTTCGTTATCGAGCGCAGCCTGGGTCACCAGACGGGACAGAACCGTGCGATCAATGCCGAACTGCTGCGCCTGGGCAAACGGCACCGCCTGGCCGAACTGCGCCGTCAGCGCGCGCAGTTCCTGCTCTAGCGCCCTGGCATAGGCATCCGTTTCGATCTCTTCATCGCCGACCGACCCGATCGTGCGCACCGACCCGCCGAAATTGGTCGCGCCAAAGCCCGCGAGCCCCACGATCAGGAGGCCCAGAATAATCCAGACGAAAAAGCGTGAAGCCTGGCCTTTTGCCATTGGAGTCTGCCCTCTGATGAGATGTCGCGACCGTTTATGTCACAGGCGACAGGGCCGCAAGCCTCGCGGGATCAAGGCCGCATAATCTGTCGAACAAAGTGGCGATCCCGGCGGTGTCGCTATTGGCGAAGGCGATGCGAAACTCGCGCCTGCCTGCCCGATCATCCTCGGGCCGGAACATCGTACCGGGCAGCATCAAGAGCCCCGCTTCGTGGACCAAAGCCGGGGCCAGCCGGTCCGACGGCAGATCAAAGGGATGCCGGACATAGGCAAAGTACGCGCCGCAGCCCAACAGTTCCCAATCGGGAAGCCCGGGGAACCCATCCTCCATCGCCGCCCGTCGCGCCAGGATCTCAGCCCGTTCGCCTGCCAGCCACTGCCGCAGGTTGCGCATCCCCCAGAGCGCCGCCCGCTGGCCAAGCTGCGGTGCGCAAATCGTCACCGTGTCGAGGTATTTCTCCACCTGCCGCAACCGACCCGGCGCAGCGACAATCGCCCCCACGCGGTGGCCGGTCAGCCGATAGGCTTTGGAGAACGAATAGAGGTGGATCAGCGTGTCGTCCCAATCGGGATCGGCAAACAGATCATGGGGCGCGCCGTCCCCGCTGTAAAAGTCGCGATAAGTCTCATCCACGATCAAGGCTATCCCGCGCGCCCGCGCCAGATCGCGGAAGGCTGCCAGCGTCTCGCCCGGGTATTCCGCCCCACCCGGATTGTTGGGGCTGACCAATGCAATCGCCCGCGTACGGTCGGTGATCCGCTCCGCCGCAGCCTCCGCATCGGGGATCAACCCTGCGCCGGTGGGCAACGCGATTGCCGTCACCCCGGCCATATCCAGCGCCATCTTGTGGTTGAAGTACCAAGGCGTCGCCAGCATCACCGCATCCCCGGGTGCCGCCAGCGTGGCCAGAATCGCCGTAAACGCCTCGTTGCACCCCGCCGTGATGCCTACGTTCTCCGGCGCAACCTCCCCGCCATACTCCGCCGCCCACTGTCCGGCCAGCTCCGCTCGCAACTCAGGCAAGCCCAGAACCGGCCCGTACAGATGCGCCGACGCGTCGCTCAGGATCATCTCCGCCATTGCTTCGCGCATTGCTTGCGGAGGCGGGTCCACCGGCGCAGCCTGGCTCAGGTTGATCAGCGGGCGATCCTCAGGAAACGTCACCCCCTCGATCCAGCGCCGCGCCTCCATCACCGGCGGGGCCATCGTGGCCGCCATGTTGGGGCTCAGCGGCGCGGGCATCCTCAGGCGGCCGTCCGGCTTTGCAGGCTGCCCAAGAGGTCCATCGCTTTCGAGCCGTCCAGAACCGCCTTGATCGCGGCCTCCATCTTGGCCTCGGGCACATCGTGGCTGTGGCCCTTGGCGAACAGCGTATTGCGCGTGGCCCGCACCTTTTCAGCATGCGCCTCCGTGAACTCAAGCCCCAGGAAAGAATACAGCTTTTCAGCGGTTTGCACCGGCTTCTTCACAGCATCAGAGTATAGGAAAGACACATACCGATCCGAATGCCCGATCCGTTCGATCAGCGTCTCCTGGATGTACCGCCAGAGCCAAAGCTGCGTCTCAAACAGCGCCTCTTCCGAAAACTCCCCATACCGGTTCGGATCCTCGCCATAGTGGCGCAAGATCGCCGGCACCTGGGTCATGTTGTCGGTAAACACCTTCTGCGGGCTGCCCGCCGTGCGCAGGATATAGCGGTTATACCACGACCGCAGGTTGCCCTTGGGATCGCGGATCATATGCGCCACGCGCTGGTGCGGGTCTTGCGCATGCGTCGCCGTGATCGGCACGGGCGAGCGCAGGATTTTGAACACCGGATAGCTCTCACGCAGCCGCTTGGGGCTGATGTAAAGGCTTGGGCACGGCCATTCGAGCGTGCGGTAGGCGGGGTTGATGAAGCTCAGCGCACTGCGCACCCGGCGGCGTTTGAAGATGTTGAGACCCAGGGCGGGCAGGGGGGAGGCCCGGAAATACCGCTTCCCCTCCTGATCGAACCGGTCGCGTTCACCGTTATGGGTGCCGCAGAAGGTCATGGCGTCATGCCATGCTTCCATCGTCACCTCGGGCACCAGCTCCTCGGCCAGTTCTTCAGACATCGGGAAGACGGGGTTGGTTTGCAGCGCGTGCGGTTCGTTGCGGCAGAACGTGTTGTCGTGGCAATCCATCAGATCGAGCAGCATGTTCGTGCCCGACCGCCCGCTGCCGGTGATAATCAGATAGTCGCGGCCCAACCCGCCCGTGTCACTGCGCATCCGTGCTCGCACCTTTTGCCCCGGCCCCAGCCGTCAGGCGCCCCGATAGGGTTCCACATACTGCAGGGCCATGTCCCAAGGGAAGAAAATCCACGTATCTTGGCTGACTTCGGTAATAAACGTGTCAACCATGGGACGCCCCTTGGGCTTTGCATAGACGGTGGCCACATGCGCCTTGGGCATCGCGGCCCGCACGACCTCCAGCGTTTTGCCGGTATCCACCAGATCGTCGATGATCAGAATGCCGGTGCCGTCGCCCACCATGTCCATATCCGGCGTCTTGATGATCTTTGGCTCGGATTGTTCCTGGTGGTTGTAGCTTTTGACGCTGATCGTATCGACCATGCGGATGTCCAATTCCCGCGCCGCGATCATCGCCGGCGCCATGCCCCCCCGCGTGATCGCCACCACCGCCTTCCAGGCACCATTGTCCGGGCCTTGCCCGTCCAGCCGCCAGGCCAGGGCGCGCGCGTCGCGGTGGATCTGGTCCCAACTGACGTGGAACCCTTTCTCATGGGGAAGACGGTCGTTCATCGCCTCTACCTCTCTACCAAAAGCCGCGCACCCAGCCCGCCCAGGATCACCGCCGTCACGCGGTCGATCACCGGTTTCGCGCGCAGGTATCCGTCCCGCACCGGCCCGCGGCTGAGGACCAATGCAAACAGGCTGTACGCTATAACTTCGACCACGAAGTGATTGCTAACGATCAGGAATTTCTCAGCGAGCGTCAGATTGGGTGGGAAGATCACCACCAGCACGGCGGCGGCAAACAGCACCGATTTCGGGTTCAACAGGTTCACCATGACCCCGCTCAGAAAGGCGCGCCGACCCGTCCCCTTGGCCGCGCCCACCGGGGTCTTCGCCCCGCGCCACGTGCTCCACGCGATATAGAGCAGGTAGAGCGCGCCCGCCGTTTTCACGGCCGTGTAGGCCCAGGGAAAGAGGGTAAAGACGGCGTTCAATCCCAATAGCGCCGCCAACGTCCAAAGCGCCGCCACCAGCGCCAGCCCGATCCCCGTGGCAACCCCCGCGGCCTGACCCCCGGTCAGCGTATTGCGCAGCGCGAGGAGGAGGGCGGGACCTGGGCTGGCCAGGGCGGCCAAAAGCGCGAGGTTAAACGCGATCAGATGGGCAAGCTCCATCCCGCTCAGACCGTCGAGATGTCAGGCGCGTCGACCGCCTTCATGCCGACCACGTGGTAGCCCGCATCCACATGCAGCACTTCGCCCGTCACCCCGTCGCCGAGGTCAGACAACAGATACAGCGCCGATTTGCCCACATCCGTGGTCGTCACATTGCGGCGCAGGGGCGAATTCAGCTCATTCCATTTCATGATGTAGCGGAAATCCCCAATCCCCGAGGCCGCCAGCGTCTTGATCGGTCCGGCAGAGATCGCGTTGCACCGGATCCCGTCCTTGCCCAGATCCTCGGCGATATAACGCACGCTGGCCTCCAGCGCGGCCTTGGCGACACCCATGACGTTATAATGCGGCATCACACGCTCGGCCCCGTAATAGGTGAGCGTCAGAAGCGACCCGCCGGGAGTCATCATCGCGCTTGCCCGCTGCGCCACCGCAGTAAACGAATAGACCGAGATATCCATCGACATGGTGAAGTTGCTGCGGCTCGTATCCACATACCGCCCGCGCAACTCGCTCTTGTCGGAAAACCCGATGGCGTGGACCACAAAATCCAGCGTGCCCCACCGCTCTTTCAGCGACGCAAACAGCGCATCCATCGACGCCTCATCCGCCACATCGCAGGGCAGCACGATGTCCGATCCCAGCTGCGCGGCCAGCGGGTCGACGCGTTTCTTCAACGCATCCCCCTGATAGGAAAACGCCAGCTCCGCGCCGTGTTCGGCACAGGCGCGCGCTATGCCCCAGGCAATGGACTTGTCATTGGCAAGGCCCATGATCAGACCGCGTTTACCGCTCATCAATTGGGATGTCATGGAAATCCTGCGCCTCTTGTCTCAACGTGAGTTCTGGTATGCCATTGTCCGGGCGCATTCAAGATCACGCAGGGCTCTTGCCAGCCGCAGTCGAACAGCGTATCGACGCCGCCCGGCCAACGGATCACCCGCAAACTGGAGCATCGGTAATGGACAAACGCGACGGCATCTTTGCGGGCGACGACCCGTTTGTGATTGCGCAGCGCTGGCTGGATGAGGCGGCGCAATCTGAGCCAAACGATCCCAATGCGATGCAAATTGCCACGGTGGATGCAGAAGGCCTGCCAAATGTGCGCACTGTTTTGCTAAAAGAGATAGAGCCGGAGGCGTTTGTCTTCTATACTAACTATGACAGCGCCAAGGGGCGAGAGCTTGATGCAAGCGGCAAGGCCGCGTTCGTCATGCATTGGAAATCGCTCCACCGGCAGGTCCGAGCCCGCGGAATTGTAACGCGTGAGGAAGGACCAAAAGCGGATGAGTATTACGCATCGCGCGCGCTGAAGAGCCGTTTGGGCGCATGGGCGTCCCAGCAATCGCGGCCCTTGGCATCTCGCGAGGCATTGATGGGCGCGGTGGCCAAGGCAACGGCCACCCATGGGACCAACCCGAAGCGGCCCCCGCACTGGGGCGGGTATCGTTTGCGCCCCCTTGAGATGGAGTTCTGGGCGGATGGGGCGTTCAGGCTACATGACCGGTTCCAATGGCGGCGCACGTCGCTTGAGGATGCGTGGTCTGTTGCCCGATTGCATCCGTGACGTTCACGATACGCAAACGGTAAACGTGCCAATCTACAATATTTTCTCTTGCAACCGGCCAAGAACTTGACGCTAACTAGACAAAACACTCCGCCAAGCGGAACGGGACAAAGCGATCTATTATGAGTGACGCGGACGAGCGGGGGCGCACAGTTCAGGGCAGGGTCAAATGGTTTGATCCGTCCAAGGGCTTCGGCTTTGTCGTCGCGGAAGAGGGCGGCCCCGATATCCTGCTCCATGCCAACGTGCTGCGGAACTTCGGACAAAGCTCCGTCGCCGACGCTGCCGGGATTGAGATCATCGTACAAGAGACCGCGCGCGGTGCGCAGGCGGTGGAAGTGCTGCGGATCGACCCGCCGGTCGGTGAAGGCGATCCGGATGACACCGATGATGGGGCGGGCGGCATTGCCGAACCCGTCGATATGTCCCTGCCGCGGCTGCCCGCGCGGGTGAAGTGGTTCGACAAAGCCAAAGGCTTTGGGTTCGCCAATGTATTCGGCAAGCCCGAGGATGTGTTTCTGCATGTCGAGGTGTTGCGCCGCTCCGGTCTGGCCGACCTCCAGCCGGGCGAGGCGATCACCCTCCGGGTCGTCGACGGCGCCCGTGGCCGGATGGCCGTCCAGGTCACGAGCTGGGAATCGGCGACCAAGAGCGATCAGTGAAACTGGCGTTGCCCCTTGCGGTTCTGCTCGCGTCGGCGGTGCAGGCGTCCGCCTCCTGTGACGAGGCCCGCGTCGATATCCGCGGCGATTGGGGGCAGGCAAGGTTCACCGTAGAAGTAGCGGATGAGCCGGCCGAGCGCGCCCAAGGCCTGATGAACCGCCCCTCCATGCCCAGCGGTGCGGGCATGCTGTTCGTCTATCCCGCCCCCCAGCGCGCCACATTCTAGATGCGCGATACGCTGATCCCGCTCGACATGATCTTTCTCGATGAAACCGGCACGGTGACGCATATCCACGAAAACGCCGTGCCATTGGACGAGACGACCATCGACGGCGGGCCGGGGGTTCTGGCGGTGCTCGAAATCAATGGCGGCCTCTCCTCCCGCTTCGGGATCTCGGTCGGCGACACCCTGCGCCATCCCGCGCTTGCGGC
>JBCBGF010000004.1:0-316710 GCA_038526915.1 Pseudomonadota bacterium | reverse complement strand
GTGAACGATCCACTGGTGGACCAGTTGTCGTGCCAACGGCAGTGCTGGGTAGCTATGATCGGAAAGGATAACCGCTGAAGGCATCTAAGCGGGAAGCCCCCCTCGAAACAAGGTATCCCTGAGGGCCGAGGTAGACCACCTCGTCGATAGGCCGGAGATGTAAGCGCAGCAATGCGTTCAGTTGACCGGTACTAATTGCCCGATAGGCTTGATTTGATCCAGTAGAAGCCAGGCGCCCAGCCTTGGCGGATCAAAAAGCATACACAAGTTTAGTGTGCTGACTTGGATGATGCGTTTCTTTCTCGGTTTGGTGGTCATAGCGCGAGCAAAACACCCGGCTCCATCCCGAACCCGGCCGTTAAGTGCCGCAGCGCCGATGGTACTGCGTCTTAAGACGTGGGAGAGTAGGTCACCGCCAAACCTAGTAAGAAACGTGCTGCCAGTATCTCTCAAACGGTGCACAGAGATCAAAATTTGCCGCTCTTCGGGGCGGCTTTTTTGTGTCTTGCGGTCGGATTTCCTCGGATTAAACAGCGTCAGAGGAGGTGCGGTTCAGATAGAGGCGGCGCAAATAGAACATCACGCCGCCCAGACCAATTGCGCACAGGCCTGTCGCGATGCCAACGACCAAGCGGTGGTAGAGCGGTGGTCGGTACCAGTCGCCGGAGAATGCTACTTCCGGCACGGCGCTGAAGCTTTGATACTCAAAGTAGAACGTGTTGAGCGTGACGAGGAGAGTGAATATCCCCCAGAGTACGAGCAGCCACTGTAGTGCCGCGAGCGTTAGGTTTGAGAGGTAGCGCAACTTGCGTCCTTCGTTTTGGGTGCCAGGACCAGTCTATTTGGCAAATCGGGCCGAAGGATGGCTGTCTGATTTTGGTCTGAGTAGGTGACACTCCCGATCCACAATGGCCGGCTCACACCGCGGGCATCTGCTGCGTTGCGCAGTGTATGCCGCCGCCGAGTTCACCCAGCGGATCGACGTTCAGCGTGATCACTTCGCGTCCGGGATATGCACGCTTCAGAGTATCTATGGCCTGCGCGTCAGCCTCCGCGTCGCCAAACTGAGCCGTGATGACGGCGCCATTGCACACATAGTAATTCACGTAAGATGCAACAAAATCATATGTTTGCACGCGGGGAGTTGTCGGTTCGTGTATGATATCGACGGCCAGACCTGCCCGCAACAGCACGTCATGCGTTTCGCGGGCTGCGATATGAAAAGGGTCTCTAGGATCGGGGGCCCTTGGCAGGTTCATCAGAACACGACCGGGCCCTGTAAACCGCGCCAGGCTGTCGATGTGGTAATCGGTGATGTCCTGATCCCAGACGCCCGGCGCCCAAATCATCCGATCGCCGCCCAAAGCATCCAGAAGACGTTCCTCGATTTCGTCGCGGCTCAGGGTTGGGTTGCGGCCGTCATGCACCCATGAGCTTTCATGGGCCATCAACAGGCCGTGGCCATCCTGTTCAACCCCGCCGCCTTCACCATAAAGACCCGCATCGCGCACGGGCACCCCAAGCCGTTGCGCGACCCGGCGAGAGACTTGGCCATCGTGCCGGTGTACCTGCTTGTCGCCCCAGCCATTGAATTGAATGCCCGCGATGGCGAGGTCTCCGGCATCATTGGCCACGAAAATCGGCCCAGAGTCCCGGCACCACAGGTCTTCTGTCGGGATGTCCCAGAGCTCAACCGCCGATGACAGCCTCTGACGGGCGGATGCATGCACATCGGCCGCGGCCAACATCACCACGGGCTCGAACTCTGCAATGGTGTTGGCGATGTCCGCGATTGTGTCCTGCACATGCCCCAGAAACAGCGCGTCGCTATAGACTCGGCGGCTCACGGGCCATTGCATGAAGGTTAGTTCATGCGGGCCTTCCTCGGGCGGCATGGCAAATCGAGATGGCGTACTAGCGGTGGCACGGTCAAGCCCCAGGATTGCGGCCAAAGTCACCCCTCCCCTTAACACGCGGCGTCGATGCACTGTCACACCCCTTCGTTTTCGTGGTCGCATCTGGCCCCATTCGGCGGGATTGCTCAAGCCCCGCCGCTTCCCTTGCGCAGCGGCGGTTTCTCGCTACGCTTGGAACCAGGGGAGGCGCCGCCCATGGCCAGCTATGACGCAAAGAAGATCGGTGACATCCACCGCCATTTGCATGCCCACAAGCCCTCGGACCCCGCCTTGCGGATTAAGGCCTTGGAGGACCTCGCGGTTGAACGCGGCCTGGTTGCGCGCGAAACCATCGACACTTGGGTTGAGATGTATGCAGAGCGGATCGGGCCCAAGCGTGGCGCGCAGGTGATCGCGCGAGCGTGGGTGGATCCTGCGTTCCATGATCGGCTGTTCGAAGATGCGGGGCAGGCGGTCAAAGAGTTCGGATATGAAGGCCATGCGACCGAGCATTTGAAAGCCGTGGCGAACACCGCGACCACCCACAACCTTGTCGTTTGCACGCTATGCTCTTGCTATCCTTTCGCGGTTCTGGGCATGTCGCCGCTTTGGTATCGCTCGGCCGCCTATCGCGCGCGGGCCGTCAAAGACCCGCGCGGCGTTCTGGACGAGTTCGGGGTCAGGCTGCCCGAAGGTGTGGGTGTCCGCGTCTGGGATTCAACGGCTGAGCTGCGATATCTGGTGGTGCCGCAGCGCCCCGAGGGGACCGAGGGTTGGAGTGAAGCGGCGCTGGCCGCGATCGTCACACGGGATTCGATGATCGGCACCCAGCGTGACCTAACGCTAGAGGCCGCGTGATGGATGGCCCGCACGATCTGGGCGGCAAGGATGGGTTTGGCCCCATCGACGTGACGGCCCCGCCGTTTCGCGAAGAGTGGGAGGCCCGGCAATGGGCGCTGTCAAAGAACGTGCCGATCCCCGGTGGGACCATCGATTGGTGGCGGCACGGGATCGAGAATATGGATCCCGAAACGTATATGTCGGTGCCCTATTTCGTGAAGTGGAACCTGAACGAGATCGCGCACCGGGTCGATCGGGGGATGTTCACGCTGGAAGAGGCGCTGTCAGGCCGCGCGGCTCAACCCGCGCCGCCCGCCAACCCGGCGTCGATGGACACGCTGTTGGAGCGTTTGCGCACCAACAATACAAGTTTCGCCCGGCCGTTGGAGACGCCGCCAGGCTTTGCTGTCGGTGATACGGTCATAACGCAAGCATCGGCGGTGCCCGGCCACACCCGTTTGCCCGCCTATGCCCGCGGCGCGACGGGCCGCATCGCTGCGTGGCACGGTGGCCATTTGTTTGCGGATGCAGGCGCCGAGGGACGACATGTGGTCGAACACCTCTACACCGTGGAATTCGCGGCCCGCACGCTTTGGGGTGCAGAGGCTGACGCGCAAGACACAGTCTGCCTCGATCTGTGGGAGCCGTATCTTGCCCCTGCCTGACGATCCGCTGGCCCCTAAAGAAGACGTCTTTTCAGAGCCTTGGCATGCGCAGGTTCTGGCGTCGGCGCATGCCTTGGTGCGCGAAGGGCATATCACACCGACTGAGTGGGCCGATGCCCTTGGGGCTGCGTTACGCCGGGCCGAGGCGGGCGGAGCGCCAGACACCGATACGACGTACTATCTTGCTGCGTTAGAGGCGTTGGAGCATTTGGTGCCGGTTCCGGCGGAAGATCTCAAAGCCAGGAAGGCGGCCTGGGCCCAGGCCTATCGTCAGACGCCCCATGGCGAGCCGGTGGTTTTGCAGACCAGAGATTCTTTCGCAAAACTGTGACTTTCCCATTGAACCCCGCCGGTCGCGGGAGTAGATGATCCACCCGACCACAAAGACGGTCACTGTCGCGGGGTGGAGCAGCCCGGTAGCTCGTCAGGCTCATAACCTGAAGGTCGTAGGTTCAAATCCTACCCCCGCAACCAAACCTCAAAAGCAGCGGCAACTTGCTCGGCCGCGTGTTTCACAGGGTCTCAACCTGCGTGGCCTGTGCTCCCCTGTGTTCCCGCGCGTATTCGATCCATGGGGACAGGTCGAGGATTTGGCCGATGACACCAAGGCGTTGCGACAAGTCGGCCGCGTCGGCCGTTGCCAGATCGGCAAGGGAATGGATGCCGCACTGATTGAACAACAAGACCATACCGTCGCCGGCACATGGCAGGGACGCAAGATCTGCGGCTTGGTGTTGGATTGCATCGGTGGAACCATTGGTGTCCGGCTTGGGGAGGTCAGCGGCATCTGGCAAAGGCGGCGTGTTTGGGTCCTCACCCGAGGCCGTGAGGTCATCCACGCGATCTTGGGGGGTGCTGTCTTCTTTACCAGCATCCAGCGCGGCATCCGCGGCCTCGGTCTGTGTTTCCGACATCGCCTCTGACGCATCTGGTGGCGCGGGGGTGCCGTAGAGAAGGTCAGGATCGACCGTGAAGGGACTTGGCGATGGGTCTTCGGTGGCAGGGGCCGCCGCGGGCGCGGACCTGACGCCGCGTTTCGCCAAACGCTCGGCCCGAAATTCCTTTAGGCGTGCGCGGGCAGCGCGGCGTGCTGCCAGGGCGTCGTCGCGATAGGTTTTGGTCATGGCTCGCGAGCCTCCTGTTCTGCCTGTTGGTGATCGAGGCGGTCCCAGTCATCCAGGGCGGCGCCTGCCAACTGGCGAAGCTCCTGACGCTGTGCGGCAGAGCGGGGTGAGATTGGAAGAAAGGGGTCGACGGTCTGGTGCGGGTCACCGGCGGCCGCTTGGCGGCACTGATCCTCGAGCCAAAGCATCACGGCAGACAGCGTTTTGTCCGAACGGGCATCAGCGCCGTCCGGCCCGGTCACAGCGGCGACGAAGCCGGGTGTTTTGCGGCGCCAGAGTGTGATGGTGAAGCCGTCCGGCGCCACACCTGAGCTGTGCTGGCACAAGCACACACCCTTGAACCGCAGCGGCGGCCCCTTGCGCCTGGGGCAAACAACACTTTCCCACGGGCCGGCAAGTGGCCCGTCGGCACCCGAATGCATCGGTGAAGTGTTCAACAGATCGCTCATCGGCACCGCAATAGCACCGGCGCCGTTAGTGATACGTGAATGGTGTCAGTGGCGAAGTGGCTGGATCACAAAGCGTGCACCGGGGAAAAACTCGCGCAGGAATTCGAACATATCGGCGGCTTCACCAATTTCCCGAAACGCGTAGACCAGAACATCGGCCCCGTTTTCCTGAACACGCAATTCAACTGACTGCCTGGCATTGAAACGCATACCACCCTCACCCTTTACCACTTCACCCAGAAATATTCTCACAATCCGTTGCAGCTTCAACCATTCGTTTAGGCCCACCCGTTTATGAGGGCGGCGTTCGCCCCTGCGGACTGAGGAAGTGCCAATGCCACCGGAAGGAGCATTCAGCGAATGGACGAAATTGGTCAATTGAAAGAGGTCGATGGCCGGTTTGAATTCCGCCACGACACGCTTGGTCTGGTGGTCCGCGGTGACCATCCCGAATGGGTGTTGATGGCCGCGTCGGAGATCATCTCGAACACGGCCAAGATCGAAGCCGAGGCAGAGGTTGAGAGCCTCGTCGCCTTGTCGGAGTTCGAGGAAGCGACCGGGATCGAGATCGACAATGCGAAATATTCCTTGAAGCAAAGGTTCGAAACGATCCCGCAATGCATCGTGAGCCTTGGCAAGGTCGACTACAAATGGGCGACCAGCGAGGGTCGCGAAAAGCTACTGTCGGACTATGATGGGCACCTCATCCGACGCATCCACGACATGTCATTGACGTTCAACGATTCATTCCTCGAAAACGAGGAAGGCGTTGTAATGAAAGACTAATCAAGAAGTCTCAGACAAGGATACGACGATGGAAATCATCCCCTTCGGCAGCCAGGACCTGGATAACATTCTGGCCCGCGAACCGCAGCGCGCGGAGTACCTGCCATTCGGCGCGGTCATGCTGGATCGCAATGGCAAGATCGTAAAGTACAACAAGGCAGAAGGTTTGATCGCAAACCGCACGCCTGAAGAGATGTTGGGAAAGGACTTCTTCAACGACGTCGCCCCGTGCGCCAAAGGCAAACGGTTCCATGGGGAGTTCTTGAACTTTCACCGAACCGGCCAGATCAACGTGATGTTCGACTACAAGTTTGCCTACAAGGGCGCTCAGGTCGGCGTGAAAATCCACCTCAAGTCCCAGCCGGATGGCCAGCATTGCTGGATGTTCGTCAAGCGGGTCTAACCACGTCTGCGATGGAAGCTTTGGACCTGCCTGCAAACTACGAGGTGTCGATCTCGGATGAGTTGCGCGCGATTGCCGGGCGCTTCCGTCGTGCCGCACCGCGTCCCGGCGGGCCGGCAATCCAGCTCCCGCAGGCCGGCGCACGACGCTATACGCTGCGCCGAGATGGCCATCGTCCGATGATCGTTGTCGGGTTTGAGGTGCTTCGGCTCTTGGTCGATGTCTCCGGAAACGGCACTTCGGCGCGGGAGGGGGCAGGGGAGGTTTGCCTTGCGGTCTACGGCCTGAGTGACGGCGCCTGTGTTGCGCATGTGGCAGCCATTCCACCGGCCGGTGTTCCAGGGCGACCCATCTTTCAGGCCCGCGCCGTATCGACCGCGGCCGACATCCTTTGCCTGCTGGACGAGACGGGGCCGGCGCGGTGTTGGCTAAACCCGGTGGGGCCGGATACGCGCGCAGCGCCCCTGTCTGCGTTCATGCGGCTTGGTGAGGATCTCTTTCGGGCCATCCAGCCCTTTCTGAAACACGCAGCATAGGAAAGCATATCCATGTCATACGCGATGGAAGATCAGGCGGCCGAAGCGATGCCGCCCATGATGGCCGAAGGCACGGCACTTGGTCCTGCCATAGGGACGAGCCGAGAGTTTCGGATTGCCCGGTCGGGGGCCCGGCCCCTGCGGTTTTCGGGCTCCGAGCTGGCGATGGCCATGAGCTATACGCCCGAGCTGCCGTATTGGTACGAAATCAACATCTACCGAACGGCTGAGAAAGACTTCGCGGTTGCCATCCGGCTGTTCCATCAGTCGGAAGACACAAAGGACACCGTCGAAGCGTGGCAGTGCCCGTCGTTGGAGCACGCCCTGGACCTGATTGAATCCTATGACGCCGCGCAGGACGTCATGGTCGGGTCAGCGATGGAGACCATCGGACAGCCGGCGGCGGAGCTTGCGGCGACCGCAGCGCACTTGAAGGCAAAGATCGCAGCGGCGCGTCAGCATTATCAAGGGCTTGTCGGTGAGATCATGGCCGAGTTGGATGTTGCATGAAGCGATAAGCATATCGGGCACGGATCAGACAGACGTTGAGACCGTATCCGACCAACAGCGCGCGGTCTGCCGCGACGGTGTTCTCGCCTGCTTACGGGATCTGATCCATGCCAGCCTGTCCGAAGGCGGCGTAGAACGCACGGTTTTGACACATGCGCTTTATCGCAGTGGGTCTGCGTCGATGCTTGCCGATACGAGGATTGGTGAAAGGGGCTTAGACCTCGACAGCCTGGATCGAATGTCCGCGGCATCGGCCGTCTCGCGCTTTTTCGACCTCGGGACCAGCGGTGTCGACGATTACCTCATGCATGCGGAGACACTGGCGGAGTGGGCCGATCTCATCGGTCATCACTTCAGCGCTGTAGGCGGCGAGGCGAAGATCGTGTTCATGACGTCTGGATCCGTTGGACAACCAAAAGCCTGCACGCACCTGTTGCGGGCTCTGGCCGAGGAAGTCACTGCGACGGCGCCAGTTGTTTGCGATCCGCCCCCCCACCGGATCGTGTCCCTGGTGCCTGCGCACCATATGTACGGGTTTCTCTGGTCCGTGCTGCTTGGCTCGCGCACGGGCTGCGATGTCATCAATGCCGCACGGTGGCCGGCGACGGTGCTGGAACGGCGCCTACAACCGGATGACGTGATCGTCGCAACGCCGTCCATGTGGCAGGCCCTGGTGGATCACCAGATCGTCTTACCGCCCGGGGCGCGGGGTCTGAGCTCTGGCGCACCGATGCCGGCCCAACTTTGGGAGATGCTTGACGACAGTGGCCTGACATCTTTGACCGAGATCTTTGGGTCCACTGAGACAGCTGGACTGGGCTGGCGCAAACAAGCCGGAGACCCTTTTGCCCTCATGCCGCATCTTGAGCGGGACGGGGACACCATTCGGTTTCCGCGTCGCCACGCGCCCCTTGTCTTGCAAGACGAGCTTGTCTGGATGGATGAGCGCGCGTTCCGATTGGCGGGCCGCAAGGATCATGCCATCCAGATTGCCGGTGTGAACGTCTCGCTTGACCATGTGCGCACCACAGTGCTCGCGTCGCCACTGGTCGAGGCGGCGGCGATCCGCGAAGAGAGTGGCCGCTTGAAGGCATTCATCGTGCCCCAAACTGAAATTGAATTGCTAGACGAGGCGGCTTTTGTCGCGGAACTGTCGGCGTGGCTGCGCGGGCAGCTCGCGGCACCCGCGCGCCCGGTGAGCTTCACCCTTGGCGCTGAATTGCCGCGCAATTCAATGGGCAAGATTACGGATTGGTCGACAGCGCCCTGACGCGATCACGCCCCAACGCCTAAATTGAGCGGGCGGGGTGATTGCAGAGTCAAGGTTAACCCGCTGGCAACCGGAATCGTGAGAGCACGGGTCTAGCAAAACACACCAAGGACGACTGAGTGACCGAACAGCGCCCCATCAAACACTCTGCCGCGGGCGCGCGATCCGACGCTGCGCTTCATCACGCCTCGGGCCCCACCGCACGCTCTGGCCGTGCGTTTTGTGAAACGGCGGAAGTGCGTGATTTGGTCGACCGCGGCAGGCAGTATCTGGAGGCTGGTGTCCCGATCCATTTTTCGGGTCCCGCGGGGATCGGCAAAACCGCGCTTGCCATGCGTATCGCCAAAGCGATCGGTCGCCCCGTATCGCTGATGACCGGGCATGACGGCCTGTCATTGGAGGATTTTGTCGGACGCCAGGTTGGGCATCGCGAATCTGTTGTGGTCGATACCTACATCCAAAGCGTGCGCCGCAAGGAAACCCAGTCATCGATTGACTGGCGTGATGCAGCGCTGGCCGACGCCATGGAACGGGGCAATACGCTCATCTATGACGAATTCACACGCGCGTCGCCCGAGGCGAACGTTGCCCTTTTGTCGGTCCTTGAGGAGGGTTTGTTGGTGTCGTCCGGTGGCCCCACGGGGCGATCCTATATACGGGCGCATCCCAGTTTCCGGGTGATTTTGACGTCAAATCCCGCTGACTATGTCGCGGTCAACTCAGCCCCCGATGCCCTTTTGGACAGGTTGGTGACGTTCAACCTGGCGGGCTACAGCGCCGCGACCGAAGGGGAGATCGTGAAGGCCGCGACCGGGCTTGCGCTGCCCGTGGCGCAGCGCATTGTGGCGATTGTCCGAGGGTTGCGTCCGCTGGGCACGCCAGGGCTATTGCCGTCTATGCGCACCTCGCTGATTATTGCGCGCATCTGGGCCGATTTCATTGCCAATGATCGCACGGACGACGCCGCACTTGTGCAAATTGTCCGTGACGTGGTGCTGGGGCGGGCACCGGATGTCGATACAGCGCGGATTGATCAAGTGGTATTCGCGTCGCGGCCATCTGGGGGCGCAGGAGCGTAATGCATCGCCAGAAGCCTTTCCACCCTGCGCGACCGCATTTGTCCCATACCGCGGGTGTTCTGACCAGCCAGGCCGCAGCGGGCAGGCTTTCACGGCTGGAGTTTGATATTGCGCGCCTTGAACGCGAGATATCGGTCGCCGAACTTCGCGCAGACCGGGCCCGAAAGGCACTTATCACCGCGGTGGGTGAGCGGCGCACCCTTCTGGGTATCATTGCGCGACCGCCTGCGGCGTTGCAGCGGGGCGGGTCCCATGGATCATAGCGCCAGCGGAACCTTCATCTCGGACCGTCCGCGTGGTGCGCCGGGGATGGCCGAGGCGGTTGCTCTGGCAAGGCGGACCGTGTCAGGCGTCACGGACCTGCCCTTTGACTCAGTCTCCCACTGCAGCCGCGATGCGGACGGCACCTGGACGGTTGTGGTGGACGTCATCGAAAGCCCAGCCCGCCTGGGGGACAATGATTTGGTCGCCGCATTTGAAGTGGCGATCGACACGCGCGGTGACATTCTGTCGTGCAGCCGAACGCGCCGATATCGCCGCGAAGAAGGGGACGCGGCATGAGCCTGGATATTCAAAGCTCTGTTCACGGGGATGGGCTGGCCGACGTTCTTGAACGTATCCTGGACAAAGGCGTGGTCATCGCTGGCGATGTCTCAATATCGCTAGTGGGGATCGAGCTTTTGACGATCCGCCTGCGCCTGTTGATCGCGACCGTGGACAAGGCAAAGGAAATGGGCATCGACTGGTGGGAACGTGATCCGGGCCTCTCTGGCCGCGCGACCGAGCTTGAGGCTGAAAATCGCGATCTGCTGAGCCGCATCAGTCAACTGGAAGATCGCCTCGTGCGGCTGAATTCAGCGATGGAGGCCGACGCATGAGCAATCGCGAGGATCGGGAACGGACCGATACTGTCGAAACGGGTCTGAGTAACCTATTGGGTGCCATAGACGACGCAGTCGCCGAAATATCGCGACGTCTGAACTCGGGCGAAGACGGCCAGGTTCGCCGCAGCGTCGAGGTAGACACACGCTTTGGACAAGTCGTTGCCGAAGCAGGTTTGCACGTTCGGTTTGTCGATAGTGGCGCGTCCGAGAAAGAGAATCTGGATACATCTGAAACGGACGAGGCCGCAGTGCGGCCCGTATCCTACGATCTGTCGCAGCGCGGCGGACAGTGGGCCCTGACCGCTGACTTGCCCGGCGTGGTGCGAGACGATCTGTCCCTCTCACTGAACGGCGATCGTTTGATCATCGAGACAAGCGGGAACAGGCGATACCGCGTTGATGTCCCTTTCCCGCAAGGGCTTGCACTGACCGACCTCGATGTCAGGTTAGAGGCGGGGGTCCTTGAGCTGCGCCAAACCCAGCCGTCGGAGCCGGACAAATGATTTATCTCTTTGGTTTGGTGGGGTCAGACAGTGAAACGGCTGTCGCGCGTAGTTTGGCGCCCGTTGTCGGCGACACGGCACCGTTGGTGTCGCCTGTGCGGGACGACTTGTTTCTTGTGTTCGCGCCCCATGACGGGTCTGACATCCTGCCCCGGCGACGGGCTATGCTGCACCATGCCAGCGTCTTGGAACATGCGATGCATGCGGGAACGGTTTTGCCCATGCAGTTCGGGATGTTGGCGGCGTCGCAAGACGCTGTGGCCCAGCGTGTTGCCGCGAAAACCACCGAAGTTGCTGCAGCCATTGAAACCCTTCGAGGGCGGGTGGAGCTTGGTGTGAGACTGGCCGCGGCCGAAGAAGATGCGCTTGACGCCACCTTGCAATCCGCCCCGGCTATACGCCAGATGCGCGATCGGCTGGCCCGAAGCCGACGCCCCGGACATTTCCAAGTTGCGGAGTTCGGTCGCGTTTTGGGCGATGCATTGGCCCGACGCCGTGCCGCCGAACAACGCCGTGCCACCGCCGATCTTGCGCCGTTCGCAGACGCCTCAGTCCTCAAAGCGCCGGAGAGTGATGCACAGGTCTTGCGGGCAGAGTTTCTGGTGAAGCGCGAAGCGAGTGGGCAGTTTACAGCGGCCGTGGAGGCGTTTTGTGACCAGTCCAAATTTACGGCCGCCGCACCACTTCAGGCGCGCATTGTTGGCCCAGGCCCCGCGTACAACTTTCTGAAGCTCTCGCTGGGGGATGCGCCAGACGAGGTTGCGGCCTGATGGGGGTTTTGTCGCGCCTTGTTACGTTACCCGTGGCCGGTCCGTTGACTGGCAGCCTTTGGCTGGCGCGGAAGATACATGAAACGGCGGAAGAGGAGTTGAATGACCCGGCCAGGATTCGCGCAGAACTCGCCCGATTGGAGGCGGATCTTTTGTCAGGCCGGATCACCGAAGACGCGTATGACGCGGCTGAAACCACCCTCTTGATGCGCCTGCGCGGGCTGGGCGGATGATGCCATACGCCCCTTTTCACTCTGGAGCCGCGGTATGACCCACGAGTTGCTGGCCGTCATACTTGGCACCCTGCCGGATACTCTGCCCGATCCGCTGGTGGTGGTGGGCTCGGGCGATTTGGTGGCCGTCCTGCTCCCCGCGCGCACCGGGTTTTCGTTGCGCAACGCGCTGCGTCGTCAGCGCGTTGCAGACGCACCCCGGCGCATGGAACTGCTTGAAACCCTCATGCCTTTCGGCCCGGTCATGCCTGCGGTGCCGGGGGTGCGGCTATCGCTGGAGGCGACATCTGAACTTCTTGCGGTGAACGCGCCCCTGATTCAGACCGGGATGGATCGATTGCGTGGCAAGTCGCAGTTTCAGATCAAGGTCACCTGGCAGCAGGACCGCGTTTTACACCGGTTTCGCGATACGCCGGAGTTGGGTCCTTTGTTCGCTGCAGGCGAAGTTGCCCCGCGGCAAGTCACGTCAGCTGTCGAACGCCTGTCGGCCCGGCTTCATGCTCAGATCGCCGATACACTGGATGAGATCGCTGTCGAGTGTGCGGAGTTGCCTCGGGAAGAGGCGATGATCGCGAACACAGTCCTGTTGGTGTGCGATGAAGCGCATCACGTTCTCGATGCCGCAGTCCAAAAGATAGATGCAATCTGGCCGGATGGGTTCCGAATCCAGCAGATTGGCCCATCGCCGGCGATGTCTTTCTGTGCGCTACGTGTTGAGGCGATCGGTCGTGCGGAACAGGCGGCCGCCCGTCGCCTTCTAGAGACTCCAGCCGATACTTCTCTGCTTGATGTGCAGCGGGCACGGCAGGCTGCCCTTCGCGCGGGGCTGAAGCCGGCCGATCACATTCGCCGGGCTGCCCGCATTGTCGAGGCCGAGTTGAGGTTGTCCCAGCCCGCATCGCAGTTGCATCTTGTTGAGCTCTACGGCGATGCGCAATCCTGGCACCCGACCCAGGTGGCCGTCGCATGAGCGCGGTCATGCTGCACGGTGTGGCACCGGCGGGCATACCGCACCCGCGCGATGCCATTCCGCACCGTCGCGTCGCGTTGGGGGCGTTGTCAGCCCTGGTGACACCGTTGTCAGCGGCTTCGAGCGAGACGGAGGTCGAAACTGCGCAGATCGATGGCGCCATGGACCATCATCAGTTGCTGACAAGCTATTGCCGGATCGGGGATGTTTTGCCAGTGCGTTATGGCACCGCGTTTTCGTCCGAGCGCGAGTTGGCGCAAGAGCTGTCCAGCGCTCAGGCACCACTGACCGCTGGTATGAAACGTTTGGAAGGATGTGTCGAATATAGTCTGGCCTTTGTGGCGAGGGCATTAGACGGTCCGGAGACCTCCGCAGTGCCAGAAAAGACCCCGTCACGGGGTCGAACGTACATCCAAGGCCGGCGCGAGCGCCGCGATTGGCGGCGCAGTCTTGCCGAGGCGCGTGCCGATTTTGTTGCCGATGTTGTGGGACGTGTTTCTTTGCTGGGGCGTGATGCCGAATGGGTCGAAGGAACATCTGGGCGGGCCTTGGCCAAAGGAACACTTTTGATTGAGCGTACAAACGCAAAATCGATGCAGGATCTGTTGTGCGCATCCGCTGCTAAGGCATCGTCGCTCGCGCTGACGATCCGGGTGGTCGGGCCTGGGCCGTGTTACAGCTTTGCCAAGGCGGACCTGAGATGATGCAGCCGGGCGGGACGGTCTCGATCGCGACACCTGAAGACGTGGTGATGCATGGCGATGATCGTTTGGTCGATCTGATCGACGGTCTGCTGGACCACGGTGTTGTCCTCAGCGGGGAGGTTTGGTTGAGCGTTGCTGGGATCGACCTTGTCTACCTTGGCCTCAACGCAGTTCTGACCACGCC
Organism: Pseudomonadota bacterium; assembly: GCA_038526915.1. GTDB lineage: Bacteria > Pseudomonadota > Alphaproteobacteria > Rhodobacterales > Rhodobacteraceae > JBCBGF01. The sequence continues at coordinate 302,905 of JBCBGF010000004.1, read as the reverse complement.
CGACAAAACGCGCAAGGACCAAAGCCAGTGACCCAACCGGTGGCTTGGGTCGAACCTGAGCAGACCGCCCCCGTTGGCCTGCGCCTTGTCGCCTGTGGAGCCGTTTCGGCTGTTTTCCCGGTGCGAGAAGCGGGGCGGCCGCGCGCGCGTTTGGCTCTGCAGAACCTCCTTTATAGGGCATTTGATCCGGTTCTTGCCGCAAATCGCGTGAAGGCACCAAGTGTTGATGCTCTATACCTGGGTCTGAAGCGGGTGCATGGGTTGTGCCAGATCTCGATGGTGCTGAGCCCGAGACAACCTGCGGCGTCGCGGGTTGGGGATAACGGCCGCGCGTATTTGCACCACGCACGGGATCTACACATATCGAAGGTACACGCGGCTGGGACTGTCGGGCGGATACTTGGCAGTCTTCGAGAGCCCGTTCACACCGAGGCAATGCAAACTCAGTTGATCCGCAGCGGCTGTGCGGCCCACATCCTAACCTCGCGCCAGAACTTCAGGCGGACAATGGAGGCGCTTCGAGATCACGCGTTGCTGTGCACGTCAGATCAGGAAGACATCGACGTGACCATCACGGGCCCCTGGCCCCCAAGCGCGGTCCTCTGGAGTTCTTGCAATGCAAGATCCTGATTGGTTTGAGTTTGATCTTTCGGAGGGTCTTGCCGCCCTTGGCCATGGCGCAACCAATGGTCGTGATGCAGGGGCGCGTTTGTCTTTGAACTCGGAGACTGTCGAACAGGACCTCGCGCGTGTTGTTTTGGGTCTGATGGAGCTGTTGCGCCAACTGATGGAGTTGCAGGCCATCCGCCGCGTTGAAGCGGGGTCCTTGACGGCGGATCAGGAAGAGGCGCTTGGGCTGACATTGATGCGCTCGGAACAGGCCATTCATAAGGTGGCCGCCGGCTTTGGCCTGACGCCTGGTGATCTCTCCCTCGATCTTGGGCCGCTTGGCCGAACCGTTTGATCGGATTTAGGGCCCCGTTAAGGCTGGTCGCCTAGACCGGGATGTAGTCGAAAGTGCCCTTTCCCGTATCAAAAGGGGCGATCACCAAGGACCGCGCCCATGCCGCAGGACAGTGCCCAAGACCATATCGAACTGCTGCTTAGTCAGAATAGGATCACCCATATCATCACCGGCTCGGGCGAGCGTCCGCTTTCGGGTGCGGCGCTGATCCAACGGTGCCTGTCGGCGGGTCTCGAAAACCCAGTTCCCTTGCCCGATGGAACGGTGGCGGTTCACATGCCCCAAGGCCTTCCCGACACACTTGCCGCCTTGAACCTGTCGGCGCGCGCGCTGCATCCAGACGGCGAACCTGCTGCTGCGCCTCCGCACGTGAGTGACCGTGAAAGGTTGGCCGCAATAGACGCAGCCATCCAAGAGTTGGAAGCGCGGATCGGGCGCGATCTTGCTGCTGTGACAGGGCATCGGAATCCGCCTGTCGAACCCGCCGCGGAACCGGTGGATGAGGCCCCAGGCAATGAGGGAGAACCTGCACTGGAGGCAGGTGCGCGCGATTCCGAGCCTATGGGCGACCCTCTGCTATTGACTGCGGAGAATATGGGCCCGGCACCACATCCTGAAGAGCCAGTTGAAGATGCTGCGGACAACGAAGACGGCATCTTTGAGTTGAGCTTTCTGCCCGATGGATCGGAACCGGCCGCGGGGGAGAGCGGATCGGCGGCGGATGGAAGCGGAGTGGACAGCCTGGAAAGTGAACCGGTCCTAGGGGAATGCGAACCGGACGAGGCGGATCCCACGGACAGTGGCGCCGAGATGGACGCGTCTGATGCTACGTCGGTGGGTGTCGATCATGCGGGCGCTGCGCTCCAAGGTTCGGAAGTGTTCGCCCCAACCGAGGCGGGCTTGGGTGCCCCGGGTCGAGACGATGCCGTGACGCAGCTGTCGGAAAGACTGGTCGCGCTTGAAACGGTGATGTCCGATCAGAGAGAGGCTTTTGCGGCCATGTCTGCTGCGGTGCACGAGGTGGCAGACCGGCCCCTGCCACGACCTGACATGTCCGAGGCGAACCGTGCGTTTGCGCGATTTACAACGGCGTTTGCTCATGCTCTTGGGCGATTGGAGCGTGTGTCGGACGGTCTGCAATCAATGTCAGAGGCCGCAGAAACGGACGGGGTGGCTGGCGGTATGGACGGGCTTGGGGCCGGGCTGTCGGATCTGGCTGCAGCGATCGCGCGGGCATCTGAGAGGCCGGCGCAGGGGCCCGATGTTGCGCATCTCGTCTCTTTGCAGACTGTGATGATCCGTCAGTTGGCGGCGATACTCGACGCGCAGAGACCAAAGGCCAATGATGCTGTCGAGGAGTTTTTGGCGGATCTTCGGCACAATGTGGCCGAGATCGTTGCCGAAGAAACTCAATCCGCGCGCGCCTCGTAACCTTTTACCGGACCTTGGTGAGAATACAGATCACACGTTCACGGGATCTTAGCGTCTTTGCCGGTATCGGTTGGCATCTACCGGGGATACCGGCACATCGCTAAACCAGTATTGAGGATTGAGAATGGCTATCGAGAAGAGCGTTGCATCGGCATCCATTGCCGAAGTCGTTGATCGTATCTTGGACAAGGGCGTTGTGGTCGACGCGTTCGTACGCGTGTCCTTGGTGGGGATCGAACTAATCGCGATCGAAGTGCGCGCGGTTGTTGCGTCGGTGGAAACCTGGCTGAAATACGCAGAGGCTGTTGGGCTGACGGTCGACCCTTCCGCAGCCTAGGACGTTTTGCGGTTCAACCTGCTGACGGGCGACGCCGGAGGGGCAGCCGCGGTGTTTCTGACCGTCGCACATAACGACTGATGTGGCGCCCCTGTGCGGCGCCACGTTTACGCAGCAAGGGGCCTGGCGCATGCTTGGCTTAGACCCTTGTCGGTTCCGTCTCACACATTATTGCCGCAACGTCTTGGATATCCGTGGCCAGCGGACGGTCACCCTCGACGGTCGCACTATGGCGTCGGATGGACTTCAGAAACTGGCGCGCGTGGCTTGAAAATCCATCCTGTCCCGCGCGCAGGCGCAAATCCATGGCCTGCGCCGCCGCAAGCCCGGCGATGGCGAGGATCTCGAACAGTAGGCCCAGTTTGGCATCTAAAAACCGGGCCGCAATGGTCCCTTGCGAAACAACATCCTGATTGGCGGCATTGGTCGAGATTGACTGTACCGAAGCCGGGCCGATCGCGCGAAGCTCGCCCAGCAACGCCGTGGCCGTCACCTGTGCACCCATGAAGCCCGCGTTGAGGCCGACCGCCCCGCCGCTCAGAAAAGCGGGCAATCCGTCGTTCAAGCCCTCGTCAGCGATGCGCGCGATCTGCCGTTCGGCAAGACCGGCGAGCACACCGACCGCGTTTGCGGCGGCGTCCGAGGCAAGTGCCACATGCGTGCCCATGAAGTTGCCACCGTGCAGAGCAGGCATATCGGCATCCACCGGAAAAATCGGATTATCGGTGACAGACCCAAGTTCCGTCGCCACCACCTGGTTATGCCAGGCAACCGTATCCCAAACCGCCCCGATCACCTGTGGGGCGCAGCGCAGACTGTAGGCATCCTGCGCCGCCCGCGCCCGGCCAGGATCCGAGACATCGGCGTCTAACGTGGTCTCGACGAGAGATGCGCGCTGCACGCAGTTGCTGCCGTCCACCCGTTTGCGGAGGGCCGCAGCGGCGCGCACCTGACCGGCGTGGGGGCGCAGATCGGAAAAGGCGGCATGCCAGGCTTCGGTGCGGGCCCCCAGGCACTCAGCCAGTACTGCCGAGATCGAGATGGACCAGTCTATAGCGCGCTGCATCGCCTGGGCGTTCAGAACGGCGATCCCTGTCATCGCGGACGTGCCGTTGACCAGGGCCAGGGCATCGCGGTGGCGCAGGTCCAGCGGATCCTGCCCGATCGCAGTGAGGGCCTCGCGCCCTGTAAGCCGCCGCCCAGACTTGTCCATCACGGCCCCGCGCCCCTGAAGGCACAACACCAGATGCGCGAGCGGCGTAAGGTCACCCGAGGCGCCGACCGTACCGCGCGACGGAATGACTGGTGCGATCGGTGCATTCAGCACGGCAATGAGCAAATCAATCGTCTCAGGACGAACGCCTGACGCGCCTTGTACGAGCGACAGAACACGCGCCAGAACCATTGCCCGCGCCTGATCCCAGCGCAGCGGTGGCCCCGTGCCAGTTGCCAGATGATTGACCAGGTTTTGCTGAAGCTGAATGGTATCGGTGGGATCGATCAGACGATTGGCCAAAGGCCCAAATCCGGTCGTGATTCCATAGACCTGCCGCTTTTCTTCGATGACGCGGCGTAGCCTGGCAAAGGCCGCACCACAGCGCGCCCGTGCGGCGTCGGACAGGGCAATCGCACGGGTCCCGCCGATGACATCACAGGCGTCGTCCAGCGTGATGTGACGGTCAAGCAGGATGGGCGGTGCATTGATATCTTGCATGGATACGTTGGCGCCAACGGAACGGATGCTCTCGGCGTAGGCCAACGTGGTTAGCGTGAGGTTAAAGCCTCCACTGCACCTGGCGGATGTCTGGAACGCTCCCAGAAACGCTTGGTTAAGCAACTCCTGTTACCCGATGCCCCCATCACTCTGGGGGACTGCAATGTCAAACAGTTCTGAAGACCCGCCTGCATCGGCTGGTGTCACGGTCCAAACGTGTCGTTACGCCGACGCGTATTTTGCCGATGATATCCAGCTTACGTTCGATGCGGCATCTGGGGCGCTTGTCGCGATGAACGAAGCTGCGCGGGTGGCATTCGATCTGTTTAGTGACACCTATGACGGGTTTGAGTTTGGGAACGTCGTGTCGCCCGCTGACGCCAGCGTGGATGAGGTATGGGCGGGCCTGCTTGTTGGCCAAACGGTTCGGGGTGCAGGCGCGCTGTCGGTGCCAGGCGGGTCTGCAACAGCTGTAAGCTTTCGCGCGGGCGTTTCGGGCGATGGCACAGAGGTGCATCTGTTGGCCTTCCCGTCACAGTCGGCGGGGGAGGGCAATACCGCAGGCGACCCTGTTTGGGAAACTGTGTCCGCCGCCCTGGGTCTGATTGAGTTCGATGCAGATGGTATCATCCAATCCGCCAATGATCGTGCGTTGATGGCATTGGAAAAATTTGGCGAAGACATTGCAGGCCAACACCATGATACGCTTTGGCCCCAATCCGCAGTCCAGACACCCGACTATGTTGAGTTCTGGGAGAAACTGCGGGCCGGTCGGATCATCGAAGGGCAATACCCGCATGTGACAGGGACCGAGGCGACGGCATGGTTGCAATGCACGTTTGCCCCGGTACGCGATCAAGATGGACGTGTGGCCCGGGTGATCCAAAGCCTTATGGATGTTACCGAGGTGACGCAGCAGGCAGCCGATGCCCGGATGCAGATCGATGCTCTCAAGCAAGCGACAGCAATGGCAGAACTGGATCTTGACGGTGTCGTTCGGATTGCCAATCCGGCAATGCTCACGATCTATGGGCTGGCTGGGCAAGAAGTGCTGGGAAAGTCTTTCGATGCCTTTTGCGATGATGAGTTTCAGAAGGCGGGCACGTTCTCGGAAGCCTTTGCCACCGCCGTAGGCGGCACGCCGACAGAGACTGATGTGCGCCATGTCGATAGCGAAGCCAAGAAACGCTGGATGTCGGTCAAGCTTGTCCCAATTCACAATGATCAGAAACAGGTGACGCGTGTCCTGCAGCTCGCGGAAGACATAACGGACGAAAAGCAGGCCCGCGATGATCTTGAAATTCAATATGCCGCGATTGAGCGCGCAAAAGGTTTAGCTGAGTTCGCGCTTGATGGCCGGATGACAGCCATCAACAAGCGCCTTTGTGAGATCTTTGAAGTCATCCCAGATGAGATCCTGGGAACGCCGCATGCCGAACTCTGCGAACCTGAATTCGGGGACTCCCGCAAACATGTCGAGTTCTGGGACAAGTTGGTAGCGGGGCAAGTCGTCGAAGGCACGTTTCGTCGCGTGAAACTGTCAGGGGGCCTTCTGTGGCTTCGCTGCGTTTATTCCCCCGTTATCGCGCCCTCGGGCCGGATCCAGAAGATCTTGCTCGTCGGAACGGACGTGAGTGCGGAGCAGAAGGCTCAGTTTCGAACGCAGAAGACGCTTGAGGTTGTTCAAGAAGGTACGCTTGCAGTCGAGTTTTCGGCCGAGGGAGACGTGGTTGAAGCAACACCGCAATTTCTGAGTTCGTTTGGGTATACGATCCATCAGCTTCGACGGAAGACGCATTCTGATCTTTGTCCGGAGAACGAAGATGTGGCGAAAACGATGCGGGAAACGTGGCAGAGCATTTTGCGGGGCGAGGTCGTTGCCGATGATTTCGAGCGCGTGGCCTCTGACGGCCAGTCCGTTTGGGTCCGCGGCTATTACTCTGCTTTGTCAAATGCCGATGGTGAAATCGACCGTGTCATATTGATCGGTGCCGACATCACTCAGGACTACGTCGATCGGGTGTCGAACACTGCCCGGCGTAAAGCGACCGATGCCGGGATTGCGGTTGTGGAATATGATATCGACGGCAAAATCGTCGAGGCGAACGTCCATTTCCTGAGGTTGCTGGGCTATACCAGCCGCGAACTGATTGGGCAGCATCACAGCGCAATCTGCGCACCTGAGTTTGTACAATCCGAGGCGTACCGTGACTTTTGGCTTGGGCTGTCGGGCGGGAATGTCTGGACCGGGCGAACCCACCACCTCGGGCGCTACAGCGGCGATGTGCACCTTCAATCGATCTATAGTCCGATCCTTGCGGACAACGGGGAAGTGTCGCGCATCATCTCATATGCGATAGACGTCAGTTCCCATGTCCAGCTTGAGCGGTTGGCGCGCGGCAACTCAAATGATGTGCTTGACGAATTGCAGCGCTTTTCAGTGTTGCGGGACAAGATTCAAAACGGGGTGGCCGAGGTCACGTTGTCCACAGATAACTCGCGCAAATCCGCCAGTGCTGGAGCCGATCATGTCCGTGACGGCAAACAGGCCATGCAAACGGCCCGCGAATCTTCGGACAAGATCGCGCAGGTTGTCGAAATTATCGGGGACATCGCAGGCCAGACGAACCTACTGGCGTTCAACGCCGCCATTGAGGCGGCGCGGGCGGGCGAACATGGTGTAGGCTTTTCGATTGTCGCCGATGAGGTCCGCAAGCTGGCCGAGAAAAATGCTGAGGCTGCAACGGATATCACGCGCCTTGTGGAACAGGCGCATCGTGATCTCGAACTCAGCGCGCAGAAAGCAGATGCCACGATCGAATGCCTTGAAACCATCCGGACAGATCTTGGTACGGCGCTTGCCAGTACCGAGGCGCTGGGCGCAGAGGCAGATCACCAGTTTGCCACGGGTGACAAGATTCGTGATCTTGTCTCTGCGCTGGCGCGGTAGCGCTGTTCTATGGCACGCACCCGTCACCACGGTATTTTCAAAATCGCCGGTTGCCTCGTTGGTGTCCCGATCGAAGGGCTTGCCGAGGTCTGTGTTGTATCCGACGTGTCCCCCATCATGGACGCGCGGCCTGGTTTGCTGGGGACCATAAATCTGCGCGGTAAGTTGGTTCCTTTGAAGGACCTTGCGCCGCTCTTCGGATTGCCGACCCAAACAAGCATCCCGAAACGGGCAGCCATCTTGCAGCATAAAGGGCAGATCATGGCGGCGGCCGTGGAGGACATTATTGCGCTAAGCCCAGCATCCCCGATCCCGATTGGCAGCCAGAGTGCGGGCGCGGACACCGCCACCCGGACCATCTCGGAAAGCTTTCTTCATGGGACCGAGACTGTTTCTTGCTTGGATGTCGAGGGCTTGTTTGCCTCGCCCGATGTCCCGACGACAGCTGCCGCCATGGCGCAAACCCAAGAAGACGCAGGAGGCAGCACGTCAAAGCTTTTGATTGTGTCCAGCGGAGGTGCGTCTTTCGCAATCGATGCGATCCGCGTGCATGCAACGGTGCCGCGCCTGAAGATCAACACATCCGAGGCGAGCACGGCGGTCTGCCTGGGGTTTGTTGAGTACCAGGATTGGAAAATTCCGGTCGTTGACGCGGCAGCAGTCCTGGGGCTGGGCCGGCCCGAGATGCATTCCTCTGCGCCGATTGTCATCCTGCGCATGGCGGAAGACAGGCTTTTGGGCCTAGCGGTCACGTCTATGGAACGCATCACGATCGCCCCAAGCTCGCGTATCTTCCCAAGCAGTGCCGTTATCCGACCTCAGGGCCTTTTGCCGTCTGCCTTCGTTCTTGAGGATGGGTTGCAAACGCATGTTGTCGACCTTGATGCATTGGCCCGCATTCCCGACCTCGCTGAACTTGCGTCGTTGTCGATGCGCAAGCAGGTGGCGAAGCCCTATGGTGAAGGGGTGTCGGAGGATGCGAAGGTTCGGTTAGATCAGCAGAAATACCTGCTCTACCGCGCGGGCGCGATGCACGCGACGGCAACGAGTGAGATTGTGCGCATTCTGGTTGCCCCCGACCGTGTGGTGGATGTCGGTGCGCAGTTCCACCCCTCGATCTGCGGCTTGTTCGAGGTCGATCGCCGCTCAATCCCGCTTGTTGGAATTGGCTCGGCTCGACCGCGCCTGTCGGATATCAAGTTCGTTCTTCTGGTGGGCCCGCCCGATGCTCAGATCGGATATGCGGTTGAGGGGATCACCGGCGTGCTGCAATCGGTCCGGCGCGCGGCGGACGTTGTCAACGGATCCAAGGTGGATCTGGTGGAACTGCATGACGGCAGACGAAAGAGATTGGTCACCGTCACCAGTCTCGACCAGATGGCCCGTGACCTGGTCGAAGGCGCGCAGTTTGGGGCGTCCGTTGCGGGGCCACACCCCACTGAGCCGGTGGTCAGCTACGCGATCGCTTGACCTTCCAGTAACTGGAAGGTCTAAGGTGCTCTTCGCACACTGCGAGGACCACATGGCACCGTCGATCACGTTAACCATTCCCAACATGTCCTGCGCCGGTTGCGTTTCGCGGATTGAGACAGCGGCGGGGACTGTGGACGGAGTCTTGGAAGTTTCCGCGAACCTTGCCAACCGCAGCTTGTCGGTCGCGTTGAGCGATCCGGGCACGTTGCCGTCCCTTGCGGCGGCTCTGGACCGCGCGGGGTATGGACCAGAGCGGCAGCGCATCACGCTGCGCGTCGATGGGATGTCTTGCGCATCCTGCGTGCGTCATGTCGAGGGTGCTTTGGCTGGCCAACCCGGTGTTCTGGCGGTGGCGGTGAACCTCGCCTCTGGCACGGTGGATATCGAAACCCTCGACGGCCCGCAGGACGGTGCGGGCCTCGCACAGCGCCTGACAGAGGCGGGATATCCGGCGCAACTTGTCTCGGATCCGAGGGATGGGCACAGTCGGAGCGACACCAATTTGTTTCGTCAGGCCGGTCTCGCCGCCGCGCTCACTCTGCCAATTGTGATCCTTGAAATGGGTGGCCATCTTTTTCCGGCATTCCATCATTTTATCGGCCATGCGCTGGGCCACGGCACAAGCTGGGCGATCCAGGCAGTCCTTGCGACTGCGGTTTTGGCGGGACCCGGACGGCAGTTCTTTCAACGCGGTATCCCAGGCCTGTTGCGCGGTGCGCCTGAGATGAACACCCTTGTTGCGCTGGGAACGGGGGCTGCGTGGATCTTTTCCATGGTGGTCCTTTTGGCGCCGAACGTTTTGCCCCAAGGGACACAGGCCGTCTATTTCGAGGCGGCTGCCGTGATTGCAACTCTGATCCTGGTCGGGCGAGCGCTGGAAGCCCGGGCCAAGGGGCGCGCGGGTGAGGCGATCCGGCGGCTGATGGAGCTTCGGCCACGGACGGTGCGCGTGTCGCGAGAGGGGAGCTTTGTCGAAACCGATATATCCGATGTGCAGGTTGGCGATCTGTTGCAAGCGCGACCCGGCGACGCCATCGCCGTGGATGGGCGCGTGGTGGTTGGGCAGAGCTTTGTGAACGAAAGCATGATTTCGGGCGAGCCGGTGCCGGTACAAAAAGGGGCCGGAGATCTGGTGACAGGTGGGACGGTGAACGGTTCGGGCGCGTTCACATACACGGCCGAAGCGGTGGGCGATGACACCGTGCTTGCGCGGATCATCGCGATGGTGAGCCAGGCGCAAAACACCAAACTGCCAATCCAGGCGCTGATTGACCGGGTGACGGCCGTCTTCGTGCCGATCGTCCTTGGTTTGTCGCTGCTGACCCTGATCATCTGGTCGGTCGCCGGGACGGCGGAACCCGGGGGCTTGGGCCTTGTGGCGGCGATTTCGGTTCTGATTGTGGCCTGCCCCTGTGCCATGGGTCTCGCGACGCCGATGTCGATCATGGTTGGCATGGGTCGCGGGGCCGAGCTGGGTGTACTCTTCCGGAAAGGTGAGGCGCTGCAGAACTTGACGGATGTGGACGTCATTGCCTTTGACAAAACTGGAACGCTGACGGTCGGTGCACCGGAGCTGACCGACCTGATCGCTTTGGGTGGATGGGATCGGGAAGAGGTCCTCGGCCTCGCCGCGGCGGTCGAGGCGCAATCGGAACACCCCATTGCCCGCGCCATTGTGCAGGCTGCCGAGGCGCAGGGCGTTGGATCCCATTGCGGTGAAGAGTTCAGCGCTGTGGCTGGTCGGGGCGTGAAGGCCCGGGTCGGGGACCGGTGGGTGCACGTGGGCACCGCTGACTGGCTCGCCGATGCTGGGGTGGATACCGCGCCCCATCAGGCCGACGTGGGCGCATTGTCCGCCCTCGGGAAAACCGTTTTCTACGTCGCCGTTGACGGTGCGCTGGCTGGGATCCTGGGCGTTTCGGATCCGATCAAGCCCGAAGCGGCGTCTGTTCTGCGCGGCCTCGCCAATAAGGGCATCACCGTCGCGATGGTGACAGGCGACAGCCCCGCAACCGCGCGGGTCGTGGCCGATCAGCTTGCTATTGAGCATGTCGTGGCCGGGGTCCTGCCGGATGGAAAGCTTGACGCGGTTGCACGGCTCCGGGCGGATCATGGTCGCACGGCCTTTGTCGGGGACGGCATAAATGATGCCCCGGCCTTGGCCGAAGCGGATGTGGGGATTGCGCTGGGCAGCGGGACGGATGTAGCGATCGAAGCCGCGGATGTCGTTTTGATGTCGTCCGATTTGGGCGGTGTGGCGCGTGCCACTGAGCTGAGCCGCGCGACCTTGCGCAACATTCGGCAGAACCTCTTTTGGGCGTTCGCCTACAATGTCGCGCTGATCCCCGTGGCCGCCGGTGTGCTTTATCCGCTCACAGGAACCCTGTTGTCGCCGATGCTTGCGGCAGGGGCGATGGCGCTGTCTTCGGTGTTCGTCGTCGGCAATGCTTTGCGGCTACGACGGTTCGCGCGCCATGATGATACGGCTGAGAGACTACAGTCGAGCGGTGATGACCAACTGGCGGCGGTGGCATCATGAATATCGGGGAAGTGGCCGACCGGGCCGGTCTGCCTGCAAAGACCATCCGCTATTACGAGGATATCGGCCTGATTGCGCCGGCGCGGGATGCCAACGGGTATCGCGCGTTCCGAGATAGCGATCTGCACAAACTGGCCTTTCTTGGTCGTGCCCGTGCCCTTGGGTTCAGCATCGAAGACTGTCGGACGCTGTTGCAGCTTTATGAGGATGACACGCGGGCCAGTGCCGAGGTCAAACGGATCGCGCAGGATCACCTGGACCAGATCGAGCGCAAGATCGCGGATCTGAGTGAGATGCGGCAGACATTGGCTGAACTGGTAGACGCCTGCGCGGGCGATCACCGGCCTGACTGTCCAATCCTGCAGTCGCTGTCGACCGATCCTTAGCCTTCGACCAGAACCAGGGCGATGTCCATGACGTTGGTGCCAGTGGGCCCGCAGGTGAACAGGGCGCCGTGGTCGGCGAGGTAAGTTCCGGCGTCGGCCCGCTCTAGATGCGCCGCCGCCTCGCTTTGCCAGAGCGTGCCGTCGGCATAGCCGCCAGCATCCGGCGTCGGCCCATCTGTGCCATCGGTTCCCGCCACCAAGGCCGTGACCGCGGGCATGCCTTTGAAGCGTTCGGCCAAAAGAAGGGCTAGCGCCTGGTTGCGGCCCCCGCGTCCGGGGGTATCAGGCAGGTGAACCGTCGGTTCCCCACCGGAGATATAGAGACCGGGTGCGGGGTCGCGCAAGGCGTCTGCGATCCGTTGCGCGGCCACGGTCACATCCGTGTAAAGAGCCTCATCGTTGCGTTGGACCGGGATTGCGCGCGCAGCCGCTGCGTCGGCGATGGCGCCGCGGGCGATGGCGTTTGACGCGACTACATGCACCGCCGCATCGGCGGTCACCTGTTCCGTGACGAGACCCAACCCCGACCCGATGATCCCGACGTCGTCGCCTTCGACGTCGGACATGGCGAGAACCGTCAGTTTCGCGCCGGGAAAGCGGTTGAGAAGCTTGCCGCCTTTGATCTGCGATCGCGCGATCCGGTGCCGGTTCATGGCGTGAATATCAAGCCCTTCGGACAACAGTCGCACATTGTCGCTGGAGACGTCATCAAGGCTTAGCCCGTCTGTGGGCACTTCCGCCAGCGCCGAGGCCCCGCCGGAGACGAGAAACAAGAGGTGGCTATCGTGCCCCATGCCCTCAACCCACGAAATCAGTGTGCTGCCGGCGTGCAGGCTGTTTTCATCGGGCACAGGATGCGCGGCCTCGATCAGATCCGCGGTTGCGGGAAGATCAAGATCGTCCAGATGGCCGTACTTGGTGACGATGAGGCTGGGGATATCGGCGGAAAAGCGGTCAAACGCTGCTTGGGCCATCGCGCCTGCGGCCTTGCCGACAGCGATGATTGTGTCCGGTGTCTCCACCCCATGAGCGTCGAGCGCCGCAGCGACACACGTGTCGCCACGCACCGCGTTCACGCCAACAGACCACAGGTCAGCAAGCAGCGCGCGGGGATCATCGAACGTCAGGCGTGTCATCCGAGCCGTTTAGGGTGCGTGCGCTTGCTTTGTCCATCCCCGGCCAGTTGCAACTGGCGCAGCGCAGCGACATATAGGGGCGGCAAAAGGGGTGCAGGATGACCAACTACCTCGAATTCGAAAAGCCTTTGGCCGAGATCGAAGGCAAGGCTGAAGAGCTGCGGGCGATGGCGCGCGCGAACGAAGAGATGGACATCGAAAGGGAGGCCGCGGCGCTGGATGCCAAGGCGGCGTCTTTGCTGACGGACCTCTATAAAGACCTGAGCCCGTGGCGGAAATGCCAGGTGGCCCGGCACCCCGACCGCCCGCATTGCCGCGATTATATCGAGGCGTTGTTTACCGAATACACACCGCTTGCCGGGGATCGGAATTTTGCGGACGATCAAGCGGTTATGGGCGGATTGGCGCGCCTGGGCGACCGGCCCGTTATGGTGATCGGGCATGAGAAGGGCACCGACACGAAGACCCGGATCGAGCGGAATTTCGGCATGGCACGGCCCGAGGGGTATCGCAAGGCGATCCGTTTGATGGACCTTGCAGATCGGTTCAATGTCCCGGTGATCACGCTGGTCGACACACCCGGCGCCTATCCCGGGAAAGGCGCGGAAGAGCGTGGCCAGTCTGAGGCGATTGCCCGTTCCACCGAGCGGTGTCTGCAGCTGAAGGTGCCGCTGGTCAGCGTGATCATCGGCGAAGGCGGATCGGGCGGGGCGGTGGCCTTTGCCACAGCCAACCGATTGGCCATGCTGGAGCATTCGATCTATTCGGTCATTTCGCCCGAGGGCTGTGCGTCGATCCTGTGGAAGGACGCTGAAAAGATGCGGGAAGCGGCCGAGGCGTTGCGGCTGACGGCGCAGGATCTCAAGGCCTTGGGCGTGATCGACCGCATTATCGACGAGCCGCTTGGCGGGGCCCAGCGTGATCCCACCGCGACGATTGCCGCTGTGGGGGCCGCGATTGGGGCGATGCTGGGCGAGTTGTCGGAACAGTCTGGGGAAAAACTTGTGGCCGACCGGCGGCGCAAATTCTTGGAAATGGGCAGCAACGGCCTGGCGGCCTGACGCCTACCACATGCGGGGTTTGGCGTAGTCGGCATAGCCGCTGTCATAGCCTTCTGCGTCAAAATCCGCCTCGAACTCGCGCACAAATGCGCCGGCGGTGGGAAGGCCCTCGCTGTCATCCCCGCGGCTCCAGAGGCCTGAGCGCATAAGCGCTTTGGCACACTGAAAGTACAGCTCATCCACCGTCACAACGATGACTGAACGCGGGTGCTTGCCGCGCTGCTCGAAGCTTTGCACCACGTCAGTCGCGATGCTGAGGACGGCCTGACCGTTCACCCGCACGACGTTGTTTGAACCGCTTACCATAAACATCAGGCTGACCCGGCGATCGCGCACAATATTGCGCAGGCTGTCGGTGCGGTTGTTGCCGCGCCAGTCGGGCAGCCACAGCGTTTTGTCGTCGACAATCCGCACGACGGGTCCGTCATCGCCGCGCGGGCTGGCATCGGTGCCTTCGGGGCCCACGGTCGACAGAATGCAAAAGCGGGCGTGATCGATCCATTTACGATACTGCGGCGTGATCCGCTGCATGACCTTGGACAGCGACATTTGTGCAGGCGCCCCATAGAGGGCCTCAAGCGTCTCAAGCGACGTGATCGTGTAATTATCCATCAAATCCGGCCTCGCGCATCAGGGCGTTTGATCTTGTCTCAATCTGGGTCTCAAGCTGTTCCATGAAATCCTCCCGCGACAGGCCCGCCGGGATCGGCGGTAAAAACTCAACCACTGCCGTTCCGGGGCGTCGTAGCACCCCGCGCTTGGGCCAGAACACGCCTATATTTGTGGCAATAGGATAGCAGGGCTGGCCAAGCTGCTCATAGAGCACGGCGGTTCCCACCTTGTAGGGTCTGGTCGCACCGGGCGCGACACGGGTGCCCTGCGGATAGATGATCAACTGCCCGGGGCGTTGCAGGCCGCGTTTGACGTCGTCGAGCATCTTGGCCACCGCCTGCCCGCGTTTGCCCCGATTGACGGGCACGCAGCCGATCCGCAGGCCGTACTGTCCGATGATCGGGGCGTACATCAGGATGGCTTTCATGATGAACTTGCCACGCGGGACCGCGCCGAAGATCACGATGATGTCGAAGAAAGATTGGTGCTTTGCGGCCACCAAAGCTTCGGCTGATGGCGGTGTGCCGCGGACCTCGACCCTCAACCCGATCATCCAGCGGGCAGTCCAGATGACATAGCGGCAATAGGTCTGACAGGCTTTTAGCGCGCCATCGGCGCTGATCAGGGCGTAGGGAAGAAAGACAATGCCCAGAACAAGCATGGCCAGATACATCGACAAGTTGAAGACCAGTGACCGGATGTATTGGAGAAGGATCATCGGATCTCGCGCAGTCTGCGTCGGGCCGCGATGCCCGTGGCCAGATAGGCGACCGCTGCGGCCAGGATAGGGATGGTGAGCGGGACGGCCCATTCTACGCCTCGAAAACCGAAGCTTCCCAGAAAACCGGCGGCATCCCCGCTGGGCCAGATCAGGATGACGATCATCGCGACGGCGGTTCCCACAGCCGCCCCGGACATGGCGCGCAGGGTGAAGCGCCGGATGAAGGCGTTTGCGACAAAACCGTCCCGCGCACCGATCAGGCGTAGAACGTCGATCACCGGGCCGTTGGCCGCGAGCGCCGCGCTTGCCGCGAGTGACACGATGATCCCCATGGTCCCGCCGATCAGGGCAAGCGACACCCAGCCAAACCCGCGGATGCGATCCGCCGCCTCGATCAAAGGTTCGCGCCAGCGGGTGTGATCGTCATAAATCGCGCCCGGTACCTCGGCCCGGAGGCGCAGGCGGAGGCCTTCGGCATCGACACCGCGCGCATCCTGTCGGACCTCGACAAGCTGCGGAATGGGCAGGGTGTCGAGCGGCAGATCGGGCCCGAACCAAGGGGTGATCAAGGCCTGCTGTTCTTCGGGGCTCAGCGCGCGCGCCTCGGCAATGCCGGGGGTTTGGTCCAGGATCGACAGGACCGCCGCCACCTGCGCATCAACCTGTTCGGCAGGGGCCGATATGCGGATCGTTGCGGTTTGGGCCAGATCCTCGGACCAAGTTCGGGCCACATCCGCGGTCGTGAACAACAGGGCCAGCGCGAAGACGGCCAGAAACGCCATTGCCGCCGCCGCGATCGTTGTCAGATATGCGGTGGTGCCGGTGGGTGGCACGATGCGTTCGGCATCGCCGCTGGCAAACAGGGCGGGGGGCGTCACAGGTCCGACCCCGCAAGCTGCAACTGCCCGTCTCTTATGCGCAGAACGCGGGCTTGGACCTGGGCCTTGGCCTGTCGGATCAGATGCAGGTCATGCGTTGCCACCAGAACCGTTTTGCCAGTTCGGTTGAGTTCGATCAGCAGAGTCAGGACGCGGGTCGACATCTCCCAATCGATGTTCCCGGTGGGTTCATCGGCGAGAATGACCTCTGGCGCCATCACAACGGCCCGTGCAAGCGCTGCCCGCTGGCGTTCGCCACCTGACAGTTGTGGGGGCAGGGCGGCGGCATGGTGCGCAAGCCCGACCCAAGCCAGAAGCTGCCGCAAATCATCGCCTTCATGCGCCGGTTTTTGCGCAGAAACGCGCAACGGCAGGGCCACGTTGTCTTCGATGCTTAGGTGATCGATGAATTGGCAATCTTGATGCACAAACCCGATCCTTTGGCGCACATCGGCGATCGCGTTGCGGTCAAACTCTGCCGTGTCTTGGCCGAAGACTCGGATTTGGCCGATCTCCGGGCTCAGTTCGAGATTGCACAGCTTGAGCAGTGTGGTTTTGCCGGTGCCGGACGGACCGGTGAGGAAATAGAACGATCCGGGCGCCAGGTGTAGCGATACGTCCGCAAACAGGCGTCGTTCGCCATAGCTGTAGCTGACGCCTGAAAGCTCGATCACGCTGTGCCTCGTTCGGGTCTGTGGCGTATGTTTGCCTCAGCGGGTTCGGTGTTTCAATCGGGGTTTGGCGTGATCGCTTTGAGTTTCGTGGGCGCGCTGATAATAGAGGTGTCGATGAGGCAAAAGACCGTTGGAAACAAACGGTATTGGGGGCAGACATGCGACTGACATGCCCGAATTGTGAGGCGCAGTACGAAATCGATGCGTCGTTGATCCCCCCAAAGGGACGCGACGTACAGTGTTCGAATTGCGGGAAGACCTGGTTTCAGGAACCTGAGGGCGGGCTGCCTGAGGTAGAGGTTGAAGAGGACGAGGTCGCCGAGCCAGTTGCTCCTGAGCCTGAGCCTGAGCCTGAGCCTGAGCCTGAGCCTGAGCCTGAGCCTGAGCCTGAGCCTGAGCCTGAGCCTGAGCTCGGGGCCGAGGCTGAGGAAACCACGGACGAGATTGATCTCAGTGGCCTGACCGATGAGGCGGCGGCGTTCTTTGGATCAGACCGCGCGCCCGAACCGGAGCCCGCGCCAGAGCCCAGCCTGCCTGAAGAACAAGCCTACGACCCCGCGGAAGAGCCATTCGACGATGATCCGGAACCTCCTGCGGATGATCTCCCCCGGCGCGAGCTAGACCCAGAGGTCAGGTCGATCCTGCGCGAGGAAGCCGAACGCGAGATCGCTGCGCGGCGCGCGGAGCGTGGTGAAGCGCTTGAAACGCAACCCGACCTGGGGCTGGAAGCCGTGTCTGAGCCCGTCGATGTGGCGGCGGCGCGTCTGGACAGCCCCCCGCCGGTGGCCGAGCAAGGCGACGGCGACACGCTGCGCAAGGCCATGTTGCCGGATGTCGAGGAAATAAACTCGACGCTCACTGCAACGTCCGATCGTCCCGACCGCCTCACCAGTGCGTTGGAAATCGAAGAAACGCTTAAACGACGTAGCGGATTTCGGATCGGGTTTTCCGTGATGCTTGGGCTGGCGACGCTGTTGATCGTGCTCTACTTGGCCGCGCCAGCAATTGGGCGTGCGGTGCCAGCGTTGGAACCTGCTATGGCCGGATATGTCGATTGGGCGAATGCGCGGCGTTTGGGGATCGACCGGTTGCTGGAAAACACGCTGGGCCGCTTTGTGCCCGATGGGTCTTAGAAGCGGTCGAGCAAGCGCCGCAGATAGTCCAACTCGACTTCCGGGCGGGCCTGCTCGCCAGACCGGCGTCTGATCTCGTCCAGTAGCTCGCGCGCACGCCGATAGACATCATCACCCTGCAGCAGCTGTTCGTCGGTGCCAAGGCGCCCGTTTCGGCCCGCCTCGCGCCCCAGGGGGTCGCGTTCACCCAAGGGATTAGCTTCACCCAACTGGTCGCCCTGCTGCCCGGGCTGGCCCTGCTGTTGCTGCGCCATCTGTTCGCCAAGCTCGCGCATGCCTTCACGCAAGGCTTCGATCGCCTCGGACTGATTGTCGAGCGCGCCAGCGAAGTCTTCCTCACGCAGTGCTTCCTCTGCGCCGTCCATCGCGCGTCCCGCCCGGTCAAGCGCATCGCGGGCCGCGTCGCCTTCCGGTGTGCCTGCGCCTGGCAACCCCTGCTGCTGGCGCCGCAACTCGTCTCGCAGCGCCTGTTGGCGATCGGCCAGGCTTTGCTGGCCTTGGGTGCCGGGCTGCCCCGGTTGCTGGTTGCCTTGGCCCTGGCCCTGGCCTTGCTGGTTCGGTTGTCCCTGACCTGGCTGCTGCCCCTGTTGGCCGCCGGGCTGTTGGCCGGGTTGTTGCTGGCCCTGTTGTTGGCCTTGCTGCTGACCCTGTTGCTGGCCGTCGCGGTTCTGGCCGAATTGCTCTTGCAGGTCACGGAACGCTTCATCCGACAGCCCCTGTTGCTGGCGCAGCGTCTCGGCCAGCCCCTCCATCGCCTGTTGGCCCGGGCTTTGCTGCCCTTGGCCCTGCTGGCCTTCGGCGATCTGCATGTTCTCCATCATCTGGCGCAGCTGGTCGAGCAAGGCCTGCGCTTCTTCGGTGCGCCCTTGTTCCATCAATTCCTGCAGGCGCTGCAGCATCTCTTCGAGCTGGTCCCCAGTGATATCCTGACCGTCCTGGGGCTGGTTCTGCGCCTGCTGGTTGTCCCCCTCCTGGCCCGATTGCTCGGCCAACTGGCGCATGTAATCCTGCATCGCATCGCGCAATTCCTGCATCAGCTCAGCGATTTCTTCGTCGGTCGCGCCGTTCTGGATGGCGTCTGACAGGCGATCCTGCGCCCGCCGCAGCCGCTCCAACGCGTCCGACAGATCGCCTTCTTCAATCTGCAGGGCGATGTCCCAGAGGACGTCCGCAATCTCGGTCTGCAGTTCGTCCGAGACGGTCGCATAGGTGTACGCCGCTTCGAGGCGGCGAATTGCAACGCGCAGTTTGAGATAGGCGGTTTCGGGGTTGAAATAGCCTTCAGGGCGATGGCTGATCGCGCGCAAAACCGCAGCGACACGCGGCGCGTTTTCGCGGGACCAGAGCAGGTCGCGGCGTTGTTCGACGATGGCCGAGGCCAGCGGATCGAAAAAGCGCCGTGCGGGCAGGAACGCTTCCTGCGGCGCGCTTGCCCCGGTCTGCCCCGCGGCATCGTCTGCAAACAGCGTGAGCGTGACCGGCAGGCCTGCGAGCGGATGTTGTTCGAGATTGTCGATCAAAGTCTCTTCGAACTCGCGCCGGTCGCCAGTGATCGTCATGGGCAGGTCGAGGATGATCGCCTCCCGCGGTTCGGGATCGATGGTCAGCCCGAAGCGGCGATCAACGCGCGACAGATCAAGCGCCATCTCGGCGCGTCCCGCAACGACGCCGTAATCATCGCTGGCGATGAACGGTTGCTGGAACTCTCCGCCAACGGTGCGCTCAAGCGGGCCAATGGCCTCGATCTCGGGCGCGGTGTCGGCGAGGATCGTTACGTTCCATTCACGCCCCCCAGGCCCCTGGATTGCAATGCGCCCGTCCTGGGTCGCCGTGAAGCTTTGCGCCGGATCAGACGCGGGCGGCAATTCTCCGATACGGGCGGAGACGGTTTCATCAACCGTCAGCGCGCCGATCTCACCATATAGCCGCAAGGTGATTTCGCTGCCCGCCGGTACTGAGAGGGCCGCATCGTCGATATCGTTGAGATAGAGGCTAGGGCGATCGGTGTAGGCCGGAGGTTCCACCCAGCCTTCCCATGCCGGTCCCGTAGCAAGTGCTTGCCCTGCCGCCCCTGGAGCCAGGTCACTGATCGACGCCACACGCCAGACCGACCCGAAAAGGGCGGCCATGACGAAGGCGATCAATGCAACGTAGCGTAGGGCGTAGGGATCGCGGTCGGCCAGCCGCAGATCGGGCTCCACCGCCTTGGCCCCTTCGATGCGCTGGGCCATGCGCGCCACATGCGCTTGCCACACACTTTCAGAGGCTGCGTCGCCAGTGCCGATGGCTTGTGTGTCACCGATGGCCGTGATCGGACGTCCCGGCAGGGTTTTGTCGAGCCGGTCGAGGGCTTCGGCGCGGGTCGGCCTGCGAAAGCGTTGAACGCCGATGACGGTGGCCGCGGTCACACCGACGATAGCGGCAACGGCCAGGCCCCAGGCCAGTTCCAAGGCGACCATGTCTTGAAGACCGGCCATAACTGCGGCAACAGCCAGCAGCAGGATCGTGGAGAGCGGCCAGAACGCCCGCACAACCCGTTCGGCCCACAGCCCGCCATGGGTCAGGCGGAGGGGCCATTTCAGGCGCTCAGAGGCCTGATCCAGGGCTGAAGCTTGGTCTGTCATTCACTCGCGCCGGGGCTTTCCGCACAACATAGTGCATCACAGCCATTCCGGTATGGTATCGCGCTTTATCATGTCGTCAAAGCTGGGACGTGGGCGAATGACGGCGAATTGATCCTCGCGCACCAGAACCTCGGGGATCAGGGGGCGCGTGTTATATTCCGATGACATTACAGCGCCATAGGCCCCGGCAGAGCGGAAAGCGACCAGTTCGCCCGCCTGCACGGGCGGCATTTCGCGCGCTTTGGCGAAGGTATCACCCGTTTCACAAACCGGGCCCACGATGTCGAAAGCGGCGGTCTCTATGCCGGCAGATGCCTCAAGAACAGGCACGATGTCATGCCAGGCCTCGTACATAGCGGGGCGGATCAGGTCATTCATCGCGGCGTCGAGAATCAGGAAGTCGCGGCCTTCGCCGGATTTCACGTAGATCACCGAGGACACCAAGATGCCCGCATTGCCGGATATCAGCCGCCCCGGCTCGATCTCGATCTCGCATCCCAGATCGCCCACGGTGCGCTTGATCAGCGCGCCGTATTCGATGGGCAGAGGGGGCGCCTCGTTCGATCGGGCATAGGGGATGCCAAGACCCCCGCCCAGGTCCAACCGGCGGATGTCATGGCCGTCGGCGCGCAATTGGCGGGTCAGTTCGGCGACCTTGAGATATGCCGTCTCGAATGGCTCCAACTCGGTCAGCTGGCTGCCGATATGCACGTCGATGCCAATGACCTCGATCCCCGGAAGATCGGCGGCCATGCGGTACACATCGCGGGCGCGGGCGATCGGGATGCCGAACTTGTTCTCGGACTTGCCCGTTGCGATCTTGGCATGCGTGCGCGCGTCCACATCCGGGTTCACGCGAATAGTGATCGGCGCGGTGGTGTTCATCGAGACCGCGATGGCCGACAAGAGCTGCATCTCAGGTTCGCTTTCGACGTTGAACTGGCGAATGCCGCCCTCCAGCGCCAGGTGCATCTCGTCACCGGTTTTGCCGACCCCTGAAAACACAATACGGTCGCCCGGGATCCCTGCCGCCTTTGCGCGCAGATATTCGCCGCCGGAGACGACATCCATACCTGCGCCCAGATCGCCCATAAGCTTAAGGATCGCCTGGTTCGAGTTCGACTTCATGGCATAGCACACCAGATGGTCGAGGCCGCTTAGCGCCTCATCAAACAGCTGGTAGTGGCGTGTGAGCGTGGCCGTGGAATAGCAATAGAAAGGGGTGCCGACGGTGGCGGCGATATCCGGCACGGGGACGTCTTCGGCATGCAGAATGCCGTCTTTGTAGAGAAAGTGATCCATTAGGTGACGGGCTTGGCGCGCAGGAACAGGTACAACGGCAGACCGCAGGAAACGCCAATGCAATAGGTGGCCGGGATCGCGATCAGGGCGATCCAGTTCTTGCGCACCCATGTCTCGGCGATGATCCAGACGGTCAGGGCGATGGCGGCGATAATCAGATCCCAGGTGAGGCCCGTGGTGGAGGCGTTGACGTACCAGGCGTCGATCAAGCCGGACAGTCCGGTGCCCTCCTGCCGCATATATGTGACGAACCAGTACATCGGATGGATTGCGCCCCAGATTGCGAGGGCGAGGTAGATCAGGCGCAAGGGTGTCATCAGAACGATCCCCCCACGCCAATGCTGGCGGATGCGGACAGGCCGGTATCGGCGCGCACCCGTTCGGGCGCCCCATCAGCGCCGCACGCGGCCAGCGTCACCAATGCAATCAGGCAGGCCACCGGTCTCATGGCGTGACCGAGACACCCACATCGCCCACACGGCCGGACACCGATGGGTTCACGGACACACCGCTGGGGTTGATGCTGACATTTGCGCCGATGTTCGGACCACTGGTGCAGGCTGCCGTCAGCAACAGGCTGGCGATAATCAGAGCTCTCATGTCAGGTCCTCTTTCCATCTTGCGATTTGCGCGCGCACCTGTTCCGGCGCGGTTCCCCCGTAGGAGGTGCGGCTGGCGACCGAGTTGTCCACCCCCAGCACATCGAAGACATCGGCGGTGATGGCTGCATGGATCGATTGCATATCAGACAGGGCTAGATCCGGCAGATCGCATGACTTGGATTCGGCCAAGGCGACCAGGGCCCCGGTGACGTGGTGTGCGTCGCGAAACGGCATGTCGAGTGTGCGGACGAGCCAGTCAGCCAGGTCTGTCGCGGTGGAAAAGCCCGAAGACGCCGCCGCCCGCAGCGCGTCGCGATTGACGGTGAGATCGCGGACCATGCCTTCCATCGCGGCCAACGCAAGAAGGTAGTTGTCGGCGGCATCAAAGACCTGTTCCTTGTCTTCCTGCATGTCCTTTGAATAGGTCAGCGGAAGGCCCTTCATCACCGTGAACAGCGCCACCGTCGCCCCGAGGATCCGCCCGATCTTGGCGCGGATCAGCTCAGCCGCGTCGGGGTTTTTCTTTTGCGGCATGATGGAGGACCCGGTGGAAAACCGATCGCTCATCGTGACAAAGCGGAACTGGGCCGAGGACCAGATTACCAGCTCTTCGGCTAGGCGGGACAGGTGCATCGCGCTAATCGAGGCCGCGCTCAGGAATTCCAGCGCAAAGTCACGGTCTGACACGGCATCAAGGGAATTGGCCATGGGGCGGTCAAAGCCAAGCGCATGTGCCGTCGCATCGCGGTCGATGGGGAAGGAGGTGCCCGCCAAGGCGGCCGCGCCAAGGGGGCTTTCGTTCATCCGGACGCGCGCATCGGCAAATCGCGACCGGTCGCGGCCAAACATCTCGACATAAGCCATCATATGGTGGCCCCAGGTCACGGGTTGTGCGGTTTGCAGGTGGGTGAAGCCCGGCATCACCCAATCGGCCCCAGCCTCGGCCTGGGCCAGAAGCGCTTGCATGAGAGCGGTGAGCCCGGTTTGCGCCGCGTCCGCCTGATCGCGGACCCAAAGGCGGAAATCCGTGGCCACCTGATCGTTGCGTGACCGCGCGGTGTGCAATCGCCCCGCAGGTTCGCCGATGGCCTCCTTTAGCCGCGCTTCCACGTTCATGTGGATGTCTTCCAGCGCTGTCGAGAAGGTGAAATTGCCCGTTTCAATCTCTGACAACACCGTGAGCAGACCTTCCCGGATGGCCTCGGCATCTTTAATGCTAATAATGCCTTGCGCGGCAAGCATCGCCGCATGGGCACGGGACCCTGCGATGTCCTGGGATGCCAACCGCTGGTCAAACCCGATCGAGGCATTAATGGCCTCCATGATCGCGTCCGGCCCGGCGGCAAAGCGCCCGCCCCACATCGCGTTTGCGGTCTTGTCGGTCATGTCGTCAGTCCCGGAGGGGAAATGCAGCTACTTCGTTCCGCCGTCCTCTACACGGCCCTTGTCCTTGGTGCAAACGCCGCTCTGGCCGATCCCGCGTTGGAAGCGATGCGCGAAGGCGACATGAAAAAGCTGATCTTCCACAGCGAACCACAGGCGGTCAGTGCGGCTGTGTTCACAGAACCCGACGGCACGGAACGGACGTTGGCGGACTGGGAGGGTAAGTACATCTTGTTGAACTTCTGGGCCACGTGGTGTGCGCCCTGCCGGAAAGAGATGCCGGCGCTTGATGCCTTGCAGCAAGAATTTGGTGGGGACGACTTTGAGGTTGTGACGCTGGCCACGGGCAGAAACTCCCTGCCTGGAATTAAGCGGTTCTTCGACGAAGAACAGATCACTGCCCTGCCGATCCTGCTGGACCCCAAACAGGCGGTTGCGCGTGAGATGGCCGTTCTTGGCCTACCGATTACGGTCATCATCGACCGCGAGGGGCGTGAGATTGCCCGGATGCGCGGGGATGCAGAGTGGTACAGCGATAATGCCCGCGCCATCGTTGCGGCCCTGATTGCCCCGCCCGAGGGGTAGGTCGGGGCGCCCCGGCTAAATTAGAACAAAATGAGAATATTCACGGAATTTTAGGGACTGTTCGCCACTGTCCGCGCAACTTCTTGGTGGAGCGGACATGAACGAAATCCTGGCTGGGCCCGGCATCGCCGCCGGCAGCCCACTTGACGCAGCAGTATCCCAGCGTGATCGCGACACGATGCGAATGGTCAACGCGGCCGTGCAGGCGGGCGATGTCATTTTGGTCTATCAGCCAGTGGTTCAGGCGGGCACGCCCGATCGCCTTGCGTTTTTCGAGGGGTTGGTGCGCGTGCTTGACAGAACGGGCCGGGTGATCCCGGCGCGTGACTTCATCGACGTGGTCGAAACCCACGAAACCGGCCGGATCCTTGATTGCCTCGCCCTTGAACGCGGGCTTGCCATATTGGCACGCGATCCCGATTTGCGTCTGTCGATCAACATGTCCGCACGGTCCATCGGCTACAAACGCTGGACCGAGACGCTGGAGCAGGGATTGTCGCGGATGCCCACGCTGGCCAATCGCTTGATCCTTGAGATTACCGAAGCGTCGGCGATGGTGATCCCGGATATTGTTCAGGTCTTCATGAAAGATCTGCACCAGCGGGGGATCACCTTTGCCCTGGATGATTTCGGCGCCGGGTTCACGTCGTTCCGCTATCTGAAGAGTTTTGAGTTCGATATTCTGAAGATCGATGGCCAATTCATCAAAGATATCCATGCGGAGAGCGACAACCAGGTCATGGTTCAGGCCCTGGTTGCCATTGCACAGCAGTTTGAGATGTTCACTGTGGCCGAGGCTGTTGAGACAGCGCGCGACGCGGCGTTTCTGTCCGCGGTGGGCGTAGACTGCCTGCAGGGCTACTACTACGGCGCTCCGAAACGCCTTCCGGACAAGGGTTTGATCTCTGCGCGGTGATCATAGCCGCCTTGCCGTTCACGCCGGCTGAGACACCCTGTCCGTTGCTCTCATATCCCCCCTTGCATACCAACGTACGCGGAAATGGTGGGGATCCCGGCCCGCGTGCCACACCTCACCCCAACGGAGACCCCGTTTAGGGAGAGGAGAAATTTCATGACAAACGTGGTTATTGCATCGGCGGCGCGCACGCCGGTCGGCAGCTTTAGCGGATCCTTCGCAAACACCCCCGCCCACGACCTCGGCGCCGCGGTCTTGGAAGAACTGGTGGCCCGCGCCGGCATCGAAAAATCGGACGTGTCGGAGACCATTTTGGGCCAGGTCCTGTCTGCCGGCCAAGGCCAGAACCCCGCCCGTCAGGCGCATGTCAACGCAGGCCTGCCCATTGAAAGCGCGGCCTGGGGGATCAATCAGGTTTGCGGTTCGGGCCTGCGCGCCGTTGCACTGGCCGCGCAGCACATCCAGCTGGGTGACGCCGATATCGTGGCCGCCGGTGGCCAGGAAAACATGAGCATGAGCCCCCATGTCGCGCATCTGCGCGCCGGGCACAAAATGGGCGACATGAAGTTTATCGACTCGATGATCCGCGATGGCCTGTGGGATGCGTTCAACGGCTATCACATGGGCCAGACTGCCGAAAACGTCGCCGAGAAATGGCAAATCAGCCGCGACCAGCAGGACGAATTTGCCGTGGCCAGCCAAAACAAGGCCGAAGCCGCGCAGAAGGCAGGCAAGTTCGACGATGAGATCGTTGCCTACACCGTGAAAACCCGCAAAGGGGACATCGTGGTCGACAAGGATGAATACATCCGCCACGGCGCCACTATGGAAGCCATGCAAAAGCTGCGCCCCGCGTTCACCAAGGATGGATCGGTGACGGCCGCCAACGCCAGCGGCCTGAACGATGGCGCCGCCGGTGCCCTGTTGATGAGCGCGGACGAAGCCGAAAGGCGCGGGATCGAGCCTTTGGCGCGGATCGCGTCCTATGCGACAGCCGGTCTTGACCCGGCGGTGATGGGCGTTGGCCCGATCTATGCCAGCCGCAAGGCGCTGGAGAAAGCAGGCTGGAAGGTTGACGACCTTGACCTTGTGGAAGCGAACGAAGCCTTTGCTGCCCAAGCTTGTGCGGTGAACAAAGACATGGGCTGGGATCCGGAGATCGTGAACGTCAATGGCGGCGCAATTGCCATCGGCCATCCCATCGGGGCGTCCGGCGCGCGGGTTCTCAACACGCTGCTGTTCGAGATGAAGCGCCGCGATGCCAAGAAAGGCCTGGCCACGCTGTGCATCGGCGGCGGCATGGGCGTGGCGCTTTGCGTCGAACGCCCCTGACCTGAATCAAGGCGGCGCGGTTGCGCGCCGTCTACCAGCCACAATGACCGGTGCTTAAACGCCGGTAAACAAACAGACTTCCGTAGGAGGAACAAGAATGGGACGTGTCGCTCTGGTAACCGGAGGCTCGCGCGGGATCGGCGAAGCCATCTCGAAAGCGCTACAGGCCGATGGATACACCGTTGCCGCGACGTACGCGGGCAATGACGAAAAAGCCAAGGCCTTTAGCGATGCCACTGGTATCAAAACATACAAGTGGAATGCGGCGGATTACGATGCGTCCAAGGCTGGGATTGCTCAAGTCGAGGCTGATCTGGGCCCGATCGAAGTGGTGGTCGCAAACGCCGGGATCACGCGCGATGCGATGTTCCACCGGATGACGCCGGAGCAGTGGAAAGAGGTGATCGACACGAACCTGACCGGCGTTTTCAACACCGTGCATCCGGTTTGGCCGGGCATGCGGGAACGCAAGTTTGGCCGGGTGATCGTGATTTCATCGATCAACGGGCAGAAGGGCCAGGCCGGTCAGGTGAACTATGCTGCGACCAAGGCGGGTGATCTGGGCATCGTGAAATCGCTGGCACAGGAAGGTGCGCGCGCAGGGATCACCGCGAATGCGATCTGCCCGGGCTACATCGGGACCGAGATGGTCCGCGCTATTCCGGAGGAAGTACTGAATTCGAAGATCATCCCTCAGATTCCGGCGGGCCGTCTGGGCGAACCGGAAGAGATCGCGCGGTGCGTGGTGTTCCTCGCCTCCGACGACTCAGGGTTCATCAACGGGTCTACGATTTCCGCGAACGGGGCGCAGTTCTTCGTTTGATGCGCAGGCTGAGATGAGAAAAGGGCCGGTCCATTGACCGGCCCTTTTTCGTCGGGAGGTGGCGCGGGATCAGTGGCGGTGGCCGAAGATCAGCGTCAGCGCTTCCTGCAGGGCGTCGGCGCGGGCCTTGCGGCCGGCCCGGATTGCGTCACGGGTGTTCAGGTTTGCGGTGCTCTCGTACATGGGTCTGTCCTTTGGGTGTGTCTGTTTAACTGAGTTGAATATGCGTTTCGGCCGATCCCTTTACAAACGAGACTTTCCAAAGGGTCGGATTAGTTTTACTTAACTGATATGGTTGATCGCCTTCCCCCGCTGACCGCCCTTCGCGCGTTTGATGCCGCGGCACGCCATATGTCGTTCGCACGTGCCGCGGATGAGCTGAACGTCACGCCCGCGGCGCTATCGTTTCAGATCAAATCGCTGGAAGAGCATTTGGGTGAGCCGTTGTTTCGCCGTCTGAACCGCGCGGTTGAGTTGACTGAGGCGGGGCGGGTGTTGGCGCCGGGTGCTCAGGACGGGTTCGCGCGGCTGTCGGCGGCGTGGCAGGCGGCGCGCAAGCTGACCGATACCCAGACGATCACCGTGACGGCAGGCCCGGCGTTGACGGCCAAATGGCTGGCCCCGCGCATTTTCGCCTTCGCCACGGCACATCCCGAGATCGAACTTCGGTTCTCGGCCAGCCTGCGGATCATGGACTTTGATCGGGACGGGATCGATGTGGCGATCCGGTTTGGCCAGACGCAGGATGATGGGCTGTTTTCCATGCCGATCATTCGCGAATGGGTGACCCCGATGATGTCGCCCGAGTTGGCGGCGCGTTTTCCAACCCCCGCTGACTTGCGCGGTGCGACCCTGCTTCATCAGGACGATACCGCTTTTCTGAACCCGCCGATCGAGTTTCAGGCGTGGTTCAATGCGGCTGGGATCGGCCCCGCCCCACGAACCGGACCGCGTTTTTCACAGGCCGACCATGCGCTCGATGCCGCGATGGCGGGTGCGGGCGTTGTGATGGGGCGTATTTCGCTGGCAGCTGAGGCTTTGCGGGCGGGCCAGCTTGTGATGCCGTTCCCACTGTCGCTGACGACGGATGCGCATTACCGGTTTGTCTGCCCCGAAGGCGCGGAAACGCGGCCACAGGTGGCCGCATTTCGCGAATGGATCGTTGAAGAGGCGCGGGGCATCCTGCCGTTCGATGAAGGCCGCACCTTCGTTTCCGCCAAAGACGTGGCGGCGATGGCCTAGATCGCTCTGTCGCGTCAGACGTTTTGAAGCCGTTCGATCTGTTCCTTGAGACGCAGCTTTTGCTTCTTCAGATCGGTGATATGGCAATCATCCGTTCCTGGGCTTCGCTGTGCTTGTTCCACCTCTTCCGAAAGCGATTGGTGTTTCTTGCGGAGTTCTTGCAGGTGCGAACTCAAGGTCATCGGCGTCCTCCTGTTTGCGTCTAGCTTCAGTATTGCAGCACAGAAACCGAGTCGTGTCACGATTCATTGACGGTGCCGCCTGGAATGCGCAGTTTGCCTTTTGTTTCTAAACGAGAGTTTAATCAGCGATCCACGGCCAAGACTGTCCATGCCGCAGGACATTCGTTGCTATCTGGGTGTAGCTGTCGCCATCGGCACTGTGCGTATCGCCCTCATGCAGGATCTGCGGCGCGGCAAGGCGGAGCGGACCTTTCGCCCCTTTCTTGGTGCAACAGAGAAATCGGGTTGCGTCGCGGCCCACACGCGGAGCTAGGGGGTAGATATGGGTGTCGCCGCCTTTCTTGCGCAAGGCGGCCAGAACATCATCGAGCCGTTCGATGTGCTGGATCAACGTCAACCGCCCGCCCGGGCGCAGGCGCCGCATCGCAGCATCAATCCAGGTATCAAAAGGCGTCACTTCACCCATCGCCGCTTCGCGCCCGCTCTCTGGCGCCGCTGTCCCGCGTTCGCGCTGGTAGTAGGGCGGGTTGGTGATGACATGGTCAAAGCTCATCTGCCGCAAGTCGGGCGACGGGTCGGCGAGGTCGCCCGTGACGACCTGTACCGCCAGCCCGTTTTCTTGGGCGTTGTGCGCCATCAGCTGGGCATAGGTTGGCTGTATCTCGATCCCGGTGATGGTGAGGTCGGGGGTGCGGGTGGCCAGGCACAGCGCCGCGGCGCCAACACCGCACCCCAGATCAAGAACGCTTTCACCCGGTTTCGCCGGAACAGCCGCCGCAAGAAAGACCGGGTCGACCCCGGCGCGGTAGCCGTGGCGCGGCTGCCAAAGGTGCAGCCGCCCCCCCAGAAAGGCGTCGCGTGTCAGGTCTTCCGATGCAAAGCTGTCAGGGTTCAACGTGGATGTCA
Organism: Pseudomonadota bacterium; assembly: GCA_038526915.1. Lineage (GTDB taxonomy): Bacteria > Pseudomonadota > Alphaproteobacteria > Rhodobacterales > Rhodobacteraceae > JBCBGF01. The sequence goes on along the minus strand of JBCBGF010000004.1, from coordinate 272,999 downwards.
TTGTCGCGCAAGACGGCTGCGGCGCGGAAGTGATCCTTGTCGCGCACCATGATCCGTCGCGGCAGGATTCCGATCGACCCTTCCAGGACGCTCATGTGGACGTCCATTTCAAAGAAGTCTATATCCTCACCGCGGAGGAGTGCCGAGGCAAAGGCGATCACAGTGGGGTCGTTGGTGCGAAACAGCTCCTTCATAGATCGGGACTTTTAGACAAGACAGCCGTCTTGTCGAGCAATCTGACGTGAGAGTGATGGGTCTGGACGACGCAATCGTCAAACCGCACGAACGCCTTGCGGCCTATTTGGCGGGCGATATGGACGCTGTGAATGCGCTGATTGTCGAGCGTATGGCCTCGAAACATGCGCCGCGGATACCGGAAGTGACGGCGCATTTGGTGGGCGCGGGCGGCAAGCGGTTGCGGCCGATGCTGACGCTCGCGGCAGCGCGTCTGTGCGGCTACGACGGCCCGCACCACATCGCGCTGGCGGCGACGGTTGAGTTTATCCACACCGCGACGCTCCTTCATGACGATGTGGTTGATGAAAGCGGTCAGCGGCGCGGGCGGCCCACGGCGAACCTGTTATGGGACAACAAGTCGTCCGTCCTGGTCGGGGACTACCTCTTTGCGCGGTCGTTCCAGTTGATGGTCGAGCCGGGATCGCTGAGGATCCTGAGCATCCTGTCGGACGCGGCGGCGACGATTGCCGAAGGCGAAGTGTTACAGCTAACGGCTGCACAGAACCTCGCGACGGATGAGGATATCTATCTGCAGGTGGTGCGGGGCAAAACGGCGGCTCTGTTTTCGGCAGCGACCGAAGTGGGGGGCGTCGTAGCCGGCGTGCCGCAACATCAGATCGATGCCCTGCGCGATTACGGTGATGCGTTGGGGATCGCTTTTCAGATCGTTGATGATCTGTTGGACTATCAGGGCGATAGTGGGGCTACGGGCAAGAATGTCGGTGATGATTTTCGGGAGCGTAAGCTGACACTGCCGGTGATCCGCGCCGTGGCCGCTGCGAATGATGAGGAGCGCGCGTTTTGGCGGCGGACGATCGAACTGGGCGATCAGCAGGAGGGTGATTTGGAGCATGCTTTGGGCTTGCTCGATACCCATCAAACGCTTGCGTCCACCCGCGACGAAGCGCTTGCGTGGGCGGGGCGGGCGAAAGAGGCGCTGACCCATCTGCCGGACCATGAGGTCCGCGATATGCTGCGCGATCTAGCGGATTACGTGGTGGCGCGGATCAGCTGAGCCGGGGCATTGCGCGGTCTGACATGTCGCCCAGGCTGCCGCTGGCGATCCACCAATCGGGATGGGCTTCTGCCAACCGGTCGTGCGCGGCCTGCGCGGCGCGGTCGCTGTCATAAAGGCCAAAGCAGGTGGCCCCCGATCCGGACATACGGGCGAGGGCGCAGCCTGGCGTTCCGCTCAACGAGTGAAGAACTGTGTCAATGACCGGCGCGATGCGCCGGGCCGGCGGCTCCAGATCGTTGCGCTGTGATCTGAGCCAGTCGATCAGGGTAGGGGCGGTCTCAAACACGGGCAGCGGGTCGACCATGGCGGGGTTGGTCTTGCTCTCCAGCGCGGCAAACACAGACGGTGTGGAAACGGGAACTCGTGGGTTTATCAACACGGCAGGAACCGGCGGGATCGGGACCGGTGTGATGTCTTCGCCGATCCCGCGTGCCCGCAAGGTCGTTGGATAGACACACATCGGGATATCGGCGCCAAGACGGCGGATTTCGCCATCATCCTCAAAGGTGCGCGCCTTTTGACCTGCCGCCTCCGCGCCCTGTTCCAGAGCCCAGCATCCGCGCAGCGCCGCAGCGGCATCCGATGACCCGCCCCCAATGCCGGCTGCTGCGGGCAAGTGCTTGGTGAGATGGATGGAGACCGGTCCTACCCCAGGCACTGTCTGTGCCGCGCGCCAGACAAGGTTGCTCGCATCCTGTGGTACGCCGTCCGCTTGCGGCCCATCCACCGCCAGCGCAGGTTCATCTGCCCGCGAAAGGCGCAATGTGTCACCGACCGGGGCAAAGGCCACCAGGCTGTCGATCAGATGGTATCCATCCGCGCGTTGTCCGGTGATGTGAAGCGTCAGGTTGATCTTTGCCGGAGCAAAAACCTCAACCGTCGTCATTGGCCACTTCAAGCGGGGGGGCGCCTTCTTCGGCCAGCACAGCATCAAGCCCGATCTCTAGCTTGCGCCGAATACGTTCGGCCTCTTCCGGCTCGGGATCGAACGACAATGCGCGATGCCACTGAAACTCGGCCTCGCGATAGCGTCCGACGGCCCAGTATACATCGCCGAGGTGATCGTTGATGATCGGATCGATGGGAAGCAATTCCGCCGCGCGTTCCATGTGGACGACGGCCTCATCATACCGGCCCAGGCGGTAGAGGACCCATCCCAGCGAATCCGTGATGTAGCCCGAGTTCGGTTCACCCGCGACCGCGCGTTCGATCATGTCGAGCGCTTCGTCCAGGTTGATCTTCATCTCGACAAAGGAATAGCCAAGATAGTTCAACACCTGAGGCTGATCTGGTTGGAGTTCCAAGGCCTTGCGGAAATCGGCCTCGGCCTCGGGCCAGCTTTCGTTCCGCTCATGCGCGATCCCGCGTGAGAAATACAGCGACCAATGCGATTGCTGCGGTTCATCAATCAGGTTGATCGCGCGATCATAGGGTGCCACGGCCTCGTCAAACCGCTCAAGGCGGCGCAATGTGTCGCCCAAGGCCACATGGACCAGCGGCAGATCGCCGTGCGTCTCGCCCAGCTGCGTCAGGACTTCGATCGATGCCTGGATCTGATCGGCCTGCTTTAGCGCTTCGGCACGACCCATTTCGGCGATGTAGAAATAGGCATGCTCACGCGGGACTTGATCGTAGACGTCTGTCGCAAGGCTGTAACGCTCCAACCGCTCAAGCAAATCAGCGGTGAGCAACAGGCCTTCGACGTGGTCAGGGCGGAGGATCGTGGCAAGGCGTGCATAGATCAAGGTGAAGCCGTCCGAGGCCTCGCCGGTCAGGGCATTGGCGATGCTGTAATGCATCTCGGCGATCCCGTCGGCGGCGGATGTCGCGACGTCAAAGGGCACAGACTCGCCCGCCTGCAGGCGTGCGCCCAGCGACAACAGGAAGGGATCCACGCGCCCGCGCTGGGCGGTCTCGATCACATCCAAAGCGGCGTCGGTTTCTTCCAGTTGCCCCAGAACCTGGATATGCGCGATCAGCCCGCGTGGTGTCAGCCTGAGCTGCACGCCGTTGTCGCCGGAAAAGACCGCATTCGCGCCTTCCAAGTCACCAACCGATGCCAGTGCGAGCGCCCGGTGGTACAGGCCAAAGGCCTGCATGCCGCGACCCGCCTCGACCGTCTCAAACTGCTCCAGCGCATCGCCCATGCGGCCAAGCCCGACCAGCGCCCACGCCCGGAGGAGACCGTCGTACAAAGGACCAACGCTTTGGCCCGCGTCCAGTGCATCGACGATGTCCTGCCAACGCCCGTCCCGCGTCATATCGGCAAACCGGATGAGCCCGGCCACCTGGCTTTCAACGCCCAGATCGTCAAGTCGGGTGGCCAGCGGTACGGCGCGGTTCAAGTCACCCATCGACAGATACGCGCTGGCCGCGTTTTCGATCAAAGACGGGTTGGAGGGATCGCGGAGTAACGCGCGCGCAAAATACTGAGCTGCTGCTTCATAATCGTTGGCCAAACCGGCCTGGCGCCCGGCCAGATAGGCGCCTGCATTGCCGTCGGCCACAGCCGGTGTGACATCGGTCAGCGCGAGGGTGGCCGCGAAAGCAACAAGCGACAGTTTTTTCAGCATGATCCGTCCCAATAATTGCGTCTAGGGAAGCCTAGCGGCGCAATCGGCACCCGGCAATCGCTGGGTGCAACTTTCACGCGAAACCTGACGTTTCCGCTACATATTGGGATAATTCGGCCCATCCCCGCCCTGCGGCACTGTCCAGACGATGTTCTGGCTTGGATCCTTGATATCGCAGGTCTTGCAGTGAACGCAGTTTTGGAAATTGATCACAAACCGCGGGTCTTTGCCGTCTTCCTCGACCACCTCATAGACGCCTGCGGGGCAATAACGTTGCGCAGGTTCAGCATAGATGGGCAGGTTCACCTGGATCGGCACCTTATCATCGGTGAGACGCAGGTGCGCAGGCTGGCTTTCCTCGTGGTTGGTCATGGAGAAGCTGACATTGGTCAACCGGTCAAAGCTGAGCGTGCCATCGGGTTTGGGATAGTCGATGGGGCTGTGATCTGCGGCCTTCCCCGTCGCCTCGGCATCGGATTTGCCGTGGCTGAGCGTGCCCAGAAGGGACGCACCGAATAGGTTGTTTGTCCACATGTCGAACCCGCCCACGGTGAGCGACGCCATAAGCCCGTGTTTTGACCACAAGGGTTTGACATTGCGAACGCGTTTGAGATCTTCGCCCACGGGACCGTCGCGAAGATCGGTATTGTAGGCCTCCAGCGTGTCCCCGCTGCGCCCTTCCGCGATGGCCGCCTGCGCCGCTTCGGCCGCGGCAATGCCAGACAGCATAGCGTTGTGGTTGCCCTTGATCCGGGGGACGTTGACGAGGCCGACCGAGCAGCCCAGCAGGGCGACGCCGGGGGCCACCGCCTTGGGCATCGCCTGATAGCCGCCTTCGGTGATCGCGCGCGCGCCGTAAGCCACGCGTTTCCCGCCCTTCAGCAGCTCTGCCACCATCGGATGGTGCTTGAACCGCTGGAATTCCATGTACGGGTAAAGATGCGGGTTCTCGTAGTTGAGATGCACCACGAAACCCACATAAACCTGATTTTTATCAAGGTGATAAATAAACGATCCGCCGCCTGCGTTCGACCTAAGCGGCCAGCCCATCGTATGGACCACTCGGCCTTCGCTGTGCTTTTCGGGATCGATCTCCCAAATCTCTTTCATCCCGATGCCGTATTTCTGCGGCCCAGAGTCCTTGGCGAGGTCGTATTTGGCAATCACCTGCTTTGAGAGCGAGCCACGCACCCCTTCGGACAGGAACACGTATTTTCCGTGCAGCTCCATACCGGGTTCGTACCCGTCAGAGGGTGTGCCATCAGGGTTCAGCCCAAACTCACCAGCGACGACACCTTTCACCGAGCCATCGTCGGCGTAGACCAATTCGGAGCACGCCATGCCCGGGAAGATTTCAACCCCAAGCTCTTCGGCCCTTTCCGCCATCCAACGGCAGACATTGCCCATTGAGACGATGTAGTTGCCGTGGTTGTTCATCAGGGGCGGCATGACGAAGTTCGGGATGCGCAACTGTCCCGCTTCGCCCAGGAAGTAGAACTTGTCTTCGCGCACAGGTACGTCGATCGGGGCGCCTTGATCGCGCCAATCAGGCATCAACGCATCAAGGCCAGATGGATCAAGAACAGCACCCGACAGGATATGGGCCCCGACTTCCGAACCCTTTTCCAAAACCACCACATTCAGATCGGCGTCGAGTTGTTTGAGACGGATGGCTGCCGATAGCCCGGCGGGGCCCGCACCGACGATAACCACGTCGTATTCCATCGATTCCCGTTCAATATCAGCCATTCGGCACCCTTATGTCGCCGCACGGGTCGCCCGCGCCATACCGCCGAAGAGCTAGCCAGCCATAGGGGACGCGTCAATGCGGACGCGACGTATTGACTTGGATTGAGGGCAATTTCGGGGCCTGGATGCGATTGATTGTGCATCCCGGCCTTGCAATCGGGGGTGCCTTTAGGTCAGGTAGAGCGGTCTTGTCGCGCGGTGCTGGAATTTACCCATGCACCAGGCAACCTGGATGGACCTATGGAAAAGATACCGCTGACACGCGCGGGCCACACCGCGTTGAACGATGAATTGAAAACGCTGAAGTCGGTGGAACGCCCCGCTGTGATCCGCGCGATCGCCGAGGCGCGTGAGCATGGCGATTTGTCGGAGAACGCCGAGTATCACGCCGCGCGCGAAAAGCAGAGCTTTATCGAGGGGCGGGTCAAAGAGTTGGAGGGTATTCTCTCTTTGGCGGATGTGATCGATACCGCCAGCCTGTCAGGAGCCATCAAGTTCGGGGCCAAGGTGCGAATCGTGGATGAGGATACCGACCAGGAAAAGTCCTATCAGATTGTGGGTGAGCCTGAGGCGGATATCGAACGTGGCCTTTTGAACATCAAATCACCCCTCGCACGGGCGCTGATTGGTAAGGAAGAAGGCGACAGTATCGAAGTGCGGACGCCGGGCGGCGAAAAAAGCTATGAAATCCTGAGCATCGAGTATAGCTGACGCCCCGGGGGGATGGGTGCGGCATGAGCGATAACAGTAGCAGAAAGCCAATCGTAGATCTGGGCGTCTTTGCGCGCCGGGGCCAGGGCACGCTGTCAAACGCCGAAATGATCGCGCTCGTCTTATCGGGCCTGTGGCTGGTCATGGCCGTTATCTTCTTCTTTTTGACGCGGGGGGCCGGGCCGCAGGAACCTGATCCGGTCCGTGGCTTGCTGGTTGTTCTGGCGGTGGTGATGCCGATCGCGCTGATCTGGATTGCCGCCATCGCGGCGACAAGCGCCCGGATCGTCAAAGATGAAGCCGCGCGTCTGCAAGCAGCGATGGATTCCATGCGCCAGACAGCCGTTGCCCAACAGCAGATGTCGGGCATGTCGATCAAGACAACGCTTGAAAAGCGGCTGGACGAGTTGATGGCCGCGCAGCGTGAAACGGACGCAGTTTTGGCGACGTTCACCTCGACGCGGGAAGGCGCTGTGGCGGACGGTGCGACCCCCAGCGTGGCGCCCGCAGCGTTGAGCGATGTCCAAGCTGAGCTGGGCCTGATCACGGATGCGCCGGCCGAGAAGCCCCTCTCGGTCGAGGATTTCATCAGCGCGCTCAATTTTCCAAAGACTGCGGACGATGCGGCAGGGTTCCGGGCCTTGCGGCGGGCGATGAAGGATCACCGCGCATCCCAGCTGGTGCAGGCGGCGCAGGACATCCTGACGCTTCTCAGCCAGGATGGGATCTATATGGACGACCTCACGCCAGACCGATCACGGCCCGAGGTATGGCGCAAGTTTGCCCAAGGGGAACGTGGCCGCGCCATCGCGGGCCTCGGCGGTATCCGCGATCGGTCGGGAATCGCACTGACCGCCGCGCGCATGCGGCAGGATCATATATTCCGCGATACTGCGCATCATTTCCTGCGGAAGTTCGATCAGATCTTTTCCCAGTTCGCCGAACACGCGTCAGATGCAGAAATCGCGGCGGTGGCGGAAACGCGAACGGCGCGGTGTTTCATGCTGCTGGGGCGCGTTGCGGGCACGTTTGACTAGGTCGCTAGAGACCAAAAGAGGTTAGTGGCAGATAGAGAACTGGGTCGCCCGGCTGGATGTCCCGGGCGTCATGATCCAACGCAACCAACCCGTCGGCCCAACTGATCCCTGATATCCTGCCCGATCCTTCGGACGCAAAGACCTCGGCCCGCCCCTCCGGCGTCATTCGTGCGCGCAGGTATTCATGCCGCCCCGCTTTCTTGCGCTTCTTGAAGGCTGCCGGCACGACAAAACCCTGAGGATCAAGCCAGGGACCTCCAGCCAGCGCGTGCAGGGCAGGGCGCGCGAAGATAAGCGTGCAGACGAAGGCCGCGACCGGATTGCCGGGCAGACCAAAGACCGGCGTGTCCTTCCAAAACCCCATCAGCAAGGGCCGCCCGGGCTTCATCGCGATCCGCCATGTCGAGACGCGGCCCTCGCCGCGCATCAGGGCCGAGATGTGATCTTCATCGCCCGCACTGGCGCCCCCTGATGTCAGGATGGCATCAGCGCTGTCTGCTGCGGCATCCAACGCCGCGCGGACCTCGGCCCGGTCGTCGCGGGCGATCCCGCAGTCGATCGGCGCGTGCCCCCATCGCCGCAAGATGTCCAGCAGCATTGGGCGGTTGGCATCGACGATCGCCGTATCGTCTGTGTCTGGCGCATCATCCACCAACTCATCACCAGTGCTAAGGACGGCCACGCGCAGAGGGTGATACACGTTGACCGCTTTGACCCCGGCGGCGGAGAGCAGCCCGAGGTCGGCGGGCGTCAGCATGCGGCCCGATGTCAGGGCCGTGTTCCCAACGGTCAGGTCCTCCCCAGCCGCCCGCACGTTCGCCCCCGGTTTCATCGGGCCATTGAACACAACGCTGTCAGCGGACGCGGTGACATCTTCCTGCAAAACGACTGTATCGACGCCCGGGGGCACAGCGGCCCCCGTAAGGATGCGCACGGCATGGCCCGGTGGAACGGGTCCGGCATCCGATCCGGCGGCGGCAACATCGCCTGTCAGCGGCAGGTGGTGTGGGGCAGGTCCCAGACTGGCATGGGCAAAGCCATAGCCGTCTACCGCCGCGTTTGCGCGGGGCGGGTGGGCGCGGGCGGCTGTGGCATCGCTTGCCAGAACACGGCCGCCGGCCCGCGCAATTGGCAGTGTTTCGCGGCCAACGACGTGTCGGACACTGCCGCGAAGCGTCGCCAGCGCGGTGGGCACCGGCACCCAGTCCACGCCGGGCGGGAGGGCAAAGCAATCGTTCTTTAGTGGCGGCGGTTGTTGGGCCGTGTAGCCTGCCGAAACACTCGGTGCCTCTAGACCAACCCCCAAAATCCACCCTTCTTCTTTCGCAGCCTCAGGCGGGGCCGCCGCAAAGGCCGCGTCCAGTGTGCCGTCGTCCCATTCATAGAGCGCTTGCGCCAGAACGCGAACCTGCGCCTCGTCCTTGATCATGTCGGGCGCCGAAGCGAGCAGGCGCGTAACATCACCGTCCAAAAGCGATGGATAGATCTCGGCCAGAACAATGGGTGTGTCAGGTGCCTCAAAAGGCCAAACCGAGGCCTTGCGGCCAAACTGCGTGCGAAGCTGTTGCAGCCGTGGCAGGCCCAAGAGCGTCTGAGAGCCGACCGAACCGGTCGTGTAGAGCTTCCAAACCGGTTGCGCCTTTGGGACAGCGATCTCAACCGCGCGTCGCTCTGCCATGCCGTGGCCGCTGCGCAAACTCCCCCGATCCGGTAGCACACTGTCTGCTACGCCCGTTGGGCAGCCCCAGAAAGGCCCCACCCCCGGGAACTGCGCATTCATCGCACGGGCCACGTCAAACCGGTTGTTGTCGTTGTCGTCGCTGTCCAGGATCCGGTCGGCGAGCCACTGCCAGACGGCGAGGACCGAAGGTTCCCCCGTTAGCGCCTGGGCAAATCCGGCCGGGTAGCCAAACGGAAAGTCAAACCCGGCGAGCACGCGCTGGCGTTGATCCAAGGCCGCCTGGAGATGGGCCGCTACACGCTGCATCGCCTCAGTGCGGGTGCGGCAGTACTCCGTCACGACACCCTGCGCATCCGCGCAGGCGATCCAAATCGCATCTGCCGACGGGGCCTTTGGCGATGGGGCCGATCTGGCCGACCAATCCACCACCAAGATGCGGTCGAACCGGTTCATAGGCCCAGCTCATTGGCGATGAAATCAGCAATGGCCGTCGTGTCGTTGAGGTCAAAGACCGGGCGCCCGAAATCAGGGACATCGCAATCGGCACAGATCGCCCGGATGGTCGGGTCATCGGGCGCGAGATGGGGGTTCTGGGCACTTTCGCGAAACGCCTCGACCTTCGGGTGCGGTTCGCTTTTGAAGCCTTCGATCAGCACGAGGTCCACGGGGCTCAGTCGCGCAAGCAGGGCGTCCAGTGTCGCCTCCTTTGCCCCGCGCAACTCGTGCATCAAGGCCCATCGGGCCCCAGATGACAGCAAAACCTCCCGCGCGCCTGCTGCGCGGTGGCGATAGCTGTCCTTGCCGGGCTGGTCGACGTCAAAGCTGTGGTGGGCGTGTTTGATGGTTGAGACGGAATGCCCGCGGCCCGTGAACTCGGCCACAAGCCGCTCCATCAGCCCGGTTTTACCGGCGTTTTTCCAGCCGACAACGCCCCAGACCTTCATTGGACAGCGTCCAGATAAGTCTGCGCGGTGGCCAGATCTTCCGGGGTGTTGACGTTGAAGAATGGGTCAACGGGCCCGGTGGCAAAAAGGGCCGTTTTCGCATCGTGACGATCCGTCCACTGAACGACCTTGCGGACGCCATCTGCCAACGCCGCCCGCAGATCCTCGCGCAGCGCCACCGGCCAGAGGCCAAACGTTGGGTGCCGGATCGTCTTGCCATCGGCCCCGTGGGTGGCGGCCAACACGATGCGGGGGTCGGACCCCGCACACGCGGACTGGAGGCGTTCCGCCAGATCTTTGGGAAAAAACGGGGTATCCGCGGCGACGGTTATGATCGCGCGCGCACCAATACCAGCGGCCCAATCAAGGCCGGCCAGAACGCCTGCAAGGGGCCCGGCATAGGTTTCCGCTTGATCCGCAATCACCGGCAGGCCGAACGCCTGAAAGCGGGACGGATCGCCATTGGCGTTGAGGGCCACGGGGGCGCATTGTGCCGACAGACGTTCGATAACGTGATCGAGGATCGGTCGATCTCCGAGCTGTTTCAAGGCCTTGTCGCCACCACCCATGCGCCGGGCAAGTCCACCCGCCAGAATGACACCTGGATACGCCGTCAAGACTGCGCCCCTTTCCGGTGGCGCGATGGTTCATCCGGGGTAGCCGCGGTTGGGTCCACATCCCGCACCAGGCGCTCTTCCCCCGACAAGCACAAAAAGCGATGCCCCCGAAGCCGCCCGATGAGTGTGAGATTGACCTGTCGCGCGATATCGACGCCCCACGCCGTGAAGCCAGAGCGGGACACAAGCACCGGTATGCCCATGAGCGCAGTCTTGATCACCATTTCCGATGTCAGCCGGCCGGTGGTGTAGAGGCATTTGTCGTGCGCCGGTACGTCATTCATCGCCATCCAACCGGCGATCTTGTCGACCGCATTGTGGCGACCGACATCTTCCATATAGCAAAGCGCGCGGTCGCCCTGGCACAAGACTGTCCCGTGGATCGCACCCGCGGCGAGATACAGGCTGGGTGTGCGGTTGATGCGGGACGACAGCGCATAAAGCCACGAGGTGCGCATCTCGGCTTGGGGCAAACTCAGCCCGTCGAGCCCTTCCATCATGTCCCCGAACACCGTGCCCACCGCGCAGCCGCTGGTTCGGGTTTTCTTGGCCAGCTTCTCTTCATGCACAGTCGGCCCGTCTGTGCGCACGACAACTGTTTCTAGGTCCTCATCATAGTCGACGCGCTCAACCACCTCGCCCGGGCGCAACATGCCCTGGTTCTTGAGAAACCCGATGGCAAGCAGATCGGGATAGTCTCCGATCGTCATGGCCGTCACGATCTCCTGCGAGTTGAGAAAGATCGTCAGCGGGCGTTCTTCCACGACCGACACTTCGGTCACGGCCCCGGATGCATCGGTGCCTGTGATCGCCCGGCTTAGCCGCGCGTTGTCGGGATCGGGCGCGATAAGGTAGCTGTCGCTGTCTTTCAGAATGGCCATTGTCACCGGGTTCGAGGCTGCGATATGCGCGGGTCAGAGGCCAGTTTAGGATGAGCCGATGGCATCCACCACACCCGTTTTCGCCTATCGACGCGGCCTGCGCGACGCGGCCCCATTTGTTTTTGTGATCGCCCCTTTCGCGATCGTTTTCGGGGCCGTGGCAACCGAGGCTGGGCTGACCCTGACCGAAACCTTCGGCTTTTCGTTCTTTGTGATCGCGGGGGCGTCACAGATCGCTGCCCTGCAACTGATTATCGAGGCGGCACCAGTTGCTGTAATCGTTGCCACCGCCCTGGCCGTCAATCTACGCATGGCAATGTATTCAGCATCGCTCGCGCCGCATTTTCGCGGGGCGCCGCTGTGGCAACGGGCGGTGGTTGCCTACCTCAACGTCGATCAGACCTATGCGTTGAGTGTCGCGGCCTATGAGGATCGGCCTGACATGACGCTGGGCGAGCGTTGGCAGTACTTTCTGGGCACAGCCACCCCGGTCTTGCCGGTCTGGTTGTCGATGACACTTGTCGGCGCGTTGTTGGGCGCGCGCATTCCGCCCGAATGGTCGCTCGATTTTGCGGTGCCGATTGCATTCCTCGCAATCGTGGCGCCGATGCTGAAGACCCTGGCCCATGTCGCGGCGGCTGGCGTGTCGGTGATTGGGGCACTCGCGCTCATCTGGGTGCCGTTCAACGCGGGCGTCCTCATCGCGGCTCTGGCGGCGATGTGCGTGGGCGCATTGGTCGAGACATGGATGGGGCGGGCCGCGCCATGACGTTGAGCGTGGTTGAAACCTGGGTCGTGATCCTCGCCATCGGGATCGGCACCTTTGCGCTGCGCTTCTCATTCCTGGGGGGCATGGGCGACCGGGCGTTCCCGGCTTGGGCACTGCGCTTACTGCGCTATACCCCGGTGGCTGTCCTACCCGGCCTGGTCGCGCCGCTGGTGTTTCTACCCACCGCCGGTGCAAGCGCCCCGGATCCCGCGCGCATTATTGCCGCACTCGTGATATTGATCGCCGGGTACACGATGAAAAGCGCGATTTGGGGTATGGCTGCCGGGGCCATCACATTCTACGGGCTGGCAGCGTTTGTGTCTTAAGCGATGAGCTGTGCCTTAGCTGTTGAAGACAGCCAGAAACAGAATGATGGCGATCGAGGCTGCGGCAACGCGAATTGACCAGCGGACAAAGCCGTCAAACGTCTTTTCCTGCTCTGTGATATCCATCGAACCGTGTTCGTGATCCGCCATGGGAACCCTCGTCAACTAACTTGCAGCGTGTGGATACGCGATTGCCGGGCCGCTGTCACGCACCCTGAACCGCGCAAAACAGCCGCAGGTCAGTCTTCTTCCAGATCCTGTGCAAGGCGAAAGCCGATCCGGCGGGGTTCGGTCAACGTGCCCGGTTTTGGCAGGGCCGTCAGCCCGACGGAAAGCTGGCTCACATGCTGGATCAATTGCTTTCGGCCACCCGTCGGGTCGGTGCCGTAGAAGGTCACGATATCGGGATCGAAATAGCCGATGCCTTCGATCCGCATGATGCCTGTGCCACCGTTCGTCACCCCGATAGCGACCTCATGTTCGCCGTCCAGCTGTTTTTCGAAGTTCTGGATGTATAGGATCAGGCGCTCGTAAGCCCATTCTGCAGGGCTTTTCGTCTCGACCGGTTTTTTTGTCACGCCCTTGGGCAGTGGTTCCTGTTCGGGGGTGGGTTTCACATCGGGGTCGGTATGAACCGCCCGGCCTTTCTTGGTGTCACCGCTCGGTTTATCGTTCATTTGCCTCGCCTTTTGCTTGCCACACCCAGACCCCGTCATCACGAAGGGTCCGCGTTGCCTGCCCTGAATGCCACAGATGCAAGACGTGGGCCATCGCCTCGACCAGCGCAAGCCCGTACTCGCCGTCGCCGATCTGGCGCATGAACAGAGGGTGGAAACACTCGGTTGCGGTGCGTGGTGTCTCGATGAAGCGCAATAGACGGTCCAACGCACCGTGGTGGTTGTCGATCAACTGTTTCAGCCGAAGCGGCAGCCCGCGATAGGGCAGCTTGTGTCCGGGCAGAACAAGCTGCCCCTCGGTCGCAAAGGCCGACAGGCGGCGGCAGCTTTCCAACCAGTCGGCAACGGGATTGGCCTCGGGTTCGGTAGCGTAGACGCCCAGGTTGGGCGAGATCGACGGCAAAAGCTGGTCGCCGCCAATTACGATGCCCTCGGTCCACAGCGTGGCATGTTCGGGCGCATGGCCATTGCCCATGCGCAGGGTCCAGTCGCGACCGGCGGATCGGAAGGTCTGGCCTTCGCGTAACCGGGTAAACCCCAGCGGCAGTGGCCACACTGTGTCGGCGAAGTTAAACGGCCGTTCTTGGGCGCGCTTCTCCAAAAGGGCCGCATCCATTCCGGCACTGCGCCAGAACGCCAGTGTCTCTTGTGAGGGCGTCGCCTGTTCATCCAGTTGCAGCATGCGTGCGAAAAGCCAGCCCGTGCGCGTCGTCAGAAGCTCGGCTCCGAACTTGGTCTGTAGCCACCCGGCCAGCCCCATATGATCCGGATGGTGATGGGTGACGACTACCCGCCGCACGGGCATGGCCGCGAGCGGCCCATCTAGGACCGTTGCCCAAATATCCCGCGTGCGGCGACTAGACATCCCTGTGTCTACGACGGTCCAGCCATCGCCATCGTCAAGCGCGTAGACATTGACATGGTCCAGGGTCATGGGCAGCGGAAACCGGAGCCAAAGGATGCCATCGGCGACCTCGGTGGCCTCTCCCGATGCGGGTGGATCCGGGAATGGATAGCGGATGCCACTCGCGGTCTGCTCAGTCATTTTTTGGTGGCCTTGCGGTGTCTCTTTGCCGAATGATCGGCCTTGGCCCGCGGTGATGCAAGGCGAATGCGCGCTTGGCAGAGCGAGGCTTATCGCGTATCGCACCGCGCCATCGGGCTTGGAAGGGATGCAATGCCGGCGCCGGAAACTCTGACAGCGGATGTGCGCGGCATTGAACGGGCCGCAGAGCTTTTGCGCGATGGCGCGCTGGTCGCCTTTCCGACAGAGACAGTGTACGGGCTTGGCGCGGTGGCAACGGATGACCGGGCTGTCGCGCAGGTTTTTGCGGCCAAAGGGCGGCCCGCGTTCAATCCGTTGATCGTACATGTGCCGGATATCAACCGCGCAGAGGCCATTGGTGCCTTTGACGACATCGCCCTGCGGCTTGCGGGTGCGTTTTGGCCCGGACCGCTGACCCTTGTGGTGCCGTTGCGCGCGTCTGCCGGGATCTCTCCGTTGGTCACGGCGGGGCTGTCGACGGTTGCGATCCGGGTGCCGGAGCATCCCCTTGCGCGCGCGTTGCTTGGCGCGGTGGATGCCCCCGTGGCCGCCCCGTCCGCCAATCCGTCGGGGCGGATCAGTCCGACCACCGCGCAGCACGTGATCGATGGTCTTTCAGACCGCGTGGCCGCCGTTCTGGATGGAGGCCCCTGCCAGGTGGGCCTGGAGTCAACCATCTTCGAAACCGGCAACGCCCCGCGTTTGCTGCGACCCGGCGGACTTCCGATGGAAGCGCTTGAAGCATGTCTCGGCGGTCCGCTCACGCGACCGTCAAGCAACGGTCCCGTCACGTCACCGGGTCAGCTCGTGTCGCACTATGCACCGAAAGCTGAGCTTCGCTTGAACGCAATGGACGTTTTGCCTGGTGAAGTTTTGTTGGGGTTTGGGCAGGTTAAAGCCGCGTTCAACCTCTCGCCAACCGGCGATCTGATCGAGGCGGCAGGTAACCTTTTCCGGCACTTGCACGCCCTTGATGCGACCGGCGCGAAGGCCATCGCCGTCTCGCCCATTCCGAACACAGGCCTTGGCCTTGCGATCAATGACAGGCTGTCGCGCGCCGCGGCACCGCGCGATCAGGCGTGACCGGCGTCTGCTGACAAGGTCAGCGCATCGATCCCCATGGATCTCAGCGCCGCCGTCCATTTCGCATCGTCATCGGGGTGAAACACGATATCGGTGCTGGCCTCACAACTAAGCCAGCCGTTGGCCTGATATTCCTCTTCCAACTGACCTGGTCCCCAGCCGGCATAGCCCAACGCCAGGATCGCACGTTCAGGCCCGACACCGTCAGCAATATCGCGCAGGATATCGAGTGTGGCGGTCATGCCGACTCCATCGGTGATATCCAGCGTCGAGTCGTTGGCGCGGTATTCGCGTGAGTGAAGGACAAAGCCCCGACCGTGTTCCACCGGCCCGCCGAAATGGATCAGCATATCGGTCGCAGCCTCATCTGCCTCGATCCCCAGCTGCTTCAAAAGGTCCACAATAGGGAGCTCTGGGGTGGGTTTGTTCACGATAAGGCCCATGGCGCCTTTGTCGGAATGCTCGCACAGGAACACCACGCTTCGGTCGAACCGTGGGTCGCTCATGCCGGGCATGGCGATCAAAAATTGACCGGTGAGGTCCTTCATGGTCGAATCTTCCGCATAGGACGACCTTGTGGCCAAGCGCGTCTGCCGCGCAAGTGTGCCAATTGACACCGTTTCAGGATTGTCGCCGGAAAGTGATTTCCTCTCTGTGCGATGCTTCTTATTTTGGCGCTATGACCCGGCTTTCATCCATCGCGTCTGCTTGCCTTGGTGCTGCATTTGCCTGTTTTGCGCCTGCGGCTAGCACGGCCCAGTCCCTCGATGGGATTGTCGAAGCCCATGTTTTGCCGGGTGCACGCCTGGCATCGGGGGGGCATATGGCCGCGATTGAGCTTCGCCTGGCCCCTGGGTGGAAGACATACTGGCGCTCGCCTGGGGAAGGGGGGATCCCGCCTGATTTCGATTGGTCGGGGTCACAAAACGTGGCAATGATCCAGCCCCATTGGCCCGTGCCGGAGGTTTACTGGCAGAACGGTCTGCGCAGTATTGGATACCAGTCGGTGGTGACAGTGCCGATCCTAGTGATGCCGGATGTGGCGGGGGGCGAGATCTCGCTTTCAGGCGATATGCGGATCGGTGTGTGCGAAGAGGTCTGCGTGCCTGTGACCCTGCGGATCGAGGCGGTTCTGCCAGCCGTGACGGGCGACATGAACCCGCGCATCGCGGCAGCCTTGTCCGATCGTCCGATGACAGCCGATGAGGCGGGCGTGGGGGCAGTGACCTGCAAGATCGCCCCGATCGCCGATGGCATGCGGGTGACCTATAGCGTTGCCATGCCGGTGATGGGAGGCCAAGAGGAGGCTGTGGTGGAGTTTGCAGATCCCACCGTTTGGGTGGCCGAACCCTCGGCCCGGCGCGATGGTGGCCAGCTGCTTGTTGTGGCCGAGCTTGTGCCAAGTGATGCGGCGCCCTTTGCGCTGGCGCGGGATGATCTGCGGCTGACGGTTTTCGGCAACGGCCAGGCTGTGGACATCCGGGGCTGTTCGGCCGGTTAGGACGCGCTCGTTGCACGTCCATTGGCAACGGCGGCAATCAGCCAAATCACCAGCAGCACAACTGCGAGAGCGCTTGCGAACATCGCAAAGGCGAGGGCTGGTGTGATCGCGATATCAGCCGGTAGCACCGCCGCGAGACGGGCGGGGAGTGCCCCGGTAACAAGCACAGGCCCCAACGTGGCCGCAAACAGCCCACCTGCCAGCACTGCCGCACCCAGCACGACCCGTCCCACCCCGAAACGCAACGCCCGCAGCGCGCGGCGTGTTGAGGCGATCTGACCCGAAATATCGCGACCCACAGCCAAGAGTGCGGGCACAACGAGCAGGACAAGCACCAGCCCGAACCCAAGCCCGTAGACCAGCGTGATCACCGTGGGCTTGAGAAACTGTGCCTGCTGAGAGGTCTCATAAAGCAGCGGCGCAAGACCCAGAACCGTGGTCAGCGTCGTCAGCAATACGGGCCGCAAGCGATCAGACGCCGCATCGATAATGGCCGGGAACAGCCCTCGGTTTTCCGAATATTCGTCGACGGTGCGCACCAGCACGATCGAGTCGTTGATGATTATCCCGACCATGCCTATGAGGCCCACAACGGTGAACATCGAAAGCGGCACATCCCAGGCGTGGTGCCCGTAGATTGTGCCCACGAGGCCAAAGGGAACAATCGCGATCACCACGAGCGGGCGGGCCCAGCTTGAGAAGACCCAGGCCAAGGTTAGGTAGATGCCCGTCAGACACAGGATCAGGCCGGTCATTGCCTCACTCAGGAACCTGTCTTCCTGTTCTGACAGGCCGGACATCCGTGTCGAGACGCCGTGATTTGCTTCGATCTGGGGCAAGAACCGCTCTTCCAGCGTGGTCGAGATCTCTTGGGCGCGGGCCGGATCGTCTTCTGAGATGTCTCCGCTAACGGAAATGACGCGAACACCGTTTTCGCGCCGCACGGTTGAGAACCCGGTGCGCGAGTCGACGGTGACGATATCGGCCAGCGGAACATATGCGCCCGTGGGCGTTCGGATCTGGGCGGTCTCCAGGAAATCGGCGGTGAGTTCGCCAGCGGGCAGTTCGACCCGAATGGTGGCGGATCGCGGGCCATCGGGGAAGGTCGCGGCTTCGATGCCGCCAAGCCTGTCCCGCAGGACGCCGCCCAGACCATCGATTGTCATTCCAAGGGCCTGGCCCTGCGGCGTCAATTCCAGGATCAACTCTTCCTTGTCATAGGCAAGGTTATCTTCCAGGGCCGACACCTCCGGAAACTGTGCCAAGAGCGTTTTCAACTCCTCGGCGGCGTCCTTCAGCGTCTCAGACGAGGCCCCGAAGATCTGGACATCAAGCGAGTCGCCACCAGGGCCCGAACGCCAACCACGGAAGCTGAGTGTTTCGAGTTTCGGGTGGCGCGGGGCCGCTTCCTGCAACTCGCGCACGAACGCGAAGGATGTGTAGGGGCGAAGATCGGCATCGATCAGCTCAATGGCGATGGATCCCAGCTGTTCGGGTTCTTTCGTGTCCGCCCCGGCCAGGCCGCGCCCGGTTGTACCGCCGATCTCGGCGACGACATAGGCAACCGGGTTACGACCGTGTTCGGCCTCGTAGCGTTCGCCCAGCTCATCGACTGCGACCTGCAGGGACCGCATCATCTCGATGGTGTCATCACGCGTGGCACCCGGCACCATGGCAAAGTTCCCGTTGACCGAGCCGCGTTCGGGCGCATTGAAAAAGCGCCAGGTCACATCGTTGTTGATGAACAAAACGACCTGGCTGGCAAGGACGAGGATGACCCCCGCCAGCACCGGATACCGTGCCCAAATCACGCCGGCCATGAACGGCCGGAACACGCGTGTCCGCACCCAGCGGAACCCCTTGTTCACCTGCCTGCTGGGCCAATCATACCAATGCTCTTTGGCCGAATGCGCCAGGGCATGGGCCATGTGGTTGGGCAGGATGAGGAAGCATTCGATGAGTGACGCGGCCAGAACGACGATCACGGTGAAGGGGATATCGCTTATCAATTGGCCGAACCGCCCGCCGATAAACATGAGCCCGAAGAATGCGATGATGGTGGTGATGGTTGCCGCGAAGACAGGCGTGAACATGCGGCGCGCGGCGTTTTCCGCCGCCGTGATCGGGTCTTCCCCCAATCGCCTTGCGCGAAAGTCGGCGTGTTCGCCCACCACGATGGCATCATCGACCACGATCCCCAGCGTGATAATCAAGGCAAAGAGCGAGATCATGTTTATCGTCAGACCCGCTGCGTACATCATCGCGAATGCCGCGGTCATGGCCACGGGGATGCCTGCGGCCACCCAAAACGCAGTACGTGCGTTCAGAAACAAAAACAGCAGGATCACGACCAGCCCGAGGCCCACGAGGCCGTTGTCGAGCAGGATGTTCAGGCGCCCGGTAATCGCCTCGGCCCGGGTGCGGATCAGGTCGATGGATACCCCAGCGGGCAACGTAAGCTCCATGTCGGCGGCCACGGTTTCCACGCGTTCTTGGATCTCAATGGCATCGCCGCGGTCGGACCGGTCCACCCGGATCGATATCCCGGGGTTTGGTCCCACAAAATATGCGCGGTTCCGGTCGACGCCTTCGGTATAGATCGTCGCCACATCCCCGATGGTGAGGGACGATCCATCCGGGTTTGCCCGCAGAACGATCCCGGCCACGTCTTCGGCGGTGCGTTTGGCGACGCCGGTACGCACGCGCGCGCTGCCCGCCACATCGCCTGCCGGGTCGGCTTCCGCTTCCTCGGCAATGGCGTTCGCGATCTCGCGCATCGACACATCATGCCGGATCAGCGAGAGCCCCGGCACCTCCACCATGATTTGCGGGGCTGCGATGCCCCGGATCGTGGTGCGTGTCACGCCTTCGGCAAACAGCCGGGTTGTGAATTCATCGGCAAACCGGGCAAGTTGATCGACGCCAACGGGCCCTGTGATGATTACATCGGTCACACGGTCGCGCCAGACACCGCGGCGCACGGTCGGGTCATCGGCATCTTCGGGCAAAGTGCTGACGCTATCGACGGCGTTTTGTACGTCTTCGGCGGCGCGGGCCATGTCCCAACCCGGCTCGAACTCAAGCGTGATCGTGGCGCGGCCCTCGCGGGATGTGGCTTCGGTGCTTTCCACGCCTTCAACGGCGATCAGCGCCGGTTCAAGGACCTGGACAAGGCCCGCATCCACGTCCTCGGCGCCCGCGCCATCCCAACGGACCGAGACGGTGACGTCGTCGACGATGACATCAGGGAAGAACTGCGCCCGCATATTTGGCAGGGCCGCAGCCCCCAGCACGAGAAGGACGACAAGTAGCAAATTGGCAGCCGTTCGGTGCCGCGTGAAGTAGGACAACAAGCCGCCAACCGCCCCGTCCATGCGCGCTGCCATGGCCTAGCCCCCCATCCGGGATTCAATGCGCTCGACCATGCTGGCGGGGACACGCGGTTGCGACAGCTGTGCCAGGATCCGTTCTTTGGCGTCGGCGGGCATGCGATTGTTGCCTTCTACGAACGCGACAAGCCGTGCGCGCCGTTCGTCGTCAAGTTCGACGAGATCCGGCTCTTCCTCGGCGTCGGCGGCATCGGGGCGCAGCGGGCGCACGCGGATCCCTGCACCCAACAGCGGCGTGCGCTCGGCCACGACCTCACGCCCGGCCAGACCACGCGCGCGCACGATCACCTCGTTGCCCTGACGGCGCAGCAGTTCGACAGATGCGACCTCAAGCCGGTCTTCATCGCCCAGGACCAGCACGGTTTCCTGCGCATCCACTGCGTCCGCTGGCAACAAAACCACGCGGCTCATTTCGGGTTCGGTCAGGCGCACAGTGACGAAATCGCCAGGTCGAAAGCCCGCCGATCCATCGATCCGAGCAAAAAGCAAACGCCCGGTCTGGCCTTCGGACACCACCGCGCTTTCGCGGGTAATCTGGCCGGTGGCTTGCAGATCGATCCCCAGAACGTCGAGCGAGACGGTCACGTCGATCTGCGGCAAACGCCCGTTGTCATCCAGAAGGCGGGCGTATTGCCGGGTCGAGATCCGGAACGAGACTTCAAGCGCCGTCGGATCCACCAGTTCCGCAAGCCGTTCGTTGTTTGACACGATGCGGCCCGTCACGACGGACACGTCGGACAGAACGCCCGCGAAGGCGGCTGTGACCTCGGTCTCGGCCAACCGTCGCTCCGCTTCGCCGAGCGCAATGTTCCGGCGGGCAAGCGCCGTACGGGCCTGATCGATACGCGCCTCAGCCTGCGCCAGGCTTTGGCGCCGCGACAAGACGGCCTGTTGGGCGGAGGATGCCGCCAGTTCCGCGGTTTCAACGGCGGCTTCGGTCCCGACGCCGCGGTCTAACAGATCCCTTTGACGGGACAGCGCCCGCTCGCGCAGGGCCATCTGCTGTTCCGCCGCGATCTGTTCGTCGCGCGCCAGAACCAGCGCGCGTTCGGCGTCTCGCAACTCGGCCTGGGCTTCGCTTAGGTCGGCTGCTGCGGTGTCGCGGTTGGCCTGGGCTGTTGTCGGGTCTATCCGCAAAAGGACATCATCTGCGTCCACCTCTCCGCCATCTTCAAAGGCGTCGGCCACCCAAACGACTTCGCCGCCCGCCGCCGCGCGCAGTTCCAACGTCCGCCGGCTACGGATTTCCCCGAATGTCGTCAGGGTGGGGGTGATCGTCTCGGGCGTGACCGTCACGACGTTGACGGCAAACACGCGTTCGCGGGCGGGCCTGCTGGGGCTTTCTTCGGCCCATCGGGTTTGCAGCGCGTCGACGATCATGCTGCCCGCCACGGCCAAAAGGCCCGCTGTCATGGACAGCAGGAACACTCCGATCAGGCTGCGTCTAAGAAACCGCATGGTTGTGACTTTCACGTCGGGACGCTGAAATATTTAGGTTGTTCTTGGGTTTATCCAATAACACCCGTTAAACGACGCAAGCCTTCACTTCCGTCGCAAATGTTCGTCAAGACGCGGCATTATTTCAACGAAGTTACAGGGGCGGTGCCTGCTGTCGAACTGAAATGCCAGGATTTCGTCCCACGCGTCCTTGCAAGCGCCCGTACTGCCCGGCAAGGCAAAAAGGTAGGTGCCGTTGGCAACGCCACCTGTGGCACGGCTTTGAACGGCGGATGTTCCGATCTTTTGCATGGACACCATGGTGAAGACGGTCCCGAACGCGTCGATTTCCTTCTCATACACGTCGCGATGCGCTTCGACGGTGACATCCCGCCCGGTTAGGCCGGTGCCGCCGGTCGATAAGATCACGTCAATCGCGGGGTCGTCGCACCAGGCCCGAAGCTGATCGGCGATTGTGGCCCGATCATCGGGAAGCATCTGTCGCGCCGCCACGGTATGCCCCGCACCTTCGATCCGCGCGGCCAGCGTGTCGCCGGACCGGTCGTCATCGGGCGTACGGGTGTCCGACACCGACAAGACCGCGATGCGCACCGGATGAAACGGCAATGTGTCGTCGATCCGGGACATCAGGCGGCAGCGAGTTTGTGGCGCAGCATGAGAAGATCATGCCATGCGTCGCGCTTGGCGGCGGGGTTGCGCAAGAGGTAGGCGGGGTGAAACATCGGCAGGGTCGGTCGACCTGCCGCCTCGGTCCAGTTGCCGCGCAGGCGGGTGATGCCCTTGCGGCCTAGTAGCGCTTGGCACGCGATATTTCCCATCAAAACAATCACCTGAGGATCCACCAATTCGATATGCCGCCGCACAAACGGCAGCATCATTGCGATCTCTTCTGCCTCCGGGTCGCGGTTTTGCGGCGGGCGCCAGGGCAGGATATTCGTGATATAGACCGCGCTTTCGCTGTCGGGCAGGGCGCGGCCCATCTCAATTGCCGCCAGCATCTTGTCCAGAAGCTGACCGGCCCGGCCCACGAAGGGGCGGCCTTCGATATCCTCGTCGCGACCGGGTGCCTCGCCGATGATCATCAGGCGGGCCGACGGGTTGCCATCGCTGAACACCAGATTGCGCGCACCCTTGCGCAATTCGCAATGGGGATAGGCGGCGAGGGCATCGCGCAAATCGTCCAGAGACCTGGCCGCACGTGCGCTTGCGTCGGCTGCCGCAACCGGGTCTGCCGCCTCGGCCTGCGGCGCATCTATCGGTTTGAGTGCCTGCTTGGGCTGTGCAGGCGCATCGTACCGGTTGACCGGCGCGTCGCTGATCGCCTCGGTTGCGCCGAGCTCCACCTGCCATTGCAGAACTGCCAAAGCCTCATGACTTTCCATGCGCCAAAGCTAGGGCGCTGGGTCGGCAAGGTAAATCCTTGTGGCCCCGTTGAGCGCTTTCTATAAGCGGGCAAATCAGCGACAGGCCGCGTTTATGACGTTCCGTGCAAGGCATCTTCTGGGGATTGACCATCTGAACCCGGATGAAATCGTTTCGCTTTTGGATCTGGCCGAAAGCTATGTCGCGCTCAATCGCCGCGATGTGAAACACTCTGATGCGCTTGCGGGGCTCACCCAAATCAACATGTTTTTCGAGGCGTCGACGCGCACCCAGGCCAGTTTTGAGCTAGCCGGCAAACGCCTGGGCGCAGATGTGATGAATATGGGGCTGCAGGCGTCGTCGATCAAAAAGGGCGAAACGCTGATCGATACGGCGATGACGCTGAATGCGATGCACCCCGATCTGCTGGTGGTGCGGCATCCGCAATCGGGCGCAGTGAACCTTTTGGCCGATAAGGTGAACTGCGCCGTCCTGAATGCGGGTGACGGGCGGCATGAACACCCCACACAAGCCCTGCTCGATGCGCTGACCATCCGCCGCGCCAAGGGGCGGCTGCACCGTCTGCGCATCGCGATTTGCGGCGACATCGCGCATAGCCGCGTGGCGCGGTCAAACATCCTGCTTCTGGGCAAGATGGAAAATCGTGTGCGCCTGATCGGGCCCCCGACGCTGATGCCCGCAGGTGTCGCCGATTGGGGCGTCGAGGTCTTCGATGACATGGCCGAGGGCTTGCAGGGTGCCGATGTCGTCATGATGCTGCGGCTGCAGAAAGAGCGGATGGACGGGGCCTTTATCCCGTCGGAACGGGAATACTATCATCGCTTTGGGCTGGATGCGGACAAGCTGAAGGCCGCTGCGCAGGATGCCATCGTCATGCATCCCGGGCCAATGAACCGCGGGGTCGAGATCGATGGAACGCTGGCCGATGATATCAACAGGTCGGTGATCCAGGATCAGGTTGAGATGGGCGTGGCCGTGCGCATGGCCGCCATGGAGCTTCTGGCGCGCAACCTGCGCAGTGATCGCCAGTCGCAGGGGGTCTTGGTATGAGCGCCCATATCGCGATTGAGCCGTTTGAGCGTGGTGTCCTGCGCCTTTTCGCCATTGACCTGCCGACGGCAGAGGCGCGCGCGTTTTTGCGCCGGTTCGATGAAACAGGCCCCGGGGCGTTGGCCGAGGCATTGGGCATTGTGGCGCTCAACCCCGATTACGTCGAAGTCTTCGCCGCGGAGGATATCGAGGAACTGGGGCTGTCGGGCTACCTGCTGGAAGGTTATGGCGTCACCGATCCCGATCTGACCGAACAGGCCGCTGGGCTTGATCGGCTAGAGGGATGCTTTGCCATCATCGTGTCGGCGGCATTTGACGGCCATCCCTACGACCTGTCCGTCGGCGCACCCTTGCGTCTAGTTGCGACATTTCGTGAGCCACCCCCGGTTCCGGCGATGGAGACGATTTCGGCAGAGAGTGCAGAGGGCGCCCTTGGGGACGGCCAAGAGGAGGCGCGCGCTCCTCTGAAACTGCCATCTTGGATGATCGTTGCAGTGGGCGCGGGCGTGCTGATCGTTGGGCTATTTGTTTTGTTCACCGGGGGGCGCGGTTAGTGGCAACCGTCTTCAAAAACGCCCGACTGATCGATCCCGAAGCGGGCACGGATGATATCGGCGACCTGGGTGTCGATGACGGGCGCATCGTCGATCCCACCAGATTGACCGTGGCGGAGGTGATCGAATGCGGGGGCAAGTGCCTTGCACCGGGCATCGTCGACATCGGCTGCAAGGTGTCCGAACCTGGGGAGCGGCATAAGGAAAGCTTCCGTTCTGCCGGTCTGGCTGCGGCGGCGGGCGGTGTAACCACGATGATCACCCGGCCCGATACCGTGCCCGCAATCGACAGCCCCGAAGTCTTGGAGTTTGTGACGCGCCGCGCAAACGAGGCGGCGCCTGTGCGCGTATTGCCTATGGCCGCGCTAACCCGTGACCGTGCTGGCCGCGAGATGGTCGAGATCGGGTTCTTGCAGGATGCCGGTGCCATCGCTTTCACCGATTGCGACAGCGTGGTGACCGACAACAAGGTGCTTTCCCGATGCCTGACCTACGCTCGGTCGCTGGGCGCGTTGGTGATCGGCCATCCCCAGGATCCAGGTTTGTCGTCCGGTGGCGCAGCGACGAGCGGCAAGTTTGCCTCGCTCAAGGGTTTGCCTGCGGTGTCACCGATGGCCGAACGTATGGGGCTGGATCGCGACCTGGCGCTCGCTGAGATGACAGGCGTGCGCTACCATGCCGATCAGGTCACGACGGCGCGGGCACTGGCACGGCTGAAGCGGGCCAAGGAAAATGGGTTGGACGTAACTGCGGGCGTCTCGATACATCACCTGACGCTGAATGAACTCGACGTCGGCGACTACCGCACCTTCTTCAAGGTCAAGCCGCCGCTCCGCACGGAAGATGACCGGCTGGCCTGTGTCGAGGCGATCGCATCGGGGCTGATCGATGTGATCTCGTCCATGCACACCCCTCAGGATGAGGAATCAAAGCGTCTTCCGTTTGAAGAGGCGGCGTCCGGGGCCGTCGCGTTGGAGACGCTGTTGCCAGCGGCCCTGAGGCTCTACCACGCCGATCTTTTGGACCTGCCGACGCTTTTCCGGGCCATGGCGCTCAATCCTTCAAACCGCCTCGGTCTCGAAACGGGTCGTCTCGCGCACGGGGCACCGGCAGATCTTGTACTGCTCGACCCCGATGTGCCTTTCGTTCTCGACCGCTTCAGCCTGAGATCGAAGTCGAAAAATACCCCGTTTGACGGCGCGCGGCTTCAGGGCAAGGTGCTGGGCACCTGGGTCGGGGGTAAGCGCGTGTTCGAGGCCGATTGATGCCGGAACTCACGTCGCCCGTGATGCTCTTGATCGTGGTGGCGGGGCTGGCCTATCTGCTAGGATCGGTTGCGTTCGGACTGGTGATGGCGCGGGTCTTTGGGCTGGGGGATCTGCGTGAGATCGGTTCAGGCAACATCGGCGCTACCAATGTCCTGCGCACCGGCAACAAGGTCGCGGCCTTTCTGACGCTAATCCTGGATGCGGGCAAAGGCGGGATCGCGGTGCTGGTGGCGCGGGCCCTGGTGGGCGAGGATGCGGCACTGGTCGCGGGGCTCTTCGCGTTTCTTGGCCACCTCTACCCGGTTTGGCTGGGTTTCAAAGGCGGCAAAGGCGTTGCGACATTCCTGGGCATCCTTCTTGCACTTGCCTTCCCTGTGGGTGCCGCGGCCTGTGGGACCTGGCTTGTGACGGCCTTTCTCTTCCGGATGTCGTCCCTCGCCGCCCTCGTTTCCGCCGCGCTGTCGGTCGTCTGGGCCCTTGTGCTTGGCTATCCGCACCTCTGGGCCTTGATCCTGGCACTCGCGGTCTTGGTGTTTTGGCGCCATGCGGCTAATATCCGCCGTATCGCGGGGGGGACTGAGCCGCGGATCGGTCAGAAAGACTGAGGGGAAGGCGACAGGTATGATGAGTTTTCAGGACGCAATGCGGACCTGGTTTTCGGGGTATATAGGGTTGTCCCACGGGACGCGGCGTTCGGAATATGTGACTCATGCCGCCTCTTTCAGCGCCAGAGAAAACGCAGCCGTAAGCTTCGGCGCGTCACAATCGGGTATCGCAGGGCATGCCGCATGACTGCAGATCCTGATTTCCTAAACGCGTTCGATTCGCTTCCCGTCGGCGGCTATGGCGCAACGGCGTTCGGGCGGCGGTATCGCATCACCAAGTCGATCTACTGCACCGGTCGCAGCCAGAAGCTGGTCGCCGAAGAGCTGGGGGGTGACGACTATGTCAGTCTGAACCTCTATAGACTGGCGACGGGTGAGGCGCTGCTAAAGCCCTGCGAAATGCCTGCCGAAAAGGTGCGTGATTTCGTTCTGAACGTTATCGCGGACTGACCGACGGCTAGTAGCTGTAGGCGGCAAAAGCTTTTGTCACGTCGCCGTCCCAATCGCCGTGGTAATGCGCCAGCAATTCATCCGCCGGAACCTGACGTGTCTCGATGCTCTCACTCAGCGCGTTCAGGAAATGGGTCTCGTCCGGGATAAGCCCGCCAGCACCAGGGCGTGCTCGCGCCCGCAAACCGGCCTCGGCAATCGAGACGACTTCCTTCGCCACATCATAAAGCGACACGCCGCCCACCTTTGCCTCCAACCCGTGAACGGACGCGGCCACACGCAAGGCCTGCCGGGTGTCAGCATCCCATCCCTTTGCCAGATCCCACGCCGCATCGAGTGCGGTCTGGTCGTAACAGAGGCCGACCCACAATGCAGGCAGCGCGCATAGCCGTCGCCACGGCCCGCCATCGGCCCCACGCATCTCGATGAACTTTTTCAGACGCGCCTCAGAGAAAATCGTTGTCAGATGATCGGCCCAATCTGACAGGGTTGGCACTTGGCCGGGCAAGGCTGGCAGTTTCCCGTCTAGAAAATCCCGAAACGACTGCCCGCGTGCGTCCACATAAGCGCCATCGCGATAGACAAAGTACATCGGCACATCGAGCGCGTATTCCGCCCAACGCTCGAACCCGAACCCGTCGTCAAAGACAAAAGGCACCATGCCCGTGCGATCCGCATCGAGATCGCGCCATATCCGGCTGCGCCAGCTTTTGTGGCCGTTCAACTTGCCTTCAAAGAACGGCGAGTTGGCGAAAAGGGCGGTGGCGACGGGTTGTAGGGCAATGGCCACGCGCATCTTCTGGATCATGTCCGCCTCGGACCCGAAGTCGAGGTTCACCTGCACCGTGCAGGTGCGGTACATCATCTGTGTGCCGTGTGTGCCCACCCGCCCCATGTATTCGGTCATCAGCCGGTAACGCCCCTTGGGCATCAGTGGCATCTCGTCATGCGTCCAATGGGCGGCGGCGCCGAGGCCGATAAAGCCCACGCCGATCTCGTCTGCCACGCTGCGTACCTCGACCAGGTGTTCGTTCACTTCGTCACAGGTCTCATGGATCGTCTCCAGTGGGGCGCCCGACAGCTCCAACTGCCCACCGGGCTCAAGCGAGATATTGGCGCCGCCTTTGGTCAGTCCGATGATGTTCTCGGCTTCAAAGACCGGCTCCCACGCAAAACGATCGCGCAACCCTTCAAGCACGGCCTTCACCGACCGGTCGCCAGCATAGGGCAGGGGGTTCAGCGTATCACGGCAATAGCCGAACTTTTCGTGTTCGGTGCCGATCCGCCAGTCTTCCTTGGGTTTGCAACCGCTGGCCAGGTATTCGGCCAGTTGCTCGCGCCTTTCGATTGGCCCGCCGCCGGTTTGGGGTATCGACATCTGCGGTGCTCCGAAACGCGTGTGGATCAGGCAGAGGTGAAAGGATTTCGGCGGGAAGTCAATGCAACCGCTTTGGCCTTTTCTCCCACAGAATGCGGTTCGCGGAGGCGGGCGCATCTAGGGCGGCCAGGACATCCTGCGTGCGCAGGCCGGGCAGGTTGGCGAAGATGTCGAACAGGGCCTCGGCCCCTTCGGCCTTGGTCGGGATTTCAAGCGGTGGTCCGGCATCATGCGACAATTCCCAGGACGTGCCATTAAGGGCCACGCGTGAGAGTTGATCAATGTCCAACACACCTCCCTCAAACGGCCCGAAGTAGCTCAACTGCCCCTCGACAACGCGCACCACACCGGCACCGCCGCCCCCCTGCCGAAACCGCGCCCGTTGGATGCCTGCGACAGCCAACATAGTCCCGCCCGCGGATAGGGCCGCGCCAAGGATCCAGATGTTGCCGTCGCCCAGCAATAGCCAATAGGCCCCTAAGCAAAGCGCTACGACCCCGGCCAGCGTCTCGCGCCAGCGGCGCAGGCCCGCGATGACCTCGGGCCGGACAAAGCTCATCTCCAGTCCCCCAGGGCCGCTTGCCAGAGCGTGATGGCGGCCACTGCAGCGGTATCTGCGCGCAGGATGCGCGGGCCAAGGCTGATGGATGTGGCGAGCGGCATCTCGCGCAAGCGCGCGCGCTCGCCATCCGAAAAGCCGCCTTCTGGCCCGATGATGATCGCCCAAGGTCCGTGCGATGCATCGGCAAGCGATGACTGGCCCTCGCCCGCAAGCGCTTCATCGCAGAACAGGATCCGGCGATCTGCCGGCCAGTTTTCAAGGGCCGTCGTCAGCTTGGTCAGATCTCCCACTTCTGGAACATAGGTGCCGCCACACTGCTCGGCCGCTTCCACCGCGTGGGCCTGCAAGCGGTCGCGTCGGATGCGTTCGGAGTTGGTGAACTCCGTTTGGATCGGCAGAATGCGCGCAACCCCCAGCTCTGCCGCCTTTTCGACAATAAAGTCTGTCCGCGCCTTCTTTATCGGCGCAAACAGCAACCAAAGGTCGGGCGGCATACGCTGCGGGGCGGTCTGCGCACCCACTGTCAGCGTCCCACCGCGTTTGGAGCCTTCGGCAACTTCCGCCGCCCACTCCCCCTCCCGCCCATTGAAGACGGCAATCTGCGCGCCCGGGCCAAGGCGCATCACGGCAAAGAGGTAATTCGCCTGATCGCGGTTCAGGGGAACCGATTGCCCCGCCCCCAAAGGGTGATCTACATACAACCTGATATTTGCAGCCGACATGGACCGCACCCTATGACGCAGACAACCCCGACGCCAGACGGGCAGGTGGCCGATGCCGTTGAGGGCAATTGGGTGGATCGCTTTGCGCCCGAATGGTCGCGCCCTTATCTGCGCCTGTCGCGGGCGGACCGGCCAATCGGGACGTGGCTTTTGGTGATCCCCTGCTGGTGGGGGCTTTTGCTCGCCATCGGCGCAACGGGTGAGGCGCGGTGGCAGGACGCCTGGGTCGCGCTGGGCTGTTTGATCGGGGCCTTCCTGATGCGCGGGGCGGGGTGTACCTGGAACGACATCACTGACAGGGACTTTGATGCGCAGGTGGCGCGTACACGGTCCCGCCCGATCCCTGCCGGTCAGGTCACGGTGCGGCAGGCAATGATCTGGGTCGTGATACAGTCGCTCCTTGCCTTCGGTATCTTGCTGACCTTTCACCCGTTCGCGATTGTTCTGGGTATCGCGTCGCTGGGCCTTGTTGCGATTTATCCCTTCGCAAAGCGTTTTACCTGGTGGCCGCAGGTGTTCTTGGGGCTTGCCTTCAATTGGGGTGCGATCTTGGCTTGGGCGGCGCATACCGGGTCGCTTGGCACGGCACCGGTCCTGCTCTACGTCGCAGGTATCGCCTGGACGCTGTTCTATGACACGATCTATGCGCATCAGGATACCGAGGATGATGCGCTGATTGGTGTGAAGTCCACGGCGCGGCTGTTCGGTGAGGATACCCATCGCTGGCTGCGCCGGTTCCTGATAGCCGCCGTGGCGCTCATGGGTCTGGCCGTGCTCGATGCGCTGGCGATGACGGTCAATGTGCTGGCCCTTGTGATCGCCCTTGGCGGGGTCTGGGCCTTTGGCTGGCACATGATGTGGCAGATGACGCGGCTCGATATCGAAAAGCCTGAGCTTTGCATGACCCTCTTCCGCTCGAACCGCGACGCGGGCCTAGTCCCGGCGGTATTCCTTGCGGTCGCTGCCTTCCTCTGATTGAAAGAGTTAACAGAGCAGTCACCGCAAGGGCACGGGCCACGCAATGTCGGGCACCAGGGGTTTGTCCTCATATCTTCCTATTTTCGCCGCCATGGCGTTGGCGGCCGCGGCCAGTGTGACTGGCGCAATCTATGCGGCTGACAAGATCGAAGAGACGGCGCTGGTCGAGGTGTCCGATGCGTTGGCCGCCAATGGGATGGACTGGGCCGCGGTTCAGGTGAACGGGCTGCAAGTGCGCCTTTCCGGCGAAGCGCCGGATGAGGCGCGCCGGTTTCACGCCATGTCCGTGGCCGGAAGCCTGGTCGACTCCACGCGGGTGATTGACGCGATGTCCGTGGCGCCGGGCCAAACAATCGAGGCGCCGCGTTTTAGGATCGAGATCCTGCGCAATCTGGACGGCGTCTCTCTGATCGGGCTGATCCCCGCGGCGACCGATCGTTCGGAGATCTTGGCCCGGGTCGGCAGTGCGGCGGGGCAAGGCCCGGTGACCGACCTGCTGGAGACCGGCGACTACCCGGTGCCCGACGGATGGGATGCGGCGCTTAACTATGCGCTGCAGGCCATGGATGAGCTTGAGCGGGCGAAGGTTTCAGTGGCGCATGACGCGGTGTCGATCACGGCAATCGTCGAGACGCGCGAAGAAAAGCGGTTGGTGGAAACCCGTCTGGCACGGGCCGCACCCGATGGCGTGCGCGCGCTTTTGGATATCTCGGCCCCACGGCCCGTGATCGCGCCTTTCATCACCCGCGTCTCGCTGGAAGAGGGCACGCTGCGTTTTGATGCCTGTTCGGCCGATACGGTCGAGGCGCGCGACCGCATCATCGAGGCTGCCATCGAGGCAGGCTTTGCCGGGCGGGCTGAGTGCCAGATCGGTCTTGGCACACCATCGCTTGATTGGGGAACAGCCGTGGCCGAAGGGATTAGGGCGCTGTCACGCCTGGGCGGCGGAAAGATCACCTTCTCAGATGCCGACGTCAGCCTGATTTCCTTGCCGACAACGCCGCAACCAATCTTTGACCGGGAGATTGGTGAGTTGGAGCGAGCGTTGCCGGAGGGGTTTTCCTTGCAGGCATCGATCCCTGAAGCGGTGCAGCTGGACGGGACCGGTGCTGCAGCCGTGGACGGCGCGCCCGAGTTCGTCGCAACGCGCAGTCCCGAAGGGGAGGTTCAATTGCGCGGCCGCGTGGCCGATCCACGGTCTCGTGCCACGATAGAAAGCCTCGCCCATGCCCGGTTTGGGGTGGCAAACACATACGGGGCAACGCGCCTTGATCCGGAACTGCCTACCGGCTGGGGCCTCCGTGTACTCGCCGCGCTCGATGCGCTGGCGCATCTGAATAACGGCTCGGTCATCGTGCAGCCCGAGTTTCTGAGCATCCGGGGTGATACCGGAAACGTCGATGCGAGCGCGGAGATTTCGCAAATCTTTGCGGAACAGCTTGGGGCCGGTGCCAACTTTGAACTCGATGTGCGTTATGTCGAGGCGTTGGACCCGGTGGCGGGCCTGCCCACGCCCGAGGAATGCGTTGGCGACCTCAACGCGATCCTCAAAGCCAGCAAGATCACGTTTGAGCCTGGCTCAAGCGATCTGTCCGCCGGGGCTGACGTGACCATTGATGCGTTGGTGGACGTTTTGCGGAACTGCCGCGAGGTCGAGATGGAGATTGGCGGTCATACCGACAGTCAGGGACGGGAAGTTATGAATGAACGCTTGTCCCAGGCACGGGCCACAGCGGTGCTGGATGCCATCGTGGCGCGGCGTATTCTGACCGGGAACCTGACGGCCAGGGGCTACGGCGAAAGCACACCGATCGCCGACAACGACACCGAAGAAGGGCGCGAGGCGAACCGCCGGATCGAGTTCAAGCTTGTGGTGGACGACCCCCAGACGGAAACCGCCGCCGCGGATACCACGGGCGAGGAGAGCGACAGTGAACAGGATTGAGTTTGTCATCGCAACGGCGGTAGTTCTCTTCGTGGCCTTCATGTTGGGCTGGTTTGCGTACTGGTTGCTGCACCGGCTCACACGTGTGAACGTCAGCGATATTGGTGAGCTGGACCGCATGGCCCAGTCCCTGCACGAGGCCGAGGAAGCCCGCGAAGAGGCGATCACCTATATGCAGCAGCGCGAAGCGGAGTTGACCAATCAGCTCACCCAGACCGAGGCCGAGCTGCGCGCGGCGATGGACGGTTTGCGCGAGGCGCGCCGCGAAGCCGAAGACTTGCGCAGCCAGGTCGAGCGGGCGACGCAGGCGGGCTAGGTCCAGCGGTCGAGGGCTGCTTCGTCCGTCGTCTTTGCGTCAACCCAATCCGCCCCGTCCGCGCGGTGTTCTTTCTTCCAGAACGGGGCGCGGGACTTGAGGAAATCCATCAGGAAATCGGCCCCCTCAAACGCCGCTTGCCGGTGCGGCGCAGACGTGGCCACCATCATAATCGGCTCACCAGGGGTCAGTCGCCCATAGCGATGGATGATCAAAACGCCCGACAGGCCGAACTTTTGTACCGCCTTTTGGGCATGGCTTTGCAGGGCGCGCTCGGTCATGCCGGGATAGTGTTCGATCTCCATCGCCTCCAGCGTCCCATCCGTGTCGCGCACAATGCCAGAGAAACTGACGATAGCACCCACGCCCTGGGTGGCGGTGCTGAACGCGGTCAACTCCGTCCCTGGATCAAAGGGTTCGGATTGCAACGACACGCGCATGCTATCCGCCCGTCATCGGTGGGAAGAACGCCACTTCGCGCACACCCTCAAGGGGTGCATCAAATTCGGCGAGCTCTTGATCGAGCGCGACGCGCAGGGATGTGGTGTCTTCGAACGCCATCACATACCGCTCCTCCCGCGCGCGCAGTTCATCCACCAGGTCGTTCACCGTTTTCGCTTCGGTCGTCCAAGTTTCGCGTGGAATGCCGATCCGCTCGCGCAGCCAGGCAAAATACAGGATCTCGATCATGGGGCTTCTCTCAGAAAAGGCAGTGATTTGCGGAAGTAATCCCATCCAGTGACCAGCGTCAAAAGCGCGGCGATCCACAGAAGGACAACACCGCCCCACCATGACCAGACAACACCGTAGTATTTCCAAGTCAGCCCGACCAGATCGTCTTCCCGACCGGCCAGAATCTCAGGAACCTTCTGGTCCCCCATCCCGAAGACAAGCATCCCGAAATAGTGTTCAAACACGCCTTTCGCGAACAGGACCGCGATCGCAACCATTTGCGCTGTAGTCTTCCACTTGGCGAGCTTCGTGACCTTCAAGGTTCCCGCAGTATCGCCCAGGTATTCGCGCAGGCCGCTGACGAAAACCTCCCGGAACATGATGACGGTCGCGGGCAGCAGGATGTAGGGATCCATCCCCGAAAACCCGGTAATAACCAAAAGCGCGATCACCACCATGGCCTTGTCGGCGATGGGATCGAGCATCGTGCCAATCTTGGTTTCCTGCTTCCATGCCCGCGCGAGGTATCCGTCCAGCCAGTCGGTTGCCGCCGCGAGCACAAATAACGTTAGCGCAAACCAGTCTGCCAAGGGACGGGAAAAGTACAGAAACATGATTGCAACGCCGGGTGCCGCCAGCAGCCGCAGGATGGTGAGCATATTTGGAACGGTCCAGCGCATGGCCGACCTCTACCCCGTCCCGCAGGCCGCGGGAAGTGCCGGTGCGTTAGCCACGCTCATGAAAGAAACCATAGATCGTTTCGGCCAGCCCATCCGAAATTCCGTCGACAGCCTTCAGGTCCGACAGGTTCGCGCGACTGACGGCCTTGGCTGATCCGAAATGCGCCAGCAGCGCCCTCTTGCGTGTCGCCCCGACACCTGGCACCTCATCGAGCGGGGTCGCCCCGATGGCCTTCGACCGTTTCGCGCGGTGGGCGCCGATGGCAAAGCGGTGTGCCTCGTCGCGCATGCGCTGGACAAAGTACAACACCTGATCGTTGTGTCGGAGCGCAAAGGGTTGCGTTCCCATGCGGTGGAACTCCTCCTTACCAGCGTCACGATCCACACCTTTGGCCACACCGACCATCGCAATGTCTTCCACGCCGAGTTCCGCCATGATCGCATGGACTGCGCTGACTTGGCCCGCGCCGCCATCGATCAGAAGAAGATCGGGCCAAGTGCCCCCTTCGCGGTCGGGATCTTCCTTGAGCAGGCGTTTGAAGCGGCGCGTCAAAACTTCCTTCATCATGCCAAAGTCATCGCCCGGGGTCAGTTCCTCGCCGCGGATGTTGAACTTTCTGTACTGGCTTTTCAGAAACCCGTCGCGCCCCGCCACGATCATCGCGCCCACCGCGTTCGTACCTTGAATATGGCTGTTGTCGTAGACCTCGATCCGCTCGGGGGGCGCGTCCAGTCCAAAGGCTTCGGCCACCCCAGCAAGCAGCCGCCCTTGCGTTGCCGTTTCCGACATCTTCCGGGCAAGGCTTTCGCGCGCATTGCGTTCGGCATTGGCGATCAGTTCGGCTTTTTCTCCGCGCTGCGGGACGACAATCTCAACCTTCCTTCCCGCAACCTCGCCCAACGCAGCTTCCAGCAGATCCTGATCTTCAATGGCATGGGACAGGATCACGGTGCGCGGCGCAGGTTTGCCGTCGTAGAACTGTCCCACGAAGCTGCGCATTACCTCGGATGCCTCCGCGCCCGACCCGGTTCGGGGGTAGTAGTCGCGGTTGCCCCAGTTTTGGTTCGCGCGGATGAAGAACACCTGAACGCAGGCCTGTCCGCCGTCCATGTGCAGGGCGATCACATCCGCCTCAGTCACGCTGCGCGGGTTGATGCCCTGGTTCGTCTGGACCTGTGTAAGGGCACGGATCCGGTCGCGCAGTGCAGCGGCGCGTTCGAACTCCATCGCTTCGCTGGCTTCCTGC
This sequence comes from Pseudomonadota bacterium, assembly GCA_038526915.1. Classification (GTDB taxonomy): domain Bacteria; phylum Pseudomonadota; class Alphaproteobacteria; order Rhodobacterales; family Rhodobacteraceae; genus JBCBGF01. The sequence continues at coordinate 237,493 of JBCBGF010000004.1, read as the reverse complement.
ATCTGGTCGGCCAATTGCGCTTGGACCTTGGTCGACTTGCCTTGCAGGAAACGTTCAGCATCATGCACCAGCGCGCCGTAATCGGCCTCGGAGATATAGCCCACGCAGGGCGCGCTGCAGCGCTTGATCTGGTAGAGCAGGCAGGGGCGTGTGCGGCTTTCAAACGTCGTGTCAGAACAGTTTCGAAGCAAGAACACTTTCTGCAACTGGTTGAGCGTGCGATTGACAGCGCCCGCGCTTGCAAAAGGGCCATAGTAGCTGCCGGTCTCGGACTTGCGGCCCCGGTGCTTTTTGATCTGTGGGAACCCGTGTTCTTTCGCGACGAGGATGTTCGGAAACGACTTGTCGTCGCGCAGGAGGACGTTGTACCGCGGCTTTAGCTGCTTGATCAGGTTCTGTTCCAGCAGCAGCGCTTCGGTTTCCGTACGCGTCGTGAGGAACATCATGGACGCGGTCTCGGAAATCATGCGGGCGATGCGCGGGCTGTGCCCGGCAGCACGGGCATAGTTCGATACCCGCGCCTTCAGATTTCTGGCTTTCCCGACATACAGAACGGCACCTTTTTTATCCAGCATCCGGTATACACCGGGGCTCGTTTCGAGACCGGCCAGGTAGCGCTGTATTGCCGCATTCCCTAGTACTTTTGATGTTTCGTCTGATTCGCGCATTTTCGCCTAAGTCCGGATTTCGCCTGCAACCTTATCTCAGTGAGGACAAGAGAAAACCTGTCCACGTATTCTGTGGATAAACCTGCGGGTAAGCTTTGGACCTTGGCATTTTATCGTTTGATTTTCGAGGCTTCCAGAGCCCGCTTATTTTTTAAGCAATTTTTCAAGCTATTGAAATATATGAGAAAATTTTTTGCCAGAAGGTCAAAACACTGAAAACATTCAAGTAATCGTAACAATTAATTAAACGTTACACAGCCTGTGTAAGTCTTGATTGACAAATCGCGGCTTCGGGCAAAGTTCACTCAACCCCCAAAACGTCCGGCGTTTCCCAGGCCAAGTGTTGGCCCCCGTCGATGCACAAAAGTTGGCCCGTGACGGCTGGTGCATCTAGAAAGTATCCCAGCGCGGCAGTGATGTCCGATGGATTGGCACCGCGCGCCAGAACCGTTGCCGCGCGCTGGTCGGCAAAGTGCCTGGCGCTCTGCCGACTGCCCTGAAGGGTGGGGCCGGGGCCAATCGCGTTGACCCGAATATCGGGCGCCAGGGCCTGTGCCGTCGTCTGCGTCATCGCCCACAGACCCATCTTGGCGATGGTGTAGGTCATGAACTCCGGCGTGAGCTTGCGCACCCTTTGGTCGATCATGTTCACCACGAGACCCTGAGCCACGGGCTCACCCGCGTCGTCGGGAACGGCGCGGGGGGCCTGCGCCGCGAATTTCTGGGTCAGGACAAACGGCGCGCGCAGGTTCGACTCAAGATGGCGGTCCCATGACGTGCGCGTGGCCGATGCGAGCGTGTCATATTCAAAGATCGATGCATTGTTCACCAACACCGACAGAGGCCCCTGAAGCCCGTGTGCCGCGTCCGCGACGAGGGCTTGCACCTGCGTCTCGTCCAAAAGATCCGCCTGAACGGCCACGGCGGTGCGGCCCATGGCGCGGATGCTGTCGACCACGTCCTGGGCGGGGTCCGCCGACGCGTTGTAATGCACCGCCACGTCAAAGCCGCGCTCGGCCAGATACAAGGCCATCGTCCGCCCGAGCCGAAGGCCGCCGCCGGTGACCAAGGCCCGTCCTTTGATCGCGACATCAGCCATGGGCAACTACAAACGACAGATAGATCACGTAAGCCACCACAAAGCCGATGCCCCAAAGTTTGGTCAAGTTGCGCGTGTTGGAGAAAACGAACGGGGCAAGCAACAGCGATGCGCCCAGCATCACCCACAGGTCGATCTTCAGGAAGTTCGGATCCACCGGGATCTTGCCCACAAAACTGGCGATGCCGATGATCGCCAGTAGGTTGAACATATTCGACCCGATGACGTTGCCCAGGGCCACATCCGCTTGCTTGCGGAAGGCGGCCATAACCGTGGTCGCAAGTTCGGGCAGCGATGTGCCGATGGCGACAAGTGTCAGGCCGATAACGGTTTCGGTTACCCCAAAGGTGCGCGCGATCGAAACCGAGCTGTCCACCAGAAGATCCGCGCCAAGCGGCAGGCCGATCAAGCCCAGCACCAGAAACACGATGATCTTCCACCAGGGCATATCGGGGTCCGCCCCCTCAACCTCTTCTTCCTCATCCTCTTTTGCGGCGTTCCTGTGGGCCAGTGCCTCGCGAAATTGGTCGCCCAGGATCACGGCCAGAACGCTGAGGAGGACAAGTCCGTGGACCCATGTGATGGGACGGAAGAAACAGATGGCGATGAACAAGACGGACACCGCCAGCATGATCACATAGCTCTTGCGGGTATCGCATTGTGATGTGTGCAAACCGGCCAAAAGGGCAGGGACGCCCAGAACCAACAGGATGTTCGCTGTGTTGGAGCCCACGACGTTGCCGATGGCCAGGCCCGGTGCGCCATCGTCAATCGCGCTGATGGCGATCAATAGCTCTGGTGCCGAGGTGCCGAAGGCAACGATCGTCAACGACACGATCAAGGCCGGCACACCTAGCCGCAGTGAGGTGTTCACCGCCCCCCGCACCAGTGCGTCACCTGCCAGCAGCAGGATCACCAGCCCAAGGCCCGCGATCAGGAAATCAGCCAACGTTCAGCGGCCCTTGCCGCAAGGGCATTGCCCTTTGCCAATGCGATACCGCCCGCATTCCGGGCATTTCTTGCGGGACTTCGGCAGCTTGCGGAACCGCCCAATGACCGCGAGCACCAGCATGGCAACCAGAAAAAGGGCGACAACCTGGATCAACGATCACAGACCATAGCGGGCGTAGTGCGCCCGTTCTTCCAGTGTGCTGATGCCCGCGTCGATCACCGACATCCCAAAACGCGCAAGCAAGGGCCGCCGTGTTTGGTAGGGCACGAGGCGCACCTTGTCGCCGAACTTTTCCTTCATCTTTGGGACGAGGTGCCCAACGCCATCCACAAGGCCCACCTCGCGCGCCTTGTCGCCCACCCAGATTTCGCCGGTGAAGAGGTCGCCATCGGCAAGCTTGTCACCGCGGCGCGTCTTCACCTGCGAGATGAAACTGGCGTGGATCGTTTCCTGCAGGTCCTTGATCCGGGCCACATCTTCCGCGTTTTCCGGCTTGAACGGGTCGGCCATGCTCTTGGATTTGCCTGCCGTGTAGACGCGGCGTTCGATGCCATAGCGCTCAATGAACCCGTGCAGGCCAAAGCCCGCAGAGATTACGCCAATCGAGCCCACTATCGAGTTTTCGTCGACCCAAATCTCTTCCGCCGCGGTCGCCAGCCAATAGCCGCCCGATGCCGCGACGTCTTCGACAAAGGCAAAGACAGGCACCTTGGTCTCTTCCGACAAGCGCCGCACCCGCGCCGCGATCAGCGACGATTGCGCGGGGCTTCCGCCGGGGGAGTTGATGACCAGTGCGACGGCAACGGGCTTGCCGCGCCGAAAAGCACGTTCGATCATCGGGGCCAGCCCTGCGTCGTTCAGCGCCGATGCACCGCGCCCGCCCGAAGCGATAACGCCCTGCAACCGGATGACCGCGACCAGCGGGTCCTTTTTCATGAAGGGGATAAAGCGCTTCATGGGACCGATGTAGAGTGAGTGGTCGGGCGCAACAAGGCATTGGCCTGCAACTTATCCGACATCTGGCCTCATTGTGACATTTCCGGTCGCTTGACTTGTCTGCCGCGCGCCGGGCTTCATGGCGCAAAACAAATCGGGGCCTGCGCAGTTTTGAACATCTTGATCATAACCACCATGCGCAACGAAGGGCCCTTTGTGCTCGAATGGGTGGCGCACCATCAGGCGTTGGGTGTGACCAGCTTTCTGATCTATTCCAACGACTGCGATGACGGGACGGACGCGCTGTTGGACCGGTTGCATCGCGCCGGCACGATCACGCACGCCCCCTTCACACCGAAAGGGCGATCGGTGCAGTGGCCTATTCTGCGGGCCGCCCGAAAAAGTGCCGCCTATGCTGCCGCTGACTGGGTGTTGGGGATCGATTGCGATGAGTTCGTGAACTTGCGCGCGCCGCTGGCCACCTTGCCGGATCTGGTGGCCGCGGCACCCGCTGCGGATGCCTTCGCGCTGGGATGGCGGCTTTTTGGCAGCAGCGGCTATATGCAGTTCGATGACCGCCCGGTGACGCAGCGGTTTCAGCGCGCAGCCCCGGAGCGGATGGTGTTCCCCGCAGCATCGCGGTTCTTCAAGACACTCTACCGCAATGACCCGGCCCTGTTTTCTCGCCCAGGCATCCACCGACCAAAGCGACGCGGCGCGTCCAAGCGGCTGCCGGTATGGGTCGATGGATCGGGTGATGCGCTGGGCGAGGCGTTTGCGCAGGACGACGACCAGATCCTTCTCAAGCCGGATCAGTGCGGAACGTCCCTCGTGCAGCTCAATCACTATTCGTTGCGGTCCGCCGAGGACTTTCTGGTCAAACGCCGCCGCGGCCTGCCGAACCGTCGCGACAAGGACGTCGATGCTGCGTACTGGGCCGAGCGGAATTTAAACACCGTGGAGGACGCTTCCATCCTGCGCCACGAAGATGCGATGCAGGCCCGCCTTACCGAGCTGCGCGCTTTGCCCGGTGTCGCCGAAGCGCATGACGCTTGTGTTGCCAATCACCGCGCTCAAATCGAAAAACAGCTTCGCAAACCAGCCGAGGCGCGCCTTTACACGCGGTTAAGCTTGTTGCCAGACAGCGTGCCGCCCGACGATGCGACGGCCCGCACCATGCTGCGCATCGTGGCAGAAGCGGGCCGCTAGCCCTTTTCCAACGCTGCTTTCGGGTCCACCCCGATCTCTTCACACATCCGGGCCGCGTAAGAGCCCGGCAGTGGTGGATTGCGCCGCCACCAGGGCCGTGTACCGTTCGTATAGAGATGCACCGACAGGGTGTTGTCGGTGAAATGCCCCTCAACCCGGCCATGGGGGTCATAAAAGATATCGTTCAACTGAAACGGCACGGGGTAGAGGTAATCGTGGCTGAGCGCTTGGGCATAGTCGCCGGTTTGCTTGGCGAAGTACGTGAACGCCTGTGGCCCAAAAGCCGTCCGCTCGGCCTTGTAGATCCGCGCCGCATGGGGCCAGTCTGTCGGTTGCTTGGCCAGCCGCGCACGCTGCCGGTCGTTAAACCACGGGGGGGCGTCGGGCAGGTTCTCGTAGTAGTCGAGAAGCATATCCATCAGCGCACCTTTGCGCGGGATTGAGACAACGCCGCAATTCAGTGCGCCGCGAAATCCGTGCCCTGCGTAGATATGATCCATCTCATCGGGAAAGGGCTGTCTACAAAAGGCGTCACAGTCGATCCACACCGCCCCGGTCGCCTGAATCATCTTGTAGCGAAAGACGTTGGACAGAAACGAGGCACTCGTGCGTTCGACCAGATCGCGGTCGATCTCCATGATCTCGGATGCCGGGCGCACCGCAATGCCGTTGGGCACGTTGTCGACGGCGTCGGTGCAATAGAGCGTCGTCGGATGCCCGTGGCGCACATGGCTGAGCAGGCACAGCTGGTTGAGGTAATGCAGCCGCGTACCGATCCAGAGCGAGGCTACGGGCCGTCTTTCGGGGGGTGTCATGGGGTCGCCTGTCGCCGGTGGTCCGATCTTTGGACCGACCATGCCGGAACCGGCAATCTGTGTCCAGCAGGCGGTTTCCTCGGTAAACCCGCTCGTGCTAAGCCTGTTGCGATCCCGGACAAGGCAAAGACGCCGGGGCAACGGGCGACATGACGAGCACAGCAGAAACACTAACGATGCGAGAGGCACCGGACCTGCGTCCGAATGTGAGCCCGCATGGCCGTGTCACCGCCGTGTCGATGATGAAGGACGAAGGGCCCTATGTGATCGAATGGGTCGCCCATCACATGGCCGTCGGCTTCACCGATTTCGTGATCTATACGAACGATTGCACCGATGGCACCGACGCCATGCTGCGCCGGATGCAGGAGATGGGCCTTGTCCAGCACCGCCTGAACGATGTGCCCGAGGGGGTAAAGCCCCAGCCCTCGGCCATCAAACTGGCCCAGGACGAGCCCGCCGTTCAGAACAGCGATTGGGTCATGGTGTTCGACGCCGATGAGTTCCTGTGCCTGCGTCTGGGCGACGGTCGGCTGGATGGCCTGATCGATGCGGTCAAGGCGGAAGACGCGCAAGGGATCGTGGTGACCTGGCGCATCTTTGGGTCTGGCGGTGTTCAGGATTGGTCGCGCGCACCGGTGACGGAACAATACCTCAAGGCGGCCCCGCCCATGTGGAACAAGGGCTGGGGCGTCAAAACCCTGTTTCAGTTCGATCCCGAGAAATGGAAGCTGGGCATCCACCGGCCCAAGTTCCGCAACAAGGTCCTCGACACCGACTATCCCGACCAGATCAAATGGTTGAACGGCTCGGGCCGTGCGATAGAGGACTACTTCAAGTTCCGCGGCTGGCGCTCGATCGTGCGGACGGTGGGCTATGACTGGGCGCAGATGAACCACTACGCCGTCAAGTCGATGGATGCCTACGCGATCCGCCGGTTCCGCGGCAACGTCAACAACAAGAAAGACAAGTACAATAGCGAATACTGGGCCCTTCAGGACCGCAACGAAGTACGCGATGAAACGATGCTGCGCTACAAGGCCGATCGCGATCGGATCATTGCGGCCCTCTTGGCCGATCCCGAGCTGTCGAGGCTTCACACCGCAGCGGTTGAGCGGGCAGAGGCCACACTGGCGACGTTCAAGGGCACCCCGGAATACGCGGCTTTTGTTGAGGACTTAAAGCAGGCGGGATCGATCCCGATCACCCAAGTCTCCGCCAAGCCGCCGAAAGAGCGTGATCCTGAAAAGATCGCGGCCAACATGTCCGCCATCGAGGCCCGCGCTGCCGGTGCGCGCAAGATCCAGATCGAAAGACCCCCGGAAGAGCGCGTTCTGGCCCCAACGGATCTTTACGTGTCGGGCCCTCTCGACCTAACTGAAGATCCGCCTCTGGCCTGGACGCCCAATCACGGTGTGCGCCTGCCCGCGGACCCCCGGATATTCAGCCCCGCCGCGCTCTTGCAGATCGAGACCGGCAAGTTCCAGCGCAACCTAGCGCGCAACTTGCCCGGTCTGATGGGCGGGGGCGCGCGGTATCTTGAGGTCGGCACGGGGTGCGGGTTTCTGGCAGCGCGGATGCGGCTTGCGATGCCGGAGGTCGCAATCGCTGTGAGCGAGATCGGGGATATCCGGGCGGCGGCTATGCGGGTGCTGGAGGAAAACGGGGTATCTGGCGTTGATTGGCTGGAACAGGATGATTTGACGGATGTTCTTGTCGGCTACCAGCCCGACCTCCTGGTTATTGGGGATGCTGACGTCGGCCCGGCAACCATCGCACAGGCGCTGCAAACAGCCGATCACGCGCCGCACACGGTCATTTTCTGCGGGCGCGCGCTCATCGCACATGCACAGGATTTGCAGCCGGGCGGCGCGGGGATCAATGCGCTCGGGTTCCGACGGTTGCCGCTGGATCCCACTGCTGCTGTCGGGTTTGCACAAGTCCCCGCGTCCTAGAAACGGGGGTGCTGGCGCCGCAACGCTTCCGTTACCTGCGATTGCACGCTAAAATGCCAGAAAATACACCCGGTATGCCGGAAAAACCGGCGCTATGGGCAAGTGCGAGACGAGTAGGACATCACCGACGTGAACCAGATCGATCAGAACGATCGCAACATGCGTGTCAGCGCGACGCCCGCAGGCAGCCCACCCTTGGTGGTGTCGCTTGAGGGAGGGCTGATCTCAAACCGCATCGCGGACGAACGCGCCTGGGCGCGGCGTGCGGGCTATGTCGCGGCACTCGCACGGCGGATCGACGGGGATCCGCCCGAGCAGCAGGCCGACGATGCGCTCGACCCCGCGCGACTTGCCTATTCCCAAGCCGCGCTGGATCTAATCGACGAGGCGCGCGCGGACGGCACGCCGGTTTATCTCTATTCCGAGCACGAGCCCGCCCTGGCCCAGCGCGTTGCGGATCACCTTAGTCGTTTCGATGGCGTTTGGGGTGCGGACCAGGCCAGTGCCAACAGCGGCCATATCTATCTGGGCGACGACGCGCAGGGGGATCTGTGGCGACACGCCGGGCATCTTGTGACACTTGATGCCGGCGCCGCACTGCGTGCCGAAGCCGAGGCCCATCCCGGAACGGCGACGCATATCGGCCAGCCAAAACAGCAAGCCATGCACATGCTGCGCGCGATGCGGCCGCATCAATGGTTGAAGAACCTGCTCGTCGTGCTTCCGGCCCTAGCTGCGCATCAGTGGGACGCAGCAACCCTTGTGACGGCGATGCTGGCTTTTCTCGCCTTCAGCCTTGTCGCCTCAAGTGTCTATCTGCTGAACGATCTCTTGGATCTCGGCGCGGACCGGGCGCATCCGCGCAAACGGTTCCGTCCCTTCGCTTCAGGTGACCTGTCGCTGAGCCATGGCCGCTGGATGTGCTGGACGCTTCTGGCGGTAGGCGCATTGATCGGCGTCGCGGTGGGCCCGCTCTTTCTTGGGGTGCTTGCGGCCTATTACGTCGTGACCGTCCTCTATTCCTTCGGGCTGAAAAAGCGCCCGATCCTCGATATCTGTACGCTTGCCGGGCTCTATACGCTGCGCATCGTTGCAGGCGGCGCGGCAATGGCGATCCCGCTGTCGGTGTGGCTCTTGGCGTTTTCGGTGTTCATCTTCCTTGCGCTGGCGGCAATGAAACGACAGGCCGAGCTTGTCGACACACTGGCGCAGGGCAAAACCGATGCCGAGGGTCGCGGGTATCGCACGACCGACCTTCCCCTGATGTCGCAGATGGCGCTGACCTCGGGCTATGCGGCGGTGCTGGTCCTTGCCCTTTATATCTCGTCGCCTGAGGTGCAGGTGCTGTACGGAATGCCCGGTGCGCTGTGGGGCATTTGCCTCATCCTGATTTACTGGATCAGCCGCGCGGTGTTCAAAACCCATCGCGGTGAGATGGAGGATGATCCCATAATCTTTGCCCTGAAGGATGGTATCAGCCGGCTGAGTCTGGCGATGATCGTGTTCTTCGCGATCCTAGGATCCGCTTTGTAATCGCTGTTGGACGGTGGGGTCGCGCTCACGCAAATTCTCCCCGTAACGCCGGACGCGGGATGCGCTAAGGTGCCTCAACTGGTACGTCTGCCAGTATAGGTGGTGAGGGAGGAACCCATGAGTCTTTTGGAAGCACTTGCAGAAGCTGTCGTAAACGTTTCGGCCAGCAAGGGTGGCGGCAAGCTGGCCCGCAACAATCAGGGCGGCGGTGGCCTCTTCGGTCAGGGACCGGCGCCTGACAATCACGGGCTGGAAGACCTGATGGGCTCCATCCTTGGCGGCTCAGGCCGCACATCGGGTGGCCGCGCAGATGACGGGATTGGGGGGCTTCTGGAGCAGCTTACCCAAGGCCAAGGTGGATCGGGCGGCGGGCTCGATGACCTTCTGGGTCAGCTCACCGGTGGGTCCGGCGGCCAGGCCGGCGGCGGGTTAGGCCAGATCATCGGGGCCGTCACAGGCGCCTTGGCGCAGGCGGGCGCCTCCGGTGGGGGAGGTGGTGGATCCTTTGGGGACCTGCTCAACCAGGCGATCTCCAATCGCGGTCAGGCATCCCCGAAAGTGGCCCCCAGCGCTTCGCAAGAGGCCGCGGCGGGACTGATGTTACGGGCCATGATCCAGGCGGCGAAGTCTGACGGGAAGTTCGATCAGGCCGAACAGCAAAAACTTGTCGGACGCCTGGGTAATGTCAGTGAAGCCGAACGCAGCTTTGTGAATCAGGAACTGGCAAAACCGATCGATACCCAAGGGCTAGCGCGCGACGTGCCCCGCGGGTTGGAGCAGCAGGTCTATGCGATGTCTGTGATGGGGATCGATCTTGATAACCAGAACGAGGCGAAATACCTGCATGAGCTTGCCGAAGCCCTGCGGATCGATCCCAAGACGGTCAACGCCGTTCACGACAAGCTGGGCGCACCGGCGCTTTATCGCTAACGCCCCGGGCCGGGTTGCGTAGGGATATGACAGGCTACGGATGATGGTTCAGCAGCCCCGGTTCGCACTAGATGCGATGTGGGGCTGTGGTGTGTGCTGGTCGTGTGTCTGCCACAGCGCTGCGCGACGTCTGGTGACCGTTTCGGCTATCTGGTTGGGAATTTGGTGGAGCCAAGGGGAGTCGAACCCCTGACCTCTTGCATGCCATGCAAGCGCTCTCCCAACTGAGCTATGGCCCCACCGGGGCAGGTGTTGCCACCTGCTGTGCGGTCTCTATGGCAGAGACCCATGCGTTTCAAGGAAAATCGGAAACCCGATCAGCTGTCATCCTCGTCTGACGCAACGTCTGCTATCTCATCGAGTGAGACCTCGTCCTCGTCATCTTCTTCCAGGACGTCATCGCCCAGATCGACGTCAGAGCTTTCCTCTTCATCGTCTTCCAGGACGACGTCTTCGTCATCCACGAGGTCTTCGGAGGGTGCATCCTTGTCGGCCTTGTCGGCCACCATCATCCGGTTGCTCTTGCCGGTCTCAAGGTTCACGACCTCACCGGTATACGGGCTCACGATGGGTGACTTGTTCAGGTCGTAAAAGCGCTTTCCGGTGGTCGGGCAAACGCGCTTTGTGCCCCATTCTTCTTTGGGCATCGGTGTCCTCTTTCATTGCCTCGGGGTGCGGAAACAAAGCGCGACGTGCCACAAAGGTCTGAGGCTGTCAAAGGCTTTTGGCGCCAACCCGTGTCTGGTCCCGTCTGGTTACGCGCGCTAGGGTGCGACCCGGGACCGGGAGATGGTATGGGCGAGCAGCGGGTACTCAGCGATTCCACAACGACGATCACCGTGCGCCGGGCCGCCCGCGCGCGGCGCATTTCGCTGCGCGTTTCACGGCTGGACGGGCGGGTGACACTGACAATGCCTATGCGCACGCCTCTGGACGAGGCGCTGTCATTCGCGGAAGAGCGTTTGGACTGGATCGCAGAGGCGCGGTCTGATGTTGGCGCTGCGGTTACCGTCGCGCATGGCAGCGTTGTGCCGATTGAGGGGACGGATACGCAGGTGTTTGCGGGTAGTGATCGACGGGTCCAGCGGGACGGGGACCGATTGCTGGTCCGCGGCCCGCAGGTCGGGCGGGCGGTGCAATCCTATCTCAAGGCGCTGGCCCGCGACCGGCTTGCCGCGGCGTCTGATCATCACGCCGCCGCACTGGGTCAGCGGTTTTCCAAGCTTACGCTGCGCGATACCCGGTCACGCTGGGGGTCGTGTACCTCGCAAGGGAACCTGATGTATTCGTGGCGGCTGATCCTGGCGCCACCTGAGGTACTGGATTACGTCGCCGCCCATGAGGTAGCGCATCTTGTGCACATGGATCACTCGCCCGCATTCTGGCGCGTGGTTGAGGGCCGTTGCCCCGCGTGGCAGGATCATCGCGACTGGCTGCGACGCAATGGCCCGCGCCTGCATCGCTACCGTTTCGACGATTGATTTCGGCGGGCCTTGGGCGCAGTCTGGCGCGTATGCTGATCCAAAACCGTCAGGCCGAGCCCGTCGCCCCAGCCGCCCACGATCGTGTCTACCGCTCGCTCCGGGTGCAGATCATGCATGGTGAGATCGAGCCGGGGGTGGCCTTGACCCTGCGCGGGATCGGCAAGGAGTTCGGCGTGTCGATGACGCCCGCGCGCGAGGCGGTGCGGCGGCTGGTGGCCGAAGGCGCGCTGACACTGTCGCCATCGGGCCGGGTGACCACGCCGGAATTATCCAATGAGCGGATCGAGGAGCTTGCGGCCCTGCGCGCGCTCTTGGAGACCGAGCTTGCGTCGCGCGCGCTGCCGCGGGCGCATATCGCGCTGATCGACCGGCTGCAGACGATCAACGCGACCCTGTCGGACGTGATCGCGCGGGGGGATGCGGTGGGCTACATCCGCACGAACCTCGAGTTCCACCGCACGCTTTATCTGCGGGCGCAGGCACCGGCGATGCTGGCCTTGGTAGAGACGGTCTGGCTGCAGCTTGGGCCGACGATGCGCAAACTCTACGGGCGGCTGAAACGCACCGAGGTGCCGCCCCATCACCGGCTGATCCTCGCCGCCCTGAAGGCGGGGGATGAGCCGGGGCTGCGGCTGGCGGTGCGCACGGATGTGACACAAGGCCTACGGATGCTGGTGGGGTAGGGGGCGCTGCCCCCGCCGCCCCGGATCAGGTCCGGGGCGGCCCCCCGGGATATTTGAAAAGCGAAGAAGACCCAGGGCGTCTCCGATTTTTTTCGGCGTCATCTTTCGGTTGGTCGCAACAGGTGACGCATGTGTTGAGGCCGGAGATGCTGTGGGGTTAATTTTTGAAAAGCGCTTTAAAACAGGGCGTTGCGGGAATTTGCCATGTGGCAAACTCCCGCGAAGGGGTTAGCTGTGGATGGGTCCGTCGCCGCAGGCAAGCGCAGCTTCGCGCACCGCCTCAGAGTAGGTGGGGTGGGCGTGGCATGTGCGTGCGAGATCTTCCGCCGCTGCACCGAACTCCATCGCGACGCAGATCTCGTGTATCAGGTCGCCCGCCATAGGGCCGATGACATGGGCGCCCAGGATGCGGTCGGTCTCGGCATCGGCGAGGATCTTGACGAAGCCGTCGGCGGCAAAGTTGGCCTTGGCCCGGCCGTTACCCATGAAGCTGAACTTGCCGGCTTTGTATTTGCGACCCTCTGCCTTCAGCTCTTCCTCGCTGTGGCCCACATTGGCCACTTCCGGATGGGTGTAGATCACGCCCGGGATCACGCCATAGTTCACATGGCCATGCTGGCCGGCGATGGTTTCGGCCACGGCCATGCCTTCGTCCTCGGCTTTGTGGGCCAGCATGGGCCCCGCGATGCAGTCGCCGATGGCGTAGATGCCTTTGACATTGGTCTGCCAGTGAGCGTCGGTTTTGACCTGGCCGCGGTCCGACATCTCGACCCCAAGTGCATCGAGGCCCAGGCCATCGGTATAAGGTTTGCGGCCTGTGGCGACCAGGACGATATCGGCGTCGAGCGTGGCTTCGCTGTCATCCTTGCGGAGTTTGTAGGTGACTTTCGCCTTGGTTTTGGTGGCGGCCACGTTTTGTACGGCGGCGCCCATGATGAAGCTAAGGCCCTGTTTTTCAAGTGTTCTCTTGAAGGTGCGCTGAACCTCGGCGTCCATGCCGGGGGTGATGGCGTCGAGGAACTCGATCACTGTGACCTCGGACCCGAGGCGCGCGTAGACCGAGCCCATTTCAAGGCCGATGACGCCCGCGCCGATGACGGCGAGTTTCTTGGGGATCTTGCCCAGTTCGAGCGCACCGGTGGAGCTGACCACGATTTTCTCGTCGATCTCGACACCGGGGATCGTGGCGCTGTCAGAGCCGGTGGCGATGACGATGTGCTTGGCCTCATGCACCTCGTCCCCCACTTTGACCTTGCCCGCCTCGGGGATCGCGCCCCAGCCCTTGAGCCAATCTATCTTGTTCTTCTTGAACAGAAATTCGATCCCCTTGGTGTTCTGGCCAATGACGTCTTCCTTGTAGGACAGCATCGTGGGCCAATCGACGGATGGCGCTTTCCCCTTCAGCCCCATCTTGGCAAAGTTGTGCTCGGCCTCGTGCAGCTGGTGGCTGGCATGCAGAAGCGCCTTCGACGGGATGCAGCCCACGTTCAGGCACGTCCCGCCCAGCGTCTCGCGCCCCTCGACGCAAGCGGTCTTGAGCCCCAGTTGTGCACAGCGAATGGCGCAGACATAGCCACCGGGGCCGCTGCCGATTACGATGACGTCATATTGGGCCATGTTTGGTCTCCTTGGCGGTCAGGCCAGTTAAATGAGCGCGGCCACGATCATCAGAACCGTGGCGGCAAAGCCCGCCATCCACACGATCGAGCGCCAAGGGGCGAGGCCGAAGTAGTAGGCGGGGATGTAGAGGACCCGCGCGCCCAGATAGACCCAGGCACAGGCGGCGGTAAATGCGGTGGATTGCTCCGACAGCGTGACAACGACAACCGCGAGGGTGAAGAGGATCAGCCCTTCGAAATGGTTGTTGAGCGCGCGGTAAAGGCGCGAGGTCTTGGGGGAAAGTTGCTCTTCCAGGCTGCCGCCCATGCGCTCGCGATCGCGCGGGCTCATCGCCTTGCCGACACCAACCTCCAGATTGGCAGGCACCGACATCAGCACATATTGCACCACCTGCAACAGGCCTGCGAGGGCGAGGGCGGTGAGTTCGGGCGTCACGCGGTTACTCCGGTTGCGCGATGGCGAGGCGCAGGCCGAGACCCGCGAAAGCGCCCGAGGCGATGCGGCGGATCCAGGCAGTGACAGCGGGGCGGCGCAAGCCGCGGCCCGCGGCGGTGGCCAGCGCGCCGTAGATCAGGAACACTGCGAAGGTCATCGCCATGAAGATCGCGCTGAGGAGGATCATCTGGGCGGTGACCTGCGCGCTGGCGGGATCGACGAATTGCGGCAGGAAGGCGAGGAAGAAGACCGAGAGTTTCGGGTTCAGCACGTTGATAAGCATGCCGGTGCGGGCGATCTGGAACGGGTTGATGGGCACGTCGCGCGACAGGCTGACCGGGCCGCGATCATTCCAGGTCTGCCAGGCGAGGTAGATGAGGTAGGCCGCGCCCGCGTATTTCAGGACGGTGTAGGCGATGGCCCCGGTGTGCAGAATCGCCGAGAGGCCGAGGAGGGCCGCGAAGATCGCGGGCAGGATGCCGAGGGTGCAGCCGAAAGCGGCGGCAACGCTGGCGCGGAAGCCGCGCCCGATGCCGGTGGCGACGGTGTAGAGCACGCCGGTGCCGGGGATCAGGACGACGATCAGGGCCGCGATGAGGAATTCTAGGGAGATGGTCATTGGGTTATCCTTGTCCTCCGAACGGCGTGGGAGTTCCTATTTTTTGTGGTTTTTGGATATCCCTCGAAAGATCATTACGATGCTCCATTCCGACCCCAGAGACGTTTGTCTTGCTCATGAGAGTTGTCCTTTGGCGGTGAGATGGACGAGGTAAACGGCCGAGGCGCCGAAGGCGACCATCCACATCCAAGTAATTCCGTCCCCGTACCATTTGGTTGTGCCGGACATCAGACCAGGAGGCGCAAACTTCTCTATTATGAATGGCCAGGTAGACGACGTTGCCAAGGCGACGGTCGGCACGATCACTGCTTTTCTGTTCTGCCAGCCCAGCACCACAACGGACAGGCACAGAGCGATCAGTACAAATGGCATAAGGATGAGTGCGTAGAGCGCTGCCGGGAACCGGAACTCTCGAAAGACCGCAATTACGTTATTGAAGCTGAGCCAAACGCTCAGAGTGCTGAACAAAAGCAATATCCCGGCGAGCGCCATTACGACCAGCAGTCCGCTCGGTTTTCCGTTCTGTTCCACTGCGCTCATCGCCGGTTCCCGCCCGGAACAAGCCGAAGGCGCCGGGCGAGCGCCTGCCCGTCCCGGCGGGCTGGCGCTTTGTCTGTCGGCACGCGCTGGCCACTGCGAAGATATGCCTTGCTGGCATAAAGCGCATCAGCGTGCTGGTGCGGCGCCACCCCACGGGCAGGCGCTCGCCCGGCTTGCGCTTTGATGGCCACACGCATCCCGCTCACAAATCCATCAACAACCGCCGCGGATCCTCCAGCGCTTCTTTCACACGCACTAGGAACGTCACTGCGCCCTTGCCGTCGACGATCCGGTGGTCGTAGCTCAGCGCGAGGTACATCATCGGGCGGATCTTGATCTCGCCCCCGATGACCATGGGACGGTCCTGGATCTTGTGCATGCCGAGGATGCCCGATTGCGGGGGGTTGAGGATGGGTGACGACATCAACGAGCCATAGACCCCGCCGTTCGAGATCGTGAAGGTGCCGCCCTGCATTTCGGCCATGGAGAGCTTGCCGTCGCGGGCGCGTTTGCCTTTCTCGGCGATGGCCTTCTCGATCTCGGCAAACGACATGCGGTCGGCGTCGCGGATCACCGGCACGACAAGGCCCTGGGGCGTGCCTGCGGCAATGCCCATGTGGACGAAATTCTTGTAGACGATGTCGGTGCCGTCGATCTCGGCGTTGACCTCGGGCACTTCTTTGAGGGCGTGGCAGCAGGCCTTGGTGAAGAAGGACATGAAGCCCAGGCGGACGCCGTGCTTCTTCTCGAAGAGGTCCTTGTACTCGCTGCGCAATTCCATCGTCGCGCCCATGTCGACCTCGTTATAGGTCGTCAGGATCGCGGCGGTGTTTTGCGCGTCCTTCAGGCGTTTGGCGATGGTCTGGCGCAAGCGGGTCATCTTGACCCGTTCCTCGCGCGCGGCGTCTTCTGCCGCGACGGGGGCGCGGGGGATCGGGGCCTGCGCGGGTTCGGGCGCCTTGGCCACGGCGGTGCCGGCGGCGAGAGCTTTTTGGACGTCTTCCTTCATCACGCGGCCGTCTTTGCCGGTGCCGGTGACGTGATCGGCGGACAGGTTGTGCTCGGCCATCATCTTGTTGGCCGATGGCGCGTTCTCGACATCGCTGCGTCCGCCTGAGGGGGCGGGGGCGGCGGCTGGAGCTTCCGCCGCTGGGGCCGGGGCTGCTGCCGGGGCACCGGTACCGGCGGACATGACGGCGAGCTTGCCGCCCGCTTCGACCGTTGCCCCTTCTTCGGCGAGGATCTCGGTCAGCGTTCCAGCCGCCGGGGCGGGCACTTCGACGGAGACCTTGTCGGTCTCGAGCTCGCACAGCATCTCGTCCTGCGCGACCGTATCGCCCGCCTTCTTGAACCACGTCGACACTGTCGCCTCTGTCACGCTTTCGCCCAGCGTGGGCACCATGACATCGACCGAGGCGCCACCTGCGTCAGCGCCATTCGAGACGGGTGCGGCCACGGGCGCGCTTGCCGGGGCAGGGCTTGCTGCACCAGCGCCTTCCGAGATCGTCGCAAGCAGCGCATCCACACCCACCGTCGCGCCTTCATCGGCCACGATCTCGCCCAGGGTTCCGGCAGTGGGCGAGGGTACTTCGACCGTGACCTTGTCGGTCTCCAGCTCACACAGCATCTCATCGACCGCCACGCTGTCGCCCGGTTTCTTGAACCATGTGGCCACCGTGGCTTCGGTGACGCTTTCCCCAAGCGTGGGGACGCGGACTTCGCTACTCATGTCAGTTTCCTTCCAGTGTCAGCGCGTCGTTCACCAACGCTGCTTGTTGTGCCTTATGCGCCGAGGCGAGCCCTGTTGCGGGCGAGGCCGCGGCGGCGCGGCCGGCATAGGTGGGCCGGGTGTGTTTGGCGCCGATCCGGGTGAGGACCCATTCGATGTTGGGTTCCATGAACGTCCAGCCGCCCTGGTTTTTGGGCTCTTCCTGGCACCAGACCACATCGGCATTGGCGAAGCGTTCCATCTCTTTCACCAGGCTGAGCGCTGGGAAGGGATAGAATTGTTCGATCCGCATCAGATAAACGTCGTCGATGCCGCGCGCGTCGCGCTCTTCCAGCAGATCATAGTAGACTTTGCCCGAACACATCACGACGCGCTTGATCTTGTCGTCGGAAACGAGCTTCGTATCGCTATGGCCCATTTGCGCGTCGTCCCACAGCACGCGGTGGAAGGACGAGCCGTTGGTGAAGTCCTTGGCGTCCGACACGGCGAGCTTGTGGCGGAGAAGCGACTTGGGCGTCATCAGCACCAATGGCTTGCGGTAGCTGCGGTGGAGCTGGCGGCGCAGGATGTGGAAGTAGTTGGCTGGCGTCGTGCAGTTGGCCACGATCCAGTTGTCTTCGGCACACATCTGCAGGAAGCGTTCAAGCCGGGCGGAGGAGTGTTCCGGCCCCTGGCCTTCAAACCCATGAGGCAGCAGCATCACAAGCCCGCTCATCCGCAGCCATTTGCGTTCGCCGGATGAGATGAACTGATCGAACATGATCTGCGCGCCGTTGGCGAAGTCACCGAACTGTGCTTCCCACAGGGTGAGCGCATTGGGTTCGGCCAACGAGTAGCCGTATTCGAAACCGAGCACCGCGTATTCCGACAGCATCGAGTCGATGACTTCGTAATTTGCCTGGCCCGCGCGGATGTGGTTTAGGGGGTAGTACCGCTCTTCTGTGTCCTGGTTCACAAGGCCGGAATGGCGTTGCGAGAACGTGCCACGGGTTGAATCCTGGCCCGAGAGGCGCACCGGGTAGCCCTCGGTGAGAAGCGATCCAAAGGCGAGTGCTTCGGCCGTGGCCCAGTCGAACCCTTCGCCGGTCTCGAACATCTTGGCCCGCGTTTCGAGCAGGCGGGCCACGGTTTTATGCAGTGGGAAGCCTTCGGGCGCGCGGGTGAGGGCCGCGCCCACCTCGGCCATCGTGTCTTCTTTGATCGCGGTTTTGCCGCGCTGGTACTTTTCGCCTTCGCGGTCGAGGTGGCTCCAGCGGCCATCCAGCCAGTCGGCCTTGTTGGGCTTGAAGTCCTTCCCGGCCTCGAACTCTTCGTTCAGATAGGCCTGGAAGGCGGTTTTCATATCGTCGATCTCGCCCTCGGGGATCAGCCCGTCACGGACCAGGCGTTCGGTATAAAGCTGCAGCGTCGTCTTATGCTTCTTGATCTTCTTGTACATGATCGGGTTGGTGAACATGGGCTCATCGCCCTCGTTATGGCCAAACCGGCGGTAGCAGAAGATGTCGATCACAACGTCCTTGTGAAACATCTGGCGGAATTCGGTGGCGACCTTTGCGGCATGCACCACGGCCTCGGGATCATCGCCGTTCACGTGGAAGATCGGCGCCTCGACCATCAGCGCGATATCGGTGGGGTAGGGCGAAGAGCGTGAGAAGTGCGGCGCGGTGGTGAACCCGATCTGGTTGTTGACCACGATATGGATCGTCCCGCCG
The DNA here is from genome assembly GCA_038526915.1 of Pseudomonadota bacterium. GTDB lineage: Bacteria > Pseudomonadota > Alphaproteobacteria > Rhodobacterales > Rhodobacteraceae > JBCBGF01. The sequence goes on along the minus strand of JBCBGF010000004.1, from coordinate 218,574 downwards.
GTCCGGTGACCACGTAGGCCCGAGAGGCCGAAGCCCTCGGCAACTACGCCTTGGCCCGCAAACGCGGCATCGCCGTGCAAGAGAATCGGCAGGCACGTAGTCCGCTCCTTGTCGCTGTTCTGATCCTGCTTGGCGCGCGCCTTCCCGAGGACGACGGGGTTCACGGCCTCGAGGTGGCTGGGGTTGGCGGTGAGCGACAGGTGGACGGAGTTGCCGTCAAACTCCCGATCCGAGGATGCGCCGAGGTGGTATTTCACGTCGCCCGATCCGTCGACGTCTTCGGGTTTGAAACTGCCGCCCTGGAACTCGTTGAAGATCGCGCGGTAGGGTTTGGCCATCACGTTGGCCAGGACCGACAGACGGCCCCGGTGGGGCATGCCGATCACGATGTCTTTTACGCCGAGGTTGCCGCCGCGCTTGATGATCTGTTCCATCGCCGGAACAAGGCTTTCGCCGCCATCGAGGCCGAAGCGCTTGGTGCCCATGTATTTGACGTGGAGGAATTTCTCGAACCCCTCGGCCTCGACAAGCTTGTTCAGGATCGCCTTCCGGCCCTCGCGCGTAAACGCGATTTCCTTGCCGTAGCCCTCGATACGTTCCTTTAGCCACCCGGCTTCCTGCGGGTTCGAGATGTGCATGTATTGGAGCGCGAAGGTGCCGCAGTAGGTGCGTTTCACGATCTCGACGATCTGGCGCATCGACGCGATGTCGAGGCCCAGCACTTTGTCGATGAAGATCGGGCGATCCATGTCGGCCTCGGTGAAGCCGTAGGATTTGGGATCAAGCTCGGGATGCGGGGTCTGATCGCGCATGCCCAGCGGATCGAGATCGGCCACGAGGTGCCCCCGGATCCGGTAGGCGCGGATGATCATCAGTGCGCGGATACTGTCGAGCACGGCCTGCTTGATCTGGTCGTCGGTGACTTCGACGCCTTTCTCCGCGGCCTTGGCCTTGATCTTGTCGCTGGCCTTCTTCTCAGCCGCGGGGGGCAGATCGCCCCATTGGCCGTCGAGTGCGGCTGTCAGATCGTCATTGGGTTGGGGCGGCCAGTCGGTGCGCGCCCAGCTGGGGCCTTGCGCCTCGCGCTTGGCGTCGATCTCGGTGTCGCCGAGCTGGCGGAAGAAGCTCTGCCATGCCTCGTCGACGGCGTTCGGATCCTCGGCGTAACGCGCGTAGAGCTGATCGAGGTACTCCGCGTTGTGGCCTTGCATGAAGCTTGAGGCGTGGAAGATGTCGTTGGGGGACTGTTCGGTCATCGGAGCGGTCCTCTAGTTGTCTGTGCCGGCGGGGCGATTGCGTACATACAGGCGTAGGGTGGCGGCGAGCGGGTCGCCGTAGTGGCGTTCGAACATTTCTGGGTTGAGGATTGCGGCGCTCATGACGCCGCCAGTTTCGGCCCGGTCAGGTGCAAAGCGATCATCGACCCACGCGGGATCGTAAATCGAAACATCGGGCTCGATCATACGGGGAACGTCTTGCGCAATCGCCGTCAGCGCGTCGCACGGTGTGGCGGTGATCTGGCATTCGACCAGTTCGCCGTCCGCACGCGTGTCTTCCTGCGCGTAGATCTCGACCCAAACATCCTTGTCGGATGAAACAAGCGGGTCGCCAAAATCCGTGCTGGTCAGCGGGAAACGGAGGAGTGAGGACAGGTTGGTCTTGGCATCCTCGTACATCTCGACGGAGGTGGCCTGCGCGTCCGCGAAATCTTCCGGCGGCGTCGAAATCCCACTGGTGAGGTGATACCCCACCTTCACGGTGAGATCGAAAACGGCATCCGCGTCTCCGGATACCGGCGCGCGGAAGCCCAAGTTGCCCAACGCGACAGTCACGTCGGATTTGTCGGCAGCCTCTTCACAGATGCCGATCGCTTGGACGGCAAGAAGGTTGGCCTTTGCGGGCCAACCAACGGTCGCGGCAATGGCCGCGCACAGTGCTGTGGCGGTCGCTAGAGGTATGCCGCGCTCAGTTACCAATCTACCCAATCGCTTCCAACACAGCCTCACCCAGCCCAGCCGGGCTGTCGGCGACTACGATGCCGGCGGATTTCATCGCCTCGATCTTGTCATCGGCACCGCCCTTGCCGCCCGCGACAATGGCGCCGGCATGGCCCATGCGGCGACCCGGGGGGGCGGTGCGGCCCGCGATGAAGCCCGCGGTGGGTTTCCAGCGGCCCTTCTTCTTCTCATCGGCGAGGAACTGAGCGGCCTCTTCTTCCGCCGAGCCGCCGATCTCGCCGATCATGATGATGCTGGTCGTCTCATCATCCGCGAGGAACCATTCCAGCACGTCGATGTGTTCGGTCCCCTTGATGGGGTCGCCGCCGATGCCGACGCAGGTGGACTGGCCGAGACCGACATCCGTGGTCTGCTTCACCGCCTCATAGGTCAGCGTGCCCGAACGGGACACGACGCCCACCGATCCGCGCTTGTGGATGTGGCCGGGCATGATGCCGATCTTGCAGGCGTCGGGCGTGATGACACCGGGGCAGTTGGGGCCGATCAGGATGCTGTCGGAGGTCTCCAGCGCGCGCTTGACCTTCATCATGTCCAGCACTGGGATGCCTTCGGTGATGCAGCAGATGAGCGGGATTTCGGCGTCGAGCGCTTCCAGGATCGAGTCCGCCGCGAACGGGGGCGGCACATAGATCACGCTGGCATTTGCGCCGGTCTTTTCCACCGCCTCATGGCAGGAGTTGAAGACGGGCAGGCCCAGATGCTCCATCCCGCCCTTGCCAGGCGTCACGCCGCCGACCATTTGCGTGCCATAGGCGATGGCCTGTTCGGAGTGGAAGGTGCCTTGGGAGCCGGTGAAGCCCTGGCAGATCACCTTGGTGTTTTCGTCTACGAGTACGGCCATTCTACTGGGCCCTTTCTATTGCATGCTCGATCACACGCGCTGAGAAAAAAGCGGTGAAGATCGAAGCGATTATCAGTGTGAGATTGGTGACGAAACGCTGGAGGCGTTCGCTCCCCTCTAGCTCGGCGAGATATGGCAGGCCCCACCGCTGCAACCGGTCCTCGCGCCATTTCCGCAGTTCGCTTTTGCGGAATGTGGAGACCATGGCGCGGGCAACGAAGTAGATCATCCACAGAAACACCGTGATGACCCCCAAGACAGCGGTGACCCCTAAGTCGGGCATCGATTACCCCTTCACCGCCTTCACGATCTTCTCCGCCCCGTCTTTCAGGTTATCCGCGGCGATCACGTTGAGGCCGGAGGTCGCGATGATCTCCTTGCCCTGTTCGACGTTTGTGCCTTCGAGGCGCACGACCAGCGGCACCTCAAGGCCCACCTCTTTCACTGCGGCGATCACGCCCTCGGCAATGATGTCGCAGCGCATGATGCCGCCGAAGATGTTGACGAGGATGCCTTTGACCTGCGGGTCGGAGGTGATGATCTTGAACGCCTCGGTGACCTTTTCCTTCGTCGCGCCGCCGCCCACGTCGAGGAAGTTGGCGGGCTCTGAGCCGTAAAGCTTGATGATGTCCATCGTCGCCATGGCCAGCCCTGCGCCGTTCACCATGCAGCCGATTTCCCCGTCAAGCGCGATGTAGTTGAGGTCGTATTTCGACGCCTCCAACTCTTTGGGGTCTTCCTCGGTCGTGTCGCGCAACTCGGCGATATCGGCGTGGCGGTAGACCGCGTTGCCGTCAAAGCCCATCTTGGCGTCGAGGCACTTGAGGTCGCCCTTGTCGGTGACGATCAGGGGGTTGATCTCGAGCATCTCCATGTCCTTGTCCATGAAGAGCTGGTAGAGCGTGCCCATCAGCTTGACGCATTGCTTCACCTGATTGCCGGTGAGGCCCAGCATGAAGGCGATGCGGCGGCCGTGATAGGGCTGGTAGCCTGTCGCTGGGTCCACGCTGAAGGACAGGATCTTTTCTGGCGTCTCTGCCGCGACTTCCTCGATGTCCATGCCGCCTTCGGTGGAGCAGACAAAGCTCACGCGGCTGGTTTGCCGGTCGACCAAAAGGGCGAGGTACATCTCGGTCTCGATGCCGGAGCCGTCTTCGATATAGATGCGGTTAACCTGCTTGCCCGCGGGGCCGGTCTGGTGGGTCACGAGGGTGCGGCCCAGCATCTTTTTGGCTTCAGAAGCGGCCTCTTCCACAGATTTGGCCAGACGTACGCCGCCCTTGTCGCCCGCGTCGGCTTCCTTGAAGCTGCCCTTGCCGCGGCCACCGGCGTGGATTTGCGCTTTGACGACCCACAGTGGCCCGTCCATTTCGCCAGCCGCGGTTTTCGCCTCTTCGGCCTTCAATACGACGCGGCCGTCCGACACGGGGGCCCCATAGCTGCGCAGAAGCGCCTTGGCCTGGTATTCGTGGATGTTCATAAAGACTGTCCCATTGCGGCTGTTTTTTTGTGCATGCCATGGGATACAGCGGAATCTAAACGTCTTTTCGTCGCAGTGCCGGAAATGCAGGGAAAAATCTGACTAACGTGATCACACGTTTAAATGGTGTGATCACAATAGGGCTTGCGAGGTCCTCGGACTGATTCGAAAGCGAAGGGCCATGTTGTGATCACAGGCATTCGAAATCAAAACGGCCCGGCTGCAATACTGAAGCCGGGCCGTTCAATTGCGTTTCATCGGATCAGGCGAGGGTTGTGTCGATCCCTTTGCACGCCTCGACGAGGCCCTTCACCGCGTCGACCGATTTGTCGAACATCGCCTGCTCGTCCGAGCTGAGCTTGATGTCGATGACCTTTTCGATGCCTCCCGCGCCAATCACGGTGGGCACACCCACATACATGCCCTTAAGCCCGAACTCGCCATCACAATAGGCGGCGCAGGGCAGGACGCGTTTCTGGTCCTTGAGATAGGCTTCGGCCATCTCGATCGCGCTGGTGGCGGGGGCGTAGAAGGCTGAGCCGGTTTTCAGAAGGCCCACGATTTCCGCGCCGCCGTCACGGGTGCGCTGGATAATGGCGTCAAGTTTGTCCTGCGTGGTCCAGCCCATGGTGACGAGATCGGGCAGCGGGATGCCCGCGACGGTGGAGTAGCGCGCCAGCGGCACCATCGTGTCGCCGTGGCCGCCGAGGACGAAGGCCGTGACGTCTTTCATCGACACTTCAAACTCAAGCGACAGGAAGTGGCGAAAGCGGGCGCTGTCTAGCACACCGGCCATGCCGACGACCTTTTCATGCGGCAGGCCCGAGAACTCTCGCAAGGCCCAGACCATCGCGTCAAGCGGGTTGGTGATGCAGATGACAAAGGCGTTGGGCGCGTTCTTGGCGATGCCCTCGCCCACCGATTTCATGACCTTGAGGTTGATGCCCAACAGGTCATCCCGGCTCATCCCCGGTTTGCGGGGGACACCGGCGGTGACGATGCAGACATCGGCGCCCGCGATATCGGCGTAATCGTTGGTCCCGGTCATCTCGGCGTCAAAGCCTTCCGATGGTCCGCTTTCGGCGATGTCGAGCGCTTTGCCCTGGGGGATGCCGTCGGCAATGTCGAACAAGATGACATCGCCAAGCTCCTTAAGGGCTGCGAGATGCGCAAGCGTGCCGCCGATTTGTCCCGCGCCGATGAGGGCGATTTTGGGTCTGGCCATCAGAATTCTCCGGTTTGGTGGATCTGGCGCGATGGGTAGCGCAGGGATCAAGCCCCGCGCAAGGGTGCGCGTCTGCGGCAGATTGCGGGGGCGTTTTGTGGGGCGCTATAGGAAAGGTAGCGAAAGGTCACTGCGTGCTAAGCGATCCTGTCTTTTACCTTGTTGCGATCCCGGCGGTGGTTTTCGCGGGCATTTCGAAAGCTGGTTTTGGATCAGGTGCGTCCTTTGCCGCAACACCCCTCCTGGCGCTGGTTATTGACCCGGCGCTGGCGCTTGGGATCCTGCTGCCGCTGTTGATGGTGATCGATGCGGCAACCCTGCGCCCATATTGGAAGCGTTGGAGCTTGCCGGACGCGAAGCTGTTAATGACCGGCGCTGTGCCGGGCGTGGCGTTGGGGGCTGTCCTGTACCAGCTTGCCAATGCAGACGTCCTGCGGTTTCTGATCGGTGCGATCTCACTTGCATTTGTCGCCTACCAGATTGCGCGGTCGCGCGGGCTGATCCGCACGCAGAACCTGGCGCTGGGCAAAGGGGTTGGGCTGACGACGGGGATGATCGCGGGGTTCACGAGTTTTGTGAGCCATGCAGGCGGCCCGCCCGTGGCGATGTACCTGCTGTCGCGCGGGCTTGCCAAAACAACCTATCAGGCCACGACCGTGCTGACCTTCTTTGCGGTCAATATCCTGAAATTCGTGCCCTACGCGTTTTTGGGGATTTTCACGGCTGAGACCCTGGCCGCCAATCTCGTTCTGGTGCCTGCGGCGTTGATTGGGGCCTGGCTCGGGGTGCTGGCGCACCGGCTGGTGCCGGAGGCGGTGTTTTTTGCGATCACCTATGTTCTGCTGGTCGCGGCGGGCAGCAAGCTGATCTTTGACGCTTTGACTTAAAGTGCTGCACCCTCGACAGGGTCAAACGCCTCGAACGCTTGGCCGGAGGCCACCAGGCATGTGATCCCATCGGGCAGCGTGACGGTGATCGTCCAGGTCCCCGTATCTTCGGCCGCAAATACCTCCATCACCCGGTTATTGGCCGCGAGCCCGATGGATCGGCGGCTTTCCCCGTATTCCGATGCGAGCCGAGACACCACATGGTCACGCGGGGCGCAGTTGGCGGGTGTTTGGCCGAAAGCGTGGCTTGCAGCCAACAACAGCGCGCCAATGCCAAAGGATAGAGTGATCATTTCCGGTTTCATGAGCGTCTCCCGCGCAGTCCGTGTGCCTTTGTTGAAGTTGCGGGAATGATTGGCGGGGGGTGCCAAGAATTGGTAAACGATCCGTGCGCATTTCGCTGCGCTGCAGAGAATTGGCTTGCGAAATGGTGCGCAGATATGTTGTTTGCCGCAACAATGTTTCAAGTGGATGGAATCATGAGCGCCACCGCCCGCCCCTGGAGATCGGTTCTGTATATCCCTGCCTCGCGCGACCGCGCGCTGGACAAGGCGCGGGGTCTGCCGGTGGATGCCATTATCTTCGATCTAGAGGATGCCGTTGCGCCGGACGAAAAGGTCAATGCGCGCAGCACGTTAGTCACGGCGTTGGAGCAGGGCGGATATGGTGCGCGCGCTGGGCTGGTGCGGATCAACGGGTTCGATACCGACTGGGGGGCCGGTGATCTAGAGGCCGTTTCAGCAGCGCGGCCCGAGGCGATCCTTTTGCCCAAGGTCGACACGCCCGAGATGGTGGAAGATCTCGCGCGGCGGTTGGATGCCCGGCCCGAGACGGCCGAGACGCAGATCTGGGCGATGATGGAAACGCCGCTGGGGATCCTAAATGCCGGTGCGATCGCTGCGGCCCCGCGCATGGGCGGGTTCATCATGGGAACGAACGATCTGGCCAAGGAATTGGGCTGTCGCGGGCGGGCCGATCGTTTGCCGATGGTGATGGCGCTGCAAACCTGTCTTTTGGCGGCGCGGGCGGCTGGCATCATCTGTGTGGACGGCGTCTATAACGCCTTCAAAGATGAAGAGGGCCTGCGGGCGGAATGCGAACAAGGCCGTGACCTGGGCATGGATGGAAAGACGTTGATCCATCCCGCGCAGGTCGCCATCGCCAACGAGGTGTTCCGCCCCTCCGACGAGGATGTCGACCTGGCGCGGCGGCAAATCACGGCGTTTGAAGAAGCCACGGCGCAGGGCGAAGGTGTGGCCGTGGTCGATGGCAAGATCGTCGAAAACCTGCATGTTGCGACCGCGCGCGCGACGCTGGCCAAGGCGGATGCAATCGCGGTGTTGGAGGCCTCATGACCCTGCTGATCCTGGGGATTTTCCTGTGGTACGCCGGACACTTCTTCAAGCGGATGCTGCCCGAGATCCGTGGCCGTCTCGGCAACCCGGGCAAAGGGATCGCGGCGGTGATCATCTTGGCGGGCGTCGTGCTGATGGTAATCGGATACCGGGGGGCATCGTCCGGGTTCGTCTATACCGCGCCGTTTTGGGGGCAACACCTGAACAACCTGTTCATGTTCTTTGCCATTCTTCTGTTCGGCATGGGCAGTTCCAAAGGCCGGATGAGGGCCTGGATGCGGCATCCGATGCTGACCGGTGCCTTGGTCTGGGCGGTTGCGCATTTGCTGGTGCGGGGGGATACGGCCTCTGTCGTGCTGTTCGGGTCAATCGCAGTTTGGGCCGTCTTGGAGATGGTCGTGATCAACGCCAAAGACGGTGCTTGGGACAGGCCTGAGCCTGGACCCGCGAAAGGTGATCTCAAGCTGATCGTGATCTCGCTCGTTCTCTATGCGGTGATCGCCGGGATACACACCTGGCTGGGCTATTACCCCTTTCCAGGATGACGCGATGAAGGCTTACCGACTGCTGACGGGCGACGATACGTCTGCGTTTTGCCACAAGGTGACGGCTGCGCTTGCGCAGGGGTGGGAGCTTTATGGCGACCCGGCTTACGCCTTTGACACGGCCAATGGTGTCATGCGTTGCGCGCAGGCCGTGACTAAGGATGTCGAAGGTCCTTACGACCCGACCAAAAGACTGGGAGATTTGTGATGGCCAAGACGAACCCCGGCCGGTTTTTTGAGGACTACCGTCTTGGTGAGGTGATCCGGCACGCGGTGCCGCGCACGATCTCCGGGGGCGAGCGGGCGTTTTATCATGCGCTCTACCCGGCGCGGCATGCACTGCATTCTTCGGATGCCTTTGCGCAGGCCTGCGGGCTGGCGGCGGCGCCGTTGGACGATCTGATCGTGTTTCACACGGTGTTCGGCAAGACCGTTCCCGATATCTCGCTCAATGCCGTTGCTAACCTTGGCTATGCCGAGGGGCGGTGGCTCGCGCCGGTGTTTCCCGGTGAGACGCTGACATCGGAAAGCCAGGTGATCGGGCTGAAGCAAAACTCGAACGGCAAGTCCGGCGTGGTCTGGGTGCGCACAACCGGGCGGAATGCCCAAGGTGCACCACTGATGGAGTATGTGCGCTGGGTGATGGTGCGCAAGCGTAATCCCGACGCGCCTGCGCCCGAGACCACCCTTCCGGATTTGGCGACTGTGGTCGCGCCTGATGCGCTAGTGATTCCTGACGGGCTGCATTTCTCGCAATATGATGACGTGCTCGCGGGGGAGCCGCATCGGTGGGGCGACTATGCGGTGGGCGAGGTGATCGACCATGTCGACGGCGTCACTGTGGAAGAGGCCGAGCATATGATGGCCACGCGCCTGTGGCAGAACACGGCCAAGGTGCATTTCGATGCCACCAATCGCGATGATGGGCGTCGTCTGATCTATGGCGGTCATGTGATCAGCCTAGCCCGCGCGCTGAGCTTCAATGGTTTGGCGAATGCGCAGATGATGGTGGCGTTGAACGCGGGCGCCCATGCCAACCCCTGTTTCTCGGGCGATACGGTGCGCGCGTGGTCCGAGGTTTTGGACAAGGCGGAGACTGCGGCGCCGGGTGTCGGTGCGATCCGGTTGCGGCTGGTTGCGACGAAGGGCGATGCCGGAGTGTTGAAGACGGGTGAGGGCAAATACGACCCCGATGTCTTGTTGGATTTGGATTACTGGGCTCTCATGCCTGTATGAAACATCGGCTAGCCGTGGTGATCGTGGCGGTCTCTGCAGCCACTGCGGCGCAGGCCAATGACGCGCGCTGTCGCCCGAACCCGTCAAAGACCGTACCTGCGTTTGAGACGGCCAAGGACGCTCTCCTTCGGGGCGAATACGACCGCTTCTTTGGCGCGGTGCAGCCCTTTGGCAACCGGGGCGATCCAGAGCGCGTGAAGGCGGTCCAGCGGTTCGGCAACACATTCCCGAACGGATTTCGGGAATGCGCCTCGGTGGTGTTTCGCAGCGAAGGTCCGGGCCTTTTCCAGGAGGTGGTCCTGTTTGACACCGGATCGGCGCCGCTTGCCCTGTATCTTCGCGGCGCGCGGTTTCGAGGGGATGTTGTGGTCATCGACTTTGCTCTATCCGATAGGGCGACTGATGCGGTGAACCTGCTAGAATAAGCGTGATCACGCGGTGCAAGCGCGTGATCACAATGGTCCTTAATCTAGTAAATTGCGCCAAAACACCGCAAGTTTTGGGCGCTCACGCGCGTGACACACCGCGAAATTCCTTTAGTTTCTGGGGAGAACGAGCGCCAGTTCCGGGCGCCGACACGAAGGGACGCTTCATGGCTGACGTGAACCGGGGGGATCGCCCCCTATCGCCGCATCTGACGATTTACCGACCACAATTGACCTCAATGACCTCGATCCTGACGCGGATCACCGGGAACGCGTTGATCGTTGGGGCGCTGATGATGGTGTGGTGGTTTCTCGCCGCGGCAACGTCGCCTGAGTATTTCGCGGTAGCCGATGCATTTGTTACGTCGTGGTTTGGCGATCTGGTCATGACGCTGTCGCTGTGGGCGCTGTGGTATCATACGCTGGCGGGCGTCCGGCATCTGATCTGGGATACCGGCCGTGGCCTCGATATCCCTACGGCCGAAATGATGGGCTGGGGCTGCATCGGCGGGTCTGTTGTTCTGACCCTCATCACCCTGATCGCGATCTAAGGAGGCACAGATGGCATTCGTAACTGACCGCAAACGCGCCATCGGCCTTGGATCTGCCAAGGAAGGTGTGCATCACCACTGGAACATGATCGTTAGCTCGGTCGGGCTTTTGATCCTGGTGCCACTCTTTATCTTCACCTTCGGCGCGATGCTGGGCCAGCCGCATGCCGAGGTCGTGACCTATTTCGCCCGCCCCTTCCCGGCGATTGTGGCGGCGCTGACCATCCTGGTGGGCTTCATGCACTTCAAAAACGGTGTGCAGGTGCTGATCGAAGACTACACTCACGGTTTGACGCGCAAGGTATTGATCATCGGAACGGTCTGCCTGAGCTACGCCGCCGCCGCGACGGGCCTGTTCGCCATCGCCCGCATCGCGCTTTAGGGAGCATTCAATGGCTGAGTACGAATACGAGACGCATACTTATGACGTCGTGGTTGTCGGGGCCGGCGGAGCGGGGCTGCGCGCAACGCTTGGTATGGCAGAGCAGGGGCTGAAAACCGCCTGCATCACCAAGGTGTTCCCAACGCGGTCGCATACGGTGGCTGCGCAGGGCGGGATCGCGGCATCGCTGGGCAATATGGGGCCCGACAGCTGGCAATGGCACATGTACGACACCGTGAAGGGGTCGGACTGGCTTGGGGATACGGACGCGATGGAGTACCTCGCGCGGGAAGCGCCCAAGGCGGTGTATGAGCTGGAACACTACGGCGTGCCGTTTTCGCGGACCGAAGAGGGCAAGATCTATCAGCGCCCGTTCGGTGGCCACACGACCGAGTTCGGGGAAGGGCCGCCGGTGCAGCGCACTTGCGCCGCGGCTGACCGGACAGGGCATGCGATCCTGCATACGCTGTACGGGCAGTCGCTGAAGAACGATGCGGAGTTTTTCATCGAGTACTTCGCGATCGATCTGATCATGTCCGAGGATGGCCAGTGTCAGGGTGTTGTCGCCTGGAAGCTGGATGACGGCACGATCCATGTTTTCAACGCCAAGATGACGGTGCTGGCCACCGGCGGCTATGGCCGCGCATATTTCTCGGCTACCTCGGCGCATACCTGCACCGGCGACGGTGGGGGCATGGTGGCGCGGGCTGGCTTGCCGTTGCAGGATATGGAGTTCGTGCAGTTCCACCCGACGGGCATCTATGGCTCGGGCTGTCTGATCACCGAAGGCGCGCGGGGTGAGGGGGGATATCTCACCAACTCCGAAGGCGAGCGGTTCATGGAACGCTATGCGCCGACCTACAAGGATCTGGCATCGCGCGATGTGGTCAGCCGCTGCATGACGATGGAGATCCGCGAAGGCCGTGGTGTGGGCGATGATGGCGACCACATCCATCTGCACCTCAACCACTTGCCGCCCGAGACGTTGGCCGAACGGCTGCCGGGGATTTCGGAAAGCGCGCGGATCTTTGCGGGCGTGGACCTGACGAAAGAGCCGATCCCTGTTTTGCCGACAGTGCATTACAACATGGGCGGGATCCCGACGAATTACTGGGGCGAGGTGTTGAACCCGACCAAAGACGATCCCGATGCGATCGCGCCCGGCCTGATGGCTGTGGGCGAAGCGGGATGCGCAAGCGTGCACGGCGCGAACCGGCTGGGTTCGAACAGTCTGATCGACCTCGTGGTGTTTGGCCGTGCGGCGGCGATCAAGGCAGGCGAAGTGGTGGATCCGAACGCGGCAAACCCCAAGCTGAACCAGGCCAGCATCGACAAGGCGCTTGGGCGGCTTGACGATCTGCGGCATGCCAAGGGGACCGTCACCACCGCCGAGTTGCGGTTGGAGATGCAGAAGACGATGCAGGCCGATGCAGCCGTGTTCCGCACCGACAAGACCCTCGCCGAGGGCGTTGAGAAGATGTACGGCGTGGCGGGCAAGATGGACGATATCGCCGTCACCGACCGGTCGATGGTGTGGAACAGCGACCTGATGGAAACGCTGGAACTGACCAACCTGATGCCTAACGCGCTGGCGACCATCGTGTCCGCCGAGGCCCGCAAAGAAAGCCGCGGGGCCCATGCGCATGAGGATTATCCCGACCGCGATGACGAGAATTGGCGCGTGCATTCGCTCAGCTGGGTGAACGGCAAGGTCGACCTGGGCCAGCGCCCCGTGCACCTGAACCCATTGATGGGCCACAATGAGGGCGGGATCGACCTGAAGAAGATCGCGCCGAAAGCCCGGGTTTACTGATGCGTCGGGCGATCCTCTCGCTCGCCGCGCTGTCACTGACTGCTTGTAGCACGCCCATCGGGACTGAAGTGGCTCGCGCGTCTGCGCGGACCGTGGTGAACGATGTCGTGGAACAGCGCTTTCCCGGGGTGCCAATCACACCTGTAACGGACTGTGTGATCAACAATGCAACCGGTGATGAGATCGTGTCGATTGCAGGGGATGCGATACGTCAGCAACCGTCGCCAGAGACGGTGCAGCTTGTGATCGGGATTTCGACGCGGCCTGAAACAATTTCCTGTTTCATCGAGGAGGCGGGGCCCCAGGTGCTGCCTTTCATTCTGGCGCGCGTGTGACAGGTCGTCCGATCGGCGGCACCATTCCTCTGCGATCGCCGTAACCGGCCTGATCCGGACCACCCGTCTTTGGCGCACTTCAGGCGCGCGGGTCTTTTGGAACGCTCGGAACTCGACCTGACGCGTGAAGTTTGGCACAAACAAAAAAAGGGCTAAGGCCGCGGGCAACGGAGCAGATGCCATGACCCAACCGGCAGCGCAGGTTCAGCACGTTACGCGTGCGTCCCAGGTTCGGTCTGTGTTGTTTTGTGCGGTCAAGGACGAGGGGCCGTTTTTGCTTGAGTGGATCGCCTATCACAAGGTGATCGGCTTTCATCGGATCATCCTCTTCGCCAATCCATCACAGGACGGCACCAATGAGATCTTGTCCGCGTTGGCCGCGCAGGGCGAGATTGAATATTACGAGAACCACAACATCGACGGCCTGTCAGCACAGGGCAGCGCGGCGCAGCGCGCAAATGCGATGGGGCTGATCGCGGATGGCGAATGGGTGATTTGGCTGGACGCGGATGAGTTCCTGGTTGTGCACACAGGCGAAGGTCAGGTGAGTGATCTGATTGCCGTTGTCGGGGACAGGCTGGGTATTCTTGTGCCGTGGCGCATCATGGGGGATAGCCACAATGCGTCTTTTCCGGGTCGCTTTATCTCGAAGGATTTTACAGGGGCGTCGAAGCGTTGGGCGCATATCAATATGCAGGTCAAGACGCTGTACCGGCATGGCGACCATATCGCAGGCTTTGGCATTGAGAACATCCACCGGCCCCATCTCAAGGCCGATGCAGGCCTGACCTGCGACGACTTTATGCTGGCAAACGGCAAGACCCTGTCAGAGGCCTCGCCCCGGAACGCGCGATGGTTGGCCGGTAGCGATCACAAGACAAACGGATCGATCTTGGGGGAAGAGCATGGCTATGCCCTTGCGCAAATCAACCATTACTGCGTGCGCACACCAGAGCATTTCGCGCTGAAGCGATCGCGGGGGCGCGGGTGGAAGGCCAATCAGATCGGTGAGGCGAACGACCGCCACACACCGGAGTTTTACGCGCAGATGAATCGTAACGACACACAGTCGAACGCGATCCTGAAACATGAGGGGCAGGTCGATCGGGAAATCGCGCGTCTGCAAGAGGATTTTGAAACGCGCCACGCCGTTGCCCGGTCAAACGCCCTTGTGGCTGAGCGTATTGCCAAACTGCAGGCCACATCAGAACCGTTGCGGCCCGCCTCGGCGTTTGAAGTGACCCTGCCCGATGACGCGCGCGCCGCCGTGACCGAACACTATCGTGACGCAGATGTCGTGCTGGAATACGGCAGCGGTGGGTCCAGCGTGCTGGCAATGGAGCTGGGGGTAAAGCGGCTTGTGTCCGTGGAAAGCGATGCGGCCTGGGCAGAACGGCTTACGCAGGAGTTGCGCCGGCGGGCAGAGCCGGAGCGCTTTGTCATCCGGCATGTCGACATCGGCCCGACCAAGTCATGGGGCCGGACTGCCGATGCCAGCGGGTATGCTCGGTATCACCGGTATTCTATGTCGGTCTGGGATGAACTGGGCGACACTCAGCCCGACATTGTTCTGATCGACGGTCGGTTTCGCGTCGCTTGTTTTCTGGCCACACTGCTGCATGCCAAAAAGCAGATGCGGGTGCTTTTCGATGACTACTATGATCGACCGGCCTACGCGGTTTGCGAGGCGTTCGCGAAACCGGCCGCGCGATGGGGGCGCATGGCCGCCTTCGATATTGTGCCCACGGCGCCAACGATTGAGCTGGTACAGAGCCTCGTTGCATACTCTGTCGATCAAACGTGATCACAAGTGGTGCGTTGCATGCGACATGGTGCGTCAGTTCGACCTAATTCGTTGGCCGGTTTGGGTATTTTCTTTATATGATACGGAAATTCACACGGTTTAAGGCGCTGCCAAATGGTTGAATTCGCACTCCCCAAGAACTCGCGCATCAAGACGGGCAAGACCTGGCCCAAGCCCGAGGGCGCCACGAATGTGCGCAAGTTCCAGATCTATCGCTGGAACCCCGATGATGGGGAAAATCCGCGGGTCGATACATACTTTGTCGACATGGACACCTGCGGGCCCATGGTTCTGGATGCGCTGATCAAAATCAAGAACGAGATCGACCCGACGCTGACCTTCCGCCGGTCTTGCCGGGAAGGGATCTGTGGCTCCTGCGCGATGAACATTGGCGGGATCAACACCCTGGCCTGCATCTATGGGATGGATGAGGTGAAGGGGGATGTGAAGATCTATCCCTTGCCGCATATGCCGGTGGTGAAGGATCTGATCCCGGATCTCACGCATTTCTATGCCCAGCATGCGTCGATCATGCCGTGGCTAGAGACGAAGACTTCGCGCCCCGAACATGAGTGGCGGCAGTCGATCGAGGATCGCAAGAAGCTGGACGGGCTCTATGAATGTGTGATGTGCGCGTCCTGCTCCACGGCGTGCCCGTCCTATTGGTGGAATGGTGACCGGTATCTGGGGCCAGCGGCCCTGCTCCATGCCTATCGCTGGATCATCGACAGCCGGGATGAGGCGACGGGGGAGCGGTTGGATGATCTGGAAGACCCCTTCAAGCTCTACCGCTGCCACACGATCATGAACTGTGCAAAGACATGCCCCAAGGGGCTGAACCCCGCGAAGGCGATTGCTGAGATCAAGAAGATGATGGTGGAGCGGGCGGTCTGAGGATCGCTTGCCGATCCTGCTTCTTATCTTGGCGGTAGGCGTCTTTGCTTACTTCTGGTGGCGTTGGACACGCACCACGCTAACCCGGGATTGTCGGTGGCGTGAGGATCGTTTGGCGCGTGACTGGCACTGCGTTGCATGCGGTGCACGCACGAAGAGCGCCGCCCGACCCAGGACCTGTTCACGGGGTTAGCAGTACTGTTCATTCCCGGCTTGTTGGGCGGGCGAATACCGCGGGCCGTGGGCAAACCCTGGTGGGAGAAGCCGCGCGATCTCGGCGCGGTCGTCGTCCGTGAACGCGATTGCGGCCCCGGTTGCAAACTCGCGCAGATGCTCGGCAGTCCGCGTGCCGGGGATCGGCAGGATATGGTCGCCTTGGTCCAGAACCCAGGCCAGTGCGGCCGCTGAGGTGGACCACCCGCGGTCAGCGCAGAACGCCTGAAACGGGCGGAGCGCTCCGCAATTCTCGGAGTAGTTCGGTTCAATGAAGCGCGGGTTCGGTGTGCGGAAGTCGCCTTTGGGGAAAGTGTTGGGATCGGGGAATGTGTCGGCCAGCATCCCGCGGGCGAGGGGCGAGAATGCCACGAAGGTGGTGCCCAACTCGGCGCAGGCCTGGAGCATTCCCAGTTCCGGCAGGCGGGTCCAGAGCGAGTATTCGGACTGGACGGCCGCCACCGGGTGAATGCGCGCGGCGCGGCGGAGTGTGTGGGGCGCAACCTCGGACAGGCCGATGGCGCCGATCATGCCTTCCTCGATGAACCCAGCGAGCGTTTCCATTACCTCTTCGACGGGACGTTCCTGCTCGCGCCGGTGAATATAGAAAAGCTCCACATGATCGCGGCCAAGGCGGGTGAGAGACCCTTCGAGCGAGGCGCGCAAATCATCCTCGGCGTTTGAGAAGTAGCGTTCGGGTTTGGCGTAGATGCCAGCCTTGGTGGCGATACTGACATCGGCGGAACGCTGGGCGAGGAAGCGGCCCATCACCGTTTCGCTGTGGCCAGCGCCATAGATTTCGGCGACGTCCCAGTGATCGACCCCAAGATCCAGCGCGGCGTCGAGGCAGGCAAAACTGGCCTCGTCATCTGTCGTGCCGTAGATGCCACCAAAGCTCATACAGCCCAGGCCGATGGCGCCGACGGACCGGCCCGCGAGTGTCCGTGTTTTCATGCGAAGGCGGCCTCGAGCGCGATTTCGACCATATCGCCAAAGCTGCGTTCGCGATCTTCTGACGGAAGTGCCTCGCCCGTGATCAGGTGGTCGCTGACAGTGAGGACGGCCAGTGCGCGGCGACCATGGCGCGCGGCGAGCATGTATAGCTCAGCCGCCTCCATCTCGACGCCCAGGATGCCGTGCCGGGTCATCTGTTCGTTCAGGTCGGGGCGTTCGTCGTAGAACACGTCGGATGAATAGATGCCGCCGACATGGGTGGGGGTGCCCTTGGCCGTCGCCGCTTGCCATGCCGCGTGCAACAGGCCCCAGTCGGCGCAAGGCGCGTAGTTCAGTTCTTTGAATATCCCGCGCGAGGGCGTGGACAGTGTTGACGACGTCATGGCAAGGATTACGTCGCGCACCTTTACCTGCTCTTGCATCCCGCCGCAGGATCCGATGCGGATCAAGGTTTGTGCGCCGTAATCGCGGATCAACTCGTTGGCGTAGATCGACAGGCTGGGCATTCCCATGCCGGACCCGTGGATGGTCACGCGGTTGCCTTTCCATGTGCCGGTAAACCCCAGCATTCCCCGCACTTCGTTGATGCACACAGGGTCGGTCAGAAATGTCTCCGCTGCCCATTTCGCGCGAAAAGGATCGCCGGGCATCAAAACGGTTTCGGCGATGTCGCCGGGTTTCGCGCCGATATGAATTGTCATGCTAAACTCCGCACGTTGGATGCCGCACGACTATAGCAATTGACGGTCGGGCTGGAAGAGCGTTCCATCTAGGGGTTGGGCCGACCTGGGGTATCTCACGGGCTACTGCGGCCAGTCTAAGGCCCGTACCGTCACCCAGACGAGACCGGATGTGATACCCGGTCACTCTCAATCTTTGAGGGATTGAATTGCGCCGTAAACAACCGGCAATTAAGCCGGTGTTTACTTGCTAATTGAGGGCGGTAAGCGGTAATCCGCTCACATGTACGTGTCGTTGATTAGACTTCAAAACGGCTGATGTCTTCACCGGCATTCATGGCTTCTTTGAACCATGTGGGCTGCCTGCCACGCCCGCTCCAGGTCTGAGACGGATCGTCGGGATTGCGGTATTTCGGTTTTGCCGGCGACTTCTTCAATGTGCCAACAAGGTCGTTGAGCGTGAAGCCATGTTTTTTGGCCGCTGCCTCAACAGCTTTGCGTGCTGTATCTCGTCTATTTTTCTCGATATCTTTCAAAGCTTTGTCGATGTCTTCGCGCAGCTTTAAGAGATCCTTTTCTTCCATTGACGAAAGGTTATAGCTCATAGTGCGTCCTCCTGTACAAAGACACACTTAGGCGTAAGGCCAATGTATTGCAATTGGCCTAATGCGAAACAGCGGTTTTCCAGCTAATTGCTATTCTGCTGCAACAGCTTTGGGATCGGCCAAAGTCACAATATCCATCATAATACGGTTCAATTCGAAGTCTTTTGGCGTATAGACCTTGGATACACCCATAGCGATCAAACGCTTTGCGTCTTCGTCCGGGATAATGCCACCGACAACCACGGGGCAATTCCCAAGCCCTTCTTTATTGATCCGCGTCATTAGATCTTCGATCAATGGAATATGGCTGCCAGACAGGATCGACAGGCCGATTACGTGGGGCCTTTCGTCCTTCATCGCAGTGACGATTTCAGCAGGTGTCAGGCGAATGCCTTCGTAGGAAATGTCCATTCCGCAATCGCGTGCGCGCGCGGCGATTTGTTCGGCGCCATTGGAATGGCCATCGAGACCCGGTTTTCCGACCATAAACTTCAACCGACGGCCCAGCGCATCCGAGACGGCATCGACGCGTTCGCGAATATCGTCGAGACCCTCGGTGCGGTTTGACGGGTTGCGGCTCACGCCAGTAGGGGCACGATATTGGCCGAAGACGGCGCGCACAACATCGCCCCATTCGCCCGTTGTCACGCCAGCCTTTGCGGCGGCGATGGAGGGCGGCATGATGTTCTGCCCCTCGCGGGCAGCGACGCGAAGACCGTCGAGGGCTGCCTCAACAGCGGCAGCGTCGCGGTCGTTGCGCCAGGTTTCCAGACGCGCGATCTGATCGGCCTCCGCTTCCGCATCGGCGACCATGATCGCCTCGTCTCCTGCGGTCAGCGGGCTTGGTTCGGCCTCGGTATAGCGGTTGACGCCGACGACGGTGGTTTCGCCGTCTTCGATCCGGACGATCCGGTCCGAGTTCGCCTCGACCAGGCGGGACTTCATGTATTCGATGGCCTGGACCGCACCACCCATGCTGTCGATCTGCGCAAGCTCGGCCCGCGCGCCTTCGGTCAGTTCTGCCACCTTGCGGTCGATGGCGGGGTTGCCATCGAAGAGATCGTCGTATTCCAGAAGGTCGGTTTCAAAGGCCAGGATCTGTTGCATCCGAAGTGACCACTGCTGGTCCCAGGGCCGGGGCAGTCCGAGCGCTTCGTTCCAGGCCGGAAGCTGCACGGCGCGGGCGCGGGCATTCTTGGACAGCGTGACGGCCAGCATCTCGATCAAGATGCGGTAGACGTTGTTTTCGGGCTGTTGTTCGGTCAGGCCCAAAGAGTTCACCTGCACGCCATAGCGGAAGCGGCGGAACTTTGGGTCTTCCACGCCGTAGCGCTCGCGGCAGATCTCATCCCAGAGATCCACGAAGGCGCGCATCTTGCACATCTCGGTCACGAAGCGGATGCCTGCGTTCACAAAAAACGAAATCCGTCCGACCATGGCGGGGAAATGTTCTTCCGGGACCTTTCCTTTCAGATCGTCCAGCACGGCCGTTGCGGTGGCCAAGGCAAAGGCCAGTTCCTGTTCCGGCGTCGCGCCGGCTTCCTGCAGGTGATAGGAACACACGTTCATCGGGTTCCATTTGGGCAGATGCTCGCGGGTGTAGGCCGCGACGTCCGTGATCATGCGCAAGGACGGCTCGGGCGGGCAGACATAGGTCCCGCGCGATAGGTATTCCTTGATGATATCGTTCTGAACGGTGCCCTGGAGTTTTGAGACATCCGCGCCCTGTTCCTCTGCTGCCGCAATGTAGAGGGCCAAAAGCCATGGCGCTGTCGCATTGATCGTCATCGACGTGTTCATCTGCTCAAGCGGGATGTTGTCGAACAGGGTGCGCATGTCGCCCAGATGCGCGACGGGCACGCCGACCTTGCCCACTTCACCGCGCGACAGTTGGTGATCGCTGTCGTATCCGGTCTGCGTCGGCAGGTCGAAGGCCACCGACAGGCCCGTCTGCCCCTTGGCAAGGTTCGTGCGAAAGAGCTCGTTCGATGCCTTGGCGGTGGAATGCCCCGCGTAAGTCCGGAACAACCAGGGGCGATCTTTCTGCGCGTGCGACATGAGCGGGCCTTTGGAATCGATTTCGGCAATTTTGTTGCGTAGTGGGACTTATGAATGGAATTAAATGGCTTTGTCAATTCGCCGCAATGCGGCATGGTCCCTAGTTGTAATGTGTGGGGAATGCGTGTCAGCGCTGTGGATTGGGGGTTTCCCGGAAACAGATTTGCACCAACGGCACGACGCGCGGGTCCGCGTCACTGATACGTGTTTACCCGCGGCGGTGTTGCTGCGACGGTCCCGTCCATGTTCGGAACCATCGAAATCCCGATCTGGCTTCTGATCCTGATCCTGATCTTCGCGGCGGTGACGTTTGCGTCGCACTTTCTGTTTCCGTCCGTGCGCTGGTTCCTGCGGCGGCGGGCTGAGCGGCTGGTTGAGGAACTGAACAAGCGGCTGGAACGGCCTATCCAGCCGTTCAAGCTGGCCCGCCGAACCGACATGATCCAGCGATTGATCTACGACCCGGAAGTGGTGGCGGCGGTCGCTCAGCATGCCAAGGAAAAGGGCGTTCGGGAGGATGTGGCCTTCCAGGATGCTAAGCGGTATGCGCGCGAAATCGTGCCCGCCTTCAGCGCCACGGCCTATTTCGGCTTTGCGACGCGGGCGGCCAAGTGGCTGTCGACCCGGCTCTATCGTGTGCGCCTGGGTCATTACGATGAGGACGAGTTGCGCGGGATCGATGAGGACGCGACGGTCGTCTTTGTCATGAACCATCGCTCGAACATGGACTACGTGCTTGTGACGTACCTGGCCGCAAGCCAGGCCGCACTGTCCTATGCGGTGGGGGAGTGGGCGCGGGTGTGGCCGCTGGCGCAGCTGATCCGCGCGATGGGGGCCTATTTCATCCGGCGCAAGGATCGGACCGCCCTCTATCGCACGGTGATGGCGCGGTATGTTCGGCTGGCGACCGAGGCAGGGGTGATGCAGGCGGTGTTTCCCGAAGGCGGGCTAAGCCTTGATGGCCGCGCGGCGCCGCCAAAGCTGGGACTGTTGAACTACATCATCGACGGCCATACGCCCGAGGGCCGCGACATCGTTTTTGTTCCAGTTGCGCTGAATTATGATCGGGTAATCGAAGACCGGATCTTATTGGAAGCCAATGCCTCGGGCGAACGGATGTTTCGGGGCTCGATCCCAGCGGCGGCTGCGTTTGGATTGCGCTATGTGTGGCGGCGGTTACGCGGGAAAGCGCATCGGTTCGGCTATGCGGCGGTGTCGTTTGGTCAACCTTTATCGCTGAAGGCGTTCGAGGCCGAGGGTCATACCTCGCTCACCGCCGATGTCGCGGCCGAGCTGATGGACCGGATCGAACAGGTCACGCCCGTTTTGCCGGTCCCGCTAATTGCACACACGCTGCTGAAACATGGGGAGGTGTTGACGGAAGAGGCGCTGCATCGCGAAGTCGAACGGGCGATTACCAGCCTCAAGGCGCGGGGCGCGACATGCCACATCCCCCATGAGGATGTGGATTACTTGATCTCTTACGCACTGCGGCACCTAAGGACCCGGCGTCTGGTCAAAAATACCGAAGACGGTATTGCAATCGTCCCGAAGGAGCGTGCGATCCTAGAGTTCTATGCCGCCTCGGTCGCGCCGTTATTGGATGCAGATGCAGAAACAATTCCGCCCCAACCCGCTGTACCTGAACCCGCCGCGACATAAAGTTTCAATAATTCATCAAATTCGATTGCAAAATTTCTTTTCGAGCTCTAATTCACTCTCGAAAGGTGGTTGCGATTCTGCGTCGCGGCACAGACACTTGAGCGGAGAGTGAGATGGCACTGGATACGAAGGCCCCGACAATGAGCTACGATGCACCGGTCAAAGATCTGTACGAGCTGGGGGAAATCCCGCCTCTGGGTCACGTTCCCGCAAAGATGCACGCCTGGGCGATCCGACGTGAACGTCACGGTGAGCCGTCAACGGCGATGCAGAAGGAAGTGGTCGAAACGCCGACGCTGGACAGCAACGAAGTGCTGGTGATGGTGATGGCTGCGGGCATCAACTACAACGGTGTCTGGGCTGCGCTCGGCCAACCGATCAGCCCGTTTGATGGCCATGGCCAACCCTACCACATCGCAGGATCCGATGCCGCGGGCATCGTCTGGGCCGTTGGCGACAAGGTTAAGCGCTGGAAAGTGGGCGACGAGGTCGTGATCCACTGCAACCAGGACGACGGCGACGACGAGGAATGTAACGGCGGCGACCCGATGTATTCGCCCAGCCAGCGGATCTGGGGCTATGAGACGCCGGACGGATCGTTCAGCCAGTTCACTCGCGTCCAGGCGCAGCAGTTGATGGCGCGGCCCAAGCACCAGAGCTGGGAAGAAAGCGCGTGCTACACGCTGACGCTGGCCACCGCCTACCGCATGCTGTTCGGGCATGAGCCGCATGATCTCAAGCCTGGTCAGAACGTTCTGGTCTGGGGGGCTTCGGGGGGCCTGGGGTCCTATGCGATCCAGCTGATCAACACGGCAGGCGCAAATGCGATCGGCGTGATCTCGGACGAAGACAAGCGCGAGTTCGTCATGGGCCTTGGGGCCAAAGGAGTGATCAACCGCAAGGACTTCAAATGCTGGGGTCAGTTGCCGAAAGTCGGGACGCCCGAGTACGCTGAATGGTTCAAGGAAGCGCGCAAGTTTGGCAAGGCAATCTGGGATATCACCGGCAAGGGCGTGAACGTCGATATGGTGTTCGAGCACCCGGGCGAAGCGACCTTCCCGGTGTCGACCTTTGTTGTCAAAAAGGGTGGGATGGTTGTGATCTGCGCAGGTACTACCGGGTTCAACCTGACCTTTGATGTCCGCTACATGTGGATGCATCAGAAGCGCCTGCAGGGCAGCCACTTTGCCCACCTAAAACAAGCGAGCGCTGCCAACCAGCTGATGCTGGAGCGTCGTCTGGATCCGTGCATGTCTGAGGTCTTTCCTTGGGACGATCTGCCGGAAGCGCATATGAAGATGATGCGGAATGAGCACAAGCCCGGTAACATGTCGGTGCTGGTTCAAGCCCCCAAGACCGGCCTGCGGACCATGGCGGACACGCTTGAAGCCAGCCCGTTCCGGTAAGGCCGTTCCACAACTCAAACGCGAGACGCCGGGCAATGCCCGGCGTCTTTGGGTTGTGACATCTGGTCTCGCTATTTCTGGGGAAACGCAATTCGCGAGTACGCGAAAGGTGCGTCAGAGTGCTACACTGTTGTTAACACTTCGTTAACCAAACGAACGGACGGTGGGCATGCAAAACGGCTGGATATTAGACGTCATCGACGACCTGCGGCGCTTCGCAGACAAGAACGGATACGCCGCGATCTCGGTGAAGCTCGAGGAAGCGGCGCACACCGCGTTACGCGAATTGTCAGTGCCACGGGCGTCGCCGGAGAACGGCGGACTTGGTCATGCTGGGGAACCTCAGCCCCTTTATCGACAGGCTCAGCAGGGCCACGACACTTGAAGACCTCAGTTCCGAGGTCCGATGGCTTCGCGACGCGCTTGAGGTAGAACATCTGATCTATCACTCGGTGAACAGCACCGGCGAAGAATACGCGGCACTGACCTATTCGGACGCATGGGTCCAACGCTATCTCGACAACAACTATGCGCGCATCGACCCGGTGGTGCAGGGCTGTTTTCGGCGTTTCGACCCGGTTGACTGGTCCGAGCTTGACTGGTCCGGCAAACCCCAGCGCGCGTTCCTGGAAGAGGCGCAGGGTGCGGGCGTGGGCGGGCAGGGGCTGTCGGTGCCCATTCGCGGCCCGCGGGGGCAGTTTGCTTTGTTCACCGTTAATCACGGATGTTCTGACAAGGATTGGGCCGGTTACACCAAGGAACATCTGCCCAAGCTTATCCTGGCCGCGCATTTCGTGAACCAGAAGGCGCTCGAAATTGAGCGCGGTACGGATGAGGCCGCGCTGGCATCCTTGTCGCCGCGTGAGTCTGACACGTTAAAGATGCTTGCGCAGGGCTATAGCCGTGCCCAGGCGGCCGATAACTTGTCTATTTCGGAGCATACGTTGCGTGTCTATATCGAGGGTGCCCGGCTCAAGCTGGGGGCTTCGAATACCACCCATGCTGTCGCCCGGGCGCTGGCCTCAGGCGTTATCATCATATGACCGAACGCTGAGGTTTCGCGGCGTTAACCGTTTTCCGTCCTGTGTGTCGATGCACACGGACGGGAGGCGGGAATGCTGCGATACATCTATGGACGGGACCTGGGCCGGTACCCCAGGCTGCGCGAGAGCATGTTCAAGGACCGGGCGGCACAGTTTCGCGATCGCCTGGGATGGGAGGTGACGGTCGATGCCAGCGGGGCCGAGCGTGATGCCTATGATGCGCTGAACCCGATCTATGTCATTTGGGAAGAGGCCGATGGGGGTCATGGTGGATCGATGCGGTTTTTGCCGACAACCGGGCCGACCATGGTTGCCGATCACTTTCTGTCGCTCACAAACGGCGTGGACTTCGCGAGCCCATACATCTGGGAAACCACGCGGTTTTGCCTGGCTCCCGGCGCCGCGCGGCGGGTGTCGGCGGCGTTGATGCTGGGCGGGTTGGAGCTTGGGTTGCACCACGACCTGTCGCACGCGATCGGCGTCTTTGATGCGCGGATGGTGCGGGTGTACCGGATCCTCGGGTGGCCGCCCGCGATCCTGGGGACAGTGGGGCAGGGGGCTGAAGCCATCAGCGCAGGCCTGTGGGCGTTTGAAGAGGAGCTGCGGCCCGCACTACTGTCCCGCGCGCAGGTTTCTGCCCAGACTTCGCGTGCCTGGCTTCTGCGCGCTGTGGCCGAGCGCGAAATGGTGGCGGGCACGGCCTGATCGCGCTGGTGCCTGCCGGGGGGCAGGGGTAGGTTTGCGCCATGCCGCAAACTGCGCTGTCCCTCTCAGAAGATCAGGCCGATGCCTTTGACACCGTGACCGAGCTCTTGCGGTCGCACGGTGTCGATTTGGATCAGGGGATGACCACGCCGCGAGCGGAGGGTCACGGCGCGCGCGTCATGGCCATCCTTGGTAAGGCAGGCACGGGCAAAACGCTGCTCCTTGCGCAGTTGACGGATGCGCTGACAGAGGCCGGGGTTGAGCCGGTTTCGGGCGATTATGAAAGCAGGCGGGCCAAAGAGCGTCGGACGGTTGCGATCCTTGCGCCTACGAACAAGGCGGCCAGCGTTCTGCGCACCCATGGCGTGCCCGCGACGACGATCCATCGGATCATATACACCCCGGTCTATGACCCGGAATACGAGAAGGTTGCGGATTGGCTTACCGGCGATGGCGAAAGGCCCTCGATCGAGGGGCTGACCGACGCGGCGCTGGATCGTGCGAAGGCGTTTTTTGAGAGCAATCGGTCTATCCCGGGTGCTTTGGCAGCAGCAGGGCTGCGCGGGTCTGATTTCATCACCGGCTGGAAGCGGCGGGATGATCCGTTGGACATCGGGTTTGTCGATGAAGCTTCGATGTTGGATGACAAGCAATTCGACGATCTGAAAGAGATCTTTCCGGTCCTGATCCTGTTTGGTGATCCCGCGCAGCTTGCGCCGGTGAACCAATCCGGGGCGATGGTGTTTGATGGTTTGCCTGCGCCCGCGAAGTTGTCGCTACAGCGGATCCACCGGCAGGAGACAGGGAATCCGATCCTGGATTTGGCACACGCGCTGGCCGATGAAGATCTTGGGTTTGAGGCGTTCGAACGCATGGTTGAACAGGCGGCGGCTGTGGACGATCGCGTGGTTCTGGCACAGCGCGTGGATGCCGACATGATGGCCCGCTCGCCCGTTCTGGCCTGGCGCAACGCCACCCGTATTCGGTTGATCCAGGCCTTTCGCGCCGCGCATGGCGCGCCAGCTGACTCGCTGTTGCCTGGAGAGCCGCTGATTTGCGACGGGATCGAGTTGCCGCTGAAGCATCGCAAGCGGCGGATCGATCTTGAGGCGCGCGGGCTGATCAAGGGGGCGCAGGCGATCTATCTGGGTGCTGGCCGCAAGCCTGGGTTTTCCAGGCTACACCTTGTGGGGGCGGAAAACCCGCAGATCTCGGTCGCCTCCATCGTCAAGATCGAACTGCCTGATGAGGACGAGCCATTTATCCCGTTTGCCGCCAATATGGGGGCGGCGTTTCTGCATGGGGCGGCGGTGACGATCCACAAGGCGCAGGGATCGCAATGGGAGACCGTCCAGGTCTTCGCCCCCGATCTGTGGGCCGCTGCGCGCGCGGGCCGTGTCGAGGCGGGGATCCCGCTTTGGAAACGGCTGGCCTATGTGGCGATCACGCGGGCGCAGACGCGGCTGCATTGGGTGGTGCGCAATCGCCTGGCGCGGCCGGTGGAGACGCTGGGGACCAGCGATCTTGTGACACCAAAGGCGCCCTTGAGCCTTGAGACGCAGGAGGATGAGCCATGACGGGGACGATGCTGATCACAGGCGCCAGTTCGGGGATCGGGCGCGCCACGGCGGAGATGGCACTGGCTGCGGGATGGCGCGTGGGCCTGATGGCGCGGCGGGAGGGGCGATTGCGCGAGGTTGCCCATCACGGTGACGCGCTGGTCCTGCCGGGCGATGTGAGCCGTCTGTCGGATCTGGAGGCTGCCGTTGCAGAGATGGTGCGGGCGTGGGGCAGGCTGGATGTTCTGTTCAACAATGCGGGGATTTTTACACCGCAGGGCCTGATCGACGAGATCGATCTTGCAGACTGGTCCACCTCGGTCGGTGTGAACCTGACCGGCATGTTCAACGCCGCGCGGGTGGCCTTTGCGCAGATGCGGTGTCAGTCGCCCAAGGGTGGGCGGATCATCAACAACGGATCGATTTCAGCGCATAGTCCGCGCGAGGGTTCTGTGTGCTACACGACGACCAAGCACGCGATCACCGGTTTGACTAAGTCCCTGTCCCTGGATGGCCGTCCCTTCGACATCGCCTGCGGTCAGATCGATATCGGCAATGCCGAGACACCGCTTGTCGAGGGGCTGAACAAGCGATTGGTGGATAGCGGTCAGGATCCCATCGCCGTGATGGATGTGGGGGATGCCGCGCGGTCGGTTCTGCATATTGCCAGCCTACCCCCAAGTGCCAACGTGCAGTTCATGACGGTGATGGCGACGAAGATGCCCTATATCGGTCGCGGCTAGCTGCGGACGTAGCGGAACACGGCGGATGCGCCCCACCCAGCGGCGATTGCGATGAACAGGGACAGAAATCCGTAGGCCAGCGGTTGTTCGTGGGCGAGGTTGTAGAGAAAGCGTTCCAGCCCGACTTTTTGGACGAAGATTTCGGTCTCATGCACGTCCAGAACATTCCCATCACGCGTAAGCAAGAACCGAACGGCGTAGTCGCCTTCGGTGAGGTTGGCCGGTAGGGCGATCGAGGTGTTGAACAGCGTCTGCTCCTCGATTGCAACAGCACCTATCTGTGTTTGATAAAGCCCGCCATCTTCCCGGATGCGGATCAAAGCATCGGTAAATCTTGCGGCGTCCGCCACCGCCTCAGGCGCGCCGACTGACCGGATTGCGCGGCGCACCGAAACACGGTGCCTCAGATCCTCGGTCGCGTTCAGGGTCTCGGCCCAGGGGCCGGACGTGGCCACGGCGTAGAAGGACGGGGCGCTGTCCACATTGACGGCTTCGGTGTTCACCCAGATCCCGAAACGCTTGTCCTTCTTGCGGACAGTGATGGGCTCGGACGGGCCTGCGACTGTGATGATCACATGCAATGCGCCATCTTGTGGGATCTCGGCCTCGCGCTTGACAGCGCCGAAGATCAGGATTTCCGAGCCGTCGAAGTTTGTAGTGATCGAAATCCGATTTTGAGACAGTCCTGCAACCACCTCTTCCGCGCGCGCAGGCAGCGTCGCCAAAAGCAGGCATATCAGGACAAGCCGCAGCATCAGTGACCCGGCTCGCCAAGTGAATACAGTTCGGCCGGCATTATTAGCAGATCCAGCGCAAGCTTGCCGCAGACCGCGAGCACCATCATTGCCAGCAGGATGCGAAGCTGTTCGGCCTTGAGTTTGGTGCCCAGCTGCGTGCCGATCTGGGCACCGATCACACCGCCAATCAGCAGAAGAACCGCCAGGACCATGTCCACGGTAAAGTTTGTCGTGGCGTGCAAAAGCGTTGTGAACCCTGTCACGAAAATGATCTGAAAGAGCGAGGTTCCCACGACCACTTTGGTCGGCATGCCCAGCAGATAGATCATTGCCGGAACCATGATGAAGCCACCGCCGACACCCATGATCGCCGCCAATATGCCCACGGAGACACCCACCAGGACCGGCGGGATCACCGAGATATAGAGGCCCGATGTGCGGAACTTCATCTTAAAGGGCAGGTTGTGGACCCATGTGTGCTTGCGCCGGGTCGGGGCGGCGCCAGCCCGGGTCTTGCGGATCGCGTTGAGGCTTTCCACGAACATCAGCGACCCGATGATGCCCAGAAAGACGACATAGCAAAGCCGGACGAGCAAATCGACCTGGCCAAGGGATTTGAGGTAGTTAAACAGTTGCACGCCCAGTGCGGCGCCTATCAGGCCCCCGACCAGCAGAACCGTGCCCATGCGCAGGTCGACCGATCGTCGTCGCAGATGCGCCAGAACGCCCGAAAAGGAGGACGCCACGATCTGGTTGGCTTCCGTTGCGACGGCGACCGCCGGGGGAATGCCGATGAAAAACAATAGCGGCGTCATTAGGAAACCGCCACCGACGCCGAACATGCCCGAGAGGATGCCAACCAATCCGCCGAGTCCCAAAAGCAGGAACGCGTTGACCGAAACCTCGGCAATCGGCAGGTAGATTTGCATGGGTGACCTTTGTGGTATGCACGTCACTTACAAAATGCTGTTGCGGGCGGGTAGGTCCAACCGTGCGACATATCGGAACAATTCTGGTCTGTGGCGCTAGGGCTTGTCTTCTTCGATCAGGTATTTCTGCAGGGCGACGATCTGAAGCCAGAGAAAAACAAACAATATCAATGGGAAGCCGAAGGTTTCGATCTTGACCCAGGTGTCAGTCGACATCGTGCGCCACACAAATTCGTTGCCAATGGCAAGAAGCGCGAAACAGGCCGCAAGGCGCCGTGTCAGGATCATCCAGCCTTCGTCCCGCATGGGAAGAAACTCACTCATCACCCAGGCGAGGTAAGACCGGCCCTGCAGCAGGCCGATCCCGAGGATACCCGCGAAGATGCCGTAGACGATGGTGGTCTTCATCTTGAAGAACCGTTCGTCGTTGAACCATACCGTCAGGCCGCCAAAGACGATGACCAACACGGCAGTGAACACCTGCATCCGGCTGAGCTTTCCGGTCAGCTTCCACAGGATTGCGATTGAGATCAGGAGGATCGGCACGAAGACCGCGGCGGCTAGGATAAAGCCGTCATACTCCGTGCCGGCGATCGTATAGGTGTTGTCGCGGACGTAGAGGTAGAACGCAAAGAACAGAAGCGGTGGGCCCAGTTCCAGGACCTGCTTCACCACGGGGTTCAACGGTTTTTCTGTCATACGCCTGCCTTATCCTGACATCTCAACTATCACCGCCCCCGCCGCTATCAAGGCCATCAGTGCCAGACGGCGGGGGCCCACAGTGTCGCCCAAGAACGCCCAGCCGATGAGTGCCGCGAAGATGGTGGAGGTTTCGCGCAGCACGGCGGCTTCTCCCACCTTGTCGAGGCGGGTTGCAAGCATGATCGACCCGAATGAGAAAAACGCCACAAAGGCCCCGATGATGCCGCGGGTCATAAGCGGGATGAGCGTCGGTGGATCGGGCATGCGGAGATAGCGTGCGGCCGCGACCAAGGGCATGAACAGCCCATCGATGAAGAAAAACCAGGCGAGAAACGTGAACGGATCGGCGGTGGAGCGGATGCCGTAGGCGTCGTATGTGGTGTAAAGCGCCACGAAAGCGCCCGTGGCCACGGCGAGCGCCAAAGCGGTGGGCAGGGTGGCGCGGTCTGTTTCCAGATAGGCCAGGTTGTAGATTGCCAGGCCGAAAATGCCCGTCATCAGAACAGCGACGCCGAACCATT
This sequence comes from Pseudomonadota bacterium, assembly GCA_038526915.1. Taxonomy (GTDB): domain Bacteria; phylum Pseudomonadota; class Alphaproteobacteria; order Rhodobacterales; family Rhodobacteraceae; genus JBCBGF01. The sequence continues at coordinate 188,266 of JBCBGF010000004.1, read as the reverse complement.
GGCCGCCGGTGAAGGTTTCGCCAAAGATCAGGTAAGCGCCGATCACCGTGAAAAACGGGCCGGTGCCGCGCACGACGGGATAGACGACGGTGTAGGCGCCATAGCTGTATGCGCTGGCTTGCAGGACCTTGTAGCCAATGTGGATCAGGAAGACTCCGACGAAGATGGGCCACATATGCGGTTCGGGCCATGGTACGACGAAAAGGGCAAAGGGGGCTGCGATAATCCCGTAGGAGGCATCGATTGCGCCGCGGGTGAGCCACGGATCATGGCGGCCTTTTTGCAGTGCCCCGAAGACTGCGTGCAAGAAGGCCGCAAGGATCGCGAGCGCAAGCGCAAGATCGCGCCCGGCCTCGGTGCCCTCTAGCGAGATCAGCCAATCGCTCACGGAACGGTGCGAGCCATGCCGGTTCGGTGCGTAAATCCGTGGCGTTCATACAGCCGTTCGGCACCCGCATCCGCAATCAGGCTGATATAGGCGCCGGTGGGCAAGTTCGCGTCGGCCCAGGCCATTAGCTCCGTCATGATCCGGTGGCCCAGACCTTGCCTTTGCCAATTGGGATGTACGGCGATGTCGGTGACCTGCGCAAAGGCGCCGCCGTCGCCGATCAGGCGGCCCATGGCGATGAGCGTGCCGGTGTCCCGTAGCCAGACACCGTGCTGCGAGTTTGAGAGGGAGATACGGGTGGCCTCTTCGCCGAAATCCGACAGGCCTGCGGCGACCCGCAAACCGCGGAACTCGGCAATAGACGGCACTGAGTCCGAGGCTTCAACCGGCATCGAGGCCTGTGAGCGCAGCCGCAAATTCCTCGGGGTCGAACGGGGCCAGATCGTCGATCTGCTCGCCAACGCCGATGGCATGGATTGGCAGCCCGAATTTGTCGGCCAGCGCGACCAGAACGCCGCCCTTGGCGGTGCCGTCGAGTTTGGTCATCACAAGGCCCGATACGTCTGACAACTTCTGGAAGGTCTCGACCTGACCCAATGCGTTCTGCCCTGTCGTCGCGTCGAGGACCAAAAGCGTGTTGTGCGGGGCATCGGGATCTTTCTTGCGGATCACGCGGACGATCTTGGCAAGCTCTTCCATCAGATCGGCGCGGTTCTGTAGTCGGCCCGCCGTATCGATCATCAACAGATCCGCGCCGTCGTTCTCGGCCCGCACCATCGCGTCGAAAGCCAGGCTTGCGGGGTCTGACCCTTCGGGCGCGGTCAGGACGGGGACGCCCGCGCGATCTCCCCAAACCTGCAACTGCTCTACTGCTGCGGCGCGGAAGGTGTCGCCCGCGGCGATCACCACTTTTTTGCCCGCCGCGCGGAACTGACTGGCGAGTTTGCCGATGGTTGTCGTCTTGCCCGAGCCGTTGACGCCGACCACAAGGACGACCTGGGGCCGTTTGGCATAAATCGGTAGGGGTTTGGCCACAGGTTCCATGATCCGCGCAATCTCGGTGGCCATGATCTGTTTCAACTCGTCAGTCGACAGCCGTTTGCCCATGCGCCCCTCGGCGATGTTGGCGGCCACGCGCAGGGCGGTGTCGACGCCCATATCCGAGGTGATGAACAGCTCTTCGAGGCTTTCCAGCATCTCATCGTCCAGCTCGCGGCGCATGACTGGCGCATCGGATCGGCGGCCCATGAGACGGCCGAGGAAGCCGGGGCGGGGGGCCTCGGCTGTGGCGGGCGAAGATGTAGGGATCTCGGGTGGTGCGGGTTCGGGCCTGACAGGAGTGTCGGCGGGGATTTCGATGGGCGTGGGTTCGGGCAGTTCATCGGGCATTTCGGGGACGCCGATGGGTTCAGGGTTCGGTTCCGATTCCGGCTGAGGGATCGGGTCGGGGGCCTCGATCGGCTCGGGTTCGGGAACCTCGATCGGTTCCGGCTCTGGCGCTGGTTCCGGCTCGGGTGCGGGAATGGGCTCTGGCTCTGGCGTTGGCTGCGGGTCGGGCTGCGGTGCCACCTCGCGAGGGTCCGCCGCTTCTTCCACACCGCCATCGGCCACGATTGCATCAAGGCCTTCCTCCAGTTTGGAAGAAGACTTGAACAGCTTGTCTTTGAGTTTTTTGAAGAACGCCATTTTAACCCACGGTCATTGGCAGTGATCTATGCCTTTTGATCGGGGTTTGGAAGGCGGCTCCTCACACCTCGTCGGGGAAATGCTTCATGGTCAACCGGATAGGGTTCGGCGCCGCCTGACCCAGCCCGCAGATTGAGGCGTCGGCCATCGCTGTGCAAAGCTCTTCCAACAGCCCCTGATCCCACCGGTCCGCCTGCATCAGCTTGACCGCCTTTTCGCAGCCCACCCGGCAGGGCGTACACTGGCCGCAACTTTCATCCTCAAAAAACCGCAGCATGTTGAGCGCGGCGGCTTTGGCGCTGTCTTGATCGGAGAGGATGACCACTGCGGCGGAGCCGATGAATGTGCCATGTTCGTGCAGCGCGTCGAAGTCGAGCGGTACGTCGTCGAGGGACGCGGGCAAAAGGCCCGAGGACGGACCGCCGGGTTGGTAAGCCTTGAAGACGTGTCCGTCGGCCATGCCGCCTGCGGCCTCGATGATATCGGTGATGGTCGATCCGGCGGGTAGAAGATAGACGCCCGGTCGCGCGACCCGGCCCGAGACCGAATAGTTGCGCAGGCCCGTGCGGCCGTTCTTTTCCGTTGTGTTCAGAACCTCCGGCCCGAACCGCGCGATGCGGGCCACCCAATAGAGCGTTTCGACGTTATGGACGAGAGTCGGGCGATTGAAGATGCCCACTTCGGCCACGAAGGGCGGGCGGTGCCGGGGCAGGCCACGCTTCCCTTCGATGGACTCGATCATCGCGCTTTCTTCACCGCAGATATAGGCGCCGGCGCCTCGGCGCAGGTCAATGTAGCCTGGGGCGACGATGCCGGCCTGTTCCAACGCCGCGATCTCGCGCGCGAGGATTTCCAGAACGGCGGGGTATTCGTCCCGCATGTAGATGAAGCAGGTTTCCGCCTCGACCGCCCATGCGGCGATCAGCATACCTTCCAGGAACATATGCGGTTCGCGTTCCAGGTGGTGCCGGTCCTTGAAGGTACCTGGCTCCCCCTCATCGCCGTTCACGGCCAGATAGCGGGGGCCGGGATAGCCGCGCACGAAGCTCCACTTCCGGCCCGACGGAAAGCCCGCGCCGCCCAGACCGCGGAGACCTGCCTCAAGAACGGCGGATTGGACCGCTTCGGGATCACCGGTTTCGCGCAAGGTAGCCAATGTCCGATATCCACCCTCGGATTGGTATTCGGCGAACGCCTGGTAGTCGGGGATTACGGGGTGGGTATCCCCCGCATGGATCGCCGCGATGACCTTTTCCGGTGTGGCGTGGTCGATGTGGTTGTGCCCCAACTCGCAAGTGGGCGCGGTATCGCAGCGGCCCATGCAAGGCGCGCGCAACACGCGCACTTCGGACGGGTCCAACCCGTCTTCCAAAGCGGCTTTGAGCGCCTGTGCCCCGGCGAGTTCGCAAGACAGCGAGTCGCAGACCCGGATGGTCAGTGCGGGCGGTGGCGTTTCCCCTTCTTTAACCAGATCGAAATGGGCGTAGAAACTGGCAACCTCCCATACTTCGGCCATCGACAAGCGCATCTCTTCGCTGAGCGCGCGCAGATGGGCGGCGGAGAGGTGGCCAAAAGCATCCTGGATCAGATGCAGGTGTTCGATCAGCAGGTCACGGCGGCGGGATCGGTCCCCCAGAAGCGCCTGAACCTCGGCCAGGGCGTGATCGTCGTACTGGCGGCCCTTGGGCGTCTTGCGCCCACGGCCCTGTCCCGACTTCCAGATCCCTTTTTTGTCATCAAGCGCCATGCGCCGGTCTCCCTCCGCGTCGGGCATACCTTAGACAGGGCAGGCAAGACGCGACCACTCGAAAAGCGACACTTGCGGCTGATTTCGCGCATGGGCGGTGCGTTGCCCAACTGGGGAAATGTCATTGGCTGTGCGGGCATTGATGTGGCAGTCTCTTGTCATGAGATCTGTTTTTGCCCTTGCGTTCTTGATTTGCTCGGCCGTCCAGGCATCGGGCGACGTGCCACTGTCGGCGGACGAGTTTGAGGCTTACACCACCGGCAAGACACTAACCTTTGCGGCAGACGGTCAGGTCTATGGTGTTGAGGAATACCTGGATGGGCGGCGGGTGCGCTGGGCTTTTCTGGAAGATCAGTGCCAGGATGGGTTCTGGTATCCGCAAGGCGAGATGATCTGTTTCGTCTACGACGCAATCCCGGACCCGCAATGTTGGACCTTCTTTGACGGTGGCGGTGGGTTAATCGCTGAGTTTCAGGGCGAAGTTTTGGAAACGACGCTGTTTGAGACCCGGCAAAGCCCCGAGCCTCTGATGTGTCTGGGGCCCGAGGTCGGCGTTTAGAACAGCGAGCCTTGGGTCGGGGGCTTAGGTTTGGCTTTGGGCGCGGGTTTGCCGCCGCCTGGTGTCATCCGACCATCCTGGAACTGGATCTCAATTTTATCGGCAGCTTTAGCAGCCTTGGCCGTTGTCACCAGCGTATCCCCGTCCCAGACCAGCGCATAGCCGCGGTTAAGCGTCTGGTCGTAGCCCAGGCTCTGGCGCATGCGGTCAAGGTTGGTGAGGGTGTCGCGGCGTCTTTGCTGAAGCCGGTGCCAGGCCGTTGTCAGGCGCGTGGCGGTGTCCGTGAGGGCATCACGTTGGCGCGCGATGTCGCGTTCAGCGTCGCGGGTCAGGCGCTCAAGCGCCGGGCGCAGGCGCGCGGACAGTTTGTCGAGCGCCGCGCGTTCGCGGGCCACTTGGGCGCGGAGCAGATTGGGGCGCAACGGCGCACTGGCCTCTGACAAGGCGAGCCTGCGGCGGGCGATCCCGCTTTCCAGCGCTGTGGCAAGATCGCGTTCGGCCCGGTCATAGCGCTGGCGGGCGGTGTCCAAGAGAGCCTCAGGCCGGGGCAGGGCGCGGGCAAGGTCGGTTAGGCGCTGGCGGCGTTGGCCTATCGCATTCGCGGCGCCACGGGACAGTCGCGCCCCCTGGCCATCGACCCAGGCCAACAGATCGACCCGAACCGGCACGGCCATCTCGGCTGCTGCTGTGGGCGTGGGGGCGCGCTGATCGGCGGCATAGTCGATCAGCGTCGTATCGGTTTCGTGCCCGACCGCCGATATCAGCGGGATGTCCGAGGCCGCAGCGGCGCGCACAACGTTTTCTTCGTTGAACCCCCACAGATCCTCGATCGAGCCGCCCCCGCGCGCGACTATCAACAGATCGGGCCGTGGCAGGGCGCCCCCGGGGGTGAGCTGGTTGAACCCATTGATGGCCGCCGTCACCTCGGGCGCGCATCGATCCCCCTGAACGGCGACGGGCCAGATCAGGACCTTGCGCGGAAACCGGTCGCGCAGACGGTGCAGGATATCGCGGATCACCGCACCCGAGGGCGAGGTGATCACCCCGATGATCTCAGGCAGGTAGGGTAAGGCTTGCTTGCGCCCTTGCGCAAAAAGGCCTTCGGCCTCGAGCGCCTTCTTGCGCTTTTCCAGCATGGCCATCAGCGCGCCCACACCGGCCACGGCCATCTCATCGACGTTCATGTTGTATTTCGACTGCGCGCCGAACGTGGTCAGACGACCGGTGACGACAACTTCCAACCCTTCTTCTGGCTGGACGCTGAGGCTGCCGATCTGGCCTTTCCAGGTGGTGCAGGCGAGGACGTTTTTTTCGTCCTTGATGTCATAGTAGAGATGCCCGGATCGCGCGCGGAACACGCGGCCAACCTCGCCTTTGACCCGGATCCGACCAAACTCGCCCTCGATCACGCGCTTTACGGCGCCCGAGATTTCGGACACAGTAAATTCCGGCGCGTTCTGCCCCGGCGCAGGATCGTCGATCAGATCGGACATGTGCCCCCCCTCGTCTTGGTAAGCGCGACTTTAGCCGGGGGCGTGGGCGGGGCCAAGCGGATCAGCGGGGTGGACAATCATTGACCCCGGCGAGGTGAGTTGCTGCGACCGTGGCCTGCGTGTATCAGCGCGGCAACCAAGTCCGAGGGTTTTGATGAACATCCTGATACTGGGCGGTGGCGGCCGCGAACACGCTTTGGCCTGGGCCGTGATGCAAAATCCCAAATGCGACAAGCTGATCGTGGCGCCGGGCAATGCTGGTATCGCGCAGATTGCGGATTGCGCGTCTCTCGATATCGAGGATGGGGGGGCGGTGGCCACCTTTGCCGAAGAAAACGCGATTGATTTCGTGATCGTCGGGCCCGAGGCGCCGCTGGCCGCCGGGGTGGCGGATCGGTTGCGGGATGCGGGGTTGCTGGTGTTCGGCCCGTCGCAGGCTGCCGCGCAATTGGAGGCTTCCAAAGCCTTCACGAAAGAAATCTGCGATTCAGCGGGCGCCCCGACGGCGGCCTGGGCCCGGTTCAGTGATGCAGCAGCTGCGCGGGACTATGTGCAGGCGCAAGGGGCGCCGATTGTGGTGAAGGCCGATGGCCTGGCGGCGGGCAAGGGCGTGGTCGTTGCGATGACGGTTGCCGAGGCCCTGCAGGCCGTGGACCAGATGTTCGCCGGTGGCTTTGGCCGTGCGGGCGCGTCGGTCGTGATCGAAGAGTTCATGGAGGGGGAAGAGGCCTCATTCTTCGTCTTGTGCGACGGGATGGACGTCTTGCCCATCGGCACGGCGCAGGATCACAAGCGGGTTGGTGAGGGCGATACGGGCCCCAATACCGGCGGGATGGGGGCCTATTCGCCCGCGCCGGTGATGACGAATGAGATTGTGGCCCGGGCGATGGACCAGATCGTGCGGCCGACCGTGGCGGAGATGGCGCGGCGTGGGACGCCGTATCAAGGCGTTCTTTACGCGGGATTGATGATCCAAAACGGAGCGCCGCGGTTGGTGGAATACAACGTGCGCTTCGGTGACCCAGAAACGCAGGCCATGATGATGCGGTTGGGCGCGCAGGCGTTCGATCTGATGCACGCGACGGCTGAGGGCCGATTGGGAACGGCGCAGGTGAACTGGGCCGACGATCATGCGATGACTGTTGTGATGGCGGCGGAGGGTTATCCCGGCGCGTATGAGAAAGGCGCTGTGATCATCGGCCTTGACGATGTGTCCGAGGACAGCACGCATATGGTGTTTCATGCCGGTACGTCGCAGTCGAACGGAGTGATCACGACCTCCGGCGGGCGCGTGCTGAACGTCACCGCGCGCGGGGCGAGTTTGCGGGAGGCGCGCGATCGGGCCTATGCGATGGTCGATCAGATCAGTTGGCCAGGCGGGTTTTGCCGTCGCGATATCGGGTGGCGCGCGATCGGGGACTGAGGGGCTCTGCCCCGCCGCCCTGGCAGGCGGCTCCCCGGGATAATTTTTGGACCAAAGACATCTAGGCCCCGCAAGATGGGGCGCAGTTTCTTAAAATTCGCAGTCGAGTGCTGCTGCGAAACTGGACCGGTCGACATAGGGGCCGATGGGTCGGGACAGGATCGCTCCGGCGATGAAGCGCACGCTCATGACAGTTTGCCAGGTGCGGCTCGCAACGATCATCTCTAGCCCGTCGCCGCAGTTGCGGATGCCTCCGCCAATGTCGGGTTCGCCGATGCGGTGGTTGGTAAAGCCTTCGCTGCTGCCGACGGGGATCAATTCGCCGTCCTGATAGCGCACGATCCGCAGCGTTCGGGCCAGGTGCGGACGGTCAATATAAGCGATCTCAATCGCGCCGTCCCCGTCAAGATCTGCGATGCCAATGGGGGCAAGCCAGCGGAACCGAGTGCCGATATAGGGCGTGGCGGCGATCATCCCGTCGGTGCCGAACACGGCCAGGCGGGCCCCCTGGGACTGGCTGCTTTCAACGGTGACGACTTCCGGCGCGCCGTCGCCATCGAGATCGGCAAGGCGGGGGGCCACGTCCTCAAAAACGCTTGTGTCGGGCAGAACGATCCGGACAGACCGGCCGCTGTCGGTGGTCAGTACGAGCGCACCGTATTCGATCGCGTCGCCAAGCACGGCATGGGGGTAGCGATCGGTCGGGTCGGTGTACTCCGCGGCGGTGATTGTGTCGGCGGTGGCCGTGCCGGCCAAAAGGAGTGCCAGCAGGGCCCCGCGGAGCGGCATCAGATCTGCTTTTCTGGCATCTGCACGACAAGGCCGTCCAGCGCGTCGGTGACCTTGAGCTGGCAGGTCAGCCGCGACCGGGCGGCATCGGGCTCATAGGCGAAGTCCAGCATGTCTTCTTCCATCGGATCCTTTTCGGGCAACTTGGCGACCCAATCGGGATGGACATAAACATGGCAGGTCGAACAGGCACAGGCGCCGCCGCAATCGGCCTCGATTCCGGGGATGTTGTTGTCGCGCGCGCCTTCCATGACGGTCAGCCCGTTTGCGACGTCGACGACATGTTCGGTGCCGTTGTGTTCGATATAGGTAATCTTGGCCATGTGCATCCTCATGCTCGCAATCGCCCTTTCCTAGCCAAGGCAGAGAGGGGGGGCCAGCCCCATTTTCCGGGACGCGGCAGGGGTTTGTTTTGGCAGGGATATGTTCTATATTTGTTCTCATGTCTGCACATGTCGCGATTCCCAAGTCCGCGCCCTGGCCGCGTCCACCGGCCTGCACCCCGCATGCACGTCTTGAGGAGGTGCCGCCGGGGGCGCGGGTGTGCGTTGCCGGGCTGGTCCTGGTACGCCAGCGGCCGGGGACGGCCAAGGGGGTGATTTTTATCACGCTCGAAGATGAGACGGGGGTGTGCAACGTGGTTGTCTGGCGCGCGCTTTACGAACGGTTTCGCCGCGCGGTGATTGCGGGGCGGTGTCTGAAAGTGACGGGCCGGGTCCAGCGGGAGGGCGCGGTGACCCATATCGTGGCCGAGGTGGTCGAAGATATCTCTTGGATGCTGGATGATCTGTTGCGCCATCACGAAGGATGCCGGGCGGGGGATCAGCCCTGATATGCAATGGGGCGCCCGAAGGCGCCCCGTCACATGCGTATGTTTTTGGCCTCTAGCTCTGCTCGAGGGACAAGGCCACAAAGCGCGGATCACCGCCGCGACGCACGAGAAGCAACAGCGATTTGCGCCCGGCTTCGCGTGCAGCCTCGATCCGGTCTTCGAGATCGCCGAGCGAGGCGATGGCCTCTTGCCCGGCCTCGGTGATCAGATCGCCGGCGCGCAGGCCTTTTTCAAAGGCTTCGCTGTCTTCGGCCACTTCCTGAACCACCAAGCCTTCGGCGCCTTCGTCAAGGCCCAGTTGCTCGCGCAGTTCATCCGTCATGCCCGATACGGTCAGGCCAAGGATATCGCCGGTCACCGGCTCATCGGCGGGTGCGGAGGCGGGGATGGCGCGTTCGGCCTCTTCCCGGCGGCCCAAAGTGACCAGAAGTGTCTGCGTCGCGCCTTCCCGGAAGACAACGATGCGCACAGCTTTGCCAACCTCGGTATTGCCGACGCGGTTCACCAGTTCGCGGGTGTCCGATACCTCACCACCGTCGAAGGACAGGATCACGTCGCCCGCTTCAATACCGGCTTCCAAGGCGGGGCCTTCGGGCACATCGGTGACAAGCGCGCCAGCTGTGGTTTCCAGACCCATGGCCTCGGCCACGTCGTCCGAGACGTCCTGGATGCGCACGCCCAGCCAGCCCCGGCGGGTTTCGCCGAACTCTTGCAGTTGGTTGATCACGTTCTCTGCGACACGGGCCGACATCGCGAACCCGATCCCGATGGAGCCGCCATTGGGCGACAGGATCGCGGTGTTCACGCCGATCACCTCGCCGTCCATGTTGAACAGGGGGCCACCGGAGTTACCGCGGTTGATCGCGGCGTCAGTCTGGATGTAGTCGTCATAGGTGCCCGACAATGCGCGGCCACGGGCCGAGACGATCCCGGCAGAAACCGAGAAGCCTTGGCCCAGGGGGTTGCCCATGGCCATCACCCAGTCACCCACGCGGGCTTCGTCGCTGTCGCCCCAGGGTACAAAGGGCAGGGGGCGATCGCTGTCTACTTTGAGGAGGGCGAGGTCGGTATTTGGGTCGGTGCCAACCACTTCTGCCTCAAGTTCACCCCCTTCGAAAAACTCGATCAGGATTTCATCAGCGCCCTGAATGACGTGGTTGTTGGTGACAATGAAGCCGTCTTCCGAGATCACGAAGCCGGATCCCAGCGCCTGACTGCGCCGCGGGCGTTGGCCATTCTGGCCGCGATCCATGAAGTCGCGGAAGAAGTCTTCGAAGGGCGATCCCTCGGGAACGACCGGGTTCGGGCCAGTGGACGTGGCCACCGTCGTGGATGTCGTGATGTTCACCACCGAGGGGCTGACCTGGGTGGCGAGATCCGCGAAGGTTTCTGGAACGGCGCGGGACGCTGTCGCGAAGACCTGAACCAACGCGAACGCCAGGCCAAGGACCAATGCCCAAAATGCTGCGATACGCCGTGGATGAGCTTGTGTGAGCACTGCTGCCTTTGATGTCACGTCGAACTCCTTTGTGTCCTTCTATGGCCGCCGCCGGGGTGACGCGGTGGCGCGATCTCTGTTTCCTACCCTGTCAGATAGGCAGCGCAGCCTGCAACACAACGTGGCTGAACTTCTGGTCACTCAGCCGTGACTTAGCGCGATCGGGCAGGTTTGGTCAAAAAAACTGCAACGGCCCGGCGTCAAACCCCGAGCGAGCGTGCAATCCAGACCAGCACAACGCCAAGGCTAATGGCGCCAAGCCCCAGCATGCGGCGGGTGTCGACAGGGATCTGGCGCAGATACTCCAGCACCTCTTCCAGACGCGAAGGGGCCAGCGCGATGGCCAGCCCCTCGATCACCAGAACCAGGCCGATGCCCAGCAAGACGTACCCCATCAGTTTGACGGAGGCGTGCGGCCACTGGGCGCGTCGAAGAAGTCGAAAAACTCGCTGTCTGGCGTGATCACCATGGTCGAGTTTGCGCCTTGCAACGCACGCTCATACGCGCTCATCGACCGGTAGAATTCAAAGAACTCCGGATCGGCTCCAAAGGCTTGAGCGAAGATTGCGTTGCGTTCGGCATCCGCTTCACCACGCACGATCTCGCTTTCGCGTTGCGCTTCGGACACCAGTTCCACAACCGTTCTATCGGCTTGCGCACGAACCCGCTGCGCCGCTTCCTCGCCCCGGGCGATTTCGTCGGCGGCTTCCCGTTCACGCTCGGCCCGCATACGGGCGAAGGTGGCGTCAAGGTTTTGCTCAGGCAGGTTGGTTTGTTTGAGACGGACGTCCACCACATCGAGGCCAAGTGCTTGGGCACGCAGCTGTGACAGCTCGCGGATACGCACCATCAGTGCGGCCCGGTCAGACGACAGGATGGTGTTCGACGTCACACCTGCCGAACCCAGCACCGCCCGGGTCTGGGTGGTCAGGATCGAGGCCAGCCGGTCTTCGGCGGCGCGCAGGCCACCGACACCCACCGCTTGGCGGAACTGAACCACATCGGCGATCCGGTAGCGGGCGAAAGCATCGACCACCAAACGCCGGTCATCCGACGGCGTCACCTCGATCGGCGGTGTGTCGAGCGACAGGATACGGTCGTCGTACCGCACCACCTCTTGGATCAGCGGGATCTTGAAGGCCAAGCCTGGCTCTTCCTTCACCTGGCGGATCTGACCGAACTGCAGGACCAGCGCTTTTTCGCGTTCGTCGACGATAAAGATCGCGGACAGAAGCGTCGCCAAGGCGATGATCAGGACGGGAATAACATAGGTCGCTTTACGCATCTCAGTTCCCCTGCTGTGCGGTGGTGGCCGCGGGCCGCCGCAATTCGTTCAGTGGCAGGTACGGCACGACGCCTTGTCCCCCGCTGCCGCCAGAGTTCTCATCGAGGATGATCTTGTCGACATCGCCCAGAACACGCTCAAGCGTTTCCAGATAGAGACGTTTCCGCGTCACCTCGGGCGCCTGCTGGTATTCGGTCAGAACCGCGAGGAAGCGGCTTGCTTCACCCTGTGCTTCGTTGACGACGCGGGCGCGGTAGGCCTCAGATTCTTCCAGGATCTGCGCGGCTTCACCACGGGCCCCGGCGAGAACGCGGTTGGCATAGGCATCTGCCGTGCGTTCAAGACGGTCACGTTCCTGTTCCGCTGCCTGCACCTCACGGAAGGCGTCGATCACTTCGTTGGGCGGGTCCGACCGGTCAAGGTTGACCCGGACAATATTGATGCCGGATTCGTAGCTGTCGAGCGTTGTCTGGATCAGTTCCTGTGCGTTGGCTTCGATCAGACCACGATCGCGGTTCAGGATCGGCGCAAGCTCGGACGCCGCAATGATTTCACGCATCGCCGCTTCGGACACGGCGCGCACCGTGGCGCGGGCATCGCGCAAGTTGAACAGGAACTTGGCCGGGTCGTTGATGTTCCAGACCACCTGGAAGTCGATATCGACGATGTTTTCGTCGGTCGTCAGCATCAGCCCGTCACCACCCGATGAGCCTGAGCGGCCCGTTCCGATGTCTTCGGATTGTTCTCGCGTGACTGGGATCACTTCGTAGGTCACAAGCGGCCAGGGCGCAAAATTCAAACCCGGGTTTCCGATGGCGCTGAATTCGCCCAGGAACAATTCCACCGACTGTTCTTCCGGGCGGACCGTATAGAACGAGTTGAAGGCCCAGAGGCCAACCGCGGCTAGGACACCCAATAGGATCGTGCCGCGGGACAGGCCTGGCCCAGGTGCGCCGTCGCCACCGCCCCGGCCACCGCGACCGCCCATCAGGACGCGCAGTTGTTCCTGGCCCTTCTTCATGATTTCGTCGATCTCTGGAATTTGCGGGCCGTCGCCACCGGGCCGCCGCCCGCCACCGCGATTGTCGCCGCCGTTAGAGCCGCCGCCGCGGGGGCCGCCGCCCCAGGGTCCGCCGTTGTTACTGGCCATTGAGGTCTCTTTTCCTATTTCGGTCAGATATTCGTCACTGTGCTAACTGTGTGCTTGCCCCGATTTTTCAAGCGGTTCTGACAGGGACACGCATGGTCACAAGTTCTTCGGAAATCGTGGGGTGGACAGCCACCGTTCGGTCAAAGTCTTCTTTCGTGGCACCCATTTTCACTGCAATCGCGGCCAGTTGGATCAATTCCCCTGCGCCGTCCGCCACGATGTGGCATCCCAAAACTGTTCTATCATCGCGATCTACCACCAATTTAAACAGCACGCGATCCGGTTTGCCGACAAAAGCCGACTGCATCGGTCGGAACGATGTGCAATAGACCTCGATCCGGTGATGTTCCCGTGCCTCTTCCTCGGTCATGCCGACACTGCCGTATTCGGGCTGGGTGAACACGGCGCTGGCCACGTTCTTGTGATCGACAGGGCGTTTGTCCCCGCCGAAAACCGTATCGGCGAAGGCATGGCCTTCGCGGATCGCAACGGGGGTGAGGTTGATGCGGTCGGTCACATCGCCGACGGCATAGATCGAAGGGATGTTGGTTTGGCTGTAGTCGTCAACGATCACCTCGCCCCGCCGGCCAAGCTGCACCCCGGCCTCTTCGAGGCCCAGGCCATCGGTGTTCGGGTCGCGGCCGGTGGCAAACAGGATGCGGTCATACATTGCCTCATCGCCGTTGGAGGCCTTCACCCAGATGCCACCGTCGCGCTTTTCCATGTCTAGGATCGTCGTCCCGACATGCAAGTCGACACCCTTGTCCCGCATCCCTTCGGCGATCAGGCCACGGGCTTCCTCGTCAAAGCCGCGCAGGATTTGTGCCCCGCGGTAGTATTGCGTGACCTGTGTCCCAAGACCCTTGAAGATGCACGCGAACTCGCACGCGATGTAGCCGCCGCCAACGATAAGCAGGCTTTTGGGAAGAGTGTCGAGGTGGAAGACGTCGTTCGAGGACATCCCCAGCTCGCGCGCGCGATCATCGGGAAAGATGGGGTGGCCGCCGACCGCGATCAGGATGTGCTTGGCCGTCACAGTCTTGCCGTCAGCCAAAGCGACAGTGTGGGGATCGGCAACGGTTGCGCGGCAATCGAAGATTTCCACGCCGGCTTTGGTCAGGTTGTCGCGGTAGATCTGTTCGAGGCGGTCCAGCTCACCATGCAGATGCGTGCGGAAGCCCGGCCAATCAAACGTGCCAAGCTGCGCGTCCCAGCCATAGTTCTGGGCAAGATCAACCTGGCGACGGTATCCGCTGGCAAACACCATGATCTTTTTGGGCACGCAGCCGCGGATCACGCATGTGCCGCCCATCCGGCTTTCCTCGGCAAGGCCCACCGTTGCCCCGCCTTCTGACGCAGCGATCCGCGCCGCGCGTACGCCGCCCGAGCCGCCGCCGATTACGAAGAGGTCATAGTCAAACGCCATGGGTCAATCAGCGAGGTCGGTGAACAGGTTTTCGGTGTCCACAAAGTCGACCACGTCCTGTTGCGTGGTGCCGGCGTTGATGTCCTTGATCTCAACCCGCCCGTCACCGTGTCCGACGATGACAATGTCGCAGATGTCGATGAACAGCCCGTTTTCCACGATCCCGGGAATCTGGTTGATGACGATGCCGAACTGACGGGCATTGCCGATCCGGCCAAGATGCAGATCCAGGATATAGTTCCCTTCGTCGGTGACATAGGGCGCATCGCCATTCATGCGCAAACCCGACGTCTCGCCCAGGACATCCAGCGATGACAGCGTTTCCTCCAGCAGGGCCTTGGTCGTTTGCCACCCAAACGGGACAACCTCGACCGGCAGCGGAAAGGCCCCGAGTGTCTCAACCTGCTTGGTCTTGTCGGCGATTACGATCATCTGATCGCTGGCTGTGGCCACGATCTTTTCCTGCAACAGCGCGCCGCCGCCACCTTTGATCAGGTTCAACTCGCCATCAAACTCGTCCGCGCCGTCGATGGTCAGGTCGAGCCACTTTACATCATCCAGCGTGGTCGTGCGGATGCCCACATCCCGCGCAAGCTCGGCCGTGCGCGTCGATGTTGGGACGCCGATGATATCGAGGCCTTCATCGCGGACAAGATCGCCCAGACAGCGGACCAGCCAAGCGGCCGTGGATCCCGTGCCAAGCCCCACACGCATGCCCGATTCGACAAAGTCGCAGGCGCGCTTGGCGGCTACGAATTTTGCCGTGTCGATCGGGGATAGATTTTGGGACATGGGATGCGACTCCGGCAGGGTTGGCGTCGCTTATAGGCGTCCTGTTTCCCGGGGGCGAGGGGCTTGGATGATTTTTGTGCGCCGCCGCTTCGCCAAATCTGTGGTCCCACGAAAAAACCTGCGTTCGCGGGTGCGAAGTCGTCGTTTTGGGGATGGACCGAGGCCAATCCTATCTTCAAATGAAACCTAGTTTTTCGGAGATCTGGCATGTTCCTGTCCGTATTCGATATGTTCAAGGTCGGCATCGGCCCCTCGTCCTCGCACACGATGGGCCCAATGGTGGCCGCGGGTCGGTTTCTGGACAGCTTGCGGGCGTCGCCGTTTTCGCCAGCGGGCGTCCGGGCCAGCTTGCATGGGTCCTTGGCCTTCACCGGGGTTGGTCATGCGACCGACCGCGCGGTGATCCTTGGGCTGGCGGGGTTCCTGCCGGATACCTATGACGCCAGCGTGGCGGAGGCGGCACTGGCCGACATCCGGGCGAAGAAGTGCGTGATGCCTGACGGGTTGGGGCCACTGGCCTTTGATCCGCAAGAGGACATCCGGTTTGACTATGGTCCGCCGTTGCCGGGGCATGCCAATGGCATGATCCTGATGGCAACCGACAAGCAGGGCGATGTGATTGCGCAGGAAACCTACTACTCGGTGGGTGGTGGTTTCGTGATGACAGCCGATGAACTGGCCTCGGGCAAAGACACCGATGATGGCGCGCCGGTTCCGTTTCCGTTCAAGTCGGCGGCCGAGATGCTGGATATGTGCGTGGAGACCGGCAAGAGCATTGCCGACCTCAAACGCATCAATGAGCTGTCCCGCATCGATCAGACAACCCTGGACCGCGGGATGGATCGGCTGTGGAGCGTGATGGAGGATTGCATCGACCGCGGGCTTGCGGGTGACGGGATTCTTCCCGGTGGCCTGAACGTCAAGCGCCGGGCGCGGGGCATCCACGATGCCCTGCAGGCGGAGCGCGGGCGCAATCTGACCGCGCCGCACACGATCAACGACTGGATCAGTACCTATGCGATGGCCGTGAACGAAGAAAACGCCGCGGGCGGTCAGGTCGTCACGGCACCCACCAACGGGGCTGCGGGCGTGGTGCCTGCGACGTTGAAATACTACCTCGACCACGTGCCGGGCGCATCGAAACGGCGGATTGGGGAGTTCCTGCTGACCGCGGCGGCGATTGGTGGGTTGGTAAAGCACAATGCCTCGATCAGCGGGGCCGAATGCGGGTGTCAGGCCGAGGTCGGCTCGGCCAGCGCGATGGCGGCGGCTGGGCTGTGCGCTGTTTTGGACGGCACGCCTGAGCAGATCGAGAATGCGGCCGAGATCGCGCTGGAGCATCACCTGGGCATGACCTGCGATCCGGCGCGGGGTTTGGTGCAGGTGCCGTGTATCGAGCGCAATGGCTTGGGGGCGATCAAGGCCGTGTCGGCGGCATCCCTGTCGCTGCGCGGGGATGGGACCCATCTTGTGCCGCTGGATGCCTGTATCGAGACGATGCGGCAGACCGGCGAAGACATGAACAGCAAGTATAAAGAGACATCGCTTGGCGGGTTGGCGGTGAACATCCCCAACTGCTAACGGCGCTCAGTTGGCACTTTCCTCTGCGTTTGGTACGAAGGCGACCAAGGGCCGGGAGGGGGCGTGAGCGATGAACACTGTGGGCTGGCCCGTTGCGCGCCCTGGCATGGTGATCGGTCTTTTGGGCGGATCCTTCGATCCCCCCCATAGCGGGCATTTGCACATCACGCGCGAGGCGCTGAAACGGTTTGGTCTGGATCGCGTCTGGTGGCTGGTGACACCCGGCAACCCTTTGAAGACAAACGGACCCGCGCCGCTGGAGCGGCGCCTTGAAGCAGCGCGGGCCCTAGTCGATCACCCGCGAATTGTGGTGAGCGATGTCGAGGCACGGCTGGGGACACGGTACACCGCGGAGACGCTCAAACAGTTGCACGCGCACTATCCCGGCGTGCGGTTCGTTTGGCTGATGGGTGCCGATAATCTGGCGGGATTTCACAAATGGGACCGTTGGGAATGGATATTGCGGACGGTTCCGGTGGGTGTGATCGCACGGCCCGGGCAACGGATCTCGGCGCGGATGTCGGTGGCGGCGGGCAAGTTTCGGCGTGACCGCCTGCGCGGGCGCGAGGCCGCGCGGCTTGCGCTGGCGCAGGCTCCGGCATGGTGTTTTGTGAACGTGCCGCTGGACGCGTCGTCTTCGAGCGAGATCCGTGCGCGCGGGGCCTGGACTAGCGCCTGAGCGCCAGTGTCGCAAAGCCGGACAGGACGAGCAGCGCAATCCCGGCCCAGGACAGCGCATCGGGCAGATCGCTGAAGATGAGCCACCCCAATGCGACAGCGGCGATCAGCTGGAAGTACACAAACGGGGCAAGGCGCGTGGCCGGGGCCATGCCATAGGCGATCACCAGAAGGTAGTTGCCGGCCATGGACGCCGCTGCGCTGAGGGCGATCAGCCCGGCCAGTGTCATCGACAATTCGGGCCAATGAAGAAACGCAAACGGTGTCAGCAAAACTGTGCCTGTCACCAGTTGCGATAGAAGAAGCGTGCGTGGCGATGCCGCCCCGGCTAGCCACCGACTGGCCACGAGGTAGGCACCGTAGAATACACCCGCCAGAACCGCAAAGCCCAAGCCCGGTGTCATGCCAAAGCCCGGGCGGACGACCAGCAGAACACCGATAAATCCCACGCCAAGCAAGGCGGATCGTGCCAGGCTGACACGCTCGCCCAAAAGGACGATGGACAAAACATAAGACACCGCCGGTCCAATGAAGAATGCGGCGAAAACGTCGGGGAGCGGTTCTGATTGAAGCGCCGTCAGGATCGACAGGATCCCACCCGCAATCAGCGCGCCGCGAAATGTGATGCGCCAATCCAGCAAGTGATGCACGCGCGCCTCACCCCTCGTCAGGAACGGCAGTAGCAGCAGGGCGCCCATCGCGAACCGCGACCAAGCGACGAACTGCGGGGCCACATTATGTTGCCCCACCAATAGCTTACCAGCGCTGTCACTCAAAGGGATCAGGAACATCCCGAAGATCATCAACAACGCGGCGCGGGTCATGGCGGCGGCCATATCGGGCGTGCAACACCGCGTCAATTGCGCAGACTTGGTGCTTGATCGGGGCCGGGGCGCGCGGTTAACTCCGCGCCATGTCAAGGCAGATCTCACGGCGCGGGGTGATTGCGGGGCTTGTGCTGTCTGGCGCAGCGCCTGCTTTGGCGCGTGCGCCCGATGTTTCTGTACGCCCCCCGGCGCGGGCCGAGGGAGGGGCAGCAGCAGCTGTCGCAGCCCCACCGCCTTATGCCGCTCTGATTGAAAAGGCGCGCCTGGGCGGGGCCATCGGTTTCGCTGTGGCCGATGCCCGAACGGGCGAGATGATCGAGGCTCATGAACCCACCCGACGCTTGCCGCCAGCCTCGGTCGCCAAGGCGGCAACGGCCTGGTACGCGCTGAACCGTTTGGGCCCCACCTTCCGCTTTCGCACACGGCTGGTCGCCACGGCCCCCATCGTCGGCGGGCGCATCGATGGTGATTTGGTTCTGATCGGCGGCGGTGACCCTGCGCTCAATAGCGACGCGTTGGGTGACATGGCGGCGCAGTTGAAGGAGGCGGGTGTCGTCGAGGTGACGGGGGCGTTCCGCGTCTTGCACGATCTTTTGCCGTCCCTGCCGTGGATCGATCCTGATCAACCGGATCAAGTCGCCTACAACCCTGCGATCGGTGCGCTGAACCTGAATTTCAACCGGGTACACTTCGAATGGCGCCGCGCCAAGGCGGGCTATGACATCACGATGCAGGCGCGCGCGCGCCGGTTTCGGCCCGCGGTTGGCGTGGCATCCATGGAAATCGTCGAACGTTCCTCCCCCGTCTTTGACGTCGAATACACGCGTGAGGCCGATGAATGGACGGTAGCCGAGCGTGCTTTGGGCAAGGATGGCGCGCGGTGGCTACCGGTCAGCCGACCGGCGGAATACGCAGCAGATGTGTTCATGACCATCGCGCGGTCCTACGGCATCGTCCTCAAACGCGGTGCCGATCCCATTGGGCCGATCACGGGTGACGTCGTGGCCGCCCACGAAGGGGCACCGTTGAATGAAACCTTGCAAGCAATGCTGCGGTATTCGACCAATCTGACGGCCGAGATGGTGGGCCTGACCGCAACACTGCAAGACGGGATCCGCGCGCCCAGCCTGATCCGATCCGCGCGCGAGATGAACAAGTGGTTCGGGGTGCAGGCGGGCACGCGAAGCACCGGCTTTATCGACCATTCGGGCCTGGGTTACGGGGCGCGCGTGACCGCGCCCGATATGGTGCGCATCCTGCATGCTGCAGCGCGCGATCAGGATCGGTTGAGGCCTCTGCTGCGCGATTTCCGCGTTGATGCGCCGGGGATCACGGTGAAGGCCAAGACCGGAACGCTGAACTTTGTGAGCGGGCTCGCGGGCTATATCGACGGACCGGGCGAGCGGTCGCTGGCCTTCGCAATTTTCTGCGCCGACATGCCTCGCCGCGATGCGATCCCCGTGGCCAATCGCGAACGCCCACCAGGTGCCAGAAGCTGGTCCCGGCGGGCGCGTCAGTTGCAGCGCGATCTGATCGCCAGGTGGGCGACGCAGAACGTCTGACCGCGCGATTGCAGGGCCTCTAAACCACCGCTAGGGTCGCGCAATGCGCGACGATCGACCCTTCCTTGGCATCATGTTGATGCTTGGCTTTTGCGTGCTGGCCCCTTTGTCAGACGCCACCGCCAAGCTGTTGGGCGGGGTTGTCCCGCTGCTTGCCCTGTTGGTGGTTCGGTTCGTGGTGCAGGCCATCATGACAGGGCCCGTCCTCGTGCTGAACCCTGAGCGCATGAAGTTGTCGCGGCGGATGTGGTGGCTGATGGCGGTGCGCACGGCGCTCCATATCGCTGGGATCGGGTTGATGTTCAGTGCGTTGCGTTTTCTGCCGCTAGCCGACGCTGTGGCCATCGCCTTTGTGATGCCGTTCATTCTGCTGCTTCTTGGTCATCTCTATCTCGGTGAAGAGGTGGGCCTGCGCCGGATGGCGGCGTGTTTGGTTGGCTTTATCGGTACGCTGATGGTCATCCAGCCAAGCTTTGCCAATGTGGGTGCGCCTGCGCTGTTCCCTCTGGGTGTTGCAGTGGTGTTTGCGGTTTTCATGTTGGTGACACGGGTGATCGCTCGCGAGGTCGATCCGATTTCCCTGCAGGCGATCAATGGCTTGATGGCCTCGGCCATTCTTGTGCCCGCCCTGCTTATTGCGGTTGTGGTAGGCCTCATCCGACTTGAGCCCTCTGCGTTTGAGCCGCAGATTATCTGGCTTTTGCTGGCGATGGGCATTCTGGGCACTTGCGCCCACCTCGTGATGACGTGGAGCCTGCGGTTCGCCCCCGCCAGCACGCTTGCGCCGATGCAGTACCTCGAAATTCCGGTGGCGACGGTCGTGGGATGGCTCGTTTTCCGCGAATTTCCCAATGGTCTGGCGCTGGTGGGAATTGTCGTGGCGATCCTCGCGGGTCTCTACATCGTCTTTCGCGAACAGGCGCTTAGCCGGGGTGCAGTGCGTGCCAAACCGCGTCCAGCGCCGCCCGCGGCAGAATGACAAGCATCCCGTCCGCGTCAAACTGTAGGTGAACCGGGCCGGTGACACGGTTCGATGTGCCGATGCGATCGGCTGGCGCGAACTCAATTCCTTCAATCGGCCATTCCAATCCCTGTGAACGCCCCTGCACCGGTGCCATGGGAAACAGCGATAGGCGGCTTGCCTTTGGCAGCGTCAGATCAAGCGTTCGCGGGGCGAGGAAAACCAGATCGGTCGTCCCCAGAACGATGCATGTTTTTTGCGGGTTGCGGGCCAACGCGTTGTACACAGACAGTTCGTGATCGATCCGCCCGCCCGTGAACCCCAGCGCTAGAATCAGCGGCGCATCAATGCGATGCAGGCATTTTTCGAAATCGGTTGTTTCCTGTTCGGAAACACTGAGTAGCCGATCTGGCGGTAATGTGGTTTGGGCGGCGTCTGACAGGCTATCAAGATCGCCGATGACAGCCGATGGCAGATGGTTTTGCGCCAGCAGATGATCCGCACCCCCGTCTGCGGCCACCAATATTGGGGCGCGCGTCAAGCTTTCATCAATATCCTGTATACTAACCTCGCTGGCACCGACCAGCGTGACGGCGTTTTCGCTGCGAATGATCATGAACTCACTGACTTGATTTGTATTTGTCACGGAAACAGATCACACTCGCGCCCAGAATAAATCCACCGAAATGCCACAGTCTGTTCCAATTTTGAGGGCACTTCATTTTCGACGGATTTCCGCTGGATCGGGGGAGAAAGCGAACACGATGGTAGGCCCGAGCAAAATCCTAACCGTGTCGTATGGGACGTTCTCTTGTACGCTCGAAGGCTTTGATGACCCATTCTCGACGATGAAGTCCATCGCCGAGTACTTCCGCGACCTTGCGGCAGATGATCGGTACTTTGGCGCGGAACCGCCCACACCGGATGCAGAAATGCTGCATCGCATCGCCGAGCAAGAGGTGCAGCGACGGGTCGAGGCCCGTGTTCAGGACGATGGCATCGTTCTGCGTCAGGTCGAGCCCGTTGCAGAAACGCCCGAGCCCGCGCCACAGCCTGCACCGGTTGCTGCGCCCGCCCCGGTGGTTAAGGCTGTCGACACCGTCCCAGAGCCTGCCCAGGCCACGGTGGAAGGTGACGAAGGCAGCATCGCCGCTAAGCTGAGCCGCATTCGCGCGGTTGTCGCGCGCAATCGTCCCGTGGAAGAGGCTGATGACGAATTCGATGCGCCTCTGCCGTCAGATCCCTATTCTGGATCGATCGAAAGCGCGTTCGACGACGTCTCCTTTGAAGACGAGACTCCGCCGATTGCAGATGTGACGCCTGCGTTGGAGCCGGTACCCCAGCCCGCCAAGGACGCGCCGGACGTGACCCTGGGTGAGGCATTTGCGGACGCGGAAGACGAAGACGCCGGTGCTGATGCGGTGGACGAGGGCATCGAAGAGGTGTCGCACGCTGCGGAGGAGCTTGGTGTCGAAGATCATGCACCCGCCGCCCCCGCAGCCTCGGATATCGCATCGCGCATCATCCAATTGAAGCGGTCGGATGCGCAGCACGCGGAACCGATCGCTGCCGTAAAACCCGTGCCCACTGACACGTTGGACGAAGCGGAGGTCGATCGTCCTGCCGTCCTCGGCCATGATGCTGATGACACGGCCCTGTTCGAAGAAGCCACGTTTGATCTGGACGACGCTGACCTTGACGACGCGCCCCTGGACGCGGCGGATGGCGACTTGGAACTCGATGACCTTCACGCGATCGAAGATGAAGAGGACCTGCAGGATCTTGCCGCGCTTGACGGCGTCGACGAGGGTCCGTCAAAGGGCCTGGAGCCTGTGAGTACCGAAAGCCCGGCGGAAGAGGCTGGTGCCGAGGACGACGTTGACGAGGTCGTTGAGGCTGTCGAGGACGCCGCACCCGTCGAAGACGATTACTCTGATGCCGATGATGCAGATACGCTCGCATCGGTGACAGCGGCGTTGTCTGATGGGGAGGAGGCCGTTGCGTCGGAAGAGCCAGTTTCGCCAGAGGTTGAGCCGGTGTCGCAGTCGGTCGAGGAGATCGTCGCCGAAGCTGCGCAGGACGAGGACCCTGCCGAAGAAGACGACACCACCGCCTTCGAGCCGGAGCCCGATGGCGAGGCTGCGTTTGACCGGATCCTCGAAGAAACCAACTCCAAACTCGACGAAGATGAAAGCAGCCGTCGGCGGTCTGCCATTGCCCACCTGAAAGCAGCGGTCGCCGCGACGAAGGCGGATCTTGCGCTGGGCCGTGGCACCGCGAAGGAAGAGGAAGACGCCGATGAGCAAAGCCGCTATCGCGCGGATCTGGCCAAGGTCGTCCGTCCCCGCAAACCGGATGAGACCAAAGCCTCGTCCGAACGGCCAGCGCCGATCGCGGAAACCCCCTCGCCGCTGATGCTTGTGTCATCGCAGCGGGTGGATTCCGGTGTGAAAACCGAAGGCCCGAAATCGGTCCTGCCGCGCCGGGTCAACACGCAGACAATCAAACAAATGGAAGACCCGATGGCCGAGGGCAGCGGTGGCTTTGCCGAGTTTGCCAAACAGATGGGTGCCACCGAGTTGCCGGATCTGCTTGAGGCCGCGGCCGCTTATTCAGCCTTTGTCGAGGGACGTCGTGAGTTCTCGCGTCCGCAGCTGATGCGCCGTGTCGCGAGCTTTGAGCGTGAGACTTTCACCCGTGAGGCAGGTCTGCGGTCCTTTGGGCAGCTACTTCGCCAGGGAAAGATCCAGAAGCTGAAGCGCGGTCAGTTCACCGTTACGGACGAGACGCGGTTCAATCCGGAGGCCCGCGTCGCTGGCGAGTGACGGCGACACCATTTTGCATCGAAGGGCAGGGGCTGCGGCTCCTGCCCTTTTTCATTCAGCGCTCTTTCACATAAGGTTCCCCGCCTGCGCGTGGTGGGATCGCTTTGCCGACGAAGCCCGCAAGGATGACAACCGTAAGGATGTAAGGCAGCGCCTGCATGAACTGCACAGGGAGCGTGACACCGATCACCTCGATGTTCTGATAGCGGTTGCCGATCGCCTCCAGGAACCCGAACAGAAGGCAGGCGTAGAGGGCGTACCACGGCCGCCATTTCGCAAAGATCAGGGCGGCCAATGCGATAAACCCGCGCCCCGCGCTCATGTCCTTGACGAACCCGGCGGCGAGCCCTGTGGCAAGGTACGCGCCAGCCAGTCCACACAGTAGCCCGCAGATGGCAACAGCGATATAGCGCATGCGCACGACCGAGATGCCCGCCGTATCGACCGCCGCCGGGTTTTCGCCTACCGCCCGGAGGCGCAAGCCAAAGCGCGTGCGGAACAGGACGTACCAGCTGGCCGGAACCGCGAGGATGGCAATGTAGACTAGGAACGTGTGGCCAGACACGATTTCGGAATAGATAGGGCCGAGGACCGGCACGCTGTCCAGGACACCAGCGAGCGGCCACTCCATCGGTGAAAAGCGTGCGTCGCCCGAGAGCGAAGGCGTACGCCCGCCCTGGCTGAACCAGTCTTGGGCGATGAGAACGGTCAAGCCCGCAGCGAGGAAGTTGATTGCGACGCCGGAGATCAACTGATTGCCGCGAAAGGTGATAGAGGCGAGGCCGTGGATCACAGACAGGACAATCGAGGCGGTAATGCCCGCTAGAAGGCCGATCCAGACCGAGCCGGAGATGGCGGCCAAAGCGGCTGAGAAAAACGCCGCCGCCAACATCTTGCCTTCCAGGCCAATGTCAAAAATGCCCGCGCGTTCTGAAAAGAGCCCGGCGAGGCATGCGAGCAAAAGGGGCGTGGCTAGGCGGATGGTCGAGTCGAGGATCTGAAGGGCGGTTGCGAAATCCATGGCTCAGACCCTTTCCGTGGCGAGGCGAATGGCGCCAGGTGCCGCGACGTGTTGGGGCAAAAGGGCGATCATTCCGCAGCCTCCGTCTTGGCGCTGGCCTTCGCGGCATCCGGTTTGCGCGAAAGCGCCAAGAATAGCCGCTCCAGCGGCATCCGCACCATGTTATCGAGCGCTCCTGTGAATAGAATCACCAGCGCCTGGATCACCACGATCAACTCGCGCGGGATGTTGGACCACAGGCTCAGCTCGGCTCCGCCCTGGTACAGAAACCCGAACAAAAGCGCAGCAAGCAGAACACCGAACGGATGAGATCGGCCCATGAGCGCGACCGCGATGCCGATGAAGCCCGCCCCTTCGACCGAGTTCAGGACCAAACGCTCTGCCTCTCCCATCACGTTGTTGATGGCCATGCACCCGGCGAGGCCACCCGAGATCAGCATGGCGATCACCGTGATCTTCACGGGCGATATGCCGGCATAAACGGCGGCTGTCTCGGAATGCCCGAAGGCACGGATCTCGTATCCGAGCCGCGTTCGCCAGATCAGCCACCAGACGAGGAAACAGGCGGCGATGGCGATGAAGAAGGTGACGTTGACGGGCGCACCGCGGAAAAGCGGGGCCTCTGCCGTCGCGAACATATCCTGGAAGGTCGGCAGATTGCTCCCTTCGGGGAACCGCGCGCTGGCGGGGTCCATCGCGCCCTGGGGCCGCATGACGTTGACCAGCATGTAGTTCAAAAGGGCCGCCGCGATGAAGTTGAACATGATCGTCGTGATCACGATATGGCTGCCGCGTTTGGCCTGGAGGTAGGCGGGAATCGCCGCCCACGCCGCGCCGAATATGGCGCCGCCGATCAGGGCGATGGGCAGGGCGATCAGCCAGTGCGGCCAGTCAATCGACAAACACACGAGCGCCACGCCAAGCCCGCCCAGCATGGCCTGCCCTTCACCGCCGATGTTGAACAATCGGGCGTGGAAGGCCACGGCGACGGCAAGGCCCGTGAAGATGAAATTCGTTGTATAGTAAAGGGTATAGCCCCAGCCATAGGTCGATCCTAGTGCGCCGGTGACCATGATTTGCACCGCCTCGATCGGGCTCTCCCCGATGGCGAGGATCACTAGGCCCGAGATAAAGAACGCGATCAGCAGGCTGATGAGCGGGATCAGAAAGACATCGGCCCATTGCGGCATCTTTTGCATCGTCTCAGGCCCCCACGGCTTCGGGCACCGCGCCCGCTGTGTCGGTGATGCCGGCCATCAACAGGCCCAGCTCTTTCTGATTTGTCGTCGCCGGATCGCGTTCGCCCATGATCTGGCCGTCAAACATCACGGCAATCCGGTCAGACAAGGACATGATCTCATCCAGCTCGACCGAGACCAAGAGGATCGCCTTGCCCGCATCGCGCAGCTCGATGATCCGCTGGTGGATAAACTCAATCGCACCGATATCGACGCCGCGTGTGGGCTGACCGATCAGAAGCAAATCGGGATTCCGCTCAATCTCGCGCGCTAGAACGATCTTTTGCTGGTTGCCTCCGGAAAAGCTTTTGGCAGTCAGCCGCGGGTTCGGGGGGCGCACGTCGAAGCGCTCCATCTTGGCCTCGGTCTCGACCAGGATTCCGCTGTTGTCCATTGACCAAGTGTTTTTCTGATAGGCAGGGTCGTGGTGATAGCCAAAGACCGTGTTCTCCCAGGCCATGTAATCCATGATCAGGCCTTCACGCTGCCGGTCTTCCGGCACATGTGCGATGCCCCTCTCGCGCCGTGACTGGCCATCGGAATGCGCGCCGGTCAGGTCGATCTCTTGTCCGTTGACGCGGATCGTGCCGGTGCCCTTGGCATAGCCGCCGAGGATTTCGAGAAGCTCGGACTGGCCGTTGCCCGCCACGCCGGCGATCCCGAGGATTTCGCCCGCGCGCACGTTGAGCGACACGCCCTTGAGCCGCTCGACACCCTTGTCGTCGGTGATCCGCAGGTTGTCGACCTCCAGAACCGTCGCACCAGGCTGCGCCGGTTTCTTGTCGACGCGCAGCAGAACCTTGCGGCCAACCATCAGCTCGGCCAGTTCTTCGGGGCTGGTCTCGGTCGTCTTGACGGTCGCGGTCATCTGCCCGCGGCGCATCACGCTGACCGTGTCGGTAACTTCCATGATTTCACGCAGCTTGTGCGTAATCAGGATGATGGTTTTCCCCTCATCCCGAAGCCCGCGCAGGATGCGGAAGAGGTGATCGGCCTCTGCGGGTGTCAACACGCCGGTGGGCTCATCCAGGATCAGGATCTCGGCCTGCCGATAGAGCGCCTTCAGGATTTCCACCCGCTGCTGCATCCCCACGCCGATATCCTCGATCCGCGCGTCGGGGTTCACGTTCAACTCGTATTCATCGGCCAACTGCGTGAGCAGGGTCCGCGCCTTTGCCAGTGAGGGCCGTAGCATCGCGCCCTCTTCGGCGCCGAGCACGACGTTTTCCAGCACCGTGAAGTTCTCAACCAGCTTGAAATGCTGGAACACCATGCCGATGCCGGCCGCGATCGCTGCCTGGCTATCTGGAATCTGGGTCTGGTTGCCGTTGATATAAATCTCACCGGCATCGGCTTTGTAGAAGCCATAAAGGATCGACATCAGCGTCGACTTACCTGCGCCGTTTTCGCCGATGATTCCGTGGATCGTGCCCGGCATCACGCGGATCGAGATGTCTTTGTTGGCCTGCACAGGGCCAAAGGCCTTGGAGATTCCCCGAAGCTCAATGGCAGGTGCGGCGTCAGACATGGGGCGGGCGTCCTTCGGTGGTGGGTCTTGCAAAAGGGGCCGCGCGACGATGATCGCGCGGCCCCGAAACGGTCTATCGGGACCGAATCAGAACGTCAGCGCGGGGCAGCTATCGTCCGAGGTGTAGTCATGCACTGGCAGGTCGCCCGCGATGATCGCAGCCTTCGCCTCTTCCACAGCGGCCTGCATCTCATCCGATACCAGCTCTGCGTTGAATTCATCCACCGCATAGCCCACGCCCTCGGCAGCCAGGTCCATCACGACGATGCCGGTCTCAAACGAGCCGTCCATGCCGGTGGTGAAGGCCTCGTAAACGGCGTTGTCCACACGCTTCAGCATCGAGGTCAGGACCGAACCGGGGTGCAGGTAGTTCTGGTTGCTGTCCACGCCGATCGACAGGATGCCTTCGTCGGCGGCGGCCTGCAGAACGCCCACGCCGGTGCCGCCGGCAGCCGCGTAGACTACGTCAGCGCCTTGGCTGATCTGGGCCTTCGTCAACTCGCCACCCTTCACCGGGTCATTCCAGGCGGCCGGTGTGGTGCCCGTCATGTTGGCGATGATCTCGGCATCGGGGTTCACGTGCTTGACGCCCTGGGCATACCCACAGGCGAATTTGCGGATCAGAGGGATGTCCATCCCGCCGACGAAACCGACGGTGCCCGACTCGGACGCCTTGGCCGCCATCATCCCGACCAGGAACGACCCTTCATGTTCGGTGAAGACGACCGAGCGCACGTTTGGCTGATCCACCACCATGTCGATGATCGCAAACTGTGTGTCCGGATAGTCGGGTGCGACTTCCGACAGCACGTTGCCAAAGGCAAAGCCCGTCATGACGACAGGGTTGGCACCGGCTTCGGCAAAGCGGCGCAGCGCTTGTTCACGCTGTGCTTCCGACTGCATCTCGATCTCGCGGAACGACCCGCCCGTTTCTTCGGCCCAGCGGCTTGCGCCATTGAACGCGGCTTCGTTGAAGGATTTGTCGAACTTGCCGCCAAGATCAAAGATGATCGCGGGCTCAGCCGTGGCCATCCCGGCGGTAAGCGCAACGCCGGCGGCCGCTCCGAGAAGTGACTTCATGAGGGTCATTTGGTTCTCCCAGTTACAATTGTTGCGGCCGTGGCAAATCACGCAGCCCGACCGGTTGTTCAGTGGATCTATTTCAGATCGTCCCCGATTAAGGCCGCAGGGGCGGGAGAGGGTCAATAGGCTTTTGCCCAGAATTGACGCAGGCACAGGGCTTTGTCCGATGATTGGGCGATTCGTCGGGGCGCGGGCGTGTCAGAATCGCTTTTGCATCAGCACGGCCGCTTCACGGCCCCCATCGCTGGTGGGGTAATAGTTTGGTCGTTCGCCAACGCGTCTGTAGCCCGCCGCTTCATAAAGCGCATATGCGGCGGTATTGGAGGCGCGCAGTTCCAGATGCACCAGTTCTGCCCCCACGGCGCGGCAGGCCATCTCAAATGCTGAAAGACACCGCGCGGCGTGCCCTTGGCGCTGTGCATCAGGGTCGGTGACGATAAGAAACAGCTCCGCTTCGCCTGCTGCAACGCGACCAAGAGCGAGGGCGGGGCCTTCTGTAACGAAGATAGCACCCGGCGCGGATCGGGTTTGTCCGATTGCATCGGCGGTCCATGTCCGTGTGCCCTTGGGGAATGCGCGAGCGCAGAGGTCGGCGACTTCAGTGTCGGTCACGTCAGGATGCGTGGTGCCGGATCACGCGGTGGGGCGGCGTCTGGTGGGCGGATATAGAGGGGTGCGGGCCGCGGCGCCTCCGCGCCGAACAGCTGCAACTTGCGTTCAGCGATCTCTGCAATGGCTGGCGCAGGGTCTGTCGGCAGGTCGCGGAACTTATAGTCACGATAGGCCCCGTCTTTGCCGGTGATCCAGCCGATGGCTGCTGCGTGAACCCCCAGGATGTCGGCATCCTCGGGCAGGTCCGGTAGATCGACATCTTCCGGGGGGGTCTCGTCGTGTTCCAGCAAGACTTGAAGGCGCATCGCATCGCTCGCCGGAGTAAAGCCCTCGTAGAGCCGGACATAAGCCGCGTGATCGTCGCGCGGCACGGGGATCGCCACGAGATGCGGTCGTGTATCCTGCGCTGCTTCGGGACCGAGGATCAGATCGAAACCCGACACGCCAATCGCCGGGATACCCAGGCCAAGGGCAAGACCGCGGGCGGTCGCCACCGATATCCTGATGCCGGTAAAATTCCCCGGTCCAATACCCACCCCGATCGCTTCAACTTCTTCGAAGACAGCGCCGTGGTCTTGCAGTATTTCTTCCATCAATGGCACCAACCGCTCGACCTGGCCACGGGCCATCTCGTCGTACCGGCTGGCAACAACCTTGCCGCCTAAACGCAAAGCGACCGCGCAATGCGCGGCCGACGTGTCAATTGCAAGGATCGTTGGGTCAGGCCGCAACCGGGCGCACCTCAAGAACCTCGGGAATGTAGTGCCGCAGAAGGTTCTCGATCCCCATCTTGAGCGTCAGGGTCGACGATGGGCATCCGGCACAGGCACCTTGCATGTGCAAATACACGATGCCGCGATCGAACCCGTGGAACGTGATGTCACCGCCATCCTGCGCCACAGCCGGGCGCACGCGTGTATCGAGCAGTTCCTTGATCTGATCGACGATCTCGCCATCGGGGCCATCGTGATCGGCATGGCCCGCCGACGCGCCTGCTTCGCCTTCCAACACCGGTTGGCCCGACTGGAAATGCTCCATAATTGCGCCCAGAATTGCGGGCTTCACATGATCCCACTCGGTCGCTTCCGATTTGGTCACGGTGACGAAATCATTGCCGAAAAACACCCCCGTGACGCCCGCAACCGCAAAGATGCGTGTGGCCAGAGGCGACGCCCCGGCAGCATCCGCGGATGGAAAGTCAGCCGTGCCTGTTTCAAGCACCGTTTGACCGGGCAAAAACTTCAGTGTCGCCGGGTTCGGCGTGGACTCGGTTTGGATAAACATGCGCGCCTCCAAGTATACGCCATATATGCTGTGTCACGCGGGCAAGATCAAGAGTTTGGAATAATTCCAAACTGGATCAGGTCACCGCTTCCAGGCGCTCTTTCGACATCTCTCCGGGCACGATGGTGATCGGAACCGGAAGCGATCCCGACGACTTGGAAAGCTGGGAAACCAGCGGGCCGGGGCCCTTTTTGTCATTGCCCGCGCCCAGGACAACCACACCGATTTCGTCATCTTCGCGGATCTGGGCCAGGATTTCAGGCACAAGCTCGCCTTCGCGAATGACCAGTTCGGGAGACACCCCCTGTTTGTCGCGCATCCATTTTGCGAAGACGTCGAAATGCGCGTGAATACGCTCGCGCGCCTCTTCCCGCATGATGTCGCCGACACCGATCCAATGGTTGAACTCATCGGGCGGAATAATCGACAGGACCTGGACACCTCCACCTGTCCGCGCGGCCCGCATGGCCGCAAAGCGCATGGCGTTCAGGCATTCGCGGCTGTCGTCGAGCACGACAAGAAACTTTCGCATGGGCCGAGCCTCCCTGGTCGGTGGGATCATGGCGGCGCGCAGCAGCGCGCGCAATGGGGATGTTGCGACGGCGCTACTGGCTCAGGGCCCAGTCCCAATACATCTCGCGGACGCGCCGTGCGACGGGGCCCACCTGATAGTGGGTTCCGTCAAACTCTGTGACCGGTGTTACTTTGGACATGTTGCCCGACAGAAAGACTTCATCTGCTTCGCGGAAATCATCGAAGCTTAGCACCGCTTCGCGCACGGGTGTGCCATCCATCTCCAGGTTGGTCATGTGACGGGCGCGGGTGATACCGGCCAGGAACGTGCCGTTTGCGATGGGCGTGAAGACTT
Source organism: Pseudomonadota bacterium (assembly GCA_038526915.1). GTDB lineage: Bacteria > Pseudomonadota > Alphaproteobacteria > Rhodobacterales > Rhodobacteraceae > JBCBGF01. Next base: position 157,130 of record JBCBGF010000004.1, on the reverse strand, counting down.
CGCCGTCGCGGACCATGAACACATTCGCCGTCGCGCTTTCGGCGACATTGCCCATCGCATCGGCCACCAGTGCATTGCCAAAGCCGTTTGCCCGCACCTCGCGCAGCATCCGCGCGTTGTTGGGATAAAGGCAGCCCGCTTTGGCGTTCACCACGCTGCTTTCCAAAACCGGGCGGCGAAACTGCGTTCTGCCTAGTGTGGTTGACGCGTCTGGCGGGGCGAGGGGGATTTCTTCCAGGGAAACGGCAAACCCCGTTTTGTCGGACGACGGGACAATGGCCGAGGCATCGCCGTCGATGGCCCAGTACATCGGGCGGATATAGACGGCAGCAGACTTTGGATAGGCGGCCAGTCCCTCATGGATCAAGGCAACCATGTCCTGGACGCTCACGGTCGGGGTGATCATCAGCGCCTCGGCTGAGCGATTGACGCGCGCACAATGCGCCTCAAGGTCGGGCGCCACGCCATCAAAGTAGCGGGCACCGTCAAAGACGCTGCTGCCCAACCACGCGCCGTGATCGGCGGCGCGCATGATCGGGGTGTCGCCGTCGTGCCAAGTGCCCTCAAAATAGGTGCGTATATTCTGCCCGGTTGCCATGCTTCATCCTCCCGACCGACGGAAGGTAGGGGCTTGCCGGTCGCCTGTCCAGATGTGAGGGGGATCTGTGTTTCGGCACATGGGCCGGCCACTGCGGCCTCTCGGCGGGGAGAGCCGAGAGGCCTTGAGGGCATGGATTGCGGACTGCCCACGTCGTGAGCATCGGGACGGGCCTATGGGCTGACCTGATAGGCCTGATCGCGGGGACAAGTTGCGACCCGATGCGCCGCCTGACACTAGCCTGCGCGTGTTTCCGTTTTGTGACGCAGGCCGCGTAAGGGTCCTGACCCTAACGCACCATTCCGACGATTTCATAGGTCCGTGCCAGAATGGGCGCCGCGATCTCGCGCGCGCGTTCGGCCCCGCGGGCGATCAGGCGGTCAAGCTCGGCCGTGTCCTGCATCAGCCGGGTCATCTCCGCCGAGATCGGGCCGACCTTCTCGACGGCGAGTTCCGCGAGGCGGGGTTTGAACGCCCCGAACTGCTGGCCCGCGAACTCGGCCATCACGGCATCCCGGTCCACCTCGGCCAACGCCGCATAGATATTCACCAGGTTGCGCGCCTCGGGCCGGTCGGCCAACCCATCATAGCTGTCGGGCAGGGGGTCGGGATCGGTCTTGGCCTTTCGGATTTTCTTGGCGATGGTGTCCGCATCATCGCCCATGTTGATCCGGCTCATATCCGAGGCGTCCGACTTCGACATCTTCTTGGTGCCGTCGCGCAGGTTCATCACCCGCGTGGCCGCGCCTTCGATCACGGGTTCGGTGATCGGGAAAAACTCGGTCCCATAGTCATTGTTGAACTTCGCCGCGATGTCGCGGGTCAATTCCAGGTGCTGCTTCTGGTCGTCACCCACCGGCACATGCGTGGCGTGATAAAGCAGGATGTCGGCGGCCATCAGGGCGGGATAGGCAAACAGCCCCAGCGAGGCATTCTCCGAGTTCTTGCCCGCCTTGTCCTTCCACTGGGTCATCCGGCCCATCCAGCCCATGCGTGCGACACAGTTGAAGATCCAGGCCAGTTGCGCGTGTTCGGCCACCTGGCTTTGCGCAAACAGGATCGAACGCTCCGGGTCGATCCCGCTGGCCACAAAGAACGCCGCCAGTTCACGAGTGCGCAGGGTCAGGTCCGCCGGATCCTGCCACACCGTGATCGCGTGCAGATCGACGATGCAATAGATCGTCTCGAACGATCCACTGTTCTGCATCTCAACTGCGCGCTTGACCATGCCAAGGTAGTTGCCCAGCGTCAGGCCGCCGGAGGGCTTGATGCCTGAAAAGACGCGTGGCGTGAACGCGGGCGTGGTCATGGGTGTCTCCGTGGTGGATTTCCGGGCTGGGGTCGCTTACCCATGCCACAGGTGCCCGTCAAGAAAGGCCAAGGGTATGAGCAGTGATCCAAACGCCCCACCCATCAACCCGTTGCCCGCGGGGGTCGTCCTTTTGGCCTTGCCGATGGTCCTGGCGGAGCTTGTGTTGGCGGCAGGGGCGCAAGGGTTCGTCGGCGGGGCCGAAGGCGTGGGCTGGCGGTTGATGGCGCTGCAGCAATACGCCTTCTTCGGGCCGGTGTTCGATCTGATGCTTGAGGCGTGGCAATGGCCGGCTGAGCATGTGATCCGGTTTGTGACCTATCCTTTCGTCCATGTGGGCTTCACGCACATGATCATGGCGCTCGTCTTCCTTCTGGCGCTGGGCAAGATGGTGGGGGATGTGTTCAGTTCTTGGGCCGTGATCGTGGTGTTCTTTGCCGCAGCGACTGTTGGGGCCTTGGTCTTTGCAATTGTCACCGATGATCCCACGCCGCTGGCCGGTGGATACCCGGCGGTGTACGGGCTGATCGGGGCCTATACCTTTATCCTCTGGGTCCAGATGGGCGCGGTGGGTGAGCCGCAATATCGCGCGTTCTACCTGATCGGTGCGCTGCTTTGTATCCAGTTAGTGTTCGGGCTTCTGTTCGGCACAGGGCAGGACTGGATCGCGGATATCGCAGGGTTCGGGACGGGGTTCCTCATCTCGCCGCTGGTGGCGCCCGGTGGGCTCGCGCGAATGCTGAACCGGTTGCGGCAGCGGTAGCTGTCTGTCGCCCTAGCGTAGGGGCGGGACAGAAACGCACTGCGTCACCGTCGCAACGCCTCACGCAACTCAGTCACCCGCAACGCGCCCAACACTTGCGCCGCGCCGAAATAGGTCGCCGCCCCGAGCGCGACCAGCCCGGCCAGCGCCAGATACCGCCAGGTCGGCGCCTCCAGCGCCGGGGAGCCGAGCCACGCCGCCACCCACAACACCGCCCCCATCACCAGCGCCGCCGCAACGATTCGCCAAATGCGGTCACGGAACCGCGTGTCAATCTCGGCTGCTGCCCCCATCCCCTTCGTGCCCCGCCACAATAAAAACGCCATCGCCCAACCCGCGAGTGTCGTGCCCCAGGCCGCCGCGATGTAGCCGATCAGAGGCGCTAGTCCGATTGCGATCACAGCATTCACGACCAGCGCGACAAGCGCGTAGTAGAACGGGGTCTTGGTGTCCTCGCGGGCGAAATAGAGCGGCTGCAAGACCTTCTGCAACACGAATGCCGGCAGCCCCAGCCCATAGACCGCGACAGCTAAGGCGGTAGCCGCCGTGTCCTCGTCCGTAAAGGCCCCGCGTTCGAACAGGACACTGACCAACGCTGCCGGGATCACCGCGAGGGCCACGGCAGCCGGCACCGTCAGCGCCAAAGCAATCTCCGCCGCGCGGTTGAAGGCATTCTGTCCCCCCGCACCGTCATCCGCGCGCAGCCGTCGCGACAGATCGGGCAAGAGTACGACGCCAATCGCAATCCCCACTACGCCCAGTGGCAGCTGGTAAAGACGGTCCGCAAAACCCAGCCAGACGATGGCCCCATCGAAAAAACTCGCCACTTGCCGACCGACCAGCAGGTTCACCTGCACCACGCCACCGGCCAGCGCGGCGGGTGCTGCAATGATCGCCAGACGCTTGATATCGGGCGTGAGCTTCGGCCAGCGCGGCCGCAAGGCGAAGCCTGCGCGCGCCGCCGCCCACCACACCAGCGCAAATTGCGCCACACCAGCGATCGGGACGGTCACGGCGAGGGCATTCCCGATGGGCCACCCACGGGCATCGGCAATCAGCATCGCGGCCACAAACAGAACGTTCAGCAAAACCGGCGCGGCGGCGGCGGCAACGAAGCGCCCCGTCGCGTTCAGGACGCCGGATAAGAGCGCCGCGAGGGAGATGAACAGGATGTAAGGAAAGGCGATCCGCCCGTAATCCACGGCCAAGTCAAACCGTTCATCGCCCACAAACCCAGACGCCATCGCGATCACCAGCCACGGCATCGCGAAGAGCGCGATCACGGTGACGACGATCAACACCCCCGCCAGCCCAGCAAAGGCATCCTGCGCGAACGCCTTGGGATCTTCGCCGCCCTCGAGCTTTTTTGAGAACATCGGCACAAAGGCCATGTTGAACGCGCCTTCAGCGAAGAATCGACGAAAGAGGTTCGGGAGCGAGAACGCGATCAGGAACGCTTCGGCCGCGGGTCCCGCCCCCAGAAACGCCGCGATCATGATATCGCGGACAAACCCCAGGATACGGCTGGCCATCGTCCAGGCACCCACCGTGAAAAAGGCCGAGACCAGCCGGATCTGTCGCATCAATCGCGCGCCCGCTCCGCCCCGCTTTCAATCGCCGCGCGCAACTTGCGTTCCAGCGATTTCTGCTTGGACTTCGAGTGGTACTTCAGCCCGAACATGTCCTTGACGTAAAAACTGTCGACGACCTGTTCGCCATAGGTCGCGATCACCGCGCTGGCGACATAGGCGTGAGAGGCGGCAAGGGCGCGCGCAAGATCGTAGAGCAACCCAGGCCGGTCGCGCGTATCGACCTCGATGATCGTGTAGATGTCCGACCCTTCGTTGTCGAAGGCGATTGACGTGGGCACCCGGAACGCGCGTTCGCGTTTCTTGAGCTTGTCGCGATCCTTGAAAGCATCGCGCGCAACGACTTCGCCCCTGAGCGTCTTTTCGATCATGCCCCGCAGGCGCGGCATCCGCGAAGCCGCAAAGGGCCGACCTTCCGCATCCTGTACCCAGAACACCGCCGTCGCGTAGCCGTCTTTCGACGTGTAGGTCCGCGCATCCACCACATTGGCACCAACCAGCGCAAGCGCCCCGGCAAGCCGGGCAAAGATCCCCGGGTGGTCTTGCAGTGCAAAACAGGCCCGGGTCGCATCGCGATCCTCGTCGAGGAACAGGTCGATGCGCACCTCTCCATCGGGGATGTCCCGCAAAAGCTGGGCCAAAACCACATGGGCCGATGTCGGCAACCCTTGCCAGTAGGGGCCGTAGTGCCGCGACGTCTCGGCCCGCAGCTCCTTCGCGGGCCAGTTCGCCAATGCCTCGCGCACGGCGCGTTTCGCCTCGTCTTCGCGGCTTTCGCGGTTGACGTCTTCCAGCCCGCCCTCCAGCGCATTGGCCGTTTCGCGGTACAGCGTCCGCAGCAGCTGCGCCTTCCAATTGTTCCATGTATTCGGGCCGACGCCGCGGATGTCGCAGACGGTGAGCACCGTCAGCAAGTCCAGCCGCTTGCGCGTGCGCACGGCCTTTGCAAAATACCGCACGGTCCGCGGGTCGGCCAGGTCACGCTTCTGCGCGATGTCGGACATCAACAGGTGATAGCGCACAAGCCACTCAACCGTTTCCGCCTCTTCCTTGCGAAAGCCCAGACGCGCCACGACCTTGCGAGTGATCTGGGCACCCAGGACGGAGTGATCCTCATCCCGGCCCTTGCCAATGTCGTGCAAAAGGAGCGCGATATAGAGGATTTTGCGATCCAGCCCATTCTTCAGAATACGGCTCGCCACGGGCAGTTCTTCAACAAGCTCGCCGCGCTCGATCTGCGCCAGAACCGAGATGCATTGGATAGTGTGTTCGTCCACTGTGTAGGAGTGGTACATGTTGAACTGCATCATCGCGACGATAGGCGCAAATTCGGGGATAAAGGCGGCGAGCACGCCAAGTTCATTCATCCGCCGGAGCGCCCGTTCGGGGTTTCCGTGTTTGAGCAAAAGATCGATGAAGATCCGCCGTGCTTCGGGATCGGACCGCATGTCATCGTCGATCAGGTCGAGGTTGGCCGATATCAGCCGCATCACATCGGGGTGCAGCAAATAGCCTGTGCGCAGAGCCTCTTCAAAGATGCGCAAAAGGTTCAGCTTGTCGGACAGAAACGCCGCCTCATCGGCGCAGTTGATCCGGTTGTGGACAATCGCGTAGCCGTCTTTCAGCTTGCGCCGCCGCCGCAGCATCCGCATGAGCGCCGGCGCCTTCTTGGCGTGACGCGCCTCTAGGGCTGTCAGAAGGATCCGGGTAAGCTCACCCACTTTGGTGGCATGCCGGAAGTAATCCTGCATAAAGTGCTCGACCGCGCGCCGGCCCCCCTGATCGACATAACCAAGCCGCTCGGCCACTTCGACCTGCAGGTCGAAGGTCAGCTGGTCCATCGCGCGGCCGGAAATCAGGTGCAGATGGCATCGTACAGCCATAAGGAACGTCTCGGCCTTTAGGAAGTCGTCAAACTCTTCCTGCCGAAATGTGCCTAAGGCGACGAGATCGGCGGCATCACCCACGTTGTTGACGTATTTCGCGATCCAGAACAGCGTCTGCAAATCGCGCAAGCCCCCTTTGCCCTCTTTCACATTGGGCTCGACCACATAGCGCTGGCCGCCTTGCTTGCGGTGCCGTTGCGCCCGTTCTTCCAGCTTCGCTTCGACAAACGCTGGGCCCGTGCCGCGGAACAGATCGTGCCAGAGACGGTCGCCCAACTCTGCCGCCAGGGGCGCATGCCCGTCGATATAGCGATGCTCCAGAAGGGCCGTCCGGATCGTATAGTCATCGCGGCCGAGGCGGATGCAGTCCTTCACCGTCCGGCTGGCATGGCCCACCTTCAGGTGCAGGTCCCAAAGGACATAGAGCATGGACTCGATCACGCTCTCGGCCCAGGCGGTGATTTTGTAAGGCGTCAGAAACAAAAGATCGACGTCGGAGTAGGGCGCCATCTCGGCGCGCCCGTACCCGCCAACAGCCAGCAGGGCCAAGCGTTCGCCCTCTGTCGGATTGGGGTTGGGGTGGATGTGATCCTTTACCGTTCGGAAAACGACCGAGAGTGCGCAATCGGTGAGGTACGCATAGCTCGCCACGGCCTCGCGCGCGGCGAACGGTTGCGCGGTGAACGCTTCGGCGATGGCTTTGCGTCCCGATGTCAGGGCGGATTTCAGTTCGCCCACCAGAATCGCACGCACATCGCGTGCGCCATCCGCAGACGCGATCTGTGCGTTTATCGCACCGCTTACAGCCTCGCGGTCAAAGACCGCGTTAGGCGGCAGGATAAGCGTAGCTTGGTTTTCGGACGCGGGCCCGGGTTCAGAACCCGGTGCCGCCAAAGCTTCTTGGGGCGGGGTCAACAAAGACTACCTGTTTGTCCTGCACGCGCGCCACGGCAAGGCCGCGTTCGTTGGTGCCGTTGGGAAGGAACCGGAAGACGCCGCCGACCCCGGCAAAGCCCGCGGGGCGGGTCAGGGTCTGGGCGCTCAGGGCATTGGGTTGGCCGGTCGAGCTCAGCGCACCGATGGCGGCAATGCCGTCATAGGCGAGACTGGCCAACGGATGCGGTACGGCGCCAAATGCGGCCTCGTAGCGCGCGCGGAACTGGGCGTCGAGACCGGGGTCTGGCACCGCAAACAGCGCGCCTTGCAGGCCGTCCAGCGCCAGCGCACCCGACGGGATGTCGAGACGCTGCAGCCCGATCAGCTGGATCTCAGCCGGATCGACCCCGTTTTCGGGCAAAAGCTCGGCCAGAAACGGCACAGCGCCATCATTGCCCGAGGTCAGGAAAACCGTGTCAGCGCCCGAGGCCTCCACCTGCTCGGCAATGATCGGAACCGCCTCGATCACCGCCTGTTGGTTGAGCGCGAAAGACGTATTGCCGGCCAGCCGGACCCCGTTCACAGCGATCGCCCGGGCGATGGCATCGCGTCCGGCCTGCTCGGCGGGGCTTTCGGCGTTGACGATCACGATATCCGTCCGGCCTTGCAGTGCGGCATAGCGCACCAGCCGGTCAGCGGTGTTCTGAAACGTCCGGCCCAGTAGGAAGACATTGCCGCCCGCCACCGCCGGGTTGTTGGAGAACGACAGGACATTCACGCCGCGCGGTGCGGCGGCTGCCCCGGCAGCGCTTGCAGATTCGGCGAACAGCGGTCCAAGAATGATCCGGGCCCCGTCGGCGATTGCCTGGTTGGTCGCGTTCGTAGCCCCGGCGGGCTGGCCGAACGTGTCATAGACCCGCAGATCGATCTCCGCCCCGGCAAGATCGGTCATCGCCAGACGGGCCGCGTTTTCAAAGCTTTGCGCCAGCGCGGCGCCGCCATCGGGCGCACTGGTCGGCACGAGAAGCGCGACCGGCACCGCGTTGCGGTTGTTCAGCGACACACCAGGGGCCAACGGATCGCAGGCAGCCAACGCGAGAAGCGCAACCAGCGCGATGGCACCGGAACGGGCCTTGCGGGCGAGACGGAAAACGGAGAGCATATTCAACCTTACCTGTTGCGCGAAGCTGTGCGCAAACTAGGCGTTGAACCGGCCGGTGTAAATCGCAGGCCCTAATGCGGAGCAGGCAGTGTTGTCCGATGAGGCTCTCTTGCCCGGTTTGCATCTTGTGGCCACGCCGATCGGGGCCGCGCGCGATATCACGCTGCGCGCGCTGGATGTCTTGCGTCTGGCCGATGTGATCGCGGCTGAGGACACGCGCAATACCCGGCGGTTGCTGGATTTGCATTCGGTGCCGCTGAGAGATCGACCCTTGATCGCGTATCATGATCACAACGGCGAGAAGGTGCGTCCCAAGCTTCTGAAGTGGTTGTCTGAGGGTCGCAGCATTGCCTATGCATCCGACGCAGGCACGCCGCTTGTTGCAGATCCGGGCTATGCGCTGGCGCGGGATGCCATTGCGCAAGGGTTGGCGGTACATTCGGCACCCGGTCCATCGGCGGTTCTGGCAGGGCTTTTGGTCTCTGGTCTGCCCACCGATAGGTTTCTATTTGCTGGCTTTGCGCCACCTACTGAGGCTGCGAGGGAAAAATGGCTGCGCGAGATTGCTGAGACACCTGCGACGCTCATCTTTTTTGAATCGCCCAAACGGCTTTTACGAATGCTTAGAAGTTGTGAAGCTATCCTGGGAAACAGAGAGGCTGCTGTCTGCCGTGAACTAACCAAAAAATTTGAGACAATTCGGCGGGGGCCGCTTTTGGATTTGATCGAACAGTTTGACGGCGCCGCACCGAAGGGCGAAATCGTTCTTGTGATTGACCGGGGGCGAGAGACGGTCTCGGATGCAGATCGTGATGCAGCGCTGCGGTCGGCGCTGGCAACGCAGTCTCTGAAAGATGCAGTGCGGGATGTCTCGGTAGCGTTGAACCTGCCCCGACGCGATGTCTATCAGGCGGCCCTGCGGATGCGGGAGACGTAGATGGGCGGGTCTGTTTCATACCATTCCGGTCAGGCCGCTGAAGACGTGGTGGCCCGTGACTACGAGCGGCGCGGATATGCGGTTGAGGCCCGCCGGTGGCGCAGCAAGGCGGGTGAGATCGATATCATCTTTCGCGGGGCGACTGAGACGGTGTTTGTCGAGGTCAAAAAAGCGCGGGATTTTGATACGGCTGCGGCGCGCCTGTCCCAACGGCAGCTGGGCCGGATTTACCATGCTGCCGAGATTTGGCTGGGCACCCATGATGGCGGCACAGATGCCGATGCGCGGGTTGATGTGGCACTCGTCAATGGAACCGGCGCGATATCGGTCCTTGAAAATGTGATGGCGGCATAACCACCCGGCATTGTTCTTGCCGTGTGCTTGCGCCATCTAGGCGGCAGTCCCCAAGCCGGAGCGCTGTGCCATGTCATTGTCTGTCGCCTTTCAGATGGATCCGATCGATGCCGTCGATATCGACGCCGACAGCAGCTTTCGTCTGGCGGAAGATGCACAGGCCCGCGGACATACGCTGGCCTACTACACACCCGACCAGTTGTTCTTCGACGAAGGTGTGGTGAAGGCGCATGTCACCCCGATAAGCGTGCGCCGCGTCGCGGGCGATCATGTGAACTTTGGCGAGATGTCCGTGCGCGACCTGCGAGACTTCGACGTCCTCTGGCTGCGCCAGGACCCGCCGTTCGATATGGGGTATATCACGACAACGCATCTGCTGGATCAATTGGCCGGTGACACGTTGGTCGTGAATGATCCGTTCTGGGTACGGAACTATCCCGAAAAGCTGCTGGTCCTGCAGTTCCCCGATCTCACCCCGCCGACAATGATCGCGCGCGATCTGGCAACGCTGAAGGCGTTCAAGGACCGGCATCACGATATCATCCTCAAACCACTTTACGGCAACGGCGGGGCAGGGGTGTTTCGCCTTGGTCCCGAGGATCGCAACCTGGCCAGTCTGCACGAGCTGTTTTCGGCCCAGAACAACGAGCCATTGATCGCCCAGAAATACCTGCCCGACGTGGTGCAGGGCGACAAGCGGGTGATCCTTGTGGACGGCGAACCGGTGGGCGCGATCAACCGTATTCCGGCGGAAGGCGAGACGCGATCGAACATGCATGTGGGCGGGCGGCCTGCGCCCGTGGGATTGACCGAACGGGATCGCGAGATCTGCGACCGGATCGGTCCCCTGCTGCGCGAGAAGGGCCAGGTGTTTGTGGGCATCGATGTGATCGGCGGCAGTCTGACCGAGATCAACGTGACTTCGCCCACAGGTATTCAGGAGCTTGAGCGCTTCGACGGTATCAACGTAGCCGGCAAAATCTGGGACGCGATCGAAGCCCGGCTCGGCTAGGTATCCGGCGCAGAGTAAAGGCGGAAACTGATCGCTTCGGCCAGATGGTCGGCGCGCACGCCATCGCTGCCATCGAGATCGGCAATCGTGCGCGCGACCCGTTGCACGCGGTGATAGCCCCGCGCGGATAGTCCCGTCTTTTCCGCTACACGCTGAAGCAAGGCGCGCCCCTCGGCGTCGGGCGTGGCGTATGTGGCCAGAGCCTCGCCCGAGGCTTCCGCGTTCAGGCGTATGGTGTCGTCACCTGCGTATCGCTCTGCCTGGATGCTGCGCGCTTGGGCGACGCGCGCGGCGATATCGGCCGTTGTGTCACCGCCCGGTGGGGCATCCAGATCGCAATAGTCGACCGACGGCACTTCGATCCTTAGGTCAAAGCGGTCCATCAGGGGCCCGGAAATCTGGCCCAGATAGTCTTCCCCGCATTGCGGAACGCGCGCGCAGGCGCGGGACGGATCGCTCATGTACCCGCAGCGGCAGGGGTTTGCGGCGGCCACCAGAAGAAACCGGCAGGGATAGCGGACATGCGCGTTCGCGCGGGCCACGACGACCTCGCCCGTTTCAATGGGTTGGCGCAGGGTTTCGAGGACGGAACGGGAAAACTCGGGGAATTCGTCCATGAACAGGACACCGTTATGGGCCAGCGATATCTCACCGGGTTTGGCGCCTTTTCCGCCACCGACGATGGCCGCCATGGAAGCCGTGTGGTGCGGTTCGCGAAAGGGCCGGGTGCGCGAGATGCCGCCATCAACGAGCAGGCCCGACAGCGAGTGGATCATCGAGGTCTCCAAGGCCTCACTCGCGCTGAGATCGGGCAGGATCCCAGGTAGGCGCGCGGCGAGCATGGATTTGCCAGAGCCTGGGGGCCCCACCATGATCACGTGATGCCGCCCGGCGGCAGCGATCTCCAGCCCGCGTTTGGCACGTTCCTGTCCCTTCACATCGCGAAGGTCCCGGCTGGACGTTGGCGCGGTGGCGATGTTTCCGGGTTCGGCGGCGGCAAGGGGGGACCGCCCGGTATAGTGCTGGATGGCCTCGCCGAGGGAAGCGGGCGCGATCACCTCGGTCGCGCCGACCCACGCGGCTTCGGCGCCGCAGCCCTTGGGGCAGAGAAGTGCGCGCCCCTCCTCTGCGGCGGCCATGGCTGCGGGCAATGCGCCTATGACTGGGACCAGTGACCCATCCAGCGACAACTCCCCCAACGCGATGGTCTGCTCTATTTGGTCAGCGGGCAGGATGTCGAGTGCGCTGAGCAATGCGGCGGCGATCGGCAGATCAAAATGCGAGCCATCTTTCGGCAGATCGGCGGGTGACAAGTTGATCGTGATTCGCTTGGCGGGCAGGGCGATCGATAGGGCGGTGAGGGCTGCGCGCACCCGGTCACGCGCCTCGCTGACGGCTTTGTTCGGCAGGCCCACCACCGAGAACGCCGGCAAGCCTGTCGAGATCGCGCATTGCACCTCCACCAATCGTGCGTCCAGCCCTTCGAACGCAACGGTATAGGCGCGGCTTACCATGTCAGGTCCCTGTCCATGCATTAACCGCTATGTCAGCATGGTTTACGGGCGGTTAATTATGGTGAGCGATCCGCAGTCAGACGCATGAACTCGGGCCAGGCTTCGGGATCGGCGGCGGTCTTGTCGCGATCGAATGCGCTGGCAAAGCCGTAGATTGCGCCGTCAAACAGTAGGAAGTGTTCGACGCGTTTGCCGGTGAAGGGGCAGGATTCGTTGACCGATGGCCCTGACGGCGAAACGGACGCGAGTGCGGGTTTTGGCCCTGGCCAGGCGCGGGTCGCGTGCGGCATGGCATAGGTTGGTTGGTCGGGGCCATCGACAAGCCCCATGGCGCGCCATTGCCGGAACGGCTGATGCGCGAGGTGCCGGGCCACGTATTTTGCAGCGAAAGACCCAAGGGGCAGTCCGTATCCCGCGATCCGCGCGGCGACAGGTGCGTAGAAGGCATCGGCAATCGTGTAGTGGCCAAAGAGCCAGGGTCCCTCTTCGCGGCAGAACGTCCTCGCATGATCCCAAAGTGCCTCGATACGCGCGAGGTCCGCCAGCACGCCGTCGCTTGCCGGAAAATCCGAGTATGCCACACGTAGGTTCATCGGGCATGCCGATCGCAGGGCGGTGAATGAGGCATGCATCTCGGCCGTGATCATTCGGGCCACCGCCCGGGCATCGGGATCTGAAGGCCAGAGGCCCGCGTCCGGGTGCCGCTGGGCCAGTTCTTCGGCTATGGCGAGGCTGTCCGCCACGATTGTTCCGTTTGCGAGTTTGAGAACCGGCAGGGTGCGGGCAGGTGCGTAGTCGTCCAGCGAGTCGTGGAAGGCGTCGCAGTAGAAGCGCGTTGTCTCGACCTCGTATTCGAGGCCGGAGACCTCACAAATCAACCAGGCCCTGAGGGACCAACTGGAATAGGCACGGTCGCCGATGAGCAATCTTGTAGACATGCACGCCAGACTACGCCCCGGCAGTGGATCGGCCAAACAACGGTTTGTTAGTCAATTCATCAAGGTTGATGATTGATCGACACCGCTGCCGGTGAGGTGCCGTATCTCAGGTGTGTCACGGACAATGGCTCGATCCGATTTGCGAAAACCTCTTCCGCGCTCAGCCCTTCGACCCGCTGGATCTGGGTCAGGATCGTTCCGAAGTGGGCCACGACGATCAAGTCGCTGCCAAGCGCAAGCAGTGTGTCCACGGCACGGTTCACCCGGGTCTCAAGATCGTTCCAGCTTTCGCCCTCGGGCGGTCGCACGGCACCGGGTTCAGACCAGAACGCCGTTATACGCTGGGGATCTTCGCGTTCGATCTCATCAAACGCGCGCAATTCCCAAGCGCCGAAGTTCATCTCACGAAGGTCTTGCCGGTGCGGTAGGCGCTTGCGCCCCGTCTCAATGGCATCGGCGGTCGCCACTGCCCGGATGAGATCGGAGGAAACAATCGGAACACCTGTCGGCAAGGCCCCGCTCAAGCGTTCCAGTTTCGCCCTGTCCGACAGATCGGCGGGCACATCAGACCATCCCACCATCGTTTTTTTGTGCGTTGGGCCATGCCGGATCCACCAAACGGAAACGTCAATTTTTAACTTTTTATCAATCATTTGTCCCAGCGCACCTCGAAGGTCGACCCCCGCAGATAGTGCCGCTTGGTTCAATTGCCAGTACTTTTTCAACCATTTCGTGATCCAAGTCGAACAACGTTGCGTATCACCTTCAAAAGCAATCGGCTGGAACACTGCTCTGGCAAGCACTTCAGGGGTCACGACATGGCACAAAACGGTTTCTCAGACACCACCCTCTCACGCCGCGCGATGCAGGCAGAACTGCTCGACGCTGAGACGGAATTGAAGCTGGCCTATGCATGGCGCGACGAACGCGATGAAGAGGCTCTTCACCGCCTGATCACCGCCTATATGCGCTTGGCGATCTCGATGGCGGCGAAGTTCAAACGCTACGGCGCACCGATGAACGATCTGATCCAGGAGGCGAGCCTTGGCCTGATGAAAGCGGCCGATAAGTTCGATCCGGACCGCGGTGTGCGCTTCTCCACCTATGCTGTGTGGTGGATCAAGGCGTCGATCCAGGATTATGTGATGCGGAACTGGTCGATGGTGCGCACCGGCTCCACCAGCAGCCAAAAATCGCTATTCTTCAACATGCGCCGGGTTCAGGCCCGGCTGGAACGCGAGGCTGTGGCGCGTGGTGAGAAGCTTGACAGCCATCAGCTGCGCCACTTGATCGCTCGTGAAGTGGGCGTGCCACTGCATGACGTCGAGATGATGGAAGGCCGGTTGGCAGGGTCCGACTTCTCGCTCAACGCGACCCAGTCGACAGATGACGAAGGGCGCGAGTGGATCGATGCGCTGGAAGACGATGGGATTATCGCTTCGGAGCAGGTGGAGCACGACAAGGACACGGATACCTTGCGTGAATGGCTCGTCACCGCGATGACGGCGCTCAATGATCGCGAACGGTTCATCGTGCGCGAGCGGAAGCTGCGCGATGACCCGCGGACGCTGGAAAGCTTGGGCGACGAGTTGGGCTTGTCCAAGGAACGCGTTCGCCAGCTTGAAGCCGCGGCGTTCGGCAAGATGCGCAAGAACCTCGAAGCGCAGTCCAAAGAAGTAATGCACTTCTTCGCATGACAGTTTTCTCTCTGACGAAAGGCCCGCTTATCGCGGGCCTTTTTGTTGCCGCCGGATCTGTCCAGTCTTCGGAAATTGGCATCGCCGATCTGATCGATCTGCCACCTGCGGATGTGATATTTCTGGGCGAAATCCACGACAACCCCACCCATCATCTGAACCAGGCGACAGCAGTAGCGGCCTTGAAGCCAGCCGCATTGGTGTTTGAGATGTTCGGGCCGGACGAGGCGCTTGCCGCAACGCCAGAGGTTCGGTCATCTGTCCAACGGCTTGAACAGACGCTTGGATGGTCCGCCAACGGCTGGCCTGAGTTTGCGATGTACTACCCGATTTTTGTGGCCGCGCCCGAGGCCGCAATCTTTGGCGGATCGATTGATCGCCAAGACGTGCGTCGTGCGATGTCGGATGGTGCGGCAGCGGTCTTTGGCAGTGGGGCACCCCTCTTTGGCCTCGACCAGCCTTTGGCGCCCGAGGAGCAATCGGCCCGTGAGGTGAACCAGATGGCCGCCCATTGCAACGCACTGCCCGAAGGCATGCTGCCCGGCATGGTCGAAGCACAGCAGTTGCGCGACGCCGGACTGGCGCGGGCGATCATTGCCGCTTTGGCGGAAACCGGTGGCCCGGTGGCTGTGATCACCGGAAACGGGCATGCCCGCAAGGATTGGGCCATCCCCAGAATGCTGTCCCGCGCACGGCCCGAGACGCGCATTCTCTCGATCGCGCAGTTTGAGTCCCCCCGCAATAGTGCGCCTTATGACTACTGGATGGTCACGGCCGCGATTGACCGGCCGGACCCATGCCTGGCGTTCGGGATCGGCGACTAACGCAGGCTTGTCCGCAGATACCCTTGGCACTAGGCTCTGCCACGGCGCGGACGGGACACATCGATGCTGGCTGGAAAACGGGTTCTTCTGATTATCGGGGGCGGTATTGCCGCCTTCAAATCGCTCGATGTGATCCGCCGCTTGCGCGACCAGGGCTGCGCGGTGACACCTGTTCTGACGCGCGCAGCGCAGGAGTTTGTGACACCCCTGTCCGCCTCCGCCCTTGCCGCAGAGAAGGTCTATACGGACCTTTTCAACCTGACCGATGAGGCCGAGATGGGCCATATCGAGTTGTCGCGCAGCGCCGATCTGGTCGTCGTGGCCCCGGCCACTGCGGATCTGATGGCAAAGATGGCCGGCGGGCATGCCGATGACCTGGCCAGCACGATCTTGATGGCCACCGACAAGCGCGTGCTGATCGCACCTGCGATGAACGTGCGCATGTGGGAACACCCTGCAACCCAACGCAACGCGGCCCAACTGGCGGGCGATGGAGTGATCTTCGCCGGACCCGTCGAGGGCAGCATGGCCTGTGGCGAGTTCGGCCCGGGCCGCATGGCGGAAGCGGACGAGATCGTCGATGCCATTCGTGCCGCCCTTGCCGACGGCCCTTTGAAGGGTCGCCACATCATCGTGACATCGGGGCCCACACATGAGCCCATCGATCCCGTGCGCTACATTGCAAATAGATCATCCGGCGCGCAGGGCGCAGCGATTGGGCAGGCCTTAGCTGGGCTTGGGGCCGAGGTCACGTTTGTCACGGGGCCAGCGACAGCACCCCCACCGGGCGGTGTGCGTGTTGTGCCAGTCGAGACGGCGGCCCAGATGCACGCTGCCGTGATGGATGCCTTGCCCGCCGATGCCGCCATTTTTGCCGCCGCCGTGGCTGACTGGCATGTCACCACGCCAACAGACAGCAAAATCAAAAAGCAAAGCGATGGTGCGTTGCCCGTTCTGGACCTGGCCGAAAACCCGGACATCTTGGCGCAGGTCTCTGCCTTGGGCGACGGGCGCCCTAAACTCGTTGTTGGGTTCGCCGCGGAGACCGACAACGTGATAGACAACGCAACTGCCAAACGGGCGCGCAAGGGATGCGACTGGATCCTGGCGAATGATGTGAGCCCCGAGACCGGGATCATGGGCGGATCGGAGAATGCGATCACAATGATCACCCACCACGGCGTTGAGGCATGGCCGCGCATGACAAAGGATCAGGTGGCGAACCGTCTGGCGTCCCTCGTTGCAGATGCCCTGACGTGACGCCAACGGTTTTGCTCAGATGGCTGGACGGCGCGGATCGCAGCATCGGATTGCCGGCCTATGAAACGGCTGGCGCTGCGGGCGCCGACCTGCGCGCGAACCTGCCCGAGGATCAGCGGGTGGTCGGGCTGACCCTCTTGCCGGGGCAACGCGCCCTAGTGCCCACCGGACTGGCGATGGAGATCCCGCCGGGCTTCGAGGTTCAACTGCGGCCACGCTCTGGCCTTGCGCTGAAACACGGGCTGTCACTTCCCAACACGCCCGGCACCATCGACAGCGATTATCGCGGCCCGTTGGGCGTTTTGCTGATCAATCATGGCGATGCGCCAATCGTCATTGGCCACGGCGACCGCATCGCGCAGATGGTCGTGGCCCCGGTTGTCCAGGCGGCCTTCGCGATTGCCGATGCGCTCAGCGACACTGATCGCGGGAGCGGTGGGTTCGGGTCCACGGGGCGAACCTGATGGCCTTGTTCTTGACGTTGGCGGCGGGCCTTTGGGCGCTGGGGTATTTCATGAACACCCCGCGGGGTGCGCGCTGGATCACCATCTTGCTGCTCTATTTGGCGGTGCTTGCCGTTCAGATCGCCTTCCCCGAAAACCATCCGTTGCGCCTGGCCACAGGTGGGTCCAAGGGTGAATGGCTTGTCCTGGGTGCAATCGGCGTTGCGGTCTGGGGCTACAGTCTCGTGTTGAAGCGATTGCGCGGCCTGACGCGGGATGAGAACCGTCCCAAGACGGATCAGACGGCAACCAGTGCGCAGGTCGAGCTTGAGCGTAACGCTCGCCACATCGTTTTGCGCGAAATCGGGGGGCAGGGGCAGGCGCAGCTCAAGAACGGCTCCGTTCTCGTGATCGGGGCCGGCGGGTTGGGATCGCCCGTGCTGCAATATCTGGGGGCGGCGGGTGTCGGCACCATCGGTGTGGTCGACCATGATGTTGTGTCGAACGACAACCTGCAACGACAAACCATTCATACCGATGATCGGATCGGAATGCCCAAGGTCTTCTCCGCTCAGCGGGCGTTGGAGGCGCAGAACCCGTTTGTGACCGTGCGGCCCTACAATCGACGCCTGACCGCCGACATCGCGACTGACCTATTCTCGGAATACGATCTGGTGATCGACGGATGCGACGATCCTGAGGCGCGGTACGTCGTCAATACCGCGTGTCATGCGGCGCAGGTTCCGCTGGTTTCCGGCGCTTTGTCGGCTTGGGAAGGGCAAGTCACGGTTTTTGCGACTCACCAGGGAACGGGCTGCTACCAATGCGTGTTTCCCAACGCCAACGCGCCCGGTCTTGCACCCAGCTGTGCCGAGGGCGGTGTGCTGGGGCCGTTGCCGGGCGTGATCGGGTCGATGATGGCGGTGGAGGCGATCAAGGTGCTGACCGGGGCGGGCGATAGCCTGACAGGACGGATGATGATCTATGACGCGCTCTATGCAGAGACGCGCACGATCCGCCTGTCACGGGATCCGGCATGTCCGATCTGCGGCGACGCGGCCAAAATGGATTGAACGACGGGCTGAAACGTCCCCTTTGCGAGTGACGTTGGCTAGGACAGCACAGATAGACAGATCGAATTGAATGGTGGCACTGGAAGCTGGCTCCAAGGGGCCCTAGCTTCGAAAGAGTCTGAAACGGAGCCCACGATGTCCAACCCCCTGCTTGAGACCTGGAACACTGCCTATGGCATAGCCCCCTTCGACCGGATCGAGGACGCGCATTTTGCGCCGGCGCTTGATGCGGCGCTGGACGAGGCGCGGCAGGAGATTGAGCGCATCGCGGACAATCCCGAGCCGCCGACCTTCGCCAATACGATCGAGGCGCTGGAGATGGCGGACGAGACACTGGGCCAGGTCCTGTCCACGTTCTACACGCTGGCGGGCACGGATACGAACGACACGCGCAATGCGCTCATGCGCGAGTTTAGCCCCAAGCTTTCGGCCTATGGATCCTTCGTCACCATGAACCGTGCGCTGTATGAGCGGATTGAGGCGCTTTGGGCCACGCGCGACACGCTGGACCTGACCGAGGAGCAGGCGCGCGTTCTGATGTTGACGCGCCGCAGCTTCGTGCGTGCGGGTGCCGCACTGGAAGGGGATGAGGCCGAACGCCTCAGCCAGGTGAAAGAACGCCTTGCTGTGCTGGGCACCCAGTTCACGCAGAACCTTTTGGCGGATGAACGCGATTGGGCGATGCCGCTTGAACCGGACGATCTGGAAGGCCTGCCCGCGTTTCTGGTCGATGCCGCCAAATCGGCGGGGGCAGAACGCGGGGCGGACGGCCCGGTCATCACGCTGTCACGCTCGCTCGTCGTGCCGTTTTTGCAGTTCTCGCCGCGCCGCGACCTGCGCGAGACAGCCTACACCGCCTGGACCGCACGCGGGGCCAACGGGGGTGAGACGGATAACCGCGAGATCGCGCGCGAAATCCTGGCGTTGCGGGAGGAGCGGGCCACCCTTCTGGGCTATGACAATTTCGCCGCCTTCAAGCTGGAGACCGAAATGGCCGGCAGACCGGACCGCGTGCGCGACCTTCTGATGGCGGTTTGGGAACCGGCGAAGGCAAAGGCCGACGCAGACGCAACCGTACTGGAAGAGATGATGCATGCCGATGGCGTGAATGGGCGTCTGGAGGCGTGGGACTGGCGGTATTACTCCGAGAAGCGGCGCAAGGCCGAGCATGATCTGGATGAGGCCGAGCTCAAGCCCTATCTGCGGCTCGACCGCATGATCGATGCGGCGTTCGCTTGCGCAAACCGGCTGTTTGGCTTGGAGTTCGAACCCGTTGACGTCCCGCTTCATCACCCGGATGCGCGGGCCTGGGATGTGACGCGGGATGGGGCACATCTGGCCCTCTTTGTCGGCGATTACTTCGCGCGATCCTCCAAACGCTCGGGCGCGTGGTGTTCGGCCCCGCGCGCGCAGCGAAAGCTGGGGGGCGATGTCCGCCCGATCGTTCTAAATGTGTGCAACTTTGCCAAACCGCCCGAGGGCCAGCCGGCGTTGTTGTCCTATGACGATGCGCGGACGCTATTTCACGAGTTTGGCCACGCCCTGCATCAGATGCTGTCGGATGTGACCTATGAATCTGTATCGGGCACGTCGGTTGCGCGCGATTTCGTCGAACTGCCCAGCCAGCTTTACGAGCACTGGCTTGAAGTGCCTGAGGTACTGGCGGAGTTCGCAACCCACGCAGATACCGGCGCCCCGATGCCCGACGATCTGCGCGACAGGCTGCTGGCGGCGGGAACCTATGACATGGGGTTTCAGACGGTGGAATACGTGGCGTCGGCATTGGTCGATCTGGCCTTCCATGACGGTCCGGCCCCGCACGACCCGATGCAGCGGCAGGCAGAGGTGCTGGCCGAGTTGGGGATGCCGCATGCCATTCGGATGCGCCATGCAACGCCCCATTTTGCGCATGTGTTTGCAGGCGATGGGTATTCCAGCGGCTACTACAGCTACATGTGGTCGGAAGTGATGGACGCCGATGCCTTTGAAGCGTTTCAGGAGGCGGGCGGCGCGTTCGATGCGTCCATGGCCGAGAAGCTGGAGGAGCATATCCTGTCAGCCGGTGGCACGCAGGAGGCCGAGGCGCTTTACATGGCGTTTCGCGGGGCAATGCCGGGGGTTGAGGCCCTTCTTAAAGGGCGGGGGTTGTTGACGGCTGCGTGATACGCCGATTTCCATATGGAAATCGAGTTAAGTCCTTGAAATGAAAGGCTCTCAAAATTCAGCTTTCGGGGCAGCGGCCGAGCATTGATCTCCGCCTCCGCCGCTGTGTCTTCCCTTGCTGCGGCGCGGTCTAATCGCGGATCTCATCGGGTTTCACGCCCCACAGGGTGGATTTCGGCACCCACCCGCGCTGGCCACCCGCGATGATGCGGCACCAGTCGATATTGCAGTCGCCCAGGCGCGCGATCACGCCCACCTCGGCATGCGCGACTGTGGCCGAACTCGGATCGGGTTGGGATTTCAGCGCCAGCATGTCTTCGTCCACGATGATGGTGCGCGTGCCTGACAGCAGCGAATAGTGCATCCACCCGCCCGCACCTTCACGGTCACGCACGCGGCGCCAGTGTCCGTATTCGCCCACGACCTCAAGTGGCATGTTGCGCTTGGTAAAGACCCAGTCGATCCGGTGCGAAAGCGACGGTCCGCGGCGCACATTGCCTTCGGCCGCTTTCAGGGAAACGAACCGGGGCATGGGCAGGTTGGTGACTTGCCCGCGCATGTCTTCCGCCACGCTCGCGCCTGTTGTGGCGCAACTTATGACGATCGCGCACAAGGCCGTGCGCCACGTTCCAAGTGTTCGTGCTGACATCTGTTGCCTGTCCGCCAACGTGTTTTTTGTTTTACTGCTCGTCGCCGCGGGTTGTATCCGCATACGTTCCTTGCCACTTTGCCACCCTGAGCGGCAAGTGGAAAGATGGAGAGCCCGGCCCAATGGCATCCCAGCGTTTGAGTGTTGTCGTCACACGACGCCTGCCCGAATCCGTCGAAACCCGCATGAAGGAGCTTTTCGACGTGACGCTGCGCGACAGTGACACGCCGTTGTCACGGGCCGAGCTTGCCGAGGCTGTGCGCGATGCGGATGTTTTGGTGCCGACGATCACTGATACCATTGACGCGAGCCTTCTGGGCCAGGCCGGTGACCGGCTGAAGCTGATCGCGAATTACGGGGCCGGGGTCGACCACATCGATGTCCAGACCGCGCGGCAACGCGGGATACATGTGTCGAACACGCCTGGGGTGGTGACCGATGATACCGCGGATATGACCATGGCCCTGATCCTGGCCGTGACCCGCCGGATCCCCGAAGGTTTGCACGTGATGCAGGCCGGAAGCTGGGATGGCTGGGCCCCCACCGCGTATCTGGGCGGGCGGCCCGGGGGCAAGCGGCTGGGCATTCTAGGGATGGGTCGCATCGGTCAGGCCGTGGCCAAACGCGCCGCAGCCTTTGGGATGCAGGTGCATTACCACAACCGTCGCCGCCTACGGCCTGAAATCGAGGCCGAGTTTGAAGCGACCTATTGGGAAAGCCTCGACCAGATGGTGAGCCGTGTGGATGTACTGTCCATCAACTGCCCGCACACGCCATCGACCTTCCATCTTATGAACGCCCGTCGGCTGAAGCTGATGAAGCCCTCGGCGGTGATCGTGAACACCTCGCGCGGGGAGGTGATCGACGAGAACGCCCTGACCCGGATGCTGCGCGCGGGCGAGATTGCCGGGGCCGGGCTCGATGTGTTCGAACAGCGCCACGACATCAACCCGCGCCTGCGTGAGTTGCAGAATGTCGTGCTGCTGCCGCATATGGGGTCCGCCACGATGGAGGGGCGGGTCGAGATGGGCGAGAAGGTGATCATCAACATCAAGACCTTCGATGATGGCCACCGCCCGCCTGATCTGGTTGTGCCTTCGATGCTGTAAGCGCCATTGGTGCCCACGTCGGTTTTGCTTGCATTTGCGTCGTCGCGACTTGCCCTTCAACGCCTGATTTCGCCACATTGGGCCCGATGTGTTTCGGAGACCCGCGCCCATGAAAACCCACGTCAAAGCCCTGATCGTCGGCGGTGGTGCCGTTGGCACGTCGATTGCCTATCACCTGGCCAAGGCCGGTTGGGACGACGTCATGCTGATGGAGCGGGATGAGTTAACCAGCGGGTCGACCTGGCATGCGGCGGGGCTCTTGCCCTATTTCAACATGTCCTACGCGACGACCCACATCCACGACTACTCGATCAAGTACTACAAAACGCTTGAGGAAGAGACGGGGCTCAATCCGGGGTTCTACGTCGTGGGCAACCTGCGGATGGCGCAGACGGATGCGCGGATGGATGAGTACATGCTCTATGCCTCCACCGCCGAAACGTGCGGTGTGCCGTATGAGTGGCTGACGCCTGCGCAGATCAAAGACCGCTATCCGCTTGTCCGGACCGAGGATCTGAAAGGCGCGATCTACCACCCCACAGACGGCTACATAAACCCCGCCGACGTGACCCAAGCGATGGCCAAGGGTGCCCGCCAACACGGCGTGACGATTGAGCGGAAGTGGCAGGTGGATGGCTATACCTGGACCGGCGATCACTGGGATGTGCTATGCACCAAGATGGTCGAGAAGGGCGGCAACCTTGTCCCCTCGGACGAGCAGGTGACGGTGCATGCCGAACATGTGGTGACGGCCACGGGCAACCATTCGCAGCGCACGGCGCAGCTTTTGGGGATCAAGATCCCGGCGATCCCCGTGGAACACCAGTATATCGTCACCGAGCCCGATCCGGCCTTGCAGGAATGGCGCAAGTCGAACCCCGAACACCCCGTGCTGCGCGACGCCGATGCCAAGTGGTACGTGCGCGAGGAACGCGGGGGGTGGATCCTGGGGCCATACGAATACGGGGCGCCGGCGCGATTTGAATATGCGGTGCCAGAGAGTTTCCGGGCCGATCTTTTCCCTCTCGATCTCGAGCGGATCGAAGAGGAATACATGAGCATGATCCACCGCATTCCGTCCTCGGAAACGGTGGGGCTAAAGGACGACTACAACGGGCCGATTTGTTATACGCCGGACGGCAACCCGCTGCTCGGCCCGGCGCCGGGGCTCAGGAACATGTGGCTGGCCGAGGGCTTCAGCTTCGGGATCACCGCCGCCGGGGGGACGGGGTATTACCTCGCACAATTGATGGTCGAGGGCGAGGCCGAGATCGATATGGGGAGCCTTGATCCCAAGCGCTACGGGTCGTGGATGACGACCGAATTTGCGATGCGCAAGAACGAGGAGTGCTATTCCCACGTCTACATCCTGCACCATCCCGATGAAGAGCGGGAGGCGTGTCGTCCCCTGCGCACCGCACCCGCCTATGACCGGCAAAAGGTGCTGGGCGCGCAGTTCGGGCAGGTGAACGGATGGGAGCGGCCGAATTACTATGGGCCAACGGATGCTCCTGACAGTTTCGATCATGATGCGCGCAGTTTCCGGCGCGGCGGCTGGTGGCAATACGCAGTGGATGAGGCAAAGGCGATCCGCGAGGGCGTGGGCCTGATCGACGCCACGTCCTTTGCCAAGCATCGGCTGACCGGGCCGGGGGCGACTGGGTTCCTCGATTGGTTCACCACCAACAAGCTGCCGAAGGTGGGGCGGATCAACCTGACCTATGCGCTGTCGGATCATGGGACGACGCGCACCGAATACACCATCGTGCGGGAAGGGGAGGATCGGTATTATTTGGTCTCGGCGGGCGGGTTGCATGCCTATGACGAGGATTACCTCTACAAGGCGATCCACGACACCGAGGATCGGTTTGGCCGGATCAATGAGGAAGACGTGACCTCGCAATACGGCGTGTTCGCGATTGCGGGCCCCAAGTCGCGCGATGTGTTGCAAGAGTTGATCCGGGATGCGGACCCGGCCACGGCGCTGGGCAACAAACGCTTCCCCTGGCTGTCGATGCGCCAGATCGAGCTAGGCATGTGCCCGGTGATGGCGGTGCGCGTTGCCTATACAGGTGAGTTGGGGTGGGAGCTGCATCACCCGATCGAGATGCAGAACTATCTGTGGGACCGGCTGATGGAGGCTGGTGAGAAACACGGGATCAAACCGGTGGGGGCGCGGGCGCAGAACTGGCTGCGGCAGGAGAAATCCTATCGCGCCTTCGGGACCGAGCTTGGCCGGGATGCGACGCCGCTGGAAGGCGGGCTGGACCGGTTCGTGGACCTGAGCAAGGACTTCCACGGCAAGGATCGGATGGTTGAGACGGGCATTCGGTTCAAATGCATCACCGTCCTGGTGGACGGACCCGATGATGCCGATCCCTGGGGCCGCGAGGCGCTATATCTTGGTAACACGCGTGTTGGGCGTCTGACCTCGGGCGGGTATTCGGTGCATTTCGGTCAGTCAATTGGGATGGGCTATGTGTCGTCTGACGCCGCAGCACCTGGAACTGAATTAAAGGTAAAGATGTTCGACCGGCTGTGGCCCGCGCGTGTGGTCGCGGACAGCCCTTATGACCCCGCGAACAAAACGATCCGTGTCGATATCCCTAACGCCTGACGCCTTTCAGCCGCAATCCGTGGGATATCTGGACAGTGTGGTCGCGCCACACCGATTGTCGGCGCACGATTTTATGATTCGCACCCCTATTGCCGAAACCTGGGAAATAGTCAGCCTTTTTGCCGCCTGATAATGCCGACGATTTTAGGTTTTTAGGGGGCCTCACAGGGCGTGCGAGTCGCTGTAACACTCTGAAATAATAGGCGTGAATCGTGCCAGCGCCGCGCGGAAAGCTGCCAGGTCGCCGGGCGCCAGTATGAGACCACTCGTTTACCCCAATCGTGCCACATTTTCCCCATTGGCTACGCTCGGGGACAGTAACGGGAAAACCGGCAGATGAACGCAATGAGCAAGATAGGCGAAGGCCACAGCGCGTCCGGCCTTGTCGTGGGCCTGACCGGATCGGCCAGCTTGCGCACGCCGTGCGGTGGACGCCGCGCCGAGAACATCCGCAAGGGTGATCTGATCGTGACCCGTGACAACGGGCTGCAGGCGGTGCGCATGGTCTGGACCCGGACGGTGACCGAGGCCGAGATCGCTGCCGATCCGTCACTGGCGCCCGTGCGCCTCAAGCCGCGGTCCATTGGCCCGATGATGCCCCAGCGCGATCTGCTGGTCGCGCCGGATCACAAGGTGTTGGTGCCGGGATACCGGCTGGCGGATATGCCCGATACCGCGTCTTACCTGATCGCCGCGCGCGATGTGGCCGATGCCAGCGACGAGGCCTTTCAGGACCGCGGGCAGGGAGACGTGACATACTACAACATCGTCTTCGATAGCCACCAGGTGTTCTGCGTGGATGGGCTGCCGGTGGAAAGCTACATGCCGTCAGAGCAGACGGTCCGCACCCTCGATGAAGCAACGCGCGCGGATCTGGAAGCGACGTTGCGGGCCACGCCGGATGATTTCGTGCCAGAGGCGGCGACGAAGTACGTGCTTCCCGAAGCCGAGCATTATCGCCCCGAATTCGTCTGACCAAGACCGGCTCGTCCTGGGCGGAGTGCGGCGATGCTGTGCGCGCCGAGGTCAGGTGTCTTCCCCGTGATCAAGCATGCGGCCAGCCGCGCGGCAGCGGGGGCAATCTGGAATCCGTACCCCCCTTGGCCCGAAAGCCAGAAAAAAGTCCCATCCGCTGGATCGGCGCCGATAACCGGCGTGCGGTCTGGCGCAAAGGTGCGCAGGCCCGCCCAGGTCGTGGTGAGACGCGTGACAGGTTCGGTGACATGCGCTTGGTAGCGGGCGATGCCTTCGGCGATCACCATGTCATCGGCATAAGCGTCGTGCGGGGTGGTGGCGTCTTCCTCGGCGGGCGAGATAATCCATGCCCCGGCATCGGGTTTCGCGTACCAGCGTTCACCGGCGCCCAGAAGCATCGGCCAACCGC
Organism: Pseudomonadota bacterium; assembly: GCA_038526915.1. Classification (GTDB taxonomy): domain Bacteria; phylum Pseudomonadota; class Alphaproteobacteria; order Rhodobacterales; family Rhodobacteraceae; genus JBCBGF01. Next base: position 130,973 of record JBCBGF010000004.1, on the reverse strand, counting down.
GTGGGTCATGGCCGCCGGGGGCCGGTATGCGGGCCATCGAGCGGCGGTAGGGCACGAGGCCTGCGGGGGGCAGGCCAGCAAGGACGGCGATCTCATCGGCCCAGGCCCCGGCTGCATTGACGATCAGATCGGTATCGAAGCGGCCCGCCGATGTGGCCACGGTCCAGCCGTGCGGGGTGCGTTCAATCGCGGTGACGTGGGCCCCGGTCACGATCTGAGCGCCGTGGGCTGTGGCGTCTTTGGCGTAGTGGTGAAGGAAGGCACCGGTATCAATGTCATAGGCGTCGGGGATGAAGGCCGCGCGGGAAATGGCAGCGGGGTTCAAGATCGGGACGCGTGCGCAGGCTTCGGCAACAGTTTGCGGATGGGCCGTCATGGTCGCGGTATCGTCGGCGAAGTCAGCCTCGGTTTCGGGTGTTGCCACGATCAGGACGCCACGGGGCGTCAGAACGCCCAGGTCGCGATGATAGGGGGCTGACAGCGCGTTCAGCGCGCGAATCGTTGTATTTCCGTAGTCTTCCAGAAACATCGCCGCCGACCGGCCCGACGCATGATAGCCCCACGCATCTTCCTGTTCGACGAGGGTCACCTGGGCCTCCGGTGCCAAAGCCGCCGCAGCGGATAGCCCCGAGATGCCACCACCGATGATGAGGATGCGCGTCATGGCGCGTACTCCATCACGGGGCATCGGTATTGAAAAGGCCCGGCGCAGGGGCCGGGCCTTTGGTAGTTGGTTTGAGCGCGATCAGTTCGGGATCTCGCCCGTCAGACCTTCGATATAGAAGTTCATGCCTGCCAGCGTGCCGTCATCGGCAATCTCACCCTCGGCGAGCCAGGCCGAACCATCCTGCTTGTTGATCGGCCCGGTGAACGGGTGATAAGCGCCCGACTTGATGTCTTCGATCATCTGTTCGGCCTCGGCCCGCACATCGGCGGGGATCTTGTCGGACATGGCCGCGAACGCGACCATGCCGGGTTCGATCCCGTCCCAGGTGTCGGTGCTTTCCCAGGTGCCGTCCATCACCGCCTGGGTGCGGGCGATGTAGTAGGGCGCCCAGTTGTCAATGATCGAAGTGAGCTGGCTGTTGGGGCCGAAGTTGATCATGTCAGACGCCTGTCCGAAGGCGAGGATGCCCTTTTCCTCGGCGATGGTCATCGGTGCCGTGGAGTCGGTGTGCTGCATCAGGATGTCCGCGCCCTGGTCGATCAGCGCCTGTGCGGCATCGGCCTCTTTCGCGGGGTCGAACCAGGTGTAGACCCAGACGATCCGAAACTCGACATCGGGGTTCACCTTCTTGGCGTGGAGGTAGGCCGAGTTGATGCCCCGGATCACCTCGGGGATCGGGAAGGAGGCGATGTAGCCCACCACGTTCGATTCCGTCATCTTGCCCGCGATATGTCCGATCACCGCGCGGCCTTCGTAGAAGCGGGCCGAATAGGTCGAGACGTTGTCGGCGCGCTTGTAGCCGGTGGCGTGCTCGAACTTCACGTCAGGGAACTTCTCGGCCACGGCAATGGTCGAGTCCATGTACCCAAACGACGTGGTGAAGATCAGGTCATGGCCCGACAGGGCCATCTGCGTCATCACACGCTCCGCATCGGCCCCTTCCGGCACGCTTTCGACGAAGGTGGTTTCAACCTTGTCTCCAAACGCCTCTTCCACGGCGAGACGCCCTTCGTTGTGCTCATAGGACCAGCCGTAGTCGCCCACGGGGCCCACATAGATAAAGCCGACCTTGACCGGATCGTCTTGTGCGGTGGCCGCCGTCGCAAGGCCAAGGGCCAGCGCGGCCCCGGCGGCGAGTGATTTGAAGTTCATGGAAGTCTCCCCAGGTTTCGCGGGCTCTGACGGCCCGCCGTTGACAGGTGCCTCAGCTTGAGGCGTGAAACGCCCGCCCGAGCGATGCCGGCGCATTCAGCGCAGCGCGGCTTTTGTCGGCGGACATGATGACCAGCACCAGGATCGTTATCAGATACGGGCTCATCGACAAGTATTCGACGGGGATCTTCATGCCCGCCGCTTGCAGGTTCAACTGCAACACCGTGATCCCGCCGAAAAGATAGGCACCCAGCAAAACCCGGCCCGCTTTCCAGCTTGCAAAGACCACGATAGCAAGTGCGATCCACCCCGCACCCGCCGTCATCCCTTCAGTCCATTGGGGCACGCGCACGAGGCTGAGATACGCGCCGCCCAGCCCCGCACAGCCGCCGCCGAAAGCGATGGCGGCCAGGCGGATACGCACCACCTTGTAGCCCAGCGCATGGGCCGCGTCGTGGTTTTCACCCACCGCCCGCAGGACCAGGCCGACACGCGTGAACTTCAACACATACCAGACCGCGATCACGAGCCCGATCGAGACATAAACCATTGCATCATGGCCAAAGAGGATCGGGCCAAGGACGGGCAGGTCAGACAGGATCGGCAGGTTCAGGTCCGCTGTGGTGGGCGGTTTCACCCCGATATAGCCCTGCCCGATCAGGGCGGATATGCCGAGGCCGAAGAGCGTCAGGGCAAGGCCCGTGGCGACTTGGTTTGACAGCAGAAACTGGGTCAGGATACCGAACACGAGGGACAGTGCGGCACCCCCTGCTGCGCCGCCCAAGAACCCAAGCGCCGGATTGCCGGTTTCCACGGCCACCGCAAACCCGCAGATCGCGCCGGTGATCATCATCCCCTCGACGCCCAGGTTCAGGACGCCGGATTTCTCGACCACCAACTCGCCGATCGCGGCCAGCAGGATCGGCGTCGCCGCCACCATCAGTGCGGCAATCAAAAGGATCGGGTCAATCGAAGACAGATCCATCACGCCACCTCTGTTTTGCCGATGCGGACGCGGTAGTTCGTCATCACGTCGCCCGCGAGAAGGAAGAACAACAGCATCCCCTGAAACGCCTGGATCGCGGCGGCGGGCAGGCCCAGCATGAACTGCGCCAACTCGCCCCCTATATAGGTCAGCGCCATCAACAGCCCCGCCAGCAGGATGCCCACGGGGTGCAGGCGCCCAAGAAAGGCCACGATGATCGCGGTAAAGCCGTAGCCCACGTTGAAATCGATGGTGATCTGCCCCGCGGGGCCGGCGACCTCGAACAGCCCGGCAAGCCCTGCCAGCGCTCCGGAAAACCCGAGACAGAACAGGATCAGCCGGTTGGGCTTGACGCCTGCGAACCGCGCGGCGCGCGGGGCCTGGCCCGTCAGGCGGATATTGAAGCCCATGATGTGACGGTTGAGCAGGATGTAGGCAAAGATCACCGCGATAAAGGCCGCCACCACGCCCCAGTGCATGCCCGTCCCCGCAATCAGCTCTTGATTATAGGCCGCCGGGTAGTCGCCCAGATTCCGGCTGCCGGGAAAGCCTCCGCCATCGGGGTTACGCATCAGGCCCAGCGCCATCGACGCCATCAGTTGCTCGGCCACGTAAACCAGCAGGAGCGAGACCAGAGTTTCATTGGTGTTGAACTGGGTGCGCAGGATCCCAGGGATCATCCCCCAGGCCCAACCCCCTAGCGCCCCGCCCAGCACCATCAGGGGAAAGACGTACCAGGCCTCAAGCGGATAGAAGGCGAGCGCAACCCCCGCACCGACAAGCGCGCCGACGATGTACTGTCCCTCGGCTCCGATGTTCCAGACACCTGCACGAAAGCCAAGGCTCAGGCCGATGGCGATCAGGATAAGCGGGCCAGCCTTCACCAAAAGCTGTGGGCGCGAAAAGGCGGCGAACTGGTCGTTGAAAAGCGGGTCCCAGAAGATCGTTCGGATTGCGACCAAGGGATCTTTGCCGAGAAACGCGAAGAGAAAGCCACCGGCGATCATGGTCGCCACGACCGCCAGGATCGGTGTCGCGTAGGACCAATGCCGCGACGGTTCGGGCCGCCTTTCAAGCCGTACCATGCGCGGCCTCACTTGTGACTTCGGCGGTCTGACCGTTGTTCGGGCTGTGTGCCCCACCCATCATCAATCCGATCTGGTCGATGGTCAGCTCGGATGTGGGTTCGGGTTGGGTCAGACGGCCTTCATTCAGCGCCGCGAACCTGTCGGAGATTTCCATAAGCTCGTCCAGATCCTGGCTGATGACGACGATCGCGGTGCCGCGCATCGCGAGGTTCATCAGGGCTTGCCGGATCGCGGCAGCAGCGGCCGCATCAACCCCCCAGGTGGGTTGGTTCACGACGAGCACATCCGGGCGCTGCAGGATTTCGCGCCCGATGACGAACTTCTGCAGGTTCCCGCCTGACAGCGACCGTGCCGCGTGTTCCGCGCCCGGCGTCCGCACATCAAATTGTTCTATGATGCTATCGGCAAACACCCGCGCCGCCCGCCAATCCAGAAACCCGCGCCGCGTCAGACCTTCGCGGATCGCTCCAGTGAGAAGGGCGTTTTCGGTCAGGCTCATGTCCGGGGCCGCCGCGTGGCCCAGCCGCTCCTCCGGGGCTGAGAGCAGTCCCAAGGCCCGCCGCGCGTTGGGCCCCAAATGTCCGATGCTTTGCCCGCCTAGTTTCACGGCACCCTTCGGCGCGCGTACCTCGCCCGACAACACAGCTAGCAGATCTTCCTGCCCGTTCCCAGCAACGCCGCCGATGCCCAGGATCTCACCCTTGCGCACCTGGAGGGACACGTCGCGCAAGCTGGTGCCAAACGGGTTGGAGGAGGGCACGGAGAGCCCTGCAACTTCCAGAGCAACCTCGTCCTGCGCGCTGCCTGAGCGATCGGGCGTTTGCAGCGTGCCGCCGACCATCAGCTCGGCCAACTCCCGCGCCGTCTTCTCGCGGGGGTCGCAGCTGGCCACGACCTTGCCCATGCGCAGAATGGTGGCCCAATCGCACAGCGTTCGGATCTCTTCCAGCTTGTGTGAGATATAGAGGATCGCGGTGCCTTCGGATGCCAGTTTGCGCAGCGTTTTGAACAGGATGTCCACCTCTTGCGGCGTCAGAACGCTGGTAGGTTCATCCATGATCAAGAGGTTTGGGTCTTGCAGCAGGCACCGGATGATTTCGACCCGTTGCTGTTCCCCGGCGCTGAGATCGCCCACAAGCCGCGCGGGGTCGAGGGGCAGGCCGTAGGTTTCGCTTACCTCGCGGATGCGGAGGGCGAGTTCCCTTTGCTTGGGCGGTTGGTCCATCCCCAGGGCCACGTTTTCGGCCACATCCAGCGCGTCGAACAAGGAAAAGTGCTGAAACACCATCGCGATACCCGCCCGGCGGGCCGCGTTGGGGTTGGCGGGGTCATATGGTTTGTCGCGCAGATGCATCTGGCCGGTATCGGGCCGCACAAGGCCATAGATCATCTTGACCAGCGTGGATTTTCCGGCACCGTTTTCGCCCAAAAGCGCGTGGATCTCACCAGGTTTGATGGCAAAGGAGACGTCATCATTCGCGACAACGCCGGGATAGGCCTTTGTCAGGCCCGATAGCGTCAGGTGGGCAGCGGTCATCCCGTGTCCTTTGAGCGAATGGCGGCGCGATTGCTGGTTTGCAGCACGGCCTGCGCGACACCGATAGCGATGGCTTGGGGGTGCTTTCCGAGGGATGGATCACCGATCGGGCATTGGATGCGGGCGATCTGCTCGGGCCCGTGGCCCAGTGCAGCAAGGCGCTTGCGGAACCGCGCCCACTTGGTCCGCGACCCAATCAGCCCGGCTGACTGGAACGCGCGTGACAGAATGCGGTGGCAGATTTCCAGGTCCAAAGCGTGGGAATAGGTGAGGATGTAATGCTCCGCCCGGTCGGGCGCATGGGCCACCGCGTCCGCAGGATCGGATGCTGGTAGCATGGTGACATTGGGTGTCACCACGTCGGGGAAGCGCGCCATACCAGTGTCGACCCAAGTGATCGCGAGATCCGGCAGGGGGGCGAGGACATCAACCATGGCGCGACCCACATGGCCCGCCCCGTATATCCAGATGTCGCGGGTGTTGGAACTGACGGGCTCGATCATCCACCCGTCCAAAAGCGTGGGTGTGACCTCCGCCCCCTGGCCCCGCGCGCGCGAAATCAGGCGCTGAACGGCAAGGCTGGGGGTGGTGCTGTGACCGGGGCAGGGGCGGGCAACGATAGGACCGTCGAAAGTTGCTATCCGGTCGTGTGTCCAAACCTCGGTCAGAAGGGACACGCGCCCGCCGCAGCATTGTCCTGCACCGGGACCAAGGGGGATACGATCAAACCGGTCTTCCTGCCTCTGAAGGGCCGCCCTGGCATTTGTAACGGCCTGGTATTCCAGCGCGCCGCCGCCGATCGTGCCGGATTGGCCGGTGGCCCAGACCAGCATGGCCGTGCCCGTCTCCCGCGGGACCGATCCCGCAAACTCCGCCACCACAATGCGGGCGACCTGTCCGTGGTCACCGATCGCATCGCGTAGGGATTGGCGATCAAAGCTCATGCGCCACGCGCCCGATGTACCGCGGCCAAAACCGCCTCTGCTGTCGCCGGGGCCCGCAAGTCGGGGTAGTGCGTGCCGCAGGCCGCAGCGGCGTTCGACAGCGCCATCAGCGCCGATATCCCAAGCATCAGCGGCGGCTCCCCCACGGCTTTTGAGCGATAGATCGTGTCTTCGCGGTTTTCGCCATCCCACAGGGCCACGTTGAAGATATCCGGGCGGTCCGAACAGGCCGGGATCTTGTAGGTCGAAGGGGCGTGCGTGCGCAGCCGGCCAGCGTCATCCCACACCAATTCCTCGGTTGTAAGCCAGCCTGCCCCCTGAACATAGCCGCCCTCGATCTGACCGATATCCAGCGCGGGGTTCAGCGACGCACCGCAGTCATGCAGGATATCTGCGCGCAGGATCCGATTTTCGCCCGTCAGCGTGTCGATCACCACTTCGGTCGCGGCTACCCCGTAGGCGAAGTAGAAAAACGGGCGGCCCGTTCCCTTGATCCGGTCCCAGACGATCTTGGGCGTTTTGTAAAACCCTGTGGCCGATAGGCTGATCCGGTTCATGTAGGCGTTCTTGACCACGTCATCGAAGGCCAGCGCTTCGTTGCCGACCAGAACTTGACCATCCTCGAAGCGGATCTTCGCGGCGTCGGTCTGGTGCTGCTCGGCCACAAAGTCAGCCAGGCGGTCACGGATTGTGTCACAGGCGTTGCGAACGGCCATCCCGTTCAAATCCGATCCAGACGAGGCCGCCGTTGCCGATGTGTTGGGCACCTTGCCCGTGTCGGTCGCGGTGATCTTGACGCGCGCGATATCCACGCCAAAGCGATCGGCGGCCACCTGCGCGACCTTCTGGAACAGGCCCTGGCCCATCTCGGTCCCGCCGTGGTTCATGTGGATCGACCCATCCTGGTAGACATGCACCAAGGCACCCGCCTGGTTGAGATGGGTCAGCGTGAAGCTGATCCCGAACTTCACGGGTGTGAGCGCGATCCCCTTCTTCAGCACCGGGTTTGCGGCGTTCCAGTCCGCGACCGCATTTTGCCGGCGCTTGAAATCCGAGGTCTCGACCAGACGGTCGGTCATCTCATGCAGAATGAAATCCTCGACCGGCATATGATAGGGCGTAGTCTGCGGGCCATCATCTGGGCGAGAGGGCGAATGCGCTGCGCCAAAGCGCCGACCGGTGCCGGGCCCGCCACTGCTCGGTGCCCGATAGTAATTTGCGCGGCGCACCTCCAACGGGTCCTTGCCCAGGCTGTGGGCAATGTGATCCATCACACGCTCGATCCCAACCATCCCCTGCGGCCCGCCGAAGCCCCGGAAGGCGGTTGCGCTTTGGGTGTTGGTCTTCAGCCGGTGGCTTTCGATCCGCACGTGGGGCAGGTGATAGGCGTTGTCGGCGTGCAGCATTGCCCGGTCCGCCACGGGCAGCGACAGGTCCTGCGCCCATCCGCAGCGACACAGCTGCCGGAACTCGATCCCTTCGATGCGCCCCTCGGCATCGGTGCCCACGCGGTATTCGATCCGGAAATCATGTCGCTTGCCGGTGATGACGAAATCATCGTCGCGGTCATAGCGCATCTTGGTCGGGCGACCCGTTTGGTCCGCCACAATTGCGCAAGCAACCGCGAGGGCATTGCCCTGGCTTTCCTTTCCGCCAAAGCCACCACCCATGCGCCGCACCTCGACACGCACGGCGTTCATCGGGCGGCCCAGTGCGTCCGCCACCTTGTGCTGGATCTCCGTCGGGTGCTGGGACGAGGAATGAACAATCATGTCCCCGCCTTCCTGAGGCAGCGCGAGCGCGGCCTGGCCTTCAAGGTAGAAGTGTTCTTGCCCCCCGATCTCAAAGCGGCCCTCGATGACATGCGCGGCGCCAGCGATGGCCTGCGCCGGATCGCCCTTGCCATAGACGCGGGGGCCGTCTTCGAACCGGCTGTCGGCCTCAAGCGCCTCGTCGATGGTCAGAATTGCAGGACGCGCGGCGATTTCCACGCGACCAAGGCGGGCGGCCTTTCGTGCGGCGAGGTGCGATGTGGCCGCGACCAGGAAAATCGGTTGCCCGACATAGTGCACCGTATCCGTGGCCAATAGCGGTTCATCATGGACCGAGGGCGACACATCATTGGCATGCGGCAGATCGTCGGCTGTCAGCACTGCGACAACACCGAGGGCGTGACGCACGGCGTCGAGATCCATCGCGGTGATGTCCCCGTGAGCCACGCTTGATGTGCCAAACGCCAGATGCAGCGCGTTGCCCGGGACGGGGATGTCGTCGACATACCGCGCCTGACCGGCGACGTGGAGGTGGGCCGCATCATGGGGCAGCGGCTTGGCGACGCTCATGACGCCACCCCCAGCACATCGGTCGGAACGCCTTGGTCTTCGAAGTAGTAGCGCAGAAGCAGTGCCTTGGCCGTTTCAAGCCGATAGGCCGCTGAGGCCCGCATATCGCTTAGCGGTGTAAAGTCTTTGGCGAAGGCATCCTGCGCGCTGCGCACCGTCTTTTCGCTCCAGGCTTGGCCCACGAGCGCGGACTCGACGTGGGTCGCACGCTTTGGGATCCCGGCCATCCCGCCGAACGCGATCCGCGCTTGCGCGACCTTGCCGTCTTCGACGGTGATGTTGAAACAGCCGCAGACTGCCGAGATATCCTGATCGAACCGCTTGGACAGCTTGTAGCATCTCAGCCGATCTGCCCCGCGGGGGATCACAATGCTCTCCACAAACTCGCCCGGCGCGCGATCCTGTTTGCCGTAGTCGATAAAAAAGTCCTCGATCGGTATCGCGCGCCGCGTGTCGCCCTTTCGCAGCCGCAAGGTCGCGCCCAGGGCGATGAGCGCGGGTGGGTTGTCACCGATCGGTGAGCCGTTGGCGACGTTGCCGCCGATCGTGGCCGCCTGGCGGACCTGTTCTGATCCGTACCTGCGGGCCAGCTCGGCATAGGACGGGTAGTGGTCGCGCAGCACGGGCATTAGGTCTGCCATAGTCACAGCGGCCCCCACCGTGATCTCGGTCTCAGCGATCTCGATCCGCCGCAGGTCCTGCACCCCGTTCAGGAAAGCAACCGGCGCCAGGTCGCGCAGCGACTTTGTGACCCAAAGCCCAACATCGGTGGCCCCTGCGATCAGCGTCCCGTCAGGATGCGCGGCATACCACGCGGCCAGCGCATCGGCGGTCTGCGGCAAGAAGCAGCCCTCATCAGAGGGGGTGCCCACATCTGGCGGAGCATCGCTCATCCAGTGCGGCACAGCGGCGTCTTCCGCCGCTTCGGCCGCGCGGATGATCGGTGCATAGCCCGTGCAGCGGCAAAGGTTGCCCGCAAGCTGATCGTCATGATCCGTCCGCCCGTTCAGATGCGCAGTTGCCATCGTGACGATAAAGCCTGGCGTGCAGAACCCGCATTGCGACCCGTGATGGGTGATCATGGCCTCTTGCACCGGATGCAGGGTGCCGTCGGGCCCCGCGATGCCCTCAACCGTGCGCACAGCCTTGCCGTGCAGTTGGGGGAGAAAAAGAATGCAGGCGTTCAAGGCACGCGCGCCGTCACCATCGGTGACCATCACCGTGCAGGCCCCGCAATCCCCTTCGTTGCAGCCTTCCTTCGTACCGGTCAGCCCCTGCGTGTCGCGCAACCAGTCAAGAAGTGTCTCGGTCGGCGTCGCATCGGCGATCCGCACGGTCTCTCCGTTGAGAAGAAACGAGATTTCTGCCATCGGCGTGTGTCTTTACCGCTGTCTTGTCGGCGACACGTGTCGCAATTGTACCGGCCCGATGCGGCGTAAAGCCGGTACGCTCCCAGAGGGGGATAAAAGCGCTGAATGCGGCGGCTGGCAAGTCTAACGGCCTTGTTTGAAGGCGAAGGATCGTTCGGAAGAACTTGAAAAAGCGGCATATGCCCAGGAAACGGGCAGACCTCTGGCTTGCGAAGGACAACATCCGGCGCGCGCGGATGTCAGGGGCACGGCAGCGCGCGGCGAATTCCACTTTCGAAGGTCGCGGCCCCTGAATATGGTCGCGCGTATGAGCAGTGATCCCCGATTCATCCACCTTCGTCTCCACTCTGAATACTCGCTTCTGGAAGGCGCCGTGCGTCTGAAAAAGCTGCCGGGGCTTTGCCGCGATGCCGGGATGCCGGCGGTCGCGTTGACGGACACAAACAACATGTTCGCGGCGCTTGAGTTTTCAGTCTCCGCCATGAGGGCGGGGGTCCAGCCTATCGTGGGATGCCAGGTGGACCTGCGCTATGACACACCCGCGCCGGGGGACAGGGCGCGCGATCCCGCGGCGATCGTTCTGCTGGCGCAGTCGGCCGAAGGCTACGGCAATCTGATGAAGTTGAACTCGCGCCTCTACCTGTCAGACGATCGCGATCTGCCCTTTGTTACTGTCGACGATCTGGCACAGCACGCGGACGGGTTAATTTGCCTGACGGGCGGGCCAGATGGGCCACTGGGCCGATTGTTTGCCGATAATCGGCAAGCCCAGGCTGAGGCGCTGGCCGAACGGCTGTCCGATATCTACGGCGACAGGCTTTACGTCGAACTGCAGCGCCATCCCGGCGAAGACGGCGCTTTAGCCGATGCGGAGCGTGCGATTGAGCGCGGGCATGTTGAGCTGGCCTATGCCAAGGGCCTGCCGCTGGTTGCAACAAACGATGTCTATTTCCCCAACGCGGATATGTACGAGGCGCATGATGCGCTGATCTGCATCGCCGAGGGCGCCTATGTCGATCAGCAGCAAGCACGGCGGAAGCTGACTCCGCAGCATTATTTCAAGACGCCAGCCGAGATGGCGGCGCTGTTTGCCGATCTGCCAGAGGCGTTGGAGAACACGGTTGAGATTGCGCGCCGCTGTGCCTTTGCAGTCAGCCGCCACGATCCGATCCTGCCACGATTTGCCGAGAACGAGGTCGAGGAACTCCGCGCGCAGGCCCGTGAGGGCTTGAAGGAACGGTTGGCGGTGATCCCTCATGCCGCCGACGTAGCGCAATACGAAGAACGCCTAGAGTTCGAGTTGGGCATTATCGAGGGGATGGGCTTCCCCGGCTACTTCCTGATCGTTGCCGACTTCATCAAATGGGCGAAGCAGAACGACATCCCGGTGGGACCCGGGCGGGGCTCGGGCGCTGGGAGCCTTGTCGCCTATGCGCTGACGATCACGGACTTGGACCCGTTGCGCTATTCCCTCCTGTTCGAGCGCTTCCTGAACCCCGAACGGGTGTCGATGCCGGACTTCGACATCGACTTCTGCATGGATCGGCGCGAAGAGGTGATCGCCTATGTGCAGGAGAAATACGGGCGCGACCGGGTGGGGCAGATCATCACCTTTGGTGCGCTTCTGTCAAAAGCGGCGGTGCGTGATGTCGGGCGGGTTTTGCAGATGCCCTACGGTCAGGTGGATCGCCTGTCGAAGATGATCCCGGTGGAAGGGGTGAAGCCCGTCTCCATCGAACAGGCGCTGGCGCAGGAGGAACGCCTGCGGGCCGAGGCGAAGGCCGAAGAGGTCGTGGATCGTCTGCTAAAATACGGGATGCAGGTCGAAGGGCTGTTGCGAAACGCGTCGACCCATGCCGCGGGTGTTGTGATCGGCGACCGCGCTTTGGACGAGTTGGTGCCGCTGTACCAGGACCCGCGGTCAGACATGCCGGCCACGCAGTTCAACATGAAATGGGTCGAGCAGGCGGGGCTGGTGAAGTTCGACTTTCTGGGTCTGAAGACGCTGACCGTGATCCAGAACGCGCTGGAGTTGCTGAAAACGCGCGGGGTGGAGATCGACATCAACGCGATCCCGCTGGATGACGAAAAGACCTATGCGCTTTATTCGCGGGCCCAGACGGTCGCGGTGTTCCAGGTGGAAAGCTCGGGCATGATGGATGCGCTACGGCGCATGAAGCCCGACTGTATCGAGGATATTATCGCTCTGGTGGCCCTCTACCGCCCCGGCCCGATGGAGAACATTCCGAAGTTTTGCGAGGTGAAGAACGGGCTAAGTGAACGCGAGACTTTGCACCCGTCGATCGACCACATCCTCGATGAGACCCAGGGCATCATCGTCTATCAGGAACAGGTGATGCAGATCGCGCAGGAGATGGCGGGGTACAGCCTCGGCGGGGCTGACCTCTTGCGCCGCGCGATGGGCAAGAAGATCCAGGAAGCCATGGATGCCGAGAAGCCCAAGTTCCTGAAAGGGGCGGCTGAGAACGGGGTTGATGCCGATAAGGCCACCGAGGTTTGGAACCTTCTCGATAAGTTCGCGAATTACGGCTTCAACAAGTCGCACGCAGCGGCCTATGCGGTGGTCAGCTACCAGACCGCATGGCTGAAGGCGAATTACCCGGTGGAATTCATGGCGGGCGTCATGAACTGCGATCTGCATCTGACCGACAAGCTTGCTGTCTATGCCGAGGAGGTGCGGCGCAATCTTGAGATTGAGGTGGTCCCGCCTTGCGTGAACCGGTCGGAGGCGCGGTTTGGCGTGTCGGACGGCAAGCTGGTCTATGCACTGGGTGCACTGAAAAACGTGGGCGTTGAGGCGATGAAACTCGTCACCGAGGCGCGCGGGGACAAGCCCTTTGCTACGCTGTTCGACGTCGCGCGGCGGGTGGATCTCAAGCGGATCGGCAAGCGTCCGTTGGAGATGCTGGCCCGTGCCGGGGCCTTCGACCAGCTTGACCCGAACCGGCGGCGGGTCTTCAACTCGCTGGACGCGCTGACGGCCTACTCGGCCGCAATCCATGAACAGCGCGGGTCTGCTCAGGTCTCGCTCTTTGGTGAGGCGGGGGATGATCTGCCCGAGCCGCGCCTGTCACCGGTGGACGACTGGCTGCCCAATGAGCGGCTGACCGAGGAACATGTGGGCATCGGCTTCTACCTGTCGGGGCATCCGCTCGATGACTACATGCCATCGCTCAAGCGGCAGGGCATCAAGACCCTGGCCGAGGTGGAAGCTGAGGTGGCACGCACGGGCGCATCTGCGGTGAAGATGGCTGGATCGGTGTCGGGTCGGCAAGAGCGTAAATCGGCACGCGGCAATCGGTTTGCCTTTGTCCAGCTGTCCGATCCTTCGGGCCTTTATGAGGTCACGGTGTTCTCGGACACGTTGGAGACGGCGCGTAACCTTCTGGAACCGGGCCGCAATGTGATCCTGGGCGTCGAGGCGACGATGGAAGCGGAACAGCTCAAGCTGCTTGCCCGGTCGGCCACGGATCCTGACGAAACGGTGTCGCGCGGCGGGCAAAGCAGCCTGCGGGTGTTCATCGATGACGCGGATGCGGTTTCGCTTGTGTCCTCGCTCCTCGACCGGGCCAAGGGCGAAAGCGGCGTGGCCGGGCGCGGGCCGATCCACCTGTGCCTGATGGCGCCGGATCTGCCTGGTGAAGTGGATGTGGCGCTGGGCGATGACTTCCCAGTGAACCCGCAGATCAAAGGGGCGCTCAAGTCCCTGCCGGGGGTGATGACGGTCGAAGAGGTCTGACCGCTACCAATGCGGCGGTTTCTGATCGGCCAGCGGCACGGTGCCTCCGGCGTCCAACTCGCGTTCGGCTTCACGCTCCATCAGCATGCGCACACGGTGGGTCAGGCGGTCGATCTCGCCGGATTGACGGGCGACGATGTCCGACAACTCATCCACCGTGCGGGTCAGGTGGGCGATCTGTTCTTCCAAGCTTGTGCGATCATCTGCCATGCCGTGCCCCTAGCATGCAGATGCCCGCCCGCGCCAGCGCCTTGCCCCTGTGTGGCCGCTGGGCTAGACCGCGCCGCGACGCACATCAGAATGATCCACGGGCCATGGCCAAGCAGAAAAAGACACCGCGCCCCAAGGCGGAAACGCCCAAGGGGTTCCGCGATTACTTCGGTGCCGAAGTGGTCGAGCGGCAGGCAATGCTGGACGAGATTGCCAAGGTCTATCGCCTCTATGGCTTTGAGCCGCTGGAATCCTCGGCCGTGGAAACGGTGGAGGCGCTGGGCAAGTTCCTGCCCGATGTGGATCGCCCGAACGAGGGTGTGTTTGCCTGGCAGGAAGACGAGGATTGGCTGGCCCTGCGCTACGATCTGACCGCACCTTTGGCCCGTGTCTATGCCCAGCATCGTAACGATCTGCCGACGCCCTATCGCCGCTATGCGATGGGTCCGGTCTGGCGGAACGAAAAGCCCGGGCCGGGTCGGTTTCGGCAGTTCTATCAGTGTGACGCGGATACGGTCGGCACGGCGAGCGTGGCGGCGGACGCGGAGATTTGCGCGATGCTGGCCGAGACGCTGGAGGCCGTGGGGATACCGCGCGGTGACTACATCATCCGGGTGAATAACCGGAAGGTGCTGAATGGGGTCATGGAAGTGGCCGGTGTGCTGGACCCTAGTGATCCCGACAAGTTCGCGGCAGAGCGGGGTATCGTTCTGCGCGCCATCGACAAGATGGATCGCCTTGGCGAACGGGGCGTTCGCGCGCTTCTCGGCAAAGGCCGCGAGGATGACAGCGGCGATTTCACCGTTGGTGCGGGATTGAGCGAGGACCAGGCTGATACCGTCATGGCATTTGTGTCAGCCGGAGGTCTTGAGGGGCTGGGCAACCTCGTTGCGGGATCGCACACGGGCGAGGAGGGCGTGGAAGAACTGCGACAGATTGCGGCCAATTTGGAAGCGCAGGGGTTTGGGCCGGATCGCATCGCGATCGACCCGTCGGTCGTGCGCGGCCTTGGCTATTACACAGGCCCTGTGTTCGAGGCCGAACTGACCTTCGAGATCACCGATGAGAAAGGCCGCCCGCGCCAGTTCGGCTCTGTCGCCGGTGGCGGGCGCTATGATGATCTGGTCAAACGCTTCACCGGCCAGGCCGTTCCGGCCACCGGCATCTCCATCGGTGTGGATCGCCTGCTTGCCGCCCTGCGCGCAAAAGGCCGCATGGGTCATGCCGCCCAGGGCCCTGTCGTGGTCACGGTGATGGATCGGGATCGGATGGCGGATTACCAGAGCATCGCGTCCGAGTTGCGCGCCGCCGGGATCCGGGCCGAGGTGTACCTCGGGAACCCGAAGAATTTCGGCAATCAACTCAAATACGCCGACCGCCGCGCAAGCCCTATCGCCATCATCGAAGGCGAAGAGGAAAAGGCCCGCGGCGTGGTGCAGATCAAGGATCTGATCCTTGGCGCGAAGATTGCTGAGACAGCCAGCCTTGAGGAATGGCAAGCCCAGCCTGCGCAGTTCGAAGTCCCGCGCGGCGACCTGGTCGACGCCGTCAAGAAACGGCTGAGCCAGACCGCGTGACCGACGCCGCCACGATCCGCAGGGAAACCGACCGGGCCATGCAGGCGTTCCAGGCCGCAGGCGCCGATCTGTTTGAAACCGGCATGCTGCAACCCGCCGACACCCTTTTGGACCTCTACGGCGAGGACATCCGCGCACGTGCCTTTGTCACGCTCGACCCGTTGCGGCGCGAGATGATGCTGCGCCCCGACTTTACGGTCCCGGTGGTGCAGGCCCACCTCGCCTCGGCGCGTGGGGCAGCCAAGTATCGTTATGCAGGGCCTGTCTTCCGGCAACAGCCTGACGGGTCAGACCGTGCGCTGGAATACGCGCAGGTGGGTTTTGAGGATTTCGGCGCCGGGGATCCGGCCAAGGCAGACGCGGCGCTCTTTGCCTTGTTTCACGGTCTCTTGAACCCCCTCGGTCTCACTGCTGCAACAGGTGATATCGGCTTGCTGCGGGCTGCTGTGGGTGCGCTTGAGACGTCGGACCTGCGCAAGGCCGCTTTAATGCGTCATCTCTGGCGCCCGCGCCGTTTCCGCGACCTGATCGACCGGTATTCGAAGCCCGTGCCGGTTCCAAACGCCGCCAGCGACGTCGACGCGCCAGAGATCGGCCTGCGCAGCCGAGCCGAAGTGCAAGACCGGCTTGACCGGCTGGAAGCAGATGCCAAAACACCGCCGATCCCGCAGGAGCAGGCCGATCTGATCGCGGCCCTTCTTGCGGTCAAAGACACCTCGGACCTGGCGCTGGCACAGTTGCGCGATCTGGCCCGCAACCTGCCCGCAATTCGCGACGCGGTCGCGGGGCTCGCCGCGCGATTGGACGCAATGGCCGATCATGGGGTGGCGGCAGAGGCGTTGGGCTTTGAAGCAAGCTATGGCCGCACCTCGATGGAATATTACGACGGCTTTGTCTTTGGGTTCTACGCAGCAAACCGCCCCGACCTGCCGCCCGTCGCATCGGGCGGGCGCTATGACGCGCTGACCCGTGCGTTGGGCGGCGACACCGCGCCACCCGCAACCGGTGGCGTGATACGGCCCGGGCTAATCGCCGAGTTGGGGCTGGCACAATGACATTGACCGTGGGCCTGCCCTCGAAAGGGCGTTTGATGGACAAGACCTTTGCGTGGTTCACCGCGCGCGGGGTCGACATGGCGCTGAGCGGTGATGGCCGTGAATACGTCGCGCAGTCCGGCGTCGATGGGGTGCAGATCGTTCTGCTGGCAGCGGGGGAGATTCCGCGCGAACTTGGCGCGGGGCGCATTCATCTGGGCGTGACTGGCATGGATGTAGTGCGCGAACGGCTGGCCGCCTGGGAGACGCAGGTCGAAGAATTGGCCCATCTCGGCTATGGCCATGCCGATCTGGTGATCGCCGTGCCCAAGTTCTGGTCAGATGTGCAAACCTTGCATGACCTGGATGCCGCCGCAGCCGCGTTTCGTCAGACCCACGGCCACCGCCTTCGGATCGCGACCAAGTACCACCGGCTGGTACGGGAGTTTCTGCGCGATGCCGGAGTCGCCGACTACCGCCTGGTCGATAGCCAGGGCGCCACGGAGGGCACAGTGCGCAATCAGACGGCTGAGGCCATTGCTGACATCACGTCGACGGGTGACACGCTGCGGGCCAACCACCTGCGGCCACTGGGTGACGGTGTGATCCTGCGGAGCGAGGCAACGCTGTTCCGCTCACACAAAGCCGTCTGGGGCGAGGCCCAGCGGGCGACCCTCGCCGCGCTGATGGAGCGTATCGGCGGAAACCGATAGCCACCTCTTGCCTTTCCCCAGGGCGCAGGCGCAGATTACCGGGAACGGAGGTGGGTTCCATGTCGTTGATCGAGGCAGCCGCGAAGGTGCGTGAGAATGCGCATGCCCCCTATTCGAACTTCAAGGTCGGGGCGGCCCTACGCACGGCCTCGGGCGCGGTTTTTGTCGGCTGCAACGTGGAAAACGTGGCCTATCCCGAAGGCACCTGCGCCGAGGCGGGGGCGATCGCGGCGATGGTGGCAGCCGGTGAAGGTGAAATCGCCGAAGTGGCCGTCATCGCCGACAGCCCGGCACCCGTGCCCCCCTGCGGCGGATGCCGTCAGAAGCTCGCCGAGTTTGCGTCCGGCGACGTCCGGGTCACGATGGCGACGACGGGCGGTGTGACCAAAACGGTGACGGTCGCTGACCTCCTGCCCGGCGCGTTCGACGCAAGCCATATGGAGGGCAGCTAGGCCCGTGGACGCGCGCTCGATCCTGTCCAGGCTTCGCGACCGGCGCGCGCTGTCGCCCGATGAAATCGCGTGGTTTGCAAAGGGTGTTGCCTCAGGTGAGGTGAGCGATGCGCAAGCCGGGGCCTTTACCATGGGTGTCTTGCTTAATGGCATGTCTGAGGAGGGTAGGGTCGCCTTGACGCTTGCCATGCGGGACAGCGGCCATCGCTTGTCGTGGGATCTGCCCGGGCCGGTCGTCGACAAGCATTCGACCGGCGGGATTGGTGATTGTGTGTCCCTGCTTCTGGCCCCGATGCTGGCCGCATGCGGTGTCTACAACCCGATGATCTCGGGCCGCGGATTGGGCCACACGGGCGGAACGCTCGACAAGCTGGAGGCCATTCCCGGTGTGTCCACAGAAGTCTCAGAGGAGACCTTTCATGCCATGGTCGGGCGGATCGGTTGCGCGATCGTTGCGGCCTCTGCCGACATGGCCCCGGCCGACAAGCGGCTTTACGCGGTGCGCGATGTCACCTCGACGGTGGAAAGCCTTGATCTAATCACCGCCTCGATCCTGTCGAAAAAACTGGCGGCGGGATTGGAGACGCTGATCCTCGACGTCAAGGTCGGGACGGGGGCGTTCATGGGGTCGATGGAGGAGGCAGAGGCTTTAGCCAAGAGCCTTGTGTCGACGGCCAACGGCGCGGGATGTGCGACCATGGCCCTGATCACGGACATGGACCAGCCGCTGGCGCCGGCTTTGGGCAATGCGGTTGAGGTGGCGGTGTGTTTGGAGATCCTCACTGGAGCGACCGGCGTCGAGTATGCGCGGCTCACAGACCTGACCGTGACGCTTGGGGCCGAGCTTCTCGCGCTCGCCGGAGCAAGCGATGAAGCGTCCGCCACCGCACAGCTGAAAGACAGCCTTGCCAGCGGACGCGCAGCTGAGATTTTCGGTCAGATGGCGGCCGACCTCGGCGGGCCTGTGACCTTGCTTGAGACCTGGCGGAAGGACCTGCCGGTGGCCCCGGTGCAGGTGCCCGTCCCGGCGCAGGCGTCTGGCGTTGTTGTTTCGATTGATGGCCGTGCTTTGGGGGAGGCGGTTGTGCATCTGGGCGGGGGGCGGCTGGTGCAGAGTGACAAGATTGACCCAAGCGTTGGCCTGACTGAGGCGAGGGGCCTGGGCGACACCGTCGAACAGGGGGATGCGCTTGCAGTGGTTCATGCCGCCACGTCTGATGCCGCGCAAGCCGCAGAACGGGCGGTTCGCGCGGCCTATCGACTGGGGGCATCGGCAGATGTGCCGGATCTGATCCGAAAGCGGGTTGCCTGATGGCCCGGGCGTTTCTGGTCGTGATGGATTCGGTGGGCTGCGGCGGTGCCCCGGATGCAGGGGAGTTTTTCAACGGGACCACGCCTGACACCGGCGCGAACACCTTGTTGCATATCGCTGAGGCCTGTGCGGCGGGCCGCGCGGATGTCGGGCGAAAGGGGCCGCTGCACCTGCCCAACCTCGATGCGCTTGGTTTGGGTGCGGCCGTCGAACTGGCGAGCGGTAGGATGCCGCCAAACCTCGGACAAACGCCCAAGGGCCTTTGGGGCGCAGCTACTGAAGTCTCACGCGGCAAAGATACGCCATCGGGGCATTGGGAACTGGCCGGTGTTCCTGTGCCCTGGGACTGGCACTATTTTCCCGACACGCAACCGGCCTTTCCGCCCGAGCTGACGCAGACCGTATGCGATCTGGCGGGCACCGAGGGCATTTTGGGCAATCGACATGCCTCTGGCACCACCATCATCGCGGAAGAGGGCGCGCGGCACATCCAGACGGGCTGGCCCATCTGCTACACCTCAGCCGACAGCGTCTTTCAGATCGCCGCCCATGAAGAGCATTTTGGTCTCGACCGGTTGCTGGGCCTCTGCGCCAACCTTGCCTCCCACCTTCACGCCATGCGCGTGGGGCGGGTGATTGCGCGGCCGTTCGTTGGCGACCCCGGCGCGTTTGAGCGCACGCCGAACCGCCGGGATTTCGCCATGGCCCCGCCGAGTGCCACGCTGAACGACTGGGTGCAGGGTGCGGGGCGCGAGGTGCGCGCCATCGGGAAGATCGGTGACATTTTCTCGATGCGGGGCATTGATCAAGTGACAAAAGGATCGGATGCAGCATTGATGGAGGACTTGGTGAAGGCGGTGGGCACAGCGCCGGCAGGCAGCCTGACATTCGCCAATTTTGTTGAGTTCGACAGCAAATACGGCCACCGCCGCGACTTAGCAGGCTATGCTGCCGCACTGGAGTGGTTCGACAGCCAGGTTCCGCGTCTGCTGGCCGGGCTGCAGGAGGGCGATCTGATGATCTTCACCGCCGACCACGGCAACGATCCCACCTGGGTCGGCACGGACCATACGCGCGAGAGGGTGCCTGTGGTCGGTGCCGGGCTTGGACGGCGCGACATCGGCCATGTGGGATTTGCAGACGTCGCCGCCAGCATCGCCGCGCATCTGGACGTGCCTGCCCAAGACCCGGGACGGAGCTTTCTGTGAGCGTTGCCGACCTGCCAAAAGTTGAACTTCACCTGCACCTCGAAGGTGCCGCGCCCCCGGCATTCATCCGCGGCCTCGCAGCAGAAAAGAATGTGGATCTGTCGCGTATTTTTGATGAGCGGGGAAACTACGCATACGCAGACTTCACCCAGTTCCTGCGCGTCTATGAGGCGGCGACATCGGTCCTGACATCGCCCCAGGACTACTATCGCCTGACCGAGGCCGTCCTTGCCGAAAGCGCGGCTGCGGGGGTGATTTATTCTGAGACGTTTCTGTCCCCCGACTTCTGCGGCGGGCGCGATGTGGGCGCATGGCGGGAGTATCTGGCCGCCATTCGCGAGGCGGCGGAGTGGGCGCAGCGATCGGACGGCATCATCCTGCGCGGGATCGTGACGTGCATTCGACATTTCGGCCCCGACAAGGCACGCGAAACAGCGCTGTGTGCGGCGGAAACGCAAGGGGACTGGTTGGTGGGCTTCGGGATTGCGGGGGATGAAAGCGTCGGTAAACCCGCAGACTTCACCTACGCCTTCGACATGGCGCGCGAGGCTGAGTTGCGACTGACGGCGCACGCGGGTGAATGGCAAGGGCCGCAGGGGATCCGCGATACGCTGGACGCGCTTCGCGTCGAACGCCTGGGCCACGGCGTGCGCGCGATCGAGGACCCTGCACTGGTCGACAAGCTTGCCGAAGATGGAACCGTGCTGGAGGTGTGCCCGGGATCGAACATCGCCCTGGGTCTTTACCCTAATTGGTCGGATCATCCCATCGATGCGTTGCGCCGGGCCGGTGTGACGGTCACGGTGTCCACCGATGACCCACCGTTCTTCCACACCACTATGGCCCATGAATTCGACCGCCTGGCCGACGCATTCGACTGGGACGATACTGTGTTTCGCGACATCTCGCGCGCCTCGGCCCACGCGGCATTCTGCGATGATCAAACCCGCACGCACATCCTCAAATCCCTGGAGACCCCATGAATGAGCATCTGACCGTCGTGTCGCATCCCCTGGTTCAGCACAAGCTCACCCTGATGCGCGACACCGCGACCCCCACCGCCGTTTTCCGACAGCTTCTGCGCGAAATCAGCCAGCTTCTGGCCTATGAGGTGACGCGTGCGCTTCCGATGACGACGAAGCGGATCACAACGCCATTGACCGAGATGGACAGCCCATGCCTGGAGGGACGCAAGCTCGCGCTTGTGTCGATCCTGCGGGCCGGGAATGGCTTGCTCGATGGGATGCTTGAGTTGATCCCGTCCGCGCGGGTGGGCTTTGTCGGCCTTTACCGGGACGAAGCCACGCTGCAGCCGGTGCAATACTATTTCAAAGTGCCGACGGAACTGCACGAACGTCTGGTGATTGCCGTCGATCCGATGCTGGCGACCGGAAACTCCTCCGCCGCCGCCATCAGCCTTTTGAAAGAGGCCGGTGCCACCGACATTCGGTTCTTGTGTCTGCTCGCCGCGCCCGAAGGCGTGGCGCGCATGAAAGAGGCGCACCCGGATGTCCCGATTGTCACGGCAGCGCTGGATGATGGTCTGAATGAGCTTGGCTATATCGTGCCGGGTCTGGGCGATGCGGGTGACCGAATGTTCGGCACCAAGTAAACAGGCTAGCCGCCGCAGATATTCTGCAGCGCGACCCATTGGTCATCACTGATCAACGGGTCCGCAAGGCTGACCGGCACTGGATCGGCTTCGATCAGGGCAATGGTTTCTTCGCCGGAGATATCGACCGCATAGGCGTAGGGCGTGGCCGGAACCGACGCGGCGGCGAACCGGGGCAACAGGTCGGCCACGTCGATTGGCGCGGGGTCAGATGTCACCAATGTCTCGGCATAGGCTGCAAGGGTTTCGGGGGGCAGTGTACCGGTGGTCAACAGGTGCAAGGCGGACACTAGGCCGGTGTGTTCCAGCATCTCCAAAACCGGGTCGAGGCGGGCGACACGCTCAGCTTCGGCCAACAGGTAACCTGCAACCACCTGGGGGTTTTCGTGATCCTCGACAATGGATCGGTTCATCAAGATGAAACCGCCTGGCAGGTGCCCGGTTTCGCGCACGCCGCTGGGCAGGACGATCTGTTTCGGGGGTACATGGGGTGCCAACCGCTGTCCCAACGCAAGCAAGGCATCCTCGCCAAGCGGCGCGCGACATGGGGCGCCGGACACGCGTGTGACATGCTCAAGCAGGCTGGTGCCCAGCGACACACGCGCGGCCTCGGGCAAGATCGACGCGGTATAGCGCAGGGTCGCGCCAGGTAGCCAGAAGACCGCCGCCGCCGTCGCGCAAGCCAGCGATATCGCAACCAAACGCGACCTCAGGCGACCCGGATGCGGGCGTGCGCGTTCCACCGCCCGGCGCACCTTTTCGATGGCCTTGACCATCTCTTCGTCGGCGATCTCAACCCGTTCGGGCGCATCGGCGGCGGGTGCGTATCCCGCCGGGTGCCGCCCCGGATTGACGCGTTCGATGGCGGCAAGAGACCAATGGGCAAGCGCGATGTCGCGGTGGTCTGTGACGGTCAGGGTGGCATCGCCCAGGCCCACGATCACGTCACGACGCTGCGCATCCTGTGCGGGATACCATACGGCTGTCGCTTCCAGCCGCTGATAGTCCGTCAGCGCCGTCATGCCTGCTGTCCTGCCCTTTTGACCACCCCTGGTTGCGGTATAGCATAGTCAAAGCACCAGATATCGACAATGACCAACGCATGGGTTTGTGGGTGACACGCCCGGCACCTTGGATCACAAACACAGCCATGTCCGCGCACCGTCCCCTTGCTGCTGCTGTCTCGATCCTGTCGGCGATGTTGCTGATCGGGTTCATCGACAACTTC
Source organism: Pseudomonadota bacterium (assembly GCA_038526915.1). GTDB lineage: Bacteria > Pseudomonadota > Alphaproteobacteria > Rhodobacterales > Rhodobacteraceae > JBCBGF01. The sequence goes on along the minus strand of JBCBGF010000004.1, from coordinate 107,782 downwards.
GTTGTCAACATCGCGCGCGATGCGGGCCTGTGGCAGTTCCATCTGGTTCGCTCGGCCATGGCACTGCCGATGATCGTAGGGCTCGCGATGTTGGGGATCGGGACGCTCGCCATCCGCAGGCTTTGGGCCGTGGGCATCCGCAGCCTGACTATATCCGTTGCGATGGTCCTCTATTTCGGCAGTCTTGCCTTCCTCCCGATATCAGAAGCCGTCGCGGGCCTGTTCACTGCGCCGCTGTTTGTGTTGCTCATCAGCGTTGTGGTTCTGGGCGAACGTGTCGGCATTGTCCGGGTGATTGCTGCAGGTGCCGGATTTATCGGGGTCTTGCTGGTGCTACGCCCTGATGCGGGGGCCGTCACTGTGACATCAGCCGTGCCCATCCTGGCCGGGTTCTTCTATGCGGTCGGGGCGATTCTCACCCGCGCGTGGTGCGCGGATGAAAGCCCGACGGCGCTTCTTGCTGGGTTCTTTCTGGGCTTGGGCCTGTGCGGGGCCGCCGGCGTGGCCGTCCTCGCGGCCTTTCCGGTGACAGACGACGATCCGGGCTTTGTCCTGCGCGGATGGGCGACCCCGACATCGGCCTTTCTGGGCTGGACGTTGATGCAGGCCGTGGGGTCCATCGCGGCGGTCGGTCTGATCACGCGCAGCTATCAGATGGCCGATCCCTCCTATGTCTCGGTGTTCGAATACTCCCTTCTGATCTTCGTGTCTGTCTGGGCCTGGATTCTGCGCGGCGAGGGTTTGGATCTGATGGCAATCCTCGGCATCTGTCTGATTATCGCCTCGGGCACGATCATCGCACTTCGCGGGCGCTAGCCCTGCGCGGCAAGCCCGGCTAGCGTGCGGCCCATGATCATCTCGCGCGGTCGCAGTTACGTCTTTGTCCATATTCCGAAAACCGGCGGGACCGCGCTGACCATAGCGCTAGAGGATCGGGCCAAGGCGGACGACGTCCTCATCGGCGACACCCCCAAGGCGCGGCGGCGCAAGCGGCGGCTGGAGGCGATGACGCCTGCGGGACGGCTTTGGAAGCATTCGCGCCTAAGCGATATCGACGGTGTCGTGTCGCCCGATGAGCTTGACGAGATGCTGGTCTTCACTTTGGTCCGGAATCCCTGGGACCGCATGGTGAGCTATTATCATTGGCTTAAGGCCCAGACCTTTCGCCACCCGGCCGTGACGTTGGCCAAGGCACACGGCTTCTCGGGCTTCCTGAACCATCCGCACACGCAAAGCAGCCTGTCACAGGATATGGCCGCGGCTTATGTCACGGACGCACGGGGACGGTTGCGGTGCGATCACTTTGTTCGGATCGAACAGTTTGCCGACGACATCGCCCCGGTTGAGCGCCATCTTGGGTTTGCACTGGCCCCGTTGGCCCGCGTAAACGAATCTGTCCGGCCTGAGGACTACAGATCGGTCTATTCTGAGGCTGATGCGGCCAAGGTCGGCCAGATCTGGTCGGCGGATGTTGCACGGTTTGGCTATTCGTTTTAGGCGAATTTACGCTGGGCTTAGGCGCATTGTTTCTCGCACAGGCTCAGTCTCTCAACGCCATAAAAATCACCGCCGAAAGGGAATTTCGGCCACATTGCTGCCCCATTTCAATCATGATTTCGGCCAATTCCGGGCGCGAGGTGATGCCTAGCGGGTGGGGAACCGCATTCACTCATGCGGTGTACGGCTGAAAAGGAGATCGGCCATGTTCATGTCCCCCCGCAGCGCGTTCAGCCGCTGCGAAGCGATTGTCACCGGGATGTTCTCGGTGCCCAGCTCCGTTGGCGCCTTAACACTTGGCCTCACCGATGCCACCGCTGTGGCAACGCCTGAGGGTTCAAAACCGGCCCACTCTCTCTGCGAGGGCGACCGCGTGCTGGCGGCAGACGGCCAAACCCACCCGATCAAGCGGATCATGCGGCGCCAATACGGCGGCGACGTATCTCAGGCTTATCCAAACGGGGTGGTTCTGATCCCCAGGGGCATACTGGGTGCCCAGAACGATCTCTACCTTCTGCCGGAACAGCCCATAAGCCTGCCCCGACTTCTAGCCAAATCAGGGCAGCATGTGCGACCGGTGCAAATGCGAGCGCGGGCACTAGTGGGTTTGGGTGCCATTCAGGCAGCCCTGCCTGTTGACGGCCTCGTGGTGACGCGGTTGCTTTTTGATGGCTCGGTCACTCTACGTATCGGCGAAGGATTACATCTTGCATGCCCGGCGGCGCGCGCACGTCCGCAAGTCCTGTCAGACACGGCTGCGGCGCGCGCTGCGGCCCGAGTTGTCCCCCATGGCCAGCCAATCACGGTCGACCATGAGGTGGTGGTGCCTGCGCGCGTGGCTTGATGCGGGATCAGGCGGCCTCAGCTACCGTCCCGAACCGGCCATAAAACGTCTCACCCTTTGCGGCCATCTCCCGCAAGAGGTCGGGGGTCGCAAAGCGATCCCCATGGTTGGCGGTCAATCCATCACAGATCTCGACCGCTTTCGCGGCCCCGATCATGTCAAGCCATGAGAACGGGCCCCCCGACCAAGGCGCAAAGCCCCAGCCCAGGATCGCCCCCACATCGCCTTCGCGGATGTCGGTCAGCACCCCGTCTTCCAGCGCCCGCACCGCCTCCAGCACCTGCGCCATCAACAGGCGGTGCTGGACTGTCGCGAGTTCCGGCTGCTCGGTGGCCACCTGGAACTTGTCGCCAAGCCCGGACCAAAGGCCGATTCGCTTACCCTTGTCGTCGTACGTGTAGAAGCCACCTGAGGTCTTCTTCCCCAAACGCCCTTCATCGGCCATCCAGAAGATCACATCATCAACGGCACCATCGGGATAGGCATCGCCCATCGCGGCCCGTGTCGCTTTGGCAATCTTCACACCCAGATCGATCGATGTCTCATCGACCAATTGCAGCGGGCCCAACGGCATTCCCACAAGCTTGGCCGCGTTTTCGACCAAGGCGGGGGCCACACCTTCACCCACCATCCGGATGCCTTCGTTGATATAAGGGATGATACAGCGGTTGGCGTAGAAGAACCGCGCGTCATTGACGACGATGGGAGTCTTTCGGATCTGACGCACAAAGTCGAGCGCCTTGGCCACAGCCCGGTCACCCGTCGCCTTGCCCTTGATGATCTCGACCAGCATCATCTTGTCGACCGGCGAGAAAAAGTGGATGCCAATGAACTGCTCTGGCCGCGCGCTGGCCTCGGCTAGGTCAGTGATTGGCAGGGTCGACGTGTTGGTCGCAAAGATGCAGTCGTCGCCGACGATGGCTTCGACCTTGTGTGTCACCTCGGCCTTGATCGCAGGGTCCTCGAACACGGCTTCCACGATCAGATCGCACCCCTTTAGAACCCCATAATCCGCCGTTGCCGTGATCCGCGACAGAACCTGGTCTTTCTTCTCGGGCGTTACCTTCTTGCGGCTGATCCCTTTATCCAGGATCGCCTCCGAATAGGATTTGCCCTTGTCCGCGGCCTCCTGCGCCTGATCGACCAGAACAACCTCGATCCCGGCATTTGCCGCGACATAGGCGATGCCCGCGCCCATCATACCCGCGCCGAGGATGCCGACCTTCTTGACAGTCTGATCCTCCACCGCCGGTCGGTTTGCACCCTTCTCAAGCGCGCTTTTGTTCACAAACAGCGAGCGGATCATGGCCGAAGACGAGGGATCCATAAGAACCTTCGTGAACCACCGCGCCTCGATCTTCAGTGCTGTGTCAAAGGGTACAAGCGCCCCTTCATAAGCCGCGCTGAGCAAGGCCTTTGCGGCGGGGTACACGCCCTGGGTTTTGCCATGCACCATTGCGCTCGCACCCAGGAAGGTCATGAACCCTGCAGGGTGATACGGCGCACCGCCGGGCATCTTGTAGCCCTTCTGGTCCCACGGTTTGACGATATCGGCATCGGTTGCGTTCAAAACCCATTCCCGCGCGCGATCCATCAGGTCCTCGGCCGGGACAACCTCGTCAATCAATCCGGCGGCCTTGGCCTTGTCGGGGGCATGGGTTTTCCCTTCAAGCAGATGCGGGCTGGCCGCCATCGCCCCCATCTTGCGCACCAGCCGTGTGGTCCCGCCCGCACCGGGGAATAGCCCAACCAGGATTTCAGGCAGGCCAATCCGCGCCTTGGGCGCGTCGGCGGCAATGATCCTGTGGCAGGACAACGCGAGTTCATAGCCGATCCCCAGCGTGGTTCCGGGCAGCGCGGCCACAATTGGCTTGCCACCCTTGTTGGTCTTTGGGTCCATGCCCGCACGCTCAATCCGCCGCATCATGGTATGCGCGCCCATGATGAAGTCGAAGATGTCTTGCGCCGGATTATCAGACCCGTCGCGAAGCCCAGCCAAAATGTTCAGGTCCATGCCTGCCGCGAAACTGTCCTTGCCCGAGGTCAGGATGATCCCCTTCACCGCATCGTCGGTCAGGCCCTGCTCGATGAACGCGCCCAGTTGCTCGGCCCCGGCAAGGCTCAGGACATTCATCGATTTTCCCGGAAGATCCCAGGTAATGACGGCAATGCCGTCGGAGCCCACGGAATATGTGAAGTCGGTCATGTCAGGCCTCGTGATTGATGGCGGCGCGGGGCAGGGTGCTGCCCGGCATTGTGCATTGGTGATTGGTTGAGACGCGCGCGCGTGGGCCGGGATCGGCGCTCAGTGGCGCGTATCGGGTTGCTGAAGCTCGGCGATCACTTCGGGAAACGCGGGATAGCGGAATTCCTGCATCTCGATCTTGACGTTGTCGTCGGGATCGAACCAGCAGAAGTACCGGATCTCGCCCTTGGCCACGGGCGCACCGTCCTTGCCCAGATACTCCCACATGACGTCGACCGAAAACCTCTGATCCAAGCGGCCTTCGTAGCCGACGATCTGCGCAGACGTTGATGTCATCCCATGGCGTAGCGCCGCGCCGTGAAGCAGTGTCAGGGATCGCAGCGTATCTTCGAACGCTACATCCACAAGCACGTGCCCCGCTGCGTAGGTGACCACAGGCCAGACGAACCCCTCTGCAATCGCAGCCAGATCGCCGCTCGAGAATAGCTCGGCCATCCGTTGAAAATGCGCGTGCAGACGTTGAGGTATCTGTCTGCCCCCCTGATAAATTTGCTATCGCGCCATTGAAAACCGCGAAGCGCGAATAGCAGCAGGTTATCAGCACCGCGCAATATTGCAAATTACTTGCGTTAAATTGCATTTTATCTACCGTTTTGGCGTGGTTTTCTAGACGCGCTCAATGATCGTCGCTGCGCCCATTCCCGACCCGATGCAGAGCGTCGCAAGACCGGTCGCCTTGTCTGACCGTTCCAGTTCATCCAGCAGTGTTCCCAGGATCATCGCCCCTGTTGCGCCCAACGGATGGCCCATCGCGATCGATCCGCCATTCACGTTGACACGGTCGCCATCAACTTCGAACGCCTGCATGAAGCGCATGACGACCGCCGCGAAGGCTTCGTTCACCTCAAACAGATCGATATCGCCGATCTCCATACCGGTCTCAGAAAGGATCTTCTGAGTGACCGGGACTGGGCCGGTCAGCATGATCGTGGGATCCGTCCCGATCTTCGCGGTTGCCTTGATGCGGGCACGCGGCGTCAGGTCGTTCGCTTCGCCGAACTCTTTCGTTCCGATCAGAACCGCCGCCGCACCATCGACGATGCCTGACGAGTTTCCGGCATGGTGAATGTGTGCAATCCGCTCCAGGTGCGGGTATTTCATCAGCGCGATCTTGTCGAAACCGGGCATGACCTCGCCCATCTGCTGGAAAGACGGGTTCAGCGCCCCAAGGGCCTGCATGTCGGTGCCGGGGCGCATGTATTCGTCATGATCGAGGATCGGCAGACCATTGATGTCCCGCACGGGAACGATTGATTTGGCGAACCGGTTGTCATCCCAGGCGGCCTTGGCCCGGTTCTGGCTCTCAACGGCCAGCGCATCGGCATCATCACGGGTGAAGCCATATTCGGTCGCAATAATATCGGCCGAGATCCCTTGCGGCACAAAGTATGACTTCATCGCGATGTCGGGATCGACGGCAATGGCTGCCCCGTCCGAGCCCATGGGCACCCGGCTCATCATCTCGACTCCGCCCGCGATATAGGCCTGGCCTGCGCCGCCTTTCACTTGGTTCGCGGCCATGTTCACCGCCTCCAGCCCGCTGGCGCAGAAGCGGTTGATCGAGACACCCGGCACGCTTTCGTCCAGATCGCTGGCCAGCACGGCGGTGCGCGCAAGACACCCGCCTTGTTCGGCCACCTGGGTGACATTGCCCCAGATGACATCTTCGATCCCGCCGTTGAGGTGGTTTCGGTCTTTCAGTGCATTCAACACACCTGCTGACAGGCGCGCGGCTGTCACCTCATGCAGGCTGCCATCCTTGCGGCCTTTGCCGCGGGGGGTGCGCACAGCGTCATAGATGTAAGCATCGGTCATGGCGTGTCCTTTCTCAGGCCCGGGTCTTACGCCCTGTCAGAGGGGTTGCCGGGCATCAGGTCGTAGGGGTGTGTCCAACCCGGCGTCGCGGCGATGCGCGTCAGCCAGGCGTCGATATGGGGCCAGTCGGCGCGGTCAAAGCCGAAGGGTTCGGGGTAGAATAGATAGCTGCAGCAGGAGATGTCGGCGACGGTGATCCCATCGCCCACGATCCACTGTCGAGTGGCCAAGTGGTCGTTGAGCACGGTGTAGGCGGCCCTGAGCCGGCCCTGCAAAAAGGCGATCGCTTCTGGTGGCCGCTTCGCTTCAGACAGGAAGTTCATCAAGAACCGCGTGACGCCCGCCTGGCTCGACATCTTGTGATTGTCCCACAGGACCCAGCGGAGAACTTCGTATTTGTCTTCGGGTTTTCCCGCCAAGGCACTTCCCGTCTGATCGAGAACGTATTGCTGGATCACGCCCGATTGGGTCAGTCGAACGTCGCCGTCGACCAACACGGGCACTTCGCCCATGGGGTTGATGGTCTCGCGAAACTCAGCCGTCCGTGCCTCACCGTTGAAGAAATCCACATAGACCGGCTCCCAGTCGACCCCGGCCAGTTCAAGTGTGAGGGCCGCCTTATAGGCATTGCCGCTTTCGCCAAAGCAATAGAGTTTCATGGTCATTGCCTGTCCCCGCCGAGCTGCGCCCGCCGAACCGGACGGCCATGCGTATTTTCAACAAGAAGAAAGGCCGTGCCACGGTAACCTGCCGTTAACCAAGGTTTGAAACGCTCGGTGGCGCGGTACAGGCTGGCGAGCCGATGGCCGTACAAGGAGAAGGCGCCCCGGCGTTTGAACGTGCGTTTGTCCCGGGGCGCTGAACCCCCCGCTTCTTCTTGTTTCAAATACGCATCCGACCGCGCGGAGAGGGGCCGGCTATGCTGCTTGCTCCCGATCACAGCGCCCGCCCGATCAGCTCTTTCATGATCTCGTTGGTGCCGCCATAGATCCGCTGCACCCGCGCATCCGTCCACATCTGGGCGATGTCGTATTCCGCCATGAAGCCGTAGCCGCCGTGGAGTTGCAGGCAGGCGTCCAGAACCTCTCCCTGCGTATCGCTTAGCCAGTATTTCGCCATCGCCGCCTTCTCGACGGTCAGTTCGCCGCGCAAGTGCTCGGCGATGCATTCATCGAGGAAGGCCCGGGCCACTGCGGTTTTCGTCTTTGCTTCGGCCAAGGTGAAGCGCACTGTTTGCAGGTTGAGAAGCGGCGCGCCAAAGGCCTCGCGTTCCTTGGCATAGGCAATGGTACGCTCGACCGCACCCTCCATCGCGCCGACCGCGCCGCAGGCGATGATCAATCGCTCCTGAGGCAGTTGCTCCATCATCTGGTAAAACCCGCGCCCTTCCTCGCCGCCGAGGATGTTCTCGGGCGGGATCTCGACATTGTCGAAGAAGAGCTCCGACGTGTCAGAGGCGTGGAGGCCGATTTTCTTGAGGTTGCGGCCGCGCTCAAACCCCTCGGCACCCTCGGTTTCAACGATCACCAGCGAGGTGCCCTTGGCCCCGGCCTTTGGGTCGGTCTTTGCCGCCACCAGGATCAGATCGGCATGCTGGCCGTTGGTGATAAACGTCTTCTGACCGGATAGGCGATAGGCGTTGCCGTCGCGGATTGCCTTGGTCTTGATCCCTTGCACGTCCGACCCGGCGGCGGGTTCCGACATGGCGAGCGCGCCAATCAACTCGCCCTTCGCCATCTTCGGCAGGTAACGCGCCTTCTGGTCGTCCGAGCCGTAGGTCAGCAGGTAATGCGCCGCGATGCCGGAATGGATGCCGTGGCCCGTGCCGAAGGCCGCGTGGTTCGTCCGGCCCGCTTCGATCAGGATCGCGGCCTCATGCCCGAAATCGCCGCCCGCGCCGCCGTATTCCTCGGGGATGGACGGCAGGAGCAGGCCCAATTCCCCCGCCTGACCCCAGATCTCGCGATCCATCTCGCCCTGTTCGCGCCAGCGTTCGAAATGCGGGGCCCATTCATTGGTGATGTACTCGCGCGTCATCTCGGCGAGCATCTGGTGGTCTTCGGTCATCCAGGCGGATGCGGTCATTCTCTCCCCCTCATTTCTTCCTCGCCTCCAGCTCGGCATTGAACAGCCGCATCCTGTGGGTGAGATTGTCTTGGTCGGTCACGCTGTCGAAGTTCTCAAACAGGAAGGACAGCGCCTCGCCCTCGTCGAGCCCCGCTTCCTTGGCGAAGCGTTTGAGCCGGCGATAGCCGTCCTCCGTCATGGCGACGGGAAAACGGCGGGTGAGGCGGAGGCGTTTGGGCATGGGCCTCAGAAGTTCGCCGCTTCCAGCGTCATCACCGGGTCTGCGCCAGACTGGATCCTGGCGAGGTGCAGCGCGGTCGCGGGCAGTTGCCGCTTCATGTAGTAGCGGCCCGTCGCCAGCTTCGCTTCATAGAAGTCGCGATCCGATGCGCCCGCGTCCAGCGCGGCTTGCGCCGATTTCGCCATCCGCGCCCACATGTAGCCCAGGCAGACATGGCCGAACATTGTCATGAAGTCATAGCTGCCCGACAGTGCATTGTTGGGGTTCTTCATGCCTTCGGCCATGAAGTACATCCCTGCCGCCTGCAGGTCCTTTGACGCGGCCTTGAGCGGGTCGAGGAAGTCGGCCTTCAGCGCGTCGTTCCCTTCGTTCTCCTTCACGAAGGCCTTCACCATCTCGAAGAAGCCCATGATCGTCTTGCCGCCATTCAGCCCCAGCTTGCGGCCCACCAGGTCGAGCGACTGGATGCCGTTCGTTCCCTCGTAGATCATCGCGATCCGGGCATCGCGGACGAACTGCTCGAGGCCCCATTCCTTGGTAAAACCCGACCCGCCGAGGGTTTGTTGGGCCAGCACGGTGCTTTCAAACCCTTTGTCGGTCAGGAAGCCCTTGATTACGGGGGTGAGGAGCGAGATCAGCGCCTCGGCCTCCGCATCGTCTTGTCGATGTGAGCGGTCGATCAGCGTCGCGCCCCAGAGCGCAAAGGCCCGTGCGCCTTCGACAAAGCTCTTCTGGTCCAGCAGGTTCCGCCGCACGTCGGGATGCACGATGATCGGGTCGGCTGGGCCGTTCGGGTTCTTGTCGCCGGTCACATCGCGGCCCTGCAAACGGTCCTGCGCAAATCCCAAGGCGTTCTGATACGCGACCGACGCCTGCGCATAGCCCTGCATCCCCACCAGAAGCCGCGCTTCGTTCATCATCGTGAACATCGCGCGCATGCCCTTGTGCATCTCGCCGATGAGGAACCCGGTCGCACCGTCGTAGTTCATCACGCAGGTGGCGTTGCCGTGGATGCCCATCTTCTCTTCCAAACCGCCGCAGGACAGCGCGTTGCGATCGCCCAGGCTGCCATCCTCGTTCACCAGGAACTTCGGTACGATGAAGAGAGAGATGCCCTTGATCCCCTCAGGCCCACCCGGGATCCGGGCAAGGACGAGGTGGATGATGTTGTCGCTCAGGTCATGTTCCCCGGCGGAAATCCAGATCTTCTGGCCGGTAATCTTGTAGGTGCCATCCTCCTGCGGTTCGGCCTTCGTGCGGATGAGGCCCAGATCGGTGCCGCATTGCGGCTCGGTCAGGTTCATCGTGCCCGACCATGCCCCTTCGACCATGGGCGGCAAGTAGGTGGCCTTCTGCGCGTCTGTCCCGTGGGCGTGGATTGCCGACATCGCGCCATGGGTCAGGCCGAAATACATCTGAAAGGCCATGTTGGCTGCTGAAAACATCTCGCCCGTGGCGAGGTTCAACAGCACAGGCATGCCCTGGCCGCCATATTCGGGATCGCCGTCCAAGGCCGACCATCCGCCCTCGCGCAGCGTGTCATAGGCCGCCTTGAACCCTTCGGGCGTACGCACCACACCGTTTTCCAGTTTGCACCCTTGGGCATCGCCTACCGGGTTCAACGGTGCCAGAACTTCGCTGGCCAGCTTTCCCGCCTCTTCCAAAACGGCGGCGGTGAAGTCCGCATCCAATTCGTCGTAGCCGGGGATATCCAAAGATGTGACGTCCAGCACCTCTTGCAGGATGAACTGGGTGTCCTTCGTCGGTGCGGTGTAGCTCGGCATGCTGATTTCCCTGTCGCTGTGGCCTATTCGGCGGCCTTCTTGGGCTCTTTGAGAGACGCGATCACATCGGCGCCCCACTTGAGCTGGTCTTTGAGATCCTCAATGGCTTCGTCGAGTTCTTCGCGCTGACGCTCCATATCCGCCAGCCGTTCCTGGGCGAGCTCATAGGTACGCGTGAATTGTGTCAGCTGCTGGTCGCCGGCGTCGTAGAGATCGAGAAGCTGCCGGATATCCTCCAGGCTGAAGCCGAACCGCTTGCCGCGCAGGATCAGCTTGAGGCGCGCGCGGTCGCGGCGGGTGAACAGGCGCTTTTGGCCTTCCCGCACGGGAAAGAGCAGCTCTTTAGCCTCGTAAAAGCGTAGGGTGCGCGGCGTCACATCGAACGCGTCGCACATCTCGCGGATGGACATGTAGTCTTCGGTCATTACAAGCACTCGCACCGTCGAAATCGAGTGGGAACATCCGAAATCCCGTTAGGTTCGGCAAGCAAAGTTTACGTTGACGTAAAGAAACGTTACGTCACTTTGAACAGTGATCCGGATCCGGCCTCAGGCGTTTCCCGATTTCGCCAGATCCCGCAATTCGCGCAGTTCCTCGATGGTCCGATCGAGCTCGTCGCGTTCGGCGGACAAGGCGTCGATCTGGCGATCGGCCGCATCAATCCAGACCGACATCTGTTCCTCTGTCCCGCGCTCTTCCCGCATCAACAGCCATTGACGGATCTCCTCAAGGCTGAAGCCAAACCGGCGCCCCCGCAGGATCAGGGTCATCCGGGCGACTTCGCGCGGGCCATAAAAGCGCGAGCGCCCCTCTTTCTCAGGGTGCAGCAATTCGATGTATTCATAGTACCGCAAGGTCCGTGGGGTGACATCGAACTTTGCGCACATCTCTTTGAAAGACAGCCGCGTGTCGGTCATTTCAAACCCTTTGCTGACGTTACGTTAAGTGTGCGGGGCCCCTCGTGCAATATGTGCCTCATCACAGTTTGGTCTTGCGGCCTGCGGCGCGGACGCCTGATAAGGCGGCGACGACGGAGAAGGCCATGTCAGATCGGAAAGCCGAAATCGCGCGACAGTTCATTGAAGCGATCCCGCATTCAAAGGCGCTCGGCATGACCCTGACCGAGATCGGGGATGGCGTGGCTGAAATCTCGATGCCTTACGACACGCGGTTTGTGGGCGATCCGGTGTCGGGGGTGGTTCATGGCGGGGCGGTGTCTGCGTTGATGGATACCTGTGGGGGGGCCGCGGTTATGAGCCACCCCAAATCGCCCGCCGCCACGGCCACCATCGATCTTCGGATCGACTACATGCGGTCGGCAACACCCGGTCAGATGATCCGCGCGCGCGCGATCTGCTATCACATCACGCCGAACGTGGCCTTTGTGCGGGCAACCGCATTGGACGACGACGCGGATAACCCCGTGGCGACCGCCACCGGATCGTTCACGGTGGAGCGGGTGGCCAAGCCATGATGCGCAAGCCCCCCGAACCTGTTCAGATCGTCAAACAACGCCGCGATGCCGCCCTGCACCGGCTGGTGTCGGGCGTTCCCTATATCCAATACCTCGGAATCGGGTTCGAACGCCGCGGGGATGAGCTGACGGCCACGCTGCCTTTTGACGAAAAACTGATCGGCAACCCGTTCCTGCCAGCGATCCATGGCGGGGTCACGGCGGCGTTTCTGGAAGTAACGGCAGTGATCGAGCTGAGCTGGTCGATCCTGTGGGAAGAGATCGAAGGCCCGGGCGGTGACGCGCCATCCGAACCGCCGGCCCCCCTGCGCATCCCGCGCACCATCGGGTTTACGGTAGACTACTTGCGCTCTGGCCTGCCACGCGATGCCTATGCCCGAGCTCGGGTGACCCGTGCAGGCCGGCGTTATGCCAGCGTTCAGGTCGAGGCGTGGCAGGACAATCGCGACCGTTTGATGGCGCAGGCGACCGGGCATTTTCTCATGCCGAACCGGGATGGCTGACACCACGGCCGACCGGCCCCTGACCCATCGACGCGTCGTCAACATCGCGTTGCCGATCGTTCTGTCGAACGCGACGGTGCCGATCCTGGGTGTCGTCGACACCGGCGTTGTCGGCCAGATGGGCGAGGCGGCCCCGATCGGCGCGGTCGGGATCGGGGCGATCATCCTAACCGCCATCTACTGGATCTTCGGCTTTCTGCGGATGGGCACCGTTGGGTTGACCAGTCAGGCGCTGGGCGCCGGTGACCGGGCGGAGGCGGATGCTCTTCTGACCCGCGCCCTCCTGATCGGGCTGTCGGCGGGGGTTCTGTTCATCGTGGCGCAGATACCGGTGTTTGCACTGGCCTTGATGGTCGCCCCGGCCAGCGCCGAAGTGGAAAGCCTTGCCCGCGACTATATGGAAATCCGCGTCTTGTCGGCGCCCGCCGCCATCGCGCTTTATGGCATCACCGGATGGCTGATCGCCGCCGAACGCACGCGCGCGGTCCTGGTGATTCAGGTCGCGATGAACGGGTTGAACATCGCACTGAATTTCTGGTTCGTCTTGGGGCTTGGTTGGGGGGTCGAGGGCGTCGCCATCGCGACATTCATCGCGGAATTGGCGGGTCTGGCGTTGGGCCTGTGGTTTTGCCGCGATGCATACCGGCGGCCCTTTTGGAAGGACTGGCCGCGCGTCTTTGACGGACAGCGCTTGCGCCGGATGGCGGCGGTCAATTCCGATATTCTGATCCGGTCGGTCTTGTTAGAGGCCGTGTTCGTGTCGTTCCTCTTCATCGGCGCGGACTTCGGCGATGTGACGCTCGCCGCGAACCAGATCCTGCTGCAGTTCCTGCATGTCACGGCCTATGCAATGGACGGCTTCGCTTTCGCGGCGGAAACGCTCGTGGGTCAGGCCATGGGCGCGCGGCGGCGGGCCGCTTTGCGGCAGGCGGCGCGGATGACAGCGTTTTGGGGGTTGGTGACAGTTGTTTGCCTCGCGTCGGTCTTTGCGCTTTTTGGGGTGGCGGCAATCGACCTGATGACGACCGCTGCAGATGTGCGCGTCGCGGCGAGAAGTTACCTGATTTACATGGTCCTCGCACCGCTGATCGGCGTCGCGGCCTGGATGTTCGACGGCATTTTCATCGGTGCCACACGTACCCGCGACATGCGCAACATGATGATCGTTTCGGCACTGGTCTACGCCGTGGCGGCCGCGCTTTTGATCCCCGCGTTCGGCAACCATGGCCTATGGATTGCTCTGCTGATCTCATTCGTGGCGCGGGGTGTGACTCTGGGCCTGCGCTATCCGGCGCTGGAAGCGGCGGCGGATCGTTAGATCAGCGCGGGTTGTGCCAGATCGTCAGCGTCACAGCCAATCCTCCCGCCCAGTTCCCACCGCCGCAGCCACCGATGAAAACCCGTCCCGTTCCAAAAGCGCATCGAGATCACGCGCGATCCGGGCGGCGAGCGAAATGCCGTGATAGACCATCGCGGTATAGAGCTGCACCGCCGACGCGCCGGCCCGGATTTTGGCGTAGGCATCGGCCCCTGAGGCAACGCCACCCACGCCGATGAGGGGCACATCACCGTCTGTCAGATCAGACAGCCGCGCAAGCACGCGTGTCGACATCTCGAACAGCGGCGCACCCGACAACCCGCCCGCCTCGCCGGCATGGCGGCTTTGCAGACCATCCCGCCGCAGCGTTGTGTTCGTTGCGATGACCGCGGCGATGTCTGAGTGCAGCGCGATCTCGGCGATATCTGCCAATGCAGCGTCGTCCAGGTCGGGCGCGATTTTGAGAAAGACCGGTATGCTCTGCGGCAGGGCATCGCGCGCCGCGAACACACCCTCAAGCAGCGCAGCCAAGGCCGCTTTGCCCTGCAGATCGCGCAGCTTTTCGGTGTTGGGCGACGACACATTCACCGTCGCAAAGTCAACATGCGGACCGCAGCGTTCGACCACACGCGCAAAGTCGCCTGCACGATCCGCGCTCTCTTTGTTTGCGCCGAGGTTCAAACCAACAGGAATTCCGGGTGGGCGCTTGGTAAGGCGGTGTGCAATCGCATCTGCGCCGTCATTGTTGAACCCGAACCGGTTGATTGCGGCACGGTCCTCGGACAGGCGAAACAGGCGTGGCCGTGCGTTGCCAGGCTGGGGCAGGGGGGTCGCGGCGCCAACCTCCAGAAACCCAAAGCCCGCACGCATCAACGGGGCCAAAGCCGTCGCGTTCTTGTCAAACCCTGCGGCGAGGCCAACGGGATTTGGTAGCGCCAATCCCGCCAGCGACGTCGCTAGACGCGGCGACGTTACCGGCCCGGGCAGTGGCAGCAGCCCGACCCCGCGCAACGCCAGACCATGCGCGGCCTCGGGATCAAGCTTTCGCAACACGCGCAGCCCGACCTGTTCGATTAGGCTCATTCGACCCCGTCCGGCAACTCAGCCCCCGCCATCGGGCGCACCCAGGCCAGGTCTGCGAGGCGCAGAGCCCGGTAAAGATGCGGGAAAAGTTGCCCGCCACGCGAGGGTTCCCACTTCAGCGCGTCTTCCAAAGCCTCTGCATCGACAGCCGCGACAAAGAGATTCGTTTCGCCGGCAAAGTGCTTGGCCGCAGTCTCAGCGGCCTGCGCAGCGGTCGAGAAGTGGATGTAGCCATCTTCGAGGTCAATCGGTGCGCCGTCTGTGACGCCTGCCTGCATAAGGACCTGCCATTCATCGGCGCGGAAAATCTTGTAAATTAGCATGGTCGCAGCGAATGGCGCGGGCAGGGTGCCACGTCAAGCAGGTAGGGTGCCAAGCGCATATTGTGCGCACCGGGCATAAGACAGGCGGAACGGCTTTGACACTCCCGCGCTGCTCCGGCACGTTGGAGTCATAATCATGCCAAAAACCAACCTGGGAGTTTCTGTTTCATGCTTGCACGCCTCATGACCACTGCCGCCGCGCTGGCGGTTTCGGCCGGTGCCGCGTCGGCGGAGTACACGCTGCACGTGCTTCATATCAACGACCTTCACAGCCGGATCGAGCCGATCAACCGGTTCGATTCCACTTGTTCGCCGGATGACAATGCCGAGGGTAAGTGCTTCGGCGGCGTTGCACGCGTTGCGACCAAGATTAATGAGCTGCGCGACGAACTCACTGCGGCTGG
Organism: Pseudomonadota bacterium; assembly: GCA_038526915.1. Classification (GTDB taxonomy): domain Bacteria; phylum Pseudomonadota; class Alphaproteobacteria; order Rhodobacterales; family Rhodobacteraceae; genus JBCBGF01. The sequence goes on along the minus strand of JBCBGF010000004.1, from coordinate 92,163 downwards.
CGAAAATGTAATCGTTCTAGACGCAGGCGACCAGTTTCAGGGCTCGATGATGTACACGACCTACAAAGGCGCGGTCGAAGCCGAGTTCATGAATGTCATCGGATTCGACGCGATGGCTGTGGGCAATCACGAATTTGACGACGGGCCCGAGAAACTGGCCGAGTTTGTGAACGCCGTCGATGTGCCGGTGATCTCGGGCAACCTTGATCTGTCGCAATCCAACCTGCTGAATGGGCTGGTTGAAAACCACATCGTGCTGGAAGTGGGCGGTGAGAAGATCGGGATCATCTCGGCCCTTGCCACCGATACAGTCGAGACGTCGTCCCCTGGACCCAACGTCATTTTCCAGGATGAGGTCGAGGCTCTGGCCGCCGACGTTGAAGCCCTGACCGCAGAAGGCGTGACCAAAATCATCGCGCTGAACCACGTCGGCCTGCCGCGCGATATGGAAATCGCGGCCGCTGTGCCAGGCATCGATGCTATCGTTGGCGGGCATTCGCACAGCTATCTCAGCGCTTCTGATCCCGACCGTGCGGGTGCATACCCCACCTGGGTCAGCCAGGAAGACGGAACGCTGGTGCCGGTGGTGCAGGCCTACGCCTATTCAAAGTACCTCGGTCATCTGGAACTGACCTTCGATGACGATGGCAACCTGCTCTATGCCGGTGGCGATACGCTTGTCCTGGATGCATCGGTCGAAGAAGACGCCGACATCGTGGCCCGCGTGGCCGAACTTGCCGGTCCGATTGAAGAGTTGAAGAACACCGTTGTGGCCGACAGCGCCGACGCCATCGATGGCGAGCGTGAGAATTGCCGGGCGCAGGAATGTGCCATGGGCAACCTTGTGTCGGATGCGATGCTCGATCGGGTCAAGGACCAGGGTATCACGATCGCTATCCAGAACGGTGGCGGTCTGCGGGCGTCAATCGACGCGGGCGAAGTCACCATGGGCGAGATCCTGACGGTACTGCCGTTCCAGAACACGTTGGCGACGTTCCAGGCCAGCGGCCAGATGATCATCGACGCGCTTGAAAACGGCGTGAGCCAGGTAGAAGAAGGCGCGGGCCGGTTCCCGCAAGTTGCGGGCATGAAATACACCTGGGATGCCGCCGCCGAGCCGGGCAGCCGGATCGTTGAGGTGATGGTGGCAGACGGCGATGCGTTTGTCCCCATTGACCCTGCGGCCACCTACGGCGTTGTGACCAACAACTATGTCCGGAACGGCGGCGACGGATACCGGATGTTCCTGGAAGGCATGAACGCCTATGACTTTGGCCCGGGTCTGGAGGTCGTGGTTGCAGACTTCATGGCCGCAGCGGGTGAGGCCTACACGCCTTACACCGACGGCCGGATCAGCCAGAAATAAACAGCTTTGGCGGGCACCCTTGGGTGCCCGCCGACCCACATGTGCGGACGCTTCGCCATAACTCTGCCGTCCGATGCAATGGCCCAGCTTTTCGAAGCCGTGCCTGCAAACGATCTGCCGCAAGTCCCCAATTACAACGTCTGCCCAACCAACCACGTCCACGCGGTTCTTGGCGGTGATCAACGGCGGCTGGTGTCCTTTCGCTGGGGGTTTCTGCCGCATTGGTACAAGTCGCCCAGCGACGGCCCGCTGTTGATCAACGCACGCGCTGAAACGATTGCGGAAAAACCCGCCTTTCGATCCGCGTGCCGCGAACGGCGCTGCCTGATCCCGGCGACGGGCTTCTACGAATGGACCAAGGATGCGGATGGCAACCGGCTTCCTTGGTACATCCATGCCGCGGATCACACGCCCACGGCATTCGCGGGCATCTGGCAGGACTGGTCGCAGGGCGAAGACAGCGCCACGACCTGCGCCATCGTCACCACGGCGGCAAACGGTCCGATGTCCCAGATCCATCACAGAATGCCCGTGGTCATTGCGCCTGAGGATTGGTCACTCTGGCTGGGCGAGGCGGGCAAGGGTGCCGCGCGGCTGATGACAGCGGCCCCCGACGATTACCTACAGTTTTTCCGGGTCGATCCTGCCGTGAACTCAAACCGCGCAAGCGGGGCGGAGTTGATCGAGCCTGTATAAAAAAAGACCGCACCAAGGTGCGGCCTGTCCAGTCAGGGAGGTACCATACCTGCCGCGCTGGGCGACGGGAAATCCGGTTAGCGTCGATGCCATCACGGGTTACGCAGAAAGTCGGAACACGTCCGATCACACAACTCGATCGCCGCTGGCATCAACGTAGCACAGGTTTGGCGCTGACAGCGCCCGCAATTGAGCATGTTGCCGCTCAGTTGCAGGATCGGCACAGTCGCTGCGCATCCCATTGGTTGACAACGCTTCGTCAACACTGCCAGCGCAAATCGCCCTGAAATATCGATTACCCTAGAGCCCTCTGCCGATGCGCGGCACATAGGGTGTCGGGCTTCCGGGGTGGACAGATGCGGCCAAAACCGGAAGAACCTCCGGCACAGCATGCCGACACGGGGGGACGAAGATGACATTTGTGCTTGCGATCGACCAAGGCACGACGTCGAGCAGGGCGATCCTGTTCGACCAGTCCATGTCCATCGCCGCCGCCGCGCAGGAAGAATTCCCCCAGCACTACCCCGCATCCGGATGGGTCGAACACGATCCTGACGACCTTTGGTCGACGGTGGAACGCACCTGCCGCGCCGTGATCGAAAAGGCGGGAATTGCATCCGGCGATATCGCCGCCATCGGCATCACCAACCAACGCGAAACGACGCTGGTCTGGGACAAGGCTACGGGTAAACCGATCCACAATGCCATCGTCTGGCAGGACCGGCGCACGGCGCAGAAATGTGCCGCGCTGCGCGACGCGGGCCATGAGGCTATGGTGACGGAACGGACCGGTCTTTTGCTGGACCCATATTTCTCGGGCACGAAGCTTGGCTACATCCTCGATACGGTCGACGGCGCGCGTGCGCGGGCCGAGGCGGGCGAGCTGCTATTTGGAACGGTCGACACCTTCTTGATCTGGCGCATGACCGGCGGCGCGGCCCATGTCACCGATGCAACGAACGCCGCGCGCACGCTTTTGTTCAATATACACACCGGGGAATGGGACCTTGACGTCTGTGCCCTGCTAGGTGTGCCCATGGCCATGCTGCCCGAGGTGCGCGATTGCGCGTCAGATTTCGGGATGGCCGATGCCTCGCTTCTGGGCCGCGAAGTTCCGATCCTTGGTGTCGCGGGCGATCAACAGGCCGCCACCCTCGGTCAGGCGTGTTTTGAGCCGGGCATGCTGAAGTCAACCTATGGCACCGGGTGTTTTGCCCTGCTCAACACAGGCGCGGCGCCCGTTGCTTCAACGAACCGCCTGTTGACCACGATTGCCTATCAGCTGGATGGCCACCGGACTTACGCACTGGAGGGGTCGATCTTCATTGCCGGGGCCGTCGTTCAGTGGCTGCGCGATGGCCTAAAGATTATCGACGAGGCCTCTGAAAGCCAAACCCTCGCCGAGGCGTCGGATCCAGAACAAGGCATCGTGCTGGTCCCCGCCTTCACCGGCCTTGGCGCCCCGTATTGGAACGCCGATTGCCGCGGCGCGATCTACGGGCTGACACGCAATACAGGGCCCGCCGAGTTCGCCCGTGCCGCACTTGAAAGCGTGGGATACCAAACGCGCGATCTGTTGGAAGCGATGACCGCAGATTGGCCGGGGGCCGCCGATGATAACGTCCTGCGGGTCGACGGCGGCATGACCGCGAGCGATTGGACGATGCAGTTTCTGGCCGACATCCTGGGCGCACCCGTGGATCGTCCTGCTGTTCTGGAAACCACCGCCCTCGGGGCGGCGTGGCTGGCCGGCATGCGGGCGGGTGTCTACCCCGATCAAGCAGGATTTGCCGCGTCGTGGGCGCGGGATCGCCAGTTTCAACCACAGATGTCGCCTGAAATTCGGGCGGCCAAGGCCGCACGGTGGAAAAAAGCCGTTTCGGCGACGCTAGAGGTGTGACAGGGCCGTTTGACCATGAAACACCAGACCTTGAAGTCCGGGCGCACCCCGTGCTGCCACCGCCAATGGATTTGCCATGACACCTAATGAGTTTCGCGACCGCGTTCTGCATCACCTGAAGTACGCCATCGGCAAGGACGCCGATAATGCCAGCATCTATGACTGGCGGGTGGCCATGACGCTGGCCGTGCGCGACGTGATCGTTGACCGCTGGTTCAACTCGACCCGTGCAACCTATGACGGCGGCGAAAAGCGCGTTTATTATCTGTCGATGGAGTTCCTGATCGGGCGTCTGTTGGAAGATGCCATCTCGAACCTCGGCCTGACCGATGTCGCGAACGAAGCCATCGCCTCGCTGGGTCTGCCGTTCAAAGGCGTGGTGGGCAATGAGCCCGACGCAGCCCTTGGAAACGGTGGCCTCGGGCGCCTCGCGGCCTGCTTCATGGAAAGCCTGTCGACCCTGGGCTGCCCCGCCTATGGCTATGGCATCCGCTATGAACATGGGTTGTTCCGGCAGCGTTTCGAAGGCGGTCGCCAGGTTGAAGAACCCGAAGACTGGCTGCGCCAGATGAATGCATGGGATTTCATCCGCCCGGAAGCCTCGTTCGAGGTTGGGTTTGGCGGTCATGTGCATATCAAAGGCGCGCGCGGGATCTGGCGCCCGTCCGAAGCCGTCCTGGCCGAAGCGCATGATACCCCCATCGTGGGCTGGCAAGGCCGTTGGGCCAACACTCTAAGGCTTTGGGCGGCACAGCCCACCCAGCTGTTCGATCTCGACCGATTCAATCAGGGCGACTACACCGCCGCGGCCGAGCCTGAAGCGCTGGCCCGCACGATCAGCCGCGTCCTTTACCCCGATGACACCACCGATGAAGGCAAGGCGCTGCGGCTGAAGCAGGAGTACTTCTTTACCGCGGCCTCGCTGAAAGACATCTTGCGGCGTTTCAAATCTACCGACAGCGATTTGCGGCATCTGCCGAACAAGGTGGCGATCCAGCTCAACGACACACATCCCGCCATCGCAGGGCCTGAGCTGGTCCGGATGCTGCTCGACGAAAACGGCATGCGGTTCGAGGATGCGATGGAAACCGCGCGCCTTTGCCTGAGCTACACCAACCACACGCTCTTGCCCGAGGCGCTGGAACGCTGGCCCGAGGATTTGATGGCCCGCCTTTTGCCGCGCCACGTGCAGATCATCGAAATGATCGATGGCGCTCATGCCAAGCAATACCCGTCGCGGTCGGTTTCGATCCGCGAAAGCGGCCAGGTGAAGATGGGCGAATTGTCCTTTATCATGGCCCACCGGGTGAACGGCGTCTCGGCGCTGCATACCGAGTTGATGAAGCAGACCGTGTTCGAAGACCTGCACGGCTTGCACCCCGAACGGATCGTCAACCAGACAAACGGTGTGACACCGCGCCGTTGGATGCTGGGCTGTAATCCACGCTTGGCGGGTCTCATCACCGAGGCGATTGGCCCCGATTGGGTGGGCGATGCCGAAAAGCTGGCCGATCTTGAGCCGCATCTCCAGGATGCGGCGTTCCTCGAACGCTTCGCCGCGATTAAGACGACCAACAAGTCCGAACTGGCGGCATGGCTGTCGGCTGAGCACGGCTTTTCCGCTGATCCCCGCGCGATCTTCGACGTGCAGATCAAGCGGATGCACGAATACAAGCGCCAGCACCTCAACATCCTAGAAGCCATCGCGCTCTGGCAAGCGATCCATGATGCGCCGAATTCCGACTGGACACCCCGGATCAAGATCTTCGCGGGCAAGGCGGCACCGGGCTATGTGTTCGCCAAGGAAATCATCCACCTAATCAACTCGGTTGCGGCGCGACTGAACGCGGATCCCGTGACCTCGCCCTATCTCAAGGTGATCTTTGCCCCCAACTACAACGTGTCGCTCGCTGAAAAGCTGATCCCGGCATCGGATCTGTCCGAACAGATCTCCACAGCGGGCAAAGAGGCATCGGGCACCGGCAACATGAAGTTCGCGATGAACGGGGCGCTGACCATTGGCACGCTGGACGGGGCCAATGTCGAGATCCGCGATCATGTCGGGGCCGAGAACTTCTTTCTGTTCGGCATGACCGCGGATGAGGTCGTCGCCCGCCGGACCGTGCCGGACCACGCAGCCAAGGCCATCGCTGCAGACAAGCGCTTGGCGCGGGCAGTCCAGACATTGCGCGATGATACCTTCGCCCCGCACACGCCGGGCCTGTTTGCAGGGATCGCCGACAATATCGCTGGGCCCGACTACTTCCTCGTGTCCTCGGACTTCAGCGACTACTGGCGCGCACAGCGCGAGGTCGACGCGGCCTTTGCCGCGCCCGAAGACTGGGCCCGTATGGCTGCGCTGAACACAGCGCGGTCGGGTTGGTTCTCGTCTGACCGGACGATCCGTGGCTATATGAACGATATCTGGCACGCCGATGTGGCCCAACCGATGCGGGATATGGCTGCCGAGTGAATGACTTGCGCTGACGCGTTTCGTCGTTAGCCTACGCATATGTCGAAAGGTCCCAGCCAGGTCGCCGCTGATCAGATGATTTCGTCCGACGCAGCGGCGCGAATCGTCCATGGTACCCATGACGATCCGTTTTCCGTATTGGGCCGGCACACACGCGGTGGCGCGTCCCACGTGATCGCCTTCGATCCTGGGGCCAGCACGCTCTCGGCTGTGGTCGACGGCCAATCCTACCCGCTAGACCCGATCCCAGATGCGCCGGGGCTCTTCAGTGGCCCGGTGGCGGATGGGAGCTATCATCTGCGGGGCACATCGAACGGGCACGAATGGGAGTACCTCGATGCCTACAGCTTCCCTCCGGTATTGGGGGAGCTGGACGAATACCTTTTGGGCGAGGGCACGCATCAGCGCCTGTGGCAAGCGCTGGGGGCCCATGTGATGACCCATGCCGAATGCCATGGCACCCATTTCGCGGTCTGGGCCCCCAATGCCAGCCGGGTCGCTGTTGTTGGGCCTTTCAACTATTGGGACGGTCGGCGGCACGGTATGCGGCGGCGCGGGTCGACCGGTGTGTGGGAAATCTTCCTGCCCGATGTGGGCGAAGGAACACCGTACAAATACCAGATCACGGGTCCGGGTGGCGAGGTGCAGCCCTTGAAAGCCGATCCCGTCGGCTTCGGGTCGGAACACCCCCCCGCCACAGCTAGCATCGTGCGCGACATCGGCGGGTACGGCTGGCGCGACGAAGACTGGATGATGCACCGCGCGGGACGCAACGCCCGCACCGCACCGATTTCGATCTATGAGGTTCACCTGGGCTCATGGCGGCGGCGCGACGGCCATCGCCCCTTGTCCTACCGCGAGGCTGCGACTGAGCTTGTGGATTACGTCGCCGACATGGGCTTTACCCATATCGAGTTGATGCCCGTCAGCGAGTTTCCCTTCGACGGATCCTGGGGGTATCAGCCCGTGGGCCTCTTTGCGCCCACCATCCGCCACGGCCCCCCGCATGAGTTTCGCGATCTCGTGGACGCCGCGCACCAAAAGGGGCTGGGCGTGATCCTCGACTGGGTGCCGGGGCATTTCCCGACCGATGCCCATGGGCTCGGCCTTTTTGACGGGACCGCGCTCTATGAGCATGCGGACCCCAAAGAAGGGTATCATCAGGACTGGAACACCCTGATCTTCAACTATGGCCGAGCTGAGGTAGCGAATTACCTCGTCTCAAACGCTCTCTACTGGCTGGAAGAGTTCCACATTGACGGCCTACGTGTGGATGCGGTGGCGTCCATGCTCTACCGCGACTATTCGCGGAAAGAGGGCGAGTGGATCCCCAACAAGTACGGTGGCCGCGAAAACCTCGAAGCGATCGCGATGCTTCAGCGGATGAACACCACGGCCTATGGCGAAGTGTCTGGCATCATGACGGTGGCTGAGGAAAGCACAGCCTATCCCGGGGTATCGACCCCGGTGGACGATGGGGGCCTGGGGTTCGGCTACAAGTGGAACATGGGCTGGATGAACGACACGCTCAGCTACATTTCCAAAGACCCGATCTATCGCAAACACCACCACGACCAGATGACTTTCGGTCTGCACTACGCGTTCACCGAAAACTTCATCCTGCCGATCAGCCATGATGAGGTCGTGCATGGCAAAGGCACGATGCTGTCGCGCATGCCGGGCGACCGGTGGCAGAAATTCGCCAACCTGCGCGCCTATTACGGCTTTATGTGGGGCCACCCGGGCAAGAAGCTTCTCTTCATGGGGCAGGAATTCGGGCAGTACCACGAATGGAACCACGACGCGCAGCTTGACTGGGGCGCTTTGGACGACCCCGCGCATGCCGGGCTCCAGCGTCTGATACGGGATCTCAACACCCTCTACCGCGCAGAACCTGCCTTGCATGTCAAAGACTGCGAGGCCGACGGGTTCCAGTGGATCGACGGGGGCGCGAGCAATGAATCGGTGTTTGCCTGGCTGCGGCGCGGTCTCGACGGGGACCCGGGCATCGCAGTGTTGTGCAACTTCACACCGGCAGAGCGCAGAGGGTGGCAAGTCGGTCTGCCTGCGGACGGAACCTGGGTGGAGGTTCTGAATACCGATGCGGGCATCTATGGCGGCAGCAATGAGGGCAACCTGGGAACAATTCAGGCGACCGAAGGGGGATGGAACGGGCAACCGGCGTCCGCCACGGTCACGTTGCCGCCGCTTTCAACTGTCATCTTCCGCCACGCCGGAACCTGACGGATTAAGGGGAGGAACCGATGCAACCAAGGACCAGTCGACGGTTGGCAAACCGGTCAATGGCTTTTGTACTGGCCGGTGGCCGTGGATCGCGTTTGAAGGAATTGACGGACCGGCGCGCGAAACCCGCCGTCTACTTTGGTGGCAAAACGCGGATCATCGACTTTGCGCTGTCTAATGCGCTCAATTCGGGCATCCGCAAGATGGCCATCGCGACGCAATACAAGGCCCACAGCCTGATCCGCCATTGCCAACGCGGCTGGAGCTTCTTTCGCGCCGAGCGCAACGAATACCTCGATATCCTGCCGGCTTCCCAGCGCGTGGATGAAGATCGCTGGTACAGGGGGACCGCAGACGCGGTGGCGCAGAACATCGATATCGTTGACAGCTATGACGTCGATTACGTCATCATTCTCGCGGGCGATCACATCTACAAGATGGATTACGAGCTGATGCTGCGCCAGCACGTGGATAGTGGGGCGGACGTCACCGTTGGCTGCCTGACGGTTCCCCGGGAAGAGGCTTCGGCTTTTGGTGTGATGGCGGTCGATGGCACGGGTCTGATCACGGACTTTCTGGAAAAGCCCGCCGACCCGCCGGGCACGCCTGACGACCCAAAGGTCTCGCTGGCTTCCATGGGGATCTATATCTTCGACTGGCCGTTCTTGCGCGATATCCTGCGCCGCGACGCCGATGACACAAATTCGTCGCATGACTTTGGCAATGACATCATTCCGGAAATTGTGAAGAACGGCAAAGCCATGTCGCATCGGTTCGATGAAAGCTGTGTACGGGCAAGCAGCGACATGCCCGCCTATTGGCGCGACGTGGGCACAGTGGAAGCTTTCTGGCAGGCGAACATCGATCTGACGGATTTCACGCCCGACCTGGATCTTTGGGATACCGACTGGCCGATATGGACCTATTCAGAAGGCGTGCCACCGGCCAAGTTCATCCACGACGAAGACGACCGGCGCGGCAGCGCGGTGTCATCAATGGTTGCAGGCGGCTGCATCATCTCGGGCACCGAGGTGCGGAACTCGCTTTTGTTCACGCAAGTGCATACGAACAGCTACGCCACACTCGACCATGCTGTGCTGCTGCCATACGTAAACGTCGCCCGAAGCGCGCGTCTCACCCGCACGGTCGTTGACCGAGGGGTGCAGATCCCCGAAGGATTGGTGGTCGGAGAAGATCCAGATGAAGACGCCAAGTGGTTCCGCGTGACCGACAACGGGATCGCACTGATTACACAGGACATGTTGGATCGGAGGGCTGCCAGTAAATGAGGCCAGTCCTTTCGGTGACATCCGAATGCGCCCCTTTGATCAAAACCGGGGGGTTGGCCGATGTCGCGGGTGCCTTGCCTGCGGCCTTGAAGGGCCAGGGTTGGGATATGCGGACGCTCTTGCCCGGCTACCCGGCCGTTCTGGCGCGCCTCAAGTCCCATGACCCTGTTTTCGAGATCCCGGACCTCTTCGGTGGTCCGGGCAAGATCGTCTCGGCCACGTCGGACGGTTTGCGCCTGTTCATTCTGATTGCGCCGCATCTCTTTGAAAGAGACGGCGCGCCCTACAACGACGCAAACGGCAAGGACTGGCCCGACAACCCACAGCGCTTTGCCGCCCTAAGCCTGGCAGCTGCCCGGATAGCGCAAGGCAAAGCGGGCAAGTGGCGGCCCGAGGTGCTCCACGCCCATGACTGGCAGGCGGGGCTGGCGCCTTACTATCTGCGGCGTGACGGCACGGGCGTGCCCAGCATCATGACGATCCACAACATCGCCTTTCACGGGTTGGCGCCGGGCCACATGCTGGACCAGCTGGGTCTGGATCAGGCGGATTATACTGAGGCCGGGTTTGAATACTGGGGTAAGGTCAGTGCGCTGAAGGCGGGGCTCAACTTCGCAACCAAGCTTACCACGGTCAGCCCGAGCTATGCGCGCGAACTGATGACGTCGGAATATGGTATGGGCCTCGACGGCGTGTTGCGGTCGCGCGCGGATGATCTGGTGGGGATCCTCAACGGAATCGACGATGTGGCCTGGAACCCGGCGACCGATCCCGACATCGCGCGCTACAAAACGGCCAAGGGAAAATCGCGGGCCAAGCGGGCCCTGCAAAAGGAATTTGGTCTGGCAAAGACCGACGGTCCCTTGTGCGTTGTGGTATCCCGCTTGTCGGATCAAAAGGGCCTCGATCTGTTGCTCGAAGCCTTGCCTGCGCTTGTGGATCGCGGTGGCCAACTTGCCCTGTTGGGGTCTGGTGACAAACTCCTGGAACGGCGTTTCCAGGCGGCGGCAGAGGCGCATCCGTTGGTCTCGGTACAGATCGGCTATAACGAGGCGCTGTCGCATCGCATGATCGCCGGGGCCGACGCGATCCTGGTGCCGTCCCGCTTTGAACCCTGCGGCCTGACCCAGCTTTACGGGCTGCGCTATGGCACGATCCCGATTGTGGCCTACACCGGTGGGCTGATCGACACGGTGATTTCGGCCACGCCAATGGCCCTGCGCATGAAGGTCGCCACCGGCCTGCAGTTCCACCCCGCCACGTCGGACGCCCTGGCACGTGCCCTGCTGCGCGCGATCGAGCTCTATCGCCAGCCCGATATCTGGGCGATGATGCAACGCAACGCGATGCGGCAGCCGGTCGGGTGGGAAACCTCGGCTGCAGAATACGCGGCACTCTATGCGCAGGTTGCAGGGTCCGAATGAACACGCGCTTTTCGGTTCACGCTGGCCGCCCCGCGCCACTGGGCGCAACGCCCGACGAAGGCGGTGTCAACTTTGCTGTCTTCTCCGCAAATGCCACCCGTATGACCCTCTGCCTTTTCGATGAGGCCGGGCTAGAGACGCGTATCGACCTGCCTGAGCGGGAAGGGGATATCTGGTACGGCCATGTCGCCGGGATCAAACCGGGCCAGCACTACGGCTACCGTGCCTACGGCCCCTATCTCCCCGACCAGGGGCATCGGTTTAATCCGAATAAACTGCTTCTCGATCCCTATGCCCGGCGGTTGACCGGGCATCCCAATTGGCATGACGCGCTGATGGGATATACGGTCGGCGCGGCGGCGGCAGACCTGTCGTTCGATCCGCGCGACAGTGCCCCCTGGATGCCACGCTGCGTTGTGGAACCCACCCCGACACTGCATGAGCCCCGCCGCCCGGAGACCAGCCAACGCGATACCATCGTCTACGAGGCGCATGTGCGCGGGCTGACGATGCAGCATCCCGGCATCCCCAATCCGGGCACCTACACCGCGCTCGCGTCCGATCCGATCCTCGACCATCTCACGCGGCTAGGGATCACGGCGATCGAACTGTTGCCGGTGCATGCATTTCTCAACGATCGCTTCCTCGAAAACATGGGGCTGACGAACTACTGGGGCTATCAGAGCATCGGCTTTTTCGCCCCCGAACCGCGGTATATGAGCGGTGATGACATTGCCGAGTTCCGGGCCATGGTCGACCGCTTCCACGGCGCCGGGATCGAGGTCATTCTCGATGTGGTTTACAACCACACAGGTGAGGGTAACGAAACCGGCCCGACCCTGTCGTTCCGGGGTTTGGACAACGCCAGCTATTACCGGCTGGAGCGTGACCCGCGCTACTACATCAACGACACGGGCACCGGGAACACCTTCCGAACGGAAAACCCGATGGTTCTGCAACTGGTCATGGACTCGCTGCGATACTGGGTTCAGGTGATGGGCGTTGACGGGTTCCGCTTTGATCTGGGGGCGTCCCTTGGCCGGACGCCGCAAGGGTTTGACCGCGATGCCCCGCTTCTCCAGGCAATCCGGCAGGACCCGACGCTTGCAGGCATCAAGATGATTGCCGAGCCTTGGGATATCGGCCCCGGCGGCTATCAGCTGGGTGCGTTTCGGGCGCCGTTTTGCAGCTGGAATGATAAGTTTCGCGACGGCGTTCGGCGTTTCTGGCGCGGCGATCCGGGGCGGGCACCGGATCTGGCCGGGCGGATCACCGGCTCAGCCCTCCAGTTCGATCACTCCGGTCGGCCGGCGACGTCGTCGGTCAACTTCCTGACGGCCCATGACGGGTTCACGCTGGAAGACGTCGTGTCCTATTCGCGCCGCCACAACGAAGCGAATGGCGAAGGCGGGCGTGACGGCCATTCCGAAAATTTTTCCGACAACATGGGCGTCGAAGGCCCGACCGACGATGAGGCGATCTTGGCCGCGCGTGCCCAGCGAAAGCGCAACATGATCGCCACCCTCCTGCTCAGCCAGGGCACACCGATGCTTCTGGCCGGGGATGAGCTGGGCAACAGCCAGCGCGGCAACAACAATGCCTACAATCAGGACAACGCGATCGGGTGGGTCGACTGGGACAACGCTGACCCCGTTCTGGAGCGGTTCACGCGCCGGATGATCGCGTTTCGCAAGGCGCATCCGATCCTACGCCAAAAGCTCTTTCTGCATTCACGCGAACGCGCGGAGGACGGGATGGAGGATCTGTTCTGGCGCCGCGCGGATGGTGCCCCGATGCAGCGCGAAGACTGGAACGATCCTGAACTGTCGCGCGTGTGTGTGGAACTGCGCACAGCATCCGGCACGCCACACTATGCCGCCGAAGAGATCGCGGTGTTTGTCGTCTTCAATGCGGGCGATCCGGTGGATGTGACCATCCCGGTGCCGCCTGATGGCCGTATCTGGACCCAGCAGATCGACACCGCCATGCCCGACAGCCCGCCGCAACGCATGCGCGGGCAAACTCTCGCGGTCGCCGCGGACAGCGTTGCTGTTCTCGTGCTCGACCCCGCTGACTAGCGAAAGGACCCCCATGGAACGCCTGACCATCGCCACCGCGCCAATCGACGGGCAAAAGCCCGGAACATCCGGTTTGCGCAAGAAAACCAAGGTTTTCATGGGCCCGCATTATCTGGAGAACTTCGTCCAAAGCATCTGGAACGGCATCGGCGGCGCAGAGGGTAAGACGTTCGTTCTGGGCGGTGACGGGCGATACTTCAACGATCGCGCAGCACAGGTGATCTTGCGCATGGCCGCGGCCTCGGGCGCGGCGCGGGTGATCGTGGGGCAGGGGGCACTTTTGTCGACACCGGCGGCATCGAACCTGATCCGCAAGAACAAGACCGATGGCGGGATCATCCTGTCGGCCAGCCACAACCCCGGCGGGCCTGAGGAAGACTTTGGCGTCAAATTCAACACGCCTAACGGCGGCCCCGCGCCCGAAGAGGTGACGGAACGCATCTTTGCTGCGACCAAGGAAGTAACGCAGTACGATATCATTGAGACGACCGACCTGGACCTCAGCCGGATCGGCCGGCAGGACCTGGCAGGCATGACAGTGGATGTGGTCGATCCGGTCAGCGACTACGCCGATCTGATGGAAACCCTCTTCGATTTCGACGCGATCCGGGCGCTTTTGTCCTCGGGGTTCACGGTGGCGTTCGATGCAATGCATGCGGTTACAGGACCCTATGCCACCGAAATCCTAGAACGGCGCCTGGGCGCCCCCTCCGGCACCGTGATGAATGCCGTTCCCAGCCCGGATTTCGGCGGTGGCCACCCCGACCCGAATCCGATCTGGGCAAAGCCGCTGGTCGATCTTGTAATGCAGGCGGATGGCCCCGACTTTGCCGCCGCCTCAGACGGCGACGGGGATCGCAACATGATCCTCGGGCGCGGTCTCTACGTCACCCCGTCCGACAGCCTCGCGGTTTTGGCGGCGAACGCCCATCTCGCACCCGGCTATGCCTCCGGCCTGTCGGGCGTGGCACGGTCGATGCCGACGTCGCGCGCGCTTGATCGGGTGGCCGAAGCCAGGGGCCTAGATGTCTACGAGACACCCACGGGCTGGAAGTTTTTTGGCAACTTGCTCGATGCGGATCGGATCACCCTTTGCGGCGAAGAAAGCGCGGGCACCGGATCGAACCACGTGCGTGAAAAGGATGGGCTGTGGGCCGTCTTGCTGTGGCTGAACGTGCTGGCAGAGCGTAAAGCTTCGGTCGCTAACATCCTGGGCGCGCACTGGCGTGAGTTCGGGCGCAACTACTACTCGCGCCATGACTATGAGGCGGTGGATGCAGCCCGCGCCAATGAGATGATGGATGGCCTGCGGTCCAAACTCCCCTCGCTGCCCGGCACCACTATCCAAGGGCTGACGGTGTCTGAGGCTGATGAGTTCGCCTATGACGATCCAGTCGACGGATCGCATTCCGCCGCGCAAGGCCTGCGCGTGTCGTTTGAGGGTGGGGCCCGCGTTGTGTTTCGCCTGTCGGGCACGGGCACGGTGGGCGCAACCCTGCGCGTCTACCTTGAAGACGTGGAAACCGATCCCGCCCGCATGAACCGTGACCCGCAGGACGCACTGGCGGCTATCATCGCTGCCGCCGCCGACCTGGCCGGCATCAAGGCGCATACCGGGCGCGATGCCCCCGACGTCAAAACTTAAGGCAGGAGCCCGATGCGTTCGACAAACCAGTAGGCACCGATCACCGCAATCACCAGCGACCCGACAAGGGACACGCCGCGGTAGATCACCGGAAGATCGCGCACCAGCGCCTCTTCATCATCCAGGTCTGCGACATCCGCCAAACCGCGCGCCAGGATTACCGCTAGGAACCCCAGCAGGATTACCGCCAGCTGACCCAGTTCGACGCCTACGTTGAACGACAACAGCGCTAGTAAGAACTGTCCCGCCGGAAGCCCAAAATCGCCCAGCACGCTGGCAAAGCCCAGCCCGTGCAATAGGCCGAAGCCGAACACGACGGCGGGCCGCACCCAGCCCATCTCGGGCCTCAAGACGTTCTCCACCGCGACATAGACGATGGACAACGCGATCAGCGCCTCAACCAGCCACATCGAACTGTCAGGGATGGTGATGATCCCCAGCGTGGCCAAGCCCAGCGTGATGGTATGCGCCACAGTAAACGCCGTCACCTGCCACAGGATCGGCCCCCACTTCAGAGCAAAGAAGAACAGGCCCAGGACAAAGAGGATGTGGTCGAGCCCCTTTGGGATGATGTGATCGAAACCCGCGACGACATAGGCCAGCGCGACATCAGCCGCGGCACGCGCGCCGCCCGCACCGCGCGGGATCGGATCGGACAAGGCCCCGCCGATCAGGTATCCGGTATAGCCGTCGTCCACGCCCTGCTGGCGCAGCACCAGCGCCCCAAGGGATGGGTGCCAGCCAAAGACCACTGGGGTGCCATCATCGGGCAGTGGGGCGACCAGTTGAATGATCGATGGCCGCACCCACGTGATATCGCCCACCTCGGGGACCGTCACTGTGCCCAAGTCCGGGGTCAAAGCCGTGTCGCCCGCCCGCAGCACGATCAAAGTTCGCAACCGCGGCCACCCCTCCCGCAGCTTGGCCTCAAGCTCCGCAGGCCCCAGTGCGCGCATGGCATCATAGGCATCCGCAAGCTCGGACTCGTTGGTATCGGTCAACCCTTCCAGGTCGATCCCCACCAGCGGCGCCTCCAGCGCGATCTCGATATCGATCGTCACCTGCTCATCCGTCACCACGATATCGGCAATCGCAGGCTGCACTTCGTGGCCCGTGGCCGTGCCGCAGTTGCACAGCATGGCGAGAGATAGGACAAGCCTTGACATCAACGCCCGGACGCTCACTCTCACGCCGTTCGCGTGTTCAAAGGCCCATGTCATGGTAATCTCCCGCACTCTAAACGCCCTGATATTGCTCGCGTTTAGCACAGCCATGGCCCAAAGCCATGAGTTCTGGATTGATCCCGAAGAGTTTATGGTGGCTCCCGGCGAACCGATTGCAGCCCACCTGCGCGTGGGGGAGGCGTTCTCTGGCGGATCGAATGCGTATCTGCCTGATCGGTTCCGCCTCTTTGAGTTGGCGCAGGATGGGGTGCGTATGCCCGTCGAGGGGCGGATGGGCGATCGGCCTGCGCTGTCGCAAGCCGTGGACGACCCAGGCCTGGTGGTCGCGCTTCATGTCACAACCGACTCGCGTCTGATCTATAACGACTTCGCGAAGTTCGAAGCTTTCGTGCGGCACAAGGATGCGGGATGGGCGGTTGAGGCACATCGCGCACGCGGGCTGCCTGACACCGGGTTCCTGGAAGTCTATTCGCGCTTTGCCAAGTCGCTCATCGCCGTGGGCGATGGGGCAGGGGCCGATCAGGAATATGGGCTGGAGACGGAAATCGTCGTCCTCGCAAACCCGTATTCAGACGCGCTGGACGGTGAGATCCCGGTCTATCTGGCCTACCAGGGGGCACCGCGACCCGACGCTCAGATCGAGGTGTTCGAACGCGCGCCGTCTGGCGATGTGGTGATTTCCACTGTACGCACGGATGCCAACGGTAGGGCATCAATCCCGGTGCGGGCCGGGCATGTCTATATGCTGGATGCGGTGGTCTTGCGGGAGCCTAGCGCGGACGCGCTGACTGCGACCGGGACGCCGCCTGTGTGGGAAAGCCTCTGGGCCAACCTCACCTTCGCAGTGCCAGGGTCCTAGCGGTCCTCGTCGTCGGTATTGACCAGCCAACCGCCCGGTCCCGCGACGCGGTTCGGCAAGGTCACGACAAGCGCCTCGCGCAGCAGCAGGCAAGTGATTGCGCTCATGGCCAGCATGTCGAATGAAAAGCTATAAAACAGTTCCATCTGTCCCTCCTGCGTTTCACTAAGGGAACGCACAATTCGCGGCAGCAAAACGGCGGTGTGCGGGACTT
This sequence comes from Pseudomonadota bacterium, assembly GCA_038526915.1. Classification (GTDB taxonomy): domain Bacteria; phylum Pseudomonadota; class Alphaproteobacteria; order Rhodobacterales; family Rhodobacteraceae; genus JBCBGF01. Next base: position 74,791 of record JBCBGF010000004.1, on the reverse strand, counting down.
GAGGCGGTCATTCGGGGCCATTTTGCGTCATTGCCAATTCGGCGGTGATAGCGGCCGGCCGCGCGCCGCATTGTTTCCGTAGGCGAAACGATCTTACGCCCAGGAAAAGGGATCGGGCACGTAGCCCACGGATGTCAGCGTCAGGCCGTCCGGCGGGGCCACTGGCCCACATGCCGCCCGATCCCGTGCCTCCAGCGCCGCGCGCACCCGATCCGCCGGCCACCGACCTGCGCCTACGCGTTCCAGCGTGCCCACGAAGCTGCGCACCTGGTTGTGCAGGAAACTGCGCGCGCGTAGGTGAAAGTGGTATTCGGCCCCTCCTGGGTAAGCGGATTCCACGATCTCCAGCGCATCGAGCGTCTTTTCAGGGCTTGCCGCCTGGCACATCGTCGACCGGAACGTCGTGAAGTCGTGATGCCCCACAAGCGTGGATGCAGCGTTCTTCATAGCCTCCACATCAAGTCGCGCAGGCACCCGCCATGCCAGCCCCTTGTCCCGTGTCAAAGGTGCCCGTCGTGCAACAACGCGATAGGTATATCGCCGCTCCACTGCCGAAAACCGTGCGTGCCAGTCGGTTGCAACGCACGCCACGTCCGTGATCGCAATGGGTTCAGGCTTCAGATGGTAATTCATCGCCTCAGCCAACCGAAACGCGTCCCAGTCCTTGGCCAAATCGCAATGTGCAACCTGTCCGGTGGCATGAACGCCCGCATCGGTCCGCCCAGCGGCCGCTATGCCGGGGGCGTCCGCTTCAAGCGTCCGAAGTGCGTTTTCGACCGCTCCCTGCACCGTCGGTTGATCGTCCTGGCGTTGCCACCCGGAAAATCGCGTTCCGACATATTCGATTTTCAGGGCGTATCGCGGCATGCACGCGCTCTATCGCCTCTGGCTGGGGCAGGCAATTGCGTTGCGCCTGCAGGGGGAATGGCACCGTATCCTTCCCCACTGGCATGCACGGCCAGCCATCCCTATGTTCCCTGCACGAATAAGGGGCAGGTTTTGATCATCGGAGATATCGCAGACGGGCTGACGCGGGGTGTGGAAACCACGCTCTCCACCGTATCCGAGGCGTTTTTTGAGCCGGTGATCCGGCTGGGCGTGACCGGCCTATCGCGGGCGGGCAAAACGGTCTTCATTACCTCTCTTGTCGCCAACCTGATCCAACGCGGGCGCATGCCGCAACTGACGGCGGCCGCGAATGGGCGCATCAAGACTGCATATCTTCAGCCGCAACCCGACGACACCGTGCCGCGGTTCGATTATGAAACTCACCTTGCCGCGATGACCGGCGCCCAACCCCATTGGCCCGACAGCACCCGCACGGTCAGCGAATTGCGCCTGTCCCTGCGGGTCCAGCCATCGGGCCTTCTATCCGGCGTTTCGGGCCCGCGCACTATTCACCTCGACATCGTCGACTATCCAGGCGAATGGTTGCTGGATCTCGGGCTCCTCGACAAAAGCTATGGTGAGTGGAGCGATGAGAGCCTCGCGCGCCTGCAAGATCGCGACATCGCCGCGCCCTACCGCGCTGCGGAAGCCGATGCCAACCCGGACGCCCGCCATGATGAGCCGGTTGCCAAGGCCTTGGCCGAAAGCTACACCGCCTATCTCACAGCCGCCCGCGCCGCAGGACTCAGCGACTGCACACCGGGCCGTTTTCTCCTGCCCGGTGACCTGGCCGGATCCCCGGTTCTGACCTTCGCCCCCCTCCGCAAGCCAAATACGCCACGTCGCGGATCCCTCTGGCGCGAGTTCGAGCGGCGGTATGAGGCCTATAAGCGCGAGGTCGTCAAACCGTTCTTCCGCACGCACTTTGCCCGCATCGACAGGCAGATCGTTCTGGTCGATGTGCTGGGTGCGATCCATGCCGGTCCGGGCGCGGTCGAGGATCTGCGCCAGGCCATGGCCGATATCCTGTCAGCCTTCCGGCCCGGTCGAAATGCCTTCCTCACACAGCTTTTGATGGGCAAACGCGTTGAGCGCATTCTTTTTGCTGCGACAAAGGCCGATCATCTGCACCACAGCCAACACCCCCAGATCAAGGCCATCGTTGAAGCTCTGGTGGCCGAGGCAAAGTCTCGCGCCGACTTCTCCGGGGCTGTAACCGATGCCATGGCGATCGCAGCCCTACGTGCGACGACGGAAGAAACCATCGATCACAAAGGCAAGAGCCTCGATGTCGTGCGCGGCATCCTGCGCGACACGGGCAAGTCGGCCGCGTTCTATCCCGGGGCGCTTCCACAGGATCCCGCCCGCATCCTGAACCCCGCCCGCAGCGGGGCAGAGGCCTGGCTTGATGCAGATTATGCCATCATGAACTTCGCGCCGCAGCCGCTTGACCTGCGTCCGGGCGACGGCCCGCCGCATATCCGCCTGGACAGGGCGGCCGAGTTCCTGATCGGAGACCGGCTATGACGGATCCCCGCAGTGGTCCGGTCCTGATCGAGATCGACGACACCAACCCGTCACCCGCTGAGGCCGCGCCGGTGATTGATACTGAGGCTGCCACCCCCTCTGGTCAGGCGATGCAGACCATGGCGACCCTCGCCGCCCGCCAGCCATCTCCCCTCGCGCGGTGGTTCTGGCGCTTGTTCAGTGCGCTGGCCGTCTTTGGTCTCTCGATATGGGCCTATGACTTCGTGACGGGGCTTGTCCTGCGCAATCCCGTCCTGGGCTATATCGCGCTTGGCCTGCTGGGGCTGTTTCTTGCTGTTTGCCTCGCAATCGTGATCCGCGAGTGGGCGGCGCTCGCGCGCCTGTCGCGGCTGGACAAGATCCACGAAGCGGCGGAGGCCGCACGGTCGACGAACGATGTCGCTGCGGCCCGGGACGTCACCAAGAAGATAGCAACACTCTATGCCGGACGCGATGAGTTGCGCTGGGGCATGGATCGCGTGCGCGCGCGCATGCCTGACGCCGTGGATGCAGATGCGCTGTTCCAGGTGATCGAGGCCGATCTGATCGCCCCCCTAGACGCTGCCGCAACGCGCGAGGTCGAAGCGGCCGCCCGACAAGTCGCCACTGTCACAGCGCTGGTGCCCATCGCCCTGGCCGATGTCGCCGCGGCACTGACGGCAAACCTGCGCATGATCCGCCGGATCTCGGAAATCTATGGCGGGCGCAGCGGGGCCCTTGGCGGCTGGCGCCTGACCCGCGCGGTGTTTTCCCACCTCGTCGCAACGGGCGCCGTCGCTGTGGGTGACGATCTGATCGGATCGGTCGCGGGTGGCGGCATCCTCTCCAAAGTCTCACGCCGGTTTGGCGAAGGCTTGATCAACGGTGCCCTGACCGCCCGTGTCGGGGTCGCCGCGATGGAGGTCAGCCGCCCGCTGCCATTCGGCAAAGATCGCAGGCCATCAGTGACCGGCATCGTGAAACGCGCGCTCACAGGCCTCTTTACCAACGGACAGAAATAGACCGAGTATCCCCCCATGGAATCGCTTGCCGCCGACCTCCGCACCATGGTGCGGACCCCCCTTGAAGACAGCCATGTCCGCGCCATGCGCCGCGTTGGTGAGGTTGTCGAATATCCGGCGGGCGCATGGGTCGCCAAAGTGGGGGAGCCTGCCGACACGTTCTTCTACCTCGAAGACGGTGAGATCGAGGCGATCGATCCCGGCACCGGCAAACGCTATGGCAACGCCACCCTCGGCTCCACGCAGTTCTTCGGTGAGATCTCCTTTCTGACCGGTGGTGCTCTGATGATGGGCGCGCGCTGTGTCACGGATTGCCGTGTCCTATCCGTTCCGCGCGAGAAAATGCTGCGGCTTATGTCCGAGATCCCGGAGATGAGCGATATAATCGTCACCGTCTTCGCAGCCCGTCGGCGGCGTCTTCTTGAATCCAACGAGTCCGGGTTGACCATTATCGGGGCGGACAAAAGCCCTGACCTGAGGCGGATCGTGGCGTTTGCGGGCCGCAACCGCATTCCCGTGCGGACGCTTGAATTGGACACGCCCGCAGCCGATCACGAAGCCGAGGTCTGTTCGATCCACAAACATGAACCCGCGGTTATCTTCGGCAAGGACATGGTGATTGCCGACCCGACCCCGGCCAAGATCGCCGCGCTTCTGGGCCTCGACATGGCCGCCGATGCGGACACGATCTACGATGTCGTGATCGTCGGCGGCGGCCCTGCCGGTGTCTCGGCCGGGGTGTACGCGGGCGCAGAGGGTCTTTCGGCATTGGTGCTGGATGACCTTGCTGTCGGCGGGCAGGCGGGAACCTCCAGCCGCATCGAGAACTACATGGGCTTTCCAACGGGCATCTCGGGCGCAGACCTTTGCTGGCGTGGCGAGGTACAGGCGATGAAGTTCGGCACCCGTTTTGCCGTCCCCCGCCGCGCCGCAGGCCTCACCCGTCGCGCGGATGGCGTGTTTTGCGTGGCGCTTGAGAACGGGGCCGAGGTCTGTGCCCGGGCGATCGTCGTCTCAACCGGCGTTCAATACCGCCGCCTGCCGATCGACCGGTTGGAAGAGTTCGAAAGCAACGGCGTCTACTATGCCGCCACCGATGTCGAAGCCCGATACTGCCGCCAGGCCGAAGTCATCGTCATCGGCGGCGGAAACTCTGCCGGTCAGGCCGCGATGTTTCTGTGCCGAACAGCGGCGCATGTCCACGTACTGGTCCGCGGCCCGTCGCTGGCGGCATCCATGTCGGACTATCTGCTATCGCGGCTGGAAGCGGATCCAAAGATCACGATCCACTACCGCACGCAGATGACAGAGTTGCACGGCGACGATGCGTTAGAGGCAGTGACCATTCGCGATGCCAGCGCTGGTGCAGACTGGCGGGTCGAGGCCAAGGCCGTGTTCGTTATGGTGGGCGCGGCACCGAACACCGCCTGGCTCTCGGGCCTTGTCGATTTGGATGACAAAGGTTTTGTGAAGACAGGCCGCGAAGTGGGCGGGGCGTCACCCTACGAGACGTCGCATCCTGGCATCTTCGCTGTGGGCGATGTGCGCGCAGGGTCTGTCAAACGCGTCGCCAGTGCGGTGGGCGAAGGTGCCGTGGTGATGTCGAAGGTGTGGGATTACATCGACACCGCCTAGAGCCACTTTTTGCAGTACCGATGGGCAACAGCATCCATGCGGCCCGTATGTTGCGTCCAGCTTTCCCCCGGGATCGGGACGACATCGACGATGATGCTGTTTATACACTCTGTGTAAGCTGGCGTGTCGCGTGCAGCCCAAACAGTGCACACAACCAGGGCGAGGCCGAGGCCAAAAAGGGCGGCGTGCCCTAGGCGGGCTCTTGCAATCATAGTGTCACCCTTCTTGGCAGTGTTGAGACTTGTTCTAGCCTGATCGCGCTGCTTCGTTTGGCCTTTCGTATGAAATACGGTGGCGGCGCTTGATCCTGCTCAATGCCCCGTTGGCCAGCCCCTTCCAGATTGGCACGCATGCAAGAACACGGGCATTCGCCAGCCGAGATCGCCGACCGGATCTCATCGCCAGCCTCCGTGGGCCACCTGCGCGATGCGGTCTATGGCGCCATCGACGGTGCGGTGACAACCTTCGCCATCGTGGCCGGGGTGGTCGGCGCGGGTTTATCGACGCAAGTGATCATCATTCTCGGCATCGCCAACGTGCTGGCAGACGGTTTTTCCATGGCAGCCGCGAACTATTCCGGCACAAAGGCCGAGATGGACAACACCGCCCGCCTTCGCAAAGTTGAAGAGCGTCATATCGCAGAAGTACCCGAGGGCGAACGCTTGGAGTTGCGCGAGATCCTGTCGCAAAAGGGATTAACCGGCCAGGTCCTGGAGGACGCCACCGACGCCATTGCGGCCAACAAACGCGCCTGGATCGACATGATGCTGGTCGACGAATACGGCCTCTCACCGGTCGACCCCCATCCGATGAACGCCGCCATCGCCACCTTCGTTGCGTTCCTCGCCGCTGGCCTCGTGCCGCTCATGCCCTTCGTGTTCGCCGTCCCGCAGGCGTTTTCCTGGTCGATCTGGCTGACGGCGGCTGTGTTCTTCGCCATCGGCGCGTTGAAGAGCCGCTGGTCACTCGCGCCCTGGTGGCGCTCGGGGTTCGAGACATTGGCCATCGGCGGGGCGGCCGCGTGCATCGCCTATTTCGTCGGCACGCTCTTCGACGGCGGCTAGGCACGATTGCCACCTTGCCGCCCTGGGCCCGCGGGCCTATACACCGCCCATGATGTTTGCACCCGTCATCATCATTCGAATTACAGGCCCGGCGCTCTGACATCATGAGCCGCCGGGACAAGGCGTTTGAGCCATCGCGCCGCCCCACCATCCCTGACATGACTTCCCGAGGACACGTGTGATGTGTGCCGATACGCCTGACTACAAAGATACCCTGAACCTGCCCGAAACCGATTTCCCGATGCGCGCGGGCCTGCCGAGACGCGAACCCGACTGGCTGGCGCGGTGGGAGAAGATCGGGGTCTATGACCGCCTGCGCGCGAAAGAGGGGCGCAAGCCCTTCACCCTCCATGACGGGCCGCCCTATGCAAACGGCCACCTCCATATCGGCCACGCGTTGAACAAGACGATCAAGGACATGATCGTGCGTTCGCACCAGATGATGGGCTACGACTCGCGCTATGTGCCGGGGTGGGACTGTCACGGTCTGCCGATCGAGTGGAAGATCGAGGAACAGTATCGCCAGAAGGGCAAGAACAAGGACGAGGTCGACGTGGTCGACTTCCGCCAGGAATGCCGCAAGTTCGCCGAGGGCTGGATCGACATCCAGCGGGATGAATTCAAACGGCTGGGCATCACCGGGAACTGGGCCGATCCGTATCTGACGATGGACTTCCATGCCGAGCGAGTGATCGCGGAGGAATTCCAGACCTTCCTGATGAACGGCTCGCTCTATCAGGGCTCGAAACCCGTGATGTGGTCGCCGGTGGAGAAGACGGCGCTGGCGGAGGCGGAGGTGGAGTACCATGACCGCCAGACGGATGCGGTTTGGGTGCCGTTCCCGCTTTTGTCGGACACTGATGCAGTCTCGACCGGTGAGGGTAGGGTGGTCGCGCAGGGCGATCTTGCAGGTGGGAAGGTCCTGATCTGGACCACCACGCCTTGGACCCTCCCGCAGAACCGCGCGATCTGCTTCGGCCCCGACATCGCCTATGGTCTCTATGAGGTCACCGGCCGTCCCGAGGAGTGCTGGGCGCGGATCGGCGACCGCTATCTGATCGCCGATGCTTTGGCCGACGAGGCTCTTTCGGCCATGCGCCTGGAGCCCGAGATGTGGCGGCGTCTGCGCGATGTGACAGCCAATGAGCTAGGCACGCTCGCTTGTGCCCACCCCCTCCGCGGGGCCGAGGGCGCTAACGGCGAATGGGATTACGATGTCCCGCTTCTCCCCGGCGGGCACGTCACCGATGACGCTGGCACCGGCTTTGTCCACACCGCCCCCAGCCACGGTGACGATGACTATGCCATCGGTGTCAAACACGGGCTGGAGATGACGTACAACATCGGTGATGACAGCTCCTACCGCGCCGACCTTCCCTTCTTCGCGGGCGAACAGATCATCCGCCCGAACGGCAAGCCCGGTAACGCCAACAAGGCCGTCATCGACAAGCTGGTCGAGGTGGGCGGCTTGCTCGCCCGCCGCCGGATCACGATCTCGGATGCCCATTCCTGGCGCTCCAAGGCCCCCGTCATCCGCCTCAACCGCCCGCAGTGGTTTGCCGCCATCGACAAACCGCTCGCTGACGGGCGCGACGCGTATGGCGAGACTATCCGCACGCGCGCGCTGACCTCCATCGACCAGTTGGTGAAGTGGACGCCGCAGACGGGCCGCAACCGCCTCTATTCGATGATCGAGGCCCGGCCCGACTGGGTGCTTTCGCGCCAGCGCGCCTGGGGTGTGCCGCTGACCTGCTTCGTCAAGAAGGGGGCGAAGTACGACGACCCCGACTACCTGTTGCGCGACGAAGCGGTAAACGCCCGTATCCTTGAGGCGTTCGAGGCCGAAGGTGCAGACGCCTGGTACAAGCCCGGCGCCAAGGAACGCTTCCTCGGCAACGACCAAAATCCCGACGACTACGAACAGGTGTTCGACATCCTCGATGTGTGGTTTGACAGCGGCTCCACCCACGCTTTCGTTCTACGCGACCGCGCGGACGGGACCGAGGATGGCATCGCCGATGTCTATATGGAAGGCACCGACCAGCACCGCGGCTGGTTCCACTCCTCGCTTCTGCAAGCCTGCGGCACCATCGGTCGCGCGCCTTATCGCAACGTGGTGACGCATGGCTTCACGCTGGACGAGAAGGGCAACAAGATGTCCAAATCCTTGGGCAACACCATCGTGCCCGAGGAGGTCGTGAACCAATACGGTGCAGACATCCTGCGCCTTTGGGTCGTGCAGACCGACTATACCGCCGATCAGCGGATCGGGCCGGAAATCCTGAAAGGCGTGGCCGACAGCTATCGCCGGTTGCGCAACACGATGCGGTTCATGCTAGGCAACCTCGCCGGGTTCTCCGAGGACGAACGCGTCGCGCCCGAGGACATGCCCGAGCTTGAGCGCTGGGTTCTGCACCGTCTGGCCGAACTCGACCACAAGGTGCGGACAGGCTACGCGGCCTACGATTTCCAGGGCGTCTTCACCGCGCTCTTCAACTTCGCCACGGTCGATCTGTCGTCCTTCTACTTCGACATCCGCAAGGATGCGCTCTACTGTGATGGTCCGTCGGACAGGCGCAACGCCGCGCGCACGGTGCTCGATATCCTGTTTCACCGGCTCACCACATGGCTCGCGCCGATGCTGGTGTTCACCATGGAAGAGGTCTGGCTCGAACGGTTCCCAGGGGACGACAGTTCGGTTCACCTCGTCGACATGCCCGCCACGCCCGCCGATTGGCTGGATGAGCCGCTCGCGCAGAAATGGGCCGGCATCCGCCGCGTCCGCCGCGTCGTAACTGCCGCGCTCGAAATCCAGCGCCGCGACAAGGTGATCGGCGCCTCGCTGGAGGCCGCGCCTATGGTGCATGTCCGCGACCCCGACACGCTGAAAGCCGTGAAGTCGGTCCCGTTCGAGGATATCTGCATCACCTCCGACATCACCCTGACCGGCGACCCGATCCCGGCAGAGGCGTTCCGCATGCCAGAGACCGAAGGCGTCGGCGTCGTGTTCGAAAAGGCACAAGGTCAGAAATGCCAGCGCTGCTGGAAGATCCTGCCCGACGTGGGCCAACATGCCGATCCGCACGTCTGCCGCCGCTGCTACATCGCGTTGCAGGCCTGATGCCAAAGCTCACGCCAGAATGGCACAGCCATAATCCCGGCCCCGATCCACGGGCCGGGGACGACTGCGGGCCCTATGCGGCGTGGCCTATCGCGGATGCGCTGGGCTTCAGAACGCTGGGGGTCGCGATGGAACGCCTGCCCCCCGGATCGAAATCCTCCCTAAGGCATCACCATTCGGCGGAGGAGGAAGTCGTCTACGTGGTCGAAGGCACCCTGGTCCTGGTGGAAGACACCGAAACCACCCTGCACCCCGGCGACGTAGCGGCTTGGGCTGCGGGGCAGGGGGTGGCGCATTGTCTGGAGAACCGCAGTGACGCAGATGCGGTGATCCTCGTAGCCGGCACCCGCGGGGTCGCCGACACGGTGACCTATCCCGATCATGACCTCGTCAAACACTGCAATGCCGATGGCACCGAGACGGTCACCCGGCTGGATGGCACCCCCTTCGATGGCGACGGATGACGAGATCTCTGCGGCGCTGATGACGCTTGCCCATGAACGCGGGGCGTCAAAAAGCTTCTGCCCATCTGAAGCAGCGCGTGCCCTGTCGGATGACTGGCGCCCGCTAATGCCCGAGATCCGCCGGGTGGCGGCGACACTGCCTCTGATCGTCACCCAGCGCGGCGCACCGGTCGATCCGCTCACCGCGCGCGGCCCGATCCGGTTGCGCCTGCGTTAACCGTCTGGTCCGTACAGCATCTGCTGCACCGCCCCCGCTGCCACCAGATAGACCGACGTCACCACCAGCCCCCAATGCGCCCAACTCTGCGGATCGAAATCGACCCAGGCCGCCCAACCGGCAAAGAAGGTCCATCCAAAGGCCATCGGTAGGGTCAGCCACCGCCACCGCGCAGTGCGCACGGGATGCACGAATTTCACCGGCAAGAACATCGCCGCCGCCAGAACGCAAACAAGGCCGAGGCTGACCCAAAAATTCGGGGCCAGCGCGAAAAGAACCAAAACGACCATGTTCCAGCATCCCGGGAAGCCGGAGAAGGAATAATCTTTTGTCTTCATGCGGGTATCGGCGAAATACATCGCGCTCGTAAAGACGATCACGATGATCGCGATCCACCCGGTCCACCCCGGCAAAAGGCCCGACGCAAACAGCGCGTAAGCCGGAATGAACACATAGGTCAGGTAATCGATGATCAGGTCGAGCAATTCGCCGTCCCATTGCGGCGCGTTCGATTTGACGTCGTATTTCCGCGCCAGCGGCCCGTCGATGCCATCCACTGCAAAGGCCACCACCAGCCACAGGAACATCAGGCTCCACTTCGCGTCCACGGCGGCCAGCATTGCCAGCATTGCAAAGACGGCGCCACTGGCGGTGAGAAGGTGAACGCCGACGGCTTTGGTGGCAGGTGTCATGAAACCGTCATGACCGAATTGCCCATGCTGCGCAAACCGGTCACGCGCGCGGATGGGCTTTGTCGTAAATTTCCATCAATCGTGCGGTGTCTACAGCCGTGTAGGCCTGCGTGGTCGACAAGGACGCATGGCCCAAAAGCTCTTGTATCGCCCGCAGATCGCCGCCTGACGACAAAAGGTGGGTGGCAAAGCTATGGCGAAGCGCGTGTGGTGTGGCACTGCTGGGCAGACCCAGTTGAAGGCGCGCGGATTCCACAACCTTCTGAACTACACGGGGGGACAGCCGCTTGCCCCGCACGCCCAGAAACAGCGCGGTCTCTGGCCCAATGTCGAACGGGCAGGCCCGCACATACTCAGACACCGCACTCCGCGCCGCCGGGATCACTGGGACAAGGCGTTCCTTTCCGCCTTTGCCCGTGATCCGCAGCACCTCCCCAAGGGGATGCGCGTCACCATCAAGCGACAGGGCCTCCGATATCCGCAAGCCGCAGCCGTAAAGCACCGTCACTACCGCCGCATCCCGCGCGGCGACCCAAGGCTCGGACGCTTGCAGATCGACGCGCTCGATCATCGCCCGCGCGGCGTCCTCGGGCAGGGGGCGCGGGAGTTTGCGCCGAAAGCTCGGGCTGCGCGTTGCCAGCACGGCCGTGGGGTCGAACCCAACCTTCTCGGCCTGCCAGCGCACAAACCCTTTAACCGAGGACAGCGCCCGCGCCAAAGACCGCGCCCCAACACCCCGGCCACGCTCCTGCGCCATCCAGGCCCGCATGTCCGATTGGGTGAGCGTCCCCAGCGCCTTGGGGCCAAAGCCCTGGCCGATATGGTTCTGCATAAAGCACAGAAAACCCGTGACATCCGCGGCATAGGCCGTGCGTGTGTTCGCGCTGCGCCCCTTCACGGCCGTCAGCGTGTCAAGCCAGTCATGGACAGCGGCGGCAAGGCCGGGGGTCAGGCGGGTCTCAGTCGTGGCGGTCACGCCAGCCAGCGACGGATCGCGCGCTCAACCGTGCCGGCAAAGAACGTCAAAAGATCCGTCCCCTGAGAAGGTGCAAAGAGATGTGGGTCTTCCGCGCCAAGGGCCAGCATTCCGGGCAGACGGTCCGGCCCCAGATCCAGAACCAGGCAGGCTTCCGAGCGGATCCAACCGGCCTTGTCCCCGTAAAGCGCGCCTTCGGCTTCGGCGAGCTGCCGAAGCGTTACCGTCCGCTGCGGCGCGTCCCGGCCGCGTCCCACGTAGTCCGCGACAAAGCCAACCTCGGCCACCGAAAGGACGCTGGCGACACCGTCCAGGTCTTTGCTCAGCAGCGCTTCGTGGCTTTCCAGGACCAACCGCGTCGCATCGACCCGAAGAATGTCCGAGATGTCATCGCCCAGCCCATTCAGAAAGCTCTCAAAATCCACCGGGTCGAGCAGGCGCAGGACAGCGCGATGGATCTGATTGGTGCCGGCCAGGTTTTCATAAGCCGCCGCAATCACACTGCGATGGGCCTCTTCCAAGCGGTCGAGCCGCGCCTCAAGCCGCTGCATTGCGATCCCGCGCAAATCGACGATGTTGTTGCCCAAGGCCCGCTCATTCGCGGCCACCAGCGCGCGCATCACATCCGCATCGTCCAGGATCATTTCAGGATCCGAGAGGATCTTCTCCCGCACCTGATCCGCTTCTTTTGCGATACTGCTCATGTCGCGCCCCTTATGCCTGCGGCGACCCTAAGGAAGTCCTACAGGATGTTCTGACCTGTCTTCTCCCAATCTGCCAGAAACGCATCAAGCCCTTTGTCCGTCAAAACGTGTTCGGCCATCTTTTTGATGACGCCCGGTGGCGCGGTGGCCACATCTGCGCCGATCTTGGCCGCATCCGTCATGTGGTTGACCGTCCGGATCGAGGCCGCCAATATCTGGGTCTCGTATCCGTAATTGTCGTAGATCTCACGGATGTCCGCGATCAGCTCCATCCCGTCGAGGTTGATGTCGTCCAGCCGCCCGACAAATGGCGAAATGAACGTCGCGCCTGCTTTGGCGGCAAGCAGCGCCTGGTTGGCCGAAAAGCACAGCGTGACATTCACCATGCGCCCCTCATCCGACAGAACCTTGCAGGCCTTCAGCCCTGCCCAGGTCAGCGGCACCTTGATGGTGATGTTCGAGGCGATCTTGGCCAGCTCGCGCCCCTCGGCGATCATGCCGTCGGCATCTAGTGCCACGGTTTCCGCGCTGACCGGGCCGTCGACCATGGCACAGATCTCGGCGGTCACCTCTTTGATATCGCGGCCCGATTTCATGATCAGCGACGGGTTGGTCGTGACCCCGTCGACCATGCCAAGCTCGTTGAGTTCGCGGATTGCATCGGTGTCGGCTGTGTCGACGAAGAACTTCATGTGGGTCGTCCTTAGGCTGATAGGCGTGATTTTGCGCCCTTCTACCCCAACCCTGCTGTCGCCGAAAGCCCGGAGGCGGGCGGTGTGACCGACGCCTCCTATTTTGACGAGGGCGCTTTGGTGGCGGTGCTGACAACGCAACCGCTGGACCGGCTCCTTGACTACAAAGCCCCCGAAGGCGGCTGCGCATTGGGGGCCTTTGTCGAGGTGCCCCTGGGCCCGCGCAAGGTGATTGGCGTGGTCTGGGACGCTGGGGAAGGGGGATATGACTTAGCCAAGGTCCGCCAGGTCCTGCGGGTCCTCGATGCCCAGCCCATGCGGGACGAGATGATGACGTTCCTCACCCGCGCCGCCGCCTACACCCTCACCCCGATGTCCGCGATGCTGCGCCTGGCCACCCGCTCACCCGGTTTGGGTGATCCCCCGGCGATGCGACGCATCTATCGACGCGGCTTGCGAGATCCCGATCGGATGACAGAGGCCCGCCGCCGGGTGATCGATACCTTGCAGGACTATGGCGATCTCGCCTTCACCCTGGGCGAACTGGCCGAGATGGCCGGGGTCTCGTCGTCCGTGATCAAGGGCCTTGTCGAACAGGGGGCCGTGGCCGAGGAACAAAGCCCGCGCGATCTGCCCTATCCACGGCTTGAACCTTCTGCCAGCAGCTTTGATCTGACAGAAGACCAGGCGGCGGCGGCCCAGTCCTTGCGCGCCGGCGTCACATCCCAAACCTACCAGACAACCCTTCTGAAAGGGGTCACCGGCTCGGGCAAGACCGAGGTCTATCTGGAAGCCGTCGCCGCCTGTCTGGAGGCCGGTCGCCAGGCCCTTGTCCTGCTGCCCGAGATTGCGCTGACGGCAGAGTTTCTGTCGCGGGTGGAGGCCCGGTTCGGCGCCCGCCCAGCGGAATGGCACTCAGGCGTTACCCTGACCGAGCGCCGCCGCTGCTGGCGCATGGTGGGCGAAGGCGGCGCTCAACTTGTGGTTGGCGCACGCTCGGCCCTGTTCCTACCATTCCGCGACCTCGGCCTGATCGTCGTGGATGAGGAACACGACACCTCTTACAAGCAAGAGGATGGGGTCCTTTACAACGCCCGCGACATGGCGGTTCTTCGGGCCTCGATCCAAGGGGCGCAGGTGGTGCTCGCTTCGGCCACGCCATCGCTGGAAAGCTGGGCCAATGCGGATGTGGGCAAGTACAAACGCCTGGAGCTCACCAGCCGCTTTGGCCCCGCACAGATGCCCGACCTTGCGGCGATCGATATGCGCGAGGCCGGATTGCCCGCCACGCGATGGATCTCGGATGAACTGGCAGCAGAGGTGGAAAAACGGATCTCGGCGGGGGAACAGGCGCTTCTCTTCCTCAATCGCCGCGGATATGCGCCTGTCACCATCTGCCGGGCCTGCGGGCACCAGATCGGGTGTGATGCCTGCGATGCGCGTATGGTCGAGCATCGGTTTCTCAAACGCCTCGTCTGCCACCAATGCGGCGAGACGAAACCCATCCCGTCGGTTTGCCCGAATTGCGGCGCGGAAGACAGGCTCGCGCCCGTGGGCCCTGGGGTCGAGCGTCTGGGCGAGGAAACCAAGGCGCTCTTCCCCGAGGCCCGCGTCGCCGTCTTATCCTCAGATCTGTTCGGCACCGCACGGGCGCTCAAGGCCCAGATCGAAGCTATCGCCGCGGGCGAGGCGGACATCATCATCGGGACCCAGCTTGTGGCCAAGGGGCACAACTTCCCGCTGCTGACACTCGTTGGTGTCATCGATGCCGATCTGGGCCTGCAAGGCTCCGACCTGCGGGCAGCCGAGCGGACGTTTCAACTCATGCGCCAGGTTGCCGGTCGCGCCGGCCGGGCGGAAAAGCCCGGCGTTGCCCTCCTTCAAACCTATCAGCCGGAACACTCGGTGATCCGGGCGATCCTGTCGGGGGATGAAGAAGAGTTCTGGCGCGCCGAAGCGGCCGAACGCGCCGCCGCCGGTGTCCCACCCTATGGGCGCATGGCAGGCATTGTTCTGTCCTCGCCCGATGTGCAGGCGGTGTTTGATCTGGGCGCGGACATGGCGCGCCGCGATGCCCCGCTCAGGGATGTGGGGGCACAGGTCTTTGGTCCCGCACCCGCGCCCATCGCGCGCATTCGTGGGCGCCATCGCGTGCGGCTTTTGGTCAAGGCCGACAAAACCGTCCCGCTCCAATCAGCCCTGGCGACCTGGCTAGCCCAGTTTCGCCCGAAAGGGGATTTGCGCGT
Organism: Pseudomonadota bacterium; assembly: GCA_038526915.1. Classification (GTDB taxonomy): domain Bacteria; phylum Pseudomonadota; class Alphaproteobacteria; order Rhodobacterales; family Rhodobacteraceae; genus JBCBGF01. The sequence goes on along the minus strand of JBCBGF010000004.1, from coordinate 59,564 downwards.
GGCAGTGGACATCGACCCCCAAAGTTTCTTCTAGGGCATGCGTAACGGCACGCTTACCCCGAAACTAAACACCGCATCCGCAACGTTCCCGTCCCCCGGCAAGAATTGCACAAACACGCTACGATAATGCAGACGCAGCCCCGCCACGGGCACCACATCGCCGTGATGCACCCGAAACTTCCGACCGTTCTCAGGGTAATGCGCCCAGCCGACAAAGGCGGTGAGCCGATAGAGATCGCGCCGCAGCAATGGATAGGCAACTGTCGCGGCCACCGAGACGTCGCCATAGCTGTTGCGAAACGCCCCGACCGTATAGCTCAGCGATCGATCCCAACTGACAAAAAGGCCGGGATTGAACTCCTCAAACTCTTCCTGGGCATTCACATGACTGGAACCCAGGTGGATCGACAGCCGGTCCGGACCGGCGGCATGGCCCGGGAAGGCCGCCAGAAAACACAAAACGAACAGGGCAGGGGCAAGGCGCATCGATCATCCAACGGATTGCGGCGGATGGCCCCTCATCTGGTAAATTGGTGAATATCGGGTTGATTGTGGGGGGCGGACACGCATATCGCTGGGCCCGACCACATAGAAAGATCGCTCCCGCATATGCAATACGTGCGCCTGTCAGACACCGACGCGCTGCCCTGGTGGCGTCGCCCCCTGCCGTTGCTTGTCCTGATGGCCACAGCGATGCCCATCGCGTTCGCGACGTGGTCGGCGCTTCTCAACAACTTCGTGATCGAGGCGGCGTCCTTCACAGGGGTCGAGATCGGCTGGCTTCATACGGTCCGCGAAATCCCGGGCTTCCTGGCCATCGGTGTGATCGCCATCATCATCTTCGTGCGTGAACAGGTTCTGGGCCTCGTCTCTCTGATCATGCTGGGCGTGGCCACGGCGCTCACGGCCTATTTCCCGTCGCTTGCCGGGATCCTGACCATCACCATGATCTCGTCCATCGGGTTTCACTACTACGAGACGGTCAATCAGTCGCTGCAGTTGCAGTGGATCGAGAAATCGCAAGCGCCGCAGGTCCTTGGCTGGCTAGTTGCGGTCGGATCAGGTGCTTCGCTCGTTGCCTATGGGCTGCTGGTCGTCACCTGGCGCACCTTTGATTTGAGCTATGAGCTCGTCTATATGCTCGCTGGCGGCACCACAGTGGCCATCGCCGTCTTCTGCCTGATCGCCTTCCCACAGTTCGAGGCTCCGAACCCCCAGACCAAGCAACTGATCCTGCGCAAACGCTATTGGCTCTACTACGCGCTGCAGTTCATGTCGGGCGCGCGCCGCCAGATCTTTGTGGTCTTCGCAGGTTTCATGATGGTCGAGCGGTTTGGCTTTGATGTCCACCAGATTACCGCACTGTTCATGGTCACGCTGTTGGCCAACATGATCGCCGCCCCGCTTCTGGGTCGTGTCGTTGCGCGGTTTGGGGAACGTCTGGCGCTTATCGTCGAATATGCCGGTCTTCTGACGATCTTCGTCCTTTACGCGGCCCTCTATGTCTTTGAATGGAGCGCCGCGATGGCCGCGGCCCTCTATATGCTGAACAACGTCTTTTTCGCGCTCGCCATCGCGATCAAGACCTATTTCCAAAAGATCGCAGATCCCGCCGATATCGCCCCAACCGCTGCGGTGGCCTTTACGATCAACCACATCGCCGCTGTCTTCCTGCCTGCAGGGCTTGGATACCTCTGGATCGTCTCGCCCATTGTGGTGTTCATTCTGGCCGCTGCGATGGCCGCGGTCTCGCTCGGCCTCTCCTGCCTGGTCCCCCGCCATCCCGAAGCAGGGCATGAGACGGTCTTTGCGCGCGGTCTTGCCGCGCCCGCAGAGTAGAAGACCCCGCCCTGGGGACCTATATCACTTGCAAGCCACGTTTCCCGGAGCCTGCAGATGTTTCTCTTCCAGTCCAAGAAAACCGAAATGGTCGCCGCCGAAGATGCCTTGCCCGGTCGCGCACACGCGATCCCTACCGCTGAGACGCATTTCGTGAATGGCCGCCCGCTGGGTGCCGATGTTCCTGAGGGCATGGAGCAGGCGATGTTCGGCATGGGATGTTTTTGGGGCGTCGAACGTATGTTCTGGAAGCTACCTGGTGTCTGGCTGACCATGGTGGGCTACGCCGGAGGCTACACGCCCAACGCGACCTACGAAGAGGTGTGCAGCGGTCAAACCGGGCATAATGAGGTTGTGCGGGTGATCTATGACCCTGCGGTCATCAGCTATGAGGAATTGCTAAAGGTGTTTTGGGAAGGGCACGATCCGACCCAAGGCATGCGCCAAGGCAATGACCGCGGAACCCAGTATCGCTCGGGCATCTATACCTATTCCGATGCACAACGCGCCGCAGCCGAAGCCACCCGTGAGGTCTTCCAGCCCCGCCTGCAATCCGCAGGCTACGCCCCGATCACGACCGAGATAGTGGACGCGCCGCCGTTCTACTTTGCCGAGGACTATCACCAGCAGTACCTCGCCAAGAACCCAGCGGGCTATTGCGGGCTGGGCGGAACGGGTGTGTCGTGCCCCATCGGGACCGGGGTCAGCTGAACAGCACCAACAACCTGAGTGAGCTACCGGATCTACATATTGGGGGCCAGCGGCACCGGCACGTCCACGCTGGGCCGCGCGCTGGCGACTGAGCTTGGCCTGCAAGCCTTCGACACCGATGATTTCTATTGGCTGCCCACCGATCCGCCGTTTGCGCAGGCCCGCCCGATCGAAGACCGCATCAAGCTGGCCCAGGCGATGTTCCTGCCCCGCTCGAACTGGGTTATCGCCGGGTCCTTCAGTTCGTGGGGCCAACCCATTGCGACACGGCTGACCCATATCGTCTTCCTGACCCTGCCCGTGACGGATCGCCTGGCCCGTCTGCGCCAGCGCGAGCGCACACGCAACGGCGACGAAATCGCACCCGGCGGCATGCGTCACGAGGCACATGTCGGGTTTCTCGACTGGGCGTTGGCCTATGACGATCCTGAGTTCACCGGTCGCAGCCGGCGGGGCCACGAAGACTGGCTACAGCGTCAGACCTGCCCGGTGATCCGCCTCGACGCCTCAGCCTCCCCACAAGAGCTTGTGCGCCAAACCCGAGCTGCGCTTGACGAGGGGACGCCCGGGGTCTAGGCGCAGCCCAGCTTTGGGGACCGCCTGCCATGCCCACATTCACCGCTTTCACGACCCTCGAGGGACAACCGCGCGCCGAAGAGCTGGGCGAGGCCATGGAACGGCTGGACCCGGCCCCGACAGGCGTCGGCGTCTTTGAGATCGAAGACGGCTCCGGCCTGTGGGAGGTCGGCGGGTACTTCACTGACACGCCGGATGAAACCGCGCTCGCCCTGTTGGCGGCGGCGTTCGGGGCGCGTCCGTTTGCCGTGTCCGAGCTACCGGAAGTCGATTGGGTGGCCAAGGTCCGGCGCGAACTGTCGCCCGTCTTCGCAGGCAGGTTCTTTGTGTATGGGGAACACGACGCCGACAAGGTGCCCGCAGACGCGATCGCGCTGAAGATCGAGGCCGCAATGGCCTTCGGCACCGGGCACCATGGCACGACCTTGGGCTGTCTGCGCGCTCTGGACCGTCTCGCCTCCCAAGGCATGACGGCCGCAAACGTTGCCGACATCGGCTGCGGCACCGCCGTGCTGGCCATGGCGGCGGCGCGGCTCTGGCCATCGGCAGATGTTGTAGCTTCCGACATCGATCCGGTCGCGGTTGATGTGGCGCAGGCAAACCTTTCGGCAAACAGCATGACGGGCCGCGTGACCTGCCATGTGGCCGCCGGGTTCGATCACCCCGATCTGCAGCAAAGGCGCCCTTACGATCTGATCTTTGCCAACATTCTCAAGGGCCCGCTGGCCGAGCTCGCGCCGGATATGGCCGCCGCCGCGGCAGACGGCGCCCACCTGATTCTCTCAGGTATTCTCAACGAACAGGCCGATGACATCCGCGCGGTTTATGCACAGCATGGGTTTAATGAGGTCGCGTCAGAGCAGATTGTCGACTGGACCACCCTGAATTTAACCAAGAATGTGCAGAAACAGTAAGTCTCGCCGCTGTTTCGCCCCAGTTGCCGTAAATTGACCGCAATTCGACCCGCAAATGATTTTCGAGGGGCGCGGGTAATGGAGCGTGGAATGGGTGACACGAACATGAAAAACTATCATCAGCGGCTCGATCGGATCGATCGGACGCATCGCGAGCTGTCGCGCGGCTATGTAACGGAAGTCACGGATGACGGGCTGATCGTCCACCGTCCCCGACGTGCGCGCATGAGCGTGCCATGGCGCGGGATGCTGTTTGTCCTCGTTACGGTAATGCTCTGCAAGGCACTGCTTTTGGCCTATGTGGGCGACGCGGAATACAACACGCGGGTGGCCAACCTCGAAGCTGGCACGACGGCGGAACAGGTGGGGGCCTTCGTGATGAAGGCCGATCCGGTGACACAGCACATCGCAGACTTCATCGCGCCTTACATCAAGTAGAACGCGCTGGACCGAACAAAAAAGGCCGCGCCAGGGTATCCTGCGCGGCCTTCGTTGTGTCTTGGAATCGGCTTACTTCGACGCGATCACGTCGATGTCGCCGCGGACCAGACCGATATCTTCCAACTCGCGGTTCGACAGGGTCGAAAGGGCTTTGCGGGTAACGCGTGCGTCGTTCCAGGCGATTACTGCGTTCACAACGCTGACGAAGCGGGCCCCAATCACGGATCCGCCGGTGTGCGAACGGGGCATGTCATAAAGTGCCATCTGAGGCCTCCTTGGTGTTCTAAGCTGTCCGATGCACCATGCATCTGACTGCCCAACTAGGAGGCAGTTTTTGAACGAACAAGCGTGATTTTTGCATGGGAGTCATGCGCAAATTGCATATGTCGCATTTGGACGTAAGCCGTTGCGAAACTTGCCATAATTCGGGTTTCTCAAGGCGCAAACCCGTCGCCATATGCGCCATTTGCGACATCAGAGGTTTCGACTTCGTGAACAGCGTCTGAAAACGACATTTGGCTTTGTCGTTGGCAGATGTTCGCGTTTCGTGCTAACCCGTGTCGCAAAAGCAACAAGAGCAGGACAGGCATGCGCGTTTTGGGCATTGATCCCGGGCTTCGCGCCCTGGGGTGGGGGGTGATCGACGTCACCGGATCGCGACTCAGCCATGTCGCAAACGGGGTGTGTCGGTCTGACGGCGCCGACCTCGCCGCCCGTCTGCTCAGCCTGCACGGCCAGCTCACCCAAATCGTGTCGCGCTACGGGCCGACGGCAGCGGCGGTTGAGCAAACCTTTGTGAACAAAGATGGCGCTAGCACCTTGAAGTTGGGGCAGGCGCGCGGGATCGCACTACTCGTGCCAGCACAGGCCGGGATTGCCGTTGGGGAGTACGCGCCAAACTCGGTGAAAAAGGCCGTCGTGGGCGTCGGCCACGCGGACAAACAGCAAATCGCCCACATGGTGGCGCTGCAACTGCCCGGCGCAAATCCCGCCGGACCAGACGCCGCAGACGCCCTGGCCATTGCAATCTGCCACGCCCACCACCTGCAATCGGGCAACCGGCTTGATATCGCATTGGGGCGCGCGTCGTGATCGGGCGTCTTGCGGGCCGGATCGACTATCGAGGTGCGGACCACGTGCTGATCGATGTGGGCGGAGTCGGATACATCGTCACCGTGTCCGACCGCACTCTTGCAGCCCTACCCGCAGTGGGGGAGGCCGCGGCGCTCTATACCGATCTCCTCGTGCGTGAAGACCTGTTGCAGCTCTTCGGCTTCACTTCGCTTGTCGAAAAAGAATGGCACCGCCTGTTGATGAGCGTGCAAGGCATCGGGGCCAAAGCCTCCATGGCGATCCTGGGAACGCTGGGCCCCGATGGGGTCAGCCGCGCGATTGCCATGGGCGACTGGTCATCGGTGAAGGCCGCACCCGGCGTCGGCCCGAAGATCGCGCAGCGGGTCGTGAATGAACTCAAGGACAAAGCCCCGACCGTTATGGCCATGGGCGCCCCGACCGCCGCGCCATCAGTCGCGGCCGCACCAGCCAGCGACCCCTTGATCGAGCCCACAGCCCCCGCCGCCAACGCTGGCGCTGCACAGGCCGAGGCCCTGTCTGCACTTGGCAACCTCGGCTATGCCCCGTCAGAGGCGGCGCGGGCGGTGGCTGAGGCCGCAAGTGAGGATCCTGGCGCCGACACCGCCGCCCTGATCCGCGCCGCATTGCGCCGTCTGGCGCCTACGGGGTAGGGCAAGTCGATGGCCGAACCCGATCCCACTCTGCGCCCGGAGGCGCAGCCGGAAGACACCGACCGCGCCCTGCGCCCGCAGACCTTGGGCGAGTTTATCGGCCAGGCCGAGGCGCGCGCCAACCTCGCCGTCTTCATCGAAAGTGCCCGGCGCCGGGGCGAGGCGATGGATCACACGCTGTTCCACGGGCCGCCGGGTCTGGGCAAGACAACGCTCGCACAGATCATGGCCCGCGAGCTTGGCGTGAACTTTCGGATGACGAGCGGCCCGGTGCTTGCGAAAGCGGGCGATCTGGCCGCGATCCTGACCAACCTCGACGCGCGCGACGTTCTGTTCATCGATGAAATCCACCGCCTGAACCCGGCGGTGGAGGAGGTGCTCTATCCCGCCCTGGAAGACTTCGAACTGGATCTCGTGATCGGCGAAGGCCCAGCTGCCCGCACCGTCCGCATTGAGTTGCAGCCCTTCACCCTCGTCGGCGCGACCACCCGCCTTGGCTTGCTGACCACCCCCCTGCGCGACCGGTTCGGCATCCCCACGCGCCTGCAATTCTACAACGTCGATGAGTTGCACGAGATTGTCACCCGCGGCGCGCGCCTGATGGGAATAGACGCCGAAGCCGATGGCCTGCGTGAGATCGCCAAGCGCGCACGCGGCACGCCGCGCATCGCGGGCCGGCTTTTGCGCCGCGTGGTGGACTTCGCGCTGGTCGAAGGCGATGGCCTTCTCAACCGCAAGCTTGCCGACAACGCGCTCACCCGCCTCGGCGTGGACGATATCGGCCTCGACGGCGCAGATCGGCGATACCTCACCCTATTGGCCGAAAACTACGGCGGCGGCCCGGTGGGGATCGAAACCATCGCCGCCGCGCTCTCTGAAAGCCGCGACGCATTGGAAGAGGTGATTGAGCCCTACCTCCTGCAATCGGGCCTGATCCAGCGCACGCCGCGGGGCAGGATGCTGGCGCATAAGGCCTGGACGCATCTGGGGCTCGATGCGCCCAAGCCCACAGGCGATCTCTTCGATGACACCTGAAGACGTTCAGGCCCACTTCACCCGCTCCGACGGCACCTACCGCTTCGCACGCTGGGGCCGTCCCATCGCTCCAGTGGTCTTCGGGGTGGAGCCTGAGACGCTGCCTATCGTCAAAGGCGCGTTTGAGGCCGTGGCCGTTCTGGCCAATCACCAGATGGCCGAGACCGATCCTGAACTTGGCATCAATGTCATGATGTTCTTCTTCCGCGACTGGCGGGAACTGACCGACACCCCCAACCTCGACCGCCTGATCCCCGATCTTGGCCCCCTGGTTGATCGCCTGATCGCAGCCGAGGCCAACCAGTACCGCATTTTCCGGTTCGACGACGGCGGCGCAATCAAGGCGTGCTTTATCTTCATCGGCATGGACGAACACATGTCCCAGGTCCCCGCCGAAACCCTCGCGCTCAGCCAGGTGGTGCAGTCGATACTCATGTGGTCCGACACCGCGTTCACGCAGACCTCGCCGCTTGCTGTTGTGCCAGAGACCGGCACCACGATCCTGCGCCCCGAGATCGCCGGCCTCATCCGCGCCGCCTACGATCCGGTGCTGCCCGTGGCCGCCGATGACCCCAGCCACGCGCTGCGCATCTATGCCCGGATGGGGCCCGTGCAATGACCCACAGCTTCACGGCCCGTGTCTACTACGAAGACACCGACCTCGCCGGCATCGTCTACTATGCCAATTACCTCAAATTCATCGAACGCGCCCGGACCGAGTTCGTGCGCTCGCTCGGGATCGACCAGTCCGACCTAAAAGCGCGCGACGGCATTGTCTTCGCCGTCCGTCGGGTCGAGGCCGATTACCTGTCTGCGGCGAAATTCGATGATGAGCTGATCGTTGAGACAACCGTCACCGGCCTGACAGCCGCCCGCATCCATTTGCGGCAAAAGATCCGGCGCGACGCGACCCCGATCTTCGACGCCAAGGTTACGCTCGTTGCCCTGACCGGCGCAGGCAAACCCGCCCGCCTTCCGGCAATCATCCGCCATGCGCTGGATACCGCCCAAAAATAGGGCGAATCTGACGGAGTTGTGTTGGCTTTCCCCCTTCGCATCCGTTACGGTGTGAATAACGTTGAGCCGTGGAAAACCATGGCCAGTTGGGAAAGAGCAGGCAGATGGAAACCGAAACCCTCGCTGTGGCGCAGGAGATTGATTTCTCCATGTGGGGCCTATTCCTGCGCGCCACGATCACCGTCAAGATCGTCATGATCATCCTTGTCCTCGCGTCCTTCTGGGCCTGGGCCGTCATCATCCAGAAACTCTTCGACTACCGCCGCGCCCGCGCGCAGGCCGACATGTTCGACCGCGCGTTCTGGTCGGGCCAGCCGCTGGATGAGCTTTACGACCAGATCGGAGACCGCCCCCGCACGGCGTCCGAGCGGGTTTTCGTGTCGGGCATGGTCGAATGGCGGCGCTCTCACCGCGACGATGGCGGTCTGATTGCCGGCGCGCAGTCGCGGATCGACCGCTCAATGGATGTGGCCATCGCGAAAGAGGCCGAGGGGCTGAACAAAGGCCTCGCACTCCTCGCCACCGTCGGCTCCACCTCGCCGTTCATCGGCCTCTTCGGCACGGTCTGGGGCATCATGCACTCGTTCATCGAGATCGCGAAACAGCAGTCCACGAACCTTGCCGTCGTGGCCCCCGGCATTGCCGAGGCGCTTCTGGCCACCGGTCTGGGCCTTCTCGCCGCGATCCCGGCGGTGATATTCTATAACAAGCTGTCCGCCGATAGTGATCGCATCGTGTCCGGTTACGAAGCCTTCGCCGATGAGTTCGCCACCATCCTCAGCCGCCAGTTGGATCGCTGACGATGGGGGCTGGCGTCATGGACAGCGGTAGTGGGGACGGGGGCAGACGCCGCCGCCGCAGACGCGCGCGCCCGATGTCGGAAATCAACGTCACGCCCTTCGTGGATGTGATGCTGGTCCTTCTGATTATCTTCATGGTGGCCGCCCCGCTTCTGACCGTGGGCGTGCCCGTAGAACTCCCCAAGACTGCCGCCGAGGCCCTGCCCACCGAACAGGAAGAGCCGCTGACCGTCACGCTCACCGCCGAAGGTGGCGTGATGATCCAAACGACGGAGGTGGAGCTTGGCAACCTGATCCCCCGCCTGCAGGCCATCGCGACCGAGCGGGACGACGACAAGATCTTCCTCCGCGCAGACGGCGCGATCCCTTACGAGCAGGTCATGCAGGTGATGGGCGCGCTAAACGCCGGCGGCTTTGCCTCGATCGGGCTGGTGACCGACACCGACGGCCCGCGCCTTGACGGGCGGGATGAGTGAGGCGCGCACGTGCAGATCGGATACACGATATCCGGGGCGGCGCATGGGCTGTTCGTCCTGGGGCTTCTGTTCGGCGGGGTCTTTGCCCGTGACCGGTTGCCACCCATGACTGTCGCCGACGTCACCACGATTTCCGAGGCCGAATTTGCGGCGCTCTTTACGCCTGCCGCGGCACCCGAGACGGTGACGGAGCTCGACCAGCCCGCCCTGCCCACACCGGATGAGACGGTAGACGACGCGCCCGAAGCCGACGCCGCCCCCCAGATCGCGGCCTTGCCCGCGCCCACGACACCAGACGTCCCCGATACGCCCGCCCCCGTTCTGCCGGCGCCCCTGAGCGAGGCGGACGTCGCGGATGAAGCGCCCGATGCCCCCGCACCACCGGCCGAGATCGATGACCGCCCCCTCGGCCCCACCGAAAGCGCGCCCGCCCCAGCGGACCGTGTCGCCCCGGTGCCCGCCGCACCGTCGGCCCCGGGGGTGGAGGCCGCGCCAGAGGTCGTGGAACAGACCGCCCCCGATCCCATCGCCGAAGCCCCTGTGGAAGATCAAGAGGCCGCAGCCCCGGAAGAAGCCACCACCGAGATTGTGACCGAGGCCGAAGAGACCGCTGAGACCGCACCCGCGGCCTCCCCCCGCCCCCAGTCGCGCCCGAACCGGCCTGCGCCCCAGGTTGCAGAGGCTGAACCAGAGCCTGAGGCAGAACCCGAAGACCCACTGGCCGCCGCTGTCGCGGCTGCTGTGGCTGAAGCCGCGGATAGCGGCATCCCCCAACCCACTCCGGTGCCCACCGGCCCACCGCTCAGCGGGGGGGAGCGTGATGCCTTCCGCGTGGCGGTCCAAAACTGCTGGTCCGTCGACGTGGGCTCGCAATCAGCAAACGTGGTGGTGACGGTCGCAGTCACCATGAACCCCGACGGCACGGTGGTGAATAACCAGGTGCGCCAGGTCGATGCCACCGGCGGCGACACCAACGCCCAGCGCGCCGCCTTTGAAAAGGCCCGCCGCGCGATCCTGCGCTGCCAACGCGGCGGCTTCCCGCTGCCGGCCGAGAAATACGACCATTGGCGAGAGATCGAGATGACCTTCAATCCCGAAGGAATGAGGTTGAAATGAGCATAGCACGCTACCTGACGGCCCTGTATCTGATGGCGGTAGGCCTCGCGTTTCTGCCCTATCCCGGCCATGCCCAGCAGGGCCCCTTGCGGATCGAGATCACCGAAGGGGTGATCGAACCTCTGCCCTTCGCCGTGTCGAGCTTTGTGGCCGAAACGCCCGCCGCCAACACCTTTGCCGGGTCGATCAGTCAGCTCATCGGGCAGAACCTTGCCGGCACCGGCCTCTTCCGCGAAATCCCGCAAAGCGCCTTCATCTCTCAAGTCACCAACTTCGACAGCCCGGTCCAATACGCCGATTGGAAGGCGATCAATGCACAGGCGCTCGTCACCGGCTCAGTCAATGTGGCCAGCGACGGGCGTCTGATCGTCAAGTTCCGCCTGTTCGACGTCTTCTCCGAAGCGCCCTTGGGCGAAGGTCTGCAATTTGTGGGCGACACGAATGATTGGCGGCGGATGGCGCATAAGGTGTCCGATCAGGTCTATGGCCGGATCACGGGCGAGGCGGGCTATTTCGACAGCCGCGTGGTCTTCGTCTCAGAAACCGGACCCAAGAACGCGCGGGAAAAGCGTCTGGCCGTGATGGATTACGACGGCGCCAATCTGCAGTTCCTGACCGATGCCTCCGCCATCGTCCTCGCACCGCGCTTCTCGCCCTTGGGCGACCGCGTGCTCTACACCAGCTACGAGACCGGCTTCCCCCAGATCTATGAGCTCAGCGTGGCCACGGTTCAGCGCCGCCAGCTCAACGTGCCGGCAGAGGCCATGACCTTCGCCCCGCGCTATGGGCCGGATGGGCAAACGGTGGTCTATTCGCTCTCGCAACGGGGCAACACCGATATCTACACCCTCGATCTGCGCAGCGGCCAAAGCCAGCGCCTGACCTCGGCCCCCTCCATCGAAACCGCGCCGAGCTTTTCCCCCGATGGCAGCCAGATCGTGTTTGAGAGCGACCGCTCCGGCTCGCAACAGCTCTACATCATGCCCGCCCGCGGGGGCGAGCCGCGCCGGATCAGCTTTGGCCCCGGTCGCTACGGTACACCCGTCTGGTCGCCCCGTGGCGATCTGATCGCCTTCACCAAACAAAACCAGGGGCGGTTCCACATCGGCGTCATGCGCACCGATGGCAGCGAAGAACGGCTTCTGACGGCCTCGTTCCTGGATGAAGGTCCCACATGGTCGCCCAATGGCCGGGTCATCATGTTCACCCGCGAAACCGCCGGGGCCACAGGGCGACCGGCCCTCTTTTCGGTCGACATATCGGGCCGCAACCTGCGCCGCGTGCCCATCGACGGCTCAGGCTCCGACCCGGCCTGGTCTCCGCTTCTGCAATAGAAAGGCGCGTTTTCATCGGGCGCGGGGAATGGTAGGATCGCGCTCAAAGAGCAGCTTGAACCAACAGGAACATGCACATGAGTTTCACACGATACGCCTTGCTCATGGTCGCCGTCGCGGCACTGGGCGCGTGCTCGACCAGCGCGGACCGGTTCGGGGATGGCAGCGGAACAGGCGCGGCCGGCGGGCTGTCGACCAGCGCGCTGGGTGATCCCAGCGATCCGACATCGGTTGCGTTTTTCCAGCAAACAGTGGGCGACCGGGTTTTGTTCGTCGTCGATCAGTCGACGCTGACCAGTGAGGCGCAGGTCACGCTGGCCCAGCAGGCCGCCTTCCTGACATCGAACCCAGAATACACCGCGATCATCGAAGGCCACGCGGACGAACGTGGGACACGGGAATACAACCTCGCCCTCGGTGCCCGCCGTGCCAGTGCGGTTCAGGATTTCCTCGTGTCCCAGGGCGTCGCCCCCGGTCGCCTGCAAACGGTGACCTACGGCAAGGAACGCCCGCTTGAGGTCTGCTCGGACGAGGCGTGCTATAGCCAGAACCGTCGCGCGGTGACCGTACTTGCCGCGGGCTTGGGTAGCTAAGAGGGGTTGAGACCATGCTCCGCGCCGCGTTCCTGACTGCTGCTTTGGCTCTGACACCGGTCACGGCGATTGCCCAAGACCGCGAGCAGACGTTGGCCGACATTCGTCAGGAACTGACGGTGCTTTTCGTAGAAATCCAGCGCCTGAAGCGGGAGTTGTCGACCACGGGCAGCCCGTCGGTGCCCCTTGCCGGAACATCGGCGCTTGAGCGGATCGACGCGATTGAGGTGGAACTTCAGCGCCTGACGGCCACCACCGAACAGCTGCAAAACCGCGTCGACCGGATCGTGGCGGACGGCACCAACCGGATCGGCGATCTGGAGTTCCGTCTGGTTGAGCTTGAAGGCGGCGATATCAGCACGCTTGGCGAAACCACGACGCTGGGCGGGGACACGGGCCTGCCCGTCACAGGTCTCCCCGCACCCTCGGCCCAGACCGGCGGCGCACAGTTGGCCGTGGGCGAACAAGCCGATTTCGATGCCGCCAAGGCATCGCTCGACGCAGGTGACTATGCCCTCGCGGCCACGCAGTTTTCGACATTCACCGATACCTATATCGGTGGCCCCCTGACGGGCGAGGCGCATTTTTGGCGGGGTGAGGCTTTGGCCGCTATGGGCGATGGGGAGGCCGCGGCCCGCGCCTATCTGGAAAGCTTCTCAGGCGATCCCAATGGCGTCATGGCGCCGGACGCATTGCTGCGGCTTGGCCTGTCGCTTGGCCAACTGGGCCAGGTCAACGAAAGCTGCCTGATGTTGGGCGAAGTCACAACGCGCTTCCCCGCTTCGGCTGCATCACTTGATGCGCAAGCCGCCCGCGCCAGCCAGGGATGCGGGTGACCCAAACCGGCGATTTGCTGGCAACGCTCGCTGAGTTCTATGCGCGCAGCCGCCCGGCCCGCCTGGGCGTCGCGGTGTCAGGCGGCAGCGACAGCCTGGCCCTGTTGCACCTTCTGGCCGACTGGCGCCACCCCGACCTGCATGTCGCCACCGTGGATCACGGGCTGCGCCCCGGCTCGGCGGGTGAGGCGGCCCATGTCACCGCGCTCTGCGAAGGCCTGGGTCTGCCGCACACGGTGCTGACGTGGGACGGGTGGGATGGCAAAGGCAATTTGCAGGATCAGGCCCGCCGCACACGCTATTCACTGCTGGCGGACTGGGCGCGGGCTAACGATATCGCTTCGGTCGCCCTGGGCCATACGCAAGACGACGTGGCCGAAACCTTTCTGATGCGCCTCGCGCGGGGCGCGGGCGTCGACGGCCTTGCCGCCATGGCCGACCGCTTCGACCGCGACGGGATGCAGTTCCACCGCCCGCTTCTGGCGGTGTCGCGCGCGGCGCTGCGCGCGTATCTGGAAGACAGGCGCATCCGCTGGGCCGACGACCCCAGCAACGACGACACCGCCTTTGATCGCGTAAAGGCACGACAGGCGCTGGAACATCTCGCACCCCTCGGCCTCGACAGGGCCGCAATCGCCACCGCAGCGCACCACCTCTCCGATGCCCGGAACGCACTCGGGAAAACCGCGTCGGATTGGGCCAACCGCAGCGCCAGCGTGATCTCCGGCGATCTGGTGTTTGACCGAACTGCTCTGAACCAACTCCCCGCCGAGTTGCGCCGCCGCATCCTGGCCGGCGCGCTGCAATGGGTGGCCACGTCCGAATACCCGCCGCGCCGGGCCCCCCTGGCCGATCTCGAAGCCGCGATTTCCGAGGTGCGCAACACAACCCTGCACGGCTGCCGCGTCATGATCACGGATCTGACCGTGCGCATTGCCCGCGAATACGCCGCGGTCGAAGGGCTTCGGGTGCCTCTGGGCGCCGTTTGGGACGGACGGTGGACGGTCTCGGGCGACGGTCAACCGGGCTATGAAATCGGCGCCCTGGGCGAGGCTGTCATGCACTGCCCGGACTGGCGCGCCACCGGCCTGCCGCGGGCCTCACTCTTGGCCTCACCCGCTGTCTGGCAGGGGGACCGATTGGTCGCTGCCCCCATTGCGGCCTTTGGCGCGGGATGGACGGCCAAAATCACGCCCCCGGTCGATTTTGCCGCATCACTGATGACTCATTGAACATCTGCCCCAAACCTCTATTTTACATCGGTGACGGAGGCGCAGGCCCAATTCCCGCGCCACACCGCAATTCAAAGGAGATTTTCCTTGGGCAATGCGCGCAATATCGCCTTTTGGGTCGTGCTGTTTCTGCTGATCCTGGCGCTATTCAACCTGTTTTCCGGCGGTCAGTCGACGATGTCGTCGCGCTCGATCAGCTATTCTGAGTTCGTGACGCTGGTCGATAGCGGCCAAGTCGCCAATGTGACCCTGGATGGTGAGCGGGTGATGTTCCGCAGCGCCGATGGTAACGATTACGTGACAATCCGGCCCGATGGCGCGGATATCACCGATCGTCTGATCGATGCAAACGTCACCGTAAACGCGCGGCCACAGGAACAATCGGGCTTCACCACTATCCTAATGACATTCCTGCCGTTCATCATCCTGATCGGCGTCTGGATCTACTTCATGAACCGGATGCAGGGCGGTGGCCGCGGTGGCGCCATGGGCTTTGGCAAATCGCGCGCGAAGCTTCTGACCGAAAAGCATGGCCGGGTTACGTTCGATGACGTGGCCGGCATCGACGAGGCCAAGGAAGAACTGGAAGAGATCGTCGAATTCCTCCGCAATCCTCAGAAATTCTCACGCCTCGGCGGCAAAATCCCCAAAGGTGCGCTGCTGGTCGGCCCGCCGGGTACGGGTAAAACGCTTCTGGCTCGCGCGATTGCGGGGGAGGCGGGCGTGCCCTTCTTCACCATCTCGGGCTCGGATTTTGTGGAAATGTTCGTGGGCGTCGGTGCGAGCCGTGTGCGCGACATGTTCGAGCAGGCCAAGAAGAACGCGCCTTGCATCGTGTTCATCGACGAGATTGACGCCGTCGGTCGCTCGCGTGGCGTTGGCTACGGCGGTGGCAACGACGAACGCGAACAGACGCTGAATCAGTTGCTGGTTGAGATGGACGGGTTCGAGGCCAACGAAGGCATCATCATCGTGGCCGCCACCAACCGCCCCGACGTGCTCGATCCCGCGCTGCTGCGCCCGGGCCGCTTCGACCGTCAGGTGCAGGTGCCCAACCCCGACATCAAGGGCCGTGAGAAAATCCTGGGCGTCCATGCCCGCAAGGTGCCGCTGGGCCCCGACGTCGACCTGCGCATCATCGCGCGGGGGACACCCGGCTTCTCGGGTGCGGATCTTGCAAACCTCGTTAACGAATCCGCCCTGATGGCTGCGCGTGTCGGTCGACGGTTCGTAACGATGGAAGATTTCGAGAACGCCAAGGACAAGGTGATGATGGGGGCCGAACGCCGGTCCATGGTCATGACCGAGGACGAGAAAAAGCTGACCGCCTATCACGAGGCAGGTCATGCGATTGTCGGCCTGAATGTCCCCGATCACGATCCGATCCACAAAGCCACGATCATCCCGCGCGGTCGCGCGCTGGGACTGGTTCTGTCGCTGCCTGAGCGGGATCAACTGTCGGTCAGCTACCGCAAGTACACGTCTAAGATCGCTATGGCGATGGGCGGGCGTGTGGCTGAAGAGCTGGTGTTTGGCAAAGAAAATGTCACCTCGGGCGCGGCCTCGGACATCCAACAGGTGTCAAAGATCGCCCGTGCGATGGTCACACAGTTCGGGTTTGCCGAAGAGCTAGGCTATGTCGACTATGCCAATGAGCAACAGTCCTATCTGGGCAACTATGGCGGTGGGTCGAACCACTCTGGCATCACGCAAAAGACGATTGACGACAAAGTGAAGGAAATCGTCGACACCGGGTATGAGACCGCCAAGCGGATCTTGACGGAGAAGCGCGACGATCTGGAACGTCTGGCCCAAGGCCTCTTGGAATACGAAACGCTGACGGGCAATGAGATCACGCGCGTGATCGCGGGTGAGCCTTTGAACCGCGGCGATGATGAGGATGATACGCCAAGCCAGGGCAACGCGCCCTCGATAACGGCGATCCCGAAGACCAAGCCGCGGTCCAAGCCCACGGATGACGGCGGGCTGGAGCCGGAGCCTACGGCCTAGGGTCGTGCCCCATCACAATCCCGAAACGCCCCGGCGCCCTATGGCCCGGGGCGTTTCTCTTTGCGGGCATCGGCCTCCCCCCCAGACTTGAACCCGCCCGCCAAAACCGGCAGGGCAGGGTGGGAGGAGACAAACCATGCCCGCGCTAAAGCCCACCGACTTCACCTGCCGCATCACCTGGCTTGGCTATGTGCCCGACCGCACTGCGTCGCTCAGATCGCAAGCGGTGCCCGAGGCGCAGGTGACATTCGCGGGATACGCGGGCGAAGATCACGCGGGCCTCACCCGCCCTTCGTGCAGCCGCGTGTCGTCGCAACATTCCAAGGGCACGGAAATCCGTAATGTCCGCCAGTTCTCAGTTGTCTCCGCCGAAGAGCTTGCCGCCATCGCGACCGAGATTGGCGTTGCTGAATTGAACCCCGCGTGGATCGGCGCCTCCATCGTTGTTGAAGGGATCCCTGATTTCACCTACCTGCCGCCCTCGTCGCGTCTCCAGGGGCCGGATGGCGTCACGCTGGTGATCGACATGGAAAACCGTCCCTGTCATTTGCCCGCGCCGGTCATCGACGAAGACGCCCCGGGTCACGGCCAGGCATTCAAGCGGGCGGCCAAGGGCCGGCGCGGTATCACGGCTTGGGTCGAACGCGAAGGGACGTTGCGCATCGGTGATGAGATGCGTCTGCACATCCCCGATCAACCGGTCTGGCCGCATCTCGATCAGGCCCGCGGAATCGGCTGACGAAACACGCCGCGCGTTTCCGATCGGCGACACAAAGCGTCGCGATCCGACGATTCCAGCGCCCGGTATGTCGGAAACCATACTGTGGCATACCGTTTCCCCGACTATAGCCGGGTGAGGAAGGGGCCAAAGCGCCCGGGGATCATCGCAGGGACACCACCATGGCCGTCAAATCCGACATCGAAATCGCGCGCGCCGCACAAAAAAAGCCGATCCAGCAGATCGGCGAGACGCTGGGCATCCCAAGCGAACACCTGCTGCCCTATGGCCATGACAAGGCCAAGGTCGGCCAAAGCTTCATCAACGCGGTGCAGGATCGCACGGACGGCAAACTGATCCTCGTCACCGCCGTCAACCCGACGCCCGCGGGGGAGGGCAAGACGACGACCACCGTGGGCTTGGGCGATGGGCTGAACGCCATCGGCAAGAAGGCGATGGTCTGCATCCGCGAAGCCTCGCTGGGCCCGAACTTCGGGATGAAGGGCGGGGCGGCGGGCGGTGGCTATGCCCAAGTCGTGCCGATGGAAGACATGAACCTGCATTTCACCGGTGATTTCCACGCAATCACCAGCGCGCATTCCCTGCTGTCGGCGATGATCGACAACCACATCTACTGGGGCAATGAGCTGGAAATCGACACCCGCCGTGTCGTCTGGCGGCGCGTCGTCGACATGAACGACCGTGCGCTGCGGGATATCGTGACGTCGCTCGGTGGTGTGGCCAACGGGTTCCCGCGCCAGGCCGGGTTCGACATCACGGTGGCGTCCGAGGTGATGGCGATCCTCTGCCTCGCCACCGATCTGGCCGATCTGCAAAAGCGGTTGGGCGACATGATCGTCGCCTACCGCCGCGACCGCTCGCCCGTCTATGCCCGCGATATCAAGGCCGATGGCGCGATGACGGTGCTGTTGAAGGACGCGATGCAGCCGAACCTCGTGCAGACGCTGGAAAACAACCCCGCCTTCGTCCACGGCGGCCCGTTCGCCAACATCGCCCACGGCTGCAACAGCGTGATCGCCACGACCACGGCGCTGAAGCTCGCCGATTACGTGGTGACCGAAGCGGGCTTTGGCGCGGATCTGGGCGCAGAAAAGTTCCTCAACATCAAATGCCGCAAGGCGGGCCTGCGCCCCGACGCGGTGGTGATCGTCGCAACCGTGCGCGCGATGAAGATGAACGGCGGCGTGGCCAAGGGCGATCTGGGGGCCGAGAATGTGGAGGCTGTGAAAGCCGGTTGCGCCAACCTCGGCCGGCATATCGAGAACATCAAACAGTTTGGCGTGCCAGCGGTGGTGGCGATCAACCACTTCATCGCCGACACCGATGCCGAAGTGCAGGCAGTGAAGGACTACGTCGCCAGCCAGGGGGCCGAGGCAGTGCTGTCCAAACACTGGGCCGACGGGTCCGCCGGGTCCGCCGATCTGGCGCGCAAGGTCGTTGAGATCGTCGATAGTGAGGCCAGCCAATACGCGCCCCTCTATCCCGACGACATGCCGCTGTTTGAAAAGATCGAGACCATCGCCAAACGCATCTACCGCGCCGATGAGGTTTTGGCCGACCAGAAGATCCGCGATCAGCTGAAGCAATGGGAAGAGCAGGGCTATGGCACGTTGCCGGTCTGCATGGCGAAAACCCAGTACAGCTTCACCACCGATCCCAACCGGCGCGGTGCGCCGACGGGCCACAGCCTGCCCGTGCGCGAGGTGCGGTTGAGCGCGGGCGCGGGCTTCATCGTAGCGATCTGTGGGGAGATCATGACCATGCCGGGCCTGCCCCGTGTGCCGTCTGCCGAGGCCATCCACCTCAATGCAGCAGGCGAGATCGAAGGGTTGTTCTAGGTCGGCGCCGCCTCCGGCGGGGATATTTGACAAGCGAAGAAGGACGAGACCGGTGTCAGCAGAGATCATTGACGGCAAAGCCTTCGCCGCAGGCGTGCGCGGCCGGGTGGCAGAGCATGTGGTGCGGCTGAAGGCAGATCATGGGATCACACCGGGCCTCGCTGTGGTGCTCGTTGGCAATGACCCTGCGAGTGAGGTTTACGTGGCCTCCAAGCACAAGCAAACCGTCGAGGTCGGCATGGCGTCCTTTGAGCATCGGTTGCCCGCTGACACGACGGAAGAGGCGCTGTTTGCGCTGATCGACCAATTGAACGCGGACCCGAGCGTCCATGGTATCCTGTGCCAGTTCCCCGTACCCGACCCCCTGGATGAACGGCGCATCGTGGCGCGCATCGACCCTGACAAGGATGTGGACGGGCTTAGCGTTGTGAATGCCGGGCGGTTGATCAGCGGTGAGACGGGCCTGGTGTCCTGCACACCCTTGGGCTGTCTGATGCTGTTGCGCGACCAGTTGGGGTCCATGTCGGGGCTTGAGGCGGTGGTGATCGGGCGGTCGAACCTGTTTGGCAAACCCATGGCGCAGCTTCTCTTGCGGGAAAACTGCACCGTCACCATGGCGCATTCGCGTACCAAGGATTTGGCCGCGGTCTGTCGCCGGGCCGATATCCTCGTCGCGGCGGTCGGTCAGGCCGAGATGGTGACAGCCGATTGGATCAAACCCGGGGCCACGGTTATCGACGTGGGCATCACCCGCATCCCGCACCCAGACAAGCCCGGCAAGACCAAGCTTTTGGGCGATGTGGCGTTCTCGGCCGCCGCCGAAGTGGCCAGTGCGATTACTCCGGTGCCCGGCGGTGTGGGCCCGATGACGATTGCCTGCCTTTTGGCCAACACCCTGACGGCGTGTTGCCGCGCCAGCGGCCTGGCCGCACCCAAAGGCCTGACCGCTTGATCCGCCGATCCCGGCACGCATCACCGATCCGCCCGGTCGGAGGACGGCCCCCAACTCAGCGCGGGACCGGCACCATCGTTCCCATAAGGATCGCGATATGCCGCCGGTCCGCCCCGGTTTCGGCATAAACATCCGACTGCGCCACGATCAATCGCTTGCCCGGCCGGATCACACGGCCTTCCGCGATCAGACGGTCGCCCGTGCCGGGGGCAAGCAGATTGATCTTCATCTCAGCCGTGACAACCTCGGCGTCGTCCTCCATCAGGGTCAACGCCGCATAGCCCGCTGCGCTATCGCCAATCGCAAAGGTCAGGGCCGCATGTGCCAGCCCCTGTTGCTGACAGCTGCCCGGGAGGATCGGCGCGGCAATCGTGCAGTGCCCCGGACCAAGCGCCTCAAGCCCCGCACCCAGCGTGGCCATCATGCTTTGCGCGGTAAAACTCGCCCGGATCTTGGCGTCGCGTGTTTGTGACAAGTCCTTTGAAGGGGCAGGGGGCATGGTGTCCGGCCAGCGGGGAATGTTGACGAACAATGCCCCCTATCACCAGAACGCCTCAAGCCCCACAATGCTTGTCTATTGAAAAGAATAGAATAATCTATCGGATGCGATGGGGTGGAGAGTATGAGAAGCGAAATTCATAGGGCCTTTTTGCACGGCTATCGTGCCAAGCTTCTGTCCCGTCCCATCCTGTTTGGATGGCTGATTGCCTCTGCGTTCCTCACTTTGACGGGGCCGTTTGGCACCTATGAAGGGTTCCCGATTGGCCAACGTGCCCTTTACTGGCTGATCGCCGTTGCTATGTCTTTGGTGATCGGGATCGGGGTCGAAACCGGGATAAATCTGGGCTGGCCGGATCTTGGGCCCTGGACGGGAACCCTCGTGGTCAGCAGCGTGTTCACCGCGCTTTTCACGCCACCACTCTACCTCTTCACGCTCGCGATGGCTGATGACACCGCTGTCGTGCTGTCTCCGCTTTTTGTGGCGTTGGTGGTCTTTATTGTCCCCGTTGTCCACCGGGCGCTCGATCAACTGGTCTACCGCCGCTCTGGGCCACCAGCGACGGAGGCCACGGAGAACCAGCCGCCAGAACCGGCCCGCCTGTTGCGGCGCCTTGATATGGGGGAGGCCACAAAGATCTGGCGCCTCACCGTGCGTGATCACTATGTCGATGTCTTCACCGATGCGGGCAAGCACTCGCTTCTGATGCGGTTTTCCGATGCCATGGACGAGCTTGAGGGGATCGCCGGTATGCAGGTGCACAGGTCACACTGGGTCGCGACCGAAGCGGTGCGGGCGGTCGAAAGGGAAGGTGGGCGCATGTTTGTCCGGCTGTACGATGGGGAAACTGTTCCGGTCAGCCGAGCCTACCAAAAACAGGTGGCGCACCTCGTCTCACAGGCGCCTGTGCGGGATGCGGAACTGGCAGAAAATGGATAGGGTCCCCGACCGTCGCAGCGCAGGCGTTCCCGTCCATCAACTGTCGCAAAGGGTCTGACGTCCAACTCAGGCCCCCGGTATAGGTGCCATAGGCCGGCATGATCAGACGCGCGCTGTCGAACAGAAAGCAGGGCCGCACGATCTGACGCCCGCGCACGCGGATGTGCGCTTTGGGGTGGTAGTGGCCGGAGACCTCCCCTTCCGCCCCCGGCACGGCGATATGACGAAAGGTCAATGGCCCCAGGGCCAACTGCGTGCGATGGGACCCGCCCAGATCTACCGGGCCGGGATCATGGTTCCCCTCGATCCAGATCCAATCGCGCCCGGCCTGAAGCCGCGCCAGCCAAAGGCGTTCCTCTTCATCCAGACTGTCCGCAGCAGACAGATCGTCAAAGCTGTCGCCCAGGCACACAACCACTCGGGCCTGCGTGTGCGACAGATCCCGTTCGATTCGGGCCAGCGTGTCGCGCGTCTCATAGGGGGGCAGCATCACACCGCTGCGGCGGGCCACGCGATCAGACTTTCCCAGATGCAGGTCCGACACGCACAAAAGCCGTTCCGTAGCCCAAAACAGCCCGCCCGAGGGCAGGGGGAGAAGGGTTTCCCCCGACAACGCTATCGTTTGGGTGTTCATGCTTCGTTCATGCGCGATTTCGGGGCGGGCCCGCAAGTGTTTTCGGCCCTACCCACTCAAACCGGCGGCCGCCATCACCTCTTCCGCCGCGTCCGCCAGAAGCCGCTCATTGGCGAGGCCCTGCACTGGCACACGGCCTGGTTCCAGGAACAGCGGTGCGGATAGGGGTGTGATCCTGTCCAGCACCACATGGTCGATCCGGCCCTTGGTGCGTTCGAGCATCTCATCAATGCGTCCGAAATCCACCAACCCGCGCAGCGCCTCTTCCCGCGTGATCTGCAACATCAGGTGGTCGGGGTCATACTTCGTTAGCGTGTCATAGAGGATGTCCGACGAAACCGTCGCCTGCCGCCCCGACTTGCGCGTGCCGCCCATGTTCCGCTCGAGCAGCCCTGCAATGGTGGCCGAGGCGCGGAAGGTGCGCTTCATCACCGTATTGCCCGTCAACCACCGCTCAAACCCATCGCGAAGGGCCTGGGCCTCAAACAGCGGCGCGGGATCGTCCACCGGATCCAGCCCCCAGATCAGCACCGCGTAATCGGTCGAGACAAAGCCCATGGGTGCCAGCCCCTCATCCTCCATCCGTGCGGTCAGCAACAGGCCCAGCGTCTGCATCGCGTTCCGCCCCGCAAAGCCGTAAACGCAGGTGTGTTCCCGCCCGTCATGGGGAAAGCTCTCCACCAGGATCCGGTTGGCCTCCGGCAATTGCGACCGCTGGCGCTGCAACGCCAGCCATTCCGCCGTGTGATCGGGCAGCTCGGGCCAGGTGTCCCGCTGGAACATCCGCAAGATCCGCGCGCTCAGCTGGGTCGAGGTCGCGAACTTCGTGCCCATAAAGGTGGCGATCTTCGGCGGTTTGTCCGACCGCCGCGTCACCTCCACCGTCATCTCGCGCAAGCCTTCATACCGCACGACCTGCCCGCCGATCAGGAAGGTATCGCCGGGGGTCAAAGTCGCCGCAAACGCCTCCTCCACCTCGCCCAAGGGTTTGCCGCCCATCCGGTTCTTCAGCCGCACCTTCAGCGTATCGGTATCCTGGATCGTCCCGATGTTCATGCGGATCCGCGCCGCCGCCCGCGGATCGCGCAATTCCCACAGCCCATCGTCCCGCTGCTTGAGCCTTTGCCACCGATCATAGGCACGCAGGGCATAGCCCCCCGTCGCCACGAAATCGAGACACGCATCAAACCCCGCACGGCTCAGCCCCGCATAGGCTCCCGCCGTCACCACCTCCGCATAGAGCGCATCGGCAGAAAACGGCCCCGCGCAGGCCGCAATCAAAATCTGCTGACACAGCACATCGCGCGGCCCCGGCCCCCGCGGATCGCCGTCCAACTCATGCGCCTTCACCGCTTCCAGCGCCGCCACGCATTCCACCACTTCAAACCGGTTCGCTGGCACTAGCAGAGCCTTCGACGGAGCATTGTAGCGATGGTTCGCCCGCCCAATCCGCTGCACCAGCCGCTTGACGTTCTTAGGTGCCCCCACCTGAATCACCAGATCCACATCGCCCCAGTCGATCCCCAGATCGAGGCTCCCGGTGCAGACAATCGCCCGCAGGCTCCCCTCCGTCATTGCCTGCTCAACGCGCAACCGCTGTTCCCGCGCCAGGCTCCCGTGGTGAATCCCAATCGGCAGATCGTCTTCATTGGCCAGCCACAGATCGCGAAAAAACAGCTCCGCCTGCGCCCGCGTGTTGTGAAAGATCAGCGTCGTCTTGTGCCGCTTCACCTCGTCCAGAACCGCGCCAATCGCGTACCGCCCCCCGCCGCCAGACCAGGGCGGGCGCTCCCCGATCTCCATCATCGCGATATCGGGGTCGGGTCCGGGATCGGCCGTCAGGATCTCACACGGATCGGGATGTCGCGCCAGAAACCGCGCAATCGCCTGCGGATCCTCCACCGTCGCCGACAGCCCCACGCGCCGCAGGTCCGGGCACAGCGTCTGCAACCGCGCCAGTCCCAGCATCAACTGATCCCCGCGCTTGGATTCCGCCAGCGCATGGATCTCATCCACCACAACCCGCTGCAGCCCCGCAAACATGCGCGGCGCGTCCTCGTAGGAGAGCAGCAGCGCCAGGCTCTCCGGCGTCGTCAGCAGGATATGCGGCGGGTCCGCGCGCTGGCGTTTCTTCTGCGTCGCGCTGGTATCCCCCGTCCGATCCTCCACGCGAATAGGCAACCCGATCTCTGCAATAGGCGTCCCAAGGTTGCGCTTGATGTCGGCAGCCAGCGCTTTCAGAGGCGAGATGTAGAGCGTGTGCAGCCCCTGATGCACCCCATCCGCCAACTCCGCCAGCGTCGGCAAAAAACCAGCCAGCGTCTTGCCCCCACCCGTCGGCGCGATCAGCAACAACGCCGGGTCCTCTGCCCGCGCCAGCATCGCCCTCTGATGCGGATGCACCTGCCAGCCCCGCCCGGAAAACCAGCCCTCTATCTGTTCAGGAAGATCGCTCACGAAAACCAGTTTAACACTAAACTATTCTGGCGCCGCGCGCGGTGTCAGCGCCGCAATCGCATCCCGCACCGTCTCAGGCAAGGCCACATCCGCCCCCTCCGGCGCATCATCCAACGCGCTTTCCACGTCCTTCACCAGGATTCCGATGGAGTTCTCGGGATCAAACCCGTCCCGCGCAAACTCAATCTCATCAATCCCCGACGCGAGCCAGTTCTGCCCCGATGATTTCTCGATCAACGCCAAGAGCCCCCGCTCCTCCAGCCCCGCCGCATCCGCCCAATCCAGCACCAGCCGCGTCATCGCGGTGCTCGATGCAGCCAGCAGATTGTTCAGAACCTTCGCACTCGCCCCCGCGCCAAACGGCCCCATCCGAAAGATATTGCGCCCCATCGCCTCAAAGAGCGGCATCAATGCCTCGTGATCCGCCGCCTCTCCGCCCAGCATGAAGCTCAGTCGCCGCTCCACCGCGCCAATCACCGCCCCGGACATCGGCGCATCCACAAGCCGGATATGCCCCGGCACCCGCTCCCGCAGCCCCCGCACATAGCGCGGCGACAAGGTGGAACAGATCACCACCACCTGCAAATCCCGCGCACGCTCCACAAATCCCTGCGTCCCGAACAACACGTCATCGGTCTGCGCAATATCCCGCACCACCGACACCAGACAGGTCAGCCCATCGGCAAACCCATCCGCATCATCCGTCATTGCCCCGGCAAAATCGCCATAACTCTCCGGCGCGCGCAGATCGAACCCGCGCGCCGGCAGCCCCGCATCCCGCAACGCGGCCAGCATCGGCTGGCCCATCCGCCCGCAGCCGGCAACCCCGATCGAAGAAATCATGCGCATACCTCCCGCTCGCACCGACAAAAGCCGATGCGCGGCCACGCTGCAAGCACCGCTTCTTCGCTTTCCAAATATCCCGGGGGAGGCCCGCAGGGCCGGGGGCAGCGCCCCCGCCCTTGATCAGTGAACGATCGTCTCTTCTTTCACGAACATGTTCGCCCAGGCGCGATCCACCAGTTCAGGCGACATCTGATACGGAATGCCCTCAAACTCACAGATCGAAATCATCTGGTCGATCAGGAAGATCGGCTGGTAGTTCGCATAGACATTGTCGATCTCGGGATAGCGGTGCTTCATCAGATGCACCAACGTCGCCTCATCCAGCGGCATCTTCCGCTTCTTGGCGACCATTGCGAAGATCTTGAGGTAATCCTGCTGATCCGGCCCGTCGATCTTGATCTTGTAAAAGATCCGGCGCAGGGCCGCTTTGTCGAAGATCTCGTTGGGGTGGAAGTTGGTGGAAAAGATCACCAGCGTGTCGAAGGGCACTTCGAACTTCTCACCCGATTGCAGGGCCAGGATGTCCTTCGATTCTTCCAAGGGAACAATCCAGCGGTTGACCAGCGCCTGCGGCGGTTCTTCCTGACGGCCAAGGTCGTCCACGATGAAGATGCCACCGGTGGATTTCAGCTGCAAAGGCGCCTGATAGGTCCGCGCCGTGGGATTATAGACCAGATCCAACATCGACAGCGACAGTTCACCACCGGTGATCACCGTGGGCCGCTCGCACAGGACATAGCGCGTATCAAAACGCCCCGACGTGCGGCGCAGGCTGTTGGGATCGTCCACTTCTTCCTCAGCGGCCGAATGCACGATCGGGTCATAGACGGTGATCACCTGGCCCGAATACTCCAGCGCGCGCGGCACATAGATCTTGTCGCCCAGCGCATCGCGGATCCCGTTCGAGATCGAGGATTTACCGTTCCCCGGCGGGCCATACATCAGGATCGATCGACCTGCGCCCACGGCAGGGCCAAGGTGATCAAGCAGGTCATCGGGCAGGATCAGGTGCCCCATGGCCCCGGTCAACTGCTCGCGCGTGATTTGAATGTTGCGGATCGACTGGCGCTGAACCTGCTCCTTGTAGATATCCAGGGGCACCGGCATCGCGCCGTAATATTCCGACTGCGCCAGCGCATCGAGCGCCCGCGACTTGCCGTTCTCGGTCAGCTGATACCCCATCTCACCGCCCGAGTTGGCATGCAGCGTCCCCGTCGCCTCCAACAGGGTCTGGCCCCGCGCAAGGTCCACGATCTCCTGCGTCACCGGGATCGGCAGGCATACAGCTCGGGCCAGTTCGCTCACCTGATCGAGGTTCATGCGGAACATCGTCTTCAACAGGATATCCCGCATCATCACGAGCGGCAGTTGCATCTGTTCCAGTCGCTTCGGTGCCGGGGGGGCCACGACGCTCGTTACGTCCATATTCATGCGGTTCTGTCCTGTATCGCCCACGTCATTTTACACACAGCTGTCCGGTTTCGCCCGAAAATGGACACCATGACCTGACACATGCGTTCTCGGGCAGACTGTTACCGGCTAATGTGGCCAAAAAATGAAAAGAGGGTGAGATGAGCAGAGCAAATCCGGGGCGACTGGCGCTCTTTTTATGCGCTGTCCTGATCTTTGCGCTGGGTCCTGCGATCCTGAAAGGTGGCGTGTTTCTAACGGCTTACGAAGGCGACGCGCTGCATGTCAGTGACATCGTCATGCGCATGGCCGCGGGCCAACTGCCCCATCTCGATTTCGAAACCCCCTTGGGCCTTCTCTCCTTCGCCCCCATCGCGGTTTTCGTGGGGCAGGGGCAGTCGCTCGGCCTGTCTTACCTCTATGCCCAGGCGCTGGCGGGGCTCGTGGCGCTTCCCCTCATTTATTGGTGCGTCGGCACCCGTTTGCCGTGGGTTGCGGCCTACCTTCTGGGCGCGGCGGCCCTTTTGGTGATCACATCCCTGTCCTACGGCGTCTCGAACCCGCCGGTGACAATCGCAATGCATTACAACCGGTGGGGATGGGGCCTGTTGTTCGCCGCCGCGTTGCTGATCTGCTTGCCCGCGCAGGACCGGCCCCGCCCGCGCGTTGACGGCTGGGTTCTCGGGCTGATCCTCTCTCTGCTCGCGCTGGTGAAGGCCACGTATTTCGTGGTCCTGGCCCCGCTGGCGGTTATCGCCTTTCTCATGCGCGGGCAGCGCGACGCGATTGTCGTCATGCTGCTCACAGGCCTCGTTGTGATGGGTGTCACCACCGTTTTCACCGGCCCGACTTTCTGGGTGGCCTATGTGCGCGATCTGCTCAGCGTCTCGTCCTCCGACGTTCGCCAATACCCCGGCCTCGCTTTCGCACCGATCCTGGTGTCGCCGCCCTACTTCGTCGCCACACTCATCGCGATCATCGGGGCGCTTCTCCTGCGATCCTCGGGCCAGCGCACAACCGGCCTGCTGTTGCTGCTGTTTGTGCCCGCCTTTGCCTATGTCACCTTTCAGAACTTCGGGAACGACGCGCTGTGGGTGATCCCGCTGGCCGCCATCCTCCTGGCCGCGCGACCAAAGGCCGGGCAGATGACGCGCTTCGGCTGGGACACGCGCGGTGCCGTGAGCACTCTCGCTGCAATGGCCGCAGCGCTTGCAATCCCCCATGTGCAGAGCCTGGGCGCAGGCGCCCTGCGCCACTACACGCTCGACCCATCGGGCTTTGAGCCGCTGCTGGCCGACACGCCGGACCTGGCCGATATCCACACCGTCACTCTGCGCGCAAACTCGGTACGGGCCGCGCGCGATACGGTGGTGCCGGGCGATCTCTATCCCATGCTCGCAGACCCTGAGGAGGATACCGATCCGGTCACAGTTGCAGGCGAACCGATCCCGGATTGCCGGCTTGAGGCTGGCGTGGTTGGTGCGCTCAAGGTCCAAGCTGCCGAGATCGCTGATCTCGATGGCCCGGTCTTCATTGCCGATGTGTTGTCCGCGCATTGGCTACTGAACGACACCGACCCTCTGCCCGGCGCATCGCCCTGGAATTACGGAAACATCGCGGGCCTCGACACCGCGGCATATGTCTACGTGCCAACCTGCGCCGTCTCCGCGAAAGCCCGCGACGCGATCCTGCGCGCGCTGGCCGAGGCGCCAGTGACCCTTGAGGAGGTGGGCCGCAACCCGCGCGCAATCACCTATCGTATCACGCGCGGGTCAGACGGTTAATTAACGACGTTGGCTTCCAGCGCCTGAAGGCTTGTCGCCGCCGCCTCAAAGTACTGCGGATGCGTGTCAATCGCGTCGCGCAACAGGCCCTTGCCGATCGCCACATCGCCCTGCTTCACCGCCGACAGTGCCAGCGTGTGCAAAAGCTGTGCCCGTTCGGTCTGGGTCATTTCAACGACCGGCAAGTCGTACTTGCGTTGCGCACCACGGGCCAGAACCAGGTTGTTCTTTGCCGTGAACAGCTTCGGATCATAGGTGATCGATTCCGCAAACAGGCGTTCGGCATCAGAAAACGCCCCGCGAGACAGCTTGGAATAGCCCCAGTTGTTCAGAACACCGCCCGGCTGCGTCGTCAGCCCCAGCGCGGTCTCGTAAAAGCTGTCGGCCTTGTCCCATTCCTGGTTGCTATCGGCCACCATCGCCTCAAGCCGGTACCGGCGATAGGTCTCATACGTCGGTGGGATTTCGTCCAGTGCGGCGTCTGCGCGATCCCACTCGCCCGACCGGATCAGGGCATCGGCGTAGTTCACGCGGTCTTCGTTGGTCGCTTCGCCGGATTCCACAACCTCACTCCAAACGCCCACCGCCTGAACCGGCCGTTGCGCCCGGATCAGCGATGCGCCCAGCCCGCGTTTGAGGTCAATGCGTTCGGGAAGTTCTGCGCTGGCCTTGGTGAAATAGGCCACCGCCTCGGTCGGATCCGCCGCCGTCAGCATCAGATCGTTTAGATTGGTTTCATCGATGACATTCACGCTGTCCAGCGTGCGTTCAACTTCGGCATCGGGGTTTGGCCCGCAAGCCGACAAAAGCGCACTGCCAAGGCAGAGCGCAGAAATACCAATGTGGCGCATGGTGCCTGCGTCCTTTTTCCTGCTCAATCAGCCCGTTTCAGGTGTCGCAAGAAGCAGGTATTCCCCCGTCCCCCGGCGCACCAGCACAGGTCCGTCGTTATTGGGCTCAGAATAGGCAGGGTTTTCGCGCAAGGCGAGAGCAAGGCGTAAATTGTTCCGAATTTCGGCACTTTCGCCACTATCAAGCGCAAAGGCCGTCTGAAACACGCGGCTGGCTTCGCCGTATTCCTCGCGTTCCATCAAAACCACACCCAGATTGTTCCAGGCGGGGGGAAAACTGTCGTCGGCCTCGATCGCCCGCCGCAAGATGTCTTCGGCCTGGCCCAAGCGCCCAAGGCGCAGGTTCGCCGATCCCAGGGCCGACAAAACATCGACCGTCAGACCCTGGTCGAGGGCCGCGCGGTTATAGGCGCGAATGGCCAGCTCATACTCGCCAGCCGCCATCAGGCGGTGGCCCACCACCAACCCGTCCACCGCATCTTCCACGTCGAACCGGGCAACCGGTGGAAACGGGCTGTCAGACGTGCCAACGCCGCCTGCGGGGGCGCAGGCGGCGAGAGCTGTGGCAATCAGGGTCAGACCCAGCCAGTGATATCGCATGGTCCCCTTAGAAGAAGCTTGCGTTCCCGAGCGTTTCGGCAATTTCGTATACCGAAGGTCCGATCAGGATGATGAGGAGCGGCGGCACCGTCAACATCATAGTGGCCAGCGTCATCTTCGTCGGCAGTTTGTTGGCCGCTTCCTCGGCGCGCATCACCCGCTTGTCCCGCATTTCCGAGGCATAGACACGCAAAGCGTCGGCAATCGATGTACCGAACGTGGCCGACTGGATCAGCACGGTCACAAAGGACGACACGTCCGTCACACCGGCCCGGTCCGACATATCGCGCAGAACCGCTGTTTTGTCCTTACCGGCCTTCATCTCGTGGCTGACCATCTCGAACTCATCGGCCAGCGACGGATAGCCCGAACGGACCTCCTTGCTGACCCGCACAATGGCCTGGTCCAGCGACTGGCCCGCTTCCACACACACCAGCATCAGGTCAAGCGCATCGGGAAAGCCGTTGGTGATCTCTTCCTGGCGTTCCTGCTGGCGCTTCGTCACCCAGTATTTGGGCAGCATATAGCCCGCAAAACCCGGCCCCAGCGACATCATCATCAGCTGTTGAGTCGTGGGATCGGCGGTCGCGCTTTTTAGGATCGCATAGAGCGTACCGATGATCAGGAACCCGATCCCCAGAATGAACTGCAGGAAGTGATAGGTCCGCACTGCATTCTTCGAACGATAGCCGGCCTGCAACAGCTTCAACCGGACGGCCGAGTATTCCTCTTCATCGCTCGGTTCGAGGAAGTTGGAGTATTTCTCCAGTTTGTCCTTGCCACCGCCGGTCCGCAGTTTCTGACCGTTCTTCGTCTTCGCCGCGGTCTGCGCGCGGTTGTTTTCGCGCAGTTTGTCCAGCGGGTCTTCCTGCTTGCGCAAGAGAACCGGCAGGGTCAGCAGGATCAGGAACATCCCCAGGATGCCCACCACCAGCAGCGGCCCGAATTCCCCGAAACGCTCGACGAGGAACGTGTTGAGGTTGTTCAATGATGTGTTGATCGATTCCATCAGACGCGCGCCTTACACTTTGATATTCACAAGGGCCCGCATCACAAAGATGTTGGCGACAAGGAAACCTGCGACGACAAAACAGGCCGGGATGAAGTACTCGGTCCCGCGCACGTCGTCATAATAGTTCGGGTCGATCAGGTTGATCATGACCAGCGCACCGATCGGGAAGATCGACAGGAACATGCCCGACCATTTCGCTTCGGCCGTGATCGCCTTCACCCGGCGGAACAGCTTGAAACGGGCCCGGATCACCTGGGACAACCCGTGCAAAATCTCGGCGAGGTTACCACCTGACTGCTGCTGGATCGTCACGGCCACCGCGAGGAAGCGCAAATCCTGCATGTCCATGCGTTCGGCCATCGCCTTCAGCGCTTCGCTGACGTCACGACCGTAAGCCGCCTCGTCCGAGATCACGCCCATCTCTGAGCCCAGCGGATCGGGCACTTCCTTGGCCACGATCTGCAAGGCGGATGAAAACGGATGACCCACACGCAAGCTGCGCACCATCAGTTCCACCGCGTCGGGAAGCTGTTCCTCGATCATACCAAGGCGCTTTTTCGCCTTCTGGTCGATCCAGATGTAAACACTGGCGACACCCATCACGATCGAGGTGATGATCTTGATCGGCAGCGATGCGTCGGTGCCAAAGGTCAAACCGGCAAAGGCCACCATGCCGAGAAACACCATCACCAGGATCAGCTGACCCGGTGTAAAGGCAATGTTTGCCTTCTGCGCCTTCTGCGCCAAAATCGCGTAGATCGGGATCGACCGCGATTTCATGTGTTGCGACATCTCCTTGCGGAGTTGCTCCAGCACCTGTTCGCGTCCCGCCCCTTTCTCGAGCATCTCGAGACGGCGGTTCATCTTGTTGTTCAGGCTGATCGATTTGCCGAAGACGACAAGATAGACGCCCTCCACAAGCAGGAGGACCCCGATAAAGATCAAGCCATAGATAATCGGTTCTGCCGAAAGGCTCATAACTGGTTACTCCGCCGCAAAGGGTTCGAAGATCGACGGCGGCAGGTCGTAGCCCCACATCCGGAACCGTTCCGAATAGGCGCTGCGAATGCCAGTGGCCGTGAAGTGGCCGATGATCTTGTTGTCAGGCGTCAGGCCCACACGCTGATAGCGGAAGACCTCCTGCATCGAGATCACTTCACCTTCCATGCCGGTCACTTCCGTGATCGACACCATGCGGCGCGAGCCATCCTGCAGACGGCTGGCTTGCACGATCAGGTTCACAGCCGAGGAAATCTGGGACCGCACCGCCTTGATCGGCATCTCGATCCCGGCCATGGCGATCATGTTTTCCAGACGGCTCACACCGTCGCGCGCGCTGTTGGCGTGGATCGTGGTCATCGACCCATCGTGGCCCGTGTTCATGGCCTGCAACATGTCGATCACTTCCTCGCCCCGCGTCTCCCCCACGATGATGCGGTCAGGACGCATCCGCAGGGCGTTCCGCAGACAGTCACGCTGGGACACAGCGCCTTTGCCTTCCACGTTGGCCGGGCGGCTTTCCATCCGGCCCACATGGGTCTGTTGCAGCTGAAGTTCCGCCGTATCCTCGATCGTCAGGATCCGCTCGTCATTGTCGATAAAGCTCGACAGCGCGTTGAGCGTGGTCGTTTTACCCGAACCCGTACCGCCCGACACGATGACGTTCAGACGGGTTGCCACGGCGGCTTGCAAATACGCCGCCATCTCCTCGGTGAAGGCGCCGAAGTTGACCAGATCGTCAACGGCCAGCTTTTCCTTTTTGAACTTACGAATGGAGACAAGCGACCCGTCCACCGCGATCGGCGGGACCATCGCGTTGAAACGCGATCCGTCTTGCAAACGGGCGTCAACGTAAGGGTTCGATTCATCGACGCGCCGACCCACGGCCGACACGATCTTGTCGATGATCCGCAGAAGGTGCTTTTCGTCCTTAAACGTGGTGTCCGTCAGCTCCAGCTTACCAGCGCGTTCCACGAACACCTGCTGCGGGCCGTTCACCAGAATATCGTTGACCGTGTCGTCCTTCAAAAGCGGCTCAAGGGGCCCAAGCCCCGTCACTTCGTCAAACAGATCCTGGTTGAGGGTGGTGCGCTCTTCACGGTTCAGAACAACGCCCATTTCTTCCAGCGCTTCGCTGGCAATCGCGGTGATTTCTGCCCGCAGATCGGATTCCGAGGCCTGTTCGAGGGCCGCAAGGTTAAGGTTGTCCAAAAGCGCCTTGTGCAGCTCAAGCTTGATTTCGCCCAGCCGCTCCTTACGCTTTTTGTCCTTGTCCATCGGTGCCGCTTGCGCCGCCACCTTGGGCTGCTGAGCAGGCTTTCGCATGCTCGCGACGGATTTCTTCTCCTCGGCAGGCGCGGTCGTCTCGACCGCCTTCAACTCGGTTCCACCGTTGCCGTCTGATTTCTTGTACTTCGAAAACACGTCTCTACCCCTTCAATAAATCAGCCGCCCGCGGCCTCGGATTCGTTCAATTCGTGGACCGACTGGGCCAATTTCTGCAGCTCTTTGCGAACCGGGTTCTTTGCCGCGACCTCCGACAACGGCAGCCCGTGGTCGCCCGCCTGCACAACTGGCTTGCCCCCATCGGGGATCTGCAGCTCGATCTTGATGTCCAGACTGTCGGCCATCCGCTTGACGCGGCTTTTTGCCGTCAGGTCCGTAAACTTCGGCGCCCGGTTCAGCGCGTAGCGAAGCTTTTCAAAGGGCAACTCCTCGCCCTTCAGCGCCCGGATCATCCGCAGCGTGTTCTGCGCCGACCGCATGTCCAGCTCGACCATCGCGAAATAGACGTGGGCGGCGTGCAGCACGGTTTCCGTCCACTGCACCACGCTCGACGGCATGTCGATCACCACATAGTCAAAGTTGGTGCGCGCAGCTTCGATGATCTTCTGAATGTCTTCCTGACCGACGAAGTCCAAAGGCAGCATGTCGGCCGGGGCCGTAAGAACATGCAGCTTGTCGTTGAAGGTCAAAAGCGCCTGCATGAACACGTCGTTGTCCATCACCGACGTGTCCGACAGCATCTCAAACACCGTCTCGCGCCGCGGCAGATCCAGATAGGTGGCCACGCTGCCCATCTGCAGATCGAAATCGATCAGGCACACGCGCGGGGCAGGGTCGCCCGGAATGTTGGCCAGTTCCCAGGCCAGGTTGACGGCAAAGGTCGTCGATCCCGCACCACCGGCCAAACCATGCACTGGCAAAACCACACCGTCGCGGTCGCCGGTTGCCTTGATCGTCGTGCGCATCTCTGCCGGGATGTCCGACACCGGGGGATTGCGCAGGCGATCGATGGCGTCATGCAATGCGCCATCGGGCAGGGGGTAGGGAACAAATTCTTCGGCACCCAACTTCAACAGTTGGTGCAGGGCAATCGGGCTGACGTCCTCGGCGATGACCAGGGCCTTGATGCCCTTTTCCTTCGCCGCGCGCAGGATCTCGGCCACCTGGCCGATGTCATCTTCGTCTTCCTCGTCCATCGCAATGGCGATGAACTCAAGGCTGTCCGCTTCCGCTTGCCCGATGAACAACAGCGCGTCTTCGAAGGAAAGATCGCCCCAGTTCTCACCCAGTTCGGTTTCCATGTCTTCGATCAGCAAATCGAAGTTCTGGACGTCCCGGCTGACCGTACACGCCACGATCGGCGAGGGGTCAGATTGTAGTGCCGCCGTGCTACTCATATTTTCACGTCCTTCCAATACCAGGACGCAGGCGGATTTTACCTAATCGAACCCCTTCGGCTCATGCCTCCAGACAGTCCATCCCGCCGGCGTCCAGACACGCGATATACTCAGAATCGCGCACACCGTTACTGCGGTGAAACTGGACGCCAATATTGGCGACATTGAGGCTAAAAAACCGAAATTATTCGGTTTTGTAGGACGAAAGAAAGATGGTTAACCGCCCTCGGCGATCGTCGTTTCGACCCCGCCATCCGACGGAATTTCCGTCGCGCTGGGCACATATTCCCGGAAGATGACCGTGGCATATTTCCCGTTCAACAGGGTGGGGGTATTGCCAAGGAAACCAGAGACTTCGGTCACCGTCCGGCGGTTCCGCGGCTCGCGGTTCTCGGTGACGACCAGGGGCTGGGTCTCGCCAAAGGACGTAACCGCCTCAAGCCGCGACCGGCTGATGCCCTGGCTGACCAGGAAGTTCACCACAGCCCGCGCCCGCCGCAACCCAAGCGCTCTGTTATAGGCGTCGGGGCCCACCAGATCGGTGTGGCCGTAGACCCGGAATTTCACCTCCGGAAACTGTTTGATCCAGTCCGCCTGCTGGCGTAGCGTCGCCCGCGCGGCCCCGTCAAGCACCGCACTGTCAAAGGCGAAATTCACCATCGTCGGCACTTCCGAGCTGAACCGCTTGTTCAGGTCGACCACCGCAGACAGTTGCCCTGTCTGCAGCAGTTGGTTGGTCAGTGTGGGCCCACCGAAGTCACCTTCGTCCAAGAGGGCACCCGCCTCGCGCGACGATGGCGATGAACAGGCCGCAAGACCCAAAGCCGTGGACGCGATCAGAATGAGTTTCAGCTTGGCCGACATAGTTCTCACTCCATCACGTAGCCAAAGGAACCGGTGAAGTCCTGTTTGGCGACTTCGCCTGCGGCACCGGTTTGTGGGGTCTGGGCCGACACGGTGCGGCCATTCAGGAACAGCTCGCTCTCACTCGGCGGCCGAACACGGTCGGTCGACAGCACCAGCGCATCGCCACGAACCGGCGTCACCAGATGCGGGGTCACGATGATGACCAGCTCCGACTGACGGCGCTCATATTCCGAGCTGCGGAACAAGGTCCCCAGTACCGGGATGTCGCCCAGCCACGGCACTTGGCCCACCAGATCCTGGAAGTCATCCTGCAACAGCCCCGCAATCGCAAAGCTCTCACCATCGCGCATCTCGACCACAGTCGACGTTTCGCGCCGGCGGAAGCCGTTTACGGCAAAGCCTGCGTTCTGCACCACCACCGTGGGGTCGATGCCCGACACAGCGGCTGTCAGCTGCAGGTTGATGACGTCGCCATCGACCACCCGCGGAGTAAACGACAGCTCCACACCGAACGGACGGAACTCGATCGCCACGTTGTTGTCGTCGTCGACGATCGGGATCGGGAACTCGCCACCGGCCAGGAACGTCGCCGCCTGGCCCGAAAGCGCGGTCAAGTTCGGTTCCGACAGCGTGCGAATAAGCCCCTTGTTTTCAAGCGCTTCCAGAAGAACGCCAAACTCCACGCCGCTGACGTTAAAGCCCAGGTTGAACTGGCCAAGCGCTTCGTTGTCCAGTGACAGACCGAACGGTGCGCCAGGGGCGGTGCCGTTCAGGATTGCCGACCCGCCTGCTGCCGTGGCCGCCGATCCGGTGCCATTGTCAAATGCACCGATACCGGCGCTCAGCCGCTTGGCCACGGACCGTTCCATCTCCGCAAAACGCACCTTCAGCATCACCTGCTGCGTTCCGCCCACGCTCATCATGTTGAGAACACGTCCCGGCGCATAGCGGTTGGCCATCTCCAGCGCCCGATCCAGGCGCGTGATCGATGACACGACACCCGACAGGACGATCCCGTCATTGGCGGTGCGCACTTCGATCTGCTCGCCCGGCAGAACCTGCCGCAGGCGCTCCTTGAACTCGGCCACATCGGGGGTGACTTGCACCTCCACATTCGCGATCAGGTTGCCTTCCGGCCCCAACAGTGTGAGCGTGGTGCGCCCCGGCGCCCGGCCCAACACATAGATCGTGCGATCCGACAGCGTCGAGATATCGGCGATGCCCGGGTTCGCGATGGATAGTTCCGCAAACGGTGTTTCCGCCTCAACCACGACGGCGCGGTTGATCGGCACACTCAATGTGCTTGATGCCGATCCACGCAGCACGCGCAGATCCTGCGCGGCGACGGTTGCGACACTTGTGATAGTGATTGCGCACCCCAAAAGGGCCGCCTTGAAGACTGCTGCAAATTTCATGTGACCTGCCTCTCCGATCACGCCTCGGTTCGGGTCTTGGATGCCCGTGATTGCGCGTATCATCCGCCAGAAGCAGATTTTTTGCAAGAATCAAACCGTTGCGCCCGCCAACTTATGTGTGTGACGGGCAACAGAGCCAACAGGTTGGGGTCAACGAAAACGGGCACCCCAAATAAAGGGGTGCCCGCTGCGTAAAGTTTTGCCGATTTAGTTCGTGCAGGGGATCGGGATCTCGACAACCTCGGCACCACGGCGGGTGCGCACGGTGCAAACCCGCTCTTTTTCGCGCACGACAACCTGCTGCTCTTCGATACCCAGAAGATCACGCTGGTCAATCTCGACCGACCCGGCGGCAATGTCTTCGTCCTGCGCACCAACGAGCGACAGTTGCAACCGGCCCGTTGCTTGCGCCTGGGCCAAAGCGGCCACCTGGCGCGGTGTTGCTTCCACCGTCACCGTCCGGGCCACCGTCGGGTTGTTACGATCCACATCCGCGGATTGGTCAACGGCGATCAGTTTCACCCCGGCTTCGATCAGCCGGGTAAAGTCGCGTGTCCCCACGGCGTCTTCGGTGCCGCGACCAGTCCAGTAGACGTCGACCCGGTCACCGGGCCGCAAGAAGCCTGACACACCCGACGCCACGTCCACGCGCAGCGCGAAGGCCCGCATACCGGGCGCCAGCTGCGATGACACACCGGCATCTTCGCCCGGTCGCGTCACTTTAACGGCCATGATCGCCTCACCAGGCTCCATCGCGCGCAGCACCGTGCGCAGCTCTTGTCCTTCGGGGAACAGATCTTCGGCCTTGGTAAAGCTGCCGCGCGGAACGGCATCTTTCGGCCAGCGCACCTTGCGCACGTAATTCTTCTGAAGCTTGTCGCCGTACCGGATCGCGCGTGTGCTGACGAAAACATCCGTCAACGGCACGACTTCCGCACGGGCCTGACGTTCGCGCGCCAGCTGAGCTTCTGTCTGGTTGATATAGTCCTGCGCCATGTAAACCGCGAAACCCGCGAGCCCCAGCCCAAGGAGAAGGACCAACCCAAACACCAAACGCATGACGTATCCTTTCCACAATTAAAACGTAGAACCCGCCCAAGGGGCGCGGTTCACCTACTTCTCCACCACCTCTGTCGCTGGCAATTGTGGCAAGAGCGTGGACACATCGGGATCATCACGTGCACTTGAAGGATTGTTCATAAAAAAGCCGCCTGCCGGCGGTCATGTGGGGTCTCTGCGGCGGATGCGCCGGACGGTGGGGGCCGTCCGGCGCGCTGTAAGAAATCAGTCCAGAAGCGAGCTTTGATCGGATACGAAAACACCGATGCCGCTGGCTGTGTTCGTAACGCCGGCTTGAATGTTCACGACGATGGCAACGCCAATGCCGGTGATCGCGGCGGTGATAACAACCCAGTCGACCGTAACTGCGCCGTCATCCTCTTCAAGGAAGCGTGTTCGTTTGGCGAACATGTCATCCCTCCTTCGCTGTGACCGGGCTGGGGGTCCGGTCCTACTCATTGCACCTTGTCAAAGGCCACCAGGTGTCCCGCTCGGTAAGGACTGTTGTTTGTTTTTTCCCGGCATTCGAAATACAGGCCGCACCTTTGGGGAGGTACGGCCTGGATTGGTCTTCGCTCAGGCCCGCAATGCGCGCCCGTCAGGCAAGCCGCCCGATTAGTTCATCTGGGTTGCAACCCGTGCCGAGATGTCCGAACCCAGCGTGTTCACGCCTTCGCGGACTGATGCGATCACGGCAATACCCAGGCCAACGATGGCTGCGGTCAGCACAACCCAGTCAACCGTAACGGCGCCGTCTTCGTCTTTGTTAAAGCGCTTTGCAAGCTTCAGCATGTTCATGTCAGTTACTCCGTTCCACTCTGTTTGTTCCTGGCCGGTTCCGGAGCGGTGCAACTTTCCTCGCAAGCACTGTCCGTCATTTGGCACACCCGCATTAAGCCGTTCAAATTAGGCAAGACTTTGACACGCGTCAGACCATTTGGCGTTACCTAGAAGACAATGCGTTGTCTGCTTATGCATTGAAAACGTTATACTTTTTGGCGTGCGCGATCCAAATATCGTGTGTAATCCCGGCCACTGGCAGGGCTTCGTTTGCGAGCCTCGAACAATCGCGAACGACCATTGTGCCCAGCAAAAGAAAAACGGCCGCGCCTGGGGGCACGGCCGTTTCCGATATCCAAGCCGCACGCGCGGCCCGGTATTCGCTTAGTTCATCTGGGTCGCAACGCGTTCCGAGATGTCCTGACCCAGCGTGTTCACGCCTTCGCGGACCGATGCGATAACGGCGATGCCCAGGCCAACGATGGCCGCGGTGAGCACAACCCAGTCAACCGTGACTGCGCCGTCTTCGTCTTTCTTAAAACGCTTTGCAAGCTTCAGCATATCCATGTCTCTTCTCCGTTCAGATCTAACTTCTGTTTCACTCTCTACCCGGACAGTCGCTCCGGGTTGACCTCTTCGTGACCCGTTCGCCGTCTTGGCATGGGTGCAATAAGCCAGTGAAATCGGGCGGGAGTTCGGCAGGCTTGGGAAAAATTGGGGAAAACTGGAGATTTCTGACGGAAAATGGCTATGTGTCTGATTTAGTGAGGTATTTTTCTGAATTTCGACCGAAAGTACCAGAAAACTGACCGCTATATGCGGACGAAACAGGGCGCGAGAACGCACTGTTTCCAGAATCGAGAACAGTTGAACCGGTGTTCCCGGCGCCGATTGCCCTAAACAGACAGCTTCTTGAAGATCGGTTCCGGAATCAGGCGGATGATCAGCATGATCCAGCGCCAGAAGAACGGGGTATAGATCACGTTCTTGCGCTTGCGCACTGCGACCAGGATGTCTTGGGCAACCTTTTCAGGGGGGGCCACAAGGAACATCCCCTCAATCCCCCAGGTCATCGCCGTGTCCACAAAGCCCGGTTTCACAGTCACCACATGCGCCCCCGCGCGCGTCAGCCGGTTCCGTAGGCCCGACAGATAAGTATGAAATCCTGCCTTGGCTGCGCCGTAGACATAGTTCCCGATCCGCCCGCGATCGCCCGCGACCGATCCCACGCCGACCACCGTCCCCGCGCCCCGCGCTTCCAGGATCGGCGCCAGCATCTGGATCAGCCGGGCAGGGCCCGTGAAACTATCGGTCACAGTGCCGTCGATCAGCGCGGGATCGGCATCGATCTCATCCTGTGGCGGCATGGACCCCACAAAGACCGCGATGTTCAGCGTGCCGTCCGTCGCCTCGGCCCGCGTGCGGATCGCCTCGAACCCCGCAGGGTCGCGTGCGTCGAAGGAAACACCCTCGGCCACGGGCGCCCCACGTAAGGCGCAGTCCGCCGCCTGAGCCTCCAGATCCGCCATATCGCGGCCGGCCAGCAGCACTGACGCCCCCTCATCCGCCACAGCCCGCGCCAGCGCCCTCGCCATGGCAGAGCTTGCGCCAAGGATCAGCCAGGTGTCACTCATGCCGCGTCCCTCAGCTTCAGCCGGCGGATGAGGTCGGTCATCATTGCCCCATTCGGATCATGCTTGGCCACGATCCGCGCCCATTTGGCGTGGTCGGGATACATTTCCTGCACCGCCTCGGCCCGCGCCAGCGAGTCCTTGGCCAGATATATCCGTCCCCCGGCGGCCAACGTGGCGTCTTCCAGCTCCACCACCAGCCGCTCGGTCACGTCGCCTGCATGAAAATCCACCGCCAGCGTATAGCCCTCCATCGGGAACGACATCATTCCCGCGCGCCCAGGCCCCATGCGCTTCAAGACCGCAAGTGGCGAGGCCACACCCGCCTTCGCAATCCGCTCCAGCATCGCGCGCAGGGCGTCTGCCTCATCCAGCGGCACCACGCATTGGAACTGATGGAACCCCGCCTTGCCATAAAGCCGGTTCCAGTCGTGGATCTTGTCCAGCGGAAAGAAGAACTCGCCAATGGGCTTCACCACCGTTCGCCCCCGCGTGGGCACTCGCCGCCAATAGGCCGCGTTGAACAGGCGCACCACCGGTGGTGACAGGGCAAACCCCGGCGCATCCATGGGCACTGTCTTCGATCGCTTCTGCGGCGGCACCAGCCCCGCGCCGGTTTCGGCCTCTTCCAATATCCCGCGTCCCAAAGCGGCCCCTGTGGCCGTCGCATCAATCCACCCAACGGTGTAGGTCGCTGTGGAGGCATCCAGATAGGCCAGATGTTCGTCCCAGTCGGTGATCCGACGCTCGGTCACCATGATCACGTCGCCTTTGGTGGGCACCAGTTGCAGCTCTGCTGTCGCAATCGCCCCGGTCTGGCCCATCCCGCCCACGGTCGCCTCGAACAGCTCCTTGCCCTTGGACGGGCTCGCCGTCTTTGCGCCCTTGGGCGTCAAAACTGTCATTTCGCGCACATGCTGGCCGAAACTGCCCAGAGTGTGGTGGTTCTTGCCATGGAC
This sequence comes from Pseudomonadota bacterium, assembly GCA_038526915.1. Classification (GTDB taxonomy): domain Bacteria; phylum Pseudomonadota; class Alphaproteobacteria; order Rhodobacterales; family Rhodobacteraceae; genus JBCBGF01. The sequence continues at coordinate 17,934 of JBCBGF010000004.1, read as the reverse complement.
ATCGTTGGCAATCGCCCCGCCCACGGTCGCAAAACCGGTCCCCGGCATCACCGCAGGCAGCCACCCCTTGGGCGCCAGAACCCGTGCCAGATCGCCGATCCGCACGCCGGCTTCCACCGTCAGAACCCCGGTCTCCGGGTCCAGCGCCATCATCCGATCCAGCCGCGTCATATCCACGGCCAACCCGCCATCGTTTAGGCAAACGTCGCCATAAGATCGCAAATTCCCAATCGCGGGCCCCGGCGTCTCGCCCATGATCCGCTCCAGCGCGCGTTGCCGCTCAGGCCGGGCCACGTCGCCCGTGGCCTCATGCACGCGGCCCCAGCCGCGATAGGTCATCGTCTTAGTGTGCATGCCCCGCCTTCATCGAAATGCGTTCGGCTACCGGGAACACCGCCAGCCCCAAAAGGATCGCAAACCACAGCGTGGTCACCCGAATGATCAGCGTCGCCGGGATCGACACCTCCAACGGCACCCCCTCCAGCGTCAAAAGCGCGATCATCGCCGCCTCCGCCCCGCCCACACCGCCCGGCGCGCCGGTCAGCCCGCCCGCCAGCGTGGAGAACACGAAGATCGCCACCGCCATCCACAGCCCCACATCCGCCCCCATCCACATCAACAGCAGATGAAAGGCATAGCCTTCGGCTAGCCAGCCAATGATGCCCAGACAAGCGGCAAACACGATCAGCCACGGCCCGCGAAACTGCGCCAGCGACCGTGACGCCGCGCGCACCCGCGCGAAAATACGCGGAAACGCCCCCAAAACGCGGTATCCAAAGCCCGCAAGCCCGCCCAACAGGCTCGGGTGCGTTGCCACATAAGCGCCCGCCAGGGCCAGGATCACCACAGGCACCGCCCCCGCGATCCCCCCCGCTGACAGGGCCAGCGCCAAGGCCAGGATCAGCGCCATGGCCACCAGATCCGACGCCCGGTCCACCAGAACCAAGGGGGCCGTGCGTTCAAACGACCACCCCGTCTCGCGCCTGAGCCAGCGCATCCGCACCAATTCGCCCACACGCCCCGGCGTGGCCGACATCGCAAAGCCACCGATGAAGTGGCGCATGTCCTGGCCCAACCCGGTGGGCAGGCCCAGACGACGTGCAAACAGATGCCACCGGATCCCGCGAAAGCCGTAGTTCACCAGGCTCAGCGCCAAGAGCACGCCGATCTCCCACGCCGTCAGCATGCGGATCTCGGCCAGCGTCTCTTCCCACCCGGTCGCCGCCGCCAGGCCCAACAGACCGACCACCATCAACGCAAACAAACCGCCGAGGATCCACAGATCACGGCGCCTCTCGCTGCGCGCACGGTTTCCGCGCGGCTCGGGCAATGGGTCGGTACTGCTCATTATCATTTGCCCCGACGGCTAGCCGCAGAATTGGGCAGTATTATGAAGGATGTGCCACCCTGCGCACAGCCCCCACATCACAAATTAAACATGTCACACATTAAAGAGATGTGCCCATTCGGGGTGTTTGCGCCGCTCGGCATTCACAAAGGGGCAGAGCGGCACGATCTTGAACCCTTCCGCCTCCGCATCCGCCACCAGCCGCGCCACCAGCGCCTTGCCCATCCCGGTGCCCTTGAACTGCTCGGGCACACCAGTGTGATCGGCGATCACCGTTTGCGGCGACAGGATCGAATAGGTCAGCTCGGCAAAGTCATCCCCTTGATAGATGACATACCGTCCCTTCGATCCCTCAACCTCGCGCGCGATCTCGAACTCAGACAATGGCGGCCTCAGTCGCGGCGCGCAGATCATCCTCGCTCACACCCGGCGCGCATTCCACGATCTTCAGGCCACCCTCGACCACGTCCAGAACGCCAAGGTTCGTGATGATCCGGTCGACCACTGACTTGCCCGTCAGGGGCAGGGTGCATTCCGTCAATACCTTGGAGTCGCCGTGCTTGTTCTGGTGATCCATCACCACCACGACACGGCCGACACCGGCGACCAGATCCATCGCGCCACCCATGCCTTTCACCAGCTTGCCGGGGATCATCCAGTTGGCGAGATCACCATTCTCCGCCACTTCCATCGCGCCCAAAATCGCCATCGCGATCTTGCCGCCCCGGATCATGCCGAACGACGTGGCACTGTCGAAATACGCGGTCTGCGGAAGCTCTGTAATCGTCTGCTTGCCCGCATTGATCAGATCGGCGTCTTCTTCGCCCTCGATGGGGAAGGGGCCCATGCCCAGCATCCCGTTCTCCGATTGCAGCGTTACCTCGACACCCTCGGGGATATAGTTCGACACCAGCGTCGGGATCCCGATGCCAAGGTTCACATACATCCCGTCTTCAAGCTCCTGCGCCGCCCGTGCGGCCATCTCGTTGCGATCCCAAGGCATCAGGCGGCCCTCACTGTACGCTGTTCAATCCGTTTCTCGTGCTCACCCTGAATGATCCGGTTCACATAGATCCCCGGCAGGTGGATGTGATCGGGGTCGAGGCTGCCCACAGGCACGATCTCTTCCACCTCCATCACGCAGGTCTTGCCGCACATCGCCGCCGGCGGATTAAAGTTGCGCGCGGTCTTGCGGAAGATCGCATTGCCGGTCTCATCGGCTTTCCAGGCCTTCACGATCGACAGATCGGCGAAGATGCCCTTTTCCATGATATATGTCTCGCCGTCGAAATCCTTATGATCCTTGCCCTCGGCGATCACGGTGCCGACGCCGGTCTTGGTGTAGAACCCCGGAATGCCGCAGCCACCCGCCCGCATCCGTTCGGCCAGGGTGCCTTGCGGATTGAATTCCAGCTCCAGCTCGCCCGACAGATACTGCCGCATGAACTCAGCGTTTTCGCCCACGTAGGACGAGATCATCTTTTTCACTTGGCGGGTCTGCAACAGGATCCCGATCCCAAAATCGTCCACGCCCGCGTTGTTAGACGCAAAGGTCAGATCCTTGGTGCCCGCGTCCTTGATCGCGTCCAGAAGCAGTTCGGGGATGCCACACAGGCCAAACCCGCCCGAAGCAATGAACATCCCGTCAAACAGCAGCCCATCCAGGGCCTCGGCGGCTGAGCCGTAGACTTTCTTCATAATCCGTCCCTTTGCTGTGTCGCGGGCTAGGTAGCGGGCCTGGCGATGTGGTGTCAATGCACCACGCCGCAGCGCGGCAGGGGCGGGCTTAACGGATGATTCACCTTCCTGCGGTCAGGTGGCGTCACTCTCCTGCAAGGCCCTCTTCATGTTCGATCTCCCCCTGCCATCCGCCCCCACGCCCCCCGTCATCACCGATCACCCCGTCTACGGCCATCCCCCCGTGGGCGACCCATATGTGCTTGGCCGATGGCATAAGGGGCGCGTCACGCCACGCGGGTATGCGCGCGCAGGGGCTGTCTGGGCTCGGTGCGCGATGCTGCCCCCCGGCCCGATGCCCCGGCGGTTCCTGATTTTCGGGCGCCCACGGTCAGGCTCCACGCTTCTGGCGCGTCTGCTCAACCAGGTGCATGGGGTCGCCTGCGCGGGCGAGATGCTGAACTACGCGATGGGCCACCCGCACCGCTATCTCAACGGGCTGGCCCGCCTGTCGGGCGCGCAAGTGTTTGGCAGCAAATTTCTCAGCTATCAGATGCTCGAAATCCAGCGAACGCCCGATCCCTCCGCGTTTTTCGCGGATCTGGCCGACGATGGATATACGCTGTTGCATCTCAGGCGGAACACCTTCGACCAGGCGCTGTCTTTGTCACTGGCGCAGGCGACGGGGCATTATCACCGGCTGAAAGGGGATCGAAAGGCCCCGCCACAGGCCCAGGTCGATATCGCGCCCGACGCGTTTGCCGATCAGTTTGCATGGAACGCGCAGCTTCTTGATTTCGAGGATCGGCTGATGTCCGGCGTGCCACATATTCGCGTCAGCTACGAAGAAGACCTGTCGCAGGCCCGCTTTCACCAGCGCACGATCGATCGCATCTGCGCGCGCCTTGGGCTTCCGCCATCGCCTGTCAAAGCCGATATGCGGCGGATCGGCGGGCCGAACGGGATCGTGCGGGCCCGCAATGCCAAGGAATTGCGCTTGATGATGGGGTCGCCTGCCTTGCCCGTTCGGCTGGCGGGCTAGTCCGATTTCCATGTGGAAATCGGGTTAAAGTGTTGATTTCAAGAGGGCTTGAAATACGCGCTGACGCTGCTCATGCCGTCTTCTTCTTGGGCGCGGCCTTCTTTTTGGCGGTTGATTTCCGGCGCGTGCCCTTCTTGGCCTGCTTTTCCGAAATCAGCTCAACCGCCATCTCCATTGTGACGTTCGCTGGATCGGTCTCCTTGGGAAGTGTGGCGTTCACCTTTGCCCATTTCACATAAGGCCCGTACTTGCCGTCCATGATACTGACCGCGCCGCCCTCTTCGGGGTGCTCGCCCAGGTCGCGCAGCGGTTTCGCCGCAGCGCCTCGCCCGCCGCGAGAGGCCACCTTTTCGGCCAAGAGCTGCACCGCCCGGTTCATGCCGACCGTGAACACCTCTTCTATGCTTTCAAGATTGGCATTCGTGCCACCACGATCCGACGTGCTGTCGGCGTGCTTGAGATAGGGCCCGTATCGCCCGATATTGGCCCAGACATTCACACCGTCCTCGGGATGCGGGCCCACTAGACGGGGCAGGGACAACAGCTTCAGCGCCTGCGCCAGGTCCACCTCCGCCGGCGGCCAATCCTTCGGGATCGACTGCCGCGGCGGTTTCTTGTTCTCCTCAGTCACCTGCCCGCGCTGGACGTAAGGCCCGAACCGCCCCTTGAAGGCAAAGATCTGGTCGCCTGCATCCTCGCCAAGCAGCTTGCCTTCGGGCGGAATGCCACTGTCCTCGCCTTCCGCGCCCGGTGGACCAAACGCGCGGGTATAGCGGCACTCGGGATAGTTCGAACAGCCGATGAAGGCCCCGCCTGACCGCGCTGTACGCATCGACAACCGCCCGGTCCCGCAATTGGGGCACAGCCGCGGATCGGTGCCATCTGCGTTGGGCGGGAACAGGTGCGGTTCCAACACCTCGTTGATCTTTTCCAGAACCTCGGTGATCCGCAGATCGCTGGTCTCGGCCAGTGCGGCGGTGAAATCACGCCAAAACCGGCTGAGCACATCCTTATAGTCGCGCTCACCTGCGGTGATATCGTCCAGCTCTTCTTCCAACTCCGCGGTGAACTGATAGCCCACGTAGCGGCGGAAGTAGTTCTCCAGAAACGCCGTCACCAGCCGCCCCTTATCCTCGGGGAACAGCCGGTTCTTCTCTTTCCGCACGTATTCGCGATCCTGAATGGTCGTCACGATGCTGGCATAGGTCGACGGCCGCCCGATCCCCAGCTCTTCCATCCGTTTGACCAGGGTCGCCTCGGTATAACGCGGGGGCGGCTGGGTGAAATGCTGCTCTGGCGTGACCTGCCGCTTCTCCGCCGCCTCACCCTGCATGATCTGGGGCAGGCGCTTGTCATCATCATCGACGATCGCGTCGTCCCGGCCTTCCTCGTAGACGCGGATGAACCCGTCAAACAGAACGACCTGTCCCGTCGCGCGCAGCATCACTTGACCGTCCGCGCTGCCCACATCCACTGTGGTCCGCTCGAGCCGCGCCGCGGCCATCTGGCTCGCCAGCGTCCGCTTCCACACCAGATCGTACAGCTTGCGCTGATCGGGATCGGCCAGCTTCAGCCCGGCGGCATCCTGCGTCATATCCGTGGGCCGGATGCATTCATGCGCTTCTTGCGCGTTCTTGGCCTTGTTTTTGTACATCCGCGGGCTGTCGGGCAGATACTCCGCCCCAAACCGATCCTTGATCGCATCGCGCGCGGCCATCACCGCCTCGGGCGCCATGTCGATGCCGTCGGTCCGCATATAGGTAATGTGCCCGGCCTCATAGAGGCGCTGGGCCACCTGCATCGTCTGCCGCGCGCCAAAGCCGAACTTGCGGCTGGCCTCTTGCTGCAGGGTCGAGGTCATGAACGGGGCAGAGGGGTTGCGCGTGCCGGGCTTGGCCTCAACCGACTGCACCGTCAGATCGCGCGAGGTAATCGCTTGCACCGCCAGCTCCGCCGCGGCCTCGTTCGCGATGTCGAACTTGTCGAGCTTGTTGCCACCCAAAACCGTCAGCCGCGCCTCATAGGTCTGGCCCCGCGGCGTCGCCAGTTCGGCTTTCACGGTCCAGTATTCCTGGGCACGGAACGCCTCGATCTCCATTTCCCGCTCGACGATCAGGCGCAGGCAGACCGACTGCACTCGCCCCGCCGATTTCGCGCCGGGCAGCTTGCGCCACAGGACCGGGCTGAGGTTGAAGCCCACCAGATAGTCCAGCGCCCGCCGCGCCAGATAGGCCTCCACCAGATCCTGATCGACCTCGCGCGGGTTCTGCATCGCCTCGGTCACCGCCGACTTGGTGATCGCGTTAAACACCACCCTGCTGACCGGCGTGTCTTTCTTGATGGCCTTGCGGCCCCGCAGCGCTTCTTCCAGGTGCCAACTGATCGCCTCGCCCTCGCGATCGGGGTCGGTGGCAAGGATCAACTCGCCGTCTTCCTTCAGCGCATCGGCGATCGCCTTCACATGTTTTTTGCTGTCGCTCGCGACCTCCCATTTCATCTCGAAGGCGGCGTCGGGATCGACCGATCCGTCCTTGGGCGGCAGGTCGCGCACGTGTCCATAGCTGGCGAGCACCGTGTAATCGGGGCCCAGATATTTGTTGATTGTCTTGGCCTTGGCTGGTGACTCGACAACGACAACGGGCATGGACTTCCTTTCAGAACCGAGCAAGGCGCATAGCGGCGCAAGATGTGGGGTCGTCCGGTGGATTGTCAACGCCCGGAATGCTGCGGGGGATGATTTGGGCGGAAGACGTCCGTTGTTTTCGGGCGGGATGCAGCGGAACGTCCATCGTATCTGCTGTTGGATGCCGCCCTCAATTCAACGGCCTTCTGATGTGCCGCGTCACCGTAAGTGCCCTGTGCCAAAGGTCGGAAGCATGCCGCGAACCTGATGGTTTTCGGTCAAGAGATCCGCACCTAACGGCATATCAACGCCCGGTGGATGCCGCGTCGAAACCCTGTTCTCTAAGCCCGGCCGCCTCAGATCATGCGCGCCACCATGCCGCCGGCGGCCCGTCGGATCTTGCCGTCCAGTTCCAACTTCACCAATGCAGGTGCCACATCTGCAGGCGTGGCCTTCAGATCGCGGATCAGCTGATCCTCGGCCACCGGGGTGGGCCCGAGCTGATCCAGGATCATCCGATGAAGCTTGGCCGTCGCGGCCAGATCGCGAACGGGGCGGTCTTCACAAGCCGGGGCAGGGGCCTGGGCTGGCTCCGGCCGTTTTAGCGCGGTCAGGATATCGCGCGCCCCGCGGACCAGAGCGGCGCCATCGCGGATCAGCATGTTGCACCCCGCCGCGCGCGCATCGAACGGATGCCCCGGCACGGCCAGCACATCGCGCCCCTGATCCAGCGCGTTTCGCGCGGTGATCAGGCTGCCCGACTTTGCCGCCGCCTCAACCACGACCACCGCCTGGGCCAGCCCCGATATTAACCGGTTTCGTGCTGGAAAATGCCGGGCTGTGGGGGTCATGTGCATCGGTTGGTCGCTTATGATTGCCCCTCTATCGCCAATCTCCTGCGCCAATGCGGCGTTCTCAGCCGGGTAGACCACATCCACGCCCCCGGCCACGACCGCCACGGTGCCCGTCTTCAAAGCGCCGTCATGGGCCGCGGTGTCGATCCCACGCGCCAGGCCCGAGACGACGACATACCCGGCCTCGCCCAGCTCACGCGCAAGCTTGCGGGTCATGCGCAGGCCGAGGCTCGAGGCATTGCGCGCACCCACCAATGCGATCATCGGACGGGCAAAAAGGGCGGGATCGCCCAACACCCACAAAAGCGGGGGGGCATCATCAAGGTCACCGAATGCGGGCGGGTATGCGGTCTCGCCCGCAGCCACCAACTGCGCCCCGGCCCGGAGGCCCGCGGCAAACTCGCCCTCCGCCGCATCTGCAGTGCATACGGCATAATCACTGACGCCTGCTGCCCGCGCGATCTCGGGTAGCGCAGCAAGCGCCGCCTCAGCCGAGCCATGTTCCGCCATCAGCCGGTAAAACGTGCGCACGCCGACACGGCGTGAGCGCAAGAGACGGAGCCAGGAAAGCTTCTCTTCCTCAGTGAGGGGTGGGGTGAGGGGGGGTGGGGAAGGGGAAAAATCCTTAGCCATCCTGCCTCCGTCTGCTTGCTGAAACTGTTATGGTGGTGAATCGGTTAAGCGGGCGTTAAGCGCCAAGGTCTTTCTCGCAAATCACCGCCACAAAGCCTGCAGGGCCCTCGGGCGTGTCGATCTCATCGTCTTCCTGCCGGGCGATACGCCAACCCTCGCGGGCATAAAACCGCGCCGCGCGCAGGTTGCCGGCGACATAATCCAGAACAGCGGTTTTGTGCCCCGCGGCCCGCATCTCGGCCTCGGCCGCGGCCATCAGGGCCGAGGCAACCCCACGCCCGCGCGCGGTCCGCGCCACAAAAAGCTTTTCGATCATCGCGCCCTCATAGCCCACAAAGCCCGCCACGGTGCCCCCAAGCTCTGCCACAAGGACCGGGTGCGTCAGGCGGGGGGCGGCAGCCTCAAACGCGTCAAGGCCTCGGATCGCGATGAGTGCGGGCGGCAGAAGCGCCCCGTGCCCGTCATGCCACGCCTCATGCCAGACGGCGGCCAGGGCCGTCGCATCCTCTGGCACCATCGGGCGCACATGCGTCACGCGGCCGAGCCGCCCACCGTCAGCCCGCCGATCATCAGCGTCGGCTGGCCCACGCCCACCGGCACCCATTGTCCGGCCTTGCCGCAATTGCCGATCCCGGGATCCAGCGCCATGTCATTGCCGATCGCGCGGATGTCCTTGAGCGCGGTGGGTCCATCACCGATCAACGTCGCGCCCTTGACCGGCGCGCCGATCTGCCCGTTCTCCACCCGATAGGCTTCGGTGCAGGAAAACACGAACTTGCCGCTGGTGATGTCCACCTGGCCGCCGCCAAAGCCCACCGCATAGATCCCGTCCTTGAGATCGGCGACGATGTCGCCCGGTGCCGCATCGCCCGACAGCATATAGGTGTTGGTCATCCGCGGCATTGGCGGGTGGGCAAAGCTTTCGCGCCGCCCGTTCCCGGTCGCGGGCACATCCATCAGCCGGGCGTTCTGCCGGTCCTGCATGAAGCCCACCAGGATCCCATCTTCGATCAGCACGTTCTTGCCCGACGGCGTGCCCTCATCGTCCACCGTGATTGATCCGCGCCGGTCGGGGATTGTACCGTCGTCGAGAACCGTCACCCCGGGCGCGGCCACGCGTTTGCCCATAAGCCCAGCAAAGGCCGAGGTTTTCTTGCGGTTGAAATCGCCCTCAAGCCCGTGACCCACCGCCTCGTGCAGCAAGATCCCCGGCCAGCCGGGGCCCAGAACGACATCCATCACGCCCGCAGGCGCGGGGACGGATTTCAGGTTCACCAGCGCGATCCGCAGCGCCTCGCGCGTGACCCCCTGCCAGTGTTCGGGCGCAATCAGCCCGGTCAGCGCGGTGCGCCCGCCGCCACCGGCCATACCGGATTCGCGGCGCCCGTTTTCTTCGACAATCAGGCTAACCGTCAGCCGCGTCATGGGCCGCACGTCGCGCACCACATCGCCCTCGGGCCGCAGGATCTCCACCTCCTGCAAGGCCGCAGACAGCGTGGCCGACACCTGAACCACCCGCGGATCCAGCCCCCGCCCGAACGCATCAATCTCGCGCAGCGTTTCCACCTTCAGCCCAAAGGCCGCGTCGGCCATCGGATCGTTGTCAGAATACAGCCGCGTGTTCGTGGGCACCGGGGCCTGCGCCATCGTCCCGCCGCCATCCCCCACCGCCAGCCGCGCTGTGGCAACCGCGCGCTTCAGGGCCTCTTCGCTGATCTCGGTCGAATGCGCATAACCCGCGGTTTCGCCCCGCACGGCGCGCAGCCCGAACCCTTCAGCCGCATTGTAACTGGCCGTCTTGATGCGCCCATCATCGAACATCAGCGCCTCAGACCGCTTGCGTTCGATGAACAGCTCGCCATCATCGGCCCCCGCCACGGCCTCTTGCAACAGGCCCAGCGCGCGGTCCTGATCCAAAAGCGTGTCGAACGGACGGAACGGGGCGGTATCGCTCATGGGATGACCTTTCGGAAAATGCGCGCAAAAGCGTCCGTTTGCCGCGCTGGTTTAACTTGTTGCGTTGCCTACAATATGATTTCAACTGCGCCGGATACAACTGGCGCGCTCGGCCCAGTGCCGCGCGCGAAACAGAACAGCACGAATAGCTGACAAAAAACGGGAACTGGTATGCGTCTGAAGACCACAATAACGGCCATTCTGGCCGCTTTTTCCGGGATGACAGCGGCCACGGTCGCAAACGCTCAGGTCACGGTCGACGGGCTTGAGGTGATCGGCAAGCCGGTTGAGCGTGGGACGGGCTTCCAAACCCCCGCGACCGAGCTGATGCATGACATCATCTGGCTCGACAACATGCTTCTCGTGATCATCACCGCGATCACATTGTTTGTGCTTGCGCTCCTCGTCTATGTGATGGTGCGCTACAACCGGCGCAGTAATCCTGAACCGGCCACCTTTACCCACCACACGCCCATCGAGGTGACGTGGACGGTGGTGCCCATCGCGATCCTGGTGTTCATCGGGGCCTTTTCGCTGCCTGTCCTGTTCAAACAACAGGAAATCCCTGTGGGCGACGTGACGATCAAGACCACCGGATACCAGTGGTATTGGGGCTATCAATACGTTGACACAGGCGTCGAAGGCGCACCGGATGGCGAGATTGAGTTCGACAGCTTCATGCTGGCGCGCGATGAACTGGCCGAGTTCGGCTATAACGACGACGAATACCTGCTGGCCACGGACACCGCTGTGGTGATCCCCACCGGCAAGAAAATCGTCATCCAGGTCACCGGCGGCGACGTGATCCACTCCTGGACGATCCCGGCTTTCGGGGTCAAGCAGGACGCCGTGCCTGGCCGCCTGGCCGAGCTGTGGTTTGAGGTAGATGAGGGTATGGAAGGTATCTATTTCGGCCAGTGTTCCGAGCTTTGCGGCAAGGATCACGCCTATATGCCCATCACCGTCAAAGCCGTCACCCAGGAACAGTACGAAGAATGGATCGGGCGCGCCGCTGTGGAATACGCCGGCAAGCCCATGAACATCAACGTCGCGGCAGCGGACTGATCGGGGGCCTGTTCCGCGTATGAGTGACGCAACCAACATCAGCCACGACCGCGAGGCCAGCTTTGGCGATTACTTCGCCCTCTTGAAGCCCCGCGTGATGTCGCTTGTGGTGTTCACCGCCATGGTCGGCCTCTTGGTCGCACCGGTGGCCGTGCATCCGATGGTCGGCTTCGCGGCGATCCTGTTCATCGCGGTGGGGGCAGGGGCCTCTGGTGCGCTGAACATGTGGTGGGATGCCGATATCGACGCCGTGATGCGCCGCACGCGGTTGCGCCCCGTGCCGGCGGGCCGCGTGGCCCCCGATGAAGCGCTGCAGATCGGGCTGGCGCTGTCGGGCTTCTCGGTGGTGATGCTGGCGCTTGCGACCAACCTCTTTGCGGCGGGGCTTTTGGCCTTCACCATCTTCTTCTACGCGGTCATCTATTCGATGTGGCTCAAGCGGTGGACGCCACAGAACATCGTGATCGGTGGCGCGGCGGGCGCGTTTCCCCCGATGATCGGCTGGGCTGCGGCAACCGGTGGCGTCGCCATCGAAAGCATCCTGATGTTTGCGCTGATCTTCATGTGGACTCCGCCGCATTTCTGGGCGCTGGCGCTGTTCATGCGGTCGGATTACGACGATGCCGGTGTGCCGATGCTGACGGTCACCCATGGGCGCAAGGCGACGCGCGCCCATATCCTGGCCTACACCGCACTTCTCGTCCCCGTCTCCATGGGGCTTGCATTCACATCGATTGGCGGACCGGCCTATCTGGCCGTCGCGCTGGTGTGTAATGCGTGGTTCCTCAAAGGGGCTATTGCGATCTGGCGTCGGGACGAAGTTCAGGCGGAGGCAGACAATTTCCGGGTCGAGAAAGAGGTCTTCCGCTTCTCGCTTCTTTATCTCTTCGCGCATTTCGGCGCTCTGCTCGTCGATGCGACTTTGCGTATGACAGGGTGGATCTAATGGCCATTCGTGCAGAACATGAACTCCACCGCCGCCGCTTGTCCCGCAATGTGGGGCTGGGCGTGGTTCTGGTGGGATTTGTTGGTGTTATCTTCGGGCTGACGATTGCCAAAGTGTCGACCACCGGTGCGATTGAGGGCTTTGACCACGTGGTGCGCCCGGCTTTGGTGGAGGCGGGCGAATGATCCAGCTTGAAGGCAAACGCAAGACCCTGGCCCAGACCGTTGGCGTTGTGGTCTTTATGGGCGCGCTCGCCTGGGCGTCTGTCCCGCTTTACGACTGGTTCTGCCGCGTCACGGGCTATGGCGGTGCCACCAACGTGTCCGAGGAAAACACCAACGACATCCTCGATCAGACCATCCTCGTACGCTTCGATGCCTCGCTCGAACGCGGCATGCCGTGGGAGTTCACCCCGGTCGAGCGCGAGATGGAGGTGCGCATCGGCGAAACGGGTCTCGCGTTCTATGAGGCGCATAACCCGACCGACAGACCCATCGCCGGCACGGCAAGCTACAACGTGGCCCCGTTCGCGGCAGGATCCTTCTTCGCCAAGATCGACTGCTTCTGCTTTGAGCTTCAGGTGCTAGAGCCCGGCGAAACCGTCCTGATGCCCGTGACCTTCTATGTCGATCCCGAGATCGTTGAAGATCGCGAAGCCAAGCACACCAACCACATCACCTTGTCCTACACGTTCCACGTGACCGACATGCCCGAAGACACCGAAGAACAGGCGAGCCTTGCGCCCGTCACGCGCACAGACTTGAACTGAGCCCAACCGGGGACGACTGCCCATGGCACATGAGAAAAACCACGACTACCACATCCTGAACCCCTCGATCTGGCCCTTTGTGGGGGCGGTGTCCGGGTTCGTCATGCTGTTCGGCGCGGTCCTGTGGATGAACAACTACGGCCCGTGGATGTTCCTGATGGGCTTTGTCGGCGTCCTCTATGTGATGTTCGCCTGGTGGTCGGACGTCGTGGTCGAAAGCCGGGTTGGCGATCACACCCCGGTGGTGCGGCTGGGCCTGCGCTACGGGTTTATCCTGTTCATCATGTCCGAGGTCATGTTCTTCGCGGCCTGGTTCTGGAGCTTTTTCAAACACGCGCTCTACCCGATGGACACCTATGTGGGCACCAGCTACGTCGCGCCCGAGTTCTATCAGGTCGACGCCTTCCACCTGCCGCTGATCAACACGCTGATCCTGCTTCTGTCGGGCTGCGCGGTAACCTGGGCGCACCACGCACTGGTCCACAATGAGAACCGCAAGGACGTCGAATGGGGCCTGGCCATCGGCATCCTCTTGGGCATCCTGTTCACGTTCCTGCAGGCCTATGAATACCGCTACCTTTTGGTCGAGCAGGATTGGCAGTTCGGCGGGGACAAGTTCTTCTCGAACTTCTTCATGGCCACGGGCTTCCACGGTGTGCATGTGATCATCGGGACCATCTTTCTAACGGTCTGCTACTTCCGCGTCCGCGCTGGGCACTTCACCGCCGAGAAACACATCGGTTTTGAAGCCGCCGCGTGGTACTGGCACTTCGTCGATGTGGTCTGGCTGTTCCTGTTCATGGCCGTCTATATCTGGGGTATCTGATCCCCTCGGGGCCTTCTGGCCTCTGACACACCTAACCGGGGGCGTGGCGACCAAGCCGCGCCCCTTCGCAATCCGAGGGCCGCATGACCGCGCGCATGATCTTCCCGCTGCTTCTGGGCCTCACCGGCGCTACCGTGCTGATCGGCCTGGGTATCTGGCAGGTCGACCGACTTGACGAGAAAGAAAGCGAGTTGGCGGTGATCGAGGCCCGCATCACCGCCAGCCCGGTCACCGTCCCGGCAGAGCCCGACCCCGAGACCGACCGCTACCTGCCCGTGACCGCCAGCGGCACGCTGTCGGGTGAAATCCACGTCCTCGTCTCCACCCGGACCGAGGGCGCAGGTTTCCGCATCATCAGCCGCCTAGACACCGCCGATGGCCGCGCCCTGCTGGTCGACCGCGGATTTGTGAAGGATGAACTCAAGGGCGCCCCCCGCCCCGCAGGCGAGGTCTCTGTCACCGGCAACCTGCACTGGCCCGATGAAATCGACCGCTTCACGCCCGAGCCCGATCCCGCCGCCAACATCTGGTTCGCCCGCGATGTGCCCGCCCTGGCCGAGGCATTGGGCACCGAGCCCGTCCTCATCATCGCCCGCGCCACGTCGGAAACAGACGCTTCCGTGACGCCGTTACCGGTGGACACCAGCGGCATTCCGAACGATCACCTCGAATACGCGGTGACATGGTTCGGCCTCGCCGCCGTATGGATCGCGATGACCGGGTTCCTGCTTGTGCGGATCCGGCAGGGCAAAGGCTAAAGGACCGCCACATGCACTACATCTCCACCCGCGGTCAGGCGCCCGTCCTGGGCTTTGAAGACACGATGCTGACAGGCCTGGCCCGCGACGGCGGTCTCTATGTGCCTGAGACGATCCCGCAGTTGAGCGCCGAAGACATCGCGGCCCTCGCAGGCAAACCCTACGAAGACATCGCATACACGGTGATGCGCCCCTTCACCGGCAACAGCTTCTCTGACGCCGAGTTCCGCGACATCATCGCCCGCGCCTATGCCAGCTTCGGCCACGACGCCCGCGCGCCCCTCGTGCAACTCGGCTCCAACCACTTTCTGCTGGAACTCTTCCACGGCCCCACGCTCGCCTTCAAAGACTTCGCGATGCAGCTCATCGGCCAGCTGTTCCAGGCCGCCCTGACTCGCCGCAATGAACGCGTCACCATCGTCGGCGCCACCAGCGGAGACACCGGATCGGCCGCCATCGAGGCCTTCCGCGGCCTCGACAACGTGGATGTCTTTATCCTCTACCCCCACGGCCGCGTGTCCGAGGTGCAGCGCCGCCAGATGACCACGCCGACCGAGACCAACGTCCACGCCGTCGCCGTCGACGGCGATTTCGATGATTGCCAGGCCGCGCTGAAGGCCATGTTCAACGATTTTGAGTTCCGCGACCGGGTGCGGCTGGCTGGCGTGAACTCGATCAACTGGGCGCGCGTGTTGGCCCAGGTCGTCTACTACTTCTCGTCGGCCACTGCACTCGGCGCCCCCCATCGCAAGGTGTCCTTCACCGTCCCCACCGGCAATTTCGGTGACATCTTCGCAGGCTACATCGCCAAGCGTATGGGCCTTCCCATCGACAAGCTGGTGATCGCCACAAATCAAAACGACATCCTGCACCGCACGATTGCCACCGGGCAGCATGTGAAGGAAGGCGTCACCCCCTCGATCAGCCCGTCGATGGACATCCAGGTCTCCTCCAACTTCGAACGCGCGCTCTTTGACGCTTACGACCGGGACGGCACCGCCGTCGCCCAACTGATGGAGGAACTCAGCCACCAGGGCGGCTTCCCCGTCAGCCAGGGCGCCTTGGAGACCTTGCGTGAGATCTATGCCTCAGGCCGCGCGTCCGAGGAAGAAACCTCCCACACCATCCGCGCCTTCCACACCCGCACCGGCGAAATCCTCTGCCCTCACAGCGCCATCGGCGTCCACGTGGCCGAGGCCACCGCCGACCCCGCCACCCCGATGATCACGCTTGCTACGGCCCACCCAGCCAAGTTCCCCGACGCGGTCGAAGCTGCCACCGGATCACGCCCCCCTCTTCCCAACCGCATGGCAGACCTTTATGAGCGTAATGAACGGCTTGAGCGGGTTGGTAACGACCTGCACGCCATCGAAGCGTTGATTGAGGAGCGGCGCACCAAGTGACGGTAAACTTGCATACCCTGCCCAACGGTCTGCGGATCGTCACCGAACACATGCCGGGACTCAAATCCGCCTCGGTCGGCGTCTGGATCACCGCCGGTGGTCGCCACGAAAGGGTCGAACAAAACGGCATCGCCCACTTCCTCGAACACATGGCCTTCAAAGGCACCAACCGGCGCAGCGCGATCGAGATTGCTGAGGCGATCGAAGACGTCGGCGGCTACATCAACGCCTATACCAGCCGCGAGATGACGGCGTTTTACGCCCGTGTCCTCGAAAACGACGTGCCGCTGGCGCTCGATGTGATCTCCGACATCGTTCTGAACCCGGTTTTTGATCCCAGCGAGATCGAGGTCGAACGCCACGTCATTCTGCAGGAAATCGGCCAGGCCCACGACACGCCCGACGACATCATCTTTGACTGGCTGCAAGAGGCGGCCTATCCCGATCAGCCCTTGGGCCGCACGATCCTCGGGCCGTCTGAGCGGGTGTCGACCTTCACACGCGACGACCTCGCCACCTTCGTGGCCGAACGCTATGCCCCGGGCCAGATGATCCTGTCGGCCGCCGGCGCCGTCGATCACGACGCCATCGTGCGCGAGGCCGAGCGTTTGTTCGGCCATCTCGCCCCCCGCGATGCTGCCACCGCCGAACCCGCCCGCTTCGTTGGCGCCGAACGGCGCGAGGCCAAGACGCTGGAGCAGGTGCATTTCGCCATGGGGTTCGAGGGCCCCGGCTACCGCGATCCCACCGTCTTCACCGGCCAGATCTTCGCCACCGCCTTTGGCGGCGGCATGTCCTCGCGCCTGTTCCAGGAGATCCGCGAAAAACGGGGCCTCTGCTACACGATCTTCGCCCAGGCCGGCGCCTATGCCGATAGCGGGCTGATGACCGTCTATGCCGGCACCAGCCGCGAAGAGATCGGTGAGCTGGGCGAGTTGACCATTGATGAGCTCAAACGCGCCGCCGATGACATGACCCCGGCGGAGGTCGCCCGCGCGCGCGCGCAGATGAAGGCGGGGCTGTTGATGGGCCTCGAATCCGCTTCTTCCCGCGCCGAACGCATCGCGCGGCTCGTCTCGATCTGGGGCCGCGTGCCGAGCCTGGAAGAAACCGTCGAACGCATCGATGCGGTCACCACGGGCGACGTCCGCGCGTTTGCCGAACGGCTTGCCGCCGGTGGCGCTGCCCTCGCGCTCTACGGCCCGCTAGACGACGCACCGGCCCCGGGGGCGCTTGTCGAACGGCTTGCCGCCTGATGCTGCCGCGTCGCCGGAAAGTCCGGATCGAGACCGACCGGATGACCCTGCGCCCCCCCGCCCACAGCGACTTCCGCGCCTGGGTGGCCTTGCGCGAGGCGAGTGCTGAGTTCCTCGTCCCGTGGGAGCCCGCCTGGTCCGCCGATCACCTGACCCGCAAGGCCTTCACCAACCGCGTTTACTGGGCGCAGCGCTCGATCTCCGGCGGTACGGCCCTACCGCTCTTCCTCTTCGCGCGGGACGGCGACGCATTGCTGGGCGCCATCACGCTCGACAACATCCAACGCGGCCCGGCCCAGTCCGGCACGTTGGGCTACTGGATCGGCCAAACCCATGCCCGCCAGGGATATATGCGCGAGGCGATCGAAGCGGTCGTCCACTACGCCTTTCAAACGCTCGACCTGTCCCGCGCCCAGGCCGCCTGTCTGGCGGAGAACACGGCGTCGCGTAGCCTGCTGGAATCCTGCGGGTTCAAATACGAAGGCGTCGCGCAAAGCTATCTGCAGATCAACGGCCGCTGGCGCAATCACGTTCTCTACGCCAACCTGCGCGCCGACCGGCGTGGCCGGGTGGGCATCAGCGCGGTGAAAGGGGCCGCGTCCTGAGGGGGCGCTGCCCCCCGCACCTGACGGTGCATCCCCCGGGATATTTCCCGACCAAAGAAAACGGGCGCCCCGGTGAGGAGGCGCCCGCGTGGTAAGGGAGGGTGGTGGTGATTACTCGTCGTCGCGCGATTCTGCTTTGATCTCGGCGAAGATCTCGGCGGCCACGTCGTTGA
>JBCBGF010000003.1:0-400638 GCA_038526915.1 Pseudomonadota bacterium | reverse complement strand
CAGCCCCCGACCGCGGGTGGGGGCATAGCCCCCGCCCATGGGGGCGGTCGGGGGCTGCCCGGCGGTGCCCGCCGGGCGGGACAGATGGGCGGGGCGACACAAACACTGCCGGACTGGCTATTTCCCACAAACGTTGAACCACCCGCCCCCTTCCCTTATATTCCACACGTTCCCTCGGGAACTATGGACATAAACGCGCTCGTAATAAGCGGATCGGACCCGGGGGCGGTACCCGGCGGCTCCACCAACATCCTTCATTTGGGGATCATGGGGCCGAAATAGGATCGACGGACGTCTAAAGGGGTTTGCTTTGTCTCGGCTGGAAGCCACCGTTATCGGCGCACATAAGCTAGTTGCAAATGACAACAAAGCTCCGGTTGCCCTCGCTGCGTAAGCAGTGCGGAACACCGAAATCTAAGCCCTTGCGCCTAGCCGCGTAAGGCGGGGCCCGCCGGAGCCTGGCAACAGAATCCGGCAACTTCCCCTTTTAGCTTAGGCACCTGGCAACAGAAGCCTGCATTTTCATCACCCCATCCGCGACAGCCCGCCCCGCTCGCGTGTTCGTGATTGCAAGCGCCTGCGGCTTTGCCCATCATGGCGTAATGATCTCAGGGTATTGCGCGCGCCTTCTTCCAGCCCTCATCGTGATTGCCATGGCTTTGGCCCCCCGCGCCCAGGCCTGTGCGACCGCGCTTGTGCTGGCGGTCGATGTGTCGAACTCAATCGATGCGGGCGAATACAACATCCAGGTGGAAGGCCTCGCCGATGCGCTTCTCGATCGCGAGATCCGCGAAGCACTGGTCGCAGGCGAAGTGGCCCTGACGGTCATCCAGTGGTCGGGTGCGGGCCGGCAAGAAGTCACCCTGCCCTGGCAAAGGATGCGCACCGATGGCGATGTCATCGCGTTCTCAAACCAGGCCCGCGCCATGCGCCGCGCGTTCATCATGTCCGACACCGCCGTGGGTGACATCATTCGCTTTGCCGCAGGCCAGTTCACCTCGGTCTCCGACTGCGCGCGATGGGTGATCGATGTCTCGGGCGACGGTACCGACAACGCGGGCACCAACCCGGCGGCAGCGCGGACCATGGCCGAACGCCAGGGGATCCAGATCAACGGGCTGGCGATCGAGGGCTTGGGCGTGTCGATCACCAACTTCTTCCGCCGCCACGTCATCACCCGCGACGGGTTTGTCATGACGTCGCGCGGACACACGACCTATGCCGAAACCCTGCGCCGCAAGATCAAGCGCGAGGTGACGCAGGTGCTGTTCTGATCTGAGCGCACTGTCTTGCGCCTGTCACACTGAGGCCCGATAGAGGGCGTGCATGCCCACCGACGCTTCTTTCCCCGACGCCCTGCCCAGCACCCGCGACCTGACCCGCATCTTCGGTCGGATCGGCGTTTTGTCCTTTGGCGGCCCCGCCGCTCAGATTGCCCTGATGCATCGCGAGTTGGTGGATGAACGCCCTTGGCTAACGGAAAAGCAGTTCCTCAACGCGCTGTCTTTCTGCATGCTCCTGCCGGGTCCAGAGGCGATGCAACTGGCCACCTATGCCGGTTGGCGCCTGCGCGGGGTGACGGGCGGGTTGATCGCAGGGGGGCTTTTCGTCCTGCCCGGCGCGGCGGTGATCCTGGCCCTGTCCCTGATCTATGCCTGGCTTGGCAATGTGCCGCTGGTCCAGGCGATGTTTCTGGGCGTCAAAGCGGCCGTCGTCATCATCGTGATCGAAGCCCTGCTGAAGGTCGCCAAACGCGCACTCAAAGGTCGCGATCACTGGATCATTTCCGGTCTGTCTTTCGTGGGCATCTTCGCGCTGCACCTGCCCTTCCCGCTGATCATCGCAGCCGCCGCCGCCTGGGGCGCGCTAACCAGCGGCGACCGCACGGCCCCCGGGCCGCCCGAGGTCAAGGCCAACACGCTTGGAACGATCGCCACCTGGCTGGCGCTCTGGCTCGCGCCCATTGCCGCGCTCTGGGCCAGCGGTGCGGCGCTGCTGACCGATGTGGCGCTGTTTTTCTCAAAACTCGCTGTCGTCACCTTCGGCGGCGCTTACGCGGTACTCGCCTACATGACGCAGGAGGTAGTGCAGGATTACGGCTGGCTGACCACCGCGCAGATGATGGATGGGCTGGGGCTGGCGGAGACGACCCCCGGCCCGCTGATCCTGGTGACGCAATTCGTGGGCTTTATCGCGGGCGATGGCGCGGGCGGGACCGGGCTTGCCCTTGCCGCGGCCCTCGTCACGCTCTGGGTCACCTTCGTGCCCTGTTTCCTGTGGATCTTCGCCGGTGCCCCCTACATCGAATGGATCTCGGCGCAGCCGCGTTTGTCAGCGGCACTCAACGCCATCACCGCCGCGGTCGTGGGCGTCATCGCCAACCTCTCGATCTGGTTTGCCACGCACGTGTTTTTCGCCACCGTGGGCGAGGTCTCGCTGGGCCCCGTGCGCCTGATCGCACCAGAGCTTGCGACGCTCAACCTCACCGCCCTTGCCCTTGCTGTCATCGCAGGCGTGCTGATCCTGCGCCTCAAATGGTCGCTCCCCGCCACGCTGGCGGTGGCCGCAGGGCTGGGCCTGGCGCTTCAAACGGTTGGTTAGAGTTACGCGGAAACCCACCCTTTCCTTCACCATAGAATCTCTTATTCTGCCCCCCGCGAGGCAAAGGATATCCGATGGCAGGCTCGATCGATTACGGCAACCTCATGCACGGCGCGATGCGCGGCCTGATTCAAAAGGTGCTGAGCGATGTGGCCGAAGGGGGCCTGCCCGGAAACCACCATTTCTTCATCACCTTCGACACGATGCACCCGGATGTTGAGATCGCGGATTGGCTGTCAGACCGCTATCCAGATGAGATGACGGTGGTGATGCAGCACTGGTTCGACAATCTCGATGTCACGGACGAAGGGTTCTCGGTTACCCTGAACTTCGGCGACACGCCCGAGCCGCTCTATATCCCCTACGACGCCATCCGCACCTTCGTGGATCCTTCAGTCGAGTTCGGCCTGCGGTTCGAGACGCAGGAGGATGACGACGAAGAAGACGCGCCGCCCCCCGTCGCCACCGATGAGACCCCATCTGAGCCGAAAGACGCCGAGATCGTCAGCCTCGACAAGTTCCGCAAGTAAACCAGGCGCTCTGCCCAGATTTCGCCACATTCGCGTGCGAGCCATGCCGTAAGCGTTAACAAGCGCAGGGGCGCCGGTGGCACTTTCGAAGTTTCAGCAACAATCGCGGGACGTGAGCGTGAACGGATATTTCGCCTGCGTGACCCACGGCGCGGGCTGGTCTGCCGGCCTGACCTATGCGCTCGACCGCGCGCTGGACCGGATCCGGCTGGGCCGCGTGGCGGGGATCGAGCGGCGATTTCTGTCGCTCTCCATCGCCTCTGACAGCCCCGCCACCTTGGCCGAGGTCGCCCGGGTTCTGGCCGGTCTTGCACCCCCGCCGGGCACCTGGGTCGGCCATGCCGAATGCCCACGCATGATCGAGGTCGACCGCCTGACCGTGGCCCACCCCGCCGCCTCCGACGTCATCCTGAAGAGCGCGGCAACGGCGGGCGCGGCACGAGCCAAAGCGCCGGTTTTCGGCACGGACGCACGCCTGCTTGCCGCCTTGGAACGCGCGACGGGGCGGCTGCACTAACCTTTGCCCCGCCACGTCCCGTTTGCGACACATCCCGTCGCCACCGGGCCAGATCACCCGCACCCTCGCCACCGATGCTGCCCCAGACAAGCATTAGGGAGTTCCCATGCGCACCCATGCCCAGGCCGTCGTGATCGGCGGCGGCGTGATCGGCTGCTCGATCCTCTACCACCTGACGAAACTCGGCTGGACCGATGTGGTCCTGTTGGAACGCTCGGAACTCACCTCCGGCTCCACCTGGCACGCGGCGGCCAACATCCACGGCCTGCACGACAGCACCAACATCTCGCGCCTCCAGCACTACACGATGACGCTCTACCAGGAGCTTGAGGCCGAAACCGGCCAGTCCTGCGGCGTCTTCCAGCCCGGCAGCCTCTACCTCGCCCAGACAGAGGAGCGCGAACAGCAGTTGCGCCTGCAGGAGGCCAAGGCGCGGCGCTACGGCATGAACTTCCACGAGGTCAGCCGGGATGAGGCCGAACGCCTGCACCCCCTCGTCGACTATGACGGCATACGCTGCATCATGTTCGAACCCGATGGCGGCAATGTCGACCCCTCGGGCGTGACAAACGCCTATGCCGTGGGCGCCCGACAGCGCGGGGCCGAGATCCACCGGTTCACCCCCGTCACCGGCACCGAGGCGCGGTCTGATGGCACCTGGATCGTGCGCACCGACAAGGGCGACATCGCCACCCCCTGGGTCGTGAACGCCGCCGGTCTCTGGGCGCGCGAGGTGGCGGCGATGGCGGGGCTGGAGTTGCCGCTCATCCCCACCGAGCACCAGTATTTCGTGACCGAGACCATCGCGGAGATCGCCGCGTTGGACCGCCGCCTCCCCTCCGTCGCCGACCGCGACGGGGAGTATTACCTGCGGCAGGAGGGCAAGGGCCTGCTCGTTGGTGCCTATGAGCGTGACATGCGCTTCTGGGCCGAGGACGGCACGCCACAGGGCTTTGGGCACGAACTGTTCCCCGACGATCTCGAACGCATCGAAGACAACATGATGCGCGCGATCCAGCGGGTGCCTGCCGTAGGCGAAGCCGGGATCAAGCGCGTCATCAACGGCCCGATGATCTGGTCACCCGATAGCTCCGCCCTCTTCGGCCCCGTCCCCGAGATGACGGGCTACTTCTGCTGCTGCGGCATCATCCCCGGCTTCTCGCAAAACGGCGGGCTTGGGCGGCTCGCCTCCGAATGGATGGTCGAAGGCGAACCCACGCTCGACCTCTTCGGCTGGGACATGGCGCGCTATGGCCACTGGGCGGGCCGCGACTTCACGAAGGCCCGCGTAGCCGACCAATACGCCCACCGCTTCAAGATCCACTTCCCTGGCGAGGAACGCGACGCAGGCCGCCCAGTGCGCACCCGCCCGGCCTACGCGATGCAACAGGAAATGGGCGCGCAGTTCGGGCTCAACTTCGGCTGGGAACACCCGCTCTATTTCGACGCCGCCACCCCCGACAGCGCCGGTTTCGCCCGCCAACCCTGGTGGGAGAGCGTGGGCCGCGAGGCGCGAATGCTGCGCGACGCGGCAGGCATCATCGACATCTCAAACTTCGCCAAATACCGCGTCACCGGACCGGGGGCCGAAGACTGGCTAAACGCCCTCTTCGCCAACCGCATGCCCCGCGCCGTGGGCCGCTCCTGCCTGACCCCACTCATCGGCAAACGCGGCGGGGTGGCGGGGGACTTCACAGTCACGCGCCTCGCCGACGAGGAGTTCCTCATCATCGGCTCCGGCATGGCCGAACGCTTCCACCAGCGGTTCTTCACCGAGATCCCCCTGCCCGAGGACACCACCTTCACCTCGGAGACCGAAGCCCTCTGCGGCTTCAACGTCGCCGGCCCCCGCGCCCGCGATCTCCTGTCCCGCCTCACCAATGACGACCTCTCGAACGAGGCCTTCCCCTTCCTCCGCTCCCGCCGGATAACGGTGGCAGGCACCGACTGCACCGCCATACGCGTCTCCTTCACCGGCGATCTGGGGTGGGAGCTACACTGCGCCGAGGCCGATCAGGTCGCGCTCTACACCGCGCTGATCGAAGCCGGGCGGGATCTGGGCGCTGGCCCCGTGGGCAGCCGGGCCCTCATGTCTCTCCGCCTTGAAAAAGGCTACGGCTCCTGGGGTCGGGAGTATTCACCCGAATACTGGCCGCAAGAGTCAGGGCTGGCGGGGCTGATCAAGATGGACAAGGAGTTCCTGAACAAATCCGCCTATGCCGCCATCGCCGACCAGCGCCCGCGTGAAAGCATGGTGATGTTCGAGGTCGAGGCGAACGGCGCCGATGCCAGCGGCGGTGAGCCAGTGTTCCTCCCCGACGGCACGCCCGCGGGACAGGTCACGTCAGGCGCCTATGGCTATCACGTGGGCAAGTCGCTGGCGCTGGGATACCTGATGGCGGACGTGGCGCAGCCTGGCGATACGGTCGAGATCGCGATCCTCGGCCAGCCGCACCGCGCGGTGGTGCTGGAGAAGCCGCCGTTCGATCCTGAGGGGGTGCGGTTGCGGGGGTAGTTGCCGCCGCATCCTGCCCGCCCAAGTTTTCTATCGACGCATGGGGCCCCGAACCCTATGCTGCGCATGCTGGACAGGGCGCTGACGGAGATTGGTCATGGCGCGGTCCGCTTGGGAAAAACTCCACGATTATCGGCACGGCCTTCCGGCCATCATCGGCAAACTGCGCACGCTTGGCTTTGCGCAATACTCCGAAGACGTGCTGCTTTACCAACTCAACCCGCAAGGCGAGGGCTTCTACATTGATGTGGGTGCCTTTCACCCCTGGCAGGGCTCAAACACCTACAAGCTCTACCTGCGCGGCTGGCACGGGATCACGATTGAACCAAACCCCGACGCCGAACCGCTGTTTCGCAAGCAACGTCCGCGCGACACGCATCTGACCATCGGTATCGCCCATCAGCGCGACACGCTGACGTTTCACCGTTTCAGCGATGGCCGCCTCAACAGCTTTGATCCCGCCCAGGCCCAGCGTATGCGCGCCACCCCCCGCGGGCAGATCGAGGTGCCCTGCCTGCCACTGTCAGACGTGATCGAGCAGCACGCAAACGGGCGCCAGGTCGATCTGTTGTCGGTCGATTGCGAAGGGTTGGATCTGGCGGTGCTGACCAGCCTCGATTTGGCCACCACCCGCCCCCGCGTGATCGTGGTCGAAGACTTTGATCAATTCAAACAGAACAACTCCCCGCATGGGCGCAGCGACATCCAGGCACACCTGATGGCGCATGACTATGTTGTGGTGGCCCAGGGCCTGTTTTCTTTCCTATACGTCGATGCGCACGCGATGACCCATGCCGGTGATACCGGCTTCCGGCTCGATCAGGCGCAGGTCACGGGGCTGGCCTATCGTCCACGGGCGCAGGCCTCGTGACCATCCCCCGCACCAGCCCCCAATACGCGTTCTCCACATCCGCGCGGCCCAGCCGCCCGCCTTCGCGGTACCAGGTCGTGACGCCCGTCAGCATGGCGATCACCGCCATCACCGTGAGCCGCAGATCGCCAACCCGCATAACGCCGGTGGCCTGACCCTCGGCCAAGATCGCCTCCAGCTCCCCCTCATAGGCCCGGCGGCGCGCCTCCAAGGCGGCGAAATTCGCAGGCTCCAGATTGCGCAGCTCCATATAGGCGATGAACACCTCCTCGGGCCGGTCGAGGTGATAGCGGATGTGAAACCGCACGAATGCCTCAAGCGCGGCCATGGGCCCCTGCCCCTTTGGCTCCGCCTGCCACGCCGCGAGCAGATCGGACATATGCCCTTCCATCAGGTCAAAGAGCAGCGTCTGCTTGTCAGGGGTGTAGAGGTACAGCGCCCCCGCCTGCACCCCCACTTCGCCCGCGATCTGGCGCATGGAGACCGCTGCAAACCCGTGTTGTGCAAAGAGCTTCAGCGCCGCGGCACGGATGCGCGGGCCGGTGATGTCGGAATGCGATCCGGTCTTGCGGGCCATGGGGGCGATGGTATCTGAACGAGCGTTCAATTCAATCCCACCGGCTTGCTGGCCCGCGATCCCGCGTCTAGTGTCGCCCCCATGTCGCGCCTGTTTCCGATCGTCGCTGCTCTCGCCCTCGCCGCCTGTGGCGACCCGCCGGATCTCGATGCCGCGTTCGGGCCCGAACGGGCCACCGGCGACTGGCCGCAGATCGAACCCCTGGGCGACCTGATCGCCCGCACCGATGCCAGCGGGCACGGCGCCGATGACGCCGACGCGAACGCAGCCCTTACCGCGCGGGCAGAGGCTTTGCGGCGGCAGGGTCGGTCGTAGGACGCAAGAGTGCGCCTTTGCGCGGGGCGCATGAGCGGCGATGCCTCACCCTGCGGGATAGAACATCGCCCCTGGCAGGTACGCGCGTGGAAGGTCAAACCCCGCGGGCAGCGCGCGACCCGTGGCCAAGTGATCTGGCAGCAGATGGGTGTGCGGGCCAGCGGGCGACGTGCCGCCGGGTGGCGGGATCGGGGTGCTGACCTCGATCCGACCCAGCACGGTTTCGACAACGCGCACCGGGCTTTCGGCCAGAAGCATGGGCCCGATCTTCGGCAAGCTCTCATGCAAAGCCGATCCCAGCGCACTGCGCATCGCCGCCTCGCTGGGGCCGGGTCGGACACGCACGCAAAACCGCGCCTCCTTGCGGCCAAGCCCCAGATCGAACAGGTGTGCGGCGCGCGCAGTCGGGTCCAGCGCCCCCATGTCCTGCCCCAGGTCCGTCAACGCGTCAGCGATATCGAGCCGCCCCCGCTCCCGCTTGACTGCCAGAACGATCCGCGAGCGGTCGAGGCGCACATCCCCTGGCTCAAACGTGAGCGCACGCACGTGGTCGTCGATCACAAAGCGGACCCCGCCACCCGGGGTCCGGGCGACAATCGTGTCGCCCTGCACATCCACCTCAACGCGCGCGTCAGGCCCAGCCGAGAACTCCGCAACGGCCCCCACGACACCGGCGACCCAGGTGCCGGTCCCACTGCGCAAGCGCTCCACGACAAAGCCGCGGATGTCCTCGGTCGTCCAGGGCAGCCGGCGACACGCGACGCCAAGGGTCTCAAACCGCGCGGGCAGCGCCTCCCACACCGCGGCCCGGCGCGCCTCGGACGTCATGCCCCAGCCCGCGATTTCATCTTCCGTCCGGGCACAGCCCAGGCAATATCCGGTCGTCTCGTCATATTTGCACAGGCCGACGCAAGGGCTGGTGATCGTCATGGCACCACCTCCTCCGGGTGATGTGAAAGAGCGGTAAGGATCGCCCCCAGCCCATCTGTCAGCGCGGCAGGGCCCGGCTGAAGGATCAGCGGAGATTTGATCTCAAAAATGCGGCCCTGTTGCACTGCGGGGATGGTGTCCCAGCCCGGGCGTGCGGCGATCTTTTCAGGCCGGACCTTCTTGCCACACCACGAGGCGATGATCACATCGGGCGCTGCCGCGATAACCTGCTCAGGCATAACGATCCGCCCTGTGGCCGCGCCTTCTACCGCAAGGTGCGCAAAGACATCCCGCCCGCCCGCGATCTCGATCACCTCCGACACCCAGCCGATGCCAGAGATCAGCGGATCGTCCCATTCCTCGAAGTAAACGCGCGGTCGCGCGCGCCCCTTCGCCGCTGCCGCGACCTGCGACAGGCGCCGTTCGTACCCCGCCGCCAGCTCCGCGGCCCGCTCGCCTTGGCCCACCGTCGCCCCAAGGTGCCGGATCATGGCAAGGATGCCTGCGATGTCTCTCTGGTTGTAGGCCGTCACCGTCACGCCCGCGCGAATGAGCTCCGCCGTGATATCGGCCTGCAGGTCCGAAAACGTCAGCACCAGATCGGGGTCGAGCGCCAGGATCTTGGGCACATCCGCCGAGGTGAACGCCGACACCCGCGGCTTTTCCTTGCGCACGCGCGGGGGGCGGACGGCATAGCCCGATACACCAACAATCCGATCCTCTTCGCCCAGCAGATAGAGCGTTTCGACGGTTTCTTCGGTCAGGCAGACGATGCGTTCGGGCGGAAAGCGGCGCATCCGGTCAGAACGCCGACCGCCGCGCCCGCGCCCCACCGCGTCGGTGCGGGTCAGGCAAGGTCAGCGGCAGGGGTTCCAACGGCACGCGGGTCGAGGAGACCAGCAGATCGCAAAAGACGGCCACCGCGGGCGATGTGCGCGCAAAGGGCACCGCCAAAGCATAGGCCCGCATGGCCTCGCGCCGGTAGTCGGCCATCGGGGGCAGCGCGCCCAGCCATTGCACATAGCCCATCTGACCCAGCTCCCGCGCCCGGTCCGGCGGGACAGGCCCGATGTCGAGTTGCAAGATCGTGCGTTCCAAAAGCATCACGCCCTCCGCGCAAATGGGCGGGGCCAATGGGGAAGACACATCGTAAAGGGGCCGTAGCGGTCCATCTCAGCTCTCCCTCCCACGGCACCCCGCCAGGGATAAAGGTGGCCACGGCGCGCCCGATGCGCGCCGGAGATGGCAGGTCTCCTGACTTGCGGGTCACCGCTTCCCCCGTCCTTCCCGGGCCAAGGGCCCAGTGGCATTACAGAGGTCGCTCACCGCCTACAGTTGCGGGGGCAGTCACGGAATTGGGCCGGGCCCGCACCGTGTTCCCTTTTCATCCCCGCAGCCCGCCTGGGCATATGGGGAACCATCCCGCAAACTCTCGCGCGGCCCGGCCCATTGGTCAAGACGAAAGACACGTGCCGCCCGCGTCATCCAATCGCTAGAGTCAGGACCCTGGCTGCGCGTCGTTCGACACAAGGCGCGACATCACACTCTCAGGCGTGACCGTGCCAATGGCGGCACCGCCCTCCTCCACAACGATCCGGCTTGCGCCGCCCGCAAACATCTCCATCAATGCGCGCACCGGTGTTTCCGGCCCCTGCCTTGGGTCCATCGGCGCCAAATCGGTGATGGCCGCCCGCATCACGTCGCGCGCGGTCAGAACGCCCAGCGGGTTCATGTTCGCGACAAACTCCGCCACGTAATCGCTGGCGGGATCGGAAAAGATGTCCCGCGGGGTGCCGCATTGCACGATGCGCCCGCCTTCCATGATGGCGATGCGATTGCCGATCTTGAACGCCTCATCCAGATCGTGGCTGACGAACACAATCGTCCGCTTTAGATCGCGCTGCAGGTCGAGAAGTTCATCCTGAAGCTTTGTCCGGATCAGCGGATCAAGCGCGGAGAACGGCTCATCCATCAACAGGATCGGCGCGTCCGTGGCAAAGGCGCGGGCCAGCCCGACGCGCTGTTGCATGCCCCCCGACAACTCACCCACCTTGCGGTCCGCCCAGTCCGACAACCCCACAAGCGACAGTTGCCGGTCCACCCGCGCAGCTCGTTCGGCCACAGGCAGGCCCGACAACTCCAGGCCGAAGCCCACATTCTCTCGCACCGTCCGCCACGGCAAAAGGCCAAAGGCCTGGAACACCATGGCCACGCTGTTCTGACGGATATCGCGCAGGGTGCGTGCATCGGCATGGGTCACATCCACCATGCGCTCGCCGGTATGCACCTCAACCGAGCCGCGCGCGACGGGGTTCAAGCCGTTGACGGCCCGCAGTAGCGTTGACTTGCCGGACCCCGACAGGCCCATGAGGACAAGGATTTCCCCCTCCTCCACGGCGAGCGAGCAGTCGTGAACGCCCAGGACATGGGTCGTTGCCGCCTGGATCTCGGCCCGCGAGCGGCCGGCATCGGCCATCTCCAGCGCCTGGGCCGGCGATGGGCCGAACATGATGCAGACCTCGTTGAAGCGAACCACACTGCTCATTGCCACGGCACCCGCAAAAGCCGGTCCAGAAGGATCGCCACGACGACGATGATCAACCCCGCCTCAAACCCCAGCCCCGTATTCACCTGGTTCAGCGCACGCACCACCGGCACACCCAGCCCGTCGGCCCCCACCAAGGCCGCGATCACCACCATGCTGAGCGACAGCATGATCGTCTGGTTCAGCCCCGTCATGATCTGCGGCAGCGCATAGGGCAGCTCAACCTTCCAAAGCTTCTGCCGCGGCGTCGCCCCAAACGCATCCGCGGCCTCCATCAGCGCCTTGGGGGTGGAGGAGATGCCCAGATGCGTCAGGCGGATCGGCGCGGGCAGGACAAAGATCACCGTTGCAATCAGGCCCGGCACCATCCCGATCCCGAAAAACACGATCGCCGGGATGAGATAGACGAAGGTCGGCAAGGTCTGCATCAGATCGAGGACGGGCCGCATCACCGCATAAAGCTTTGGTCGATGGGCCGCGGCGATGCCAATGGGAACACCCAGCCCCATGCACACCACACAGGCCGATAGAACCAGCGTCAGGCTTTCGGTCGTCTCATCCCAATAGCCCTGATTGATGATGAACAAGAGGCCCAGAGCGACCAGAAGCGTCAACCGCCAGCTTCGATGCAGCCACCAGGCGAGCCCGGTAAAGATCGCAGCGATCAGGATGGGATGCCAGGCCTCGGGATAGAGATACGCCACCTCCGACCGGCGCAGATCGTACAGCCATCCGGTGTTCGGCGGCTCCTGCAAGACCGCAAGGATCGCCTCGATCATCACCTCAAGAACCACGGCCATGGCGTCGAACACACCGGCGAGGTTCTCTTGTAGCCAGTCGAACCCGGCCTCGGCTGCATCGCCCACGCGCAGCTTGCATTCGGTAAGGAAACCCAGCGGGCCGCTGCCCTCCGGCAGGCCCTCGTCACATTCGGTGAGCCAGTTCAGCATGTCGCGGCCCCCCGGGACGTGGTCAGGCGGCGGTCTGACCCGCGCCGCCTGTCCTGCACATGGTTTCTTGCCTAGAGGCCGAGTGCCTCAGACACCGCCGCCGATGCGTCACCCCCATCGACCGTCGTCACGCCATCGAGCCAGGTCATGACCACATCGGGGTTCGCGGTCAGCCATGCCGTTGCGGCATCCACAGGGTCTTCGCCATCATTCAGGATCGCGCCCATGATTTCGTTTTCCATGGCCAGGCTGAATTCAAGATTGTTCAGAAACGCGCCCAGGTTCGGGCACTCTTCCGCAAAGCCCGCGCGGGTGTTGGTGAAGACGGTCGCACCGCCCAGATCGGGGCCAAACCAGTCATCGCCACCCGTCAGGTAGGTCAGCTCAAAATTTGCGTTCATCGGATGCGGCTCCCACCCGAGGAAGACGATCGGCTCATCCCGGTCGGATGCGCGCGCCACCTGTGCCAGCATCCCCTGTTCCGAGCTTTCGACCACTTCAAATTCTGCCGCGCCCAGGCCAAAGGCATCCGCCGCGATCATATCCATGATCAGCCGGTTGCCATCATTGCCGGGCTCGATCCCATAGATTTGCGCGTCCAGCGCATCGACCGCCGCCGCGATATCGGCGAAATCCCCGATACCAAGCGCGGCGCCCGCGGCATTGGTGGCCAGCGTGTATTTCGCACCCTCAAGGTTCGCCCGAACGGTCTCGACCGTGCCGGCCTCACGATAGGGCGCGATATCGGCCTCCATCGTGGGCATCCAGTTCCCCAAGAAGACATCCACATCGCCTTCGGCCAGGGAGGTGTAGGTCACCGGGACGGACAGGACCAGCGTTTCAGTCTCATACCCAAGCGCCTCCAACACCACCGAGGTTGCGGCGGTCGTTGCGGTGATGTCGGTCCACCCGACATCGGAAAAGGTGACCGCGTCGCAGTCGGCAAAGGCCGCCCCAGCGCTCAAGGCGCAAACAGCGGTCGCGGTGATCAGACGTGTCATGTCTCGTCTCCCTGATTTTCGTTGTGTTTTTGCTGGCACGAGTTCACCACCCGCGCGTCCGGGTGACAAGCCCCGATCGGACCCGATGGTGCGATCCGCGGGTCATGGCGCTGCAATCGCTCTGGGACATTCCTGTTACTGGCATCGCAGCGGTTTCGCCAACGGACGCGCTGGCACTTGGACCCCGCCCGCATTGCCGCCATCCACGCGTTGCGGTAACACCGCCGCGCAGATCGGCCTGAAGGACACCCGCCCATGACCACACCCCTCCGCCTCGGCATCGCCGGACTGGGCACCGTCGGCGCAGGTGTCGTGCGCATCGTCCAGCGCCACAAGGGCCTTTTGACCGCGCGCACAGGCCGCCCGATCGAGATCACCGCCGTCTCCGCCCGCGACCGCGCCAAGGATCGCGGTGTCGACCTGGGCGGCTATGCCTGGGAGGACGATCCCGTCCGCCTCGCCGCGCGCGAGGATGTCGATGTGCTGGTTGAGCTCATGGGCGGATCAGACGGTCCCGCCAAGGCCGCGGTCGAGGCCGCGATCGCCGCGGGCAAAGATGTCGTCACCGCCAACAAGGCGCTTCTGGCGCTCCACGGCCAGGCATTGGCGCAGGCGGCCGAAGATCACGGCCACGTCCTGCGGTTCGAGGCCGCGGTGGCGGGCGGCATCCCCGTGGTCAAGGCCCTGACCGAAGGGCTTGCTGGCAACGAGGTGCTGCGCGTCATGGGCGTGATGAACGGCACCTGCAATTACATCCTGACCCGCATGGAAAGCGCAGGTCTCAGCTATGCCGAGGTCTTCGCCGAGGCCGACAGCCTGGGCTATCTCGAAGCCGATCCGACACTCGATGTGGGCGGCATAGACGCGGGACATAAGCTCGCGCTTCTCGCGGCCATCGCGTTCGGCACGCAGGTGAATTTTGAGGCCATGGACATCGAAGGGATCGAGCGGATTTCCATCGACGATATCCGCCAGGCCGCCGACATGGGCTACCGGATCAAGCTTCTGGGCGTGGCGCAGATGACGGGCCGGGGGCTGGAGAGCCGGATGTCGCCCTGCCTTGTCCCCGCCGCCTCACCGCTTGGTCAGCTTGAGAACGCCATGAATATGGTGGTGCTCGAAGGCGATGCAGTGGGCCAGATCGTCCTGCGCGGCGCGGGCGCGGGCGAAGGGCCCACGGCCAGCGCGGTGATGTCCGACATCCTCGACATCGCCCGCGGCATCCGTGTCTCGACCTTCGGCCAACCGGCGGCGCGGCTGCGGGCAACGCAAGGCGCAAAAGCCTCAGCCCCAGCGCCTTTCTACCTGCGCATGGCGCTGCAAGACAAACCCGGCGCGCTGGCCAAAATCGCCGCTACGCTGGGGGATGCGGGTATCTCCATCGACCGGATGCGCCAGTACGGGCATGAGACGAGCGAAGCCCCGGTTCTGATCGTCACCCACAAAACCACGCGCGCCGCGCTCGACGAGGCGATTGAGGGGATGGCTGCCACCGGCGTGATGGCCTCGGCCCCCGTCGCGATCCGGATCGAGGAAGTCTGAGGCGAGACGGGGGCGCTGCCCCCAACACCCTTCGGGCGTTTCCCCCGGGATATTTCGTGACCAAAGAGGCTAAATCCCCGTCTTTGGTCACAAAATATCCTCGGGGGGACGGCGCGGCAGCGCCGTGGGGGGCAGACAGCCCCCCGTTAGCGCCACCGGCCTTGTGCCCCCCCGCTGGCTTCCGCTAGGACATCCCCATCCAATTTCAAGGCGAGTGCCCATGACCCCCACACCTGATTTCAATGACCGCATGTTGTCGCTGGGCCTGGCCCGCGTCTCGGAAGCCGCGGCGATGTCCTCGGCCCAGCTCATTGGGCGGGGCGATGAGAAAGCCGCCGACCAGGCCGCCGTCGACGCCATGCGGACCCAGCTGAACCAGCTGGAAATTCAAGGCGTTGTGGTCATCGGTGAAGGTGAACGCGACGAGGCGCCGATGCTCTATATCGGTGAGGAAGTGGGCCAGGGCACGGGGCCTGCGGTGG
This sequence comes from Pseudomonadota bacterium, assembly GCA_038526915.1. GTDB lineage: Bacteria > Pseudomonadota > Alphaproteobacteria > Rhodobacterales > Rhodobacteraceae > JBCBGF01. Next base: position 385,262 of record JBCBGF010000003.1, on the reverse strand, counting down.
ATATCGCGCTTGATCCGTTGGAAGGCACGACGCTGACGGCGAAGGACATGCCCAATGCGCTGGCGGTGATCGCCATGGCCCCGCGCGGCACGATGCTGCACGCGCCCGACGTCTATATGGAAAAGCTCGCCATCGGCCCCGGCTACCGGCCCGGTGTCGTCACGCTGGATATGCCGCCCGCCGAACGCGTCTCGGCACTGGCCGCGGCCAAGGGGTGTTCGACATCTGACATCACGGTCTGCGTCCTGGAACGCCCGCGGCACGAGGATATGATCGCCGAATTGCGCACCACCGGCGCCGCGATCCGGCTGATCACCGATGGGGATGTGGCGGGTGTCATCCACTGCGCCGAAGCCGAGTTGACCGGCATCGACATGTATATGGGATCGGGCGGTGCGCCCGAGGGCGTCTTGGCCGCCGCCGCGCTCAAGTGCATGGGCGGGCAGATCTACGGCAAGCTTCTCTTCCGCAACGGGGATGAGGAAAACCGCGCCAAGAAGGCGGGGATCACCAACCTCAATCGCGTCTATACTCGCGACGATATGGTGACAGGCGACGTGATCTTTGCCGCGACCGGCGTCACGGATGGCTCGATCCTGCCCGGCATCAAACGCGAACCGGGGTTCCTGACGGCCGAGACCCTTCTGATGCGCTCGAAAACCGGATCGGTCCGGCGCATGACCTACCGCAACCCGGCCTGAGCCGGGGGCCTTGGCCTTTCTCGGGGTCGACAGTTCCCTGACCGGACGGCGCTGGGTCGGCCCCGGCGCCGAGGAAGACCGGCAGGCCGAACGGCTGGAACAACAGACCGGCCTGCCCGCAGCGGTCTGCCGCGTTCTGGCCCAGCGCAACGTCGCCCCCGAACAGGCCGCGGCCTACCTCGCCCCCGCCCTGCGCGATCTTCTGCCCGATCCCCTGACGCTCAAGGATATGGGGGCGGCGGCGGAACGCTTTCTGGCCGCGGTCGCCCGGCGTGAGAAGATCGCGGTCTTTGCCGATTACGACGTCGATGGCGGGGCCTCTGCCGCGCTGATCCTGACCTGGCTGCGAGCGCTCGATCTGGGTGCAACGCTCTATGTCCCCGACCGGATCGACGAAGGCTATGGCCCCAACGCGCCTGCCATGGCCGAGTTGGCCGGCACCCACGATCTGATCATCTGCGTCGATTGCGGCACGCTCAGCCATGAAGCGCTGGCCGCCGCAACAGGGGCCGACGTGATCGTGCTCGACCACCACCTGGGCGGCGAAACCCTGCCCCCGGCGGTGGCGGTCGTAAACCCCAACCGCGCGGATGAACCCGGCGATCTGGGCCATCTCTGCGCCGCGGGCGTCGTCTTCCTGATGCTCGTTGAGGCGAACCGCCGCCAGAAAGCGGCGGGCGCCGCTGCCCCCGATCTCCTCGCCCTTCTCGATCTCGTCGCATTGGCCACCGTGGCGGACGTCGCCCCCCTGACCGGCGTGAACCGCGCCTTTGTCCAGCAGGGGTTGAAGGTCATGGCCCGCCGTCAGCGCGCGGGCCTTGTGGCGCTGGCCGATGTCGCACGGCTCGACCGGCCCCCTGCCGCCTATCACCTGGGCTATGTGCTGGGCCCCCGTGTCAACGCAGGCGGCCGGATCGGCGCGGCGGATCTGGGCGCGCGGCTTCTCAGCACCGCCGACCCGCATGAGGCCGCAGCCCTCGCTGAACGCCTCGACCAGCTCAACACAGAACGGCGCGAGATCGAGGCCGCCGTGCGTGCCGCCGCACTCGACCAGGCCGAGGCCCGCGGCCTCGACGCGCCGCTCGTCTGGGCCGCGGGCGATGGCTGGCACCCCGGTGTCGTGGGCATCGTCGCCGCACGCCTGAAGGAGGCGACGAACCGCCCCGCCGTGGTGATCGGGCTGGACGGTGACGAAGGCAAAGGCTCGGGCCGATCGGTCGCGGGCATCGACCTTGGCGCCGCGATCCAGCGACTGGCCGCCGAGGGCGCGCTGATCAAGGGCGGCGGGCACCGCATGGCCGCCGGGCTGACGGTGGCGCGTGACGAACTCGACGCCGCGATGGCCCGTCTGTCCGAGCTCTTGGCCAAGCAAGGCGCGGGCAGCACCGGCCCCGCCGACCTCCGCCTCGATGGCGTGCTCATGCCCGGCGCGGCCACCACCGACCTGATCGAACAACTGGAGACCGCAGGCCCCTACGGCCAGGGCGCCCCCGCCCCGCGCTTTGCCTTCCCCGAGCAACGCATCCTCGATGCTCGCCAGGTGGGCGAGGGTCACCTCAAGATCGCCTTTGGCGACGGTATCGGCCCCCGCCTCGACGCCATCGCCTTTTCCGCCTTCGACAGCGCGCTGGGGCCAGCGCTCATGTCCCACGCCGGCCAGCGCTTTCACTTGGCAGGCGGGTTGGAGATCAACCACTGGCAAGGCCGCAGCCGCCCGCAACTGCGCCTGACCGACGCGAGCCCTGCGCCATGACCCCGCCCCGCCTCATCGTCTTCAGCGGCCTGCCCGGCACCGGCAAGACCACGCTGGCCCGCGAACTGGCCCTGGTGATCGAGGCGGTCTATCTGCGCGTCGACAGCGTGGAAGACGGGTTGCGCGCCTCGGCCCTACGCCCCGGCGATGTGATGGACGCAGGCTACCGCGCGCTCTGGGCCGTGGCGGCGGACAACCTCGATCTGGGCCTTGAGGTGGTGGGCGACAGCGTCAATCCGGTGGTCGCCGCGCGCAACGGCTGGCGCCACGTGGCCCATGTGACAGGCGCGCAGATCGTGTCGGTCGAGGTGATCTGTTCCGACCCCATTGAGCATCGCACCCGCGTCGAGACCCGTCGCGCCGCCACAGGCGTTGGCCCCACCTGGGCCGATGTCGAAGCGCGCCTCTTTGAGCCGATGACCCGCCCCCGGATCACCCTCGACACCGCAGGACTGAGCTCTGATACCTGCCTCGCCACCCTCCTCGACCGCCTGCCGCCCCGGGGATAGGTCGCGCTGGGCTGCGGGGCAGAGGTAAGGGCACAAAAATTGTCTTGCCCTCGGCAGATGCTTTGCCTAGATAACCCCGCACCACCTGCAGTGGCCCGTTCGTCTATCGGTTAGGACGCCAGGTTTTCAACCTGGAAAGAGGGGTTCGATTCCCCTACGGGCTACCACCCATGCCCTCACGCCCTGTTTCTAGTGCCACTCTTGGTCGTCGCGCCAACCTAGCACCCAAAAGCACTTACAAATCCCAAAACGCGAGACGCACTTCCCTTCTCGCCCGAATTGCTTTGTCATCTCACGCATGCAAGCAACCGCAGATTCGTTCGAAGGTTTCCTTGCCGAAGCAAAGGCTTCGGGCGGTGCTGAAATGGCCAACTGCCATCTCTTCATCGAACGCCTCTGTCGTCACCTGAAGCTCCCCGAACCCGCGCTTTCGAGTGAAGAGAACCGCTTGAACGACTACGTTTTCGAAAGGCGCGTAGATTTCAAGCACCCCGACGGGTCGACCACGCCTGGGCGCATAGACCTCTACAAACGGGACTGTTTCATCCTGGAAGCAAAGCAGTCGTCAAAGCGTACCGCGCCAACACCCACACGTCCGGATCTGCCGGAGGATCATCACCAGATCAAGCGTGGCCAGGCACCCCGCGGATCGCGGCGTTGGGACAAGGTGATGGACGCAGCGCGGCGTCAGGCAGAGAACTACGCGCGGGCCCTGCCCGTCGAACACGGCTACCCGCCGTTCCTCATGGTCCTCGATATAGGCAACGAGCTGCAGATCTTTGCGGATTTCTCAGGGCAAGGGAAGAACTACACCCATTTCCCGGATCGCTCTTCCTTTCGGCTGTCCATGGACGATCTCCTTGACCCGGCGGTTCAAGAGCGTCTCCGACTGATCTGGACCGACCCGCATGCACTCGATCCCGCGCGCTACAGTGCCCAGATCACGCAAGACATCGCGGAACGTCTAGCAAGGATTGCGCTGCGTCTAGAGCGGCACCATGACCCACACGATGTCGCGTCTTTTCTCATGCGCTGCCTCTTCACCATGTTTGCCGAAGACGTCGAACTGATCCCCGATCACGCCTTTGAAACCCTCCTGAAATCCATGGTGGATGATCCCCAGCACTTCGTGCCTGCTCTGGAAGACCTCTGGGACAAAATGGACAAAGGGCGCTATTCAGCGGGCATCAACAAAACGCTCAGGCGGTTCAACGGGGCCCTGTTCAAAGACGCCAAAGCGTTGCCCCTTGATGAAGATGACATCCGAGAGCTCTGGGTCGCCTCCCAACGGTCTTGGGAAGATGTCGAGCCTGCAATCTTCGGCACACTCTTGGAACGCGCGCTTGATCCACGCGACCGGTCGCGTCTTGGCGCGCATTATACGCCGCGCGTCTATGTCGAGCGGCTGGTGATCCCGACGCTCATCCAACCCCTGCGCGCAGACTGGGACACAGCGCGCCAGCGTGCAAAGGAACTCGAGGACGCGGGCAAACAAGACGACGCCCTGCGCACCGTGCGCGATTTCCACCACCATCTCTGCACAACGCGGGTGCTAGACCCGGCCTGCGGCACCGGAAACTTTCTCTATGTCTCGCTTGAACTGATGAAGCGGTTGGAAGGCGAGGTGCTGGAAGTCATCGCCGACCTTGGCGGGCAGGAAGGGCTGGCATTCCAGGGCGAAACGGTGAGCCCGGCACAGTTCTACGGGATCGAGCTCAACCCCCGCGCCGTGCCCATCGCCGACCTCGTGCTTTGGATCGGTTACCTGAAATGGCAGCTCCGCACGTCTGGTCCGAGCTCCATCGCCGAACCGATCCTGCACGCCTATGGCACGATCCGGGAAGGCGACGCCATTCTTGATTATGAGGGGACTGAGCCGGTGCTGGACGATGCCGGCCAACCTGTTTTGGTGTGGGACCGGATTACGACCAAGCCAAACCCGGTCGCGCCCGATCAGACCATCCCAGACCCCGCCGCCAAGGTGCCCATGGTGCGCTATCTGAAGCCGAAACCGGCCCCGTGGCCAGAGGTGGAGTTCATTGTGGGCAACCCACCGTTCATCGGCGGCAAAGACATGCGTGCCGAGCTGGGCGACGGATATGCCGAGGCGGTCTGGGCGGTGCGCAAAGATCTGCCTGGTGGGGCGGATTTCGTCATGCATTTTTGGGATGCGGCGGCTGTCCGGCTGTTGGCCAAAGGCACCAAGACGACGCCCAACCCCCTGCGCCGCTTCGGCTTTATCACCACCAACTCGATTACCCAGACGTTTTCACGGCGCGTGATCGAACGGCATTTGAAAGCAAAACACCCCCTCAGCCTGGTCTACTCCGTGCCCGATCATCCGTGGCAAAAGTCGGCAGGCAAGGCTGCGGTGCGCATTGCCATGACGGTGGCGGAGGCGGGAGAGAGCGAGGGTGTTCTGGGTGAGGTGGTGGCTGAAGCGGATCTGGACACGGACGCGCCCAAGGTGGATCTGCGCAAGGAGGAGGGGAAGATCACCGCCAAGCTGACGCTGGGTGCTGATCTGTCTCGGATGCGCTCGCTTTGGGCCAATGAGACGCTTTCAAGCCGAGGTGTTTCACTCCATGGCGCGGGGTTCATCGTATCTCCCGCTAAGGCGCAGGCATTGGGGCTTGGCAAGGTTCCAGGGCTGGAAAAGCACATCCTCGACTACCGGAACGGGCGTGATCTCGTTCAGCGCCCGCGCGGGGTGATGGTTATCGACCTCTTCGGCCTCAGCTCCGAAGAGGTGCGTCACAGGTTCCCGGCGGTTTACCAGCACGTTGCAGACAACGTGAAGCCTGAGCGCGACGTGAACAACCGCGCGACCTACCGCAACAATTGGTGGATCTTTGGTGAGCCGCGTTCCGACCTGCGGCCGGTCCTGGAACCGCTGCCGCGCTACATCGCGACCGTTGAAACGACCAAGCACCGCACCTTCCAGTTCCTCGATCGCTCCATTCGGCCCGACAACATGCTGGTAGCGATTGGTCTAGATAGTCCAACGGCGCTTGCCATTCTGTCTGCCCGCCTCCACGTCCATTTTGCAATCAACAATGGCGGTTGGTTAGGCGTCGGGAACGACCCACGGTATTCAAAGACACGCGTGTTCGACCCCTTTCCGTTCCCTGCCCTCACCGATGCAGCCCACACCAAACTGGCCGATCTCGGAGACCGCCTCGATGCCTTCCGCAAGGCACGCATCGCCGCCCACGACCATCTAACCATGACCGGCCTCTATAACGCGCTGGAGCGTCTGCGCGAGCTTGAAGCAGGGATCGGCGAAGACATGACGGAAGCCGAGCGCGACGTCTACGAGGCCGGCCAAATCCGCATCCTTGCCGAACTGCACGACGACATCGACCGGGCTGTACTCGACGCCTACGGCTGGTCCGACCTGGCGCCCGCGCTGATCGGAAAGGTGGGTGGTGCGATCCCAAGCCTTCACAAAACCCCTGAACAAGAAGAGGCCGAAGAAGAGCTGCTCACCCGCCTCGTCGCGCTGAACGAAGAACGCGCCGCGGAAGAAGCGCGGGGCGAAATTCGCTGGCTCCGCCCTGATTTCCAGATCCCAAAGCTGGGCAAGAAGGCCCCTCAACCGGCGATGGACGTCGCCACCATAACAGTCTTGCCCACGCCCGAAGCCGAAAAGCCCATCTGGCCCAAAGAACCCATGGACCAGATCCGCATCCTCCGCCGCACAATGGCAGGGGCCGACACCCCCCTCTCGCCCGCCGACCTCTCAGCCCATTTCAAAGGCGGGCGCAAACGCGAAGAGCGGATCGAACGGCTTTTGGCCGACATGGTCGAACTCGGCATTGCACGCGCCGATGCAAATCGGACGAACCGGTTCTTCTTGCCGGAATAGCGGTGGTATAGTGGCAATGAAATCCGGTGGTGTGGCTGTTTATTGACCTCATTGGCAATACGTTGGGAAACAGAACCACTCAGTCTTCTTATCATGTAGAACGCCCACAGCACTCAGCAGGACTGAATACCGATAGGTCCCGGCGGCGCAGAAAGCTTGGTGCATCGCCCAAAATCGGTTATTTGTTTCCCATATAATCTAGCCGCTTGCCGCCATTCTTCGGTACCAGATCGACATTTCGTGGCGTTTGACATGAGCCTTTTTCGGTGGTGCGCCGGGTTTTATTTGGCAAAAAAAATTATACGGGAGGACTGCAATGACCGGACCTTTGGACGACCCCAATCACCCCCTCGCAAAAATCATCGCTGAGGCCGAATTAGCATCCAATCGGGAAGAGCTTGAGGCCGCGCAGGCGAAACTCCGTTCTCTGCTGGCCGAAGGGTTCGTAGAGGCTGATCGCTCTCATCAGCCCTATTCCCCAGCACTCGACATGACCGATGCTTTTCGGGCCGAGTATTTCCCCCAGGCCGAAGGTGGTGCCGAAGCGGGATTTGCAGGCTTCATTGGTGGCTTTGCGGTGGAGGTCGCTAATGCGCTGGCCAGTGCGGAACGGCGGATCGCGTTCCGCCTGAAAACCCTCTTAGGATTTCGGGGGCTGCGCATGGTCGAAGAGGGGGACAGTTGGACCCAATACCCGCTCTTTCTTGAGGATATTGTCGACCAACTCGACCGCGCATCTGATTTCGCGATCTATTCGGTAGGTGCGGCAGGCGATCTTGTTGCCGACATGGCCCAGAAAAAGGAATATCTTCAGGCGATTAAGGTCAGCAAAGCCAATGCGATGCTGCTATCGGGCGGCGGCAACGACCTGTTTGGCAACCTCAAAGATGTGCTTGTTGACTACACGCCTGGCGCAGCGCCCGCCGCGTTGATCAACGACGTGGCCTTTGACCCTGTCTTTCAGTCGGTCATGGCGGGGTACCGAACGATCATCTCAGATGTGGTGTCGCAGTACCCGCATGTCGTGATCTTTGGCCATGGCTATGACCTGCCTTTCCCGTTGGAGGACGGCAAGTGGATCGGCCCGGCGTTGCAGTTCCGTGGCATTCCCTTTGACGTCGGCCGCGAAGTGCTGCGCGTCCTCATGGACCGGTTTAATGCGGCCTTGGCGGAGCTCGATGCGTCTCAGCCCAACTTTGTCTACTGCGATCTGCGCGGCGAGGTCGATCGCGGGACAAACAGTTGGCATGACGAGTTGCACCCGAAGAACGCGGGCTACGCCCGCGCTGCGGCGGTGATCGAAGCCGAGATCCGCAAACGTATGGTCGGCGGCGGGGAAAGTGCGTCTTTTGCCGGGATGGAAAGCGCCATGGCGGGCGGTGTGCCCGGCGGGGCCGAACACCACACCAACGTCACGCAGACCATCGTCCTGGATCCCGGCCATGGCGGCACCACCGTAATAGGCGGCTCAAGCCCCAACAACGCGGTGGGGCCAAACGGGACACTGGAAAAGGCCGTCACGTTGGACGTCGCACTACGCGCGCGCGACATCTTGCAGGACCGCGGCTTTACGGTGCTTCTGACCCGTGAGACCGACGTGAATTCCGGCCTGGTGACCCGCGCGGGCGTGGCCAAGGCCGCGCGGGCGGCGGCGTTTGTGTCGATCCACTTCAATGGGCTCAACGGCAACGTACAAGGGACCGAGACCTTTGTGCACTCCTCACTCTCGGCAGGCGGCGGGCAGGCGTCGCAGGCGCTATGTCGCGCGGTGCAAGCTGAAATGGTGGCCGCCCTTGGCCATCGTGATCGCAACGCGCTGCATCCCGGCGGGATCAAGTTCGGCGGCTTTCGTGTGATCAACCCTGCCAACCATGCCAGTGGTACCGCCGCCGTACTGCACGAGGTCAGTTTCATGGATACCGCCGCCGAAGAGGCGCGGCTTGGCACGGTTTCGTACCGACGAAAGATCGCCACAGCGCTGGCCGATGGGATCGAGACCTATATGGCCGATACGGTGGGCCCCGAGTTTGCACCCGTTGCCAGCGCCGAGTTGGAAGACGGCTTTGAACTAGCGTCGCTCAATCCCGAACTAATCTCGCATAGCGCCCCGTTGCCTGGCATGGGTGGCGGCGAAAGCGCGGGCATCTCAAACGGCCACATGATCGCAGAAAGCGCGCCGGCAAATGCGTTTTTGCAGGCTCTTGCGGCCAGTGAAGCGCGATTTGAGGCGCGCGGTGAGATGTCGCCGCCCAACCTCGAGGGCGATGAGCCCGATGATTTCGACCCGTCCCTGCCCGCCGTCTTTTCAGGCATGAGCACCAATCCTGAAGCCAATTTGGCGCTTCTGAGTGGGGTCTTCGGCGGCGTGGAGTCCACCGGGTTCGACCACGCTGCATTCGAGGCGTTTATCGACGGACTGAACCTACGTTACTTCAGCGCGAATGAGTTTCTGGTCCTGGGCAACCAAAACCGGTCCGGTCCCTGCAAAGGCAAAAACAGCCTGCCACCGCAATTGCTCTGGCCGCGGATGACAAACACGGCGCTGATGATCGACGAGATCCGTCATAGGCTGGGTGCACCGGTGACGATCAGTTCAGCCTACCGCGCGCCACCCTACAACTCCTGCATCGATGGTGCGCCCGGGTCCGAGCACATGAATTTCAACGCTTTGGATTGGCAGTGTTCCGTGGGAACGCCAACCGAATGGGTCAAGGTGGCCAGAGATCTGCGTCGCGAAAACCCCAGCAGGTTCAACGGCTATATCGAGCCATACAATACCTTCGTGCATATCGACACGCGCCACGTTTAAGCGCGCCCATCGTGACATTTAAGAAGGAGAGGTCCGATGGCCGATATGCCACCCGGGTTTGACACCGAGATTGACTTCGTCGCGGACTGGAGCGACCCGACCGTCTTTAGCGACCTCGATCATGTCGCCAAGGTCGATAATCCCCCCAAGATGCTGGACCAGTGGCGTTTGAAGCCCATCGCCCCCGGCACGGGCGGGGCCGAGGCGACGGTAGGTCGACTCGACACGGTCAATGCGTCTCTTCTGACGCTTTTGGCCGAACACAGCCGGTCGGTGTGCCGGCTCGTGGTGCCCGGCGGGGCTTATACCAACTATCTGGGCCAGCCAGCGATCCAGGCCTGGTATGGCACCGGTTTTCTGGTGTCGCCCAATATCCTTTTGACCAACCACCATGTGCTGAACAGTATCGAGGTCGCGCAAGCAGCACGGGCCGAGTTCAATTACCAGATCGCAAAGCACGATCTGGTGGATGGCCCGCCCGACAACGCGCCCTCAGCAGTGACGTTCAAACTGAACCCCGACCGGCTGTTTCTCACGAGCAAGATGAGCGATTTTGACTATACGTTCGTCTGGATCGAGGCCGCGGCAGCGCAGCAGTTTGGTTCGATCAACATGACGCGTGGGTCATTTACGGTGCGCCAGACGGAACCCACCTATATCATCCACCACCCAGGCGGCGCGCCCAAACAGGCCTCGCTCGACGATACCGAGGTGCTGTCGATCAACTCCAGCGCGGTGCTCTATGCCGCCGACACCGCCGGCGGATCATCGGGCGCGCCGGTCTTTTGCAAACGCGGGCGGCTGGTGGCGCTTCACCACGCGTGGCGCCCGACCGCTGCAATGAAAACGTTGTTCCCGACGTTGACGGGGCGGCTGAACGACGGCGGGTTCACCAATGTGGTGAACGAGGGGATCAAGCTGTCGGCCATCGCCATCGACCTCGAAGGCAAGATTGCGAGCGGCGGGGCCGACGCGACGGCGGCGTCCACCGTTCTGTCGGCCTTCCGAGGCTCGGACACGATGACGGGCCTCTTTGGCAGTCTCGGGCGTCACCGAACAGGCGGCAGCGAGGCCGCGGCGCCTTCAGCCTACGAGCAAGTCGTGCAGATCTATCAGGGCTCCGAGATGGACATCGACATCGGGGCTTGGAACATCGAGTGGTTCAATCGCGAATTCACCGACACGCGCAAATTGGACCGTGTGGCCACCATCATCACCGACTTGAACCTCGATATCTGGGCGTTGGTCGAGGTCTCGCCCGATGCGGTCAATGCGCTGGTCGCGCGTTTGCGCCAAAGGTTCCGACAGGAATACCAGGCGGCCTTTTCCGAACCCGATGCCAAGACCGGCAAGCAGACCACGGCAGTGCTCTGGCGGCCCAATGTGGTCGAGGGCACGCGCGAAGACTGGCCTGCGGATCTGGATACGCTCTTTCGCCTCGACAGCCGCGATGACCTGCCATTCGAAGCCGTGCATGGCAAGATTTTCAACCGCTATCCGGGCCTCTTTCGATTCAAGCTGAAGAGTGAGACCAAGGCCTTTGATTTCTACCTTGTGCCCCTGCACCTCAAGGCCATGAGCGAAGGCAGCCTGCGGCGCCGACTGGCCTCCAAAGCTTTGTCCTATGCCGTCACACAGATGGTCGAACGGCACGGCAAGGACGCAGATTGGGTTCTGTTGGGCGATGTGAACGCCACGCTGGCCAGTCAGGACTTTGATCCACTGGTGGCCGGGGGCTTTACGCCGCTATCTGCCTCGGACGAGGCCAATGGCGCATTCACCTATCTCAAGGCGCCTTATAAGAGCCTGATCGACAATATCTTTGTCTCGGCCAACATGTCGAAGGTCGTGGACGAAGAGGACTTTTACATCGTTGCAACCGACCGAACCGTTAGCCGATTTGTCCAGGACACATCAGACCACAGGCCCATTGCGATGCGCCTTGCTCTGTCAGATTTGCCGGATGCCACAGGCGCGGGGGGACAGGCTGGTACGGCGGATGCGGATGATATGTTCGATCAGATGCTGTCCCAAGCTGGAATAGCGGCATCTGCGCCAGCAAGCGGGGCGACGACTGCCCGCGCCGAATCTGAAGCAGCGCAACGCTGGCGCGTCGGGGATCGCGACAAAATCGCGTTTTTCAACGACAACAAGACGGCGCTGGTCGCTACGATCGCCGCTGTAAACGCCGCTTTGCCTGCCCAGTTCGGCCCTGGCGCGATGCCTTTGACGCTGGAAGACGTGGCCGTCGTCTACATGGCCGAAGCTGGGTTTACGGCGGGCAAAATCGATCCCGGTTTCATCCACTCCAATGGCGAGTTCGGCCTGTTCCCGCTGCCCAGCAACATCGATTTCTGGGTGGGCAGCGGCGCACCAGCCTTCAACCAACCGATGACGCTGGATGACAATATCCGCTTCTACCTTGCCTATCTGGCCGCGCTCAAAAACAAACCGGTCAAGACCGTGGCCGGGCGCACGCTTTACCCCGACCTCTTTACCGAGCCGGGGATCGCAGGCGATGTGGCACGGCAGGCCAAGATGCTGGCGGGGGTGGTGCATGGCTACTTCTTCAGCGGCAATTTCTCAGATCGCTTGGTGCCAACCGAAGAGATTCTGCAGGGCTATCTGGACGACACACCGCTCGGTCCGCTGATGGCGGGCACGACCTATGTGCATGCGGGCAAACCTCTGATGGAGGGGCGGCAGGCCAATATCGAAGATGCGCTGCGGCGGCTGGTATAGGGGTTTGTGACCCACCATCACGCCCGCTCCCTCCGCCGTCGCGCCCACCTGCGCACCCGATCCAGCCGCTTACGCACGCGCGAACGGTACATGTTCCCGTAGTGCGGCATCAGCCCCCGGCCATCGAGCGCGCGGCTGCGGTAGAAGTTGGGCACCGTATGCAGGTCCGTCATCTCCAGATGGAACACATCGCACGCGGCGGAGGCTTGGGGCGGGACGATCCAGCTCCAGTCGGCCGACACCTGGCGGCCGGCGGCGGTTTCGCGGGCGATGAACTCCATGAAATGCGCGCTCGCACCGTGGTGGTCGACGATGGTCACACCCGCCGCCCGGAAGGACGCCATCACCGCCGCGTTCAGCTCTGTCAACGCCCGGTCGCGCCACATCGGATCGCTGGCCGCGGGATCATGGCGCAGGGCCGCCGCGATGGTGGGCAACAGATCGAACCGGTTGCTATCGGCGAAGTTGCGGGAAGCAATTTCTGTGCACATGTAAAAGCCGTTGAACGGTGCGCAGGGGTAATCGATGCCGCCGATCGTCAGGATCATATCCGACACGATCGGCACCGCATACCAGCGCAACCCCAGCGCATTGAACGCCTCCGCCCCCTCCAGCCGGAGGGGCACTTCCCGCTGCAGGCCCGCTGGCACCTCGAACATATGCCGCCGCCCCGCCCCATCGCGCAGGATCACCGGCAGCAGGTCAAATTGCCCGCGCGGCTCAGGCGGGTGCCAGCCCATGGATTGGGCAATGCGCGTGGCCTCCACCGATCGGCGATCGCCCAGAACGCGGCCCTCTGGCGTCAGGTAGCCCGCATATTGATTGAACTGCGCGCTTTCGAAATAACACGGCGTGCCACCGGGGCGCACGGGCGGGTAGATCGAGATGATCGAGCGGATGCGCCCGTCGCCCGTCGCCTCAGCCAGATGCGCACATTGATCGGCAAAGATCTCAGCCGGATCGTGCATCCCGCGCCGGTCGCGCACCTCCAGACTGTTCCAGAAGAGCCGCCCGATGCAGCGCGCGTGGTTGCGCCAGGCCAGGCGCGCGCCAAAGGTCAACTCATCGGGCGTATGCTCGTAATGCCCCGTCGCGACCAGGGATTTTCGGATCTTGGCCCAGCGGGCGACCTTGGCCGGGGCACCCAGACCGCTGGCCTGGGCGAAGAGATCCAGAAAGGCCCGCGCCTCCTCCCGCCGGTCCAGGGGCGACAGATCGCGCAGCCGCCAGGCCAGGTTGCCGTCGGCCCGGATACGCTCGCGCCCCGCGCGGCGGTTGCGCAGGAAGCGGGGCATTACATGGTTCCGTCGAACTGCCGCGCCGTTTCCCGCAAGGGTTTGCGGTTGATCTCATAGACCACCGCCAGGGCCCGCGCCTTTTCGCGGCGATAGGCCCGCCCTGCCCCGCGTTTGCCGTAAAGCGCGCGCGCGCGGCGGTCATCCGTGCCGGTCAGGTGCAGCCGTCCCTGCGCCTTGTCGGCCAGCGCCTCGGCGATGGGGGTGCCCACGGGCACGGCAAAGTCATTAAACCGGATCCGGTCGATATAGGCGGCGTTGGCGTCCAGGAAATCGGCGGTGGCCGCCATATCCTCGGCCGTCTCGCCGGGATAGCCCTTGAACATCGTGCACCGCACCGACAGCCCCGCCTCATGCGCGTCCTTCAGAAACGCCGCGTTCCGCTCCACGGTGCAGCCCTTTTGCATCGCGTCCAGCAAGCGCTGGCTGCCGCTTTCCAGGCCAAAACTGATCCGCCGCATGCCGCCCGTGGCCGCCTCGAACAGATCGCGGCGTGACAGGCCGTTATCCTTGCGCCCGTCCACATGCACCGTGCCGATCCATTCCGCCCCCCGCACCCGCTTGCGCAGCTCACGCGAGAGGCCCCGGAACATCGCAGGAAATGAATTCAGTTTGAGGTCCAGGAAGATGAAATCCTTGGCATTATGGCGTTCCGCCTGGGTCTGCAGCTCGATCAGCACATTCTCCAGACTGCGGGTGCGAAAGGTGCGCCCACTGGCGGAAATCACGTCGCTACAGAAGGTGCATTTGTCCCACTGGCACCCGCGCCCCGTCAGCACCGGCACGATCCGCACCGGATAGCGGTCCCACGGGAAGTCGCCGTAATCGGGGATCGGCGTCGCATCGAGATCGCGCAGGGGCCGGGCGGCCGTGCCCCTTGTGCCATCGGGCAAGCACACCCCGGGAAAGCCGGTGAGCGGGGCGCCCACCACCGCAGCCTCCACCAGATCGGGCAGGTCGCGGTCGATCTCCGCGCCGACCACCGCCGTGATGCCCGGTAGGTGCCGCCACGCCGCGGCCACATCGCCCAGATTGAACATCGGCCCGCCGAGCAGCACTGGGATCCCGCGCGCTGCGGCCTTGGCCCCGATCCCTTTGACCACCGCGAAATGATCGAGATAGGCCGAGAGCAGCACGATATCCGCCTCCTCCAGCGCCGCATCAATCGCGCGCATCACCACCGCGCGGGGCCGGTGTTCCAGCCACTCCCGCGGGGCCCGTGCGGCGGCGCGCATGGCCGAGATGCCTGGGAAATCGGACAACCGGATGCGGCGGTGCAAATGGTCGTAAAGCGTCTCCTGCCGCTCTCGCTCGGCCGCGGGGACGCCGAGCGCCAGGGGACAGATCACATCGACGCCATGACCGCGTGCGCGGAGCGAGGCCACCAGAATACCGACCGCGAGGGTCGGAAAGGTCGTCATCTTGTTGAGGTCAACCACAAGAACTCGCAAGCTCTTGGAATGGGCCGTCGCCGGACGCAGCGCCTGGTCGACGGCTTCAACGGATTGCAGAACGGTCATCGCAATTCACCCAACCAATTAACGGTGGAAATCTCAAAAAAAGTGCGTTGCTACGTAATTTTGTTAACTTTGAATTAACCGATTTTCAACTTTGTTGCGGCCCGCAGCCGATGTGGCCAGCCTTCCCAGCAACCCGGGTGCCCATAAACTGGGCAGTATCAAAGCCGCGGATGGATCGAAACGCTTTGGCCACCGGCGGTCGATACGTGCGAAGTACCTACGTTAACCACCTGCTTTTCAATGCATATTCCACTTTGGAACTAGTATTGGAATAGCCCGCACCAAGGCCCAGTTCCCCCGCTTCCCACCGCCAGCGGTGCAAACAGGCAAAGCCCCGCTGCCTCCCCGCACCAGCCCCACGCAGGCCACGCGCCTCAAAGGCATCCTCCCCGAACGGTTTCCAAAGAGACAACAGTCCAGCGACGTTCGCCAGACTGTTGCCCGCCCCTAGCCTCGCCATCAAAGGATTCGATCCACCCCCCGAACGAGGCTCTCCCCCTGCCGACGCCGCACATCCCGATCAGATCACCGCCGTCTCCACAATCGGCGCCTCCGCCACGATCCGGTCAAAGTGGAACGGCGTCAGATCGAGGCTGCGATAGCCGCCATAGGTCAGCCATTCCGCCGTCCCCCGCCCCATCGCGGGCGATTGCTGCAACCCGTGGCCCGAAAACCCATTGAGAAAGATGAAATTCTCCACCTCCGGATGCGGCCCCAGGATCGCGTTGTGATCGAAGGTGTTCATCGCATAATGCCCGGCCCATTCGCTCTGCACCCGGATCGCCTCGAACTGCGGGATGCGGGTGGCGAGCGTGGGCCAGACATGCGCCTCCCACAGGCTGTGATCCATTGCGAAATCGTCATAGGCCACCGCCGGATCCGTCATCCCCGCACAGCCGCATTGATAGGTCCCGCCACCGTTTTCGCGCACATGCACGCCCGAGGGGTCAATCGTCAGCGGCAGATCGCGGTCGAGCGGCCGTTCCGCCTTGAACAGCCAGGAATACCGCTTACGCGGCTCCACCGGCACCGCGATCCCCGCCATCGACGCCGTCCGCGCCGCGCGGGGGCCCGAGGCGTTCACGACCTGCCCGCAGCCGATCACCGCGCCGGAGGCCAGCGTCACGCTTTCTACCCGTGTCCCGTCCGCACTGCGCGCCATCGCAACGACCTCGCCCTGGAGGTACTCCACCCCCCGCTCCCGCGATTGCCGGCGCCACCAGTCAAACACCGCAGCGCCGTCCCAGTAGCCTTCGTCCACACGGTTGATCGACCCCAGCAAGATGTCGTCCACGTTGTAGAACGGATAGGACGCGCGGATCTCGTCGGGCGTCATCAACTCGGTCGCCGCCCCTGCTGCCACCTGCACCGCCTGATTGGCGCGCAGGGCATCGGCAAAGGCAGGGGTGTCGGCGAGGTACATGTAGCCGAAAGACCGGATCGACAGCTCCGGCACCCGCGTGTCACCGCCCATGTAATCGCGGATGTTCTTCACGAACTGGGCGGCGAATTGCGAGATCCGGATGTTGAGCTCGGTTGAAAACTGCTGGCGCATGCAGGAATTGGTGTGGGCGGTCGAGCAGAGCGAATAGCTCGGGTCACGCTCCACCACCAAGACCGATCCGTCGAAGTCGGGATTGTCGGTCAGAAACCAAGCCGTCGACGCCCCCATGATCGCCCCGCCGACGATGACGACATCGTAGGACGCACGCGAAGGTGTATCGGTGAACCCAACCGTCGCCATCAGAAGACCTCGCCCCGTTTCGCCCGCGCCAGAGTGTCTTCGACCTCCGCCGCACTCAGCCCGTAGACATCTCGCGCCGCCTCAGCCGAGATATAGCCCAGCGCCAGATCCCGCATCACAGCCGCCCGGTCGCGATCCTCCGGGTTGCCGTAGCCCGCGCCCCCCGGAAAGGCCATCGCCACCCGCCCGCCATGGGGCACGAACTGCTTGCCCTTGCCGCGCATCGGCGTGCCATCGGCGCGCACGATGGTCGTCGGTGCGCCTTCGCCGGCGCCGCGCCGCCCGCGCGCAGGGTGATCCACCCGGTCGAGCATGGCCTGAAAGTCGAACTCATGCCCGTCGCGCGCACCCACTTCCATCACCTGCCCCAACCCGCCCCGGTACATCCCCGCGCCGCCGCTATCGGGCCGCAGCTCTTTCTGCCAGATGATCACCGGCCCCACCTGCTCCGTCGCCTCCACCGGCATGGTCATCACGCCCGACGGGAAGGCGGTGGCGTTCATCCCATCCAGCGTGGGCCGTGCCCCCGAGCCGCCGGAATTGAAGGTCAGCACCTCGGCCCGCACGGCATCCTCTGGTGCAGCACAATCCGTGCGGGGCCGCAGCGAGACCTGGAAATTGCACAGACACCCCGCGCCTTCCGCCGGCACCACACCGGGCAAGAGCTGGTCGAGCGCGGCATAGACCGTATCCGGCACCATATGCCCGATCACATGGCGCAGCGCGACGGGCGCGGGGGGCCGCGCGTTGACGATGGTGTCTTCGGGCGCCGTGATCTCAAAAGGCGCGAGCGAGGCCGCGTTGTTCGGGATCTCTGGCGCGATCGCGCATTTGAGCGCGTAACACGCATAGGCTTTCGTATAGACCAAAGGCACGTTGATACCCTTCTTGTCCACCCCGCTGGTACCTGCCCAGTCCGACACGATCCGGTCCCGCTCAATCGTCACCCGGACGCGCAGATCGATGGGCCCGTCATAGCCGTCGATCCGCATATGCCCCTCTGCCGACCCGGGCGTCAGCGCGTTGATCCGCGCCAGTGTCGCATTGCGGGAGTTTGAGAGGATAAACTCCGAAATCCCGGCCAAATCCGTCAGTTCGAACTCATTCATCATCTCAATCAACCGCCGCTGGCCGATCTCGTTACACGTGGCCAGCGCGAAGATATCGCCCACCAGCTGGTCGGGTTCGCGCACGTTGCCCCGGATGATCTGCAACAGCGTCTGGTCGACCGCCCCCTGATCGGCGAACCGCATGATCGGCAGATAGAGCCCCTCTTCATGCACGTCATTGGCATCGGCCCCGAACCCGCGCCCGCCGATATCAGTGACATGGGCGGTGCAGGCGAAAAAGCCGATGAGGATCCCCTCGTGAAAGACCGGCGTCACGACAGTGATGTCGTGCTTGTGCCCCGTGCCCTCCCAGGGATCATTGGTCAGGTACACATCGCCCGCCCGCATGGTGTCCCGCCCGATGCGGCGGATGAAATGATCCACCGCATCGGCCATCGCATTCACATGCCCCGGCGTGCCGGTGACGGCTTGCGCCAGCATCGCACCACCCGCGTTATAGACCCCCGCCGACAGATCGCCCGCCTCGCGCACCGAGGTCGAAAACGCCGTCCGCACCAGCGCCTGGGCCTGTTCCTCGACGACGGAAATCAGGCGGTTCCACATCACCTGATAGGCTATCTGGCTGATCTCAGTCATTCGCACCCTCCCCGGCCAGATGCACCTCCAGCGTCCCATCGGCGTGGGTGCGCACCGCGCGCGAACTGGGCACGATCACCGTCGTCTCGGCCTCCGTCACCACCGCAGGCCCGGGGAAACTGGCGCCGGGCCCCAGATCGGCCCGCGCGACCTCTGCCGCTTCGACCGACTGACCCACTCCTGGGTCAAAGAGCGTCCGCGTCTGCTCAGTTGACACCCCATGCCAAGCGACCTCCGCCACCGGCGCCACCTCTGCCGCGGGTGTCGTCGCGTTCACCGACCAGACCGTGATCTCAACCGCCATCCCCTCAACGGTCCGCCCGAAGAGCGCCGCGTAATCCGTTTCAAACAGGCGCAAAAACGTCTCCGCCGATGGCTCCGCCGCCTCGTCTGCCGCAAGAGTCACCGGGATCTCCCACCCCTGACCGGCGTAGCGCATATAGACCCGGTGATCGGTCAGGATCGGTGCCTCGGAATCGCAGGAGCGGACGAAGGCCATAGCCTCCGCCTCCATCTCGGCAAACAGCGCTTTGACCGCCGCGGGATCAAACTCCGCCAGCCGCATAAACACCGACCGGTTCGCCTCGAAACTGAACGGCGCTTTGAGAAACCCGATGGCCGAGCCAACACCCGCCCCTTCCGGCACCAGACACCGCGCGATGCCCAGCTTTTCGCAGAGCCGCGCGGCATGAAGCGGCGCGGCCCCGCCAAAGGCGATCATCGTGTAGCCCGACAGATCCTCGCCATTCTCCACCGCATGGACCCGCGCGGCGTTGGCCATGTTCTCATCCACCACCTCGGCCAGCCCCCAGGCGGCCTCAATGGACGACATGCCCAAAGGCCCGCCAATAGCCTGCTCCAACGCGCGCTCCGACAAATCGGGATGCAGCGCGATGGAGCCGCCCGCAAACCGCGCCGGGTCAAGTCTGCCCAGCACCAGATCGGCATCCGTCACCGCAGGCCGATTCCCGCCCCGGCCATAGCAGGCCGGCCCCGGCTCGGACCCTGCGCTTTCCGGCCCCACCCGGATCTGGTTCATCGCGTCCGCATGTGCCAGCGATCCGCCCCCGGCCCCGATCTCCACCATATCGATCACCGGGATCGAGATCGGCATGCCCGAGCCCTTTTTGAACCGATACGTCCGCGCCACCTCGAACACCCGCGCGGTCTTCGGCGTTTGGTTCTGGATGAGACAGATCTTGGCTGTCGTCCCGCCCATATCGAAGGACACCACCTTGTCGATCCCATGCCGCGCGGCGATATCGGCGGCGAAAATCGCGCCACCTGCCGGGCCGGATTCCACCAGGCGCACCGGAAACTCGGCGGCACTTTCCAGCGACATGATCCCCCCACCGGAATGCATCAGAAACACCGGGCAATCGGCCCCCGCGCCCGCCAGCCGGTCCTTCAGCCGCCCCAGATAGGATTTCATCAGGGGCTTGATATAGGCGTTGGCGATCGTCGTATTGAACCGCTCATATTCCCGCATCTGGGGCGAGACCTCGCAGGAGAGCGACACCATCACACCTGGCAGCTCCTCGGCCAGAACCTCGGCCACCATCCGTTCATGGGCGTCATTGGCATAGGCGTGGAGCAGCCCCACCGCGATGCTTTCATACGCCGCCGCCCGCAGATCCTCGGCCAAACGCTGCACAGCGGAACGCTCCAGCGGGATCAACACCTGCCCCCGCGCATCCACCCGCTCGGGCACGGTATAGCGGCGATTGCGGGGCAAGAGCGGATCAGGCAGGCGCAGGTTCAGGTCATATTGCTCGAACCGGCTTTCCGTGCGCATCTCGATCACGTCGCGGAACCCTTGCGTGGTGATCAGCGCCGTCTTCGCCCCCCGCCGTTCGATCAGCGCATTGGTGGCGAGCGTTGTGCCGTGGATCACTTGCGTAATCGCGCCCGGGCCAACGCCCGCCTTCGCACAGACCTGCGCCATCCCGTCGAGGATGGCGTCTTCGGGCGCGGCATAGGTCGTTAGCACCTTGGTCGAGGTCAGGTGACCGTCGTGTTCCAAAACGACATCGGTGAACGTACCCCCGATATCGACCCCCAGCCGCGTCACCAAAGGCCTCTCATGCCGCGTAATCCGACCCCTCGGCATCCAGCACCTCGCGGATCGCCGCCAGATGCTGATCGCCCGATGTCAGCTCTTCTTCCCATTGCTGGGCGGTTTTCTCGGCCACAGCATCGCTGGCGATATTCAGCGGCCTGCCCGTGGACAGCGCATAGAGATAGGTGTCCGCCGCCTTCTCAAAGTAGTAGAGCGCATCGAAGCATTGCCCCACCGTCTGCGCCACGGCCAGCACCCCATGCTGGCCCATCATCAGCATCCGGTGATTGCCAATGGCGCGGCTCAGCCGTTCGGCCTCATCCCCCAGGCCCATGCCGTCATAGCCCAGATCGACCGAGACCCGGTTGAAAAACCGCATCGCGTTCTGGTCGACCGGCGGCAGCGTGGGATCGGCCAGGCAACTCAGCGCCGTGGCCGCGCGGCTGTGCAGGTGCATGACACAGCCCGCGCCGGGGACGTTGCGATGCAGCGCCCCGTGGATCGCCCAGGCGGTGCGTTCGACCGGCACATCCGGCGGGGGCGGCACCGCGGCATCCAGCGTCACGAAATCGCTGGCGCGGATCGCGGCCCAGTGGCGGCCGGCGGGGTTGATGACAATCTGCGATCCATCCTCGGTCGCCATACTCACGTGGTTGGCGATGCCTTCGTTCATCCCCAGCCGCGCGAACCAGCGCATGGCGGCGGCCAGATCGCAACACGTCTCGGTGACGTCGATTGTGTCTTTCATGGGGCGC
Source organism: Pseudomonadota bacterium (assembly GCA_038526915.1). GTDB lineage: Bacteria > Pseudomonadota > Alphaproteobacteria > Rhodobacterales > Rhodobacteraceae > JBCBGF01. The sequence continues at coordinate 363,801 of JBCBGF010000003.1, read as the reverse complement.
TCCGATGAACGGGGGGCTGACCCCGTCACCCTGCCGTAAAGACCTCCGCCATGTAAACGCTCTGTTTACGATTTGGTACGTGGGCGCGCCTGGCCCGATCCCGCCCCGACCGCGGCCCCCTCGGGCACAGGTTTTTGCGTTTCGCGACAACCCCCTAGCCTACGCCACACGCCGCCCGACCGACCATGCGGTCACGTCAAAGTGCCGAGCCCACGCCGTTGTTTCCAGAACGCGACCACAGTCTTTTCCGCTGGCCGGTTAATCCCGCCCCCCCAAACCGCTTAATGTCCTTTTTGTGACGATCTTCCGGAAGGGGATCACGGTTTATGAGTAACCGGTGGGGGCCCAGGTGGGGTCTGTCATCGGGGGCGTTGGATTGGCGAGGCGGGGTCCGCCCCCTCGTCTCGTCGTCAATCCAGGTCAAGCTCCATCGCCATCCGTGACGTCTGCAGGATCAACCATGGTGAACTGCGCGCGACCCGCCGATTTCGAGGCGTAAAGCGCCCGGTCCGCATCGGCAAACATCCGTTCGATCCCCGGCTGCGCATAGTGCAGCGATGTGCTGATGCCGATGCTGGCCGACAGATTGACCGTTGCCGTTTTTAGGACCATCGGTTTTTCCATGCGCATGATGATCCGCGTTGCAATCTCCTGCGCCAGGGTCGCGTCGTCCAGCCCGCTCATAAGCACCACGAACTCATCCCCGCCGATCCGGCCCACGATATCGCTGTTGCGGGTTTCCTCGCGCAAGATATCGGCCACACGACACAGTGCGGCATCGCCTGTGGGGTGGCCGTAGGTATCGTTCACCTCTTTAAAGTGGTCGAGGTCGATGATCATCAGCACAAAGGGCTGCGCCTCGGCAATCAGACGCTCGGCCGTGGCGTGGATACCGCGACGGTTGACCAACAGGGTCAGCGGATCGGCAAAGGCGCGGCGTTCGGCGGCGTCGCGGGCCCCCGTCAACCGCTCGCTCAGCTTGCGCCATTCGTCGATGGCGGCGGTCTGCGCCTCGCGCAAGTAGAGCAGCTCCACAGTGGAATCCGTCGCGGCAAAGTCGGTACTGTTAAGGTCCAGATCCCGCAGCCGGTCAATGACCGCAATCCCAAAGGACAGGTTCAGAAACACACTGCCCTCGCGGCCCGGGGCGGCCACGGCGGTCAGCGGGATCGGGGTTGGCCCGTCAAACAGCACCCGCAGCGCCCGCGCCCGTGTGGCGCGGATCGCCTCAACACTGGCCAGCCCCGCAGGCCGGCGCACTTCAAACCGCTCAAAGAACGACGCGCCGATCAACGGTGTGGGATGGCACACCTTTCGCAAGGTGGGGCCTGCGTGCAGGATCGTCCCCGCCGCGTCCAGCGCCAGATGCATCGGCATCAACCGGCCCAGCCCGGCGGTGCCCAGCAGGATGTCGACCTCCCTTGAAAACTGCGTCATGTCACGCCTTCGCCCAGCCGAAACTCCCGCCCGCGCTGGAACCCCTGGACATGGAGATCCACCAGCAACCGATCCGTGTCACCCGAACTCTCAATGGTCTCGATCGTGGCCAGCGCGCCGTACTCATCCGCCATCGCCCGCACCAACCCGGCCAGCACGTGGACATAACCGGGGATCATCGCGCCCGTCACCACATCCAGCTTGCCCGGCGCGGATTCAGAGACCTCGATATCCGGCAGCACCAGTTCCGGAACCGCCAGCCGCACCCGGTCGGGCAGGTCTTCAAGCGAATGCAAAAACTCCTCAAACGTCGGTCCGGCAAAGCGCAACAGGCGGCGCGGGGCCGTCACATTGGGGTGTGAGACAAGGTATGTCCCCAGATCCTCAAGAATCGCATCCACCGCTTTCGACAGATGTCCGGCCGCGGCCGCAAGCACGCGGTCGGTTACCGCGTCCTCATAGGTCAGCATCGCCTCGAACCACGGCGGATCAATGCGCGCCGCCGTTGCAATCGCCTGCCATGCCTGCGAACCGTATGTATCGGTTACAAAGTTTTGCAAGGCTCGGTTGACCAGACCGTGCATTGTGCCACCCGCGTTTGTCGATGTCGGCCCACTGTGTAGACCCACAGTCTTTAACGAATCGCAAAAAGCCGGGGGATTACGGCAGGATGATTAACTCCGCATCATTGATGCGTAGGGCATTCAGCCGCGTCGGTGCGACTGTGAACGCCCCCTGTAGCAGATCGTCGATGATCGCAGGTGCCGTCGGCATCTGACCCGCCCCAGACAGCCAAGTGGGGCCGAACCGACCCACCGGGACGCCATCTGCCCCAAAGGCCGAGACCTGGACAAAACTGTCCGACCGCATGACGAAGACCAGTGTCTCTAGCCCCGCCCGACCGGGCAACAGATCGGCCAACAACGCCAGACACCCCGCGGCCCCGCCCGGGGTGCGCCGATCACAGCCATCGCGCCAGTCCTGCAACGTGCCGGGGGCGATCTCGGCCAGGGCCTCTGGCGTCAATGCGCGCCCCTCAGGCCGCACGGGCATCGCCGCCAGCACCGACGCGACCAGGGTCTGACGGTCCTCGCTGGGAGCCGCCGTTTCAAAGGCATAGCGGTTGGGCGCCGCCTCAAGCGCGGCTAGCCGGGCTTCAAGTGCCGGTCCACCGGGGGTGCGCAACTCCGCCAAACGCGCCAAACCGTCCCGGCCCGGCCGACCCCACCCGCGCCCGATGGACCACAGATCGAGCGCATCGGCGCTGACCTGCCCCTGTTCGTAGCGCGCAACCTGGCTGGCCACCGCCAGTTTCTGGGGGTTCAACAGGGGGCTAAGCCAAGCCAGCGCCAACACAAGCACGCCCAGCGCAACCATCACATTGGCCTGCCGGATCCGCCCCATCCATTCGCGCTGCACCAGCACCGCGCCTGCATAGGTGATCCCATACCCCGCCAGTACCACCGCCGCCGTCATCGCGGCCAGCCGGTCGGGCGACCAGCCGTATTGGCTCACCCGTTCCGAGACCGAGTAAACCGCCAAAAGCGCCAGCACGGGCAGCATCAGCGACAGGATTTGCGTGGCCACCTGCATCAGTCGCCCGTCCGCCGCCGCCGCATCGTCCCGATCCAGCGCCGCACTGACCAGCGTCGCCGCCGCGAACGCCATACCCATCATCGTCGCGGCCACCGACAGGCCGCCGAAGAGATCCCCCAAGCCGCGAAACGGCAGGGCCGCCAGAAACACCGCCGTGACCACCAGCGCCAGTGGCAAGAGCATCCGCAGCAGCCGGATCGGCAGATGCGGCGACACCACATCCGCCAACTCATGCGCGACTGCCGCCCCAAGGCCCAGCATTAGCCCGGTCAGGACATAGGGCGCAGGATCGATCTCCAGGATCCAACTGATCGCCTCGATCCCCACGAGGCCCAACAGCGCATTGCTCAGCGCAATCAACGCCCAAAACGCCCCTAGAAACAGCCCCGCCGCGATGCCCCGAACCAGCAAAGCCCAGGCCGCATCAAAGAGATCGGCATATTCCGCCCAGGCCCGCCGCGGCCCCAGCCCTGCAATCAGAAACGGCACCGGCACGATGATGGCAAGCGCCAGGGCGATCAGCGGATGGCCGGTCTCTGCAAAGGCCTCGACCGTGTCAAAGCGCAAGCTGGCCGTTGTCATCAGCACCGTCAGCGGCACCGCCACCACAAGCGCCCCGAGCGCGGCACGCGGCGCGCGCAACGGGCCTGTCATCGCGAGGAACGGGATAAAGAACGCCGCCGAAAACGTGGCCAGCGCCAGGATCAGACGATCGTTTTGCGTCCAGTCCGGGACAACATCGATCAAAGCCCAGACCGATAGCCCAGCCAGCGCACCCGCCACAGCAAGCACGCCCCGTCCTTGCACAATCGCCGAAGACGTGGCTGGGTCGTTGGACATCATGCCTCCCGATGTCGCCAGGGGCGCAGTCTAGGGATGCTGGCGCTGCCGCGCGAGGGCGCGGACCGGGCCATATCGTCCCGGTCGCCTGGGCCATTTCGACGCGGGATCGGTCTCAGAAGTCTGTCGGGGCGCCGCCCTCGGCCTTGCGACGGTCGACAAAGGCCGCGAGCTCATCACGGATCGCGATATCAAGCGGCGGAGCCTCAAAGCTGCCGACGATCTCTTTGAACAGCCCATGGGCGCGTTCCGCCGTCCAGACGCCGCCCGCGACCTCCCACCCTTCAAAGTTTCGCCAATCAGAGACGAAGGGCTGGTAGAACGCGGTGGTATAGCGATCCTGCGTGTGCTGGAGGCCGAAGAAGTGGCCCGTGCCCACCACCTCGCGCACCGCGTCAACGGCCAGATCATCCTCTGTCGTCGCCGTGATCGCGGGATCGAAATAGCGCTGGATCATCTGGATCACCTCGCAATCCATGACGAACTTCTCAGGCGAGGCGATCAGCCCACCCTCCAGCCACCCCGCCGCGTGATAGATCATGTTGGTGCCAGACTGCACGGCGGCCCAGAGCGAATTGGACGTCTCCCACATCGCCTGCCCATCGGGGACATTCGCCGCGCACACCCCCGAAGACCGCATCGGCAGCTTGTAGAACCGCGCCATCTGCCCGGTCATCTGGGTGGCGCGCATGTACTCCGGCGTGCCAAAGGCCGGAGCCCCCGATTTCATATCCACATTCGACGTGAACGTCCCGATCACGCAGGGGCATCCGGGGCGCACGTATTGGAACAGCGCAATGGCGCTCAGCGCCTCCGCAATCGACAAGGCCACCGCGCCCGCCATCGTCACCGGTGCCATGGCACCCGCCAGCGTGAACGGCGTCACCACCACCGCCTGGCCCCGCCGCGCGAGCCGCAGGCAGCCGTCGATCATCGGATGGTCGTGCTTCAGGGGCGAGGTCGAATTGATGTTGGTATACATCCGCGGGGTGGCTTCAAACTCATCATCGCTCAGCCCGCCCGCGACCCGCACCATCTCCATCACATCTTCCACCCGCTCTTTCCCGAGCGAATAGGCATGCATCACCTTGTCCGAAATCGTGAGCTTATCGAACAGCACATCGAGGTGCCGGACCGAGGGGTGCAGATCCACCGGCTCCACGGGATAGCCGCCCGCGAAATGGATGCAGTTGAAGTACTGCGTCAGCTTGAGCAAATCCCGGCACTGTTCCCGCGTGCCCGGCACCTTGCCGGTGGTCAGATCCCAATAGTTCGGCGGGGAAGAGACGTTGCCGAAGAGGATGTGATTGTCGCCAATGGGCAGGGTCCGCTCCAGATTGCGCGGCGTGATCGTAAACCGCTCCGGCGCGCGACCCACCATCTCCATCACCCAGTCGCGGGTCATCTTGACGTTGCCGTTCTCGACGCTGCACCCGGTCTCCCGAAAAATCCCCAACGCCTCTTCGTTGAGAAACTCGATCCCGATCTCTTCCAGGATTCGCATCGCCGCATCATGGAGCGCGGCGACCCCATCGGCGTCCAGAGGTTCGGTGGGCCTGTCAGGATTGACCGGAATGGACCAGGGCCGCTGCTCGATCACCGCGCCGCCCCGGCGGCCTGCATTGCCAGCCCGCCCGCCTGCGCGCCGCCTGCGTGTTGCCGTGTCTGCCATGGGGGCCTCCTGTCACCGTCTGGCCGACAAGATGCGCCGCCGCGCGCGCCGAGGTGGGTCGAATTGCGACGGGTTTGGTCGTTTTTGTGTGGCTGGCTGTATGGTAATTGGCTGCCAGATCGCGCTTCTTAGGTTCAAACACGTACCCATTGACGCCGCTTCACCAAGCGACCAGCCAGAAGGTTCAGGACACCATAGCCACGCTGCAGCCGCAGTCAGAACGCTCCAAACCTGTCGCCGTATCCCCATCGTCAAAAAAGCCAATGTCGGCGGCGAAAAGTTTACCTCCGAACAAAAAAGCCACGGGCAGAGTACTAACTCTCAATGACAAATGCCTTGGCGCTAAGGAGTAACCCGGCTGCAATTGCTCCACGAACTTCCGCAAAGACGCATAGGAGTCGATTACCAGTTCCGATGCCTCCCAAGCGTCTTCAGTTTCCGGGGGATAATCCAAGCAAAAGACTGTTCCAAAAACGGATCGCGAGAGGTCAATCCTTTCCGGATGATCCGCATAGTCACACCGAAGCCGACCGCCCACGTAGTGTTCAGATCCTAAGTGTTGGCCGGCATGGAGTACTACTCGAATGGCTGCATCAAAAGTGTTGAGAATTGCATTCTGGTGATCACTGCTTTGGATAACCCTTTCGGAGATCAGAAGGGCACCGCGGGACGGGACCAGCGCCTTTGGAAAACTCTTCAATTGTCGAAGCGTTTCTAGCGCGACTGGCCCCGACACTGCTTCTTCGTGAGTGGTCAGGGACATCTTCCATAGCCGTTCAGAATCAAGCGAAAGGGGCCCATACGCTTCTCGGCTAAGTAGGCTTAGAGCATTATTTGCTGGGTAGTATGTACGCATCGCCGGTGTCCTTCCACCTCGTTCGTTTCGGCTCGCGGCTATCGCATTGAGGCAAGCCCGTCCAACCACCCCGGCAGCCCCCCGATATCCGCCATCACCACATCCGCCATCGGTGCCAGATCCTCGCGCTCCGCCAGCCCGGTCAGCACCCCCACCGTCCGCAGGCCCGCTGCGCGCCCCGCCATCAGATCGTGCAGGCTGTCGCCCACCATCACCGCCGCCCGCGGCTCTGCGCCCAGCGCGCGGCACGCCGCCAGCACCGGCCCCGGCGCAGGCTTCGCGCCATGCCCGCTGTCACAGCCCACCACCACGCCGAAGGCCTCCAGCACCCCCACCTGTTCGAGATGCGCGCGCGCCGGTGCCTCGGCATCGTTGGTCACCACCCCAAGCGCCAGCCCCCGCGCCCGCAGCCCGTTGAGATAGGTTGCAAGCGGCACCGCCTCGGCCATCGGCGCGGACGCCGCAGTGGCATTGAGATGCGCAACCAGCGCCGATAGGGGCGGCGGATCCGGCAGATGCGGGATCAGCTCCCGCGCGATATCAAAGGGCGTGCCGGCGATCACGGGGCTCGCAGGATCGAACGCCCTGGTCGCGAGGTCGAACCCCAACGCCTCGGCCAGCACCACCTCAAGCACCGCGTCGCCCTGCGCCATGTCCCGCAACATGCCGGCCACCCAGCCGCTCCAGGTGGCGTGGAAATCGAAAAGCGTGCCGTCTTTGTCGAAGAGGATGGTGGTGGGGGTCATGCGGGAATGGCTCTACGGCAGGGATACTACGATAAAGTCTCGAGCTACTCCTGCGTTGATTTAAGTGAAACCGCCTATTGGGTTCAAAGTGCCCGACACACCAAACAATTAAGTGGAGCTCGCATCAGTCTCAGCGCGCCTTGAACAAAGCTGGAGGGCTCGAAGTAACACCTCCTCGCCTATGCCAGCGCAGAACCCTACATCCACACCACGTCTGTAACTGTCCAAGTAACTCTCTATCTTTTTCCGTCTTCCCAAGATGGCCAGCGCCGTTATGTGCCGCAGCGCATAGCCGATCAACAGGGAAGGTGGAAAACCTGAGAGCTTCTCCAATACCTCGGCACGATCTACACTCAGAACCCAACGCTCAACTTGCAGAAGACCTTCCAGAACGATGTCCTCTTGGAAACTTGGCATCTTTAAAATGGTTGTGGGATGACGACGCTCCAAGAACGCCCAGTTCGCGTAGTCACCCCCGATGAACTCGGCATCTTCCTGAAAGCTCGGGCACATACATAACACGTCCAAACGCACCGACAAACCGCGTGGCGTACGGTAAACTTTAGGGAGGATTTGCGCAAATCGAGGGCCCAACTCCTTTGTGAAGTAGAGGTCGATATCTTTGTGTTGTGACCAACCGTTGCCTACAGCAAGGTCCGAGAAGATTTTCGTCTCACTCATTGCAGCACTGCTCACAAAGCCAGATAAATCCTAATTGCGCGGTCATTGTGGATTTCGACCTGTTCTTTCATCGGTTTAATGCATGACTTCTGCGGAGGTCCAAATACAAAGAACATTCAGTACATGTAAGGCGCAGCCGCCGTCCCCCTTCTTCGCTTCCCAAAAATCCCGGGGGAGGCCCAATGGGCCGGGGGCAGCGCCCCCACCGAACGCCCCGCTCACCACCTGGAAACCCCGGCCCGCTAGAACCCCTCCCCGGTACCACGCGGGGCCAGACGACCGGGCCCGCACGATGAGAACTGCGGTCCACGGGCCCCTGCAAAAACAGGGGCGTTCCTGCGACTGCCGGCATATTGGGGCGCAGCCCCGCAGGGCCCGGGGCAAACACCCCGGCCAGAGTTTGGATCCGCATGCCTCAGATGGGCGGCGCCGCCTCACTCACACAAGACGAACGCAACCGGGGGCCATGGCAGCCCCCGCCCGGATCCAGCGATTAGGCCTGGGCCGCCTTTGGCGATTCCAGCCGCAGCCGGTCACCGGGCTTCAGCGCATAGCGCTGCACCGTCACCGGCTTGCGGTCGGCCAGGGCATCGCCCAGGACGCGTGTGTAATCCGCCTCGGCTTTCGCGGCGGCCTCGATGGACCGGCGGCGCAGGCGGGAGATGAGGATGGAGAGCGCGGAGCTGACAAGAGCTCCGATCAGGATAACAAAGGCAATCAGCTCGAACATGAGCGACCTCCGGATACTGGTTACACAAAACGCGGGTACCCTGCCGCACTCATCTGGGCCTCCGCGTGGCGATTTTGCGGCCAGACTTGGGCAGGGGCACCGGATCAGTCGCCAAAGGCCTGTCCCAGCGGGCGCCAGGCCATAATCGACAGGATCAGGATGCCCGTGCCCGCGATCACGAAGGGCAGGATCAGTGCCACCTCCCGCGCCAGGATTGTTTCTGCCCCACGCACAACCAGGCCCGAGGCGACGAGGCCCACGGGCATCATCCCCCAGGCAAACAGGCGATAGACGCTGTTCACCCGCCCCCGGATTGCATCGGGCACCACCCGCTGGCGGTAGGAGACCGACAGCGTGTTCCAGATCACGCCGGTGCCGAAGAAGAGAAACAGGATCGCCGTCACGGACCAGGCCCCCGGCGCAATGGCGATCAGCAGAAACAGCCCCGCTGAGATCAGGTTCACCCATTGCGCCAAGGTCCCCCGGCGCATCCGCCGCAACAGCGGGGCCACGGCCACACCGCCTGCGACACCACCCAATGCCCCTGCCCCAAGGATCAGCCCATAGGCCTGCGCCCCAAGCCCGAGATTTTCCTGAACATGCAGCACCAGCGCGATCATCGCCATCTCGGCAAAGAAGTTCCAAAGCCCCGTCAGGATCACCAGAAAGCGCAGCATCGGGTGGCGGATCACGAAGGCGATGCCCTCGCGGATCTCGGCCTTCCAGTCGCGCACGCGCCGGGCCTCGGCCTGGTAGATGCCGGGCAGCGCGGCGGTTACGAGCGCCGCGGCCAGCAAGGCCAGCGCGATCGCGAGGTAGGGCAGCGGTAGAAACAGCGCGATCATGAACGCGCCCACCGCCGGGCCAGCCATGTTGTTGCCCACCGTCTCGATACTGCTGATCCAGCCATTGGCCCATTCCAGCCGCTCACTCGCGACAATTGCGGGCAGCATGGTTTGGGCCGCGTTGTCCCGCGCCACCTCTGCGCAGCCCACGATCAAGCCCAGCGCCATGAGCGCTGCATAGAGCCCCGGATGCACTGGCCCCTCCGGGGCTGGCGCGGCGAGCGGTAGGTGCAGCACGATGGCAAGGGCCGCCACGCCATAGGCCGCGGCCCGGATCAGGTCGCAGATCACGATCAGCCGCCGCCGGTCCGCCCGGTCGGCCAAAATGCCTGAGGGCAGCGCGAAAAACACCCACGGCAGGCGCAACGTGGCGGGGAGAAGCGCGATATAGAGGGGGTCGCGCGTCAGAAGCGACGCGGTCCAGGCCCAGGCTACAACCGCGATCCCGTCTGCGGTGTTCGACAGGCCCACCGCCCCCAGAAACCGCGCAAACGTGCCGTGCGCCCCGTGCCTTGCTGTGTCCGCCCCTGCCATCGCCCGCCCCTCGCTTTTGTCTTGACGGGATCGGGGTCTAGGGGCTCAACTTAAGTTGAGGTCAAGCCCTAATCGAAAGGCCCCGAATGCCCAGCGAACTCACCATTGGCGACCTGTCGCGCCGGACCGGCGTGTCGGTCTCGGCGCTGCATTTCTACGAACGCAAGGGGCTGATCGCGGCGCGGCGCAGCGCGGCCAATCACCGGCTCTATCCGCGCAGCATCCTGCGCCGGGTCGCCGTGATCCGGATCGCGCAAAAGGCCGGTGTGTCACTGGCCGAGATTGCGGCGGCCCTCGCACACCTGCCCGAAGACCGCGCGATCACCACCGCCGACTGGGCGCGGGTCTCTACCGCCTGGCGCGATGCGCTGAGCCAGCGGATCACGCTTCTGACCAGCCTGCGCGATGATCTGAGCGATTGCATTGGCTGCGGGTGTCTGAGCGTTACCGCATGTCCTTTGGTGAACGCGGATGACCATCTGGGGGCGCGGGGACCGGGGGCGCATCGGATCGAAGGTGACAGATAAAGTGCGAGCGAAAGCTCACCTATTGCGTGCGAATTAGCCCGCAAGCATCTGACAGATATATCAACTCGTGAACGGTATTGCCCTCAGGCCGCCTGTGACGCCGCCGCAACCCCGCGCTTCGGCAAACGCACCAGGATCAACGCCGTGCCTGTGATCCCGGCCCGCGTCAGCGCCGTGCCAAGATCCGACAGCTCGGTCCGCACCACGCGTTCGCCCGCCCGCGTGCAATCGGCCACGATCTCCACCGGTGTCGAGGCAGACGCCCCCTGGCCCATCAGGCTCTCTGCAATCTCGGGCGCCGCACGCACGCCCATATAGATCGCGAGCGTCGTACCGGGCCGCGCATGGGCGGCCCAATCGGGGGGTGGGTCCCCTGGCTGGCAGGTGCCCGTGGTCAGGACCAATGTGTCAGAGGCCCCGCGTTCGGTCAGGCTCTCACCCAGGGCCGAGGCCGCGGCGCTGGCCGCCGTCACACCCGGCACGATCTCCACCGGAATGCCCGCCGCCCGCGCGGCCTCAAGCTCTTCCGTCGCGCGGCCAAAGATCGACGGATCGCCGGATTTCAGCCGCACCACGCGCCGGCCCTTGCGCGCCTCTGACGCGATCAGGGCCGAGATCTTGTGCTGGGGCCAAGCGCAGGCGCCAACCTCCTTGCCCACATAGACCCGCTCGGCATCGCGGCGGGCCAGTTCCAGCACGCCATCATCGACCAGACGGTCGTAATAGATCACATCCGCTTCCTGCAGACGTTCCACCGCGCGCAGGGTCATCAGATCGCTCGCCCCCGGCCCCGCACCCACCAGCGCTATATGGCCCTGCCCGCCCGCGTCGGGCACCCGGCCCTCAGCAATGGCGGATTTCAGAAGGCGGGTGGCGACTTCCTCTTGCCCGCTGGCGAAGAGCGTGGCGGGCTCGCCGCGGAAGGCCCAGGCCCAGTAGGCGCGGCGACCGGCTTGCGGAATGCGCTCGGCTACGGCCCCGCGCAAGCGTCCCGCAAGTGCGGCCAGCGCACCGATCCGGGGGTGCAGCAGCGTCTCGATCTGCGTCTTGATGGAGCGGCCTAGCACGGGCGCGGTGCCTTCGGTGCCGATGGCCACCACCACCGGATCACGGTCGACGATTGCCGGCGTGATGGCATCGCAGAGCGCGGGCCGGTCCACCACATTCACCAGCGCCCCGCCCTCTTTCGCCAGCGCATGGATCGCCGCATCGGCACCGGGGCAGCCGGTGGCGACAAAGGTCAGCGCGCTGCCGCGAAACGTATCAGGCGTGATCGCGCCGGTGTGATGGCTGGCGCGGCCCTGGCCCACAAGGCCGCTCAACTCTGCATCCAACTCCGGTGCCGCCAGCACGATCTGCGCGTCGGACTTCAGGATCAACCGCGCCTTCTGCGCCGCCTGCTCACCCCCTCCGGCGATGACCACACGGCGTCCGGTTGTCTTGATGAACATCGGGAAAGACTGCATCCCTGCCCCCTATTCCGCCGCCTGCCGCAGGGCAAAGCGGTCGATCAGCGCCGCCACCTCGGGCCGGCAGGATCCGCAACTGGTGCCCGCCCCGGTGGCCTGGCAGATGCCGTCGACACTCGGCGCCGCCTGCCCCGTGATCGCATCGATCAGAGTGTTGCGGCCCACGGACATGCAGGAACACACAGTCGGTCCGGGATCCTTGACCTCGGCCCCCGGACGCGCGGCCAGAAGGCTTGCGGCGGGGGTGCCAAGGGCCGCGGCCACGAACTCACGCGCCACAGCCACCGGCTCGGGCGAGACAAAGATCGCGGCCTCCAGCCTGTCGCTTTCGAAAAACGCAAGCCGGGTGATGCGGTGGGCGGCGTCTTCGAACACCACAGGCTCGGCGGTGGTCTGGAACAGATCGCGGGCATAGCGCACCCAATCGGTGACCCTGGCATCGCCTGCCAGTTCCGCCCGCATACCGCCATCGGTGCGGGCCATGGCCCAATAGGTGGCCTGGGGCGCCATCGCCCCGCACGACACGGCAAACCCGTACCACGCGGCATCAAACCGTTCGATCGCCACGGTCGCGGCTTTGGTCTCCGGCTGGCCCGAGATGGGATCGGTCGCCGCTGCGATCACCGGGCCGATACGCGCCGCCGGGGCCGTCTCGCCCGTCCAGTGCATCGGCGCAAAGGGCGCACCGGGGGCCGCGTCTTCGCTGATGAGCACCCGCAGGATCGCGCTGCCCGTGGCGCTGTGGACGCGCGCGAGGTCGGCAGGCTTCAGGCCCAGCGCCTCGGCATCCGCGGGATGGATCTGCAGGAACGGTTCGGCCAGGTGCCGCGACAGGCGCGGCGTCTTGGCGGTGCGCGTCATTGTGTGCCACTGGTCACGCACCCGGCCCGAGTTCAGCCGGTAGGGCATCGCGTCAGACGGGGTCGACACAGGCGCACGGTGGGTGACCGCTTGAAACCGCGCGCGGCCCGACGGCGTGAAGAACCGCCCGTCACCAAAGAAGCGCCCGCCCGCGCGGGTCGCGGTGATGGGCCAGCGCTGGGGGGCCAGCGCATCGTATTCGGCATCGGAAAGATCGCTCAGGCCCGAGATATCGAAATCCCGACCAAGCGTTCCCGCGATCCCCGAAAGTGCGGCATGTTCGCGGAACACCTCCACCGGGCTTTGGTAGTCGAACGCAGCCTCCCACCCCATGCGGCGGCCGACCTCGGCAAAGATCGCCCAATCGGCCCGTGCCCCCCCGGGTGCGGGCAAAGCCGCGCGTTGGCGGCTGATCGTGCGGTCGGAATTGGTCACAGAGCCGTCCTTCTCGCCCCAGCCGGTGGCAGGCAAAACCACATCGGCCAGCCGCGCGGTATCGGTGCGCGCGGTCAGATCGCTGACCACGGTAAAGGGGCAGGCCTTGATCGCATCGGCCACAGCCCCCGCCTCGGGCAGCGAGACGGCGGGGTTCGTGCAGGCGATCCACAGCGCCTTGATCCGCCCATCCCCCACCGCGCGGAACATGTCCACGGCTTTCAGACCCGCCTGATCGGCCACGCGCGGGGCATGCCAGAACGTCTGGACCGCCGCGCGGTGATCGGCGTTTTCCAGATCGAGATGCGCGGCCAGCATATTGGCCAAGCCCCCCGTCTCGCGCCCGCCCATGGCGTTGGGCTGGCCGGTCACGCTGAAGGGGCCCATACCCGGCTGTCCGATCCGGCCCGTGGCCAGGTGACAGTTCAGGATGGCGTTCACCTTGTCGCTGCCCGCGCTCGATTGGTTCACGCCCTGGCTGAACACGGTGACCACCCGCGTGGTGCGGGCAAACAGCGTATAGAAGGTGGCGATGTCTGCAGCGGGCAGGCCGGTGATCTGGTGGCTGTCCTGGGCTGCGGCGTCGATGGCGGCATCGAACCCTTCGGTATGCGCGGCGACATATGCCTCATCAACAGCGCCGGTATTGGCCAGATGGGTCAGAAGGCCGTTGAACAGCGCCACATCGGTGCCCGGCGCGATCTTCAGATGCAGATCGGCGATGTCACAGGTGGCCGTCCGGCGCGGATCGATCACCACCACCTTCGTGCCCCGCGCCGCGCGGGCGGCGGCCAGGCGCTGGTAGAGCACCGGATGGCACCAGGCGAGGTTTGAGCCCACCAGCACCACCAGATCGGCCTCATCCAGATCCTCATAGGTGCCGGGCACCGTGTCACTGCCAAAGGCGCGCTTGTGGCCTGCGACGGTGGAGGCCATGCAGAGGCGTGAGTTCGTGTCGATATTGGCCGAGCCGATGAAACCCTTCATCAGCTTGTTGGCCACATAGTAGTCTTCGGTCAGCAGCTGGCCCGAGACGTAGAAGGCCACGCTGTCGGGCCCATGGGCGTCAATGGTCTCGCGAAACCGGGTGGCGACCAGATCCAGCGCGCTGTCCCAATCGCTCTCTATCCCGCCGACAACGGGGGCCAGCAGGCGATCGTCGAGCGACAGGGTTTCCCCCAGCGCCAGCCCCTTGGAACAGAGCTTGCCGTGGTTGGCGGGGTGATCGGGATCGCCCTCCACCGCCAACCCGCCCACGCCATCGGGCCGCAGGATCACCCCGCAGCCCACCCCGCAATAGGGGCAGGTCGATTTGATCGATGGCTGGCCCGACCCGTCCATCAGGCGGCCTGCAGGGTTTGGGTGGCGCTGGTCTTTTGGCTGATGGTTCTGCCGTTGCAGCCGCAGAGATCTGCGTCAGCCTGTAAGGCTGCAACGGCCACCATAGGGTCCAGCGCCCCTCCTCCCTGGAAGGCCGGTCCGAAGATGAGCGTCTCGCGCATCCCCGACACGTCTGTCCTGTCCTTGATCATCCCGTGAAACCACGCGCCATCGGTGGTGTCGCCATACATGACCGCGCCGATGATCCGGTTGTCCTTTAACACGAGGCGCTTGTAGACGCCCCGCGCGGGGTCGCGGAACACGATATCCTCGCGATCCTCGCCCTCGGCAAAATCGCCCGCGCTGAACAGATCACACCCCGTAACCTTCAGCTTGGTCGCCGTCTCGCGGTTCACGAACGTCGCGTCCTCACCGAGCAACGTCTGAGCCGCCACCTTGGCCTGTTCATAAATCGGGGCCACAAGGCCGAAGAGCGCGCCGTGATGTTCCACGCATTCGCCAATGGCCAGCACATCTGGGTCCGACGTGACCATCTGGTCATCCACCTCGAGCCCCCGGCCCACGATCAGCCCGGCGTCTTTGGCCAGCGCCGTGCTGGGCCGGATGCCCACCGCCATCACCAAAAGATCGCAAGGCAGTTCGGTACCGTTCTCCAACACCAGAGCGCGCACTTTGCTATCCTGGCCCAGGATCTCTTTGGAGTTCGACGAACACAGCACCTTGATGCCCCGCCCCACGAGTTCTTTGCGCAGAAGATAGCCCGCGGCTTCATCCAACTGACGTTCCATAAGATGGCCCATCAGATGCACGACGGTGACGTCCACGCCACGGGCGTGCATCCCCGCTGCAGCCTCAAGGCCTAACAGGCCGCCGCCGATAACGACTGCTTTCTGGCTTTCGCCCAGCGCCATCATCCGCTCGGTATCTTCCAGGTCGCGGTAGGCGATGACGCCCTCCAGGTCGTGGCCCGGCAGCGGGATCATGAACGGGTCTGACCCGGTGGCGATCACCAGCTTGTCGTAGGCCACCGCCACGCCGTCCTGACCCGTCACTGTCTTGGCGACGCGGTCAATCGCCGTCACGCGCTCACCAAACCGGCAGGTCACACCACGCTCTTCATAGAAGGCCGCATCGTGGGTGACGATCTCGGCATAGGTCTTGTCGCCTGCGAGAACCGGCGACAGCATGATCCGATCATACGTCCCGCGTGGCTCGGCATTGAAGAGCGTCACGGTCCACCCGCCCGCCTCGGTAATGTGCTCGACCAGCCGCCCCGCGGCCATGCCGGCACCTATGATGACGAGGTGTTTGGTCATGCTGCAGCCTCCGGATAGGCCGCGGCCTTCATTGCCCCGGCCAGCGTGCCGTAGGCAGTGGCCCAGGCATCAGCGACTTCGGTGGTGAACCCGTCGCCCAACCCCTTTTCAAGTGTTCGGAGAAGCGAGGCCCCGACGAAGTCATAGTGTTCCGCGGCCACACCGTACCCGACGTGGCGTACGGCAAGTGCTTCGGCCACCGGGACGACATCGCCCAGGTTGTCCAACCCGTTCACGACCACGCCCAGGGTCTTCATCAGCTTCGTGCCCTGCGCCGACATATCGGATCCTGCGAAAAGCGGCTTTACCTCTGGCGCGGTCTCAAAGAGATCGGCATAGAACAGGTCCGCCGCCTGATCGGCGATGGGCGCGACCTTGGCGAAACTATCCTGTACCAATGAGATTTGCGTTGCATCCATAATGGGTTACTCCGCAGCCATCGGCGCGGGCGCCGGTTTCGGTTTTGGCTTGGCGCCGTGCTCGTACTCCTCCAGGAAATCGAGCACTTCCTGCCGGTAGGCGTAGTAGTCGGGGTGCTCCAGCAGCGCCTTGCGCGTGCGCGGGCGGGGCAGGTCGACCTTGGTGATCTTGCCGATGGTCGCCTGCGGGCCGTTGGTCATCATCACCACGCGGTCGGCCAGAAGGATCGCCTCGTCCACATCATGGGTCACACAGATCGCCGTCACCTTGGTGCGCGACCAGACCTCCATCAGCACTTCCTGCAACTCCCAACGCGTGAGGCTGTCGAGCATGCCGAAGGGCTCATCGAGCAGAAGGAGTTTTGGCGAGAGCGCAAAGGCCCGCGCGATGCCGACCCGCTGTTTCATGCCGTTCGACAGATCGGCGGCGGGTTTGTCCATCGCGTCGGCCAGGCCCACGCGTTCGAGGTAGTATTCCACAACATCGGTCCGCTCAGCCGTTGAGGCCTTGGGATAGACGCGGTCGACGCCCACGGCGACGTTTTGCTTGGCCGTGAGCCACGGGAACAAGGACGGCGACTGGAACACCACCGCGCGTTCGGGGTCCGCCCCTTCCACGTGGCGGCCATCGAGCCGGATCGCGCCCTTGGAGATCTCGTTGAGCCCTGCCGCCATCGTCAGCACCGTGGACTTGCCACAGCCCGAATGCCCGATCAGCGAAATGAACTCGCCCCGGTCGATTTTCAGGTCGAAATCTTCGACCACCGTCAGCGGGCCCTTGGGCGTGGGATAGACCTTGTGCAGCATCGAGAAGTCGAGGAAGCGGTTGTCGATCATCCCCTCCTGCGCCTTGGCCACGGCTGCGGGGACGCCGTGGATCGGGGTCACATCGGGCAGAATGCGCGAGCCTTCGACCTTGGACTCGATGCCCACATCCATCAGGTACTTGGTGACGTCGGCCCGCAGGGTTTTGAACGTCTCGTCGTGGTTCATCGCAGTCCGATCACGTGGGCGTGGGATCGTCACCTTGAACTCCTCGCCCAGCGTCCCGTCGGGGTTCAGCGCGATGATCCGGTCGGCCAGCACAATCGCCTCGTCCACATCGTTGGTGATCAGGACGCAGGTCTTCTTGTCGGCCTCCCAAATCCCCTCGATCTCGTCGGCGAGGTTTGCGCGCGTCAGCGCGTCGAGCGCCGACAGCGGCTCATCCAGCAAAAGAACCTCGGGGTTCATCGCTAGCGCGCGCGCCACATTCACCCGCTGCCGCATGCCCCCTGACAGCTCCGCCGGACGGCGGCCCGTGGCGTGGGAGAGGCCCACCATCTGCACGTAATGCGCCACCTTCTCCGCCCGCTCGGCACGGCTGAGGCCCGGGAAGATCGCGTCGACCGCGAGGCCCACATTGCCGTTCACGGTGAGCCAGGGCATCAGCGAATAGCTCTGGAAGATCACGCCGCGTTCCGGACCCGGCCCGGTGATGGGCGCGCCCTTGAAGCTGGCCGTGCCCTTCGACGGGGTATCAAGCCCCGCCAGCAGGTTGATCAGCGTCGTCTTGCCGGTGCCCGAGAAGCCGAGGAGGACGAGGAATTCGCCCTCTTCGACGTCAAGCGAGATGTCTTTGAGAACGTCGGTGCGGTCGGTGCCTTCACCAAAGCTCTTTGACACGTTGTCGAGTTTGAGAATGCTCATCTCGGCCTCAGCGGTTGTTGGTGAAGGTGAAGGCGGCCTGGATCGCGTACATCAGACGATCGAGCAGGAAGCCGATGATGCCGATGGTAAAGACCGCGACCATGATCTTGGCCAGCGACTGGCTGGATCCGTTCTGGAACTCGTCCCAGACGAATTTGCCAAGGCCGGGGTTTTGGGCGAGCATTTCCGCCGCGATCAGAACCATCCAGCCAACGCCAAGCGACAGGCGCAGACCGGTGAAGATCAGGGGCAGAGCCGAGGGCAGCACGAGCTTGGTGATCTTGGTGTAAGTGTTCATCTTCAACACCTTCGAGACGTTCACCAGATCCTTGTCGATGGAGCTGACGCCCAGGGCGGTGTTGATCAGCGTGGGCCAAAGCGAACAGAGCGTCACGGTGATGGCCGAGTTGAGGAATGATTTCGCGAACCAGCCGTCCTGCGTGGTGTAAAGCGCCGAGACGACCATGGTCACGATGGGCAACCAGGCCAGCGGCGAGACCGGCTTGAAGATCTGAATGAGCGGGTTCAGCGCGGCGTTTGCGGTGGGCGACAGGCCCGCAGCGATGCCCAAGGGCACGGCCACGACCGTGGCGATCAGAAAGCCAAAGAACACCGTTTTGATCGAGGTCCAGATCTGGTCGTAGTAGCTGGGGGCCCCCGTGTAGGCGCGTTCGATGGGCTCTTGCCCGTTGGCCACGCGGCGTTCGTTCAACGTGGCGACCTGTTCGTGGAACCGCGCTTCGCTGGCCGCTTTCTGGCCTGCGTCCTGGTGCAGGTTGACGGCCTGTTCCCAGACCTCTGCCGGCCCCGGGATCGCGCCGAGCGATGTGACCACCTGCGGCGCCAGCGCGCCCCAGAGGACGAGGAAGGCAGCGATGGCGGCCAGGGGCACACCCAGGAGACGCCAGATTTCCTGAACCTGAGCGCGGGGGTTGTCGCCCGCCGCGGCGCGCAGGATCGGGGTAAGCCAGCTCAGTCCGAAGACATTGAACCAGGTATCGGCCTTATTGATCAGAGTGAATGTGCGGGCCCGGCGGGCCTCTTTGGCTTCATCAGTGACGGCGCTTGGATCGACGGCGGTCATGTCTGTCTCCGCGAATGGGTGGCAGGGGTTGAATTGGGAAAACCCGGCCCGCCTCGTGGGCGGACCGGGCGCGGGCCTTAGCCCTGAACTTCGGTGCCGACGACAACCTGTTCGCCCTTCAGCCCGATGGGCAGGCTCTCGAGGTAGGCGTTGGGGAAGCGGCCATCGTAGGGAATGCCGTCGATGATATCTTCGGCAGGCGTCGCGGCCTTGTACCCATCGCTATCCCAGGGGAAGTCGACCTCATTCGCCAGATCAGAGTCCACCAGCATCCGTGCGGCTTCCAGATAGATGTCGGGGCGATAG
The DNA here is from genome assembly GCA_038526915.1 of Pseudomonadota bacterium. GTDB lineage: Bacteria > Pseudomonadota > Alphaproteobacteria > Rhodobacterales > Rhodobacteraceae > JBCBGF01. The sequence continues at coordinate 344,417 of JBCBGF010000003.1, read as the reverse complement.
ACCTTTTCGGCCACCTCGAAATACCACTCATCCGACTTGGCTTCTTCGATCTGGCCCCAGCGGCGCATCTGCGTGAGATACCAGATGGCGTCCGAGTAGAAGGGGTATGTCGCGTTGTAGCGGAAGAACACGTTGAAATCGGGGATCTCGCGCTTGTCGCCCTTCTCAAACTCGAAGGTGCCGGTCATCGAGTTGGCGATGACGTCATAGTCGGCGCCCACGTATTCGGGCCGCGACAGGATCTCCACCGCGGCTTCGCGGTTGGCGTTGTCGTTTTCATCCAGCCAGATCGCGGCACGGATCAGCGCCTTGGTCACCGCAAGCGTCGTGTTGGGGTACTGTTCGGCGAATTCTGCCGTTATCCCAAAGACTTTCTCGGGGTTGTTCTTCCAGATCTGGTAGTCGGTGATGACCGGCACGCCGATCCCTTTGAACACCGCCTGCTGGTTCCAGGGCTCGCCCACGCAGTAGCCGTGGATGGTGCCTGCCTCCAATGTCGCCGGCATCTGCGGCGGCGGCGTCACCGACAGGAACACGTCTGCGCCGATCTGGCCCGAGATGTTTTCGGCGCTGTAGTAACCGGGATGCAGATCACCTGCAGCCAGCCAATAGCGCAGCTCATAGTTGTGGGTCGAGACCGGGAAGACCATACCCATGTTGAAGGGCTCACCCTTGGCCTGGAAATCTTCCACCACCGGCTTCAGGGCCGATGCCGAGATCGGGTGCTGCGGGCGGCCGTCATCCATCGATGGGATGTTCGGGCGCATCATTTCCCACACTTCGTTCGAGACGGTGATGCCGTTGCCGTTGAGGTCCATCGAGAAGGGCGTGATGATATGCGCCTCGGTGCCGAAGCCGATGGTCGCGGCCAGCGGCTGACCGGCGAGCATGTGCGCGCCGTCAAGCTGCCCGTCGATCACGCCGTCGAGCAGCACTTTCCAGTTGGCTTGCGCTTCCAGCGTCACGAACAGGCCTTCGTCCAGGAAATAGCCCTGCTCATAAGCGACGGCCAGCGGGGCCATATCGGTCAGCTTGATAAACCCGAAGGTCAATTCGTCCTTTTCCAGCTCTAGCAAATCTGCCGAGGCGCTGGTCGCGATCAGCGCGGCAACGGCGGCGCCTGTGAAAATTCGTTTCATGGGATGCAGTTTCCCTGTGGTTGCCCGCCCGGTGGGCGGATGGTCAAAAGACAAAAGGCTGCCGAACGCTTCCACGCGCGAGGTGCGCTGGAAAGGTTCGAGCAGCCTTGCTCGGAATCCCGGTTTTGGGAGGTTTTCGGGAGAGCGTCGTTGCCCTCGAGTTGCACGCTGGCAGTGGGCATCCCCGGCCCACAAGACCCAATGTGGCGTTTTTCGCGAGCGCCCCGATTTTTTTAGGGCCGTCTGCTGCGAGTGCACAATAATTGGTCAGGTTTTCAGGTGCGGGTCGAAAAAGCGGCCATCGAAAAACCAGTTCTCAGTAAAGATCAGCCGCCCTGTCTCGGACGCAGCGGCAGTTCCCGCGGCGATTCCACCTTCGATTTTCTCCGACGCGCCGGGCAAAACCGCCCCCGTTTCGCGCAGGTGCTTGCGGTAGAGATCGGTGCGAAAGACCGCGCGCGCCTGATCCAGCGACACCGACCGCTCAAGGCCCAGCCGTGCCGCCATCTGGGCCGCGATCCAGGCCGCCTGACTGCGCCAGGGGAAGGTCGCGCCGCCGGCGAAGAATTCCAGAAACCCCGGCGCGGTGCGCGTCTCGCCCGAGCTTTGAACGACCAGCCGCCCCGTCAGGGCGCGGTCGATGATGTGCGGCGCAAGGTCGAGGTATTCGGACCGCCCCAGAAGCTCCGCCGCGGTGGTCTGTGCGCCCCCCTGCCCCAGCCAGCGGCAGGCCTTCCAGACCGCGCGCATGAGCCGGCCGGTGAGGTCGGGTTCCGCCTCGGCCCACTCGGTGCGCACGGCCAGAACCTTCTCTGGCGCGAAACTCCAGATCGCCGAGCCGGGCAGGATCAGCGCGCCGACACCCCGCTCCACCGTCTTCGATCCCCAGGGTTCGCCCACGCAAAACGCATCGATTTCGCCTGCCGCCATGGCATCGGTCATCAACGGCGGCGGCACCGTCTTGATCTCGATATTCTGCGGCGCGGGCAGGCCCGAGGCCGACAGCCAGTAATAGAGAAGCTCGGCATGCATGGAGAAGGGAAAGGGCACGCCGATCCGCAGTGTCCCCCCGGCCGCTTGTACCAGCGCATGACCGGCGGCGCGCGCATCGGCAAACCCGAAATCATGGCCGTTCGCCTTGAGCCGGGTCGCGATCTCCTGACTGACGCCCACCACATTTCCGTTTACCGACAACACCATAAGCGCCGAGATGCGCGAGGCGACCCCGCCGATGCCCAGCGCCATGGCCACCGGCACGGGCGACAGCATATGCGCCGCCTCAACCCGGCCAAAGGCCAGCATATCGCGCACCGATGACCAGGACGGCGCGCGCACCAGATCAAGGCTCAGCCCCTCTTCACGCGCAAATCCCATCTCTTGCGCGACGATCAGGGGGGCGGCGTCGACCAGCGGGATGAAGGCGACAGACAGGGTCGTTGACGTCATGACAACAGCTCAGCCGCGGTGACGATGGCGGCGGCGACTTCGGAGATCCGCTTGCCCTGATCCATCGCGGCCTTCCGCAACAGCGCATAGGCCGCATCCTCATCAATCCCGCGCGCTTTCATGAGGAGGCCCTTGGCGCGGTCGGTGACCTTGCGTTCCTCAAGCGCGCGTTTGGTTTCCTCCAACTCGTCCCGCATCCGGCGGAACACGTTGAACCGCGCAATCGCCGCCGCCATCACCGGGCGCAAGCGATCGGGCCGCAGATCGTCGACCACATAGGCCGACACGCCCGCCTCGATCGCGGCCTGGGTCATGCTGTCGTCGCTTTCATCGGCAAAGACCGCGACAGGGCGTTCGAGCGGCGCGGTGGCCAGTGTCAGTTCCTCGATCATGTCGCGGGTGGGGCTGGAGAGATCAACGATCACCACATCGGGGTTGCGCTGCGACAGGCTGCGGGCGAGGCCCGAGACCTCGGAGATCACATGGATATCGTTCTCGCCCGCCTCGTTGAGGCTGTCGACGATCATCAGGGCGCGGTCGCGGTCGGGTTCGACCACTACGATGGAAAGACGTGTCATTGACTCTGCAGGTTAGCGGATGATGCAGGCGCAGCAATTGCTTTTTGCGGATGCAGAGATTGGGATGTGTTTGCGTGGCAAAGAATAGTGCGCGCCCCGTATCAAGGGTTCCGCCCGGCCGAAGGCCGGGCAGCCCCCGACCGCCCCCATGGGCGGGGGCTTTGCCCCCACCCGCGGTCGAGGGCTGCCCTCAACGCATTTGCGTGACGGCAGCCGCGTCTACGGGAGACCTACCGAAACGGGTACATCCAAGGCTTGTAATCTTCGATCAAGATATTCGCGTGCTCGATCTGCTCTGGCGTCATCTTCTTGATGACCTCATCCATGCTGATTGCCGCATCCGGATCGCCCCCAATCGCCGACAGCACATACCACATATAGGCCCGCACCAGATCCGGCGCCGGCATGCCGCGCCCCACCTCATAATACCAGCCCACGCCAGACTGCGCCCCCGGATGCCCCTTCATCGCGGCGCGCAGATACCACTCAAACGCCCGCACATCATCGCGCTCCACCCCCAGCCCCAGCGCATACATCACCCCGATCCATTCCTCGGCCTCGGCATTGCCCGACCGGGCCGCAGGCAGGAACGCCTCCATCGCTTCCTCGAACCGTCCGGCCTCCATCAAATCGCGGGCCTCTTCCAGTTCGGCCACCGCAGGGCTTGCAAGTGCCACAAATCCCGCGAAGATCAGCGTATGAAACGTGTGTTTTGCCATCTGGCCCTCCTCTTTGGCCTCGCCCTGCCCGCCCAGGCCCTGGAGCTTCCCGCCCCCCTGACCGATGCCGACTTCCTGCCCGTTGACCCGGATCAGGCAAAGATCGGGCAGCTTTTGTTCTACGATAAGATCCTCTCGGGCAACCGCAATATCTCGTGTGGGACATGCCACCACCACGATCACGCGGGCACCGACGGGCTGAGCCTCGGGATCGGCGAAGGCGGTGTGGGCGTGGGGCCGGAACGGACGGCGGGCACCGGCGCGGATGCGATCCGCAAGCGGATCCCGCGCAACTCTCCTGCGCTGTGGAACCTCGGGCACCGCGAAATCGAGGTGTTGTTTCATGACGGGCGGCTGTCGAAATCCGATCTCTTCGGGAACGGGTTCAATTCTCCGGCAGAAGAATGGCTGCCTGAGGGGCTTGAGACAATCCTCGCCGCGCAAGCGCTTTTCCCGCTGACCGCGCAGTTTGAGATGGCGGGCAACCCGCGCGAGAATGAGGTGACGGGCGCGGTGCATGACCGCATCGACCTGGCCTGGCCGATCCTGGCCAAGCGGGTGCGGACGATCCCCGAATATGGCCGGATGTTTGTGGAGGCCTTTGATCACATCGAGGAACCAGCGGACGTGACCATTGTCGAGATCGGCAATGCCATCGGGGCCTTCATAGCTTCGGAGTGGCGCAACCATGACAGCCCGTTTGATGCCTACCTGGCGGGCGACACCGATGCTTTGTCGCCAGAAGCCGAACGGGGCATGCGGCTGTTTTACGGCGAGGTGGGGTGTTCCAACTGCCATGCCGGGTCGCTTTTGTCCGACCACAACTTCCGCGCTCTGGCACTGCCTGCGTTTGGGCCGGGCCGCACCCGTGCGTTCGATCCCTACGCCCGCGATGTCGGCCGGATGGGGGAGTCGAACCGGCTGGAGGATGCGTATCGCTTCCGCACGCCGATGCTGCGCAACGTGGCGCTGACCGGGCCTTATGGGCATAACGGGGCCTACCCGACGCTGGAGGCGATGGTGCGCCATCACCTCGACCCGTCGGGATCGCGGGCGGCGTGGGAGCCTGAGATGGCGAACTTGCCGGAGGTGCCGTGGCTGGCGCAGGTGGATTTCGTGATCCAGCAAGACGCGCGCGAGATGGCGCGGCAGGCGGCGGTGGTGGATGTGTCCCTGCCCGCGCTGGGTGACGATCAGGTGGCCGAGATCGTGGCGTTTCTGGAGGCGTTGACGGGGCTGACGGCGGAGGAGCGGCCCTTGGGGCGGCCCGAGACTGTGCCGAGCGGGTTGGCGGTGGATTGACACAGAGCGTACGTCCTACGTCCTAATTCATTCAGTGCACCGTCCGGCCGATAGGCCGGGCAGCGCCGACCCGCCCCCACGGGGCGGCGCTAACGCCACCCCTCGGTTCGGCGCTGCCCTCAGCACATTGTTGCGGCCACAAGGGCAGAATTTGTACTTCTCTCACGCCGCGGACCTGATCCGCGGCCTTGGTACGCTGGAAGACCGAGGTCCCGGATAAAGTCCGGGACGGTAAACGCTCCAGTCGGGCAAACGCCACCCAAGCACCCTCCCCCTCAATCCCCCTCCCGCCGGGAGGGGGAGGCGACAGGGCGCAAGGCCATCAATCCCACGCAAACCGGTCCCCTCTCCCGGCGGGAGAGGGTTAGGGAGAGGGGGTCAACACACGAACCCCGGCCTCATAGGCACCCGCTCCGAGGCCATTGCACGACCAACCCAAGGGCCACCCCCTACCCCCGACCGCCCATCCTGCTATGTCCCCGACCAACGACACCGAAACCCCGGCCCCCATGCTCCTCACCGTCACCGACCTGCACAAATCCTTCCCCGGCGACCCCGGCCCTGTCCCGGTGCTCGACGGCATTTCCCTGCACCTGCCCGCAGGCGATACCCTCGCGCTCACGGGCGAAAGCGGATCGGGCAAATCCACCCTGCTCCACGTCATCGCAGGCCTTGAGACCCCCGACGCAGGCCAGATCACGATCCAGAACACCGCGCTCGAGACGCTGGACGACACCGGGCGCGCCGCGCTCCGCCGCGAGACGGTCAGCGTCATCTTCCAGCAATTCAACCTGATCCCATCACTCGACGTCGCCGCCAACATCGCCTTTCAGGCGAGATTGGCCGAGCGTCACGACCCCGATTGGTGCGCCACTCTCACCGATCGCCTGGGCCTGACCCCGCACACCGCCAAATACCCCGAACAGCTCTCCGGCGGTCAGCAACAGCGCGTGGCCATCGGGCGCGCGCTTGCGGGCAAGCCGCCCCTGGTGCTCGCCGATGAGCCCACCGGCAACCTCGACGAGGCCACGGGCGACGCGGTCATCGACCTGATGCTGGAGCTGGTTGCCGAGACCGGCGCGGGCCTTCTCATGGTCACCCATTCCGACCGCCTCGCCGCGCGGCTGTCGCGCCGCCTGCACCTCAGCCGGGGGCGCGTGGCATGAGGCGCACGGCCCTTTCCGCCCTCTGGTCGCATTGGCGGCGGCATCCGTTTCAGTTGCTCACGCTGATCCTGGGGCTGGCGCTGGCCACCGCGCTCTGGTCCGGGGTGCAGGCCATCAACGCCGAGGCGCGGGCGAGCTATGCCGCCGCGAGCGAGGCCGTGGGCGGGACGCGGCCCGTTCTGGTGCGCGAGGGCGGGGACATTCCGCAGGAGACCTACATCGCCCTGCGGCGTGCGGGCTGGCAGGTTACGCCCATTGTGGAAGGCTGGCTGACGAGCGAGGCGGGCCGCGTGCGCCTCGTGGGCATCGACCCGCTGACGGCACCGCCCGACATCGCGGCGGCGGGGACGGTTCTGGAGGGCGAGATCGGGGACTTCTTCACCCCGCCGGGGCAGTTGATCGCCAGTGAGACCACCGCCGAACGGCTGGCCGAGATGGACCTGCCCCCGGTCATCACCGCCGAAGGCATCGCCCCCAGCCTCGCCTTCGCCGATATCGGCATCGCGCAGGGGTTGCTGGGGATGGAGGGCCAGATCACCCGCCTGATCGTGCTGGATACGCAACCGCTGACCACGCCGCCTTTAAGCGATATCGCCCCCAAGCTGACCCGGCGCGACAGCGGTGGCCAGGCCGATCTGGCGCGCCTCACCGACAGCTTCCACCTCAACCTCACGGCGTTCGGGCTCCTTTCCTTCGCCGTGGGCCTCTTCATCGTCCACGGCGCCATCGCGCTGGCGTTCGAACAGCGCCGCCCTGTCTTCCGCACCCTCCGCGCCCTCGGTCTACCTGCCCGAGACCTCACACTGCTGCTCATCACCGAACTCCTGGCCTTCGCGCTCGTCGCCGGTGCCCTCGGCGTGGCGCTCGGCTATCTCATCGCCGCCGCCCTCCTGCCCGACGTCGCCGCCACCCTGCGCGGCCTCTACGGCGCGCCGGTGGAGGGCGCGCTGGCCTTCCGCCCCGCCTGGTGGGCGGCGGGCTTTGCCATCGCCGTCGCAGGCACCGCCGCCGCCTCTGCTGGCGCGCTTTGGAAGATCGCGCGCCTGCCCGTGCTGGCGCCCGCCCGCCCCCGCGCCTGGGCCATGGCCTCGCAAGCCACGCTCTGGGCGCAACTGGCCGCAGCCGGGGCGCTGGGGGCGTTGTCGCTGGCCGCGATCCTCTTTGGCTCGGGGCTGGTGGCGGGGTTTGTTATGCTGGGCGCGTTGCTTCTGGCGGCGGCCCTTCTCCTGCCCGCCGTTCTGTCGGGCGCTCTGGCGCTGGCCTCGCGCGGGGCCAAGGGCGTTCTAGCACAATGGTTCTGGGCCGATACGCGCCAGCAACTCCCCGGTCTGAGCCTCGCGCTGATGGCCCTCCTCCTCGCGCTGGCCGCAAATATCGGTGTGGGCACAATGGTGTCCAGCTTCCGGCTCACCTTCACCGGCTGGCTCGATCAGCGCCTGGCCTCCGAGCTTTACGTCACAGCTGAGACCAATGAGGAGGCCGAGCGCATGGTCGCCTTCCTCGAACCGCTAGCCGACGCGATCCTGCCGATCTGGAACGTGGAGGCCGAGATCCTGGGCGCGCCAGCCGAGATCTTTGGCGTCGCCGATCACGCCACCTATCGCGACCACTGGCCACTTCTGAGCGCGCTGCCCGGTGTGTGGGACAGCGTCGCGGCGGGCGAGGCGGTGCTGGTCAACGAACAACTGGCCCGGCGCGAGAGGCTGAGCCCCGGCGATAGGCTGATGCTGCCCGGTGGGGCGCTGACGGTGGGGGCGGTGTATTCCGACTATGGCAACCCGCTCGCGCAGGTGCTGGTGGGGGTAGACGAGTTGGTGCGGCGGTTCCCGGAGGTGGAGCGGCTGGGCTATGGGCTGCGCCTGGCCCCGGATCGGTTGGACGCGGTGCGGACGGCGCTAGTGGACGATTTCGGCCTGCCGCCCGACAAAATGATCGACCAGCAGGCGATCAAGGCGTTCTCGATGCAGGTGTTTGACCGGACCTTCACCGTGACTGGCGCGCTGAACGTGCTGACGCTGGCGGTGGCGGGGTTTGCGATCCTGACGTCGCTGTTAACGCTTGCGGCTATGCGTCTGCCGCAACTGGCGCCCGCCTGGGCGCTGGGGCTGACGCGGGGGCGGCTGGCGCGGTTGGAGCTGATGCGCGCGCTGATGCTCGCGGCGCTGACCATGGTGCTGGCGGTGCCGGTGGGGCTGGTGCTGGCTTGGGTGCTGCTGGCGGTGATCAATGTGGAGGCGTTCGGGTGGCGGTTGCCGATGCATCTCTTCCCGCGGGACTGGGCAGTTCTGGGCGTGCTGGCGCTGCTGGCGGCGGGGCTGGCGAGCCTGTGGCCCGCGGTGAAGCTCGCGCGGGTGCCGCCGTCGCAGCTCTTGAAGGTGTTTAGCAATGAGCGATAAGGGGCTGAAAAGATTATCCCTATGGACGATGAGAAAAGGGCAGCGCCGATCCGCCGGGGTGCGCGATAGCGCCGCCCCGGGGGGGCGGGTCGGCGCTGCCCGGCCTATCGGCCGGGCGGGCACTTTGTTGCGATGGACCGTCTTTTTGCTGGTTGCATGTGTCAGCACTGCAAACTCCCAAGGCTTTGCCGGCCTCGGCACCACCGTCTCCGACGACTTCGCCGTCCCCCAACGCAACACCCCCTTCACCTTCCCCGAAGACCATGGCCCCCACCCGGCCTACCGCATCGAATGGTGGTATGTCACCGCAACGCTCACCGGTGCCGATGGCCGCGACTACGGCATCCAGTGGACGCTCTTCCGCTCCGCCCTCCGCCCTGAGACCGGCCCCGGCTGGGAAGACCCGCAGGTCTGGATGGGGCACGCCGGCCTCACCACACCCGACGCGCATTTCGTTGCCGAACGCTTCGCGCGCGGCGGTGTGGGCCAAGCGGGGGTCACCGCCGAACCCTTCAACGCCTATATCGACGAATGGCGCATGGAAGGCCCCAGCCTGAGCGACGTGCAACTCACCGCGCAAGGCTCTGATTTCGCGTATGATCTCCAACTCAGCACCGACAAACCCTTCGTCCCACAAGGCGACGAGGGCTACTCGGTCAAATCCGGCGGCGGGCAAGCGAGCTACTACTACTCGCAACCGTTCTACGAGGTCACGGGCACACTCACCCTGCCGAGTGGCCCCGTCGAGGTCACCGGGAACGCCTGGCTCGACCGCGAATGGTCCTCGCAGCCGCTATCAGACACCCAAACCGGGTGGGACTGGTTCAGTCTGGTGTTCGACAGCGGCGAGCGCCTGATGGGCTTCCGCCTGCGCGACACCGCTGGTCCCGACTACACCGCCGCCACGTGGATCACGCCTGAGGGCGACCCGACCCCCTTCCCGGACGGCGCCTTCGCCGCCGAGCCGCTGGGTGAGACAGCCGTTGCGGGCCGCAATGTCCCCACGCGGTGGAGGGTGCAATTGCCGGAGCGCGATCTTGATGTGACCGTTGAGGCTCTATACCCAAGCTCATGGATGGAAACGGCTTTTCCTTATTGGGAGGGGCCAGTTTCCTTCACCGGATCGCATACCGGCCGGGGCTATCTGGAAATGACCGGGTATGAGTGATTTCACCACGCTCGATGGCACGCTGACCCAGGTGTGGCAGCGTCTGGGGCGCGGTGTGGCCGACCGCCGATCACCTGCGCGGCATCCGGTGCTGGCGACAGTGGGCCGCGACGGGGCCGAGGCGCGGACGGTGGTGCTGCGCGGGGTGGATGCGGCGGCGGGGGTGCTGACCTTTCACACCGATCTGGCGTCGGGCAAGGTGGCCGAGATCGCAGATCATCCCGGTGGCACGGTGCTGATCTGGGATGCCAAGGCGCAGTTGCAGATGCGGCTCAGGGTGCATCTGAGTGTGCGAGCGGGCACGGCGGCGGAGTGGGCGGCCGTGCCAGAGGGGGCGCAGCGCGTCTATGGCGGGACGCCCGCGCCCGGAGCGCCGGTGGCCACGCCCGAGGATCACGATCCCGCACCCGATCCGGCGCGGTTCGGGGTGGTGACGGCGGAGGTGCTGGAGATCGAAACCCTGCACCTGGGCCGCGAGCGGCACCGGCGGGCGGTGTTCCGTCGGGCGGAGGGATTTCAGGGGGTGTGGTTGGCGCCTTAGTGCGGAGCCGTGTCGGCGCCGGTTCGGGGGGCGGTGCAGTGCCGCTTTCACCGGCGCGCTTTATGGCCGCAAGGTCATCTTCCGCCGGAACCTGGGCCACTCAGTGGCAAAAGCGCCGGCCTGTGGGGCCGAACCGGCGCTGGCACGGCGGGCCTGCGGCCCTTGATTCCGTGCCGGTCGTCGATTTTCGGAGGGCCGTCCCGATAGGTCCTCCAAGTCCACAAAATGCTTGGGTCTGCTATCAGACCTTTGCGTCGTGAACCCGTCGCCCTTCGGGCGGAAGGGTTTCAGGGCGCATGACTTGCGCCTTAGGATGTAGCCGTGCCAGCGCCGGTTCGGGGGGCGGCGCAGTCCCGCTTTCGACGGCGCGCTTTATGGCGGCAAGGTCTTCTTCCGCCGAAACCGGGGCCGCACAGTCGCAAGAGCGCCGGCCCGTGGGGCCGAACCGGCGCTGGCACGGCGGGCCTGCGGCCCTTGATTCCGTGCGGGTCCTCAGTTTTCCGCTGCTGGACCCACATGGTCCCGCAAAATCATCCAATAGTTGGGCCTGCTGTCAGGCCTTTGCGTCGCTAACCCGTCACCCGGCACTCGTCGGGTGGAGGGGCTTCGGGGCGCGTGGTTTGCGCCCTGTCACAGAGCCGTGTCAGCGCCGATTCGGGGGGCGGCGCAGTCCCGCTTTCGACAGCGTGCTTTATGGCAGCAAGGTCCTCTTCCGCCGAAATCCGGGCCGCGCAGGGGCAAAAGCGCCGGCCCGTTGGGCCGAACCGGCGCTGGCACGGCGGGCCTGCGGCCCTTGACTCCGTGCGGGTTGTCAGTCCTCTGAAGTTTGCCCCGGTCAGTCGACTAAATTCGCACCATAGTTGGACCTGCGATCAGACCTTTGCGTACACTACCATTCGCCCGGCGGGCACCGCCGGGCAGCCCCCGACCGCCCCCATGGGCGGAGGCTATGCCCCCACCCGCGGTCGGGGGCTGCCCTCTCCACCTTGTCCTACATGCACCGCACAATCCGCGATTGGCCCTGCGCCCGGCGACCCCATGCCACCCCTCGACTTTCCCGCAGCTTACCCCCTAACGTCGCCCCATGACGCCCATCCCCCTCACCCGTGATCTCGTCCTGATCGGTGGCGGCCATGCCCACGCGTTGGTCCTGCGCCGCTGGGGCATGAAGCCTCTGCCCGGCGCGCGGCTGACGGTGATCAACCCCGGCCCCACCGCGCCCTATACGGGCATGCTGCCGGGCTATGTGGCGGGGCATTACCGGCGGGATGATCTGGAGATCGATCTGGTGCGCCTCGCGCGGTTCGCAGACGCCCGCCTGATCCTGGGCGAGGCCGAGGGGATCGACCGCATGAACCAGCGAATCCAGGTCGCGGGCCGCAGCGATGTGGCCTATGACGTGGCCTCCATCGACATCGGCATCACCTCTGACCTGCCCGACCTGCCGGGGTTTCTCGATCACGGCATCCCGGCCAAGCCGCTGGGCATCCTCGCCCGCCGCTGGGCCACCTATCGCGACAGCACCGGCGCGGCCGAGATCGTAGTGATCGGCGGCGGCGTGGCGGGGGTGGAGCTGGCGCTGGCGATGCACTTCGCCATGGCTGATCGCGATCGCCCTGTGCAGGTCACCGTGATCAACCGGGGCACCGCCCTGCCCGGGCTTGGTTCCCGGGCGCGCAAGGCGTTGCTGTTCCAGCTCGAGTTCAAGGGCATCACGCTGATGGAACACACCGATGTGCGGTCGGTGGAGGCTGATGGCGTGACGCTGGCCACGGGACAACGCCTGCCCTCGCAGTTCACGGTAGGCGCGGCGGGGGCGCGGCCCTATCGATGGCTGGCGGCCACGGGGCTGGATCTGACCGATGGGTATCTCGACACCGATGCGCAGCTGCGCACCTCCGATCCGGCGATCTATGCGGCCGGCGATTGCGCCCATCTGACCCATGCGCCGCGGCCCAAGGCGGGCGTCTTTGCCGTGCGCGCGGCACCCGTGCTGGCCCATAACCTGCGCGCCGATCTCGCGGGCGGGGCGCGGCGGCGGTTTGAGCCACAGGGGGATTATCTCAAGCTGATCTCGCTGGGCCACAAGGCGGCTTTGGGCGAGAAATGGGGGATGATCGCGCTGAGCCAATCGGTCTGGGCGCTGAAGGACCGGATCGATAGGCGGTTTATGGAGCGTCTGAGCGACCTGCCCGCCATGGCCGCCCCCGCCCCCCTGCCGGAGGCGGCGCATGGCGTGCGTGGGGCGATGGCGGCGGCCCCTTTGTGCGGGGGATGTGGGGCGAAAGTAGGGAGTGCGGCGCTGACCCGTGCGGTGCGGGCGCTGCCCGGCACGGACCGGGCGGATGTCACTGTTGCTGCGGGTGATGATGCGGCTGTCCTGCGCGTGGGTGGGGCGCAACAGGTCATCACCACCGATCACCTGCGGGCCTTCACGGGCGACCCCCACCTGATGGCCCGGATCGCGGCGGTGCATGCGATGGGCGATGTCTGGGCGATGGGGGCGCGACCGCAGGCGGCGCTCGCCACGGTGATCCTGCCCGCGATGGTGCCGCAGATGCAGGAACGCTGGCTGGCCGAGATCATGGCGGGCGCGGCGCAGGCGTTTGACGCGGCAGGGGCAGCGATCGTGGGCGGGCATACGACGCTGGGGGCGGAGCTGACGGTGGGGTTTACGGTGACAGGCCTGCTTGACGGTCCGGCGATCACGCTCGCGGGCGCGCGGCCCGGAGATCGGTTGCTTCTGACGCGTCCGCTTGGGTCGGGTACGCTACTGGCTGCCGATATGGCGGGCAGCGCGCGGGGGGCGGATGTGGCGGCGGCGCTGGGGGAGATGGCGCAGGGCCAAGGGGGTGTAGCGGAGGCACTGGCGGCGGCCCATGCGATGACGGATGTGACGGGGTTCGGGATGGCTGGGCATTTGATGGAGATGTGCCGTGCCTCAAGAGTGGCGGCGCGGGTGTGGCTGGAGGATCTGCCGTTTTACGCGGGTGCGGAGGATCTGGCGGCGCGGGGGGTGCGGTCCTCGCTTTATCCTGAAAATCGGGTAGTTGCGGCGGAGATGGAGGTGCCGGAGGGGGCGCGGGCGGCGCTTTTGTTCGATCCACAGACCTCGGGCGGGTTGCTCGCGGCCATGGCGCCGGAGGATGCGGAGGCGGTGCTAGCGCGGGAGGATGTGCGCACTTGGGAGATTGGCGAGATCGTGGAGGGGGCGCCGTTTGTTTGGGTGGCGTAGCGAGGTTTAAGAGAAGCGCGCTCTTTGAACAACTGGACCCGCCCGGCGGGCACCGCCGGGCAGCCCCCGACCGCCCCCCTGGGCGGGGGCTTCTCCCCCGCCCGCGGTCGGGGACTGCCCTCAGTTAGTTGTGTCAGCGGTTAAAATTGGACTGTTTAAGCCTAGCGCTTGTTCAATCGATCGCTGAAATCCACGCCTCAACTTGCCCAGCCACTTTGTCGATATCCCCTTCATCCAACCGCTCCGCCCGAAACTTCGCCGCCACCGCAACACCTCCCCGCGCCCGCCCATAGCGCGGGTCGTAATGCACGGCCATGAGGCTATCGGCCAAGGCCTCGGCCTCGCCGTTTGCCGCCATCGCCTGCCACGCCTCGATCTGCACATGGCCGTGATAGGGCGCGAGCCGTGCGAGCGTGTCAGACACGCGCCCAGGATCCTCGCCAAGATCGCCATAGGCGCGGGTCAGGTAGCGGGCGCGGGCTGCACGGGGGGCGGCGATCACCAGCCGGGGGGCCGCGCGCATGGCCGACCAGAGCGATGGTGGCACCAGCAAATCGCCCACCTTGCTCGATTCCGCTTCGACCACCACGGGGCGCGCGGGATCGAACCCCGCGAGTGCACAGGCAATCGCGCTCTCAAACGCCTTCTGGCTGGGCTGGGGAGTCGCCACCCCACCAAAGAGCGATCCACGGTGGCAGGCCAGCGCCTCCAGATCGATGACCTGCACCCCGCGTGACGCCAGCCGGGCCAGGATCTCGGTTTTCGCCGTCCCGGTATTGCCATCGAGCAGGACCAGCCGCCCGGGCCAGGGATCGTCATAGAGCGCGCGCACCACCATCCGCCGCCACGCGCGGTAGCCGCCCGTCACCGTCTCGGCCCGCCAGCCGACCTGGGTGAGGATCGCGGCGAACGAGCCTGACCGCTGCCCCCCGCGCCAGCAGTAGACCAGGGGCCGCCAGCCACCCGGTTTGTCGGCCAGAGGCCCCTCGAGATGCGCGGCGGCGTTGCGCGCGACCAGCGCGGCCCCGATCTTGCGGGCGCGGAAGGGGCTGTCTTGTTTGTAGATCGTGCCCACCTGCGCGCGTTCGTCGTTCGACAGGACGGGTAGGTTGATTGCGCGGGGCAGGTGATCTTCGGCGAACTCCGCCGGGGACCGGACGTCGATCACGGTGTCAAAGCCGGTCTCGGTCAGATCGGACAGGGTGTCGGGGGTCAGCGCCATCGGCGCGGTGGTAGCGGGATCGGTGGGTGGAGGAAAGGGGGCGGCGTGCCCGCCCCTACCCCTCGTCCTGGTTCAGCGCGCCGTCTGAGCGGTGCGCCGAGGTATCGAGCCGTCGGGTTGCGCGCGTGCCGGGCACCAGCATTTCGGCCTTGCGGAAATAGGCGCGCAGCTCATGCTTGGAGATGCCGAGGTCTTTGCGGGCCTGGGCCACGGTCTTTGACTGCCACGGCTCGTCTTCCATCGGGATCAGGTGCAGGTCTTTGTTGTTGAGGTTGTCCACCGCGAACCCCACGCCCAAACGGAACGAGGCAATATGCTCCGGCTGGAACCGCCAATGCTTGGGGTATTCGGTCGTCGAAACCTTGATGAAGAAGTCGATGACCTCGTCGGTGATGTCCGAAGCCGCGCCCATCGTGGCACCGATGATGAAGGCCTCATCCTGCACATGCAGACCCCGGCCAAGCAGCACATGGATGCAGTCATGCCGGTTGAGATGGATTGCCCCCGGCAGCGCGTCCGGCGAGTCGGGGTTCTCATACTTCTTGATGATCTCCGGCACCTCATCGGCATTGGCCGCGGGCATCGTGGCCAGCACATCGCGGAGCGTCATGTCATCGGTGTCAAGCCCGGGGTCCCATTCGTCCCATTTCAGGTCAATGCGTCGTCCCATCTAGCCGTCCTCGAATGTGGTGATTGCCGAAAAGCTCTGTTCCTCTGCGATGGCTGCCCGCAGGGCCGCGGCCAGTTCGCCGACGTTATCGATTGCCACGAAGGATGCCAGATCGGGGCGGCGCAGGATGTGGTTGCCGCCGATGCCCACGCCGATGGTGGCGACCTGGATGGGGGTTGTGCGGGCGATATCCTCGATCTCGGCCTGCAGGCTGTCCTTGTTGGACGCCTCGCCATCGGTGGTGACGAGGATGCGGTAGGTGCCGAAGCCCCCGGTGCGGGCAGCCTCCTGCTCCAGCGCGCGGCGGCTGGCCTGCATCGCCGCGGTGAGGGGCGTGCCCCCGTCGCTGCGCACCGTTGCCACGCGCGGTGGCAGGGCGGTGCGGGCGTCGGCGACAGAGGAGAAGGGCAGGATCAGCCCCGTGTTCAGGCCGACCACAGCGACTCGGTCATCGTCCTGCATGGGACCCAGGGCCGAGACCACAGCCTCGCGCGCCGGGATGATGTCGTCGCCCATGGAGCCTGAGTCATCCAGAACGATCACCGTGTAGGTGCGGCTGGGGTCCGGGATGGCCTCGACCTCGTCCGCTTCCACCGGCGGCCAGGCGGCGATGGCGTCCCAATTGGGATCGACGGGGGTGACCGGGTTGGTGAATGTGTTGACCTCGGAATCGAAGATCGACAGCGCCACGACGCCCGCAGCGAGGAGGGCGACGACGGTGAAGGTATTGCTCTTTTTCATAAGCCCCCTCCCCTATTGCAGCGGCGCGAAGGTGGTGGCCTCGGCCTGGACCGTCAGCACACGGAACAGGACCCGCATGTTCTCGCGCCACTGCGCCTCGGTCTGGGGCGGGTTGTGGCGGGGGCTGGAGATGCCCACGCCATCGACCGTGAACTGATCGCGGTTGATGCGCAGGTCGGTATCGTCGGCATAACCCGCCAGCGCGTCGACCACCGCAATCGCACGGTCCATCGACAGGTTCTGGGCGCTGGTGCGGATGGCGCGAAGCTCCTGATTGTCGGCGCCCGCCTGTTCGCGTTGGAGGTAGTAAAGCGGGTCGGAATGGCCCTCGACCGTGATGATCGCGCCGGAATAGGTCGACGCAAGCCGCAGGATTTCCTGGAAGTCTTCCTCGTAGAGCGCGACGGGGAAGTCGGTGCTATCAGGTGCGAAGTAGACCTCGAAGTCGATGCGCGTGTTGGCGTCAAGCTGACCCGTGCGGCGGAGCGTGCGGACGGCGGCGGCGGCGGCCTCTGGGTCGAACGCCGCGATCTGGCGTTCGTCGAGGTCGGTCAGGCCGTCGGTCAGAGCGGTGTAGTCCCACTCGGCGGTGGCAAGGTTGGCGGGGGCACTGAGGCGGTCGGCCCCGCGCAGGGCGATGTTCACCTCTTCGAGCAGAACCTCGAACCGGCGTGGCTCGCTCGGGTCAGCGAAGTGGCGGGCGTTGCCCGACCAGCCATCGGTGATCGCGTCCATCCAGAGGAACACGCCCTCCTCCTGCGGCAGACCGCCGAGGAATTCGTTCGCCATGAGGGAGGCCAATTGCGCCTGCCGCGGGTCGTTCGCGTCGGCCATGAAGCGGCGCATTTCCTCTTCGGCGCGGAACAGTATGTTGACCATCTGGGCGATCTGATCGCGGTTGGCGTCGAAGTAATCGGCGCGCACGGCGATGTAGTCGGCGATGACCGAGGCGGCCTCTTGCGTGGAGATCAGGATCGTGGAGCCGCGAATAGAGCCTTCGGCCCCGGTGCCCACCGTGCCGCCCGAGGTTAGGAAGCGCGCGTCGGGCAGGATGACGGCGGCGGCATCGGCGCGGCCTTCGGCCATGGCGGCGGCGGGTGTGTCGCCGTCTCCGGTGAGGTCGGCGGTCCAGACGATTTCCACGTCATCAAAGCTGACGCCGCCGTCGCTGAGGACCCGGCCCACGAAATCGACATGAGGGCCGTTGGCCTGGATCGCGATGCGTTTGCCGGCGAGGTCGGAGAGTTGCGCGATGCCTTCGCCACCTACGATGCCGTCCCCAGCGGAGAAGGAGTGTTTGAAGAACACCACTTGTTCGGTGCGGGCATCAGCCTCGGTCACGGGTGCTGCAGCAGCGAGCATTCCCAGCGTACCGCGCAGGTACGGGGTTTCGCAGGTGAGGTAGGCCTCAAGCTGAGCCTCGAAATTGTCTTCGACTGTGAGGTTCAGGGACAGGCCCGCCTCGCCCAAGAGCCCACCTGTGCCGGAGAGTTCCCCACCGTTGGCATGGGCCACCACACCGTCCGCGCCCCAGGCGATGAGCGGCATATCAGGGTCCCATCCGGGGGTGCAATCGCGCACGCCGGTGGTGACGGTCTCGGCCAGCAAGTCGCCGGGATTGGCGGTGGCGGTCACGGGGACGGTGGCGAGGGCAAGGGCGGCGATCAGGGCCTTGGGGGTCATGGATGATCCTCTTGCGGTTGGGGGGTCTTGTGTCGGGGTGCCAGCAGCGTCTCGGCGGTGGAGGACGCCACATCGACTTGGGTGAGCAGGATGTTTGCCGCGCGTTCCTCAGCCGCGTCAAACGCGCCTTCGAGCGAGGTAAGCGCGGCGGCCACCTTTTCGCGGGACTGGGTGATCTGGTCGTTCACCACACCCCGGTTCCGCTTTTTGAGGGCGGCATGGGCGGTGACGCTGTCTTCGATCAGTTCCGCGCGGATGAGGTTCGCGCGATGTACGGACAGCGCGTCAGGATCATAGAAGATCTCCCGCGCCGCGGCATCCAGCGCATCGGCCCCGCGAAGGGCCTGGTCGCGCAGGGCGTCGGTGAAGTCGACCGAGGCCTCGCGCAGCGCGGCGGCGCGGCGGTGGGCCGTCGTAATCGCATCAAGGGCCGTCGCGGCGCGGGCGTCGGAGATCTGGTGGCGCGAGCGGAACGCGTGGACGAGGCGTTCGGCATCGGTCCAGAGCCAGTGCGGCGGCAGGAAGAGGCCGAGAGTGAAGGTGAGAAGGCCCGCAAGCGCTGCGGCGGCGATGGCTGCAAAGCCCTCGAACGGCAGCGGCAGGCGCACGGTCAGCGCAAAGGCCACGGCGGCGATCACAGCGAGACCGGCCAGGATATAGGGGCTGCGCGCGGGGCTCATCGGCGGACCTGGAGCGAGACATCGACGCGGGAGAGCGCAGACTCATGCGCCCGGTCGCTAACGCCATCGGGCTTGGGCAAGGGCGCGCTGCCGCCGATGCCGGTGGCGGAGAGGCGGGTGTCGTCGATGCCCATCGCGGCGGCCATGTCGGCCACCAGATCGGCCCGCGCCTGGCTGAGCGCAGTGTTGGCTGTGGCATCGCCTTGGGTGCCGCTGTGCCCGATCACGGTCACGGCGATGCGCGCGTCGGTCGCTGCCTCGGCCAAAAGCGCCCTCAGCCGCGCCTCTTCGCCATTTGCAAAGGTTGTCCCCCGCGCGAATTGGAACGTCTCGGTCTGCGGCTGGTCCACCGCGCCCAGGGCCACGAGCGCGGTCACGCCGCCTGCGCAGACGGCGGCCAGGGCGCTGGCCAGAAACAGGCGCCGGGGGGGTCGGGGCGCGGTTTCACGCATCAATTCAGTCTCTTACCCTGCAAAGGTCGTCTCAGCTTCAGCGGCAAATGTCGCATGGCGGTTACCTAGGGTCCCGATTGGGCGAAAAAAAGACATGGCCAAAATTGCCTGCGCCGATGTGGTAAGCGCGCACAAGGCGCGCAGAGCCGGCCGGGCCCCTTACCACAAGATAGCGGAAATTCGCGCCAAACCCCAACAAAATATAGGGTATCGCGTTGCGTTTGGTGGGGGGTCGGGTAGAGTGATGGAAACCTGTGCAACAAGACCCAGGATAAGGCAGTGTCGAGGCTTCGCGTCCCATCCTTTATTACAATCACCGAGGTCAGCCCGCCGGGCGCCGCGACCCCGGACTATGTGATCACCAACCCCGCGACGGGAGGGTATTTCGGCGCGGATATCGCCACGGTTCAGTTCATCGACGCCCTGCGCCGCACGGGCGATCCGGCGCTGGCCGCGACTGCGGCACAGATCCAACGGCCCCATGCCGAGGCGTTGATCAAGCAATTCCGAAGTCACGGGATCCTTGCAGGCGACCCGGGGGAACAGGCGGGCAAGCGGCGCGGGCCGGTGGAGGGCAAGCTGATCTCATTCCGGTTCGATCTGTTCGATGCGGGGGGCATCGCACGGGCGCTACATGGGCTGGGCCGGGCGGCGTTTTCGCTGCCGGGGCTTGTCTTGTGGCTTGGTCTTCTGGTGGCCGCGGCGGTCGCGCTGGCGCGCAATGGCGACAAGGTCACGCTGACGCTGGCGCAGGTGGCGGGCTATGGCTGGGCCGAGTTTGCGGGGTTGGTGACGCTCTATGTCGGGCTGAAGCTGATCCACGAGTTGGGGCATATCTTGGCCTACCGTGTGTTCTGCCTGCGCGAGGGCCACGATCCGGGGCCGATCCGCACCGGGATCATGGTGTTTGCCGCCACCCCTTTCCCCTTCACCGATGTGACAGGGGCCTGGCGGCTGCGCTCACGCTGGCGGCGGGCGGCGATTGGCGCGGGCGGGATTTACTTTGAGGTCTTTGCTGTCACGATCCTGACCCTGATCTGGGCAGGCACCAGCGCGGGGCCATGGCATGCGCTGATCCTGCAGGTGGCGGTGTTTTCGGGCGCGATGACGCTGGTCTTCAACCTCAACCCCGCGATCAAGCTCGACGGCTATTACATCCTGACCGACCTCTTGCGCCAACCGAACCTATCGGTCCGCGCAAGCCAGGCCGCACGGGGCTGGGCCGCGCGGCGATTGGGGGCGGAAGCCGGGCCGGTGGAGGGTGTGGGCCTGGGCTACTGGGTGATCTCCTACGCCTATCGCTGGACGATCTTTGCCGCTGTGTTCTGGATCGCCTACCAGTTTGATCCGCGGCTGGCGCCGGTGGTGGCGGTGGTGGCGGTGCTCCTGCTGGTCGTGCGGCCCCTGATCGCGACGCTGCGGTTTGCGCGGGCGCGCGGGGCGCGGCTGGGGCGGATGGTCTTGGCCGGTGGGGTGGCAGCGGCGGTGGTTGCGGCGCTGTTCGTGCCAACGCCCGCGCGGCTTCTGCTCGACGGGCAGCTGTTGCACTATCGCAGCGACTATTTGCGCCCGCCGGAACCTGCCCGCGTGATGGTCGATCCCGGAAAGGCCGCGGTGCTGACGCTGGAACAGCCCGATCTGGCGCAGACCCAAACCGATCTGGCCCTGCGGCGTGAGATCCTGGTGGCGCTGAGCCGCGCGGTGGCGGGCTCGGCGGCGGAGGCGGCGGCGGTGCGGCAGGATCTGGCGAATATGGACCGGCTGATGGCCGAGGTGGGCGATCGGATCAAGGCGCTGGACCTGACGGTGCCCGAGGGCGCGGTCTGGACGCCGCTTGCCGCCGAACGTCACGATGGCGCCTGGGTCCTGCCAACGATGGACGAGCCTTTGGGCGCGGTCTCGCGACCCGTCGATCCCTATCTGCGGCTGACCCTGCCGCAGGACCGGCTGGATGCGGCCCTTGATGATCCCGCGCGACAGGTGATTGCCGTCCGGCTGGTGAGCGATCCGGATTGCGGCTTTGCAGCGCGCCTGACCGCCCCGCCAGGCGACGCGGTGGCCGAGGCCGGTGTGCTGGTGATCGAGGCGCGGCCTGATGGCCCGCTGCCGGAATGCGCGGCCGATCTGCCCAATGGCGCGGCCACGGTCGCCCGCATCGCCCTGCCCCACCGATCCTTGGCCGAGCAAACCCGACGCCTGGTGGCGCGGTTGTTGCAGAACCGCCTGCCCATTGACCAAGACACGACCCTCTAGGAGAGACCCGAATGACCCGACGCCGTGCCGTCAGCCCCGAAGATCAGCCCAAGGACGGCGCGCAATTGCCGCTGTTCTACAAAACCATGGTGCCCTTGTCGCCGGAACACCACGGCGCGCTGCACCTGCGGCCTGAGCGTGATGCCGGGTTCGCGGCCAGTGCCAACGCGATCCCCTTGATCGCTGATGAGTTTCCGCGGGCGATGCGCGACTATCCCATCGTGATCGCAGCGGGTGATGTGCCCACGCCGGCGGCTTTGGTGGGGTTCGAGCCGGGCAAGAACGATCACGTCGGCGCGGATGGCGCGTGGGAGGCGGGCAAATACATCCCGGCCTATGTGCGCCGCTACCCGTTTGCGTTTCTGAAAGAGAGTGCG
Organism: Pseudomonadota bacterium; assembly: GCA_038526915.1. Classification (GTDB taxonomy): domain Bacteria; phylum Pseudomonadota; class Alphaproteobacteria; order Rhodobacterales; family Rhodobacteraceae; genus JBCBGF01. Next base: position 322,649 of record JBCBGF010000003.1, on the reverse strand, counting down.
GACTCCGATCGGCATATCCTGTGCGCAGATGTGTCTTCGACGCAGTTTTCCGAGACGGCGGGCGATGGGTCGCCTTTGTTCACAGACCGGGCCAAGACCGAGACGGTGGACCGGGTTCTCGACTTCTGCAAACGCTATGCCACGGCAGCAGAACGCACCAAGCGGATGATGACGGAGGCGCAGGATCTGGGGCTGATCGGTCCCTCCTCAGTCACAATCACGCGAGGCGAGGCGCGGCGGAAGGTGGAAGGGTTTTCCGTGATCTCGGAAGAAAAGCTGCGCGATCTGGATGACGCCACGCTTGCCGATCTGGCGCGGCGCGGGGTGCTGACGCTGTTTTCCGCCCACCACATCTCGCTCGCCAATTTCTCGGCCTTCGGGGACGAGGGATGAGGGCGCTACTGACAGCGCTCGCCCTTCTCACCGCCGCACCTGCCGGGGCGCAGGGCGTCACGGCGGTGTTGGAGCCCGCGCGCATTGTCGAGTTGCGCAGCACCGTCAATGGCCGGGTGGCCGAGATCGGGGTGCGCGACGGCGATGTGGTGGCAGCGGGCGACCGGCTGGCCGCGATTGACGCGCGCGTACAGGAGGCGCGCGTGGCACTCGCGCGCGTGGTGGCCGAGGCGGAGGGCGCGATGGTGCGCGCGCGCCAAGTGCTGACCCAGGCCGAAACCCGGCGCGACCGGATCGTGGGCGCGCGCGACCGGGGCGCGGCGCAGGACTGGGAAGTGGTGGCCGCCGAACAGGCCGTGGCCATCGCGGCGGCAGACCTCGATGTGGTGCGCGATGACCTGGCCCGGCGCGAGGCGGAACTGGCGCTGGAACAGGCGACGCTGGCGGAGTTCGTGCTGGCCGCGCCGTTCGATGCGACGGTGCTTGAGGTCTTTGTCGAGACCGGCGCCATCGTGGACACCGCCACGACCTTTCTGGAGATCGGAACGCTCGACCGGCTGACGGCGACGGCGTTTTTGCCGGTGGACTGGCTGCCGGGGCTGGAGCGTGGTGGGGACCTGAGTGCGACGACGGAGTTCGGGGGCGACGTTACGGCCCGGATCGATGCCATTGATCCGCGTGTGGATCCCGCCAGCCGGACGGTGCGCGTGGTGTTGATGCTGGAGAATGCCGATGGCGCACTATTGCCCGGCACGACGCTTGAGATCGGGGCGCCGGGATGAGCGATGCGGCCACCATGATTCGCACCCGCGAGGCGGGCCCCAGCTTGGCCGAGGCGCTGACTGCGACCTTTGAGGGCGGTCAGGATGTGGAGGCGTTTGCGACGCGGGTCACGCATCTGGCGGCGTCGCTGACGAACGGGCCTGCCGCCTATCTGGTTGCGCCCGATGGCGCGGTTCTGGGGGCCACGACGCGCGCGCGCCCGCCGGACGCGGTGCTGGCGCTGACGGCAGACCCGGCGCGGGGCACGGCGCGGGCGGACGGGGCGTTTGGCGTGGTCGAGATGGCCTTGCCTGCGGGCGATACGGCGGCCCTTGTCCTGCAACTGCCCCCCGGTGGCACCGTTGCGGGTGCCCTGGCGTTAGAGCGGATGACCAGCCTCGCAGCCCTGTCTTACGCCCGGTTCCGCCACCCCGATCTGACGGCGCAGGCCGCGTTGTTCGAGGCAATCGCGCGGGGGCCCGAGGGGCTGGAGGCAATTGCAAGTGCGTTGCAGAACCTGACGGATGCCGATTTCGTGGCCCTGGGCGAGGTGCAGGGCGGCGTGGTCGAGACCCTTGCGATCTCGGGCCAAACGCCCCAGGCCAAGCGCGCGGCCCTGCCCGATACGCTGCGGCGCGAGTTGGCGGATCAGGCCGCCCGGCCCGCGCAGCCGCCCGAACACCTGGTGGCCCATGGCCCCGGCGGCGCCTTCGCCGCGCGCATCAGTGCGCCCCGGCGCAATGCGGCCCTGGCCCCCGTGGTTCTGCAAGCGCTCGCGGCAGGCGATGGTCTGCGCGCGGGCCGGGGGCAGCGCCGAATGCGGCGGCTGGTGCGGGCGGCGGCGTTTGCGCTGGCGCTCATCGGCCTCGCCTTCGTGCCCCTGCCCGATGGCCAGCGCATCGCAGCCGAGGTGACGGCGGTGTCCGAGCGCGTGATCACCGCCCCCTACACCAGTGCGCTGGCCGAGGTGGCGGTGCGCCCCAATGACCGTGTGGTGGCGGGGGAGACGGTGCTCGCGCGCCTCGACGATGCTTTGATCACTCAGGAGCTGATCGCGGCGCAATCGGACTATGCCAAGGCCCTGCTCGACCGTGAAACCGCGCGGGCCGGACGGGACGCGCAGGCCCTGCGCACGGCGGAGTTGGAGGCCGAACGATTGAGGGCCGAAATCGCGCTGCTCGAGGCGCGGGCGGCCAGCGCGGTGCTGATCGCGCCGATTTCGGGCGCGGTGGCGGGCGATGGGTTGGGCGATCTGACCGGGGCCACGGTGCGCCAGGGCGAGGTGCTGATGCGGGTGCTTGATCCGTCAGAGTTGCGCCTGAACCTGGAGATCACCGATGAGGCGGTGGCCGATGTGGGCCCGGGCGCGGCGGGCGTCTTCCGCCCCGATTTCAACCCCACGCTGCGGTTCGGGGCGCAGGTGACGTCAGTCTCGCCCGCGCTGAGCGACCGTCAGGACGTGGCGGTCTTCGCCGGCCGCGCGGCGTTTGTGGAGGGGGCTGCAGGGCTGAGCCCGGGGCTGCGCGGTGTGCTGGCGGTGTCGCGGGAGTGGCGGCCGGTGTGGGAGGTGGTGTGGACGGGGTTGAGGGATTGGGTGTTGTTGCGGGTTTGGGTTTGAGGGAGGAGATCATTGTCCTCTTGCCTCAGCCAAGCACGCGCGTTGTGCGGTTATTTCTTAGAAGCAATCCGCAATACCGCTTGACGGCTCGTTGGTTTGTGATGACGCGCACGCCACATGCATGATCCCCATACCGATCACCGCCCAACCCAAGGTTTCACCTAACGCTCCATACCTTCGGTCGAAATCCGCTTGCTGCCTTTGTCTGTCTTCCAGATTCGACAAGCGGGTTTCAAGCGTTTCGCAAAGGCTTGGCAGAGTCGGGTTGTCGGGCGCAAGAGATAGGGCGGTCATACAGTCGCCCACCGCTTGTTCAACGTCGCCGGGATCCCAACGCAGCGCCAGCATCAACGCGCGCTGGTAATAGGCTTCGACCTCATCCGGAGATAATTCAATCACACGGGTCAAGTCGGCGACGGCACCGGACGCGTTGCGTCCCACAGATGGCGTTCCCCATAACATCGCGCGCGCCATTAGAATATCGATTGCCCCTGGGTCAATCTCAAGCGCACGGTCGAAAGGTTGTGCGGCACCACGTCCCGTCGGTGCCCGCACGCTGCGTCCATCATCATGCTGCCGGTAATATCCCACGCCAAGTGCGAACAAGGCGTCGGCGTCCTCAGGTTGCGCGCGCGCTCGGTTATCTAAGACTTTAAGGATCTTTCGGTACCTGTGCCAATCGTCTAACCGCGTGGTATTGTCTGCATCGAGAGGAGATATTCCTCGCCGTTTGTCACTTCCCCTCGGTTCTCCTTGCGAAAAGTCCCAGATGAATTGACCGTCGCGCGTATAGGTCAGCGCGTCATTTCTAGCGGGCGCGTAGCGCATGGATGCCCGAAAATTCGCCCGGGCTGCAGCCGTGTCCCCTAGAAAGTAGAAGGCCAAGCCTCGGCCATAAAAGCCTTCCGCCGGGTTTCGGGCGCGCGCGGCGACAACGCCGAAATCAACCTGCGCCAGATCGTACTGTCCGGAATGAAGCAAAGCCCATGCCCGACCTCGGTAGGCATCAACATAGTCAGGGTCCAACTCCATGACGCGGGTGAAGTCTGCAATTGCTTCATCAAATCGTTTGCGCTGCAAGTACACCCACGCACGTCCTCGGTGTCCGTCCGCGCTTTCCGGATACTTCGCGACCATCTGTGAAAAAATATCGATTGCACGGCGATGGTTGTTGAGTGCGGCTATACCCTGTTCGAAGAGTTCAGTATCCGACGCGTTGACGTGGAGGGTGGAACCAAGCGGTGGAACGGCGGAGGGTGACGTGATTGGCGATGCCGTGAGGGCTTTGCCACCGATAAGACCACTCAGCAAAACTGCGGCGAGCGGTATTGCAAATGTACCCGACAGCATGGCCCCTCCCAATCGATTTTGCGTGCAACCGACAAACACGAGCCTTGCAAGCGTAATCGAGACAGACAGGAATTTCCACTCTATCCGCAGGGAGTGCCGTCACTGTTCCCGTGCTTCGAGTTGCAAGGCGCAGCGCAAAGCCGGCCGCAAACCTTAGTCTCGTCCAGGCAGGACTTACCACCCTACCGTACCGACCCGCCCGGCACCGCCATATCATTCACCACAGAACGCATAGCTGACCCAGTTCAGCCCCCGTCGCCATCGGATCAACCATACCTAGCAGACCCCAATCACCGCATCGCCCTGCGCCACTGCCGATTATCCATCCGCACCGCCCCCCGCCGCCGCGTCCTCTTCCGCGACGTCCAAAGGACCTCCACCCAACCGTCCCCCCCTCACGCCAACCGCGCCGATGGCCTTATACGTCCCGCGCCCTGCACCGAACCCGCGCCTTTCTGCGCTCGATATTGCGACGGGGTCACCCCCACATGTTTCTTGAACGCCGTGTAGAAGGCAGACCGCGAATTGAAGCCGACGTCATAGGTGATGCTGAGAATGGTATCGTCGCCGTCGCGGGTGAGGAGGTCTTCGGCCTCTTTGATGCGCCAGTGGTTGATGAAATCGAAAAACGACTGGTTCATGTGTTCGTTGAGGGTTTGCGACACGTAGTTTGGTGACGATCCGATGTGCTTGGCGAGCTTGGTGAGCGACAGGCTGGGGTCGCGGAACAAGCTGTCGTCCTGCATGGCGGCGGTGAGTTTGCGCTCAATGCGTTCGGCGTGCTCTTTGGCCAAAGCGCTTTTGGAGTATTTCTGGGTGCCGGTCTCTCTTGGCCCGCCGCCCTCCCGCGCGCGTGTCCAGCCAAAGGGCCCGGGCGTCTGGCGCAGGCTGTTGAGCGCGGCCAGAAGCATGAAGGCAAAGACCAGAACGGCTTGCTGTATCGGGGTCATCAGCGGCGTGTCGAGGAGCAGGTCGGAAAAGAACGACAGGGCTGTGAAACCGGCAAAGATGAAAAATACGGTGATCGTGGCTGCGATCCAGGCGGTCTCGACCCGGGCATCCCGGCCAAAGCGGCGCTTGAGGTCGTGGCGACCGGTCCAATGGGTCCAGACGATCAGGCCGACATAGGTGAACCACTGGACGTAGATCGCAAGCGCGAGGGCGAAGACGGATTTGCCGGAGAGCGCGACCCAAAACGCCTCGCCCCCCAAAGACGGCCTTTGCGCGATGGACACGATGGCCGAGGGCGGCAGCCATATCGCGGCAAACAACACCAGAAACGCAATCGCAGGCAACAGACCATGGGCAACCACGTCCCGTCGGGTGATCTTGTGGTCGAGGTTGCGCAACAGCTTGTACTGCAGGAAGAACGCAGGCACCGTGATCGTTGCGGCCCATATCGCCAGCATATGCGTGGCGTGCAGGGCGGCGACCGACAGGTCAGGGATAAAGGCGCCAGCGAGGAAGTAGGCATAGCTGATCGTGAAGGCAAAGAACATCACCGCCGACACGCCAAACAGCGGGTGCAGGCGGCGCTGGACGTAGAACGTCACAAAACAGACGAGGCCAACCACGGCGCCCGCGAAACGAATGGCAGATACGATGTCTGTCTCTGGGTGCATCGGGTGTCTTGAGCAGTGGTTTTGCAGCGATTGGGTCGGAAGCGTGCGACCGGGGTCGGTAATGGTCCGGGCCTGCGCCAGACGTTACCCGGCATCGCTGGCCCCATCAATCGCTGAGCGGGCGGGGGCTGTCCTATCTTGCTGGCCAGGACCGGTGGCAGAGCCATACGGACGACATGACCGCTGCCTCTGCTGCAAGACGGGCGCATGAAAATCGCTGTCAGCGCCTGCCAGGAAACGCCCAACGAATGAATGATATGTCCACCGCCACCCAAGGGTGCAAATCTCAGATCCTCCACCACCATGACATGGGCCACAGGGCCGGACGCCCGGTCATTTTTCTGCACGGGGCCAATCAGTCTGGCGCCATGTGGGGGGATGTGGCAGCCCTTCTTCCCGATCATCGGGCGGTTTGCTTCGACCTGCCCGGGACCGGGCTGAACCGCACCCTGCCGTTTGAGGGGTTGGAGGCGGCGGCCGATGCTGTTGCAGGCGCCATGCGGTGCCTTTTCCCGAACCAGCCGCTGCCTGTGGCGGGGGTGTCGCTGGGGGCCTATGTCGGCCTTCTGCTGGCGCTGCGCCACCCGCGTGTCGTGTCGTCGGTGACGTTGAGCGGGTTTCAAACCGAACCTCTCAAAGGGGGGCGTTGGGCCGTGGCGCTTGGCATGCTCCTGTCGCCGCTAACGACGCGCTATGGGTTCCGCAAGCGCGCGGCTCGGATGATGGGGATCCCCGAGGACTCGGCCCTTTGGCCCAGGCCAGAGGCGCCATGCAGCCCTGGCACGCTGAACAGGATGGGCCGCGCCGCTGTCGCATTTGAGGCAGGGGATCAGTTGCAGAGGCTTGAGGTGCCGCTCCTTGCCCTCGCGGGGACAGGGGAACCCAAATCGATCAGGGACTCGGTGCAGCGGATCCGCGAACGCTCAGACAACGCGCAGGCTGCCTTTGTGCCAGGGGGGCATGCTTGGGTTGCGGCGCGGCCCGACCTCTTTGCGCATATCCTTCTGAGCTGGATCGAAGACGCGGCGATCCCCGCCGATCCTGAGGTGCGGCCGTTCCCGGCGCTTGGCCAGGCGGGGGGCTTTGCGCCAAAGGGATAGGGGCTTTGATGGGGATGCGGGGCTGGCGGGCGGTTTTTTGCGTCTTGTTCAGGGGTTGCGCTGACGTCGGGTGAGAGCGCCTTGGGTGTCTGCCCCGCCTAGGCACCGTGAATGATTTAGCACCGTTCGCCGGAGGAAATCCTCGATCACGCATCTCAGACCGCTTGGGTTGTCGGTGTGGAGCATATGTCCGCCTGGCAGCGTCGCGACCTCAGCGCCCGCAATGCGGTCTGCGATCAGCGCGGCGCCATGGTGGGTTGCCGTTTGATCCTGGCCGACGACCACCAGCGTCGGCACCGTGATCTGTGGCAGGCGGTAGCGCCCGTCATACCGCGCCGATGCGGTAAGGGCTGTGGCGATGCTGGCCTTATCCATGCGCATCAACTGGCGGCGCAACTCGCTGCGCGTCCGGTCGCATGCACCGAGGCCTGCCATCCAGGCCAACAAGGATCTTGGCGCGTGTCGAAAGAGGTTCTTGACGAGTTGGGCCGTCAGGCGGCTTGTCGCCCGGTCGCGGAGGGTTGGAACGGTTTCGATCAGGATCAGGGCGGTGATCTGGGGCGACTGGCGGGCAGCCAACTCCATCGCAACCATGCCCCCCAGGGAATGCCCGATAAGGACCGCGCCGCTCGGGACCGATGCGGCAAGCGCATCGGCGTAAAGCTCCACCCGGGGGAGTGCCGGTGCGGGTGCGTGGCCGTGCCCTGGAAGGTCGGGCGTTCGTGCGCGCGGGTACCGGGCGGTGATGTGGCGCCAGGTGTCCCCCGCCAGACCGCCGCCGTGTATCCACACAGTGTCGAGCAGTGACAGGGGCGAGACCGGTGCAAGGGATTGAGCGGTGTTGGCAGGGTAAAGCGTGTCCGTGCGCATGGCAGGAAGGGTCCTTGGGGATCGGTTTCAAGAAATGACACCGGCGACATGGGGGCGGTCTTGGCCCGACCCTACCCGGTGACTGTCCGTGCCCGTGCGCGTGGACATCCTGATACCTCCCAGAGTGCGCATGGCCCCCTGCCCTGTCCCGTCCCGGCGCTAGGCGTTTGCCAGGCTTCGGAAGAGCGACCCGAAGAGAAAGCCGATCCGGGTCTCCGGTTGCGCCTCGGACGCGTTCGCCGTGACCACGGCACAGACCGTCCGTCCATCGGGTGTGACACCCGCGGCTGAGAGGTTGAGGACGCCGTATTCGGACCCGCCTTTGAAGCCGATCCACCGCCAGCCTTCGGCGGCCACAATCGGGTTGGCGGCCCCACCCAGTGCTGGCGCGTCGCGTAAGGAGACCAGAAGATCGCAAAGCTCATGGGCTGTGAACATCCATTCGGCCTCGGCCCATGTCGCGCGCCCCCCGATGTCGCGCGCCGCCGGCAGGGGAACCGCGGCGAGATCGTCCAGCACTCGACGCTTTTCACCCACGTCTCCCGCAGCAAAGGCCGCGCGCGCTGCGTCGCCGTCGATGGAGATCAGTTTGAAGAGCTCTGCTGTGGTCAAAAAAGGCTGATTGCGCGGGGACAGCGCTTCGATGGCCTCGCGACCGACAACTCGCATCAGCGCGTCTGTGGCCGTGTTGTCGCTTTGCTGGATCATCAAGCCCGCCAAGGCCTCAAGCGTGATGGGAACGCCGGCCTGCATGTCTTGCAACACGCCAGACGGCAGAGATCTGTCCTCCGGGGCCAAGGGCACGACATCGTCGCGCGCCAAGGCCCCGTCGGCAATGGCATCCTCATAGGCCCGCAGCACCGCGAGCTTGAAGGCCGAGCCCACGGCCATGGGCGCGTCTGTGCGATGCGCGGCAAGCATGCGCCATGTGCCATCGGCGTTGTGTTCCGCGGCCATCACGGCGACATCGCCAAGGGCCGCGCCCAGGATATCGTTTGTGATATCGCCCACATCCGCGCCCGTCAGTTGTGGCGGCTGCAACAAGAGCCCGGCGATCCGGCCCGCCCCGTCGAGGGTAATCTGGGTCGGAATAAGCGCGCGTTCCAGGCGGATGACCCCGGCGCGCCCCTCAATCTCGGCACTCACAAAGGCGCCGTAGTCGCGGACCAGATCGTCGATGATGCTTTGGACTTGCGGGGGTGTCACGGCGGTGGCGAACTCTGGCGTGAACCACTCCGCCCGGATCGGCGTTTCGGTAAACAGCCGAACAATCGCGGCTGAGGGGCTGGGGCTGCCGCCCTCGGCGATCGTGGTGTTTTGTGCGGTTGCTGCCACGGTGAGCCCCAGAAGGGCGAGAAGACTGGCAAATGCGGCTTGGGTGAGTTTTCGAACACGCATGGGAGGGGTCCTTGTTCGGTTGGTGGCGTTGGATGGCACTCTAAAAAGATAAGCTCGGCGAAGGCGGGCGCATGGGTCAAACCCGCAGACGCCGCGCGGCGTTTGGCCAAGACTGTAGGCACGCGCGCCATCCGATGCGTCCGGTCCTGCTGGTTCGGACGTGGTCGGTGGTCGTCGACCGGTGTCGCGACGCCCCATGCGCTAGAACGCGATCGAAAACGAGATGGAGCATTCGGCCAGATCGTAATCGTAGAAGGCGATGTTGCTGGCCGTGCGACCGAAGGTGCAGTCAAGCGCAGGGGAAAAGCGGCCGATGCGAAGGGCGGCGTGCCTCACTGAGACGGAGACGTGGGCGAAGCGATCTTGCCGTTCCTCGCTGGCAAGCGGGAAGTTTTCGCGGTAGGAGCGCCCGCCGATCTCCAGCCCCAGCGCCCCGCTGAAGCCCCCGGACCACGCCTGTGAGATCTGGGCAAAGCCGCTGAGACCATCGTACTGGAAATGCGCGGTCTGTGGGCGATCGAGAGAGGCGCGCAGGCCGATGGACAGCACACCCCCGAAAGCTGCGGTGTTGATCCCGCCCGCCGCTTGGACCTGATACCCATCTGTGGTGTTGCCCGCGTCGACATCGGTGTGCCTCAGGCTACCGGAGATGAAGAGTGACCTGTCGGGGCCCAGACGCCGTTCGACCCCGGCGTCGATCCCGAGGACGAGGCTTTCGCTGTCGGTGTCCGACCAGCGCAGGCGCGCAGAGGGGCCAAGCGACCATCGCAGATCCGGGCGGTTTTGGCCGTAGCTGATCCGCGCGGAGACCGACCGGGTGTCGTTGCTGCGGCCCGGGAAATCCCGCATGACAAGCCCCCCGTGCAGCGCCCAGCGCGCGCCATTGCCCATGGCCCACAGGCGCCTGACCGAAAGGCCGAGCGCGATGCCGGTTGCCGCGTCGGCCCCGCTGGTGATGGTGAGCGGGGGCAGGTCCGGGATGCCGGGGCGGAACACGTCCTGGGAACTGCCGCGGTTGACGTTGCTGGATGAGATGATCGCGAATGTGCCGCTCACGGAAAACGGGCGGAGCTGGTCGATCTTGTTCAGAAACTGCTGATATCCATCGTGGTGCCGCACATCCGGGTCGGATCGAAGCAGCGCCTGGAAGTGGTGCGCGGAGGCGCGGTATTCCCCCGCCAGCAAGAGGGTGTGCGCGAGCTCGCGCCTTGCGGCGATGTAGGTGGGCGTGCGGCGTAACACCTCGCGAAAGAGGTGAGCCGCCGCGGAAAAATCACCGCGCGCCTTGGCAACGCGACCCTCGAAGAAGAGCCAATCCGTCTCGGTCGGCCCGCGGGCCTCAAAGGCGGCGCGCGCGGCATCGAGCTGGCCGGTGGCGATCAGTTGCACGAGGGCGATATCTGTCACGGCAGCGCCTGGGTGCGGCCAGCACAGCACAGCGCACAGGCAGACCATCGCCAGTGCGAGCCTGCGAAGCCGCGCCGTGCGTTGGCCCACCATCAACCTGAGAGGGGTCAATTCCGGAATGCGGAGAAGCCCCCGACGAGGACCGCGTCATTGGTATCACCGGCGAAGGCGCCGATGGCCCCGACGTCGCCGATCCGGCCGTTCAGGTCGGCGTCCACGCCACGATAGCTGGCGGTGCCACCGATGGTTTGTCCTGCCAGACGGCCATCGACACTCAGATCGCCGGACTGGCCCGTCAGCCTTTGGTTGGCGAAATCGGCGTTGAGGGTGATGTTGCCTGAGACCGGCCCATTGAACTCGGTCCGGTCGGCGTAGCTCAGGCTGTAGGTCCCGCGATAGGTCGCGCTGGCCGTGGTGGGTGCGCCTCCAACCAGTGCGCTGGGGGCGACCCCGGCGACCCCGAGATAGGCGTTCTGCCCTGCGACGGGGCCGATCTGATAGGCAAAGACGCCGAGGGTGGTCTGGGATGTGACGGTGGTGGAGTTGTTTTTGTCGATGCCCACGTCGGGCACTGTCGCGTTGGCGCCCAGCACCACGATCCTGCTGTCTGTGGAGGCACCAGCCGGGATCGGCCCGCCGCCCCCGCCAGAGCGGCTGGTGGAGGAGGTCGTGCACCCTGCCAAGGCAAGCGCGCTTGCGCAGACCAGCAGACCGAGTGTTGCAATCTGTCTCATGTCGTTCTCCTGAAACGCGTTAACGGGTTGTGAGTGGCGCGAGGCCTGAATCGCCTACGGCCATATCGGCCTTGTGGGTGCGCCGCGCGTTCCGATGGAACGGCCATATCTGGCCGCCGTGGATCCCGACCGCAGCGTGCGTGCTGGTAACGCACGCGCCGCTAGGGCTGCTTTTGGAGTCATGCGCATGCCCGATGACCACGCAGATCATCAGGGTCGCGAGTTTTAGGTTCGACATGTCCTGTCTCGATATGTGTCGGTTGTCTCAAAGCCTGATCTAACGGTGCCCGGGCCGGCATGCGTCTGGATGGGACGGCGCGGTGTCCGTTCCTGAACAGCCGGACGCGCGGGGTGGCCTCGGGTCGGGACCCTAAAACGACACCACGACGCCGAAGCTTGCCGACGTCGTGGACCGGCGCCCGACGAGGGGGCTGTCGCGGTAGGCGTCGCCCAGATGCGCGAACGAGAGATTGCCGATGAGGGCCATGGTGTCGCTCATCGGATAGGTCGCGCTGACGCTGACGAAGGGGGAGGTTGTCGCGCCGGGCGCGTAGGCTGCGCGTTGCGCCGTCGCCTCTGCCGCGCTGACGCCAACGAGATAGTCGTTGAGACCCGCGCTGCGCCACGTGAACCCCGTTTGCATCTCAAGCATGACCGGGCCGAGCGGATGGCCTGCCACGAATGCGGCGGAAACCTCTGTCCCGTCATGTTCCCCCAGAATGTCGGTTTGGGCCGACAGCGCGAGCCCCGTGCCCGGACTGAGGCGGTATTCGAGGGCGACCAACGCCTCGGCCGTGTCGTCACGGTCGAGCCCGCGAAACAGGGCTGTGTCGGGGAAGTCCGGTCTGCCACGCGGTGCTAAGCCTACGGAGAGGGTGACGTTGTCCGTGGTGTCAAAGCCGTAGCGGATCCCGTCAAACCCGATTTGGAACGGGCCGTTCTCGTAAGAGAGGAACGGGAAGATCCCCGATGTTCTCCCCTCGCCCACATAGAAGGCCGAGCTGTTCGCGGCGCCCAGGCCGATTGTGAACTGCCCTTCTGCCCATACGGTTGCTGGGGCCGCCGCGCTGAAGAGGGCAACGGTGATGGGGAGAGCGTAGGCGTGAGAGTGCATAAGTAACCTCGTGTGGATGTGTCTTCGGGCGAGGTAATGCGGCGTGGGCCGCGGATCGTCCGGTCCGTCACGAGGGGATGGGGTGCGCCCCGGACCTATCGGTTAGGACGGTGCCGTGCGGTGCTTGCGCTGGTGAGATGGGCCGGTCGGGGCGGCGTTGGTCACTTGGTAGGCACCAAGGCGGGTCACCGGATGCCAACTCCCCTGTGAGACAAAAACTGACAAACTTTCCAGCGCATCTGGCGAATCTGAGGGCATGCGGGGCCCGGGGCCCTTGGCAACGCGCTCTCCGTTACCTTCTTGGTTGCCGCGGTGTGGCGTGCTCTGCCAAGTCTTGTCCATGCACAGAGGGACGCTCTTCGCCGCCGTGACGTTTTCGTTTGGGGCGTTTGCCGCGGCGCAGGCCGAGGACGCGACGTTCGAAGACCGGGTCCGCGCCTATATCCTCAACAACCCTGAGATCATTTTGGAAGCGCTGGAGATCTTGTCGGAACGCGAAGCCCGCGCGCAAGTTACCGCGCGTCTCGCCGCCTTCCCCGAGCTTTTCACGGAACCCGCGCGGTTGGGCGAAGGGGTGGACGACGCGCCGCTGCGTGTTGTCGAGTTCTTCGATTACAAATGCGCGCCGTGCAAAGCGATCCATCCGGATTTGGTGGACTTTGTGACAGAACACCCCGAGGTGCGGATAGAGATGCGGCATTTGCCCATTCTTACGCCTGCGTCGGAGCGGGCAGCCCGGTTCGCGCTGGCCGCACAGATGACCTATGGAGATGAGGCGCACCGCGCCGTGCACGACATGCTGTGGGAGACACGGGGGCCTTTGAATGTCGCTGGTTTCCAACGCATTGCGGAGGACTTGTCGCTTGACTTTGATACGCTTGTCGAGGCGATGGACAGCGACGCCGTGACAGACCGGATCACCTATAATCGCGATGCGGCCATCGCCTTGGAAGTGCTTGGGACGCCTGCGTTTCTAACGCCGGACAGCGTTGTGTACGGATCGACCGATATCGACGTGTTGTCAGAGGCTTGGCTTAGTCAATGAAGGCTTTCTCGACCACGAAATGCTTCGGGTCGGAGTTTGCGCCCTCTTGCAAACCGTGCCCCTCGCACAGGGCCATGATGTCTTTGTTCAGCGCGAGGTTGCCGCAGATCATCACGCGATCATCCTCAGGTTTCCAAGGGGTCATGCCCAACGTGTCGAAAACGCGCCCGTTGCGAATGTGATCGCTGATGCGGCCTTGGATGTCCGAGGGTTCGCGCGTTGTGGTGGGATAGTAGCGCAGTTTGTCGCCCACAAGCTCACCAATCAGCGGATCGTTTGGCAAGGCGCCCACGATGTCGGCCCCATAGGCCAGTTCGGCCCGGGTCCGGCAGGTATGGGCAACGATCACCTCGTCATAGCTTTCCCAAGTCTCTGGGTCGCGCAAGAGCGAGGCGAAGGGCGCGATCCCTGTCCCGGTCGCAATCATCCAAAGCCGTTTGCCGGGCAGAAGCGCATCCAAGACGAGCGTGCCCACCGGTTTGGGCCGTAGGATGATTTCATCGCCTGGTGCGATCTTTTGCAGGCGCGATGTCAGAGGCCCGTCCGGCACCTTGATGGAATAAAACTCCAACTCGTCATCCCACGCGGGCGAGGCGATGGAATAGGCGCGCAGAAGGGGCTTTCCGTCGTCTTTGAGGAGGCCGATCATCACAAATTCGCCCGAGCGGAACCGCAGGGCTTGTGGCCGGGTCACGCGAAACGAAAAGAGTGTAGCGGTCCAATGCGTGACCGCGGTCACGGTCTGGGCGTCGGGCAGCACCTTGGTTTTGGCGGGGGCGGTTTGCACGTTCATCAGGCGGCCTCGGCAGCTGGGTTTTCAGTAAAGTGCGTGGCAAGTTTGCCATCGACACCGTCCATTTCTTCGGCGGTGGGCAACGGATCTTTCGCTTCAAGGATGACCGGCCACACCTCGGAATACTTGCGATTGAAGTCGACCCACTTTTCCATGCCGTCTTCGGTATCTGCGCGGATCGCATCGGCAGGGCATTCCGGTTCGCAGACCCCGCAGTCGATGCATTCGTCGGGGTGAATCACCAGCATGTTCTCGCCCTCATAGAAACAGTCGACTGGGCAAACCGAGACGCAATCGGTATATTTGCAGGCGATACAGTTGTCGGTGACGACAAACGTCATAAGCCACACTCCCTCGTTGGTTCGGATCGTTTTGCCGCGCCGCAGCAGCGCTGTCCGTCAACTAATTGCTATTGGCCCCGCCGCCCGCCCGCCAAATTGCAGCGAACAGACGGGGAGCCATCATGATCGACAGCCTGACCGCAAGCGACGACTGCCAACATTTACACGTCACGTGGGACGATGGCGCTGAGACGTCACTGTCCGCTGCATATCTGCGGAAAGAAGCCAAGGATGCTTGGTCGATTCGCGAGCGGCTGGACCATGGCGAGGTCTCGGTTCTGCCGGGTCTGCGGATCACGGGCCTGAGCCAGATTGGGAACGGCGTGAACATCCATTTCTCGGACGGGCACGACAAGGCGATCTATCCGTTTCCCTATCTTCGCGAACTTTCCGACCGTCTTTGACAATTAATTGACAGATCGACGCTGCGGCGCAGCGCACGCTGATCTCAACGACTTGTGGAGCCATTATGGACGAAATTCTCGACGGACTGACGCAGATCGATTGCGACATCCTTATCATCGGTGGCGGGACAGCCGGGCCGATGGCGGCGTTGAAAGCCAAACGCAAGAACCCGGATGCGAATGTCGTCTTGCTCGACAAAGCGAATGTGAAGCGGTCTGGCGCGATCTCGATGGGGATGGATGGCCTGAACAACTCGGTCATCCCGGGCTATGCGACGCCCGAGCAATACACCAAGGAAATCACGATCGCGAATGATGGCATCTGCGACCAGGCCGCCGTCTATCGCTATGCGCAGGAATGCTACGGCATCATCCAAGAGCTCGACAGTTTTGGGATCCGGTTCCAGAAAGACGAGAACGGCGAATATGACGTGAAAAAGGTGCACCATATCGGCACCTACGTCCTACCGATGCCCAACGGTGATACCGTTAAAAAGGCGCTGTATCGGCAGCTTCGGAAATCCCGGATCAACATCATCAACCGGTTCATGGCGACGCGGCTTTTGACGGGTGAGGGCCGTGTGGCCGGGGCGATTTGCGTCAACACGCGGTCGGCCGAGTTCCTCGTCGTCCGGGCCAAGGCCGTGATTATGGGGTTGGGGGCCGCTGGTCGGCTTGGCCTTCCCACATCCGGCTACCTTTATGGCACATATGAGAACGCGTCGAACTCAGGCGAAGGCTATGCGATGGCCTACCACGCCGGGGCCGGTCTCGCGAACCTCGAATGCTATCAGATCAATCCGCTGATCAAGGACTACAATGGGCCCGCCTGCGCCTATGTCGCCGGGCCGATGGGCGGCTATACGGCGAACGCGAAAGGCGAGCGCTTTATCGAATGTGACTATTGGTCGGGCCAGATGATGCAGGAGTTCTATGACGAACTGCAGGGGGGCAAAGGGCCGGTTTACCTGAAGCTGAACCACCTGGCCGAGGAAACGGTTGCCGAGATTGAGCGCGTTCTGCACATCGTGGAACGCCCGACGCGGGGGCACTTCCACGAAGGGCGCGGCACCGATTACCGCAAGCAGATGATCGAGATGCACATCTCCGAAATCGGCTTCTGCTCCGGTCACTCGGCCTCTGGAGTCTTTGTCGATGAACACGCGCGCACCACGATCCCCGGCCTCTATGCGGCGGGGGATATGGCGAACGTCCCGCATAACTACATGCTGGGCGCCTTCACCAACGGTGCGTTTGCGGGCCTCGATGCGGTGGACTTCATCGCCGATGTGGATCACGCCAGTTTCGATATGGGCGAGGTCGATGCTGAACGCACCCGTGTCATGGCGCCGACCAAGCGTGACGATGGCGTTCCACCGAACCAGATCGAATACAAGACCCGCCGCCTTGTGAACGACTACCTGCAACCGCCTAAGGTGACAGCAAAAATGGAGCTGGCGCAGAAGCGGTTTGAGGAAGTGCGCGAAGACATGGAGCAAGGCATGTATGTCCGCGACGCGCATGAGTTGATGCGTGCGCTGGAAGCCTCGACCATTCTTGACTGCGCTGAGATGGCGGCAGCGGCGTCGATGTATCGGACGGAAAGCCGCTGGGGCCTGTATCACAATCGGGTCGAGTATGACCGCGATGATGAGAACTGGTTCTGCCACACGATCCTGACCAAAGGCGCTGACGGCAAGCCTGCGCATAAGAAGCAGGATGTGAAGCCGTATGTTGTTGAAATCGCCGAAGATGAGAAAGACGCCTATGCCAATCAGCGGGTGGGTGCGTCTTCGGTCGCTGCGGAGTAATCGGTATGCCCCTCGCCCAGACCGCCACAACCGTTCCTGTCGTCGTCAACGATGACCTTTGCATTGCCGACAAAGGCTGCACCGTCTGTGTGGACGTGTGCCCCCTCGATGTCCTGCGGATTGTCGAGAAGGACGACGGCAAGAAGACGGCATACATGAAATACGACGAATGCTGGTACTGCATGCCGTGCGAGGCCGATTGCCCAACGGACGCCGTCACCGTGAACCTTCCCTATCTCTTGAAGTGAGCGCCGTGGACCAACTTTTCGAAGATTTCGACGATATCGCGGAGCTGGCCGAAGGGTTGGACGATCCGTCCGCTGGTGCACGTATCATGGCGGTGATGGATCTGACGGACAGCGCCGATCCGGCGGTGATCCCCTATCTGGCCCGCGCCATCAAGGATGAGGACGCGGGCGTCCGCAAGCAGGCAGCGATAGCCCTGACGGATTTCGATGGGCCTGACACGGCCGCCGCCTTGGTCAGCGCGTTGGACGACAGCGACCCGGCGGTGATCACCGCGGCAACCGTCAGTCTGACCGAGTTGAAAGACCCCGCCGCCGGGGACGCCATCCTGCCGCATCTGTCGGCGGCGGGCGAGGTTAAACTGTCGGCCTTGCTCGCCGGCATCAAGGAACTGCGCCGTCCGGAAGCCATGGGCCCGGCGATTGCAGCGCTCAAGCACACGTCACCCGAGGTGCGCGTCCAGGCGGTCGGTGTGATTGGCTGGCTTCAGGACGAAACCGCCCTGCCCGCTTTGCGCGACGCGGCTAAGGACCCGGATGTAAAAGTGCGGCGCACCGCGCTGTCTGCGCTTGGCTTTTCAAAGTCTGAACATGCGGAAGCAACGCTGGTGAACGGTTTGACCGACCCGGAATGGCTGGCGCGTGAGGCGTCGGCAGAAACGCTTGCTAAAACGGGGGGCCCACATTGCGTGGCGGCCCTTCGCAGCGTTTTGGGCGACGACTATTGGCAGGTACGGCTGAAAGCCGTGCGCTCGCTCGGGAAATTGGGGGCGACGGAGGCGGCGATGGAAATCGCGCCGATGATGGACGTTCCCGTGCCAAACCTGCGGAAAGAATGCGCGGCAGCACTTGGCGAATTGGCCGTCAAAGAGACGGAACCGTTCCTGGCGAAATACGCAGACGATACCGACCCGGACGTGCGGAAAAACGTCCGTTGGGCGCTGGAAAAACTGGCAGCCTGACACGCGGCTTTGCCGTGAAAAATTGGCGGATTGAATGACCTCCGAGGCGCGTGCCCCGGGGTCATTTCTGTTTAAGATACACCCCTTAAGTAATTGATTCGGTTAAATTTTTGCCCGAAACGATTCGCGTTTCTCCGCGTCAAAAAACTGCCACAATTCGCCTGAAATTGCGTCAACCAGCGCGGCAAACGCGCTGCAATTTCGAGCATGGCAAGAAGTTTCGAGATTATTGAAGTGTTTTGCGTAAAGATCGTTTGGTGAGACCGAAAAACCCTTTGAAACTAGTGTCAGTGCAACCGATCTCAACATCCATTGGGGGTAGCTAATGAGACATTTCACGAAAAGCGCTTTTCTGGCAGCCGCGCTTCTGCCGCTGGCCGGGATGGCGCAGGCTGAGAAGATCAGCATTGCCATTGGCCACCAGTCAATGTGTACCGATACCTACACCGCCGGCATCGTGGTTAAAGAGTTGGGGCTTTTGGAGAAGTACCTGCCGACAGACGGTAAGTACGCCGAGGCCGAGTATGACGTCAGCTGGGCGGACTATTCGTCGGGCGGTCCGATCACCAACCAGATGTTGGCCAACAAGCTGAACTTTGGCGTGATGGGCGACTATCCTCTGATCGTGAACGGCGCGAAGTTTCAGGAAACCGATAGCCTTCGCACAGTATACGTGGCGGGCACGGGGTATAACCTGAAGGGATCGGGCAACGGGATCGTCGTGCCGGTTGATAGTGACCTCTACTCGATCACCGATCTTGTGGGCAAAGAGGTGTCGACACCTGTTGGCTCCGCCGCCTGGGGCATGTTGCTCAAGGCCATGCAGGACAACAACATCACGTCCGACCAGTATGTGCTGAAAAACCAAAGCCCAGCTGTGGGCGCAGCGAACATTGCCGCTGGCAAGATCGATGCGCATAGCGACTTCTGCCCGTGGTCTGAGATCATGGAATTCCGCGGCACTGGCCGGAAGATCTATGACGGGTCGGAAGCCGGTGTTCCCTACCTGCATGGTGTGGTCGTGCGCGAAGACTTCGCCGTCGAGTACCCGGAGGTCGTGGAGGCCTTTATCAAAGCGGTCTGGGAAGCAGGCGAGTGGATCCGCGAAGATCCGATGCGCGCTGTGACCGAGATGGAAGGCTGGACCGGTGTCGAGAAAGAGGTGCTGTATCTCTACTTCTCGGAAGGTGGTCACCTGACGCTTGAGCCCTCGATTAAGGATGCGTGGATCGACGCGCTGAAGTTCAACCATGGCGTTCTCGTGAAAGAGAAAGCGATCCCGCCGCTCGATTTCGATGCGTGGATCACGGAAGACTATATCCGCAAGGCCTATGCCGAACTGGGTGTGGACTATGAGGCCGACAAGGCATCGGTGGTTGATCCGGTGGAGGCCAACAAAGGCCTGCCCATGGAGATCTGGCATTCGCGTGACGGGGTCAGCACCTATGCGACCATGCCTGAGTTCCTGCAAGCGATGGCCGATATTCGCGCAACCGCCGCGCTGGTGAACGCAAGCTACGTCTACGATGTCGAGACAGGCCTGAAACTGTTCGGCAAGACCGCGTTCTGGGTCAAGGCGGGCGATGACTATGCAACGTTTCTCCGGCGTGGTGAGGCAGAGACCTTTGCCGAAGCCAACGGCGGGACGCTTGTTACCTTCGACGAAGCCATCGCGGACTTTGTCAGCGAAGGTTGAGTCACCCTTTCCACAACAACAGCCGAGGCGAGAAATCGCCTCGGCTTCTTCCGCAAGATTAACAGGGGGTGACGATGGAAACCGCGGTAAAGCAAAGAGTGATGTCGGCGGAGGCCGCGCCGGATAGCGGCCCAGCATCCGCGGCGTCTAGCGGCAACGTCGCGCCAAAGACGGGCGGTCCAACCATCCGGATCACGCGGCAGCATCTGACGAGCACCGGAATTGTCGCGTTGAGCCTGACCCTGGGTGTGATCCTCTGGCATATCGCGACGGCGGTTAACCTCAACTTCTATATCAACTTCGAAAACGTCCCCTCGCCCTTGCGCGTCTTCTCAGCTTTTGTGGCGCATATCCAAACCGAAGTGTTCTGGACGCATATCGGCGTCTCAATGCGGCGCATCTTGATCAGCTATCTGCTGGCCGTCGCGATTGGCATCTCCATCGGCCTGATTATGGGTCGGTCGCGCATCGCGCGGGCCTTTATCATGCCGTATATCGAGGTGGTGCGGCCCATTCCGGCGGTCGCCTGGATCCCGTTGGCCATTCTGATGTGGCCGACCGAGGAGAGTTCGATCATCTACATCACCTTCCTTGGGGCCCTGTTCCCCATCGTTCTCAACACGTTGCACGGGGTCGAGCAAACGCCCGAAGTCCTTGTGCGCGCGGTTCAATCCCTAGGCGCATCGCGCTGGGCCGTGTTCCGTCACGTGGTCATCCCGGCGGCACTGCCATCCATTGCCGCGGGTCTTGCCATCGGCATGGGGGTCAGTTGGTTCTCGCTCCTGGCTGGTGAGATTATCTCGGGTCAGTACGGCATCGGGTATTTCACCTGGGATGCGTACTCGCTCATCAATTACCAAGACATTGTCGTCGGCATGCTGGTCATCGGCTTTCTCGGGACCGCGTCGACCGCCGCGGTGAAACTCATCACGAAACCCATGCTCAAATGGCAGGAAAGGACACGCTGATGACGGTACTTTCAACGATTTGGGCCGACGTCCGTGGGAACTGGCGGACCATGGCGTTGCACGGCTTGATCTTTGCGCTGGTGTTTCAGGTGCTGATGATGATCGCGCTGATCGTCCGGTTCCAAGACCTGCCGAATTACGTGACCTGGTACGACTGGTTCGGAAGTGCGGCGCATATCATCCAATCGACACCGTCCTGGCGTGATGCGGTGCAGATCATCTGGGAAGAGTGGCTGATCGAGATCGGCTATATGAATTATGACTTCGGGCTGGGCATCTCGGAATGGAGCCTGAATGTCGTGCCCTCGCGCCTGTTCATTCTGTTCGTCCTGGGGGCCATGGTGTCGCTGTGCCTCGCCCTCGTGCGGCGCGACACGTGCGAGGCGGGAGCCTCGACAACCATGCGCGCAACAACGGGCCTCGGGGCGTTTCTCGTTGCGATGACCAATGCAACGATGAGCTGGGTGGTGTGCTGTGCGACCCCAAGCTGGGTGGTTGGTCTGGCGATGCTGGGCCTTGGCGTCTCAACTTCTCTTGCACTTGAAACCATGGGGCCGGTGCTGACGACGATGGGGTTCGGCACGCTGGCCATTTTGGTTGTCGTTTTGGCGTTCCGCAAAGCCCACCCACCGAAAGTCGCCGAGCCAAAGGGGGCGCCCGCCGATGCTTGATGTTTTGAAGTTCCAGGACCCCAAGCAGGAAAGCAAAGGCAAGGGCCAGATCAAGGTCGATGAGGTTTCGATCACCTTCGGGACCGGCAAGGATGCGCATCTGGCCGTTGAGACGACGTCGATTGATATCAAGGCGGGTGAGTTTGTGTGTATCCTGGGCCCGTCGGGTTGTGGGAAATCGACGCTCCTCAATGCGATAGCGGGCTATGTCAATCCGACGACCGGCACAGTGAGCGTGGATGACGTGACCGTCGAAAAGCCGGGTCCGGACCGGGGTATGGTGTTCCAACAGTATTCACTCCTGCCTTGGAAAACCGTGTACGAAAACGTGGCCTTTGGTCCGAAGATGGCGGGCCATTCGCGCACCGAAGCGGGTTCAACCGCGAACACGTTCCTCGAACTTGTCGGCCTCAAGAAGTTTGGCAGCCGCTATCCCGCGGAATTGTCGGGGGGCATGCAGCAACGGGTTGGGATCGCACGGGCGCTGGCCAATTACCCGTCCGTCCTTTTGATGGATGAACCGTTTGGTGCGCTGGATGCGCAGACACGGCTGATGATGCAGGAAAGCCTGCTGGATATCTGGAACAAGTTTGGGACCACGGTGGTGTTTGTGACCCATGATGTGGACGAGGCGGTGTTCCTTGCCGATCGCGTCCTGATCATGAGCGCCGCACCCGGCCGCATTATCGAAGACGTGAAGATTGACCTGCCACGTCCCCGTTCAACCGATCTGGCCTCCACGCCAGAGTATATCAAAGCCCGACAATTCTGCCTCGACACGATCAAGGCGGAAAGCCGGAAAGCCTTCGAGGATCAGAACGCATGAAACACATTGCTACTGCTCTCTTTGCCGTGTTTGCCACGCCTGTAACCGCCCAGGTTCAAGGTGTGATGCTGGATGAACCCGTCACGATGCCCAGCTTTGAGTTCACCAACGAGTTGGGCGAGACCTTCACGCAGACCGACCTCAAGAACGCGTGGACGATTGTGATGTTCGGCTTTCTGTCCTGCCCGGACGTGTGCCCCTTTACGCTGGCCAATCTGGAAGCCGCCGTGGCGGAGACGGGCATGCGCGTGCGCCCCGATAATGTGCCCAACGTGGCCTTCATATCAGTCGATCCCGACCGCGATGCTGAGGTGATCAGCGAATATGCCAAGTTCTTCCATCCCGAGTTTGAGAGCTTCACAGGCACGCGCGACCAGATCGATACCTTGGTTGAAGCCACCGACAGCTTCTACCGGATCCTCGAGCCCGACCACACGGGGTATTACGAAGTGCAGCACAGCTCTTCTGTGTCGGTCATTGCGCCCGACGGGACGCTGCGCGCGAAACTGCAGCCGCCGTTCGACCCGGGGATGACCGCAGAATTCCTCGCCCGCCTGCAAATCACGTACCGTAAGGAGTTGTCGCAATGATCCGTTTTGCCCTTGCCCTGGCGCTGTTGCCCACTGCCGCTTTTGCCGGTGAGTTGACCGTGGAAAAACCCATGGTGCCCCTCGCCCCGCCGGGCGTGATGGCCCATGCGGCGTTCTTCACCCTGACCAATACCGGGGATACGCCGCGTCAGCTGATTGGTGTATCTGCCGAGGGCTATATGATGGCGCATATTCACAAGACCGAGGTGAAAGACAACGTCGCCACCATGGTCTCAGTCGACCTTCTTGAAATCGCGCCGGGCCAGAGCATCGCCTTTGAACATGGCGGGATGCACATCATGCTGATGCGCCCCGAAACCATGATGAAAGAGGGGGATATGGTGCCCCTCACGCTGGAATTTGCGAACGGCGAAACCCTTGCCGTTGATGCGATGGTCACGCAAATGATGATGGGTGGGCATGCACATGATGGCTAGGGGCATTGCTCTTATAGCCTTCCTTGCTGCCACGCCCGCATTGGCGGATTACGACCCGTCACAATATCCCGCCTATGAGACCTGCGCGCTGTGCCACGGATTGTTTGGTGTCTCACACACGGGCAAGTTTCCGAACCTGGGCGGCCAGAAACAAGCCTATATCGAAGCGCAGATCCGCGCGTTTCGGGACGGCCATCGTACAAATGACGGCGGGCAAATGGTCACCATCGTGACGGAGTTACAGCCCGAAGACATCCCGTTTGTGGCCGAGTGGTTTGCAAGCCAGGACCCGCCCGCGCCCTATCCGGCGGAGGATACGGCGCCGGGCGCGGCGGCCTTTGCCGCGCTTGAGTGTGCGACGTGCCATGACAACGCCCCAGATGGCGATCCGACCGTGCCGCACCTGACGGCGCAGAAGCCGGATTACCTGGCAAAGCAAATGTCGGATTTTCGCGACGGCCGTCGTGATGCCGTTCAGGTCCCAGGCCTGCATGCAGGGCGGCTTGCGCTGCCTGACAGTGAATTAGAGGCGATCGCTGTGTACCTCGCCGCGCAGGAGCGCCCGTGATCCACGCGCGTGACGATACCATCGAACCCAGCGAACGCAGTGCGATCTTCCTGTCGGAATACCTGCTCGACATCAACGAGGGCTCGGGCTTTTTGAACGCGCTGTCGGCGGACGATCAGAAAACGGTGCGCAAAATGGGCACGCGCTGCACCTTTGAAAAGGGCGAAAGCATCTTTCATCAGGGCGACAGCCACACCGGCGTTTGGATCATCGAAAGCGGCCGCGCGCGGAGCTATTATGTCGGGCCGACGGGGCGTGAGATTACGCTGGCCTATTGGACCGCCGGCCATTTCATTGGTGGGCCTGAGGTCTTTGGCCGGGGCCGTCACGTTTGGTCAGCGGATGCCACCGAAGACTGCGAGATGGTGTTTTTGTCGGGTATGAGTTTGCAAAAGTTGGTGCGCGACATTCCAGACGTCGCGATTGCGGTGATCCATGGGCTTATCGCGAAGGGGAAGTGTTACTCAGCGCTCATTCAGATGCTTGGAACACGCTCGGTCACAGAACGGTTGCGGCAGTTTTTGGTGATCTTGGCGGATAGCGATGGTCGCCACGAGGGGAATACGATCATTATCGACAGAACGATCACGTACGAGCAGATTGCCTTTGTGGTTGGGGCCACGCGTCAATGGGTGACGCAGACCTTGGATAAGCTGCGGGCTGAGGGCGTGCTTGAGATCACGCGTTCGGAGATCATTATCCACGAGTTTGGAGCGTTGCAAATTCAGTAGCCTGACGTCGATCGGCGGCAAGGTCCCGCAAACCAGGCCCCTGCCCCGCCTACCGCGCCGAGCCGCCCGGGATCGCTGTGTCCTCTGCCAAGAACTCATAGCTGAAGCGGTTTAGCCCTGTGGCGAGCGGATCCACCGTCGCCGCATACAACCGTTCGACCGACAGGTCCGCCACGCCTTCGAACACCTCATCAACGCTCAGGACATCGCCGCGGGCATAGGGCTCGCCAATGGTTGCTGGCGCGAAGAAGACGCGGGCGTTGAACATGCCGCGATCCTGGGGAAGGGTGGACGGGCGGTCGTGGTCGACGCGGACGGTGTAGCTGTCGTCGTCAAGCTGGGTGCCCACGAAGAACTCGCGCTGGGTGATCGGCGCGCCCGCGCGATCAAAGCCCACGCGGTTGTCGAGATAGTCCACAGGTTTACGGAACAGGACCGAGCGTTGGTAGGCCTCGTGGAAATCGTCGTCCACGTTGTCCAATGTCACGCGCGGGAAGATCGCGATCCAATGGCCGCCGGCATCGGCCACGATATTGCGAACGTAGGACAGCGAGCCGTCCCATTGGTAGAGCGTCACAGTGACGTTCGATCCGTATTCCGCCGTGCCGGTATAGATCGGGTCGATCAGGAGGATCGGCAGGAATTGGGCGTCATCGATGCCGCCGCCCACCAGGCGGGGGCGGTCTTCAATCACCAGTTCGGGGGCGGGCGCGACCTCGATCACCGCGTCGTCATCGTCGAGGATCGGGCGGCCGGGGTCGCCGGGATCGCCAGAGGTGGTGCCGGTGACGGTGGCGACGTTCACGACATTGTCCAACACCGGCGTCGCGAAGCCCACGAAGACGTCATAGGTGATCGTCACGGTCTCGCCCGGCTGTAGAAGGGGGATCGCGATCACGAGGGTGGAGCCGGTGCCAGAGGTGACCGAGGCCCCTGCCCCGGTGGTGGTCACTGTGCCGGTGAGCGTCAGGTCGGTGGGCAGCGGGTCGGTGACGACGAGGTTCAGCGCGGGGCCTGTGGCCGCGGGGTCGTTCGTGACGGTCACGGTATAGGTGATCGTGTCGCCCGCGTCGGGTTCGGGGTCGCTCACCACCTTGTCGATGGTGACGGCGGGTTCAACCACGTCGACGGAGACGTCGTCTTGCACAGGTGGCAGGGCCGGTTCGCCCTGGGGCGTGAGCACGAGGTTTGCGTCATTGGTCAGGACATCGCCTGCATTGACGCTGGCCAGATCATCGACCCGCACGGTGACGGTCACGCGGATCTCGTCATTGGTGTCGATCACCCCGTCGGAGAAGGTGTTCTCAATGGCACCGAAGTTGAAGATCACGTTCTGGCCGGCGGTGCTGATCACCGTGGCCTCATCGGTATCGGTGACGCCGGTAATCTCGGACCCGACGGACACGATATCGGCGGACACGAAGGAGAGGCCCGTGGGCAGGGTATCGGTCAGGACAACGCCGTCGGTGGGGATCTCGGGCAGCGTGATCACCAGTTCATAGGTGATCTCTTCGCCGATATTGACGTCCGGGTTTGCGGGGTTGAATGCGCCCGATCCGGTCTCGGCAAGGCTGGTGCTGAGGATCGTCTTGTCGAGCAGCGGTGGCGTGGCGACGCGGTGGTCGTCGGTCAGTTGCGGATAGTCCCGTTCATCAGGGTTGTTGCCCGGCGCACTGTCGTAATCGACGGTGGCGGTGTTCTGGAAGCTCTGCGGTGCGGTGACGGCGGGTGACAGGGTGCCGGAATACGTGACCGTCAGCGTCTGACCGTCATCCAGGACAGGGAGCGTCGCGGTGAAGCCCGTGGCGGTGGCCGCGTTCACCACGACCGACCCGTCCGAGAAGGACAGCGACGCAGGGTTCAGCGCGATCTCGGGCGGCAGGCTGTCGGTGATGATCACGTCATAGGCGGGGCCTGCGCTGCCGCCCACGGGGCCGGTATTGGTGATCTCAAGCGTGTAGGTTACCGTGCCGCCGGGTTCGACCACCAGCGGGCCGGACTTGTCGAGGGTCAGCAAGGGTTCGACGATCACCACATCGGCCGAGGCGGGTTGGGTGTCGAGGGGGGGTTCACCCTGCGGTGTGATCGTCAGAAGCGCGTCGTTGGTGAGCGTGGCCCCGGCGGTGGCGGCGGCCACGTCGATGACGCGGGCGGTCACCTCGAAGGTCAGCACATCATCGGCGCCGATGGACCCGTCAGATGGGTTGTTGATCGGGCCAAAGTCAAAGGTCAGGTCGCGCTGGTTGGCGTCAACCGTGACGGTGGGGGAGCCGCTATAGGGCACGCCGCCGGGGATCACGGCGGAGGAGACGAATTGCATGCCTTCGGGAAGCGAGTCGACCAGCACCACCGCGTCCATCGGCACTTCGGGGAAGATCAGCTCGTATCGATAGGTCACTTCCTCGCCCACCGACAGCTCGAAGGGTGTGCTGCCTGCGGTGCTGTCGGTTTCGGGGAATGACGAGGCCACGGGATCCTTGTTCAGGATCGGTACGGTGGAGAGGTCTTCGGTGTCCGTGGCGGTGCCCTGGCGGCCCGTGGAGCTGTTGGGGTCACCGTCATCCACGGTGTCGAAGGTGGCCGTGGCGGTGTTGAGGAAGGTCTGCGCGGGCGGGGCCAGTGCATCGAGCGTCACGTCAAATTCGATGACGATCGTGTCGCCGGGCTCCAGCGTCAGGCCCGCGACGACAAAGCCATCGGGCGCGGTCTCGGTCACCGAGGGTTGCGGGGCGAGGAGGACGGTGTTCAGGAACACCTCAATCGTCCCGGTGGCCAGCGAGAGGGTCGCATCGGCCAACGTGTCCACGACCTGCAGGTCATAGGCCGGGCCGGTGCCGGTATTGATCAGCGTGATCGTGTAGGGCACCGTGTCGCCGGGGTTTGCGCCGATGGGCGAGGCTTTGACGAGGGTCACTTCGGGTTCGACCACGGTGACGGTCTCGGTCGCCTGCACATCGGGTTGCAGATCGGTGCCGGGGCTCGCGGGGTCCACGACTTCCAGCGTTGCCGTGTTCTGCAAGATGGCCCCGTCGGTGACGGCGGCCACGTCTTCGACGAGGGCCGTGACCTGGACGACGATCTGGGTGTCGGTGGCCGCAGCATCGTTTTCGCCGGTGACGGTGACGGTGCCGAAATCGAAGGTCACGCTGTCGCCGTTCGTGGCAATCGTGATGTCATCGGTGGTGCCGACGCCCGTCTGGATGGCGCCAACCGCGATGTCCGATGTCACGCCGGGGTCGTTGTCGATGCGGACAAAGGTGGCGGTTTGCGCGGCCAAGCCATCGGGCAGCACATCGGTCAGGGTGAGATCGGCGGTGCCCTGGGGGACGGTGACGACCAACTCGTAAGTGACGACCTCGCCCACGCCCACTTCATCGCCGGGTGTCGTGGCATCGGATGTGCCGATGAGCGTCTTGGTGAGCGATGCATCGGGCGTCTGCACCTCGGCATCGTCAGTCGGGACCGTGTAGCCGGGGCGCGTGGCGTCGAACACGCGGCCATTGTCGTCGGTCGGGCCGCCGGCGGGATCGGTGTCGAAGCGGGTGACCGCGGCGGTGTTGGGGACGGGGCTTGAGAACAGGGCCGCATCGGTGACGGTGGCTTGATAGACGATCTCGATGGTCTGGCCCACATCGAGGACGGGGATGATCGCCTGCAGCGCGCCGCCCGAGAAGGCCACCGTGGGGGCATCGGCCCCGGTGGGGGTGACATCGGTTGCGCCGTCGAGGATGCGGATAGTCAGTGTGCCGGTGGTCAGCGCGGCGAGGCCTGTATCGGACAGATCATCGTCGATCACGATGTCATATGCGGGCGCGTTGCCGGTGTTGGAAGAGTTGACGGTGTAGGTGATCACGTCGCCTGCATCGCCGGTGGTGGGCGAAGCGGCCTTGGCGATGTCGAGGACCGGCTCGATCACGGTAACGGTCTCGGTCGCCTGCACATCGGGTTGCAGATCGGTTCCAGGGTTGGCGGGGTCCACGACTTCCAGTGTGGCGGTGTTCTGCAGGTCCGCGCCGTCGGTGACGGCGGCGACGTCTTCGACCAGAGCCGTGACCTGCACGACGATCACGGTGTCGACCGCTGCGGCATCGTTTTCGCCGGTGACGGTGACTGTGCCGAAATCGAAGGTCACGCTGTCGCCGTTTGCCGCTATCGTGATGTCGTCGGTGGTGCCGACGCCCGACTGGCTCGACCCCACGGTGATGTCCGAACTCACACCCGGGTCGTTGTCGATGCGCAGGAAGGTGGCAGTTTGCGCGGCCAAGCCATCGGGCAGCACGTCGGTGAGCGTCAGGTCGGCGGTGCCTTGGGGGACGGTGATCTCCAATTCGTAGGTGAGAAGCTCCCCCACAGCGACGTCCGATCCGGCTGTGTTGGGGTCAGATGTGCCGACCAGCGTCTTGGTGAGCGATGCGTCCGGCGTCAAAACCTCGGCATCGTCGCTCGGCACGGTGTAGCCCGCCAAGTCTTCGTCATAGACGCGGCCGTTTTCGTCGGTCGGGCCACCGGCGGGATCGCTGTCAAAGCGGGTGACCTCGGCGCTGTTGGGGACCGGGGTCGAGAACAGGGCGGCGTCGGTGATGGTGCCTTGATAGACGATCTCGATGGTCTCGCCCACGCCGAGGACCGGGACCACCGCCTGCAACGCGCCGCCCGAGAAGGCCACCGTGGGCGCATCGGCCCCGCCCGGCGTCACATCCGTTGCACCGTCGAGGATGCGGATGGTCAAGGTGCCAGTGGGCAGCGCCGCGATACCGGGGGCGGCCAGATCATCGTCGATCACGATGTCATAGGCCGGGGCATCGCCGGAGTTGGTGGAGGTGACGGTGTAGGTGATCACGTCGCCCGCATCGCCGGTGGTGGGGGACGCAACCTTGTCGATGTCGAGCGAGGGTTCCACCAGATCGACGGTGGCCGTGTCGCTGACATCGGCGGGGTTTCCGTTGCCGTCCGTGAAGAAAAGCGTGGCCGTGTTGGTCAGCGCGTCGCCGGCCTCATTCGCGGCGATATCGGTGACGAGGGCTGTGACCTGCACCGTGATCAGGTCGTCGGGGTCGAGCGTGAGATCGACGAAGTTGTTCAGGTCGCCGAAATCGAAGGTGGTTGTCGCGCCCGCGTTGGTGATGGTGGGCGGCAGGTCGGGCCCAGTGATGTTGTCGCCGATACTGACGACATTGGCCGAGACGAATTGCAGGGTGCCGGGTGTTGTGGGCAGGACGTCCTGCAGGACCACGTCTTCGCTGTTGCCCTCGGGCAGGGTCACGACGATTTCGAACGTCACCTCCTCCCCAATGGCGAGGTCGGTGCCGACGGTATCGGGGTTGGAGGATGCGACCACATCCTTGGCGATCTCGGCCGTTGCGGTGGCGACCTCGGCAGTGTCGGTCAGGGAATAGTCGCGGTCGTCGCTGTCATCGGCGGCAGAGGTACCCACGCCCTCATCCTCTGGCGTGGAGTCGAAGGTCACATCGGCCGTGTTGTCGATGGTGACGCCCGAGACGACGCCTGCGATCACCTCGGCCTCGTAGTTGACGACCAGACTTTCGCCCTCTTCCAAAACATCAACGATCACTTCGAAGTCATTGGGGCCACTGACGTTTACCGCATAGCCGGGGCTACCAGTGACATCGGTACCATCGAGCAGGATCTGGATACTGCCCCCGTCGAGCAACACGTTGGGATCAAGCGTGTCGGTCAGGCGCAGGTCATAGGCCGGCGCATCGCGGAAGCCCGCGATGTTGTCGATGGCTACGCTGTAGTTGACGGTATCGCCCGCGCGCACGGTGGCGGGGCCCGCTGTTTTGTCGAGCGTGAGGTTCGGTTCGGTCAGGCGGGCGCCTTGGAAATCCTGCACCCGGCCCCCGTCCCAGTCGAGGCGGGCGCGGTTTTGCAAGAACTGGTTGGCATTGCCGACCTGATCGTCAGGCACGCGTGCATCGACACGGATCTCGATGGTTTCATTGCCCGCGATATTGTCGGACGCCACGGTCAGATCGCCGAAGTTGAACGTCACCGTGTTGCCCGAGGCCGCGACGGTATCGCCCACGGTCAGCCCGGCCGTGTTGGTGATGGTGGAGCCGATGGATACGATTTCGCCGCCAAGGATTTCGAGGCCGGGCACCGCCGGTTGGGTGGCGGTATCGGTAAAGATGGCGTTGTCGAGCGTGCCTTCGATAAGGTCGATGGTGATGATGTAGCTGAGGTCTTCGCCCACCAGCACTTCGTTGGCGCCGCCTTCGCCGAACTGGCGGCTGAAGATCGCCTTGTCGATGTCGATGTCTTCGGTGGTTGCGATGGCATCGTCGCTGAGGCCTGCGGGCGGGACGCGGTTGACCTGGGGCTGGCCCGGGATCACCTGATTTTCGGTGGCGTTGTAATTGGTGATCTCGGCGGTGTTGGTCATGGTCTGGTTGGCCGTGACTGCGTCGTCGACGACCAAATCATACGTGATGATGACCACGTTATCGCCCGCGGTTGCATCGAAACCCGCGACAGATCCTTCCAGCGCGTCATCCTGCAACTCGATCCCCGCGCCGAACAGATCCAGCGGCGCGGAGCCGGGTTCGAGCGCGATGGCAGCGCCGGTGCCGTCGGAGACGTTCAGGTTCAAGGCGGCGGCTGTGGTGGGCACCACGAAGCCCGCCGGAATGGTATCTGTGATGCGCACGTCAAACGCGCCGTTGGGGGCGGTGCCGACATTTTCCACGACAATGGCGAAGGTGACGGTGTCACCAGCGTCAATGTTGTCGATGTTGGCGTCGATCGGGGTGGTGTCCAGCCCGGCGGAATTGATCGTGCC
Organism: Pseudomonadota bacterium; assembly: GCA_038526915.1. Lineage (GTDB taxonomy): Bacteria > Pseudomonadota > Alphaproteobacteria > Rhodobacterales > Rhodobacteraceae > JBCBGF01. The sequence continues at coordinate 291,394 of JBCBGF010000003.1, read as the reverse complement.
CGAAAAACGCGTGCCCGTTGCGGGCGGCGCGGTGAAGGCCACGGGGCCCGCGGGGCCGTCCAGCGCGGCGTCGCTGTCTTGGGCGTCGAAGGCGACGACGCCCTTGGTGATCTCCAACAGCGGCTCGGAATAGGTGAATTGTGCGACGGCCGTGGTGTCGATGGTATTGCCGAAACTGTCGGTCTCGAACGCGGTGGCCTGGTTGGTCAGGCGGAGATCCTGGTCGAAGAGCGCATCGACCACAGTGACGGTGAACAGGAACTGGACATCGACTTCCTGACGTGGGTCGACCGAGAGGTCCGAGAAGTCGAAGGTTACGCCGTTGTTTGGGCCATCGATACTCAGGCTGGGGATTACGCCCGCCAATGGGAAGAATTCGTCGGCGGGGCCGAACTGCGCCTCACCCGCTGCGGGGGGCGTGCCGTTTGCGACCGCGTTGAAGACCGTGACTTCGGTGGACTCAAAGACGTTCTGGGGCAGGTTGTCGACGATGGTCAGGTCTTCGAAAGACCCCAGCGGCGCACGATAGGTAACGGCAAAGGTTACCTCGTCGCCTGCAGCGATTGGGACAGTAGGATCGAAGGAGGTGCTGCCGTTCAGAGCATAGACCTCTTTCGACTCGATGGCCCCGGTGACCAGTGCGATTTCATTGGAAGAGGTTTCTTCTTCCGTCCCCAGCACCGTTGCGGGGCTGGCATTGTCGCGCACCGTCCCCTCGACCGTGACGCTGTTGGACAGCAGATCACCTTGGCTCACCGCGCTATTGCCGGGCACACTGCCGGGATACTCGTCGAGAATGGTGGCGCGATAGGTGATCTGAACGGTCGTTGACGTTTCGCTGGAGGTGCCGTCGCCCGCGATATCGCCCGTGAGCAACCCGTCTTCCCCCGGAAGCGAGGCCATGGCCGCGCTGATATCCCATTCGTTGGTGGTCTCGCCCGTGGTGGGGTTGAAGGTCGATGTCTCGAACGTCGGCGCAAGGGCCGTTGCAACGGCAGAGCCGCCGCCCTCTTCGACAAAGGTGAAACTGGCCGACCCGGCCTGATACTCCCAACCGTTGCCCAGAATGTCGGTCACGATGAGATCACCGTAGGTGAAGTAGTCCGACACCTGCACATTCAGCGTGAACTCGTAGATATCGCCCGGCGTTGGCCCGGCGGCCTGATCGTCAAAGATCACCGCGTTGGACTTTTGAACGGCGAGCGAGCGCGCGGTGATCTCGTTCGCGAAACCGTCTGAGATGGCCACCGGTGGGTCGCGGCCGTCAAGCGGATCCCAGGTGCCATTGCCGGTGACTGAGTTGATAATGGGGGCTGAATCGCCGGAGTTTACTGGGATCACGGGGTCGGTGGTGTCAGAGCCCGATTCCTCGATGTAGAAATCGAAGATGACGGTTACCGGGGCGCTGATCGCAGCGAACTCGATCACCAGCTGGTTGTTTGGGGCCGTGACCAACGCGCCAACGGGGGGTTCGGTCGTTATGGTGCCCGCCGCACCAGAGATCGAGACCCCACCGAGATAGACGATTTCCGGTGGCAGCGTATCGGTCAGCACGAAATCCGTCAGCGTCTGACCCGCCGCCACATCAACAAACAGGTTGTACTGGTAAGGATAGCTCGGCCCCGTCGCCGCGTCATTTTCCGGGGCGGTACTGGCCTTTGTAACACTGAACAGGTCTTGCCCCACGGTCTCCGTCGTGGGGGCCCCGCGAATGGGCGCGTCGGCGGTGGGATTGTTCAGGGGGTCTTCGCCAAAGGCAAAGCCGCCGATGGCCTCGATCGCGAAGGTATCATCCAGATCGGCGAGGTTCGAGAAATCGAGCACGAGGTCGATATCTACCGGCGGGTTGCCGGGGGAGAATGAGCCATAGGGCAGTTCCAGAACCACCAGCGTATCGCCGGGGGTGCCGTTGACGACGATGGGATTGCCGATGGCATCGACCGCAAAGGGGTGGATCGCCTGCCCTGCCCCATCAAACGTAATCAGCGTCGTATCAATGGCCTCGCCCAGAAAGCTTGCGCTGTCAAACGTGACGCCGTCGTCGCCGTCCGATCCGGTTGTGGGCAGGATCAGGTCGACATAGGGCACATAGCCGGAATCGGTGCCGGTGTTGTCGAAGGTCAGCGTGAAGGGCACATCCTGTGCGCCGATATCGACTGAGCCCGGCCCTTCGATCGCGACGTCGGGGACGGCATCGAGGACGATGCGGTCTTCAAGCACTTCAAATCGGGGAACCCGCCAGCCGGGGCCATTTCCGTCAGCAGCCATGCGTTCTCTCCTGCCTTGCGGGCCTTCAACGGCGGACGAGCTTGTAAGTCGGCTCGTCTCGGATGTCCTTCTGAAGGTCGGTCTTCAGGCCCCAGCGTGCCAGCAGCATGCCGCGCGCCCGTGCCAGGTTCGCCGCGGCGATTTCCCGTGTGGCGCGGGCGGTTGCGACGGCCTGTTCGGCTTCCTGCACGTCCTCGTAGGCGTCGAGCAGCGCGGACAGAAGGCCGATCCCGGCCCCGTCATCGCCGGCCCCGTCATTCCAGCGACTGCGCACGGTATCAAGCGCGGCGCGGTCGGCGGCCAGGCGTTTGCGCTGGGCCACCAGATCGTTGCAGGCGACGATGTATTCATTGGCCGAGACGTCGACCTCCAGCAGGATGGTCGAGATCACCGACAGAACCTGGCGTTCCTGCTGCACGGTCTCAAGCCGCCGCCGTTTGTAGCGCGCGTCGCGTTCGTCAAAGCCCAGAGGGACCGAGAACTTCAGGCCCACGAGGTGGCCGTTGCCATTGTCGCGGGCGTTGCTGAAGGCCCCGCTCAGATCGCGGCCATCGGCGCCACCGTCGGCGGAGAGCTCCAGCACCAGATCAAGCTCCGGCAGACTTTCGTTGGCCGCCATGCCTTCGCGGATCAGCGCGGCCTCGTATTGCAGGATCGCCTGCTGGAGCTCGGGCCGGTTGAGGAAGATATCCTTGATCGTGTCTTCGACCTTGAGCGTATTGAGCGCCCCGTTGGGGGCCGAAGATGGCACGATTTCAACACCTTGGGGCCCGAACTTGCGATCGTTCACAAGTGCGGCCAACCGAAACTCGGCATTGTCCAGCGCGGCGCGGGCGCGCACCTGATCGGCGCGCCATTGTTCGGCCAGCGACTTGGCGCGGGTCACCAGCACCGTGTCGGCGTCGATGCCCACACGGCCTTCGACCTGCTCCGCCAGCCGCGCGCCATGACCGGCCAGATGGGCCGTCTGGACATAGACGGATCGCGCCACGTAAAGGTTCCAGTAGGCGCGTTCGACCTCCATCAAATGGGCTTCGGCTTGGCGGCGGAATTCCTCGACGGCGATCTGCGTGTCCATGTTGGCGACGCGGCGGGGGCCGTCATTGTATTCGATGCCACTGCCCCGCAGGATCGGCTGCACCAGCGAGATTGCGGTGCGCGCGCTCGTTTGCTCGCCGGGGATGTAGGTGACGCGGTTTGTGTCGGTGTTGGTGAAGCGTTGCGAAACCGAGATCTCGCCGCCCGACATCAGACGGCTGCGCACGCCAAACTCCAACTCATCCTCATCGGTGACGGCACGCGCGTTGCCCGCCGCGATGGCCGGGCTGGTGGCGCGTTCGTCTTCGCGCGATGTGCTGGCCTCGGCGAAGAACTCGGGGATGAAGCGGCCCTTGGCCTCTTGGATGGCGGTGCCACGGATCGCGGGAAGATCACCGAAGGCCGCGATCTGGTGCGAGTTCTTGATTGTGGACGTAACGGTTTCGGGCAGCGACACCTTGCGACCGCGCTGGCCGGGCAGCAGATCGCCGCCATGGACCTGCCGCGTCCACCATTCGGCGGCGGTCGAGGATGCGGTGATCCCCGCCACGCGCCGCACATCGGTGAGCGAGGTGCCAAGCCCCTTGTCGCGCGCCTCGATCAACGCATAGCGGCCCAGCGCGCGGCGGATATAGGTGGCGCGTTCGGCGGTGTTGTTGAAGCGTTTGTAGCTGATCCCGTCGACCGGCCATTGCCGGCTGGTGCCGCCGCTGGTCACGTCAAACTCATCCACGCGGCGGCGCGCCTCTTCGGCGGTCAGGAAGGTGCCGTCAGCGTTCGCGGTCAATTCCTCTCCGACGCTGGGGGAAAATCCGCGCGGGCTGGGGACACCGCGCTCATCGGTGGTCAGCGGTGGCTCGGCACATGCGCCAAGCACCACAAGGGCCGTACTGGCCCACAAGGTCTGTCTCACTTACTGCTCCCGTCTCGACGCTCGTGCCATTTCTGACATCTTGAACCCTGCCATCCCCCGGGTGAGGGGAATTATTGGGCTTGCATCACCACGACCTGACAATGTTACACGCGTTAAGGAAATGGAAGCGAAAAGATACCGTGGCGGGGGGCTGAGCGGACAAAATGTATCACTTGAACCACAAGATTTGGGTGTTGGCGCTGTGGGTGGCGCTAGTTCTGCCGCCAGATTATGCATTTGCCCAAAATGCCCCCGAACCCCGCGTGTTCGAAGAAATCGAGGTCGTGGGCAACCGCCGGTTCCGCGATGGCGATGTGCTGGCGACCGCTGAGTTGCGGCCCGGAGAGGAGTATAGCGAGGCCGATCTGGTCGCCGCCGTGGAAGCGTTGGAGTTCACGGGCGAGTTTCGCAATGTGCGGATTTTCTCCGACGGACCGGTCCTGACCATCTCGGTTGAGGAAGAGCCTGCGTTTTCGGGCAACCTGACCTTTGGGCTGGGATATGAGACCGGGACGGGGGTGTTCGGCTCGGTGGGCCTGCGGCTGGATGATGCGCTGGGCAACGGGTCTGAGGTGCGGGCGCGGCTGACCCTGGCGGAGGAGTTTACTGAGGCCAACGCCTCGGTCGCCAATGACGCGTTCTGGGGCGAAGGGCGCGCGGGCGGTGTGCGGGTGGCATTTGCCGATTACGACTATGACGACACGCTGTTTGACTATCGGACACTGAGCCTGTCCCCGTACCTGTCCTTCGGGCAGGAGGGCGGATTGAGAGGCGAACTGCGCCTGACCGCGCTACAATCGGAGGTGAGCGATATCGATCCCGCCGCCTCGCCCATCATCGCCGCCGAAGCGGGTGACCGGTTTGTCGCGGGGCCCGGGGTCAGCCTGATTTTCGGCAGCGCGCCTGGCGGGGATCGCGGTTGGGCGTTGCGGCTGGAACAGGATGTGTTCGGCGGCGATGCCAACCTGTCGCGCACCGGCCTGCGCTTCACGGGACAGGTGCCGTTTGTCGGGCGCACCCGGTTGCGCACGGATGTGGAACTTGGCGCGGTGGCGGGCCTTGGCGGGAGCGAGACGATTGCCGCCGACCGGTTCACCCTGGGCGGCGGGTCGATGCGGGGATTTGCGCGCGGTGGGATCAGCCCGCGCGATATCTGTGCGGGCTGCGGCGCGGGTGGTGCGGATATCGCGACCGATCTGGGGGGCGAATACCTGGCGGTGGCGCGGACCGAGCTGGTCGTGCCGATCTGGGAAGATCGCCCGCAGTTCGAGCCGTTCCTGTTCGCCGATGTGGGCACGGTGTGGAAGGTCGACCGATCCACTGCGCCATCCGGCGTTCTGGAAGACGGCCGCGATTGGCGCAGTGCGGCGGGGCTGGGCCTGTCGATCGCAACGCCTTTGGGGCGGTTCCAGATCTCTTATGCGGCGCATATCGATGGTGAAGCGTTCGATGAAGAGGCGGAGGTAAACCTCTCATTTGCAACGGATTTCTAGCTAAGTCTTGCGCCCTAGGCTTTGACTGAGGCAGCGGTCTCTTCCGCCCATGCGCGCAAGCCATCGAGGGCGGCCAGCGCAGCTTTGCCCTGCGGCGTGAGGCTGTAGGCGACCGAGACGGGCGCGGTGTCGCGCACGGTCCGCACGACAAGGCCGTGGGTTTCGAGATGGCGCAGGCGGTCGGCGATCATCTTCTTGCTGGCCCCGCCGATCATGCGCGACAGGTCGTTGAAGCGGACGGGCGCTTCCTGCAGGTGCCACAGGATCGAGCCAGTCCATTTGCCGCCAAGGATGCGCATGCCCTGTTCGATGGGGCATGGCTCCAGACAGGGCTCAGCGACCGTGCGGCGGCCTTTGTCATCTTCAGCTATTTCTGCGCGCATCACTGTCGCCCTAAAGGTTACCGAAAGTATACTGGTTGCGTTTCGTTACCATATGTCGCAAGGCGGCGAAAGTCGCCCTTCCCACGCATTTTCAAGGAGGTTTGCCCGATGCCCCAGCCCGATATCCACCTTTTCACCGCCGCTACGATGAACGGCTACAAGCCCGTGATCTTTCTGGAAGAGGCCGGATTGCCCTATGATCTGACCTTCATCGATTTCGCCAAGAAAGAGCAGAAGGCCGCCGACTATGTGAAGCTGAACCCCAACGGGCGGATCCCCACGATCGTGGACCGCGCGAACGGGGATTTCGCGGTGTTCGAGAGTGGGGCGATCCTGTGGTACCTGGCTGAGAAAACCGGGCACTTCCTTCCGACCGATCCCAATGCGCGGTCCGAGGTGTTGCAATGGTTGATGTTCCAGATGGGCGGGATCGGCCCGATGATGGGCCAAGCCATGTATTTCCAGCGGATCGCGGCACCCAATGGCCAGGAAGAGCCGTTTGCAATCAAGCGCTACGTGGATGAGACGCGGCGGTTGCTGGAGGTGCTGGATGCGCGGTTGGCGGGGCGGGAATGGCTTGCGGGTGAGGCCTATTCCATCGCGGATATGGCGACCTATCCCTGGGCGCGGGCCTATCCTTGGGCCAAGGTGTCGGTCGACGGGCTGGAGAACCTGCAGGCGTGGTTTGCGCGGATGGATGCGCGGCCGATGGTGCAAAAGGCGCTGACCATCCCAAAGGCGCAGCCGGCGTTTTGGGGCCAGGGCGATGAGAGCGCGTTTCTAAAGGAGAACGCGGATCGGTTTTCGTCGGATGTGAAAAGCTAGCTGATCTGCGCCCCGCCCCGCCAAACCGTGCGGATCACCGGCTGGTCCCCCAGCATCCGGATACGCACCAGATCGGCGAGCGCACCGGGCGCGATGCGGCCCCGGTCGGGCAGGTGTGCCGCATCGGCGGGGGCCTGGGTAACGGTGCCGATGGCGCGGGGCAGATCGCCCCAGAGCGTGGCCAGCCGGAACGCCGCCGCCAGGAGGAGCGATGGCACATAGTCCGAGGATACGATGTCGAGGAGCCCCGCCTCGGCTAGATCGCCCGCCGAGACGTTGCCCGAATGCGACCCGCCGCGGATTAGGTTCGGTGCGCCCATGATGATCCGGATCCCTTCGTCCCGGCAGGCCTCGGCCGCCTCGCGCGTGGTGGGAAACTCGGCCAGTCGGATGCCGATGCTGGCCGAATGGTGTACCTGGTCGCGGGTGGTGTCGTCGTGGCTGGCAAGCGTCGCGCCGAGGCGAGCGGCCTCGCTCACGGCGGCGGCTTCGTGCGCGGCCCCGACCCGGTCGTAGCAAGCCTGGCGGCGGGCGACGTGCAGTTTGAAGTCCCGTTCGGACATCCCGTATTTGCCGGCCATATAGTCGTAGAGTTTCGAGACGTCGCGGAACTGGCGCTGGCCCGGCGTGTGGTCCATCAGGCTGACGAGGCCGATACGGTCGTCTGACCCGAACTCGGCAAACTCCTCGATCAGCGTGTCGGAACAGACCTCGGCCCGCAAGTGGATCAGGTGGCGGGCCTTGAGCGCGCCTTGCGCCCGGAGCGACAAGATTTCGGTCGCGACCGCTCGGGCGTATTTGCCGTAGCTTGTCCCGGACTCCAGGACCGAGCCGACCCGCAGAGCATCAAACACGGTGGTGATCCCACAGGATGCCAGCTCGCCGTCATGGGCCAGGATCGCGCCGATAGGGGGCAGGTGCACGCCGGGGCGCGGTTCGATGTGGCGTTCGAGGTTGTCGGTGTGGAGCTCGATCAGGCCGGGGATCAGGGTGTCGCCCTCGGCATCCACAGCGCCTGCCGGGATGCTGTCGCCTTCGGTGATCCCGACGATCTGGCCATCGGCGATATGCACCGCGCCCCGCACCACGCGGTCGGGCAAGACGAGTTGGGCGTTGGCGATGCAAAGCTCAGAAGGGGGCTGTGCGGTCGTGGCCGGGCGGGGGGCGCTGAGCGTGGGCGATGTCATGGGGTGAACCTTGTCCGGTTTTCGCGCGCGCGTGTCATAGCAGGCCGCGCGCGGCGAGGGCCGCTTCCAACGCTGCAGCATCGGTGAAATGGATCGCGTCCATCCCAATGGCCTTGGCGCCCTCGACGTTGTGCGGGCCATCGTCGATGAACACGCAGTCCTCCGGCTCAACGCCCGCACGCTTAGCCAGCAAGGCATAAATGCGCGGGTCGGGTTTCATCATCTGTTCTTGCCCCGAGACGACGAGCGTGTCGAACACCTCACCCAGGCGCGGGTGGACTTTGAGGCCTTCGGGCCAGGTCTCGGCCGACCAGTTGGTGATCGCGTGGACGGGGGTTCCTTGGTCTTTGAGCCGGTCCAGAAGGGCCCAGGTGCCCGGGATCGCGTGCGGCACGGTCAGCGTGTAGCGGGCGACGTATTCGGCAAAGAGTGCGCGGTCATTGGGATCTTCAATCTCTTCAGCAAGGTCGGCAAACCGGGCGCCACCATCTGCACGGGCGTTGCGGGCGCAGAAATCGGTGCGCGTCAAGAACGCCTCGGTCGCGTCGTGGCTGCCGAAATGGTCGAGCCAGGCCAGGTGCGGCTGCCAATCGACGAGGACGCCGCCGATATCGAATACAACATGGGATGGGGTCATGGGGACATCTTGGTCGTGGTGATGGGAAGACGGCGCTAAGGGCAGACCTGCCGCAGAAGGGTGTGAGGGTCAACGGAAGACGCGCCGGTAAAGCCAACGCGGACCGGCGGCTTGACAGATTACGGTAACAGGCGTGTGACAGGTCGGGACTCTTGCCCGGCCTTATGCCGCGAGCGGGCGAAGGCCCAACATCTCGCGTGCCTGTTGCCACGTGGCGACGGGTCGGTCGTACTTCTCACAGACCTCTGCCGCGCGCCGGACCAGCGCCGCATTTGAGGGCGCAAGCGTATCGCGATCCAGGCGCACGTTATCTTCTAGCCCGGTGCGCGCGTGGCCGCCCGCGGCAATGGCCCACTCGTTGAGTTCGATCTGGTGGCGCCCGATGCCGGCGGCGCACCACGGGGCGTCCACGCCAAAGAGCCGGTGGACCGTGGCGACGTAGAAGTCAAACACCGCGCGATCGGCGGGCATGGCGTTTTTTACGCCCATCACGAACTGGATATAGGGGGTTCCGGTGAGTTGTCCGCGGTCGGCCATCAGCTTGGCGTGGAGGATGTGGGAGAGATCGAAGGCCTCAATCTCGGGTTTCACATCGTGCTTGACCATCTCTGCTGCCAGCCAGTCGACCAGATCGGGCGGGTTTTCATAGACGCGTGTGGGAAAGTTGTTTGAGCCGACGGTGAGCGACGCCATGTCCGGCTTCAGCGGCAGCATCCCCCCACGCTCAGGTCCCGCGCCAGAGCGACCGCCGGTGGAGAACTGGATGATCAGACCGGGGCAGTGTTTTTCCAGGCCCTCTTTCAGTTCGGCAAACTTTTCGGGATCCGACGTGGTGGATTCGTCTGCATTGCGGACATGGGCGTGGACGATGGAGGCGCCGGCCTCGAACGCCGCATGCGTGCTTTCGACCTGTTCGGCAATCGAAATCGGGACGGCGGGGTTGTCGGCCTTCTTGGGGACCGAGCCGGTGATGGCGACACAGATGATGCAGGGCGTTGTCATGCGGCAAGCGCCTGTGTCACGGCCTGATCGAGGCGGCCCACCAACTCGCCCACCTCGCCTTCGGTGATAATGAAGGGTGGCGCGATCAGGACGTGGTCGCCCGACTGGCCGTCGACCGTGCCACTGGCGGGATAGACGATCAGCCCTGCGTCCATGGCAGCCGATTTGATGCGGGCGGCGATTTTGCGGAAGGGGTCGAAGGGGGCCTTGGTTTCGCGGTCTTCCACCAGTTCGATGGCGCGGAAGAGGCCCCTGCCCCGGATGTCGCCCACATGGGGGTGCTGGCCGAAGGTGGCGGTGAGGGCGGATTGCAGCACCTCGCCCATCTCACCCGCGCGGGCGACAAGGCCACGATCGAGGAGCGCGGCGACGACCGCGCCCCCGGCGGCGGCAGCGAGTGGGTGGCCGTGATAGGTGTGGCCGTGCTGGAACGCACCGGAGCCGCCCGCGATGGCGTCATAGATCCGTCCCGAGCACAGCATCGCGCCGATGGAGGCATAGCCCGCACCGAGCCCTTTGGCGATGGTGACGATGTCGGGCGCGATGCCGTCCTGTTCGCAGGCGAAGAAAGTGCCGGTTCGGCCCATGCCGCACATGACCTCATCGAGGATCAGAAGGACGCCATGGCGGTCGCAGATCTCGCGGATGCGTTGGAAATAGCCCGACACGGCGGGGACGGCGCCTGCGGTGGCGCCGACGACGGGTTCGGCGATGAAGGCCAGGACGTTGTCGGGGCCGAGGCGTTGGAGTTCGGCCTCAAGCGCGTCGGCCACGCGCAGGCCGTAGTCTTCGACGCTCTCATCATCGCGCCGGCCGCGATATTCGAAACAGGGGTCAATGTGGTGGGTTTCGATCAGCAGGGGCGCGTATTTCTCGCGCCGCCAGGCGTTGCCACCAGCGGCCAGCGCGCCCAGCGTGTTCCCGTGATAGCTTTGGCGGCGGGCGATGATGTGGCGGCGTTCGGGCTGGCCGATCTCCAACACGTATTGGCGGGCGAGCTTGATCGCGGCCTCCACCGCTTCGGACCCGCCGGAGAGGAGGTAGACTCGTTCGATCCCCTGGGGTGCGGCGTCGATCAGGCGGTCGGCCAGGTGTTCGGCGGCCTCAGACGTGAAGAAGCCGGTATGGGCGAAGGCCAGTTGATCGAGTTGGGCGTGGATGGCGGCGCGCACCTCCTGATCGGAGTGCCCAAGGCAGGACACCGCCGCCCCGCCGGACCCGTCGAGATAGCGCTTGCCATCCGCATCTTCGATCCAGCAGCCGTCCCCTTTGACGGCGGTGGGCAGGACCGTGTTGCAGGACCGCCCGAAGAGATGCCCGCCCATGGCCTAGCCCCGAACCACAAAGACCGATTGATTGGCGTGGCGCACGACCCGCGCGGCGTTGGGGCCGAGGAGATAGTCTTTCAGCTCGGGCCGGTGCGAACCCATGACGATGGCGTCGACACCTAGGGTATCGGCGGCCTTCATGATCTCGTCATAGACCGACCCGTGCAGAACGTGGGCGTGGGCGTCGATCCCGTCGGGGATGTGTTCCGCGACCCAGGTAGACAGTTCCTCGCCCGTGCGGTGCAGGGCCTGCTTTTCAAAGCCCGGCTCGAAATACTGGCTGACCATGGAGGCGCCGAAATCGGGGATGACGGTCGCCACATGAAGCGGAATGCCGTCGTCGCGGGCCATCTTGACCGCCAGTGGCGCAGCCTTGCTCCAGCTAGCCTCGGCTGACAGATCGATGGGCAGAAGGATGGATTTGAACATGTCTCTCCTCCTCTAGAAGGCTGGTTTGGTCTGGCGGCGGCGTTGCAGCATGATGACGCCCGCCAGAAGCAAAAGCGCGGGGATGTAGAACACCTGCGCGGGCATGCGGTTTTGCGGCGACTGGACTGAGGCGAGGACCACCGGTGTATCCGAGTAGAAGTCGAAATCCGCCAGCTTCTCGGCCGTCGCGGTGCCGAACATCGGTTCATCGAGCCGCACCACATCGCCCTCGGGGAAGAGCATCAGGCCCGAGGCGTCGATGCGTTCCTGGGCGGTGCCGTCACCGGTGATATCCATCACGATGGTGGTCTCGGCCTGTTCGCCGGTGTTGAAGTCCGGCCCCTGGATCAGCAGGCGAAGTTGGTCGCCCTCGCCCGCCTCCGTGATCGCCTGCTCGAACTCGGCAGGCGGCACGTCGCGGAACGGGCTTTGCACCATGTCGAGCCAGACGTTGGGGACAAAGAGCGTGAAGGCCACGGCGAGGAGTGCCAGGCTCTCATAGAAGCGCGACTTGGCGAGGAAGTAGCCTTGCGTTGCGGCGGCAAACAGAAGCATCGCGAAGGTCGCCACGATGAAGACAAAGATCGCCTGGATGATCCCCGCGGTCGTCCCGAGGTCCACGCCATAAAGGATAAGCGTGGGGTTGTAGATGAAGAGGAACGGCAGGGCGACGGTGCGAAGCGAGTAGAAGAACGCCGTGAACCCCGTCTTAATCGGATCCCCGCCCGAGACGGCGGCGGCGGCGAAACTCGCCAGCCCCACAGGGGGCGTCACATCCGCCATGATCCCGAAGTAGAAGACGAAGAGGTGCGCGGCGATCAGCGGCACGATCAGCCCCTCTTGCGCGCCGAGCGACACCACGACTGAGGCCATGAGCGACGACACCACGATGTAGTTCGCGGTTGTCGGCAGCCCCATCCCGAGGATCAGGGAAAAGAGACCGACGAAGACCAGCATCAGGAACAGGATGCCCGCCGACATCTGTTCGACCAGACCGGCAAGCTCGGTCCCGATCGGTGTCTTGGTCACAGTCGCCACGATGATCCCGGCGGCGGCGGTGGCCACCCCGATCCCGATCATGTTGCGCGCGCCCGCGATCAGGCCCTCTTTCAGGTCGTCTATCCCTTCCATGAACTGGCTGGCCAACTGCCCGCCCTGCCCCCGGAAGATCGCCTTGATGGGCTTTTGCGTGACGATGATGAAGAGCATCAACGAGGTGGCGTAGAAGGCCGACTTCGCAGGGCTTTGCTGTTCCACCATCAGAAACCAGATCAGGACGAGGATCGGCAGGATGTAGTGGAGACCTGTCGCATAGACCTCAGCCACCGTGGGCAGCTTGATTTCCGGGTCGTTCGGGTCATCGACCTCGAGATCCGGGCGCCGGGCGGCGACAGCCACGAGCCACAGGTAGACGATGCCGAGACCCGTCATCGAGATCAGCGTCGTCATCTGCGGCATGGCGCTTTCGATGAAGTTCATCAGGTAGATGAGTGCGGTGAAGGCAGCGCCGAAGACAGCGAAGCCGATGAAGGTTTTGACGATCATACCGGCGAAGGACTTGGCCTCGCCCAGGGCGGGCATATCCTTCTTCAGCGCTTCAAGGTGCACGATGTAGACCAGCGCGATGTAGGAAATCACTGCCGGGATGAAGGCGTGCTTGATGACCTCGACGTAGGAAATCCCGATAAACTCCACCATCAGGAAGGCGGCAGCGCCCATGACCGGCGGCATGATCTGGCCGTTGACGGAGGAAGCCACCTCGACCGAGCCCGCCTGTTCGGAAGTGAAGCCCACGCGTTTCATCAGCGGGATGGTGAAGGTTCCGGTGGTCACCACGTTGGCGATGGAGGAGCCTGAGATGAGGCCGGTCATGGCCGAGCCCACCACAGCCGCCTTTGCCGGGCCGCCGCGCAGGTGGCCGAGGCCGGCGAAGGCAAGCTTGATAAAGTAGTTGCCCGCGCCCGCCTTATCGAGAAGCGAGCCGAAGAGGACGAAGAGGAAAACGAACGCGGTGGAGACGCCCAGCGGGATGCCGAAGACACCGGCTGTGTCGAGCCATTGTGCGTTGATGAGTGCTGTGAACGACAGCCCTTCGTGTTCGATCAGTTCGGGGATCAGCCAACCCGTCCCGAAGTAGGCGTACATCAGGAAGAGCGAACCTACGATGGTGAGCGCGGGGCCAAGCGCGCGGCGCGACGCCTCCAGCAGGATCACAAGACCGACGGCGCCGAGGATCACCTGGAACTGTGTCGGCAGGCCCGACCGCGCGGTCATCGCCAGCGTGTCGGAGAACCAGAAGATGTAGAAACACGTCCCCGCACCGATCAGCGCCAGGACCCAGTCGACCAGCGGAATGCGGTCGCGGGGCGAGTTCTTGAAGGCGGGGTATGCGAGGAACGCCAGGAAAATGGCAAAAAGCAAATGGATTGGCCGGGTTTGGGAGGAGTTCAGAACCGGCAGGTACTGACCGAACCAAAGCTGCGGCTGCGCGATCCAGAGCTGGAACAGCGACCAGGCGAGTGCCGTGACAGAGATCAGAAGCGCGACAGACCGGTTCGTCGGCGCCCGCGCGCCTGAGTCGCTGCTCGCGACCAGATCCTGCAGTTCTTCATCGGAAAACTGGCGTCCGTCGCCATCGTTTTTTTGATCGGCCATATCCGCGCCCCGCGTCCCTGAAATGTTTTTTGGTTTGTGCCACCCGTCTCTTTGAACGGGCGGTGGCGGGCGGGGCACGCCTCACGCGCCCCGCCCAGATCGTAGGGTCTTACTCGATCAGACCGGCTTCGCGGAAATACCGCTCGGCCCCTGCGTGCAGAGGCGCCGAAAGGCTGTCATTGGCCATTTGGGCCGGATCGAGGTTGGCGAAGGCCGGGTGCAGGCCTTTGAACTGGTCGATGTTCTCAAACACCGCGCTGACCACCTCATAAACCACATCCTCGGGCACCGAGGCCGAGGTCACGAAGGTCGCGCCCACGCCGAAGGTCATCGTATCGCCGTCATTGCCGCGATACATACCGCCGGGGATCGTGGCCGTCCGGTAGAACGAGTTGTCGGCCACCAGACCGTCGATCGCTTCGCCGGTCACGTTGACCAGCACCGCGTCACAGGCCGTCGTCGCCTCCTGGATCGACCCCGAGGGGTGGCCCACGGTGTAGATCATCGCGTCAATGTTGTTGTCGCAAAGCGCCTGGCTCTGCTCGGCGGCCTGAAGCTCGGATGCCAGGGCGAAGTCGTCCATCGTCCAGCCGAGCGCTTCCATCACGACTTCCATCGTGCCGCGCTGGCCCGAACCGGGGTTGCCCACGTTCACGCGCTTGCCCTTGAGATCTTCAAAGTTGGTGATCCCGGCATCGGCGCGGGCCACAACGGTAAAGGGCTCGGGGTGGACCGAGAACACCGCGCGCAGGTCTTCGAATGCCCCCTGCTCTTCAAAGCGGGACGTGCCGTTGAAGGCGTGGAACTGCCAGTCGGACTGGGCCACGCCGAACTCCAGCTCACCGCCGCGAATGGCGTTGATGTTGAAAACCGACCCGCCGGTTGATTCGACGCCGCAGCGGATGCCGTGCTCGGACCGGCCGCGGTTCACCAGACGGCAGATCGCGCCACCGGTGGGATAGTAGACGCCAGTGACACCGCCGGTGCCGATAGCAATAAAGGTTTGTTGGGCAGAGGCCGCACCCGCAGCCAGCGAGAGCGCCGCGATGGCGCCCGCGATATATTTCTTCATGACATAACTCCCTTATACGCCGCGTTTCGCGGTCATCTGGGGAGCATGCGCTGTGCCTTGGGGTCGGTCAAGCCTTGGCGGGGGGATTCCTCTTGGTTTGCGAACCAGATAGCTGATCGAGATCATGAGTGCCTCCTATTCCATCTGGCCTGACGCAAGGGTGTCCGCGCGCGGTCCGCCGTGACCTGCCTTGCCTCGGGGCAGCAAACCGGTCTAGCTGCACCCCACCGCATCACACCGTCGGAGTTCGCCATGACCCGCCCCCCGAAAGTCTTTGACCCGCCTTACGTGGCCGCCGCGACCCGGTATGCCGAGATGACGTATCGCCGGTGCGGGGCGTCGGGGTTGAAGCTGCCTGCGATCTCACTGGGGTTGTGGCACAATTTCGGGGAAGACACCGCGCATGCCACCAAGCGCGCGATGTGCCGGACGGCCTTTGATCTGGGGATCACGCATTTCGATCTGGCCAACAACTATGGCCCCCCGCCCGGGTCGGCGGAAGAGGCGTTTGGGGAGATCCTGCGGACCGATTTCCGCAGCTACCGGGATGAGCTGATCATCTCATCCAAGGCGGGCTATGACATGTGGCCGGGGCCCTATGGCGAGTGGGGCAGCCGCAAATATGTGATCGCGTCCTGCGATGCGTCGCTGCGGCGGTTGGGCCTCGACTATGTGGATATCTTCTATTCCCACCGCTTCGATCCCGACACGCCCTTGGAGGAGACCGCGGGGGCACTGGATCAGATCGTGCGGTCGGGCAAGGCGCTCTATGTGGGGATATCGAGCTATAACTCGGCGCGCACGCGCGAGATGGTGGCGATCCTGCGGGATCTGGGGACACCGATCCTGATCCACCAGCCGTCCTACAACATTCTCAACCGCTGGATCGAGCGGGATGGGTTGTTGGACACGCTGGGGGAGAGCGGCCTGGGGGCGATCGTCTTCACGCCTTTGGCGCAGGGTTTGCTGACAGGGAAATACCTGGGCGGCATTCCTGATGACAGCCGGGCGGCGGCGGGCAAATCGCTGGATCCCGGGCAGTTGTCGGAGCGGACGCTGACAGCCTTGCGCGCGCTGAATGACATCGCGGCGGGGCGCGGGCAGAGCTTGGCGCAAATGGCGATCTCGTGGGTGTTGCGGGATGCGCGGGTGACGACGGCCCTGATCGGCGCGTCGCGGCCCGAGCAGATTAAGGATTGCGTGGCCGCGCTGGCGGGGCCAGCGTTCACGCCAGAGGTCTTGGCCCAGATCGACGCGTTGGAGTTCGACGCCGAGGTTAACCTGTGGGCGGCGTCGTCGGAGGGCGTCTAGGCAGGGCCGCAGTCTTTGGCATAGACCAGATCGGGGTGGGTGTATCCCTCCAGCATGATCTCGCCCACCGGCCGCAATCCCAGTTTGGTGAGCACCCGGTGGGATGCATGATTGCTGGGCTCGAAGATCGCGATTATGCGATCGATCCCTGCCACGTTCTGGCCCGCCTCAATCATCGCCAAGCCCGCCTCCGTCGCATAGCCTTGCCTCCAGGCCCGCCGCATCAAGCGAAAGCCGATCTCGGCCTCGCGCGGTCCGACCCGGTCGGGGGTCTGGATCAGGCTCACATACCCTATGATCCCGCCGTCGCTGGCCTGCGTGATGGCCAGCGTCCCGGGGAGCGGCCGGGTGGCCGCCGATGCGATGGCGCGGTCAAGCCAGTCGCGCTGCTGCGCGATAGACAGGGGCCCGTGATCGCTGGAGGCCATCACCTCGGCATCGCCCAGGATCGCATCAAGGGATGGCAGATCGCCCGCCCGCCATTGACGCAAGGCCAGACGGGCAGTGAGGATCAAGCCTCCACCGGCGGGAACCAGGTGATGGACGAGTGGTGCAGAGATATCAGGACATGCCCGTCGAGCTTGTGATAGGCGAAGGTGTAGTCAGCGCGGGTCGCATTCCCTTCGCCATCAACGAAGGTGTAGTGGCCCATATCCTTGTAGCCTAAACCGCCGGCCTTGAGGATCGGGCCCACCGCACTTTGGAACTCAACCGTTTTCCAGCCGCGTTTCAGGAACCCGTGGTCGTGGGGATAGTCGGGGTTGCCGCCCACAAAGTATGATCTGGCCCCGTCCCGGTCGAGCCGGATCACATCGGCCAGGGTGGGCTTGAATAGGAGCGGTTCATCGGGGTCGCCGAAATCGTAGAGATCCAGCAGGTTGTCCACGTCTTGTTCAGTGACGTATTTGGCCCAGGCGCGCTGTGCGGCGACGACCTCGGCCTTGGTCATCGGTTCGAAATTGCGGTTGGAAATTGTCCCGGTTCCTCTTGACTGGTCGCCGGGCGGGGTACTGCAAAGCGTATCGCGAGACAAGGCGGGGGCGCTGGGTCTGCGGCAGTGTGGCCCGGCCCAAGTGACCCAACGGAACGCGTGATCTGTCCCTTCCGCGACGTGTCGCGTCGGTTCCAGTGTGTTTTGCGGTTGGCAATCCCGCTCTACTGCCCGTCAGAGCGCGGGCCACCAAGAGCCAGCCAGTGGCAAGTCACGAGGGACATATGCAGACGTTTAACATGGGCCGCGTGCCGCCGGTGACGTTTGGACCGGGCCGTATCGCGAAGGTTCCCGATCTGGTGACGCAGTTGGGTGGTGGGCCGGTTGTGATCATCGCGGATGCTATTCTGTGTGAGTTGGGGGTGACGGGGCGGCTGAGCGATAGCCTCGGCGCGCGGGGCATGGCCTGCGATGTGGCCGCGGAGGTTGCGGGCGAGCCGAAGGAGGCGCTGGTCGATGCGCTCTGCGCCCGCGTGCGCGACGGTGGTGCGCGGGTCGTCATCGGGCTAGGCGGCGGGGCCGCGATGGATGCGGCCAAGCTGGTGGCGGCCATTGCGCCGAGCGGCAGGCCTGCGCGAGGATTTGCGCTGGCCGCGCGCCCCCTGCCCCCGGGTGGCCTGCCAGCGATCGCAATCCCGACCACGGCGGGCACGGGATCGGAAGTGACGCGGACGGCGATCGTGTCGGATGCGGATGGATCGAAAAACTGGTACTGGGGCGAGGCGTTGGGGTTTGCGCAAGCGGTGCTCGACCCCGAGCTGACGGTGAGCTTGCCCGCGCATCTGACCGCCTGGACCGGGATCGATGCGGTGGCGCATGCGTTGGAAGGATCAACGGCGCGCGCGACCAGTCCCGCCGGGTTGATGTATGGGTTAGAGGCCTTGCGCATCCTGTCAGAGGCCCTGCCGCAGGCGGTGGCTGATGGCGCGGATGTCGCGGCGCGCGGGCGGGTGTTGTGGGGCAGCACGGTGGCAGGCCTCGCCCTGCACAACTGCAACACGCATATGGGGCACAATATCAGCCACGCGCTGGGATCGCTGGCGCGTGTTCACCATGGGCTGGCCACGGGGCTGGCGCTGGAGGTGGCCCTGCCCTGGCTGGTCGCGCGGCCTGAAGGGGCGGAGAACTATGCCCGCGCGGCGGAGGCTTTGGGCGGGGAGCGCGCGGCGGAGGCTTTGCCAGAGGCGTTTGCCGATCTGATGCGCGCCTGCGCGATCCCGGCGGCGTTGCCGGTAGAATGCGGCGGGGTGACGGAGGCCGCGCTGGCGGGGGCGATGAAAAGCGCTGCCAATCACGGGATGTCGCAAAACGCGGCTTGTACGGTGGAGGATGGCGATCTGGATGAGATGGCAGGGCGGGTGATGCGGCTGCCTGTGGTGACGGAGGCGGCGTAGAGCGGGGGACTGAACGTCACTCCTCAGGCGCATGCCGCCCGGACGTAGCGCCGCTGATCAGGTTGAAAGACAAGAGATCCGGCATCGACCTTGGGTCGCGGACAAGGGGGCGGAGGTTCTGGGACAGGGTGGCGCGGCGCTCTGTTTCGCGGCGCTCGATCTCAACCGCGTCCTCCAGGGACACGAAGCGGAACTGCAGCGTGGCACCCGACGGCGCCTGCGCGACGCGCGGGAGGTCGGCGGGGATCACTGACCCGATGCGGGGATAGCCGCCGGTCGTCTGGCATTCAGCGAGCAGGACAAAGGGCGTGCCGTCACCGGTGATCTGAATGTCGCCGGGCACGATGACTTCAGACAGCACGCTGAGGCCCGCGGTGCTTTCAAACCCCGGACCGTCCTGCAAAAGCGGCACGCCCATACGGTTGCCGCGCGCGTCTCGCCGGAACACCGTATTTTGGAAGCGGTCGATTTGGGCGGGGTCGAAGAATTCGGTTTGCAGGCTGGGCAGCATGCGGATGGGGCCACCGTCGAAACGCGGCTCGGCGTCGAGGGTCAGGCCGGTCTGGCCACCGGGATCGTCGCCCACAGGCAGGACGCTGCCGCGTGGGATCGGGCCGCCGAGATTGGCGGCGAGATGGGCGCTGCGGGCGCCGAGGTGGGCGGGGGTCAGAAGGCCGCCACCCAGGTGCAGATATCCGTAGCTGCCAGAGGTTACGGCCCCGATCTTGAGGCGGGCGCCTTTGGGTAGGAGATGGCTGGCCTGCCACGCGGCGCGGGTGCCGTCGATGGTTGCTTGCATCGGCGCGCCGGTGAGGGCGATGCGGATGTCGTCTGTGGCCTCGAAGGTGCCGCCGAGTGCGCCCATCTCGATGGCGGCGGAGGTCTCGGGCTGGCCCAGAAGGGCCGCGCCTTCGGCGAGGGCGAGGCGGTCGACCGCCCCCCCGCGCGAGAGGCCATAGGCGAGGTAGCCTGGCCGTCCCATGTCCTGGATCGTCATGCCGGGACTTGCCTCGTGGACGATCAGGGCGCGGGTCACGGCAAGGGCTCCGCCACCGCGCCACCATTGGGCGTGTCCTGCATGGCGGGAAGCGCGTTATGGGACACTGGCTGAAACGCCACCTCGTCGCCCGGGCGCAAGAGGAACGGGGCGTCATCATCTGGGCGGAAGAGATCGACGGCGGTCTGGCCGATATGCCGCCAACCGGTGGGGGTGGCGACGGGAAAGAGGACGAGTTGGCGGATGGCAACGCAGAGCCCGCCTGCGGGGACCTTGGCGGTGATCGATGTCTGGCGCGGGATATCCCAGGCGGGCGCGAGTTCGCCGAGATACGGCATGCCGGGTGCGAAACCGATGGTCTGGACGCGCACGCGGGCGGCCGTGATCGAGGCAATGGCATCAGCCTCGCTTAGACCAGCCGCGGCGGCGGCCTCGCCCAGTTGCGGGCCTGCCTCGCCGCCGAAGACCGTGGGCACCCGCCAGAGCCTGCGACCTGCGGGCAGCGGCGCCTCCATCCAGTTGCGCTGGGCCGCGAGCGTTTGCAGCGCGTCGCGCATCGTGGCGTGGGGGACGGTGAGCGGATCGAAGCGCAGGTAGGCTGAGACGAGCGAGGTGGAGCTTTCGGCGACGCCCTCTATCCCCGCAGTCTTCAGCGCATCGCAAAAGGCCAGTGCGGCGCGGTTGGCGGGTTCGCTCAGGCGGTCGGCGAAGGTCACCACAAACCCGTCATAGCCTGCCGTTTTGATCTTTGGCCATTGGGCTGTGTTCGGGACAGATTGGTCCAAGGGGACAGCCCTTTAGGTGACGGTGGGACGTGACGCCCGCGCGATCAATTGCTCGCGCCCTGCCCCGCCGCGGCAGCGAGGGAGGCAACGGCCGCCTGGAACACCGCGGTGAAAGTGCCCGTGTCAGGGGTCTGCGCCAGCGGCTCAAAGATCACGTTTTGCAGGCCCAGCGCCGCGGTTGCCTCAAGGGCCGCGGCAGGGGGTGCGGCCTCCCACACCAAAACGTTGGCGTCGGTTTCGGCGATTAGCGCGCTGAGGTCGGCCAGATCGGCCTCGGACGGCATCGCTCCGGCCTCCCATTCCAGCGCGGTGACTGACAAGTCATAGCGGCGGGCGAGGTACTGATAGCGTGGGTGGGTGGCGATGATCGTGATGCCTTGGGCGGGGGCAAGCGCTGCCTTGGCCTCGGCGTCGAGGCCTTCCAGATCCGTGCGCAACGCGGCCAGCCGATCCTCTACGGCGTCGCCGGTTGCGAGGTCACGGGCGGTGATGGCTGCGGCGATGGCCTCGGCCTGGGCGATGGCCAGCGTCGGGTCGAGCCAGGTGTAGGAGGCCAGGCCCTCGTGGGAGTGTTCACCGCCATCTCCATGGCTGTGGGTGATGGACTCAGTCACGATGAACTGGTCTTCGATGGTCGAGGATGTGTTCACCAGGCGCGAGCGCGGCAAAGACACACGGTCGACCCAAGTGGCGAACCCCGCGCCGTTCAGAAGGATCAAATCTGCCGACTGAACCGCGCTGATATCCGCGATCGTGGGCCGCCAGAACGACGGGTCGACATCGGCGGGGACCGGGAACACCACCTCTCCTGCGTCGCCCAGCAGGCGTTCGGCAAAGTATTGCAGGGCGTAGTTCACAGTCACAACGCGGGTGGCGTCTTGCGCGGCAGACGCGGTGGCCAAGCCCGCAAGGGCCATGCTGGCGAGAAGGGTCTTCACGGCGCGCATGCCGCCTAGCTCCCGCATTTCCGCGCGATGTCTTCGGGCGTGACGATCCAGTAGTTGTCATGGCCACCCGTATCGACCTCGATCACCAACCCACCGGAGTGGTCGACGCTGTCGAGGGGCAAACTTGCGGTGCCGTCGGTGCTGAGTTGCAGCGTGGTCAGAAGGGTGTTTTCGCCGTCCAGAATCCGGACATCCCCCTGTTGCGCGACCTTGCCGTTGGAGAACTTGGCCTCGACCATCACAGTCTCGCAATCGACAGAGGCAAAGACGGTCAGCCCATGGGCCGCCGCTCCGATCGGAACGGCGGCCAGGGTGGCTGCAATAGCGATGGCCCGGATCACTGGCCCGTCCATTCTTCGAAGTGGACCCAGATCACCGCGCCAAGCTCAACCGCCTTATCCTCCCCATCCTGCGGCAGGGTGTAGTCGGCAGTGTTGAGCGCGGCAAAACCCCACCAGCCATCCGACGGCGGTGCGTAGGTAAAGACGCCATCGGCATCGGCCTTGACCGTCTGGGTGATCATCAACTCATCGGGGACCGTGGCGCCCACGCCATCATTGAAGAACTCAACCTCGACCTCGGCGTAGGGAACGGGCTCGCCGTCCATTTTGACGATGCCCTGGAAGACGTTGTGTTCCCAGAGGCCAAAGGGCTTGGACAGGGGCACGATTTCGGTCTTGAGGCCCAGTTCGGTGTCCCATCCTTCGTCATCGCCGTAAGCGGTGACGTAGGTCTTAGTGTAGTGAATGATGAAGGCGTCTTCGGCGGGTTCCCAATAGGGCTGTGGTTCCATCGCGAAGACATAGGTGCCGGGGCGTTCCAGCGGGAAGTCGAGGGTGTATCCCTGTTCCTCCATCACAGTCGCACCTTGCAGATCGCCCAAAAGATCGGTGGTGGTGCCTTCGTGGGTGACGGTGAAGGCGACAGGCGTGTCGAGCATCATGCCGTCCATCTCGAACGGGTGCGAGAAAGACATGGTCAGGGCGACGCTGCGCCCGTCTTCCTGGCTGATCATCGGGTCGTTGGGGATGATCATGCCATAATGCGCCAGGGCGGGACCGGCGGCGATCAACGTGGCAATAGATGCGGTAAGAAAGTGCGAATTCATGTAGTACTCCATTTTTACTAAGCGCCCAGGGCAAGCAGCCAGCCCACCCAGGCCTCGGCATTTCGTGCAACAAGCGCAGCGCCGAGTGCTGCGATACATCCTGCGATTAACAATAGCGTAATAGTTTCAGCCGCCAAGAGACGCAGAACCATGCCCCGCCGCGCCCCCAGCTTGACCGCCGTGGCGATTTCGCGGGCCCGGAGGCGGTAACTGAGGAAGACGGCCAGACCGATGGCCGCGAGGGCCGCCACCGCGATGATCGCGGTGACGACATCGAGCAGCGATTTGATACGGAAGATCCGGTCGACTAGCCCCGCGATCACGCCCGCAGGCTCGATCAGCTGGGTGGGGCTTTCGCTGTCAAGGTAGCGGCCTTTAAGGATCGTGCCCGACCGCGTGTCATTGGGGACGACGATGACGGCGGAAGCTGGGAAATCGTCCTGGCTGCCGTGGAAGTGGAAGCTTTCGATGTTGTCGGGCGTGATGCGCTGGAATTGCACGACCGATGCATTGGCGAGCGCGTCAGAGCCTGCGGCAATATCCGCCGCTGTCACGACATCTTCGTGCCCGTGGCCGATGCCCTGGATCACCCAGGCCGTTTTGATATCGACAAAGATCGCGTCGTCGTCGGGGGTGTTGGTGCGTGCAAGGACACCGACAATGGGCATCTCCAACGGGTAGACACCGTCGAGATCGAATAGGTTTTCGGGCGCGGAGACCAGAGCGTCCCCTACCCCTTTGCCCAGCGCCTCGGCCACACCGGCGCCGATGACGGCATCGCCCAGAAGCGACAGACCGCGCCCTTGCGCGATGGTGAAGGCGCGGAAGTCGAAGTAGTCGAGCGTGGTGCCCACGATGCGGAACCCGCCTGAGGAAAACGCGGTGTGGACCGGGATCGGGACGGCGAGGCCTGAGTCCCACACCGCCTCAACCTCGCGCATGGGCACGGGGTCGGGGCGCTCGTCCGAGAAATAAAGCGCGGCCATCGTCAGATCGAGTTGCGATCCGCGCGAGCCCAGCAACAGTGGCGTCGCCTCTCCCCGTGCGACAAGGGCGCGTTCGCTGGTGGACAGCAGGATCTGCGTGGCGACGGGCACGAACAGGATCAGCGCGGCCACGGCGACCAGGACCAGGCTGCGGGCCCAATGGTAACGGAGATAGGCATAGGCAAGGTAGAGCGCGTTCATGCCGGGGCGGCCTCGCGAAACTGGGCGAAGTCGAGGACGCGGGGGAAGCGGGGCAGCAGCTCATGGTCATGGGTGACTGCCAGCACGGCGGCACCGGCCTGTTCGGATTGTTCGAACAGCAGATCAAGGATGCGGGCCTTGCTTTCGGGATCGAGGTTGCCGGTGGCCTCGTCCGACAGGATCAGCTTGGGCTGTGTCACCAGCGCCCGGCAGATCGCGACCCTCTGTTGTTCGCCCTGGCTGAGCGCGGTGGGATGACGGTCGAGCTTGCCGCCGATCCCGCAGGCCTCGGCCAGCATCTGGGCACGCTCCAGCACCTCAGGGCCCAGCTTGAGCGCGGGTGTGATGCGGTAGGGATAGAGGATGTTCTGGCGGGCCGACAGGTAATCGAGCAGCGCAAAGTCCTGGAAGACAAAGCCAATATGGCTGGCCCGGAACCGGCGCCGGTCGGCATCGGATTGAGTGCCGACCGCGGTTCCCGCCACCTCGATCCGGCCGCTATCGGGCGTCAGGATACCGGCGATCAGGTTCAAAAGCGTGGTCTTGCCGCTGCCGCTGGGGCCGACGATGGCCAGGCGTTCGCGTGCGCCGACCTCAAGGCTGGGCACGCGCAGGCGGAAGCCGCCTTTGCCGTAGCTGAATGTCAGATCCTTGACCGTGACCATCAGTTCGTCTGCGGGGCCGGGAACATTTCGCCTGCCGCATCGCGGTTGACGTCCAGCAGGTCAAACTCGGTGATGCGCCAGGCCCCCTCGACGGGCGAGATGGTGAGTTCCGCGCTGTAGGTATTGCCGCGCACGTGCATGTGTTCGGCGTGGCCCACTGTGCCGATCACCTGCCAGGAGGCGTCAATCAACAGCGTGGCCCCGTCGCGATCGACTTGCGTGTCCAACAGCTTGATTTCGTGGATCGTCTGGTCAGCCTCTTCCAGCCCGCCGCCCGCCATGGCCCCCACCCGTTCGAGGTAAAGATATTCCAACGCGTCATCATGGGTGACGCTGGCCAGCGTGTCATAGATCGTGTCTTCCTCGACCTGGCCGAACGCCTCGTACACCACCAGCAATAGCGCGGGCGTGAGTTCGTAGAAGAGCTGATGGGCCACGTCGACTGTCATGCCCGGTTTGCCGGGGACCGAAAAGGCCGCGGTTTGCGAGCCGCGATTGGGATTGGTCGCGGAATAGAGGGCCACACCACCAACAACCACCAGACCGGCAGCAAACATCGCGCCCAGGATTACATTCGTCCGCATTCCCCAACCCTGTTGTATTCGTTACGTTTACCCATCGGCCCAAGGGCTAGTTAGAAGCCATAAACCACGCCGCGTCCACGTCTTGGCACGCCACACACGGTATTGTGTCGCGGCATTCGGGCCAATGGGGCGTTTTGCGTTGGTCTATTTCCGGGGACCCGCCGACAGTGAAAAGCGCGTCAGGGGCCTTTGACCGCGTGACGGCGGCGCGATTTGGGCGTAGGACGCAAGGATGCTAGCGGGCGGCCCGGGTGTGTCGGGCGTCAGTGTTGGCAGACACCCACAAGTCCCTTACGCGCGGAGAAGCGACCACGGCATGGCGTCTGACACGCACAGCACGGCAGACAGGCCCGGCTTGGGCATTGCGTTCATCCTGCTGGGCATGGTCGGCATTTCGATCAACGATATGCTGATCAAGCACCTGTCAGGCGAATACCCCTTGCACCAGATGGTGTTTGTCCGCTCCGCCATCGGGATCTGCTTTAGCCTAATGCTGTTGCAGCTTGAGGGCGGGTTCATGATTTTGCGCACCAACCGGATCGGGCTGCATGTGTTGCGCGGTGCCTGCATCGTGTTCGCGAACATGACGTTCTTCGCCGCACTGGCTGTGATCCCCTTGGCGGATGCGACGGCGCTGTTCTTTGTGGCGCCGCTGTTTATCACGCTGCTGTCGATCCCGTTTCTGGGCGAACGCGTGGGGGCGCGGCGGTGGGCGGCCGTGATCGTTGGTTTCCTGGGCGTTATCATTATGTTGCGACCGGGGGCTGAGGCAGGAGATGAAGCCCCGAGCCGATTGGTTTTGCTTTTGCCGATTTTGGCTGCGTTTGCCTATGCTTGCATGCAGATCCTGACGCGAAGCCTGGGGGTGACTTCGAAAGCCTCGGCCATGGCAGTCTACATTCAGGCGATGTTCATCTGTGTCAGCATCGTGTTCTGGGCCGTTGCGGGGGATGGGCGTTATGAAGGGATGGTGGAAAGCGAAAGCCTGAAGTTTCTGCTGCGTGCGTGGATCTGGCCCGCGCCCGGGGATGTGGTGTTTTTCGTGATCCTCGGCTGCATGTCGACCGTCATCGGTTATTCGCTGTCACAGGCCTATCGCCTGGCCAGCCCCGCCACCATCGCACCCTATGAATATGCCGCCCTGCCCCTGTCGATCTTCTGGGGCTGGGTCGTGTTCGCGCATTTGCCTGATGCCTGGGTCCTGTCAGGCATCGTGCTGATCGCTGTGGCCGGGGTCTATGTTTTTGTGCGGGAAGGGAAGCGCTCCCCGGCCCCGCGTGCGGTCCGGCGGCACTAGGCGCTTTGTGTGCATCGCAAAGGGCGGGCGCCCATGCTACGGCTGGTGCGATATCGAGATAGGGTAAGCCGGAATGCGTCACATCACTGAACCCGCCAAGCAAGTAAGCGTTGTGCATCAAACCGATGTGATCGTCGTGGGGTCCGGGCCAGCGGGGCTGGCGGCGGCGCTGGCCGCGGCGCGTGCGGGCGTCGAGGTGGCGCTGGTCGAGCGGTTTGGCTGTTTCGGCGGCAATATCACCGCGGTCGGGGTCGAGGGCTTTGCCTGGTATCGGCATGAAGCCACAGTGGAGGCAGGCGGCATCGGGCGCGAGTTTGAGGAGCGCGCGAAGGAGATGGGTGCCGCCGTGCCAGAGAGCCAGTCGCTGAGCTATGAGCTTGACAGCGAGGGGTTCAAGATCGTCGCTGACCGGCTGGTGGAAGAGGCCGGGATCCATCCGATGCTGCATCGTCAATTTGTGGCACCCGCCATGGATGGCGACAGGATCATCGGCGTTGTCACCGAAAGCAAGGCCGGGCGTGAGGCGATCCTGGGCAAGGTGGTGATCGATGCGACAGGCGACGCGGATGTCGCCCACCGGGCCGGGGCCCCCACCCACATGACCCCGCGGGAAGAGATGATGGCCGCCTCGGTGATGTTCCATCTGGCCGGTGTGGACAAGAAAGCCTTTGTGAAGGGGATCGAGGCCGATCCGCAGACCTACAAGGATTGGGGCGGCGGTGGTGAGTGGACGATCGAGACCTCGGGCAAGGAAGACGATATGTTTTCCCCTTTCATCAAGAAGCCTTTCGATCAAGCGATCACGGAGGGGCTGATCCCGCCGCATCTGAACACCATCGCAGGCACCTGGGGTGCGGTCCATGACACGGGTGAGCTGACCTATATGAACCTGGTGCATCTGGACGCAGTGGATGGGACGGATCCCGACAGCCTGACCCAGGGCGAGATCGAAGGCCGCCGTCAGGCGATGCTCGCCATCGAGGCACTGCGGCGATACATGCCGGGCTGTGAAGGGGCGCGGCTGCGGAACTTTGGGATGACGCTGGGGGTGCGCGATACGCGCAAGATCGATGCGGTCTATAATATGACCGAGGCAGACGTGCGCGAAGAGGGGCGCTTTGAGGACTCCATTGGGATTTACCCTGAGTTCATCGATGGATACGGCATCCTGATCCTGCCCACGACGGGGCGGTATATGCATATCCCCTATCGGTCGATGCTGCCCCAGAAAGTGGACGGGCTACTGGTGGCCGGGCGGTCGTCGGGCGGGGACCGGATCGCCCATGCGGCCACGCGAAACATGTCGTGCTGCGCGGTGATGGGACAGGGTGCCGGAATTGCCGCGGCGCAGGTGGTGCGCACCAATCGCGGGACGCGCGACATCGATATCGGCGCGGTGCAGGGCGAGTTGACCCGGCAGGAGGTGCGGGTCAACTAGAGCGCCCTACCCGCGTCCGCTGACACTCTGCTGATAGCGTTCGAGCGATTGTGCCAGGGCGAGGCCCGTTGGCACGTCGTGGCGCGTACAGAACTGATCCCAGACGGCGCCGAATGGCAGGTCTTTCAGCTCTTCGGTGAGGATCAGACGTTTGGTGAAGTCGAGCGCATGCTCCGCCTGCTTCAGTTTTTCTTGCGGCATCAGAAGCGATCTCAGCAGAGCCTTCTGCATGTTCCGCGTCCCGATCACCCAGGCGGCGGTCCGGCTGATCGTTGCGTCGAAGAAATCGAGCCCGATGCGGGTGCGGTCCAGAAGATCGGCAAACACCAGCTCGTTTGCCATTGCCTGAATGTCGTCATTGAGAAGGATCACATGATCGCTGTCCCACCGCATGGGGCGCGAGACGTGGAGTAGGATCTCATCAAGAGAGAGTGCCACCGCGCTCAGCTTGTCCGCGATGTTCTCGGTCGGGTGGAAATGGCCCATGTCGAGGCAGAGAAGCGTGCCCTTGCGGATGGCATAGCCCATGTAGAACTCGTGGCTGCCCACGGTGCAGGCCTCGACCCCGATGCCGAAGAGCTTGCTTTCGACCGCATCGACCATGTGCGCGGGGTCGAGCGCCGTGGCGCACATGGCATCGAGCGAGGCCTCAAGCCGTGCGCGCGCGGCCATCCGGTCGACCGGAATATCCTTGTAGCCGTCGGGCACCCAGATGTTGTTGACCGCCGAAGACCCCAAAGCCGCGCCCATCTGCGCCGCGATCTCGCGCGTGCGGCGACCGTGTTCGATCCAAAAATCGCGGATGCCCTGATCGGGGTGGCTGAGGGTCAGGTTGTCGTCCGCGTTTGCATGCGCAAAGAAGGTCGGATTGAAATCAAGGCCGATCCCCTGATCCCTTGCCCAGTCGACCCACGGGGCGAAGTGGTGAAACTCGATTTCATCCCGGTCCGGCGTCTCGTCGGTGTCGAGATACATCGCGTGCAGGTTCAGCCGGTGGGTGCCGGGGATCTGAGCATAGGCGAATTCGAGGTCGGCGCGCAGCTCATCCGGGGTGCGGGCGCGGCCGGGGTGGTTGCCGGTGGCCTGGATGCCGCCGCCGGAGGTGCCGCTTTGCCCCTCGAACCCCACGACATCGTCGCCTTGCCAGCAATGCATCGAGATCGGGATCGTGGCGAGGCGTTCAAGCGCCGCCTCGGTATCGACGCCCCAGTCGGCGAAGGCCTGTTTCGCAATTTCATAGGTCATGCCGGCCCCCCCTAGCGCGTGAAGGCCTGAACGTTGCCGGCATCGACATTGATGATGTTGCCGGTGGATTTGGCGGACTGGTCGGAGGCGAAGAAATAGGCAGCCTCGGCGATATCTTCGGGCAAGACCGACCGTTTCAGAAGCGAGCGCTGGCGATACATCTCCTCCAGCCCGTCCTTGTCGGTGCCATAGGTCGAGGCCCGCTGATCCAGCCACTCGCCCTCCCAAATGCGCGAGCCGCGCAGGACGGCGTCGGGGTTGACCACATTCACGCGGATCCCGGCCTCTGCCCCTTCGAGGGCGAGGCAGCGGGCCAGGTGCAATTCCGAGGCTTTGGCCGTGCAATAGGCCGAGGCGTTCGGGCTGGCCGCGAGGGCGTTTTTCGAGGCGATGAAGACGATCGAGCCGCCGATCCCCTGGGTGCGCAGGATCTTGAACGCCTCGCGGCTGACGAGGAAATAGCCGGTGGACAGGATGTCCATGTTCTTGTTCCAGAGCGCGAGCGAGGTGTCTTCGACCGGCGCAGACGACGCGATGCCCGCGTTCGACACAAGGATGTCGATGCCACCGAACTCTACCGCCGCATCGGCATAGGCCTGGGCGACGGCATGCTCGTCGGTCACGTCCATTGTAACGCTGCGCACCACGTCAGGCGAGTATTGAGAAGACAGGCTCGTTGCCACCGCATCAACAGCGTCCCCGTCGATATCCGCCAGCACCACACAGGCGCCTTCCGACAGGTAGCGTTCCGCTGTCGCGGCGCCGATGCCCCCTGCCCCGCCGGTGACAAGCGCGATGCGGCCCGCCAGCGATTTGGGCTTGGGCATACGCTGCAGCTTGGCCTCTTCCAGCAGCCAGTATTCGATGTCGAAGGCTTCCTGTTCGGGCAGGCCCACGTATTCGCTGACGGATGATGCGCCGCGCATCACGTTGATGGCGTTGACGTAGAACTCGCCCGAAATGCGGGCGGTGGCCTTGTCCTTGGCAAAGGTGATCATACCGACGCCGGGCACGAGGTAGACCACTGCGTTGGGATCGCGGATGGCGGGGCTGTCGTCGTGTTTACAGCGTTCGTAATAGGCGGCGTAGTCCTCGCGATAGGCGGCGACTTGGGCGGGCAGACCGTCAAGCACGGCGTCGATGTTGTTTTGGGCGGGGTCGAAATCCACCACCAGCGGGCGGATTTTCGTGCGCAGGAAGTGGTCGGGGCAGGATGTGCCAAGGGCCGCGAGCGGGCGCATGTCGCGAGCGTTAACGAACTCCAGAACGGTATCGCTATCCTCAAAGTGGCCCACCATGTGCTGCTTGCCCGACACCATGCCGCGGATGGCGGGCATCAGGCGGGCGGCAACCGCGCGGCGGTCGGCGGGCAACAGGCTCTCGTGAATAGCACCACCAAAGGCCGGGACGTCGCCCGCCTTGCCCTCGAACCAATCCATCGCCTTCTGGATAATCGCGAGCGACAGCGCGTAGCATGCCTTGGCATCATCGGCCCAGGTGAAGAGACCGTGGGATTCCAATACCACTCCTTTGGCATCCGGGTTTTTCTTGCAGAAGTCTTCCAGCCAAAGCCCAAGCTCGAACCCCGGGCGTTTCCACGGCAGCCAGCCGATTTCATCCCCAAAAATCTCCTGCGTCAGTTCGCGGGAATTCTTCGACGCGGCAATAGCGATGATCGCGTCGGGGTGCAGGTGATCGACGTGTCTTTGCGGCACATAAGCATGGAGGGGCGTGTCGATGGAGGCGGCGCGGGGGTTCAGTTTGAAGGTGCAATGGGGGAGATAACCGACCATCTCATCCTCGAACTCCACGCCGCGATAGAGGTCTTTCAGGCCAATCAGCTTGTCCATGTAAAGCGTGGCAAACCCGTCCATCTTGATCGAGCCGATATCGCCGCCTGAGCCCTTGACCCACAGCACCTCGACCTCCTTGCCGGTCAGCGGATCCCGCTCAATCACCTTGGCCGAGGTGTTGCCGCCGCCGTAGTTGGTGATGCGCTTGTCGGACCCCAGAAGGTTCGAACGATAAAGCAGCTTTTCTGACTCGCTCATTCCGGCCGCTGCCCCGTCGTCCCACAGGTTCTCAAGCGGCTGCTTTTCCACAGTTTTCAGCATCTTGCCCTCCCGGCTGTGTCCGAATTTCGGATCGGCGCTTTGCCGGAAGGTGCGGGAGGTATGGGGCTTTGTCAATCAAAACCAATCACAAGTAATCATGCTGCACTGCAGAATGATTGAACGTGATTGTTTGTGATTGACAGGTGCGGAGAATCTGCACATCGTGATGCGTCAAGGGAGGCCGGATTTGCACGAAACGGAGCGTCATACTGTCATTCTGTCGGCGGTTCAGGATCGGCCCTTTGCCAGTGTGGTCGACCTGTGCGGGCTGACCGGCGCGTCAGAGGCCACCATTCGCCGCGACATCGCCACGCTGCATATGCAACAGAGGCTGCGCCGCGTGCGGGGCGGTGCCGAAGCGATCGCGCCGCCGCAGTTTGTCGGGCTGGGTGGCCGGACCTTCGCGGTCAACGAAACCATCCGGATTGATGAAAAGCAGGCCATCGCGGGGGCGGCGGTCGAGCTGTGCGAGGATGGGGAGCCGATCATCATCAATGGCGGAACGACGACGTTCCAGATGGTGCATCCACTGGCCAATCGCCGGATGCAGGTCTTTACCAACTCGTTTCCCATTGCCGAGCATCTGCTGAAGCATTCAAAGAACACGGTGATGCTGCCCGGTGGGGCGATCTACCGGGAACAGAACATCATCCTGTCTCCCTTTGAAAATGACGTGACGCGGAACTTCTATGCACGCCGCATGTTCATGGGCGCCCAGGGCATCGGTCCGCTGGGCCTGATGGAAGGCGACCCCCTGCTGATCCAGGCGGAGGAAAAGCTGATGGGACAGGCCGATGAGCTGATCGTTCTGGTCGACAGCAGCAAGTTCGAGGCGCGGTCCAGCCTTGTTCTGTGCCCGCTCGACCGGATCGACGTTGTTATTACCGATACAGGCATCTCGGACCGTGCGGCCGCGATGTTGGAGGCTGCTGAGATTAAACTGATCGTGGCGGAAAGGAACGCCGCGGCTGAAACGGGTTCGAGCTAATCGGACCATGACTATCGCTCGACAGGGAGGATTATCCATGAGCATCACCAGAAGAATTTTCGGCGGTACCGCGATAGCGGCGGCCCTGATGGCCGGCAGCGCCGCCTATGCGCAGGACGACATGCGGATCGCGCTTGTGGTCAAGGCGCTGGGGATCGGTTTCTTTGAGGCAGCTGCCGAAGGAGCCGAGGAAGCAGCGGCTGAGCTTGGCAATGTCGAGATCATCTATACCGGCCCGACCGACACAACAGCGGAAGGTCAGATTGAGGTGATCAATGCGCTGATCGCTCAAGGCGTTGATGCGATTGCGATCTCAGCCAACGACCCCGATGCGGTGTCGCCCGCGCTTCAGCGTGCGATGCAGCGGGGGATTACCGTGATCTCGTGGGACTCCGGCGTCAACGAAGAAGGGCGGATGATGCATCTGAACCCGTCGTCGACCCCGCTGATCGGGAACACGATTATCAAGCTGGCAGCGGACCACATGCCCGATGGCGGTCAAGTCGCGATCCTGTCGGCATCGGCCACGGCCACGAACCAGAACGCCTGGATCGCCGCCGCAGAAGAGGTTTTGCCGAATTATGAGGGGATCGAACTTGTCGCCACGGTCTATGGCGATGACCTGTCGGATAAATCCTATCGTGAAGCGCAGGGGCTCATGGCCACTTACCCCGATCTCAAGGCGATCATCGCGCCGACGACTGTGGGCATCCTGGCCTCCTGTCAGGCGGTGTCTGACGCAGGCAAGATCGGAGAGATCAACGTGACAGGTCTTGGCCTGCCGTCCGAGATGGCAGGCTGTGTCGAATCCGGCGCGACGAAGAGCTTTGCGATCTGGAACCCGATCGACCTGGGCTATTCGGCGACGATGATCGCGCATGCCCTGGCGTCTGGCGCGGCGACGGCGGAACCCGGGGCGGAAATCCCGACGGGCCGCATGGGATCGGTGACGCTGGATGAGACCAACGCGGCGGCGATGTCGGATCCGTTCACCTATGACGCCTCCAACATCGATCAGTTCAAAGACATCTTCTGATCGTTGAAAAAGATCGGCGCAGCGCCTCTGCTGCGCCGATACGTTCCCGTTACGGCAGCCCATCTTCATGCTTATGGAACCCGATCAAACGCCCGTGGGTGTCAGCGCGCAGGCCGATACGCCGGTCCTTGCGCTGAATGCCGTGACAAAGACCTTTCCGGGCGTCACGGCCCTGTCGGAGGTGTCGCTTGCGCTTTATCCGGGGCGGGTAACGGCGTTGGTGGGGGAAAACGGCGCGGGCAAATCGACGGTCGTCAAGATCCTGACGGGGATCTACCAGCCCGATGGTGGCCAGATCGAGATCGATGGCGCGCCGGTTCGGTTTCCAACGGCACAGGATGCAGGCGATGCGGGCGTCACCGCGATCCATCAGGAGACGGTGCTGTTCGATGAGCTGTCGGTTGCAGAAAACGTCTTCCTCGGCCACGCACCGCGCGGGCGGTTCGGGCTGATCGATACCGCGGAGATGGTGAAGAAGGCCGGGCAAATTCTTGACGGGATTGGTGCAAATATCGATCCGCGCACCCGGTTGAAAGACCTTGGCATCGCGAACAAGCACCTTGTCGCCATCGCACGGGCGCTGTCCATCGATGCCCGCGTGGTCATCATGGACGAGCCGACCGCCGCGCTCAGCCAGAAAGAGATCGAAGAGCTTTATGAGTTGGTCGAAGAGCTAAAAGGCCAGGGCAAGGCGATCCTGTTCATCAGCCACAAGTTCGATGAGATCTTTCGTATCGCCGATCATTACACGGTTTTCCGTGATGGGGCGCTGGTGGGGGATGGTGCGATTGCGGATGTGTCGGAAGCCGAGCTTGTGAAGATGATGGTGGGCCGGGATGTCAGCCAGATCTTTCCTGACCGCGCGCGAAATGTGGGCGATGAGGTCTTGGTCGTCGACGGCTATGAACACCCGACCGAGTTTGCCGAGATCAGCTTTTCCCTGCGACGGGGCGAGATCCTGGGGTTCTATGGCCTCGTCGGCGCGGGGCGATCCGAGTTCATGCAATCGCTTTTCGGGATCACCCGCCCGTCCGCCGGTACAGTCACCATCGACGGGCAACAGGTGGTGATCCGGTCCCCTGCCGACGCGGTGGGCAAGGGCATCGTCTACGTGCCCGAAGACCGCGGCACGCAAGGCGCGATCACCGCCCTACCGATCTTTCAGAACGTGACGCTGCCATCGCTGGGGCGCACGTCGCAGAACGGGTTTCTGAAGCTGGCTGAGGAGTTCAAACTGGCGCGGGAGTACACCGAACGGCTCGACCTTCGAGCGGCGTCGCTCGATACGGATGTGGGGAACCTCTCGGGTGGGAACCAGCAGAAGGTTGTTATCGCCAAATGGCTGGCCACGCAGCCCAAGGTGATCATCCTTGATGAGCCGACCAAGGGGATTGATATCGGATCAAAGGCGGCGGTGCATGAGTTCACGGCAGAACTCGCCGCACAAGGGCTCGCTGTGATCATGGTCAGTTCGGAAATCCCCGAGATCCTGGGCATGTCGGACCGCGTGATCGTGATGCGCGAAGGGCGGATTGCGGCGGAGGTGTCGGGCGACGAGATGACACCCGAAACGCTTGTCCGGCACGCGGCGGGGATTTGAGGGGGGCGCGGCATGGCAAAGAACATCCTGATGTCCCGCGAAGTCCTGCTGATCGGCGCGATCGTTCTGCTTCTTGCGCTGATCGCCTCGCGGTTTCCGGCCTTCATCGCGCCAGCCAACCTGGCCAATGTGTTCAATGACACCGCGCCGCTGATCCTGTTGGCCATCGGTCAGATGATCGTGATCCTGACGCGGTGCATCGATCTGAGCGTAGCGGCCAACCTCGCGCTGACAGGCATGGTCGCCGCGATGATCAATGTTGCCTTGCCGGGGTTGCCCGTGCCGGCGATCATCCTGATCTCGGTGGCGTTAGGGGCGATGTTGGGAATGGTGAACGGGCTTCTTGTGTGGAAACTCGCCATCCCGCCCATCGTGGTGACGCTGGGAACGATGACGATCTTTCGCGGCACGATTTTCCTGTTGTCCGAGGGCAAATGGATCAACGCGCATGAGTTCAGCGATCCGTTCAAGGCCTTCCCGCGCACCGAAATTCTGGGACTGCCGCTGATGAGCTGGATCGCCATCGCGGCGGTCATCTTCTTCTCCATCGTCATGGCCCGGACCACGCTTGGCCGCGCCTTCTACGCCGCGGGCGGCAACCCGCATGCGGCGACCTATGCGGGGATCGACGTGGGCCGGACGCAGTTCTGGGCCTTCACGATCTCGGGCGCTCTGGCGGGGCTGACCGGGTATCTGTGGGTCTCGCGTTTCGCGGTGGCCTTTGTCGATCTCGCGGGCGGGTTCGAACTGAGTGTCGTTGCGGCCTGCGTCATCGGCGGGGTCGCGATCATGGGCGGCATCGGCACAGTTTTGGGCGCCATGCTGGGGGCCTTGTTCCTGGGGATCATCAGCAACGCATTGCCCGTGGTGAACATCTCCCCCTTCTGGCAACTGGCGATCTCGGGTGCGGCGATCATCATCGCGGTCGCGCTCAATGCGCAGGCCAATCGCGAGAAGGGCCGCATCATCCTCAAACGCGCGGAGCATGCCGCATGACCGATGTGACCCGAGTGATCCCCGACCGGCTGCAATCGCCGCTGGAGCGGCGGCTGAAAAGCTGGGAGACGCTGCTTCTTGCCGTCGCCGTCGCGATCTTCATCACCAACAGCTTCACGTCGCCCTATTTCCTGAATGCCTGGAACCTCAGCGACATGACGTTCAACTTCACCGAAAAGGCGATGATCGCCTTTGCCATGGCGCTGTTGATCATCGCCGGTGAGATCGACCTGTCCGTGGCCTCGATCATCGCGCTTGCCTCAACCGCCATGGGGGCGGCGGTGCAGGTGGGCGTCGGCACGCCGGGGCTGGTGCTGATCGGGCTGGGCGTTGGGCTTCTGTGCGGGGCGTTCAACGGGTTTTTGGTGACGAAGATGGGCCTGCCGTCCATCGTCGTGACGATCGGCACGATGAGCCTCTTTCGCGGCATCAGCTATATCGTGCTGGGCGATCAGGCCTATCGCGGCTACCCCTCAGAATTCGCGTTCTTCGGCCAGGGCTATGTGTTCTGGGTGATCTCGTTCGAGCTTGTGCTGTTTGCCGTGATCGCGCTGATTTACTTCGTCCTGCTGCACAAGACCAACTTCGGGCGCGCGGTCTATGCCATCGGCAATAACCCGGTGGGGGCCGAGTTCTCGGGCATCCGGGTTGCACGGGTGAAGTTCATCCTGTTCCTCCTCACCGGCCTCATGTCCGGCGTCGCAGCCATCTGCCTGACCTCGCGGTTGGCCTCCACCCGCCCCTCGATCGCGTTCGGGTGGGAGTTGGAGATCGTGACGATGGTGGTCCTGGGCGGGGTCAGTATCCTCGGTGGCTCAGGCTCGATCCCCGGTGTGGTGATCGCGGCCTTTGTGATGGGGCTGGTGACCTTTGGTCTTGGTCTGTTGAACGTGCCGGGCATCGTGATGTCGATCGTGATCGGGGCGCTTCTAATCGGGGTCATCGCCCTGCCCCGCCTGTGGGAAAGGTGGCGCGCGTGATGGAGAAATATGCCTTCAAGATGCATCTCAACCCCGGGGCCAAGGACGAATACATCAAGCGCCATGACGCGATCTGGCCCGAGCTTTTGACGCTTCTGAAAGAGGCCGGGATCTCTGATTACTCCATCCATCTCGATGACGAGACGAACATCCTGTTCGGTGTCCTGTGGCGGACCGATGATCACGGCATGGACGACCTGCCAGGCCATGCGGTCATGCAGAAATGGTGGGCGCATATGGCGGACATCATGGAGACCCATGACGACAACAAACCCGTCGTTACACTGCTCACCCCCGTCTTTCACATGCTATGACCAGCGGGCACGTCGCCGTCATCGATATCGGCAAGACGAATGCGAAACTGGCGCTTGTTCGACTGTCAGACCTGTCGGAAGTCGCGGTGGTCACCCGGCCAAACACGGTTCTGCCTGGCCCGCCCTATCCGCATTTCGATGTCGAAGGGCATTGGGCGTTCTTGCTAGAAGGGTTGGCATCCTTCCATGCCGCACACGGGATCGACGCGATTACAATCACCACGCACGGCGCATCGGGTGCGTTGCTTGCCAAGGATGGATCGCTTGCGGCCCCTATCCTCGACTATGAACATGATGGCCCGGACGCGAGCGCCGAGGCCTATGACGCGATCCGACCGCCCTTCAGTGAGACCGGATCACCGCGCCTGGCGATGGGCCTCAATCTTGGGGCGCAGATCCACTGGCAGTTCGCCAAGGATCCCGGGCTTCGCGAAACGGTTGCGCATGTCCTGACCTACCCTCAGTTCTGGGCGCACCGCCTGACGGGGGTGGTGGCGACCGATGTCACCTCGCTTGGGTGCCACACGGATCTGTGGGACCCTTACCGGGGCCAGTTCTCCTCCCTTCCCCACACCCTTGGGATCGCGGACAAGATCGCCTTGCCCCGCCAGCCAAGTGAAATTCTGGGTCCGATCACACCGGAGGTGGCACGGCGGACCGGTTTGCCCGCACACACCCCCGTTCACTGTGGGATCCATGATTCCAACGCCTCGCTCATGGCGCATCTGGGCGCGCAGACGCCGCCCTTCAGCGTGGTGTCATCGGGTACCTGGGTGATCGCGATGGCGGTGGGCGGTAAACGCGTGACGCTGGACCCCGCGCGCGACACCCTGGTCAACGTCAACGCCTTCGGCGACGCGGTGCCCTCGGCACGCTTCATGGGCGGGCGCGAGCATGACCTGATGCTGGGCGGGTCACTTCAAATGCCAAGCACCGCGGATATGTGGGAGGTTTTGACGCAGAACTGCATGCTTTTGCCCGCGGTCGTGCCGGAAACAGGCCCCTTTGCGGGATCCCAGGCGCAGTGGCGGGGGCACGAGCCGCTGCAGGGATCGGGGCAGCGCAGTGCGGCAGTGGCATTCTATCTGGCCCTTGTGACCGCGCACTGTCTGGACCTGATTGGCCATGACGGCGCGATCATTGTGGAAGGTCCCTTCGCCCGGAATGACGCCTATCTGACGATGCTGGGTGTGGCCGCGGCGTCGCCCGTTCGGCCCATGGACGGTGCGACAGGAACCAGCCAAGGCGCCGCCCTTCTCGTATCAGACGCCGGCTTGCAACAGCGTCAGATGCGCGACTTTCCCGACCCCGATCAGGGGCTGCGGGAGGCGTGTGTAAGCTATGCGGATCGTTGGACCGCATCCCTCGCCGACGATTGAGCCGCTCGCCACCCGCTTTCACGCGTCATCGCTAGACCATCCTGCCCAGGACCGTTTATTCGCCTTCTTCCATCTCGGCAAAAGTGGCTTTGGCGAGCTTGATGGCGTGGTTGGCCTTCGGCACACCGGCATAAATGGCAACGTGCAGAAACGCCTGGATCACGTCGTCCTTGCTCGCGCCGGTATTGGCTGTGGCGCGGATATGCATCGGGATCTCTTCAAAGTTTCCCGTGGCAGCCAAAAGCGCGAGGGTCAGCATCGAGCGTTCGCGCCGGGTGATCGTTTCATCCGACCAAACCGTGCCCCAGGCGCCTTCGGTGATCAGCGTCTGGAACGGCGCGTCAAAGTCCGTCTGGGCGGCCTCGGCCCGGTCGACATGCGTATCCCCCAGAACCGCGCGCCGTGTCGTCATGCCTTGGCTATGCCTGTCGTTCGACATTTTTCTGATCCTCCAACTCGGTTGAAACGGCGATGACATACCCACAACGCTTTGACAAAGGGGAAGGTCTTCACGTGTCCAGTTCTCGTCCGGCAGCTGTCTACGCATGCTCCACAGCGCCTTGTGAGACGCCTGCGCCGCACGTGGGATGGCCCGCCGCCACCCCGCAAACGGACGCGATTTCGTTCGGCGTGTAAAGGATTGCGATGGGTGTACACGGACCGCGCCCAGGCCGGGCTCTGCAAAAACAGAGGATCTGCGGCGGTTCACTGATTTTATGGTGCCCCCACACGGACTCGAACCGCGGACCTACTGATTACAAATCAGTTGCTCTACCAGCTGAGCTATAGGGGCACTGCCGCGTGAGATACTTGCAGCGTTTGGGCGACGCAAGGGGCTTGAACGCGCGCGGGGGCTAGGCGGCCCAAGATTTCCACCTATAGTGCCGAAAAAATGCGAGGCAGAGCAGCCATGCAAATCATCTTCCACATCGGTGCGCATTGCACCGATACTGATCGCCTGGTGCGGTCGCTCCTGCGCAACCGCGAGGTGCTGGCGCGTGAGGCTGTGTCGGTGCCGGGGCCCGGGCGCTATCGCCGGGTACTGAGCGAGGCGCTGCAAAAGCTCCGCGGGGCGCAGGCCAGCGCCGAGACGCAGGATGTCCTCCTCGAAGCGGTGATCGACGATGATCAGGCCGAACGCCTGATCCTGTCGAACGAAAGCTTTGTCTGTATGCCCACAAAAGTGCTCGAGAACGGGGCGCTCTATGGCCGCGCGGCCAAGACGGCCTGGCTGCGCAATGCGTTTCCCGGCGCCCAGGTTGAGTTCGCTCTGGCGGTTCGCAACATCGCGAGCTTTATCCCTGCGCTTTATGAGATGCTGGACCCCGACATGACCAACGCGGGCGAGTTTCTCGGCGGGCTGGACCCGACCACGCTAAAATGGTCGGACTATGTGGCACGGATCCAGGCCGCCAATCCCGGATGCCCGCTCACCGTCTGGTGCGATGAGGACAGCCCGCTGATCTGGCCCGAAATCATGCGCGAGGTTGCGGGTGTCGATGCCTCGGTCCCGCTGGTGGGCGCGCTTGATCTGACGCGCAGGATCATGGAGCCCGAGGGCCATAAACGCCTGCGCGGTTATCTGCGCACGAATCCGCCGGCCAATGAAAACGTCCGCCGCCGCGTGGTTGCCGCGTTCCTGTCGAAATACGCGCTGGAAGATGCGGTTGAGCAAGAGGTCAACTTGCCTGGCTGGGATGAGGCGCTGATCGACACGCTGACCGAGATCTATGACGAGGATGTCGAGACCTTGGGCCGGATGCCGGGTGTCAAGCTGATCGTGCCCTGACGGGGTCCCAGCCCCTGGCTCACATCCCCAGCGCTTCCTTATACATCTCCAACACCGCCTCTTCTTCCGCGATGTCCGCCGCATCGCGTTTGCGCAGCGCGATCACCTTGCGCATCACCTTGGTGTCGTACCCCCGGCCCTTGGCTTCGGCCATCACTTCCTTTTGCTGGTCAGCGATGTCCTTTTTCTCGGCCTCCAAACGCTCGATCCGTTCGATGAACTGGCGCAACTCATCGGCGGTGACGCGGTACGTGGTGTCAGAGATATCGTTCATCGGGGGCCTCGGGCTGGGGTGGGTACAGACCGCGGGGCATAGCGCCGTGCTTTGCCGCCCGCAAGGGCTTGCGAGGGGGCCACGGGGCCGATAAGCGACAGGCGCGCAATCAGGCGGGGCCAGCGGGCGATGACATACGTGGTTTGGGGCGGTGCGGCAGTGACCGTGGCAGGCGTTCTGGGGCTTCTGGCCTGCGCCCTCCTCGCGATGCGCGCGCGTCAGGCCGGGCTTGATGACGCGGCGCTGCGCGCGCGCCTCCAGCGTGTGGTCACGCTGAACTTGGCCTCTCTTGCACTGAGCGGGCTGGGGCTGATGGCCGTCGTTGTTGGGCTGTTTCTTAGCTAAGCCCCTCTTTGGTCGGGAAAATATCCCGGGGGGCCGCCCAAAGGGCGGTGGGGGCAGCGCCCCCTACCCCGGCGATGGCGGTGTGCGCTCCCCCCGGTCAAAGGCCTCCCACCCCTGGCCATTGAACACATCTACGCCCAGCTGTGCCAGAACATGCGGGAAATCCACCATCACCCAGTTGTCGACGATCTTACCATCGACCACCTTCCAGAAATCCATATACCGGATCTCGACGCGTTTGCCGGTGGGTTGAACGCCCATGAAGGCGCCCGAATGCGTCGCCTCCTGCCGCCCAAAAGCCGCCGCCCATTCCCCCATGTAAAGCCGCGCTTCGTCGACGCAGACCTTGTCGCTGAACGCCGCCTGAAAGGGCTTTTGCCAGTTTTCCTGAAACTCGCGCAGCCCGTTTTTCGTGCCACAGCCCTGGTTCCCATACCAACCAAAGCCTTCGGCAAAGAACTCGCCGATATCCGCGATGCGGTGGTCGTTCAGGCCATCGACCATCCCTTCGATGACGGCCCGGGTGGCGTCGGTCTTGGACATATCGGTATCGCGGCTCAGCACCGCTTGTTCGGGACGGGACCCTTTCATGGCAAATCACCTCCAAATGGATTTCCGCCAAAGCTAGACAGCGGTCGCGGAATGACGCAACACTCTTTGCACACGAATGCAAGGAAGACCCATGGCCCCCCCACAACTCAAAGCCCAGACCCGGGATCTTCTCCTGGCGCTTCTGGACGGTGCACCGATCTCCGATGTCTATCACGGGGACGCGGTGGTTCATGCGGGTCACCCTTGGGGCGATCTCAGCGGGCATGAAGCGATTGCGGCGTTCTGGGCCACGATCCGGCAGGCCCTGCCGGATGTCGAACGCCGCGACCTGATATTTGTGGGCGGCGACAACCGGGACGATCCACGGCTAAAGCGCAAACGTGCGCCCCACCTGGTGGCGGCCATCGGACACCTGCAAGGCAGCTTCGTCGCCGATCTGCTTGATATCCCAGCCACATATGGCGTTGTTCATCTGCGCTATGCCGAGGCGCATTGGCTGGATGGTGACCGGTTGCGCGAAAGCCATGTGATGCTGGATCTGATGGATCTCAAACGTCAGGCCGGGCTCTGGCCCCTGCCCCCGTCGCTTGGCACCGAGGGGATGTGGCCTGGACCCGCAACCCAGGACGGGCTGCGGCCCGACGCGGCCCCTTGGGACGGGCCGGATGCGCTGGAGACGGTGTTTGCGATGCATGAGGCCCTTCTCAGCTTTGACGGCGTGTCGCTCGACTCCATGCCGCACGCCGATTATTGGACCGAACACTTCATGTACTACGCTGCGTCCGGCATCGGGATGTGCCGCGGATTGGAAGGGTTTCGCGCGCACCACCAGATCCCGTTCCTGCGCGCCTTCCCCGACCGCGCGGCCGAGGGGCATTTCATACGGATCAGCGACGGGCCCTATGCCGTCACCGGCGGGGTCGTGACCGGCACCCATTCCGACGAGTTTCTGGGCATGCCCGCCACGGGCAAGTTCATCCGGATCCCGGTGATGGATTTCTACCGGCTGGAGGGGACGAAAATCGCCGAGAACTGGCTGCCCCTCGACACGCCTTACGTCGCGCATCAGATGGGGCATGATTTGTTCGCACGGCTGCGCCATTACCGCGGACAACCACGTCGCAGCCTGTGACGTTCAGACGTTCAGCGTCTCGAAATTTCGGCCGTTCTTGATCAGCTCGGTTAGAAGCTCGGCCGGCCGCCAAAAGAACCGATCGCTTTCCGCGAGCGCCTGCATTTCCTTGCGCACCTGCATCAGGCCGATGATGTCGGCGGCCTTCATTGGCCCGCCGCGCCAGCGCGGGAACGCAAAGCCGTGCATCATCACCACATCGATGTCCGACGGGCGCAGCGCGATCCCTTCTTCCAGCAATCGCGTACCTTCGTTGATCATCGCCAACAGGCAGCGCCGCTGGATCTCGTCCGCCGTGAAGCTTCGTGGTTTGATCCCCTGGAAGAGACGTTCTTCGTTGATGATCGACGTCACTTCGGGATCAACCTCGCCCAGGCGGTTGCCGCCGCGCGGATAGATGTACCAGCCGCGCCCGACCTTGCGGCCCAACCGGCCCAGTTCACACAGCCTGTCGGGTATCGTCACATAGCGTTGCGCGGGATCGCGCGTGGCAGCAAGGCGTCGGCGGCGGGCCCAGGCGATATCGAGGCCGGCAAGGTCCGCGACCTGGAAGGGGCCCAAGGGAAAGCCGAAGGCACGCATCGCATTGTCGATCTCCTGCACCGAGGCACCGTCTTCCAGAAGGTATTCGGCGGCTTGGCGGTAGGCGGCCAGCACGCGATTGCCCACAAAGCCATCGGTCACACCCGCCCGCACGCCGATCTTGCCCAGCCTGCGGGCAAGCGCAAAGGCCGTGGCCGTCACCTCGGGCGACGTGACGGCACCTGGGACGACTTCGATCAGGCGCATGATCTGCGCGGGCGAGAAAAAGTGTAGCCCCACAACCATCGCAGGACGGCCCGAGGCTTGGGCGATCTCATTGAGATCCAGATAGGATGTGTTTGTCGCCAGGATCGTGCCCGGTCGGGCAATGGCGTTCAATTTGGCAAAGACATCGTGCTTGAGCTTGGCGTCTTCCGGCACGGTCTCAACGATCAGGTCCGCCTCGGCCAGCGCGCCAAGCTCGGGGTGGCCGTTGAGGTTGGCGACGCGCTTGTCGCGGGCCTCGGGGCTCAGTTTT
Organism: Pseudomonadota bacterium; assembly: GCA_038526915.1. GTDB lineage: Bacteria > Pseudomonadota > Alphaproteobacteria > Rhodobacterales > Rhodobacteraceae > JBCBGF01. The sequence continues at coordinate 247,656 of JBCBGF010000003.1, read as the reverse complement.
TTGCGGGCAACCTGGCGGTCGTAGATATCGATCACCCGCTCGACCGCCGCCTCCAGGGCTTCGATATCCTTTTCCACCAGGATCACCGGCAGTCCGGCATCGAGACAGGCCACCGCGATGCCCGACCCCATGGTGCCGCCGCCCACGATCCCGATCTTTTCGATGTTATGCGGTGCGACACCCGCCAGATCGGGCTGCTTGGCCGCGCGGCGTTCGGCGAAAAATGCGTGTCGCAGGGCTGCCGACTGATCGGATTTCAGCACATCCTCGAACGCCGCCCGTTCAAACGCCAATGCCGCATCAAAGGGCAAAAGCTGGACCGCTTCGACGCAATCGACGATCCGCTTGGGCGCGATTACCGGGCTGTTTTCCAAGGCTTTGCGGCGTCTTGCGATCTCATTGGCCCAGGCGCCGGGATCCTTGCGGGCCGGTTCGCGTTCGCAGGCGCGCAAGGGCGGCACCTCCTGATCGGCCAGGCGACCGGCCAAGGTCACGGCGGCGGCGACGACATCGTCTTGGCTCACGGCATCGACCAGGCCCCATTCCTGCGCTTTCGTTGCAGGGACCGGGTCGCCCGACAACATCATATCAAGCGCTGCCGCCGCACCGGCCAGGCGCGGCGCGCGCTGCGTGCCGCCTGCGCCGGGGATGAGGCCCAGCTTGACCTCTGGCAATCCCACGACGGCCCGGGCATCGGCCACGCGGGCGTGGGCGGCCAGCGCGATTTCGAACCCGCCGCCCAGCGCGGTCCCGTGGATCGCCGCAACGACAGGTTTTTCAATGGCTTCGATGGTAGAGCAAAGGTCAGGCAGCAACGGCTGCTCGGCTTTTTTGCCAAACTCGGAAATATCCGCGCCGGCGGGAAAGGTCCGGCCTTCAGCGGCAATCACGATTGCTTTGATATTGCCGTCGACAGAACAGCGTTCAATCAGCGAGTGAAGCTTTGCCCTGACCGGATGGGACAACGCATTGACCGGTGGGTTGGCGATGGTGAGAACTGCCACACCGTCAGAGATATGATACCTGACCGGATCCCCCATTCCCTGTCCCCGTTTTCAGCCGCGCCCGGGGCGGACGCGGTTCTTGTAGGAACAAGGTTCTAGCCAGCAAGCGCGCAAACGCAAGCGCCGCGCAGGTTTTCCGGGTCAGAGCGGCAAACGGACGATAGTGCCCTAGTCGTCGCCCGACGCGCTGCGTGCCAGCGCCATCAGCTGCGGTGGGACCGTAAAGCCCAACTCTTGCAGCTCCTTCACCGTTCGGCGCAATCGGCGCAGGAGAACGGACTTTTCGGCCGGCGTCACGCCGGACCGGGGGTCTTTTGGCCAATCGATCACATGTCTCTCCTTCGGCGACTGAGCAAGACCGCAAGCGCAGTCTCGGCGTCACTGCGCGGGGGCCGGTTGTCGGGCTTTCTGCGTGGGATGCGGCGGGCCACCGATTGCCCCAGGGCGGGTTCGCGGAGGAGTTGGGCGATGGCCGCACGTAGTTTCGTGCGCCGGGCGTTGTCGATATCCGGCGCGGTAGTTTCGAGGTTCGCAGCGTCTTGGGTCAGCATGGCAGGTCCCTTTTGCAGCGGGCAAATCTGAGTGTTTAGCACACCGGTGCGGGCAAATTGGCCGCCCGGGGGCACGAAAGGAAAAGTCGTTAGATCAAAAATCACACACACAACCCTCAGTGAGTGGGGCTGTGGTCAAGTATGGAGGGGGAACGGGGGGCTGACTTTGATACAGGTCAACGGTGCCGGAACCCCGGCACCGTCCTGCATTTAGATCGGAACGTTGTCCCAGAACTCGTCGAGATCAATCTGTTCCGCGCGCGCGGGTTTAGGGGGGTCCGCGCGATCTGTGGTGTCCCCTGTAAGACGCGCGCGCAAGGCGACCTTAATTTCGTCCGCACGCTCGGGGTGGCGCGCTATTTCTTCGACAAGCCTGTCGATATCATCGGAGTCATGTGACTTTTCGAAGATTTGGGGGTGGTGGGTCACTCAAATTTCCTCCCAAGTGGCAAGGACAACCCTTACAGCGACATCTTACCACGGCTAGTCTTTAAGCGCGAGGTCTGGAATGGATAAATGCGTAGGCAAAAGGCGACTACGGGTTTTCGCACAAGGATTAGGCATCGCATCCGCACACGCGCCGCGATTGTGCGCGCTCCTTTGCCCCGGCTAGATCGGGTAGGCGCAGTATTCCTTGTAGATCACCTCGATCAGCGGCGCGATGCGCTGATCGGTCAGGCGATAGCGCATCTGACGTCCATCGCGCGTGGCCGCAACGATCCCATCATCGCGCAGGCGGGCCAGTTGTTGGCTGACATAGGCCTGGCCCAGGTCCAACGCATCCTCAAGTTCACCCACGGTCTTCTCGCCAGCCGCAAGCTGGCCCAGGATCAACAGGCGTGACGGGTTGCTGAGGGCGCGCATCGCCCCCGCCGCCTGTTCCGCCGCCATGGCCAGTTGATCCGCCTTTACCCGGAACCCACCTTCCATCGTCGAACGCTGCCTCTTCGTCTCACACAGTGCTTTTGCGCCGGGCCCACCGGGTGGAAGTGGATCATATGCCCGCGTCAGCACAACCTAAGGGACCCAAGATATAGAATATTGTCATCGGCTTTCTGGGGTGATGCGACAAAAGGATCATACGAACCGTACAGGCCGTGATCGTGTCCGTGGCGACATCTTCCGCACCCGCGCGGGAAACCCTTGGCACCGCATGGCCTTTCTTGCCTGGGATGTTACCGATATGATGCGGTTGGAAGGGTTGATCACACGACTGCCGAACCGCCGCTTCAAAGGATCCAGCATGGATATACGCCACCTGACCTCGGATTTTGCCGTCTCGCCGCAGATTGCGCCTGACGATGTGCAGACACTGAAGGATGCCGGGTTCACCACGATCATCTGCAACCGCCCAGATCACGAGGTCACGCCGGACATCAGCTCCGAGGCTATCCGCACTGCTGCTGAGGCAGCGGGCTTGCGGTTCGTTCTCAATCCGGTGGATGGCGCGGCTATGACGTTGGACAATGTCGAGGCCCAAGGGGCGGCTGCAGGTGACGGTCCGGTGTTTGCGTATTGCCGGTCCGGCACCCGGTCGAGCATCGTTTGGGCCATGTCGCAGGCTGGCAAAATGGACACTGACGATATCCTGGGGGCCTGCGCGGCGGGTGGCTATGACTTGGGTCATCTGCGCGGCCAGATCGACGCACTGGCATCACGCTAGGCCATCCTGGTATCTTCACCCATTTTCAAGTGGCGGCAATTCAGGCAAGTCCGGCAGCGGCGGCAGATCCGCCAGCGCGGGCAGCGGTTCGATCTCTTCGCCTGCCTCCGTCTCCGGAACCGCGGGCGGCAGTTCCGGCACCGGATCGGGATCCAGCGGCACGGCCCGCAACTCACTCATATCCGGCATCGACGGGGGATTTTCTGCGGCGTCGGCCACAGTCCCTGCCCCGTCGGTCGGGCGGGGACCGATGCGGACGGCTTGAAACGGTCCCAGCCGGCCCAGACGTGCGGGGCTGAGGGGTCGGCCTTCCATCGTTTCCAGAACGATCCGATCGACCCCGGCCCCGGGCAAGGGCAACAGGCTGCCTTCGCCCAAGGCATGCAAGTCGGCCAGCGTGGCCTGCCCGCGATAGAGCACCGCCTGCATTTCCACCCGCCCCGCCAGACGCGGATCATCGCCATCAGCCTTGGGCATGGTCCCGCGTCCTGGCGCAGTGCGGCGGTCGGGAAGACACAGATCCAGTTGGGCGGCTTTGGCCCCATCGGCCAGCGACAACTCAATGCGCGACCGCACATAGGTGCCGTCGTCAAACATCAGGCTCGCCGCCCTTGGTGAGGTTATACGGCGGCCACAATGCCAGTAATCCGCCCGCTGACCGTTGTCGGACAACAGGGTCGCAACCTCGTCCAGCATCGCGTCGATCAAGGGCGCGCAGAGCGCCGCATCGGCATCGGTCGGCGGGCGTTCGGGCGCGGCATCGGGGCGGACGCGACCGATAGTCTGGACTTCGACCATAGCGGCGACAAAGCCTGCATCGGCCAGGACCATCCCTTTGCCCGGCCCGGGCCCTTCCAGCGTAATGGCCAGCGTCGTGTTTGCCCAATCGGTCAACAGGTCGTCAAACGCGACGGCGGATGTTTGAAACGACTCGACCGTCGCGACAAGGCCCGCGCTTTCTTCCGCCACCCGGGGCAAGAGCTGACCCCAGGCCCGGGCCGCCGTCAGACGATCGGCTTTCTGCGCTTTGGGCTTTGGCGGCCGCACGATGCGGCGCATGAGCGTTTGCGCTTGTTCGGAAATCATGACCTGCCCCCCTGCCGCTGTGACGGGCTTTGTGTCACGGCGCGGTTACCATCGGGTTGCCGGGAAGCGGTTTGGGTGGTCAGGCCGCGGCAGCCTGTGCCGTGGGCAGCGCCACCCGAAATGCAGCGCCACCCTGACCGGGCAGGTACGTGATTTCGCCCCCCAGACGCACCATGATCTCACGGCAGATCGCCAAGCCCAGCCCCGCGCCACCGGCGGCGCGCTGGTCCGTCAGACGCGCGAACTTTTCAAAGATCAGGGTCTGGCTCGCCTTCGGGATGCCAGAGCCATTGTCGACAAAGTCGACGAACACGGTGCCTGCGCCTTCGGTCACCGAGATCGTCAGGACTGGCGCATCGGCGTCACAGTATTTTTGGGCATTCGCGACGATATTGATAAAGACCTGCGACAGCCGATCTGTGTCGGTGTAAAGCGGCACGGCCCCGGCCCCATAGTCGCGGATAATCTTCAACGCCCCGTCTTCGGCCCGGCTCTCAAACGCGGCCAACGCGCGGTCCAGCACCTCGCCCAGCGTCGCGTCGCGGGCATTGAGCGTGACCTGACCGTTTTCAAGGACGCTAAGGTCCAACAAATCATCCAGCAACCGCGTCAGGCGCAGCGTTTCATCATGGATGATAGTCGAATACTTCTGCCGGTCCGCGCGTTGCATCCGATCCCCTTCCATCAGGATCTCGGAAAACGCCCGGATCGAGGTCATGGGGGTGCGCAATTCGTGGCTGATCTGGCTGAGGAACGCGTCCTTCTGGATCGATAGGGCCGTCAGCTTTTCGTTGGCCTCGCGCAATTGCCGCGCGGTGCGTTCCAGTTCGTTGGACTTGGCCTCCAACTGGCTGGAATATTCCATCATCTGCGCGGTCTCATCAGCAACTCGCATGAGGTCTTCCACCGAGACAGTGACACCGCCGGTGATCTGGCCCAGCATGGCATGGGCCGTCGCCGCCCCGACCGAGCCTGACAACTCACGCTCCAAACGCTCCAGAAAATCGGGGGTCACGTCGGGCAGATAGCCCGCCTTGCCCTGCTCGCGCGCGACGGTGACGAACAGGGCCTGCGCCTCTTGCGCGCCGATGATGCGCTGGGACATCATCAACAAGTCCTCCGCCTCGACAAAGCTGCGGCCCCAGCCGCGGGCGCTGTCGGAATAGCGGTAGATGTTGACGAAGGTCGCCCCCTGCAGGCGTTCGATCGGGCTGGGGAAACTGACGAGCGAGCCGATGACGAAGGCCAAGGTGTTCAGCGTCAGCGACCAGAACACCGCATGGACCAGCGGGTCGATCCCCTCCATCCCGAACAGCGCTTGCGGGCGCAGGGCCGTGATCCCCCATGGCCCGTTCTCAAACGTGGCTGCGGTCAGGACGCCGCCCACCCCGAAGCTTGGCAGGTAAAGGGTATAAAGCCACAGCGTCAGCCCCACCGTCACGCCGAGAGCCGCACCGACGCGTGTGGCCCCGCGCCAGAAAATGCCCCCCAGCAATGCGGGCAAGACCTGGGCCACACCGAGAAACGCGATCAGCCCCATGGCGGCCAGCGCCTCGCCCCCGCCGGAAAAGCGGTAATAGAGGTAGCCCAGCGCCAGAACGACCGCGATGGACAGCCTGCGCGACAACAACACCACGCTGCGCACATCGCCCGAGACGGTGGCCCCGCCCTGCCCGGCGCTCAGCCAGATGGGCAGGACGATATGGTTTGACACCATCGTCGACAGCGCGATGGCCGCCACGATCACCATCGAGGTCGCGGACGAAAACCCGCCAAGGAAGGACAGCATCGCCAACCCTTCGCGATCAAAGGCAAGCGGGACGGTGAGTACGAAAAGATCGGGGTTTTCGCCTTGGGGCATCACGGCAAGGCCCACCACTGCGATTGGGATCACGAAAAGCGAGATCAGGAAAAGATACAGGGGGAACGCCCAGGAGGCTGTTGCCAGGTGCCGTTCGTCCGAGTTCTCGACGACCATCACATGGAACATGCGCGGCAGGCACAAGAACGCAGCGCCTGCCAGGAATGTCAGCGTCACCCAGCGTTCGGGCTGGATCTCCCAGTTGGAGATCGGCGAGGCGTCAATGGCGTCCACGATCTCACGCGGGCCACCTGCCACGCCCCAGACCACAAAGATGCCCACCGCGACCAGCGCCACGATCTTGACGAGCGCCTCAACGGCGATGGCCATGACGACGCCATTGTGCCGCTCGTTCACATCGAGGTTGCGCGTGCCGAAGATGATGGTGAACAGCGCAAGCCCCGCGGCGACCCACAAGGCGGTTGAGTTTAGGTCAAACCCCCGCGTTTCCGCCACTGTCGGCGCAAAGACCGCGAAGGCCAGCGTGACCGATTGCAGTTGCAGCGCGATGTAGGGAGTCGTGCCGACCACGGCCAGAACCGTCACCAACACGCCCAACAACGTGGATTTGCCATAGCGCGACGAAATCAAGTCAGCGATCGAGGTAATTCGCTGCGTCCGCCCGATCCGAACCAGTTTGCGCAGGATCGCCCACCAGGCGACCATCACCAGCGTCGGCCCCAAGTAGATCGTCACGAACTCCAAACCGGACCGCGCGGCATAGCCCACCGCACCGTAAAACGTCCACCCCGTGCAGTAGATCGACAGCGACAGTGTGTAGACCAGGGGCGACCGCAGCCAAGCCGCTTTGCCCCGCTGCGCGCGGCGTTCGGCGGCGAAGGCCACGAGGAACAGGAACACCACATAGCCCAGGCAAACGCCGACGAGCAGGTTGAACGAGAGCATTAGCCCTCCTCACCCTCGCGGTCGGGCGCGGTATCCACGCTCGTCGCCAAACGGCGCGAGATGCCGTAGGCCACCGCGATCAGGGCAAGCCATCCCACGAAAAGATAGATCAACGACGCCGACGTACCTGCGGTGGACCCAAAAACCAGGGGCGTCAGAAAAATCAGCGCGGCGAGAAACGGCAGGAACCGCGCGGCGTCCATAAGCCGGCGAACGCGATAGGTCTCGCGCTCCAGAAACACCGGCTCGCGCGGGCCGCTCATGCGCCCGCCAACTCGCGAACCGAGGACAGAACCTCGGAGTTGGAAAACGGCTTGGTCATAAAGCGGCTCACGCCATAGCGTTCGGCCATCTCACGATCCTTGGTCTGGCCCCGCGCCGTCAGCATCAGCACGGGCAGCTTTTCGGTGGCCGGTTCGGCGCGAATATCGGCCAGGATGTCATAGCCCGACCGGTTCGGCAGCATCACATCCAGAATGATCAAATCCGGCGTCCGCGCCGCCACGGCCTCCACCGCGGTGGCACCGTCCGAGTGCACATCGACCGCCCAGCCATCGCGCGACAGGATAAACCGGATCGCTTCGATAATATTGGGCTCATCCTCGATCAGCAGGACACGTCCGCCCATCGCCGATCTCCTCCCGTTGGTTTTTCGTTTTTTTGTTGGACAGATTATTGCGCAGGGGCGTTTGTCTGTCAAAACTTCCTACCCTCTGACCGTATACAAAAGATGCCAAATAACCTTGAGGGTAAGACTTTTACTCGGGGTTTGCATTCCGCTGCCAGTCGCACAAGTCTAACAGGGCGGCACCCAGACATCCTTTAGAGTGCCAAATATTTGGAAAACCATGACACCAGAGATTTTCGTTGACGGCATCAGGAGGCATGTTCTGGAAGAGAATATGCGCATGTACCGAGAAATTTTTTCTGAAACTGAGCGCAGCGACGCAACTGACGAGTACTGGAAACAGACGCTCGAACTGTATGATCAGCTCTCAGAGGCACAGCGCGACAAGCTTCTGGATATTATGCGTCAGGTGCTTTGCGACACGCTCGCCAACACGTTGAGCATTCTTGATGGGTCAATCTACGCGGTTGGCGACGTAAAGCTACGTTTGTTTGTAGACGGCAACGAGGCGCCCCTCAACGGCGGGCTCGCGGACATCTTTCTAACTTACGAAGAAGAGCGTACCAAATAGCACTTCACTCTAAAGACGTTTTACCCCTCTTCCGACAAAATTGACGGCTCGCGCCTTGCGGCACAACTGCGTCTGGGACAGATCCGGCAGCTTGTACCGATGGGGATCGGCGTATCTTCGGGCATCGTCACCAACTCAGCCGGTAGCATCAGCATCGACGCCTCGAACACGGTGGGCCCGTCGAAGCCCGCCGGATGGGCGGGTTGCGAGATTGCGTAGGTCAGGAACCGGCGCTGGGTCCGGCCGGGTTGTTCGATGACGGCGCGGACCGGGCTCATCGGGCGGGACAGGGCCTGGTAGAGCGGCAACAGCGGACAGGCCGATCCAAAGCGCGGCAGGGGGAAGCCGTCGATGGGTTTGCGGAAGGTCAGCGTGCCAGACGTATCGCAGATCGCCAGCCCGATCCGCGGGGTGGCGTCATCGGCGGGCAGCGCAGCCATCCGACGAAAGACCGAGGGCAAATCGACGGCGAACTGTTGGGCCAGCATCGCGGGATCGGGGCCGCGTTCGGCGATGGCCGCGCGAAACTCGGGCAGCGGCATGCGTTCGGCGTCGCGCCGGTAGCGGGCGAGAAAGAGCCCGGCCAACGCGCGACCCGACGAGGATGTCAGCTCATCAGCGCCTGTCACCAATGTCTCGATCCCGGGTGGCAGCGCACGCTCCATCTCGGCGATGTGGAAGCCGCGCGCCTCCAGCCAGGCTTCCAGTTCCTCTTGCGGCGCGGTCACGGTTCGATCGGCATCAGAGTTGCTGTCGAGATAGCCCACCAGCGCGCGGCTCGCCTCGGCCAGGCGTTCGCTGTCCTCAAAGATGTTACGGTGAAAGCGGGCCTGCCAGTCGGGATCGATCTCGGCGTCGTCGGTCAGGATCGAAGCGGCCGAGTGAATGGCTGTCACAGTCGACAACACGTCGTGCAGGGATGCGGACAGAAACGGGTCGTGCGTCAACCGGTCGTTCAGGGTTTGCACAGTCCGGTCCAGCGTCGCGATCCGCCGTTGCTGGCCGGCGACCAGCCGGGCCCACCCGGGAAACCGTCCAGCAAACTCATCGGCGCGCTCGGCCTCAACCGCTGGCAAATCGGCCCGGTCCGCGGCACTGCGCAGCGCGTCGAGCAGCGCCAGGTCGGCCCCTTCCGACAAGGACGCAGGCTCGACGTCAAGCGCATGGGCCAAATCATTCAACAGCTTACCGCCGATTCTGCGTCGGTTATGTTCGATAAGGTTCAGATAGGATGGAGAGATCCCGCACATCTCGGCCAGCCGGGCCTGTTTCAGGCCAAGATCGACCCGGCGTTCGCGAATGCGACTTCCTGTGAGGGCGGAACGCGGCATGGGGATTATCCTTCGCTGACAAGCACTTTCTGCGGCTGCGGGAAAATATCTTTACAGTGTATACAATTGCATTGTGTATCCTTTTACAAAAAAATCATACGATTCAAGTGCCTTGTTGCGGAATTTTCCACGTCGATGGATGATCTGCCATGCCTTAACACAGGCGAAGTGCGCGTTGGAGGACACGCACGGATTCACTCAATGGGAGGATTTCATGTCCAAATCACACCTGACTCGTCGGGGTATGCTGAAGACGGGTGCCGTCGCCGGTGCCGCCGGTATTGCCGCACCGACGATCTTTGACGGCAAGGCTTGGTCGGCCGGTCACACCGGTTTCACCAACGCGCCTGAGGGCGACACGGTCACGCTGGGCTTCAACGTGCCCCAGTCGGGCCCCTATGCCGACGAAGGTGCAGACGAGTTGCGCGCCTATGAGCTGGCGGTCGAACACCTGAACGGTGGTGGTGACGGCGGCATGCTGTCCACCTTCTCGTCCAAGGCGCTCGACGGGACGGGCATCAACGGCAAAAAGGTCGAATACGTCACCGGCGACACGCAGACCAAGTCGGACGCCGCGCGCGCATCCGCCCGGTCGATGATTGAAAAAGACGGCGCGATCATGATCACCGGCGGTTCGTCCTCGGGCGTGGCCGTGGCTGTGCAGGCGCTCTGCCAAGAGGCGGGCGTGATCTTCATGGCGGGTCTGACGCATTCCAACGACACCACGGGGAAAGACCGGAAAGCCAACGGCTTCCGCCATTTCTTCAACTCGTACATGTCGGGTGCCGCGCTCGCGCCGATCCTGGCCAACGAGTATGGCACTGACCGGAAAGCCTATCACCTGACGGCAGACTATAACTGGGGCTACACCACGGAAGAAGCTGTGCGGACCTCAACCGAAGCCATCGGTTGGGAAACCGTCAACACGGTGCTGACGCCGCTGACCCAGACCGACTTCTCGTCCTACATCGCCCCGGTGATGCAGTCGGGTGCCGACGTGCTGGTTCTGAACCACTACGGCGGCAACATGGTGAACTCGCTCACCAACGCGGTTCAGTTCGGCCTGCGCGACGCGCAAGCCAACGGCAAAGACTTCCAGATCGTTGTTCCGCTCTACTCGCGCCTGATGGCGAAGGGTGCAGGCGCCAACGTGAAGGGGATCTTTGGCTCCACCAACTGGCACTGGTCGCTGCCCGATGAAGGGTCGCAAGCCTTCACCCGCTCGTTCGGCACCAAGTACGGCTTCCCGCCGTCGCAGGCCGCACACACCTGCTATGTGCAGACGCTGCTTTATGCAGACGCCGTGCAGCGTGCCGGTTCGTTCAACCCCTGCGCCGTGGTCGAAGCCCTGGAAGGGTATGAGTTCGACGGCCTGGGCAACGGCCCAACGCTCTACCGTGCGGAAGACCACCAGTGCTTCAAGGACGTGCTCGTCGTGAAGGGTAAAGAGAACCCCACATCGGAGTTCGACCTTCTCGAAATCGTCGAGATCACACCGGTCGAGCAGGTCACCTACGCCCCCGATCACCCGCAGTTCGCGGGCGGGTCGCTCGGCACCTGCAACCCGGGCGCCTAAGCCCGTACCCCCTTAAAAAAGACCAGGCCGCGCGCGCTGATGCGCGCGGCCCATTCCGCCAGCCATGGCGGCCCCGTAGACGAGGTGGGAACCCATGGACGCCATTATCCTTCAAGTGCTCAACGGGCTCGACAAGGGATCGGCATATGCGCTGATCGCCCTTGGTCTGACGTTGATTTTCGGTACCCTCGGTGTGGTGAACTTCGCGCATGGCGCGCTGTTCATGCTGGGCGCGTTCTGCGCCGTAACGCTCAACCGCATCTTAACGCTGAGCCACGAGGTGGTGGACGAGACGCGGACAGACTTCCTCGGCAATCCGCTGAAAGTCGACGTGCCCTACATCTATGATTGGTTCGGCGAGACGACGGGGGCCGCGATCATCGACTGGTCCGTGCCGCTGTCGATCCTGTTCGCGATCCCGATCATGATCGCTATCGGCGTCTTCATGGAGCGCGGACTGATCCGCTACTTCTACAAACGCCCCCATGCTGACCAGATCCTCGTCACCTTTGGTCTGGCCATCGTTCTGCAAGAGATCATCAAGTACTACTACGGCGCCAACCCGATCCCGACCCCTGCCCCGCAGGCCTTTGTCGGATCGTTCGATTTCGGCGCGCTGATCGGGATGGACCCGAACGTCATCATCTACCCCTACTGGCGCCTGGTCTACTTTGCATTCGCGATGGTGATCATCACCGCGGTGTTCGCTTTCCTGCAGTTCACCACCTTCGGGATGGTCGTGCGCGCCGGGATGGCAGATCGGGAAACCGTGGGCCTTCTGGGCATCAACATCGACAAGCGCTTCACCATCATGTTCGGGATCGCTGCCGCTGTGGCGGGCCTCGCGGGCGTGATGTACACACCGATCAACTCGCCCAACTACCACATGGGCATGGACTTCCTCGTCCTGAGCTTCGTGGTGGTCGTGGTGGGAGGCATGGGCTCGCTTCCGGGCGCCGTGCTCGCAGGGTTCATGCTGGGTATCCTCGAGAGCTTCGCCTCCATGGGCGCTGTGATCGACCTGATCCCGGGCATCAACCAGGTGATCATCTACCTTGTCGCCATCGTCATTCTGCTGACCCGTCCGAGGGGCCTGATGGGCCGCAAGGGCGTGATGGAGGAATAAGCCATGCTGGGTTTGAAAAAGAACGACTTCTCGCTGCTGGTCATCGTGACGCTGCTTCTGGTCTTCGCGCCCTTCCTTCTGAACCCTTTCCCCGAAGGATCAGAGTTGGCGCAGTTCAACGCGGGCTACCCCGATCTGATGCAGCGGTTTGTGATCTTCGGGATCTTTGCGATTGGGTTCAACATCCTGTTCGGCCTGACCGGCTATCTCAGCTTTGGGCACGCCGCCTTCCTGGGTGTGGGCTCCTACGCCGGGGTCTGGATGATGAAGCTTTTGACGATGAACGTCGTCCCGGCCATCGTGATTTCGGTCATCGTGGCGGGGCTGTTTTCGCTGATCATCGGTTACATCTCGCTACGGCGGTCTGGCATCTACTTCTCGATCCTGACGCTGGCCTTCGCGCAAATGTCCTTTGCGCTGGCCTATTCGGTGCTCACGCCCATCACGGGCGGTGAGACCGGCCTGCAGCTTAGCCTGAACGACCCCCGCATCCTGGGCGTCAGCCAGACCGAGTCCGGCTCGATCCCGGTCACGAACTTCTTCGGGCTTGAGATGCGCGACAGCTTTGAGTGGGAAGTGGGCGGGTGGCTCTTCACCTTTAACGCGGGCTATTACCTGTGTGCCGTGATCATGCTGATCGCCTTCTACATGGCGATCCGCATCTTCCGCTCCCCCTTTGGGATGATGCTTCGCGCAGTGAAGTCGAACCAGCAGCGGATGAACTACACGGGCCTAAACCCCAAGCCCTACACGCTCGCGGCCTTTGTGATCTCGGGCATGTATGCGGGGCTGGCCGGTGGTCTGATGGTATCGATGGACCCGCTGGCCGGTGCAGAACGCATGTTCTGGACAGCGTCGGGTGAGGTCGTGCTGATGACCATCCTCGGCGGGGCGGGCACGCTGATTGGCCCGATCCTGGGTGCGGGGATGATCAAGTACATGGAAAACATCATCTCCAAGATCAACTCGACGATCCTGCATGAATGGTTCGCCTTCATGCCCGACGGGTTGGAAGATGCGATGGTGACCATGGTCTATCCCTTCATCGGCAAGGGCTGGCACCTGACCCTGGGCATCATGTTCATGCTGGTCGTGATCTTCCTGCCCGGTGGCCTCGTTGAAGGCGGTCAGCGCATTGCGCGCCTGTTCCGCCGCGGCAAGGACAAGCCCACCGGCGGTGACCCCGAGCATCATCCGAAACCCGCGCCCCACGTGGCCGAATAAGGAGGGTCTGAGAGATGGGACTTCTTGAAGTCAAAGGCGTGAACAAGCGCTTTGGTGGTCTGCAGGCGCTGGGGGATGTGAACCTCAGCGTGCAGGAAAAGACCGTCCACGCCATCATCGGGCCGAACGGGGCGGGCAAGTCGACGCTGCTCAACTGCCTCGTCGGCAAGCTGATCCCCGACACGGGGTCAGTGATGTTCGACGGCCAGTCCGTACTGGGCCGCAGCCCGCACGAGATCAACCAGATGGGCATTTCCCGCGTGTTCCAGACGCCCGAGATCTTTGGCGATCTGACGGTGATGGAAAATATGCTGATCCCCTGCTTCGCACGCCGCGACGGGGCCTATCGCATGCATGCAATCGAGACAGTGAGCAATGAGCGCAGCCTCATCGAACAAGCCGACGAAATGCTCATTGAAGTGAACATGCAGGATAAAAAAGAGATGCATGCCGCCTCACTCTCACGAGGCGACAAACGGCGGTTGGAGATGGCGATGTGCCTGGTCCAGCAACCCAAGCTGTTGCTGCTCGATGAGCCTACCGCCGGGATGGCGCGGGCCGACACCAACAACACCATCGATCTGCTCAAAGAGATCAACGACAAGCGCGACATCACGATGTGCATCATCGAGCATGATATGCATGTCGTCTTCTCGCTCGCGCAGCGGATCACGGTTCTGGCCCAGGGCACACCGCTCGTCGAAGACATCCCCGACAACATCAAAGGCCACCCAAAGGTGCAGGAGGCGTATCTTGGACAAGCTCATTGAGGACCGCCCAAAGACCGAGCGCCCGGATTTCTCCAAACACGCCAACATGGCGTCGACGGCGCCCGCGTACTTCTCGGTCTACGACATCCACGCCTATTACGGGGAAAGCTACATCGTTCAGGGCGTGAGCTTCACAGTCCATGAGGGCGAGATCCTCGCCCTTTTGGGTCGGAACGGGGCGGGCAAAACCTCGACCCTGCGCTCGGTCGCCCGGATCGGCGATCCGGAAGTGACCCATGGCGAGATCTGGCTGGACCACCAGCCCTTGCACAGGATGTCGAGCTACGAGGCCGCTCAGGCGGGCCTTGGCCTTGTGCCAGAGGATCGGCGGATCATCCAAGGGCTGACGGTGGAAGAGAACCTCAAGCTCGCGCAGATCGCGCCGCCCATCGGCTGGTCTCTGGATCGGATCTATGACTTGTTCCCACGCCTCGGCGAGCGGCGGACGCAGGAGGGCACGACGCTGTCGGGCGGCGAGCAGCAGATGCTGTCAATTGCGCGCGCACTGGCCCGGGACATCAAGGTGCTACTTCTGGATGAACCCTATGAGGGGCTCGCGCCGGTGATCGTGGATGAGATCGAGAAGACGCTCACCCACATCAAGGAACAGGGCATCACCACCGTGATCGTGGAACAGAATGCCGTGCGCGCGCTGCAACTCGCCGACCGGGCGATCATCCTCGACACTGGTCAGGTGGTCTTTGACGGGACCGCCGAAGAGGTGCTGGATAACGAGGCATTGCGGGCGGAGTATCTGGCGATCTAAGGGGCCTGCCTCTAGCGTCCGTAACGTCCCGGACTTGATCCGGGACCTACTCGACGTAAGCGAGGCCCCGGATCAAGTCCGGGGCTTCGGTCGTTTTGTGTTGGGGTTAATCGCGCACCCGCACCTCATACCCCGGCTCCTCAGGTTCCTCATCCACCATCTCCGCCGGAAAGCCCGGCGCCCGAATCTCCACCCCCGTCGCCTCCTCCAGCCGCTTGATGATATTCGGCGACAACTCACGCTCCCCAAACCGCGCAATCCCATCGCGGAAGATTTCGATCAGGATCGGTGAAATCTCTGAAGGCACCCTTGCCCGATCTGCCACGTCCTGAAACAGCCCGATGTCCTTGGCCACCAGATCCATCGTGAACGAGATATCGCGACTGCCGTTCAGGATCACCTGGCTCTCGGTCTCATGCACGAAACTCGTCCCCGATGAGATCGCGATCGCCTCATAGGCGGTTCCCAGATCCAGCCCCGCGGCCTTCGCTGTAACCAGCGCCTCGCAGCAGGTGACCAGGTTCGCGGTGGCCAGATAGTTGGTGATGACCTTCAACACCGAAGCCGAACCCAGATCGCCGGTGTGCAAAACCCGCCGGCCCATCGTGGTGAGCAAGGGCAGTACCGTCTCAAACGTCTCGCGATCACAGCCCACGAAGATCGAGATATTGCCCGTTGCCGCCCGATGGCAGCCGCCGGAGACCGGGCAATCGACCGCCCTGCCCCCCGCCGCGATCACCTGAGCGCCCAACCGCTGCACCTCCGCGGCATCGGTGGTGGACATCTCCAGCCAGATCTTGCCGGGACGCACCTCGGGCAGCATCTCGGTCAGCACCATGTCCGACGCAGCGGGGGATGGCAGGCAGGTAATCACCATATCCGAGGCCCGCATCAGGGCGGCAGGGCTGTCGGCGGAGTGCGCGCCTTTGGCGGTGAACTCGGCTACTTTGGCGGGGTCGAGGTCGCAGACGGTGAGGTCTTTGCCATTGCGCAGAAGAGAGCCCGAGAGTTTGCCGCCGACATTGCCGAGGCCTATGAAGCCGATTTTCATGGTGGGGTCCCCCTGTTTTGAGGGATTGGGCCGGAAACGAGCCCCAAAGACTGCTCCAAGGCCGACAACCCCGCGAATAGAGGCGACACCCCTGCTCGCTGCCTCGCCCGGCCGCAGGCCGGGCGGCGGTTGCCATTGTCGCGCCATTGGTCCGAGCGAAAATGGCGACACCCTCCCCCCGGGAGGGCGCATTGCAACGTCACCAAAGGCGAAACGTCACGATGCTCTCAAAGCCATCAAGACGTGGACATGCCCCAAGCGCCCACCCAGGCTCGGGCGCCACCCTCCTTGCTCAGCCCCGCTGATAAGATACATCCCACCCATGGACATCCTCACCACCACCGACCGCGGCCTCTATTGCCCCGCCGGAGACTTCTATATCGACCCCTGGCGCCCCGTGGACCGCGCGCTCATCACCCACGGCCATGCCGACCACGCCCGCCCGGGCCACGCCCGCTACCTCGCCACGCACGCCGCCCTACCCGTCATGCGCCACCGCCTGGGCGACATCACCGCAGAGGGCATCAACTTCGGCGAACCGATCAAAATCGGCAACGCCACCGTCAGCTTCCACGCCGCCGGCCACGTCCCCGGCTCCGCCCAGATCCGGGTCGAGGTCGCTGGCGAGGTCTGGGTCGCCTCCGGCGATTACAAAACCGTCGACGACGGCCTCTCCGAGCCGTTCGAGCCTGTCCGCTGCCACACCTTCATCACCGAATGCACCTTCGGCCTGCCCGTCTTCACCTGGGTCCCGCAGGCCGACAGCGCCGCCGCGATCAACGCCTGGTGGGCTGGCAACGCGGCAGATGGCAAAGCTACGGTCCTCGGCGCCTACGCCCTCGGCAAGGCCCAGCGTATCCTCCACAGCCTCGACACTTCGATCGGCCCGATCCTGACCCACGGCGCAGTGGAGGCCACCAATGCCGTCATGCGCGCCCAGGGCATCCCCCTGCCCAACACGATTCAGGTCACCCCCGATCTCGACGCCAAGGCCCACCCCGGCGCCTTCATCCTCGCGCCACCGTCCGCCCTCGGCACCCCCTGGATGCGCCGCTTCGGCCCCGCTTCCACCGGGTTTGCCAGCGGCTGGATGGCCCTCCGCGGTGTACGCCGCAGGCGGGCAGCCGACCGGGGGTTCGTGATGTCCGACCATGCAGACTGGACGGGCCTGAACGCGGCGATCAAAGCCACCGGCGCAGAACGTGTATTCGTCACACATGGTTACACCAGCATCTTCGCGCGTTGGCTGAACGAACAGGGCTACGACGCGCAGGTGCTGGAGACCGAATACGAAGGCGAAACGCTGGAGACGAGCGAAGAGACATGAAACGCTTCGCCGCCCTCTTTACCGCCCTCGATCAGACGACCAAAACCAACGCCAAGGTCGCCGCCCTGGCCGATTACTTCACCGATGCCCCCGACGACGACCGCCTCTGGACCATCGCGCTCCTCTCCGGTCGCCGCCCCAAACGCACCGTCACCACTACGCGCCTGCGCGAATGGGCGGCGGAACGCGCGGGAATCCCACTCTGGCTGTTTGAAGAAGCCTACCCAATCGTTGGCGATCTGGCGGAAACCATCGCGCTGGTTCTGCCAGCACCCTCAAGCACTTCCGACGAAAGCCTCACACATTGGATCACCGAGATCCGCGCCTGGGGCACGCTGGAAGAACCCGACCGCAAACCCCGCGTCCTGGCCGCCTGGGACGCACTGGAAACGACCGAGCGCTTCGTCTTCAACAAGCTCATCACCGGCGGCTTCCGCATGGGCCTGAGCCAGAAACTGATGACCCGTGCCCTGTCGAGAGCCACCGGCATCGAGGAACCCACCCTCGCCCACCGCCTGATGGGCGACTGGTCCCCCGACACGATCACCTACCACACGCTGATCGAGGCGCCGGACCCGTCTGCCGACCTCTCCAAACCCTACCCCTTCTACCTCGCCTACCAACTCGACACCGCCCCCGAAGACCTCGGCCCACCCGAGGACTGGGCCGCCGAGCACAAATGGGACGGCATACGCGGCCAGCTCATCCTCCGCGGTGGCACCCACTACCTCTGGTCTCGCGGCGAAGAGCTGATGACCGACCGCTTCCCCGAACTTGCCGCCGCGCGCGACTTCCTGCCCGACGGCACGGTCATCGACGGCGAAGTGCTGGCCTGGTCCGGGGACGCGCCCCTGCCCTTCAACGCGCTACAAAAGCGGATCGGGCGCAAGACCGTGCCGAAAAAACTCCTGACCGAGGCCCCGGTGATCCTGCAGGCCTACGACCTCCTCGAAGACGCAGGGCAGGACATCCGCACCCAGCCCTACGCCGCCCGCCGCGCGCGGCTCGAAGAGATCGTGAGCGCCACCCCAGCAGAGTGCCCTGTCCAGCTCTCCCCCCTCATCATCTTCCCCACCTGGGACAGCCTCGCCTCCACCCGCGAAACGTCACGAGACTTGGGTGCCGAGGGCGTTATGCTCAAACGCCGCGACGCCCCCTATCGCGATGGGCGCAAGAAGGGCGACTGGTGGAAATGGAAGGTCGACCCGCTGGTGATCGACGCAGTGATGATCTACGCCCAATCCGGCCACGGCCGCCGCGCGAACCTGTTTACCGATTTCACCTTCGCCGTCTGGAGCGGCAACGAGCTTGTCCCCTTCACCAAGGCCTATTCCGGCCTCACCGATGCGGAATTCCGCGACATCACCGCCTGGGTGCGCAAGAACACGCTGCAGCGCTTCGGACCTGTCCGGCAGGTTACCCCGCACCACGTCTTCGAGATCGCGTTTGAGGGCATCCAGGAAAGCCCCCGGCACAAATCGGGCGTCGCCCTACGCTTCCCGAGGATGAGCCGGTGGCGCAAGGACAAGCCGCTGGCTGAGGCCAACACGCTGGACGATCTGAAAGAAATGCTGGCGACCTATGGCTAAGGCCCCACGCGCGGCTACCCTCCCAACATGCGTATTTGACACAAGAAGAAGCCCCCACCCTTCTTCTTGTCAAAAATACGCACATCCCGCGGGTGCGTTCCGGGCTTGAGGGGGCGGGGTTGGGGACATATGTCTCAAGAACCCCCAGATGAGGCCACGCCATGCAACTTCCCCGCCCCGTATTCGATGCCAACGCCACCCAAACCACCGAGTTTGGGGAGCTTCCCAATTGGAACCTCGATGACCTCTACCCCGGGCAAGACGCGCCTGAGTTGAAGCGTGATCTGGACTGGCTGGAGACGGCGTGTGCGGAGTTTGCCGCCGACTACGAGGGCAAGCTTGCTGATCTGAGCGCAGCAGAGATGCTGACCTGCGTAAAGCGCAATGAGCGGATCAGCAGCGTCGCAGGCCGCATCATGTCCTTTGCAGGCCTGCGCTATTACCAAAGCACGACCGATGCTGAGCGGGCCAAGTTCATGTCCGACTGTCAGGACAAGATCACGGCCTTCACCACGCAGCTTGTGTTCTTCTCGCTAGAATTCAACGCGATTGAGGATGCGGCTTATGAGGCGCTCTTTTCCGCCGACCCGGAACTCGCGCGCTACAAGCCCCATTTCGACCGGATGCGGTCGCTGAAGCCCTACCAGCTGTCCGATGAGTTGGAACGGTTCCTGCATGACCAGTCCACCGTGGGGGCCGCCGCCTGGAACAAGCTCTTTGATGAGACCATCGCCGGTCTGACCTTCGCGGTGGGGGACGAGGAACTGGGTATCGAGGCCACGCTCAACCTTCTGACAGATCACGATCGCGCCCAGCGTGAGGCGGGAGCAAAGGCTCTGGCCAAGGTGTTCGGCGAAAACGTCTCCCTCTTCGCCCGCGTTCACAACACGCTGGCGAAAGAGAAAGAGATCGAGGATCGCTGGCGCGGGATGCCCACGCCGCAGACCGGGCGGCATCTGTCGAACCATGTGGAGCCCGAGGTGGTCGAAGCGCTGCGGAACGCCGTGGTCGAGGCCTATCCGCGGATCTCGCATCGGTACTACGAGTTGAAGCGTAAATGGCTCGGACTGGACACGCTTGAGGTCTGGGACCGGAACGCGCCCTTACCGATGGAAGACACCGCCACCGTCGATTGGGACCGGGCCAAGGCCATGGTGCTGGACGCCTATGCCGGTTTTTCGCCGCGCATGGCCGATCTGGCCGAGCCGTTTTTTACCAAAGGCTGGATTGACGCGGGCGTGAAGCCCGGCAAGGCCCCCGGCGCCTTTGCCCACCCGACCGTCGTTGATGTGCACCCTTACGTGATGCTCAATTACCTCGGCAAACCGCGCGATGTGATGACGCTGGCGCATGAGCTGGGCCATGGCGTGCATCAGGTTCTGGCCGCGGGACAAGGCGAGCTTTTGTCCTCCACCCCGCTTACGCTGGCCGAGACCGCGAGTGTCTTTGGCGAAATGTTGACCTTCCGCAAGCTACTGGCCGAGGCCACCGATCCGGCGGAGAAAAAGGTGCTGCTGGCCGGCAAGGTCGAGGATATGATCAACACGGTTGTGCGCCAGATCGCGTTTTATGATTTCGAGTGCAAGCTGCATGACGCGCGGTCCAAGGGTGAGCTCACCCCCGAAGACATCGGTGCCTTGTGGATGAGCGTGCAGGGCGAAAGCCTGGGCCCCGCCTTCACCTTCATGGACGGGTACGAGACGTTCTGGGCCTATATCCCGCACTTCGTCCACTCGCCTTTCTATGTCTACGCCTATGCGTTCGGCGATGGTCTCGTGAATGCGCTTTATGCCGTGTACGAGGAGGGCGATCCGGGCTTCCAGGAGAAGTATTTCGAGATGCTGAAGGCCGGTGGCTCCAAGCATCACAAAGACCTGCTCGCCCCCTTCGGGCTCGATGCAAGCAATCCGACCTTCTGGGACAAGGGCCTTGGCATGATCTCGGGCATGATCGACGAGTTGGAGGCGATGGAGGGTTAGAGCATTTCAGGCAGTGACGGGATCGCCTTTCGCTGCCTCTCGCCTGCGGCTCGAACGCGAAAGGCGATATCTGCTGTCGTTGGCTCCTGAAACGCTCTAGGACGCCGGCTTCTCCGCCGCCGCCGTCCGCTCGCGGATCTCACGCATCTCTTCCCCCAGTTCCTGTTGCCAGGGCCCCAGGATCTCGCGCACGCGGGCCACGTATTCGGCGTTTTCCATCGGCGGGATGTCCAGGCGGTACACATCCGCGATCTCTATCATCGACGCCCGGTCCTTGCGGTCGAACGCATCGGCCATCGCCTGCGCGGTGGTGCTCGGAATGCCCAGCGCCTCGAAGGCTGACCGGCCCATCCGGATCGAGCTGTCATAGGTTTCGCGGATGATATCACGGCACCCCGTGGCCCACAGATGATAGACATGGTCACGGTCCATCGCGCGGGCCATCACATGCAGGTTGGGATAGGTCTTGATCGCGTAGCGCACGAGTTCGGTGATCTTGTCCTTGTCGTCGATCGCCACAATCAGAAGCTTGGCATCGGCAATGCCCGCCGCACTCAGCAGATCGGGCCGGGTCGCATCGCCGAAATAGGCCTTCACCCCGAAGGTGCGCAGGTTTTCAAGCTGTTGCGAGCTATAGTCGATCACCGTCGCCTGATAGCCTGCGGCCCCCAGCATCCGATCGATCAACCCGCCCACACGGCCCCGGCCCGCGATGATGATCTTGGCGGGATCGTCGATGGTGTCTGCCGCACGTTCGGCATCGCGGGCATAGCGCGGCGCAATCACCCGGTCATAGAGGATGAACAGCGCAGGCGTCAGCAGCATCGACAGGGCAATCACCAGCAAAAGCTTGCCAGAGAGTTCCGCGGGGATCACCGCGTTGGCGACCGAAAAGCTGAGCAGGACAAAACCGAACTCACCCGCCTGCGCGGGCCCCAGCGCCAAAAGCCACCGATCGCCGCCGCGCAGCCCAAAGATCGCACCAAGCCCGTAAAGCACAGCGGCTTTTATCGCCAAAAGCCCGATCGTGAGGCCGAGGATCAGCGCGAAATTGTTGAAAAGAAGGGCAAAGTTGATCGCTGCGCCCACCGTCATGAAAAACAGGCCCAAAAGCAGGCCCCGAAAGGGATCAATGTCGCTTTGCAGCTCATGCCGGTATTCGCTATTGGCCAAAACGACCCCGGCGAGAAACGCCCCAAGCGCAGGCGACAAGCCCACAAGCGACATTAATAAAGCGATCCCGATAACTATCATCAACGCGGTAGCGGTAAAAAGTTCGCGCAACGCCGCCCCGGCGATGAAACGAAAGATTGGGCGGGTCAGATAGCTGCCCCCCAGCACAACCGCCGCAATCGCGCCCAGCGTCACCAGCGCGGTCTGCCAGGCGTTCAATCCATCAACCAGGCTCATCCCCCCGCCATGATCCTCGCCGTGGGCGGCCTCGCTCGCAACCTGCGCCAATTCCGGCAACGCCAGAAGGGGGATTAAGGCCAGCATCGGGATCACCGCGATATCTTGTGCCAGCAGCACCGAAAAGCTCGCCTGCCCGCCATCGCTGCGCATCAGGCCCTTCTCTGACAGAGTTTGCAGAACAATCGCTGTGGAGGACATCACCAGAATGAAGCCCACAGCCAGGGCCACGGTCCAGCTCAGCCCAAAGGCCATCGCCACAGCCATCACCGCCGCCGTACTCAGCACGACCTGCCCCCCGCCCAAGCCCGCCAACTGACCGCGCATCGACCAAAGCGCCTTGGGCTCCAACTCCAGCCCCACCAGAAACAGCATGATCACCACGCCGAACTCGGCGAATTGCTGGATCGAGATCACATCGACATTGAGAAGCGCGAGGATCGGGCTGATCACGATCCCTGCGATCAGATAGCCCAGGACCGATCCCAACCCCAGGCGCGTGGCAATCGGCACAGAGATCACGCCCGCAATCAGAAAGACGAAGGCGAGTAGCAGGACATCGGTCATGGGGCCCCCGGGCCGGCGTTTGTGGTCCGGGCGACCTTGGCGCAGCCTAAGGGGCCGCGCAACCGCCGGTGTCAGTCAAGCTCGGTCCAGGGCCAGGGCTTCACCTCGCTGGCGCCGGTCTGATAGCGTGCGGCCTTTGCGATCCAGATCCCCAGATCGGTGCCGAAATCGCCCAAGCGCTTGTTCGGGGTGCCCGCGTTGATCAGCATGATCACGAACTGGATCACGGTCGCAATGGTCAGAACCGATTGCGCCAGGCTCAGCATGACCCAGATGATGACCATATAGACAAGGCGCAGCAAAAGCTGGTCCTTTTCACCGGGATCGGGCTGTTCGCCGTGAATGCGGCCCTGAACTTTGTCTTCCTCACTCAGCGACATCGGCGGGATCCTTGTCTGCGCGGCTCGGCGAACCCTACCACGGCCACCGGAGTTTTCCAGTGGCCCTTACCCGGAAGACGTGGCCGCATCAAACGCCATATCCAGCATCGCCTGGGTCCCTTTCGAGAACTCTAGCGGACAGGGATAATCCACGCCGTTGGCCACGCTGCGGCAGAAGTTTTCGACTTGGAGGACATAGTGATTGGCCCCTGGAAACCGCTCGACCGTAACAGACGGCGCCGCGCCGCCCCGATGGACGTTGCGATGTAATTCCAACCGCGCCTCGCCAAAGACCTGTGCGTTGAAGGGCGCGGTGAGGCGCAAAATGCCATCTGCCCCATGAAACGTCACTTCTTGCCGGGGGTGCATCCGCATTGAGGTCGTGGCCGCAAACCGGAACGACGGAAACCGCGCGATCATATGCGCCGTCACATCGACACCGTTCTCCCAGGTGATGTCGCAGGCCACGGTCTCGGGCTCCTCCCCCGTCACGAACCGCACCGATCCGCAGGTATAGACCCCGATATCGGGCAAGCTGCCGCCGCCCGTCTCAGGCTTGTTGCGGATGTTGCCTGGATCGCCAGCGTTGTCGTAGGCGAAGAACCCGTCCACATGCACTAGCCGCCCGATCGCGCCGTCCTGCACCAGCGCCCGCGCGCGCTGCCATTGGGGGTGATGCACAATCATATAGGCCTCGGCCGCCAACAGGCCTGACGCATCGCGTGCCGCGATCACCGCATCAAAATCATCGGCACGCATCGCCAGGGGCTTTTCGCACAGAACTGCCTTGCCGGCGGCCAGCGCTTTCAACGTCCACTCCACATGCAGATGGTTCGGCAACGGGATATAAACCGCGTCGATCTCTGGGTCGGCCAACAAGGCCTCATAGCTGTCATGTACCCGCAGATCCGGCGCGAATGCCGCAAATTCCGCCGCCGCCTCGGCCCGCGCTGTCGCCAACGCCGCCAACCGCGCGCCTTTCGCGGCATGGATCGCAGGCCCCATATACTCGCGCGCAAACCGCGCCGCGCCCAAGATCCCCCAGTTCACAACCTCCGCCATCGCGTCCCCCCGTTTTGCGGCCACGCTAACAAAAGGGGCACCGAACCGGCACCCCTTCTTCTTGTTTCAAATACGCATCCGCCCGTGCGGACCGGCCGCTTACGCCGATGCCAAGAGACCCTTATCCTTGGCCAGCTCCTGCATCCGCTTCTGCAGCTTCTCGAACGCCCGTACCTCGATCTGGCGGATCCGTTCCCGGCTGACGTCATACTGGCCCGAAAGCTCTTCCAGCGTCAGCGGTTGATCCTGCAGGCGGCGCTGAACCAGAATGTCCTTCTCGCGATCGTTCAGCACATCCATGGCCGCCGCCAGCAATTCGCGCCGCGTCTCCAGCTCGTCGCGCGCCTCATAGTCACCGGCCTGGTCAGCATCTTCGTCTTCCAGCCAGTCCTGCCACTGAGCGGCCCCTTCGCCATCGGCCGAGATCGTGGCGTTGAGCGAGGCATCGCCACCAGACAAACGCCGGTTCATGGAGATCACTTCATCCTCGGTCACGCCCAGATCGGTCGCGATCTTCTCCACGTGCTCGGGCCGCAGGTCGCCGTCTTCCAACGCACCGATGCGGGCCTTGGCCTTGCGCAAGTTAAAAAACAGCTTCTTCTGCGCACTGGTCGTGCCCAGCTTTACCAGGCTCCACGATCGCAGGATGTATTCCTGGATCGAAGCGCGAATCCACCACATGGCATAGGTCGCCAGACGGAACCCCTTCTCGGGGTCAAAACGCTTCACCGCCTGCATCAGGCCCACATTCGCTTCGGAAATCACTTCCGCCTGCGGCAACCCATAGCCGCGATAGCCCATGGCGATTTTCGCGGCCAGGCGCAGGTGAGACGTCACCATCTTATGGGCGGCCTCGGTGTCTTCCTGCTCGACCCAGCGTTTGGCCAGCATGTATTCTTCTTCCGGCTCCAGCATCGGGAACTTCCGGATTTCCTGGAGATAGCGGTTCAGCCCTTGTTCAGGGCTTGGCGCGGGGAGGTTTGCATAGGTTGCCATCATTCAATCCCTGTAGATCTCCGCGATGTTTCGCGGCTTAACATTCCAGATAGTGAACCGATAAGTTCAGTTCAAGGGGGCGCTAACATGTATTCTGCTAAATCCGATTTAAGGCATAGGCACGTCAGAAGCGGGATTGTGACGATAGCCTCACGCGCTTGTGTGTGAAATTACAAAATAGGTTCGCAAAGCGCCACTGGTGCGTGCGATGACGCACAGAATTGCTGGCTAGGGTCTCAAAATTCGCAGAAGGCCGCTCATATCCTCCGGCAAAGGCGCCTCAAAGCGCAACGCCGCCCCTGTCACGGGATGCGTGAACCCAAGCCGCCCGGCATGCAGCGCCTGACGGGGGAAGTCCGCCACTGCCTCAGCCGCGGCCTCCCCCAGCACCTTCGCCGACAGCTTTCGCCGACCACCATAGGTGGCGTCGCCCACCAGCCCGTGGCCGATATGCGCCATATGCACCCGGATCTGATGGGTCCGGCCCGTCTCCAACCGACAGGTCACCAGCGCCGCCTGATCGCCGAACCGCTCGCTCACCGCCACCCGCGTCACGGCATGGCGTCCACCGTGGAACAACACCGCCTGCCGTTGCCTGTCGGTCTTGTGGCGGGCGAGTTGGGTGGTGATCTTCACCACGCCGCCCGCCTCGCAGCTTACCCCGCGGGTGCCGCGCAGCCGGGGGTCTGCGCCATCGGGCACGCCAAAGCAGATCGCCTGATAGGCCCGGTCAACGCTATGCGCCTCGAACTGAGCGGCGAGCCCATGATGGGCCGCATCCGACTTGGCCACGACCAACAGGCCCGAAGTATCCTTGTCGATCCGATGCACGATGCCGGGTCGTTTCTCCCCGCCGACACCCGACAGATCGCCCCCAAAATGATGGAGGAGCGCATTGACAAGCGTCCCCGAGGGCGTGCCGGGGGCCGGATGCACCACCATCCCCACGGGCTTGTTCACCACCAAGAGATCGGCATCTTCATGCACGATCTCGAGCGGGATATCTTCGGCCACAACATCGACCTCCGCCGCCTCGGCGACAGTGATCTCAAACACCTCCCCCTCGGCCACCGCCGCCTTCGCATCGGTCACGACCACACCACCCCGCGTTACCGCCCCCTCGGCGATCAACGCGGCCAGCCGCGTGCGCGACAGGTGCGCGGCCTCTGGCACATCGCGGGCCAGTGCCTTATCCAGACGCCGCGGCGGATTGGGCCGGATCGTGACGACAACAGGGGTGAGAGACATGGATGATGACCCCATGCCGGGCACGGAACCGCCCCAGCTTCGTTTCTTGCGGCGGCTCGTCACCGTTTTGACGGCCACCATGATCCTGGGCGTTCTAGCGATCGTGGCCCTGCTTGTCATCCGCCTGCAAACGCCCCCGCCACTGGCCCTGCCCGACAGCATCGCTTTGCCCGATGGCACCCAGGCGGCGGCGTTTACCCAAGGGGACGGCTGGTTCGCTGTGGTGACGCAAAACGATCAGATCCTGATTTTCGACCGCGCAAACGGCACGCTGATCCAGACCGTGGAGATTGCGCGCTAGCGCCCCGACCACCCCGTCGCCAATGCCTCGGCCCAGTCTTCGGCCCCTTTCGCGCGCGCCAGGGCCTGCATCTCACGCGGATCATAGGGCACAGCCATGAGGCTCGCGTGCCAGTCATCGCCGATCTTCTCCAGTATGGCATAGCGGGCATCCGGTGCGCCTGCTTCCGCCCAGTAGGGCGGCGTGATCGTTGGGTTGAGATAAGCGGGGCAGCCCACCGCGCCGGGGTTCACCAGCAAGGGCCCCTCCGGCACGCGCACCACGCGTGGCATATGCGTGTGGCCAGAGACGATGACCTCTGCATCCAATCCTTGTGCCGGTTCCGCGCATTCGGCCAGCGTCGCGGGCACCATGCCGCCATCCTTGGCCCGTCGGTGCAGCCAGTTCTTGTTGTCGTTGTCCGGGCGGCCATGGGTCATCAGGATCCCGTGGCGCGTGTCCGTGGCCGGGATCGCGCGCAGCCAATCCAGATGCGCGGGCGTCAGTTCTGGATAGGCCCACTGCTCCCACAGCCCCATGTCCTCCGGCGGGCGATCGATCAAAAACCGGTCATGATTGCCCAGCACCTGCGGAATGGCCCGCGCCATCAACAGGTCCGCAACCGCCCCCGGCGCCATCGGCCCCGACAGGCTGTCGCCCAGGTTCACCACATCACCAATCCCGCGCCGGTCAATATCGGCCAACACCGCCTCCAGCGCGGCGAGGTTGGCATGGATGTCAGAGATGACGGCAATACGCATGGCCGCACCATGCAAAGCCCGGCCGCGCAGGTAAACCCGGGCACGCTGCGTCTCACTTCAAAAGGCGCGAAAAACCGGCGCGCGGCCCGATCAAGACGCCCGCGGCAGGTCGATGCCTGCATTCAGGGGTTTGGGATCCGAGGCCATCGCCTCCAACAGCTTGGTCAACTCAGGCTCATCCACAAGTCTGGCAGCCTTTTTGAGCGAAAACCAATGCCGCCGTCTTTCCTTTCGCTCTTTCCAGCGCCGCTTCAGCTTGTCGACGATCATCGGATAGACCGTCACCCGGCAGGTCAGCTTGCCCCGCGGCTCCAGCCGCTTCACATAGTGATAGTGGCCCACGGGACGGTCCGAGATAAATCCAACGGCGCCCGCTTCCTCCAACGCTTCGATCTTGGCCGCCTGCCACGGCTTTTTCCCGTCCATCAGCCAGCCTTTGGGCATGACCCATCGCCCCGTATCGCGCGACGTTACCATCAGCACGCGCAGCTTGCCGCCCTTATCCGTGCGAAACGGCAGCGCGGCGATCTGGTTGGCGATGTCGCCCTTGGTCTTCATGTGGCAACACCGAACTGGCCGACAGGCGTTGCGGCGGGGATGCGACCGGGGCGCGATAGACCATCGCGCGCAAACAGGCGCACGGACGGGCCTTTGGCTTGGCGGCGTGCGCCGGGATCGGACGTGACAACACCCATCGGGTTTCCTCTTGCGTGTCGGCAAACCTCACATCGCATATTGGGTAATGCAACAAAAATGTTTGAATTTTCGCCCGAAACACCACAGCCTCCCACCAAGGTGAATCGGGTGGCGGGATGTCAAAGGCAACCGAGATCAAAGAGGGCGACGGGCACGCGCGGCTCACAAAATCCGAGCGGCAACGCCTGATCCTGCTTGAGCTGAAACTGCGCCCGCATGTGCGCATCAGTGAGCTTGCACGCCGATTTAAAGTCTCCACCGAAACCGTGCGACGCGATTTTGGCGCTTTGGCCGATGACGGGATGATCTCGCGCGCGCATGGCGGGGCCTCGGCGCCGACGCAAGGCCACTATCCCAGCCTCGACGAACGCGCGACCGCCCGGATCGCGGAACGCGAACGGATCGGCCTGCGCGCGGCCCAGCTTGTGGGCGCTGGCGAGACGGTGATGATCGACGCGGGGTCGACCACGATGCAGATGGCCCGCGCGCTGGCCTATCTGGGCACCCCTTGCACCGTCATTACCAACTCGATCCCGGTCGCGATGACGCTTGGCTATGGGCCGGCACAGGTTCTGATGTGCCCCGGCGAATATCTGGCAGCTGAGTCTGCCGTAATCGGAACCGAGACGCTTGAGTTTCTGGCCCGGTTCAACGTCGACCGCTGCATGATCGGCGCGTCGGGGCTGTCGGTGGAAGGCCCGTCAGAGACCGTGCGCGGGTTCGCCGCCGTCAAGCGTGTGATGCTGGACCGCGCCACGGACCGGCACTTGTTGATCGACGCGCAAAAGTTCGGACGCAAAGGCTTGGCCCAGGTGGGCGCGTTGTCAGAGTTTCAATCGATCGTCGTCGACACGCGGCCCCAGGATGACCTGGCAAGTGCCTGCGTTGCGGCGAACGTTCATATACTTGTTACAAACGAAAACGAGAGCAATTGCGGGCACTTACACCGCAAAACACCGGAGGAAAACCATGACAACTGACCTCAAACTGCTGCTTGCCGCATCTGCTATCGCGCTCCTCGCCTTGTCCGGGCCAACGGTGGCGCAAGACTGCCCACGCGGCGATCTGGATGAGCGGTTTTGCGATGCTGACGGCGACCTGATCGCAGACATCCCGACCGATCCCGCCGACCTGATTGATCCTGACACACTGATCTTTGCCTACACCCCGGTCGAAGATCCAGCCGTCTACGCAACCGCATGGGCCGACTTCCTCGATCACCTGAGCGAAAAGACCGGCAAGGAAATCGTCTTTTTCCCGGTCCAGAACAACGCCGCCCAGATCGAGGCGATGCGGTCGGGCCGTTTGCACATCGCAGGCTTCAACACCGGGTCCAACCCGCTGGCCGTCAATTGCGCCGGTTTCCGCCCGTTCACGATCATGGCCGGGGCCGATGGATCCTATGGCTATGAGATGGAGATCATCACCCATCCCGACTCCGGCATCGAAGCCGTTGAAGACATCAAGGGTGGCCAACTGGCCTTTACCTCACCCACCTCGAACTCGGGCTTCAAAGCGCCATCTGCGATCCTGATGAGCGATTTCGATATGCAGGCCGAGCGTGACTTTGAACCTGTGTTCTCGGGCAAGCACGACAACTCAATCCTGGGCGTGGCCAACAAGGACTATCCTGCCGCCTCCATCGCAAACTCGGTCAAGGCCCGTATGCTGGCGCGGGACGTGGTGACCGAAGATCAGCTGATCACGATCTACAAGTCGCAAACCTTCCCGACGACGGGGTACGGGGTGGTCTACAACCTGACCCCCGAATTGCAGCAAACCATTCAGGACGCGTTTTTTGAGTTCGAATGGGCGGGCACGTCGCTGGAAGAGGAATTTGGCAAGAACGGCGAGTCGCAGTTCATTCCGATCACCTACCAGAACGAGTGGGACGTCATTCGCAAGATCGACGCGGCCAACGACGTCTCCTACGCCTGCCAGTAATCGGCACGTCATATGGGCGGGCCCTAGGGCCCGTCCGTTCCCCCTGCCAAAGGGCCGTTCATGCTGCGCCTTGAAAAACTGACCAAGACTTACAAGACCGGCGACAAGGCCCTGAAAGCCATCGATCTTGAGGTGCCAAAGGGCCAGGTTCTGGCGCTGATCGGGCCATCGGGTGCGGGCAAATCCACCATGATCCGCTGCATCAACCGCCTGGTTGAGCCGACCGAAGGCGCGGTGTGGCTGGATGATACCGATCTCACGCGGCTTGGGTCGGGTGCCTTGCGCAAGGCGCGCCGCGAAATGGGCATGATCTTTCAGGAATATGCCCTGGTTGAGCGTCTGACGGTGATGGAAAACGTCCTGTCCGGGCGGCTGGGCTATGTCGGCTTCTGGCGCAGCTTCCTGCGGCGCTATCCGCAATCGGACGTGGATGAGGCCTTTCGCCTGCTCGATCGCGTGGGCCTGATCCACATGGCCGACAAGCGCGCAGATGAGCTGTCGGGCGGGCAACGGCAGCGCGTCGGCATCTGCCGGGCTCTGATCCAGAACCCAAAGCTCTTGCTGGTGGATGAACCCACAGCCTCGCTCGATCCCAAGACCAGCCGCCAGATCATGCGCCTGATCACCGAGCTTTGCCGCGAACGCGGGCTGGCGGCGATCATCAACATCCACGACGTGGCGCTGGCGCAGATGTTCGTGCCACGCGTGGTGGGCCTGCGCTTTGGCGAGATCGTCTATGACGGCGGGCCCGACGGGCTGACCCCCAACATGCTGACCGAGATCTACGGCGAAGAGGATTGGGAGGCGACGATCCAGACCGTCGAAGACGAAGACGGGGTCGAGGCCGCCGAATGACCGAGGTGCGTCTGAAAGACCGGCTGGGAACACCGTGGCGCAAGCCGCCGTTCGTCAAACGTACCTGGCTGCGCTGGCTTCTGGCGGTGGGTGCCGTGGCCTACATGATCGCCGCCGTGATGACGATCGAGGTTGATTGGGGCCGGGTCTACGAAGGGCTCGACCGCGGCTGGCAGTTCGTTCTGTCCTTCACCCGCCCCGATTTCGTGTCGCGGTGGAGCGATATCTGGACAGGGCTGCTAGAAAGCATCGTCATGACGGTTGCGGCCTCGGTAGTGGGCATCGCGATCTCGATCCCTATCGGCCTGGGCGCCGCGCGCAACATCGCGCCCCTGCCCGTCTACATGATCTGCCGCGGCATCGTCGCCATCAGCCGCGCGCTACAGGAAATCATCGTAGCGATCCTGCTGGTCGCTATCTTTGGATTTGGGCCGCTGGCTGGGTTCCTGACGCTGTCCTTTGCCACCATCGGGTTCCTCTCAAAACTCCTCGCCGAAGACAT
Source organism: Pseudomonadota bacterium (assembly GCA_038526915.1). Lineage (GTDB taxonomy): Bacteria > Pseudomonadota > Alphaproteobacteria > Rhodobacterales > Rhodobacteraceae > JBCBGF01. The sequence continues at coordinate 215,946 of JBCBGF010000003.1, read as the reverse complement.
CGAGGCCATGGACAAGGTCCAGGCCGAGGCGATCAAGGCCAGCGGCGCGCGCTGGATGCAGTGGATCAACTATGGCGTCCAACCCCAAGTCATGCCACGGCTTGTCGGCCTATCGATGTACCGCGTCGACATCAACTTCCGCGAAAGCGCGATCCTGGGCCTGGTCGGTGCCGGCGGCATCGGGGCCACGCTCAACACCGCGTTCGACCGCTATGAGTACGACACGGCGGCGGCCATCCTCATCCTAATCATCGCGATTGTCATGGCGCTGGAATACCTGTCGGGCATCATCCGCGCGCGGGTGCAGTAATGCCGGTGCTTGAACGCGATAGCACCCAAATCTGGCGCCGCCGCACCACCGGCCAAAGCATGGTGCGCTGGTTCGGGTGGCTGATCGGCATCGCGATCTTTTTGGTCTGTTGGCAGCGCATCAGCGATGCGACGACCTGGTTCTTCGTCTGGGATGCCCCCCGCATCGCCAACGACATCTGGACCCGCGCGACCCCGCCGCGGTGGGAATACATCACCCAGCTTGGCCGCCCGATCTGGGATACACTCAACATCGCGACACTAGGCACGATCATCGCGCTCTGCTTTGCGGTGCCTGTGGCATTTCTCGCGGCGCGCAACACCACGCCCTCGGCCCTGTTTGTGCGGCCCATCGCGCTTTTGATCATCGTCTCCACCCGCTCGATCAACTCACTGATCTGGGCGCTGCTTTTAATCGCGATTATCGGCCCCGGCGTCTTCGCCGGCGTCATCGCCATCGCCATCCGTTCGATCGGGTTCTGCGCCAAGCTCCTCTACGAAGCGATTGAAGAGATTGACCAAACCCAGGTCGAGGCGATCACCGCCACCGGGGCCAGCCGCTGGCAGGTCATGGCCTACGGGATCGTCCCGCAGATCCTGCCTGCCTTCGCCGGGATCGCGGTGTTCCGCTGGGACATCAACATCCGCGAGTCCACAGTTCTAGGGCTGGTCGGCGCCGGCGGCATCGGCCTGCAGCTGTCGGCCTCGCTCAACGTGCTGGCTTGGCCGCAGGTCAGCCTGATCCTGCTCGTGATCCTCGCCGCCGTTGTCCTTTCGGAGTGGGTGTCGGCCAAGGTGCGGGGGGCGATCATATGATGCGGCTCTCCGCCGATGAGGCGTTTCGCGCCTATGAGGCCGTGCGCCACCGCCTGCCCCGGGCGAACCCTGCGGACACCCGGCCCCAGCGCGTCGCGACGCTGGCCGATATCGCGGACCAGTTCGATGTCTTTCTGCTCGATGCCTTCGGTGTGCTGAACATCGGCGAGACCGCTATTCCGGGCACTCGGGAACGGATCGACGGGCTGCGCGCGCAGGGCAAGCGGGTGCTTGTGGTGTCGAACGCCGCCAGCATTTCTCATGCGGAACTGGGCGAGAAATACGCGCGTCTGGGCTTTGATTTCGCACCCCACGACATCGTCACAAGCCGGGCCACCATGGCCGCCCTGGCGCATCAGCTTGACGGGTTGCACTGGGGCGTCATGGCCCCGGTCGGTGCGGTGTTCGAGGATCTGGGCCCCCTGCGGATGACCCCGCTGGGCGACGAGGCCGCGGCCTACCGCGCCGTCGATGGGTTCTTGCTGATCGGCAGCGGCAACTGGACCGAACTGCGCCAGTCCCTGCTCGAGGCCGCCTTGCGCGAACGCCCGCGCCGAGTACTGGTCGCCAACCCCGATATCGTCGCCCCGCGTGAGACGGGTTTCTCTGCAGAGCCCGGTCACTTCGCCCACCGCCTGGCCGATGTCAGCGGGATCGAGCCTGAGTTTTTCGGAAAACCGTTCCCCAGCATTTTCGATCTGGCCTTCGACCGGATCGGCCCAGTGGATCGGGACCGCACGCTGATGGTCGGCGACAGCCTGCACACCGATATCCTGGGGGCCCAATCCGTTGGCGTCGCCTCAGCTCTGGTGTCGGGCTATGGGTTCCACGCGGGCCAAGACGTGAACGCGGTGATCGCCCGTTCGGGCATCGTGCCCGACTATGTGGTGGACCGACCATGACCCTATGCATCGCCAGAGAGGACACGCGACCAGCGTCATACCACCCATTCGCTTTTGTGTTTTACCAGTCGTCGACGCGTGCTTAGTCGACAAACTGTTACGTTCCAAAACTAAAAAAACACGATTGAAAGGGAGACCCCAATGAAACTCACAACATCTTTCATCGCAGCCGCCGCCGTTCTGGGTGCGGCACAAACCGCGGCGGCGCAAACCGAGATCGAGTTCTGGCACGCCTTCACCGGCCGCCTGGGCGAGTTGGTAGCCGAGCAGGTGGACACCTTCAACGCCAGCCAGAGCGACTATGTCGTCGTCCAAAGCCACAAGGGCAACTACTCCGAGACGCTGAATGCTGGGATCGCGGCCTTCCGCGCGGGCGAACAGCCCCACATCCTGATGGTGTTCGAGGTCGGCACGGCCACGATGATGGCCGCAGAGGGCGCGATCAAGCCGGTCTATGAGGTGATGGGCGAAGGTTTTGACCAGTCGAAATACATCGGGTCAGTCAAGGGCTACTACACCTCGCCCGACGGCAACATGCTGTCGCTGCCCTATAATTCTTCGACCCCGGTCCTCTGGGTCAACCGCGACAAGCTGGCCGAGGCTGGGATCGACCCCGACACCGACATGACGACTTGGGAACAGGTCGGCGGTGTGCTGGACGCGCTGAAGGAAGCAGGCGTGGATTGCCCGATGACGACAGCCTGGCAAAGCTGGATCCATCTGGAAAACTTCTCGGCCTATCACGACACGCCGTTTGCCACGCAGGACAATGGCTTTGCGGGCACCGATACCGAGTTGACGTTCAACAGCCCCGCGCAGGTCGCCCACATCTCGGCCATGGGCCAGTGGGCGCAGGACGGCAAGTTCATCTATGCCGGACGCCGCAACGAAGGCGGCGCAAACTTCCGCGCCGGTGAATGCGCGCTCTTCACGGAATCCTCTGCCGGCTACGCGGGCATCAATGCCGAGGCTGAGTTCGAGTTTGAGGTCCGCCCCCTGCCCTATTGGGAGGCCGTCGCGGCCGAGCCGCAGAACACCATCATCGGTGGGGCGTCGCTTTGGGTCATGGAAGGCCATGAAGACGCCGAGTACGCGGGCGTCGCGGCCTTTATGGACTTCCTGTCTTCGGCCGACATCCAGGCCAAGTGGCACCAGGACACCGGCTATTTGCCGATCACGGCCGAGGCTGGCGAAAAGACCCGGATGATGGGCTTCTATGATGAGAACCCCGGCACCGACATCGCGGTGATCCAGATGACGGCCAAGGAACCGACCGCGAACTCGAAAGGTTTGCGTCTGGGCTCCTTCGACCAGATCCGCGGGATCATCGACGAAGAGCTCGAAGCGGTGTGGTCGGGTGACAAAGATGCCCAGGCCGCCCTCGACAGCGCCGTGGAACGCGGCAACGCGCTTCTGCGCCGGTTCGAACAGGCGTCGAACTAAAGACCAAAGGGGCCATCCTGCTTCGGCGGGGTGGCCCCGACCTGTCCAATGGAAAAACGTGTCACCTTCAAGGGCATCTGGCTGCCGCTTCTGCTGGTTCTGCCACAGATCCTGATCACGGCTGTCTTCTTCTTCTACCCCGCGGGGCAGGCGATCTGGCAGTCGCTCTTCATCCCCGATCCGTTCGGGCTGTCGATGACATGGGTGGGCCTCGGCAATTTCGAGTTTCTGCTGTCCGACCCGTTTTACCGCGCGTCTTTCGTAACCACCGCGATCTTTTCGATCCTGGTCACCGTGGTGTCGATGGGCGTGGCCCTCTACCTCGCCGTCTTGGCCGACCGGCTGATCAAGGGATCAGGCACCTACCGCACCCTTCTGATCTGGCCCTACGCCGTGGCCCCTGCCGTGGCCGGTGTCCTGTGGCTGTTCATGTTCAACACCCGTGTGGGCGTGGTGACGTGGTATCTGGGCCTTCTGGGCTATGACTGGAACCATGTCCTAAACGAGGGCGAGGCGATGGGCCTTGTCGTCGTCGCCAGCGCCTGGGGCAGGATCAGCTATAACTTCCTGTTCTTCCTCGCAGGCCTCCAAGCCATCCCGAAATCGGTGATCGAGGCCGCGGCCATCGACGGCGCCCGGTTCTGGACCCGGTTCCGCACCATCGTCTGGCCGCTTCTCAGCCCCACCACCTTCTTCCTGCTGGTCGTCAACATCATCTACGCGTTTTTTGAGACCTTCGGCGTGATCCACACGATCACCAGCGGCGGGCCGCAGCAGGCAACGACGATCCTGGTCTACAAGGTCTATTCCGATGGGTTCGTCGGCCAAGACCTCGGCTCATCCGCCGCGCAATCGGTGATCCTCTTGGCGATCGTCTCACTCCTGACGGTGATCCAGTTCAAATATATCGAACGCAGGGTGCATTACTGATGACCCAGCGCAACGGCATGGTGGAAAAGCGTGGGCGGGGCCTCTGGCTGACCCATCTGGGGCTGATCATCGGGGTGGCCTTCATCTTCTTCCCGATCTGGCTGGCCTTTGTGGCCTCGACCGTGGAACAGCAGGACATCGTACGCCCGCCGATGCCGCTCTTGCCCGGTGACCAGTTCGTCGACAATTACACCCGCGCGCTGTTCTCGGGCATCAACGCGCCGGTCGCGACGATGCTCCTCAACTCGCTGATCATGGCGATGGGCATCGCGCTGGGAAAGATCGCAATCTCGCTCCTGTCGGCCTTCGCCATCGTCTATTTCCGGTTTCCGGGGCGCAAGGTCTTCTTCTGGCTGATCTTCCTGACCCTGATGCTGCCCGTGGAGGTGCGGATCGTCCCCACTTTCGAGGTGATCGCAAATTTCGGGATGCTCAACAGCTATTCCGGCCTGATCCTGCCACTTGTGGCCTCGGCCACGGCCACGTTCCTCTTCCGCCAGTTCTTCATGACCGTCCCGGATGAACTGGCCGAGGCTGCGCGGGTCGATGGGGCGAAGCCGATGCGGTTCTTCTTCGACATCCTCCTGCCGATGAGCCGCACCAACATCGCCGCGCTCTTCGTGATCCTCTTCATCTATGGCTGGAACCAGTACCTTTGGCCGCTTCTGATTACGACGGATCCCGAGATGAACACCATCGTCATGGGCATCAAACAGATGTTCCCGTCGGGCGATGATATTGCCGATTGGCCGGTGATCATGGCCACCTCGATCCTTGCGATGGTGCCGCCCGTGATCGTGATCATCGCGATGCAGAAACTGTTCATCCGCGGACTGGTGGAAAGCGAAAAGTAATGGCGACACTCACCCTGCAAAACGTCAAGAAATCCTTCGGCAAAACCGATGTGATCCACGGTGTCTCCATCGACATCCAGGATGGCGAGTTCATCGTGATCGTGGGGCCGTCGGGCTGCGGGAAATCCACGCTGTTGCGGATGGTGGCGGGGTTGGAGACGGTCACAGCGGGCGAGGTGCAGATCGACGGCAAGCGCGTGAACGATGTTGAACCGATGGACCGCGACATCGCCATGGTGTTCCAGAACTATGCGCTCTACCCGCATATGTCGGTCTTCGACAACATGGCCTATGGGCTGAAGATCGCGAAGGTCGCGAAATCCGAGATTGCCGAGCGGGTACAGAACGCTGCAAAACTCTTGCAGCTTGAGCCCTACCTGCAACGCAAACCGCGCGAATTGTCTGGCGGCCAGCGCCAGCGCGTGGCCATGGGCCGGGCCATCGTGCGCAAGCCCGCGGTGTTTCTGTTTGATGAGCCGCTGTCGAACCTCGATGCCAAACTGCGCGTGCAGATGCGGCTTGAGATCAAGGCCCTGCAACGCGACCTCGGGGTAACCTCTCTCTACGTCACCCATGACCAGGTCGAGGCGATGACACTGGCCGACAGGATGATCGTGATGAATGCCGGCGTGGCCGATCAGATCGGCAAACCGCTTGAGGTCTACGCCAACCCCGCGACGGAGTTTGTGGCGGGTTTCATCGGATCGCCGCCGACCAACTTCATCGATGGGGCGTTGCTTGGCAACGGCACTGGACGGATCGGTGTGCGGCCCGAACATATCCGTCTCACCGACACAGGCGCACTGACAGCGACGGTGGGCTATGCCGAGGCTTTGGGGGCCGAGACCCTGATCCACCTTCGCGCACAGGATGGCTCACACATCACGGTGCGCCAGGACGCCACCCTGCCCATTCCTGGCGAAGGGGAACACCGGGCCCTTGCGTGGGACGCGGCCCATGTCATGCGCTTCGATGCCGAGGGGCGGCGCCTCACCGGCTGACCGATCCATGGGGCCACCGGCTGGGACGGACGCATTGCCTGCTGCGCGCCGGTGCCTCTTCAACGACCACTCCCCCGTTGCGCCGCACAGATGCTCCGGATAAGGATTTAAATCCAACGGCTTGAGCGCGCAGATCTGCACCCGCTCCACTGCAAAAGGGCCAGACCCGAACGCATGCAGGCACTTCTCGACATCATCCTGCCCGTCTTTGTCGTCATTGGTCTGGGGTACGCCGTGACCTGGGCCAAGCTTCTGGGGCAAAGCACTCTCGACGGCTTGGTGCAGTTCACCCAGACCATCGCCATCCCGTGCCTTTTGTTCCGCGCGATCTCGCAAATCGACCTGGCCGGAACCATCAACGCCCCGCTGATCATCAGCTACTACCTGGGGGCCTTCGCCAGCTTCGCCGCGGGTTTTTCCGGGGCCAAACTTCTATTCGCCCGCAGTACCACCGATGCCGTGGCCATCGGCTTCTGCTGCCTGTTCTCAAACACCATCCTTCTGGGCATTCCGATCACCGAACGCGCCTATGGCGCGGGCGCCCTGGCCGACAACTTTGCCATCATCGCGTTCCATGCACCGCTTTGCTACCTAGTGGGCGTCGCCGCCATGGAACTTGCCCGCAGCGGGCCCTCCTCCGCCTTTCAGAAAACCGCGCATGTGTTCAACGCGATGTTCCGCAACCCCTTCGTGATCGCCATCGGCCTTGGGCTGATCGTGAACGTGACGGAGCTGCCCTTGCCCGTGCCCCTGACCAGCGGCCTCGACCTGCTGGCCACCGCCGCCCTGCCCGCCGCCCTCTTCGGCCTGGGCGGCATCCTCTATCAGTACCGGCCCGAGGGCGACACGCGGACAATCATAATGATCTGTGCAATCTCTCTCATCGTGCATCCCACCATCGTCTACGCCACCGGCCAGGCCCTGTCGCTTGATCGCGACGCCCTCAGGTCCGCCGTTCTAACAGCCGCCATGGCACCGGGCGTGAACACCTATCTCTTCGCCAACATCTACGGCGCCGCCCGCCGCGTGGCCGCGTCATCGGTTCTGTTCGCTACGGCGGCCTCGACGCTCACGATTCTGCTCTGGCTGATGATCCTGCCCTAGGTCGATCTCTGGCTAACGGCAGTCGCACGGCCAAGCCATGCGCCCGACGCAACCCGGAATTCACGGATTGGCACTGGTCCCAACCGGGATACGGACGCATTTAAACGTTGTAATTCGATGTTTTAGTACGAAGGGATCACGCACATGGCCTCGATCACCGATCTTTCCCGCACGCCGCGCTTTGGCTTTCTGAACCGCGCCACCGATGCAGTTCAGGACTTTTTTGGCAGCGTTGCGCGGGCAACTGCAGCGGCCGAAGAATACGACTATCTGAGCCAGCTGTCGGACCGCCAACTGGCCGACCGCAACCTCGACCGAACCACAATCGGTCGGCACGTGATGGACAAGCATCTCAAGACCTGAAGATGACGGACGCCGCCTCCCGGTGCCCCGTCTAAGGTCATTCGCGCGTAATTCTCGTGGGTTAGATGGTACCGCCTCCCTGGCTTGAACAGGGGACCTCTGGATCCACAATCCAGCGCTCTAACCAACTGAGCTAAGGCGGCACGAGGTCTTAGTCACGTCTTAGTCACTGAAACCGTGGCGGTAGCTAGCATGCACCTTTTTCAGTCGCAAGTTCAAAGGCGGTGCATACCCTCCTGCTCCACCTCACCCGCGCCTGGTTCCCCAAACTCGATCACCGGCAAATCCGGTTCCGACGAACCAACTAAGAGCGCTTGGCCGATCTTGCGCTGCATATCGAGAGGCAGGTTGGTGATCTGACTTATTGCGTGTGCAAAGACGACATCCATACCTATGTGTTTGCACCAAGAATACTGGCCAAGGCGATGGCCGAGCCGATGACGGCTGTGACGGTGACAAAACCGTGGATTAGTAACGCCCGGTACATTTCAGCACGTAGCTCGAACAGGTCTGCTCTGGTTGCCAGTTCACTCTCAACTCTGGCACCGCTGACAGTTGCCACAATCTCTTCGGCAAAATCCTTGCTGGCCCCCTTTTCTATGAGTCGCTGGACCGCGGCGTGCGTGTCTTTAATGATGATTGAAATGCTCATAAGTATAAGATTAATGTAAATATTTTAGCACAGTTTCACTATTCAAACTACTCGCCGCTTCGGCAGAGTTCAGTAAAGAAACCGACCCGCTGAAGAGATTTCCCAAAAGGTCTTCTCTGAGTATTCTTTGGTGAGTGTTTTTCTTGAGTATTCTTAGTGAGCAAAAATTGCGCTCACGGATGACACGATTCTGCACATCCAGAAGTGCAAAAATTGCTCATCTGGATGTGCGTCGATTGTTGGCCGGTGCCTTTGTGGCTGTTAAGAACAGTTCGTAGAGGTTCGGTCTTCCGAGCCCCTTCCTTGTCACTTTGATGAACCGTTTGGCTTCAAGCTCCTTGATGTGTGTGTTCACGCTGCGGCGGGAAATTGAAAGGTCTTCAGCCAGGCGGTCTTGGCCGGGAAAGCATGAGTTGTTGTGCCATGCGTAGGAGAGAAGCATGGCATAGACGAGCTTCGCACCCTGCGAGATTTCCTTTGCACGAAGGATCGCATTCGGCACTTGGGTGAACCCACCCTCGGTGAAAACGTCAGCACCACGGATGATGATATTTTTCTCTTCGAGCACCTCGCCGATCGTCTTTGAAATCATGCAAAGGATTATACCCTACGAATGTCCTGATGCCCGTTTCCGTTATCGACAGAGCTCGGTCTGAAAGTTGCAGGTTGAGTATCGTCCTCGCTTGCTACCCTCCCCGCTCCGAGGACGGCAGCGCGGTTGGCTTCGGCTTGGAGCTCAAAACTTCGGACAACGCGATCGATCGTCTTCAGTGCCTCGTCCGTTGATCGCGCTCGCCTGCCGATTTCGGTTTGTGCGTCGGCGAGTTGTTGTCGCAAAAACTCAATCTCGCGATCCTTATCCGACATGCGTTCTCGAACCTCATCGAGTACAAGTTCAATCTCCGAACGAGACTGAACCGGTTCGAACTGGTGCGGAGACGGTTCGAGCTCATTTAAAATGATGGTTTCAGTCTCGTTCGGTTCGAACTGGTCCGAACTGGTTGGCACCTGTTCGGGCTGGTTTGGGTCGTATCCAAACGTGTTCTCTGGCTCATGCGAAGCGGCGGCGGGGCAACCCGTTCGAACCGGTTCAGTCTCGTTCGCTGCTTGTAGTTCGAGTTCCTCTTCGACCTTGCGGGTCAGCGAAGCTCTTTCGATCTGCCACCGATAGCCCCAGGCAGTGTCTTGCTTACGAGCGACAACATCGCCATCAGGCAGACCGGACGATCGTTCGGCCCACTTACGAACGGTCTTTGGTGTCCGGGTCAGACCCAGTTCAGCACAGTAGACCACGGCTTGTTCGACGCTCAACCAATCCTGCTCGAACTGGTGCGCACCAGTCGGCACTTGTTCGGAAGGGTGCGCACCGAAATGGTCGGGAAGGTTGTCCATGGCAGAATTGTAGCATGTAAGTCGGTTGTTGTTTGTCGACGCTTTTGGCAACAGGGAAGTCACGCTGGCGCAAACGAAGGGGCTTGCAGACCAGACAGCACCTATCAGTAGCACAGATTGTGCTGGTTCAGGCAGGCTATACGTCGATCTCGACCTGCGAGTCGTGATGTGCGAATCTGAAAAAATCCAATGTACCCAACCGGGGAGAATTCATGGGCGCCAATTCAAAAATCGAATGGACGAACCACACCTTCAACCCATGGTGGGGGTGCCTGAAGGTCTCGGAAGCCTGTAAGAATTGCTACGCAGAAGCTTGGGCAAAGCGTGTCGGACAAAAGGTTTGGGGCCAAACTGCACCGCGCAGGTTTTTCTCTGACAAGCACTGGAACGAACCCATCAAGTGGAACCGTCGCCTTGAACGCGTCGGTCTCCGCGAACGGGTTTTCTGCGCATCTATGGCAGATGTATTCGAAGATCGTGACGACCTTCTAAGCCATCGGGACCGCCTTTGGGACCTAATACGAGAGACGCCCAATCTGGATTGGCTTCTCCTTACCAAGCGGTCACAGAACATTGCACAGTTCTTACCGGAAGACTGGAACAATGGCTATGAGAACGTATGGTTGGGCACGACAGTCGAGAACCAAAAGCGTGCGGAGGAAGCTCTACCACATCTGACACGTATTCCCGCGAAGGTTCGCTTCATCTCGGCAGAGCCACTCCTCGAAGAGATCAATATCGCGACTTACATGCCAAAACTGCAATGGGTGATCAGTGGCGGCGAGAGTGGTCCAAAAGCACGCCCGGCTAGCCCGTCGTGGTTCCGACGACTGATGCTGGACTGTATGGCACACGACGTTGCGTTTCACTTTAAGCAATGGGGTGACTGGGCTCCAGGTGATGGTGAGAACCTTGTAAAGATAAGGATCAAGGCAGCCGACGGGACTGAGATGTTCAAAGTCGGGAAGAAGAAAGCTGGACGGGTCCTAGACGGCGAAACGCACAACGGTTTGCCTTTGGCCTCGTAACATTCTAATTTCGTTGTCTGATTTCAAAGTCAGGCGAGGCCAATCCAATTTCGAAGCCACCCGACAAGACTAGGGGACTGTTTGGTTCGCTGCCAACCGCGCATAAGCTGACAGCGCGGGAGGGCCTGTTTCCGAGGGCCCCAGCCGTTTGGAGCCAAAACAAGGCCCGTTTTATCGAACGTTACCTATCCGGATTCCAGCAAGTCACCAAGAGCGGCGTCCTGATCGATGGCTTCGCCGGACCGCAACGAGAAGAGGACCAGTCGCTCTGGACCGCAAAGCGCGTTCTTGAGATGCGACCGCCTTGGCTGCAACGTTTTTACCTATGTGAACTCGACATCGATAAAGTACGCATGCTTAGAGCTCTGAAGCGGATACACGATGGAAAGCCAAAACCGCGGCGAGTAAGTGTCTTTGCCGGTGACTTCAACACATCAATCGATACAATTCTCCTCGCAAACCGTATCCGGCAAAAGACTCCAGCGTTTGCCCTGTTGGATATGCGGACTTCAGAATGCCATTGGAACACTGTCCGAAAGATCGCTACCCACAAGCCCAAAGGATTGAAAATTGAAATCCTTTACTTTCTGGCGACAGGTTGGCTCGGAAGGGCGCTGAGTACACGCGGTGACGAGGCAGAAGCAGACCTTTGGTGGGGCAACAATAGTTGGAAACCTTTGGTAGAGGCCTCAGCTTCTCACGTGACCTGGGCAGAAACGATGGCAAACCGGTTCCAGACCGAATTTGGCTACCGCTATGCCCACCCATGGCCGATCCATGCCAGCAACGAGAGCTCAAGGGTCTTCTACTACCTCGTGCATGCGACCGACCACCCAGCTGCCCCAAGTCTAATGAAGGCAGCGTATCGGTTCGCATGTGGAGGCCGCGCGGGCACACTGGCTGACGATCAAATGCAGCTTCTTTGAGTGACCATGGAGACTCCGAGAGGCAAGGATGACCTGGCCGCCGCCGGTTCAAAACCGTGACAAGTATCGTATTCAACGTCGGTCTTTAGGCCTCGTCTGTTGACGGCCCAAAGCCGACCGCCAGCCGCTGGTTGTAAGGCGGTGACGCGGCCCGCCATTCCATGTTCTTCTTTCTGCTCGGCTTGAACTCGGGTATAACAAATCACTGCGGCCCGGCATGACAGGTACTTCCAAGTCAAATGCGCCCGGGGCGAACTTAGAAAATGGCGAAGTCAAAACTGTGTTGTTAGAGAGGCTTAAGCGATGGTTCGAGCAGAGTGAGGAGAACTCTCAATTCTCTTCACGTGCCGAGGACGTGGACTTCTTTTGTCTGAATTCGAACGTTGGGCTCAAGAGGTCGGAAAACCAGGACCGGACCGCTGCTCTGTTCGTAAATTCTGGAGGAGCGACAGAACGGTCATTTTACTGTTTTGTGTTGTGTGATGGGATGGGTGGCATGCCGGATGGAGAGACAGCCGCTTCCATTTCGATTAGCACGTTCTTGGAGGTGTTGATATTAAACCGAAAGCTCCGTCCAGAACAGCGGCTAGAAGATGCGGCACGGTCAGCCAACCTCGCAGTGAGGAGTAGCGTTGGTGGTGGATCAACGCTCTCCGCTGTCCTTTTCGTCGAGGACGCAGTGTATTTGATCAATGTAGGTGATAGTCGAATCTATACATACTCGAAAGAGGAAGGCGTTCGGCGGCAGACGACCGACGACAATCTAAAGGAATTCGCAGGCGGTAGTGATGAACGTTTGCTACAGTTCATCGGAATGGGCGACGGTATGCGACCGCATATCCGCCGGGTCGACACGCATTTCGACCTCATTTTCTTAACGTCAGATGGCGTGCACTCTTTAAGTGCAGACCTATTTGAGCAAATAGTCCAACACTCACCTTCGCCAACTGAGTTATGTTATCGACTTGTTTCAACAGCATTGTGGACAGGAGGTCGCGATAATGCCTCGGTGATTGGTGTATCGAATGCCGTACAGCAAGGCCGAGGCCGTGATCGAAACGGGCCTGAAATTGCGGTTTGGAACAACAAATCCGAAATGCAGATTCTCTGGGCTGAAGAAGATTGGCACGACCAATCGATACATCAGCCACAGTTAAGAAGCGAGAATTTGGATGAAAAAATTGACGACGAGCTCGAGCTAATAGAACCCGATGAGCTCAACCTCGAGGGTGGCAGAGACAACCGCAAGCGCTCCTCAAAGGACCGAAAAAAGAAATCCTCTGACGAGCCGAAAGATACCTTCGGAGATTTTGGATAGTATCAGATGATCATTGGGTCGCGTTACGAAATCGCTACGGCAAATCCGTTTCGTGGGGGCATGAGTGAAGTGCATATTGCAACTGATCGCCATTTAGATCGAAGTGTCGTTCTCAAGTGTTTGCAACCATTTCAGGATCCTCAACGTATTGTCGATGAACAAAAAGCTCTTCAAGAAGTCACCTCAAAACACGTGGTTCAGCTACTCGATGTCGTTAAACAGGACTTTGCCGGAAGTCTTCAGACGTTCTTGGTGATATAGTACGTGGAAGGACATGACCTAAGGGAGGGTATCTTTGACTACGGCGAAGACTACCTTTTAAAGCTTTGGCAAGTTGCATCTGGGCTTTCCGAGATACACGAGTTTTCTGTTATCCATAGGGATATAAAGCCAAGCAACATAAGAATTGACCAGGAAGGCGTTGCGAAGATTTTCGATTTTGGCTTGGCAAGGCAACAAGGGCTGGACAACAAAACTCAAGGGGCGATAGGCACACCTCGTTACATTGCTCCTGAAATGCTTGCGGATGCAACGATCAACTTCACAACCGCAGCCGACGTTTTCTCGTTTGCAATAGCGTCTCTGAACCTACTGAACCGACCGCTTCCAGCATGGAACAACATGCTTCCTAGAACAATTCCGGCGGACGCTGTTGCCTCTCATGTTCCGGAATTTCCAGATGAATTAGCACAAGTGCTTCAGCGGTGTTTATCAGACTTGCCCACTGATCGCCCAGATATGGATGAAGTTTGCTCCAAGATATCAAGAGTGCTTTTGCACGATAAGCATTCAGCGCAACTCGTTTTGGCTGGCCAAGTTAGTGTGATTGACAAGAATAGGCGAGATGGTTTCCCAAAGGTCGTGACGGTCAATACCGATACGGTCGTGAGCGGTTTACGCATACACTACGATGGCAACGATTTTTCTGTCGCCGAGAATATTGGTAACGTAGTTGCAAACAACCTGCCAATTCTTGCTGGACACAAGCTAGCTCCATCATGCGTGCTTGCGTTCCCGACATCTGCTGGTCGCCCATACTTTGCAACTTTCAACGTAAATCAGCCTGAGGTCTTCATCTAATGAATGTTGGTGATACGCTTTCTAACCGGTATCAGATTCAAGAAAAGATAGGCCAAGGTGGTATGCAGGAGGTCTTTAGAGCAATTGATGGCGTTGTCGAGAGAGAAGTAGTGGTTAAAACGCCGCTGGATGGGCAAACCCATCGTCGTTTCAAGCAGAGCGCCATAATAGCGGCGAAAGTGAACAACCACGGAATTGCCAAAACTCTGGACTATTTCGAAGAAGGCGAAAGGCCATTTTTGGTTGAGGAGTATGTGAATGGCGAAACGCTTGATGTCGCCCTACTCGACTTTGCAAGCTACATTGATCCTCCTTTTGCTGCTATCTTGTTCGGGAGGCTGACCAAGGGAATTGCTGCGTCACATCATGCTGGGGTTGTTCACAGAGACCTTAAACCGTCCAATATTATGATCTCTGGTGGTTTCTCGCTAGATAAGGTAAAGATTACTGACTTTGGCATTGCTACCCTGGCTCAGGAAATCTTGGATGAAGAGATAGACAATAACCCAGACATCACTAGATCGACCTCAGGAACTGTTAAGGGGGCAATCCCATTTATGGCTCCAGAGATGATGTTCAGAAGACTGGGGCAACCGATTGGGTCTCCAGCTGACGTCTGGTCTCTGGGGTGTATGATGTTTCTCGCTCTAACGGGCACCTATCCTTTCGGAGTTGGGATGGAAGCGGTCTTAGCCATTGGAAATGGGGAGCGCAAAGGCTGGCCGGGCTTCATGACCAGTGATCCTCAGTTTAGACCTGTCGCGGAAGAACTGCAGAGAATTGTTGAGATGTGCCTTTCCCAAGACCCCAACGCTCGTCCAACGGCTCTGGAACTAATTGATGAGATTTCTCAACTTTGCGTCTTTTCCAGCCCAAGAATACACGGGAGAATTCACCACCGACACAATGCTGCAGTTTCGTTCATTTGGAATGACGAAGGTGGAGAAACCATGCTTCCAACTGACAGCGTCTATGGGCCAAATAGACCTCAGGTAGGAAAACGCGTGGCGTTTTCTCTTTCTCCCGGAGCCCCAAGAAGTCGAGCGTTTCCTGCCTTAGTGCAGTCGGGGTAGTGCGAGATGTCTTCATCTATTCGTCAACCTGATCCTGTAATTCGTAGCCAAAACGTTCAAAGTTTGCACGCCCGCTTCGTTCCCTACTTCTAACCTATTCGCTCACTCAAAGGATGACTGCTCTCCGCCTTTATCGCCACAAGCCATCAAACGCTTTCGCTGACAGTCGTGTGTACAGCTGGGTACTCGTGATTGATGCGTGCCCGAGGTACTCCTGGATCATGCGGATGTCGTGACCGCGCTCTCGAAGGTGGAAACCGCACGAGTGCCGCAGCATGTGCGGATGCACGTGCCTCAGCTTGGCCGTCCGAGCGGCCTCAGCCACGATCCGACGAACCGACCGAGGTGAAAGAGGCTGACAACGCTCCGACACAAAGAGCCAGGGTAAGTCGTCACTGCGGGATCGAAGGTACTTCCGTAACCTGCGTAGCTCGTCGCCCGCCAATGGGTGGTAGCGGCTCATGCCGCGCTTCAGGCGCTCGACCCAGATCACGGCCTTCTCCAGATCAACGCAATCGCGGCGAGCCATGATTGCTTCGCTTTCACGGTACCCGTGACGGAACAGCATAAAGATGAGGAGCTGGTCGCGCTCTGGGTTGCGCGACGCCTTGGCTCCAGCGACGAGTTTCATCACTTCGTTCTCGGTGAGGTAGTCCACCTTCGGCCGCGCGTGGGCGTCAACAGGCGCACCAGCATCAAAACTTGGCCGAAAACTGTTGTTGGTGGACTGGGCCAACGGGCGGCTTGGGCGTTGGTTTCCCATACACCCCCAAGTGTAACATGGCCGGTTCTATACAGAAGCGGTCATGTCCAGTTGCAAAGCCAAACGCAGCAACGCTGAGTTACCTTCTGCTTGCTACGCCGGCCCCTATGAGCAGAGCGCCAACAACAATCACAGCGCCGACCAAGATTGGATCAGCATCTCCACCAAAGAAGCTTCGAGAAGCCAGCATCAGTCCACCGGCAGTCGGAACAATCATCCGCACAAAAAACTGTTTGAAGGGCCTGCGCACTCGCAGCGGGACTGAAAACTCAAATTCCACATTCTCTCGCTTCTTTGATAGCCGAAAGAAGACATCAACATCTGTCTGAGCCTCAACATGCTTTGCCTCAACCAAGATCGGGAGCAAATCGTACCGAGACCCCAAACGATGCGACCTGCCATTAGCAAATCGAATTATAGTTTCATCTCCGGACAGTTCTAACATCTCATCGTCGTTAAACTCTTCAGAATAGAATTCAACATCGATACTGACGTAGCTTCCTGCATCTATGCGAAACCTCGTTTGGCCTTTGTCCCGCACCAGAGTTAACTTATCTTCACCCGACAGTCTAACAAAATGCAGTCCCGAAAAAGCGCTATGCATGGACAAAGTTCTAACAATTCGGAGCCACGTTTCCGAACCGTAATCCGTATTAGTCGAAACGTACCCCATTCGTGCAGCGACGACTGGCAATTGCCTCAAGCCCTGAGGGATCTGCGATAGGTAGTCTTTTGAACACGCAGTTAGAGCTGTCCCTGACCCGTCAGAAAACTGTGAATTGAACTTAGGAAAATCGCCTAACTCAAAATAGAATACATAGAAGTCCAGCACTCGCTTCACCCGGGTAATCTGTACCCAACGAACTGGAACGATCGCCTCACCATTCTTAACGAAGTTGCCGCGGAAACAGACCAAGGCGCTTATCGGTCCAACATATTCGTCCTTTACTGCCTCCTTCACAGCCGGGGGAAGGTAGCTTGCATCATAGCGAAATCGGTAAGAGGCACCCTTGGGGAGTGCTAGACAGGCATAAATGTCTTCAAGGTACTTCGGCCGACGATCTGACGACAGCAGAGCCAGAAAATCAATATTTTTACTCAATTCAAGAACCTGTCTTTATGTTTCTTCTTTATCGCATTCTGCAGAATTTTCAATCTATTCTTAACATGCTCAACACCAACCTCTGAATGGCCCACGCAGTACTGTTCTTCGTATCTTATGCCCATTTCAACGAGGCTATTCTGGGTCTCGCAAATAACCTTTTCATGATATCCGCTTTGGTCAGCTGTGATATCGATCACTATGTCGTCACTTTTTCTTCCACCCGGCGTTACGAGCCTCAACCAGCAGTGCTGCAAAATCGGAGCCTGATCGGGAAAATGCACATCGCCTTCACAAAACAACACTTCTTGACCTTCTCGTTTTAGCAATCTGGCCAAGTAAGCGGAGGTGACTCCACACTGACCCTTGGAAATTGGATCGCTCACAGGATCATAGTTTGTTTTGTGATATCTAGTATTTTCATCCCAAATACCCTCCAATGAAACACGCAAATCAAGCAGCGTTCTTTGAAAGTCGTTCGGATCAATTGGAAACTCACCATCAACGCTATCATGGCTGTCTTTTTCAACACTCACAATATCGCCTAGTGTTCGGACTTGCTCTGCAAAAGGTTTCGCCAATGACTTCATAAACAAAAAATTTCCTGGCGCAGACCATTTGGCTTCGGTTGCGTCTGAGGAATTGCGCCGTGTTGTATATGAGCCAATCTTATCATACCTATATGCAACAGGTGAAGAGGCAAAAGGAACAAAATTACAAGCTGCAATTGAAGTTGCCGAAAAACCTAGAAATGGATTTGATGCAGTGACGTATATTAAGAACCCCTCTTCCTGAAGAATTCTCATTGTTTTTGATACTAGGAAAGATATACTGTTCCGAGGCGCCAAAGACGATGCATATATCCTGGACAGGATTGCAATGCTTCGTGGGCTGATCTCAACGCCTAGCGCTTTGCAGACCGCTTTGTGTTGGTACTCACGATCGCATACCGCCACGGACGTATAGCAAAATGGCCATGTATCCCACTTATAAAATAAACCAAGACGCCGTTTCGCCGTTGACCTGTAATTTTGCATATAGTGAAGCTGATCTTCAATTATTCGAGCCTGATCCCAGTGCACAGGAGCAACTCGAATTGCATCAGTCTTAAAGAGATCGCGCTCTTCCATTTTTTCTTCCTTCGAGAGCGAGATTTTTTCCTCGTACGGTTCCTGCGCTAGGCGGTAATCAATGGCCCGTCTCAGCATCAAAAGTGAAAAACGAGACCCCGAACTTAGAAGTGCTCCACCATTGAGTTCATCGAGCGTATAGTTCGGGCAATGAAGTAGGAATTGCCTTTCTATATAACCCATCGGAGCACCGGCGCTCAAAGATATGGCCGCCAAGTCATCCTTGTACAAATCCAGAAAAGAACGACCAAGAAGTGCGTCGGATGCGGCCAGAGATCGACGCTTTGCCCATAGGGCACGTACCGCTTCGGTTTGTTGTGCGTCTTTTTTCATAGCTGGCGATGGGTCGCATCAGTCTGAGTTCATTTCATTATCGGGGAGTTTATTGTGTGGATCTGAGAATTCCAGGCTACCTTTCGCCCCACCGTTTTTCCCAAGGCTGCTTTCCTTTGCGTGGCTTGTAGTGAAGGTCTGCACCAGTGAGCTCTTGGATGCCGTAAAGCCCTACTAGGACTAGCTCTTTTGCCACACCCGTTCCGATAAGCTTTACATCCCTGCCGATTGAGTGTTTGGGCTTCGACTTGCTGGACTTAGTCATCTGAACTTCCTTCTCGGTAATCGCTAGGAAAACGTACTAAATTATTGATTTAATTACAATAAAATCATATCGACCATGGCGATCATATCGACCTAGCTAAAGAAACTGGCCCTGTCGGGCCAGTTTGTTCATTGCAGTGTTTCTTCGTTAGAATTCCCATTTCGGCGGCAGTTTCGCTTCCGTAATGCCGATGTAACCAACTAGCGCTCCATCGGCACGACGGATCGGAACAGCTATCGTCCCGCGCATGATACCGCGAGGAGCGTAGCCCAAACCCAAGGCTTCTGCGTCCTCAGCTTCTATCCCCAAGGCTTCGACCGCAGGGTGATCCGACTCAAGATAATCGAGGGGGGCGAAGCCACGTTCGCCTCCCCTCTCTGGTGAACACTTCTCAGCATTCTCCAGTGGAACATTGCCCGAGAGGAACTGTGCCGCCTCTTTCACCGAGCAATCGCTTATCAGTTGCACCAGCGCAAGAACGTCGCCGCCGCGATTCAGGCCAAACGAGTACCAGACCTCTTTGGCGGGCGTGATCACCAAGGAGCGTTCGCCGCCCTCTCCGGATGGGCATGGGCCGCGCAGAGCACTGCCTGCTTTTTTGAGTTTCAACCCAAGTCGCTGGGCCACTTCGGCGATAGGGTTCGCCGCCTTGACCTCGTCAAAGTCGATGAATGTAGACACCACGGTCTCCTTTCTGAAGGACATCCGTAGTTCATTGTATCATGCGGTATCGAAGCGCTTCCCACAGGCGATACACTCGTAGTCATACTGATTGGTGAAGCGTTTGTGCTTGTGCTGACAGGAAGTCGGCAGGATCAGGCGATGCGGGTTTCTAACCAGCTCTAAGAGTAGATGCATTGATGTGCTCCGGTGGCAGGCCAATGCGCAGCCACGGCGCATCGAAGATTTGCGGTAGGATCGGCACGTCGTCGCCGCGAACAATCGGTAGCCAATGCCCCAAGAAAAGGTGACTTTCTTTTACTACGCTCCGCCCCACCCGGAACTTGTTCTCAATTTGGGTAGGGGTAGGCGCTACCACGAGCACCCGCATATTTCCAATGCCAAGATGAGCGTAAACACGGCGCCAGTCAACGTCGCGGTACTGCTTGAATTTCTTGCGGGTAGACGTCTGGGAAGACGTTGGATCATCGTCGTCTGCCCGACTGTTGGCCTTGTTGTGTTCGGCTTCAATGGCAAAGAAGGCGCGCTTGCCGCCAGGATACTCAAAACCAATGACCCCGTCTGGCACGACGTTGTACGGTACAACCTAGCGGGTCTTCTTGTCGGTGTAGTGGGACCGCCGCGGGAAGATGAAGGGCGTCGCCACCGTTGCGTGTTTCGCAATTTCCTCGGCCGAAATCGCCCGGATACCGGTATCGCGCGTACCGGCGACGAGGTTGGATATAAGGTCGATAATCATCATCGAATGATCCCACTCGTGATTTAACCGGAACCCGAGTTCACCCGCTTTTGGGACGAAGCAGGGTGGTAGATCGCGCCCAGCCAGCGCCGCCCTCCCCTTCCCCGACAAGGTGTAGGTGTCGTGCTGGTAGAGCGCATTGAACCGGCGCAGCTCATCGACTTTGTCGATCAGTCCGTGATCGAACAGGTTGCGTAGTGAGTGGGACAACCCTCGCTCATGCCGATGCGGCAGGTGCATCGCGATGTGATGCGCACGAAGCGCCTTGAACTGATGCAACAACTCGAGAACTTGGTAGCCGCTCTCGCGGAGTTGCAGGGCCGACTTGGGGGATACACGTTTAAACCGGGGTTTGCGCATACCTTCGTCTTGGCGCGAGTGCCTCGCCGCGTCAAAGGTCAGCATAAGCGCAATAACTACAGATGGTTCTAGTGAGCACCTATGCAGTATAGCAAGTTTTTCAGTCGAGCTTTTGGGGCGCGTCCGGATCGATCTCCTCGTCGGGCTTTTCGCTCGGTTGCTCGCCTGGGTTTGATCGAGGCCCATCCCAGTCGTCAGCGTAGTAACTCTCAAATTCGTCCGCCTCGGGCTCACCATTGATCTCGGCTTCGGAAGCCCCGGCTGTTTTGCTGCCGCTGGATCTATCGGCTTCAGGCTCGTAGTGATACTCAGCAACCATCATTTCCTTGAGGGTCGCACTGTCATCAGGTTCGCCTGCGATGCGATCCTCTAGGGCGCGTGGGGTGACCCGGTAGACGCCTGCCTCGCCTCCCTTGAACCACGCCCAAAACGAAAGCTGTGGTTGGCCGGTGATGGTGTCAGCATCGGTTCTCATTTCCTTGGCGAGCTTGGTGGCGTCGCTGTTGCTAATCCCTCCGGCGAATTTGATCGACGTGAGCGAGCGCATCATATCGGTGAGATCATCACCAATCTGGCCGAGGCGATGAAATGCACAAATCATGCACAGGCCCCGCTTGCGACCCTGCTCGAAGAGACGTTGGATAATCGGGTCACCACTGAGGTACTCCTGCGCCTCGTCGATGTAGAAATACACGCGCTTGGTCGTCTCCGGCCGAGCCAAGACTTCCATAGCGATCTGAGCGATGCAGTACCGACCAAAAAGCGTTGCGCCTTCAAGACCAAGGGTTTGCTGAGCGGTATTAATCAAGATGATCTGGTCGTCGCGGATCGCCTGTGGGATGTTCGCCTTGTTCTTCGGCGCGTTGAACATGCGCCGGATCGTGGCACTCTCGAGCAAGGTGTAGAGACGCTGCGCCACCTCCTGTCGCGTTTGGCGATATCCCTGGCTCGCACCTTTAGTCTTCGGGTTGTCGAGGTTGCCCCTAATGAAAGACTGTTCAGTCTCGGTGAGCTGCGACACATACTGGTCGTAGAGCTCATATCCGTTCTCAAGGATGTCGAGCGCAGTGTCGAAGTTCGCAGCAGGGATGACGAAGAGGAAGCGCGACAGAAAGCGATAGAGTGTTTGCTGCTTGGTGGTGAACTTCGTCTCGCGGGAGGCGAACATATGCTCATAGAGCGCTGTCGCCATCCGCACCCTGGGTTCGTCTTCAGGTCGCGTGGTCGAACCGATTGAGAAGGCGCTGAGAGCCAACGGCTTCGTGATGTTGCCCGCGTCGAGATACATAACTCGCTCCCAAGAAACGACGTGCAGCAAACGTTCGAGCATACCCTCCTGGCTGTCGATGACCACCACACAGGCGTCCTCGTCTTCCAGGTCTTTGAGGATCATTTCCTGGAGGCACTGGGTCTTGCCGTGGCCAGTACCGCCAATGATCATGTGGTGTTGGTTGCGCAGGTGATCCGGTATCTTGACACTGTCATCGTGGTACACCTCTTCCATGAGCCTCAGCGGTGTACCCTTGAAGTAGTCGAAGATGATTCGATCACCTTGATACTGCTGCGGCGTGACCGATCCGAGCTCAACGAAATTTTGGTCTATTTTGGATCGCAGCTTCGGCAGATAGTCTTCATCGTACTCCTGCGATACCGCGTGCAAAAGCACGGTCGCCACCAAGTCATTGGTTGGTTTTCCAGCACACAGGTTCGCGAGAGCACAGATGTGCTCCAGACGCGCTTCGAAACTGTCCGGCGAAATGCGGTTTAGGAAATCTCGGTATCTGCCGCCCTCAACCGAGTTGCAAAGGCTCGGCGGTTCAGGCGGGTAGTTTTCGAGCCCCTCAAACGCCACCGTGTCTTTGGCGATGCGGTAGAGAACACCATTGTTGTACTCATCGTCGGTGTCGATCAGCCGAGCTTGGATGAACGCTGGGATATTGACGGCGGTAAAGCGAGCTTTCACGCTGCGATACAGTTCCCAAGTGCGTTCCTTCTCACGACGCTCTTGTCCGGCCGGAGACTTCACCCGGTTCCAATAGATCGCGTAGCCAATCGCACCCGGCACGGCTGCAAATGCAATCACAGAACCGGCTGCGACCACCGCAAACAGGAAAAAAACAATGAAAGCGACACTCAGAACGATCCCGAGCGCATCGTCCATCAGAGCTCAAACTCGCCGGTTTCGTCAGCGGCCGTTTCTTCTATCAGGGACTTTAGACCGGCCGCCGCGCCCTTGAGCTTTTTCGCCATGTCGTTCGCGTGCCATTGGTTCGGGCTAAAGACAATAATCTCGCGCGACACCAGATCATTGGCTGTGTATTCGGTCTCGTGTGCGCCGCCGATACTCGGGAACGACGCAACGGGAAAGCCGCCTATGTTACCGGCGGAAATGATAGCTTTCTCTTCTTCCGTCGCGGTCAGCGTGAGGGTGGTCTCCCATTCAATCTTGCCGCCCAGCAGACCTGCTTTCCGGTTTCCCTGTGTAACCTTTATCTTCAATGCTTTTCTCCAGTGGAATAGTGACCCCATCAGGGGCGAGTTTATTAAATGGCAGTTCACGGTATGAGTGGTTGGACAAGCGATCAAGGGATACCTTGGAGTGGTTAGCTGGCAGCTGGGCTGACAACACTTCAGCATCATCCCGCGACACCCGAAAAACGTACTGCCGTTCAGTGTTTCCCATTAGGGCTTCGAATAGATCGGTGGAGAGTTGTCGCTTGTGTTGAAATGCCACTGTGGTGGCGAGGCCGTAGCGGCTGGTGCTCACAAGCGCGTTGTGGACTGTATCGTGAGCGTAGAGGTGACAGTCGTCGATGTAGAGGTCATAGGGACGCGGGTCGTTTCGTTCCAAGAGCAGTTGCGTCAGGTACGAAATAATGAGCGAGCCAATCAGCTTTACCTTCGCCCTACCGTAGCTCCGCACGGGTAAGCGGACATGCAGCACCTGATCAGCGAGGAAGTCAGACAGGCAAATCCCCTTCTTATTGACCGACAACATGTGACGGACGCGTGGGTCGATGAGGAGGCTGTAGAACTTGTTGATGGTACTCGAGACCTCGTGGCGTTGCTGCGTATCATTGAGGACTTCAAAATCAGTCCAGAACTGTCTCACAAGCTCATCTGAGTGCGTCAGCTTCGATCGATATTCCCGGTCGGACAGCAGCTTGATGATGTCGGTCAGGTTGTGCCCGTTCTCGATCAGCGTGGCGGCCGAAAACAAGAGGAACATGTCCATCACTGGCGTGGTCATTCCGGCGTAGTCCCAGGCGCTCTTGGTCGTTTCCTGGAACAGAGACGCGGCAAGCGCCGGTTCAATTGGTTCGCGCAATGGGTTCCAACGGGTCGTTTCTGGATCGAAGACCGTGCCAGGCAACAGAATACCGTGGGCTTCGATGAAACAGACACCGTGTCCGCGAGCGATGCTCTCCCCCATCAGCTCGACGAGGAGCGACGTCTTACCAGTGCTGTATGAGCCGATGAGCAGGCGATGTGCCATAACGGTAGCATACCAGTCCCCCACCCCGTGTGCGGTGACCAGTCGGGGGCTGCTAGTCTGCTACCGTTAAAGAACATCCACTTGGTATTGTACCAATCTAGGTAGTGTCGAGCATCGTACCGGTACGGCGGTACTGCCCCGCTCAACTGTGTCGTCTGGCGCTGCCGCGCCATGACCCAATACGCTTTACCCAGTCGGGCTGCGGGGGAATTATGACCCTAAAGGGTATTGGGTCATGGCGCTAGCCTGGCGACCAGTTGAGCGGGATAGTCTTGTGTAGAGCTGTATGGCTAGCCCATTAGCTTGCATGCAAATGTGGAAACAGTAAGCATGGCCGACTGCATACACGTTTCCAAACGCTCTTGAACCCAGGATGCTTAGCATTGCACCAGAGGTAGGGTTGTCGGCACACAGCTGCGCGCGCAGCGAGGAATGGGTCCGATTGTCTACCGCCCGATTTTCTCCTATGCCGAGTTTCAGCTTTAATATTGGAGATAAGATCTGGCGATTGCCCACTCAGCCGTTGCAACTGAAACCGAGCGCTTAGCCCAGTGTTTGGAAGCTTTTTTGGAACCCAAGCTCGTCAACAATGGACAAAATGAATGAACCACGGAAACGACTGACGACTTGCTTCGTGTCGCCAATCATGCCATCTTGGTAGGATATTAGAGGTCGAGGCTAAGTGATGCCGTATTCAAAAGTCACTTTTTTCATACCCGCGATATGTGTCTCAGTGTTCACGACACAAGCACTAGCCGATAGTTACCCGATTTGCTGGATCACTAAGATGGTTGCAGAAATGCCTAACGACGATGATTTATCTGTGGGTTTCTTAGACGGCGTAGACTATACTGCTCGCGAGGAACGCTGTGTTCGCGACCACTTGGCCGAATTAGGCCGGTCAGATGTTAGTTTCATTGGCACAGGCGACTACTCTCTAATTGAGAACACTGACATCCGGTTCTTGGTAACAGATCACCGTCAAGAAGATAGCACCAATGTGCTTCGAATTACTGTGTCTTCAACTACAGATACAGGTATTGCAGCGTCGGATCCTACGCCCAATGACTACAAGTATAAGGTTTTGGGGATGGCGGATCACTTTAATGAAAATAGCATAGTTCGTGCAGATCGCTCCATATACAGTGATATCGTCCGCCTGCGACCTCGCGCGTTGGAATCAGGCGCGGACTACACCAAGCAGAGTTTTTCCATTTATGAGATTCAGTGCCAATAATGAATGAACTTCTAAGCAAACCTGTCGCATTTGGAGTACTTCTCCCTGTTTCCTTATTGGCATGTGATATCTCTCCAAGTGTTTATCCAAGGATCCCGTGCCTATTCGCCGAAGTGCTTGTGAAAGAAACGGACATTCCTGCCGTTCAACGAGCCTTTGGCGATGATTCTTCTACGGGAAAGAAGATTTGCGATGCGGTGTCGATCCTCCTTTCTGATGGCGATGATGGGTCCGAGGAGCCGATAGCCATTGAAGCCCCAACAAGCGTCGATCTTCCCCTTAACAACGATGGTGCTGTCGCTCAAGTCACGCTACTACCACGTCAGTGACTGTCTTCCCCTAGTTCTAATTCGGAGACTTGCATCATTCTTCTATGAGCAATCCAAGCT
The DNA here is from genome assembly GCA_038526915.1 of Pseudomonadota bacterium. Lineage (GTDB taxonomy): Bacteria > Pseudomonadota > Alphaproteobacteria > Rhodobacterales > Rhodobacteraceae > JBCBGF01. The sequence continues at coordinate 190,260 of JBCBGF010000003.1, read as the reverse complement.
ACCTAGCTGTTCGAGCTTGTCTCGTAATTCTGTGAGCCCGTCCAAAAAATTTGACCCATACCGATCCCTCATTTGGTAAAAGTCTGGGTGGTTCGATAGAGTACACGCAAAGTTTGGCCGCCGCAAAGCTGTCGATAAGGCGTTGGCAAAAAAGTCTTCTAACTCAAATTCAGTGGTACCAAACGGCAGATCGGTAGCCATGTAATGCAGTGCACTTGTTGCGGCCAATACTGATACCTGATCACCACCATGATCGAAGACACTACCGTAAGCTTCCGAAAAATACTGAGATGCCTCAGCAGTGTTGCCTATGGCTCTCAAAAAGCGAGCATACTGGATACGAGCAGCTGGTGCATCTAGTTTTGGCGCGCCTAATGCAACCTTCCAGAGTCGCTCACCTTCGTCCATCACAAATTTCTGTTCGGAAGCGTCCAATTCGTCAAAAAATGCCTCAGCCACATAGATCGCGGCTGTCCCAACTGCCGCCGCAGCAAAGGGGTCCGATCTCTGATCAACAACCGACGCAAATCCAACGAATTTTCTGAACACACGGTCCGGTGCGATGCGTCGCGTTTGCAGTTCGAGCACAAAAATCGCTTGATCAATAAAGTCTGATAGAAACTGAGGCGCATCCTCAACCCTGAGATAGCTCGTAAGTGCTTTGTCCAAGTCTCCTTGATGGAGAGCTCTACGGCCCTCAGCGTAATGCCCATACGTTCGTATAAATGCAGATGAAATGGGGAAATCCGTAAAGCCGTAGTCGGTTAGGAACTTATCTAGCGCCGTATCGCTCTCAAAGATTGGCTTTAAAGCGTCTGACTCAAAGCTCAAATGATTGTACTTCCTCCATATCTCGTCGAAGATCTCGCCGCGAACTTGAGTATCCTTTGCAGCTTTAAACAGAATTTCAGCCTCAGACAGAACTGCCAGAAACTGTGTCAGGTCGTTTAAGCTCGATGGCTGGGTATGGTCTTGAGAAGCATCCAGATACGAACGAATTTTTCCAATGCACTGTCTTCCATACGTATCAACACTTCGACAAAACCCTGCCGTGAAGCGACTTTTTATTGCGGTAAGAATCTCGCCAATGGTAGCCATCTCCGTCTCCGTAAGATCGGGATTCTCAGCCTGCAGCAAAGCGCAGTCTATTCTTCTATCCTGGAAAATTGCCTCGCAGAAGGAAATAAACGTTGCAACGTCCGTGCCAGCAGAGTCCTCACCAATGCATATCTCGACCTCCTCACCAGCCCACGGGAACTTATCGTCGGACAGATTGTAAAAAGGTGAGGCGACCTGGTCCGATCCACCCATTCCAGTGTGGACAGCTACCACGTTTCTCGTTCCGGGAACTACTACGGGTGCGCCACTCAGGCCATTAGGTGTGATGTTGTTCAATCTAATCAGATCTTGATACGTAACCCCTTGCCAAGTGAATCTCCCATTGAGCCCTAGTATTTCTGCAGTTCCAGGGCCGTAGACGCCATCATTTGCGGAAGTAAACCCAGATGTTTCCAGAGTTCTTGTAGAAGCTCTATCTAGGCTACATACTGGCAAGAAAGGCTCAGCAATTGGCAGATCAAGTATACTATTGTTTTTGTCCAGCCTAAAGAAGCAGATATCTACGTCATCATCTGGGCAGATAATGTTATCTGAAAACAGCTCTATCACATTTGTAGTGCCTTTTTCAGAACCCACTGCGGCATAGAAGTACCCTGGCCCATACTCTTTATCAATTTTCTCTAATACATGTCGCGCAGAAACCCCCCAACCATCATGTATTATCATCCCTGATCCGGCAAATCCCTCGGAGTTTGGAGCAATTCCAATATGTATCGAGATAAGTCCCGCACCATTCACATCACTGCTAGCCGGAACCGGTAGCACTGAGACAATGAACAGCAGTACGACTAAAGGTAGATCGAATCTACACATTTACGATCTCGGTCATGTATTTCACCAGACTTTGTAAGTGATATGCCCTCCTTAGTAATCTCCTTTGGAATATTATATCCCATTACTGATTCAGCATTCCATTCCGAGTCTCCCAAACAACGTTCTGCAGGAGCAAATAGATTATTTATTGTTCTACGGGGTTTCCAGCCATGATTCCTCCTAAAGTATTCGATTGCCTTCTTTCGATCGATTGTAATTGGTAGTGCTTCATGAAAGTGTTCATGAGTTAAACACAAAGCATGTCCAAATTCATGCTCCACGGACGAAATATTGTATATGTACATCGTAGACTCACCGTCTCCAAGCCGGCTACTCCTCGCCAATCTACCGAGGAGGGATCGGTTTGCGGGTTTGATACCGTTGACCCCCGTTTGGCTGATCCGTATTTGGCACTCACTCAACGGAACAGAAAAATCGAAGATCAGCTTAGCTGCTATTTGCGATCCTGCCGGTGTCCAGCGTAATGCTCGCTCGCGAACCTGTTCCTTCCAATCGTCAGGTGGATCTCCTACAAAGCCTATGCCTAGTCGGATCACACCTCGAGGAGCTGGAAGACCGTGTTCAGGCAACCATTTAAGGCGACTCCTGGCGGCACCCTGTGGACTGAGCGCCTCGTCTACCGTGGCTTCACCTAAATCGATGCTCTCATCATTATCTGTGGACGATTGTAAATCGATGTACTCTCCGATTGGAGGAATGACTGTTGAACACACAAACGGTTCATCCTCGGCTTGGGCAAACGTGTGTGTACTTGGAAACAAAGCCGAGCCACACACCCCGCAAAAGCTCTGCAGGAGAGAGCGACGATCTATCGTTTTGAATCTCTTTTCTTTTTGGAGTCCCATTCTAGGCCCTCATAATTGCAACTTTCCTGTACTGCTCCGTTGTGCTTAGGTTCTTTGCGACGCGTGGCGGAACACCACGCAATAAAAGGTAGCTGAAGAGACGTTCATGCTGAAGGCCACGGCGCTTTACTTCAATCGGCGGAGGGTTCTCAGCTGAGATACGCTGATAGCGCTTTTGTTGAGTAGACGAAACAGAGTAATCCTTGAATGGGCCATCGCAACCTCTCAGTATCGCTCCTCTATCGGCGACCGGCGCATCTTCGGCCGCCATCCTGAGCAGATTGCATTCCGCTACTTCATCCGCAGTCTCTTCTTTATCAGGAGAGACCGGAGGTCCAGTCGGCACATCGCATGCCGCTGTCAACACAATAGCTATGAAAATGAGCTTCTTTAAAATTAGCCTATATCCCAACATCTTGATCTTAGACTGGTTGGCTTTCCGAGGGCGCCGTTGTCAAAAGTGGCCTAACAAACAACTTCAAGCGTACGGAATGAGAGCTGACATGCAAGAAATATCTATTTTCACGTGGCGCCTCCTGCAGTATCGGCAGCGGCATAGGCCTATTGCGGTCCACGCGAGATTCCGGTGGACCCCATCCGGCCTGTCTCACCCATAAGTGGGCGTTGGGATGGTGCAGTCGAATGGCAGGTTCTTGCTCGAGGCGGAAGTGCGGTCTCACTAAGGTTCGGGGGACGGTTGGACCCGCCCCCCAGTGCCCCGCTAGGAGGCATCGCGCTTCGCTATCTGCGCTGCAACCCAGTCGTGGATCTCAGTCTCTACCCAAAAGACCCTGAAGCCGATCCGTACGCGCCTTGGGAAACCAAAATGCGCGTAGTCGGGATCGTTCTCCATCCGATCTATGTGAGCGAACCCAAACCCAACAATCTCACGGACTTGCTTCTTGCTCAGTAGTCTAGTCATCACGATTAGCTCCTTGATAGGAGCAATCGCGATCACCCCGGTTTGCGAAACCTAGGCCACGACAGCTTGTACATGCGTTGCCAACCGGTCAAGCGCTTCGCGCATCTCGCTCTGGTAGTGGTGGCGGTTATATATCCGGGCGACGCCTGACCGCTGCCCAGACCGATGCGCCAGGATCTCCTCGGTCACGTGGAGCGGTATCCCCAGCGCAGCGCAGTTGGTCGAGAACGTCCGGCGTAGGTCGTGCACCACCCAAGGCGCCAACGGGACATGCCGGTCAATCCGCCGCTTGCCATTCCCCCACCCGTTGTATGGCGGAATGGGCAGCATTGCGCGCACCGCTGCCGTCAGGGGGAGCGTATGTGCTACCCCAGCTTTCATCGCTTCTGGTGGAAAATAAATGCTGTCTTCGCGCAGCTCGTAGTTCTGGAACTGCCCCCGCCGCTGGCCAGTCAGGATCAGGAGTTTGAGGTAATCGGAGTACGGCGGAAAGTCATAGTGCCAGATGGCGCGGAGTTCTTCGTTTGTGAGCACTCGATCGCGCTGGCCGAACTTGGCCTTGGTGAAAGTGAAGGCGTGCCGGTCGATGTACTCCATCCGCACACACCAATTGAGAAACGCTTTAACCGCCGCAATGTGCTGCGGAGTGTTTGGGATGCTACGCAGACTGATGTCGGACAATTGTGCGCTGTCGAGCTTCTTTAGGCGATCCGCATACCCCTGAACCGTTCTCGGCCGCACTCGTCGCTCACAGTCCTCTAGGAAGGCCAAAATTGCCTCGTCAGTGCGTTCAAGGTGCTTATTCGGGGTATCCGTCAGCTTTTGTATTTGCGCCTCCCTACGCGCCGTTTTGAGGCTCATAGCGGGGTATCGGCCGAGGGTCTTTAGCCGACGATCCGGGCCGTATACGACCACAAAGGACTTGCTGCCACCTTGGGATACCCGGATCCCGAAGCCATCGCCTTCCCAGTATGTCTTCTGTCCTTGGGTCGGGATCGGCAACTTGTCGATCTGAAGGGCTGTTAGTCTCATCTTAGTCTCCAAAACCACGTGAGTAACGGCGGTTTCAGTGGAAACTATGAGCTAGGGCCTCGCAAGTCTTTTCAGTGTTTTCAGAAGGTTAGGGTCGGCATGGTCAGGATGAGGGAAAGAAAACTCAGATCCACAATCCAGCGCTCTAACCAACTGAGCTAAGGCGGCACGCAGGCCGCGTGATAGCCACAGGCCCCGTCGATTGCAAGGGCTCAGAGCGTGATGTCATATTGCTGCTCAACCACATCAACCCCGAAGGACCGTGTTGGTTTGGAGCCGGTCAGGACAAAGCCCGACGCCTCATAAAGCGCGCAGGCCGCGCGGTGGCTTTCATGCGTCCAGAGCGCCATCCGCGCATAGCCCGCGTCGCGCGCAAATCGCAGGCACGCCTCAAGCATCCGCCGCCCTAGCCCCAGCCGGCGCGCCTCGGGCACCAGGTAGAACAGCCGCAGCTTGGCCAAACCCGGCGTCTCCGACCGGACACAGAACACCGATCCCAACCGCCGCCCGCGCACCTCAGCGATAAAGGCGCGCTCACAGGCGGGATCGCGATTGCGCAGGAAATCGACCAAGATCTCGGCCACCAGCGTCTCGAACGTGGCATCGAACCCGTCGCTTGCAGCATAGGCCTCGCCGTGGCACTGGATGAGCCAGCCCGCATCCCCGATTGCGATATCGCGCAGGACCACGTCTTTAGCCGCGACGGGCGTCATGCGGTCGAGAACCGTTTCCATCGCCTCAGCCACGGCCGTTCGCCCTGCGGGCCCCACCGCCGCCAGCCGCCGCTCGACGTCCGCACGGGAGGCTTTGGCGAGACGTCCGACCAACGCCCGCCCCTTCGCACTGAGCGACACATGGCGTTGCCGCGCGTCCTGCGTTGACGGGCGGCGCACCAACAAGCCTTCGCCCTCGAAGCGTTTGACGATCCGGCTTAGGTGCCCCTCATCAAGATCCAGATCTTCGGCCAGCGCGCGGGCCGTGGTCCCGGGGTGTAGCGACAGATCATAGAGCACCCGCACCTCAGTCACCGTCATCCCGCTATCCAGGTAATCCCGCGCCATCAGACCCATGGCCTGGGTATAGCTGCGGTTAAAGGCGCGTATCCGTTCGATGGCATCCATGGGCGGTCCTTTCAAGGGACGACCGTGCCGCCATTACTTGACGGCGTCAAGCATCTCTCTCACACGCGGCGACCTGAATGAGGGATTGCTTCGGGCGGCTGGCCGCGCTATGCGCCCGCGCCATGGGCATCAACTCAGAAAAAGATATCGAGGCCAATCTGCAGATCGGGCCGACCTCGGAAGGGGCCGTGCGGGTTTACGTTGAAGGCGGCGGTGTCGAGATCCCGATGGATTTCGATCCCGATGAGGCCGAAGAGATTGCCGAGGAAATCCGCGCCGCGGCAGCACGCGCGCGGGCCATGGGGTCTAAGCCGTCAAAAAAGGGGTGACGCCGGGATCCCGCGCGGCTTGCCAACGCAGCGCGGCATGGCGGGCGAACTTCTGCACCATCACCTTGCGCCGCGCCCCGGCCAGCTTGGCCTCTGGCCCCATCCGCACGATTTCGGCGTCATAGGCATCGGCGATGATCAGACCCGTCTCCAGTGGCAACAGCTCGGTCGGGAACGCCTCATCCACCGCCCAGAAATACCTGTCGCACCACTCCAAATAGCCCTGCCACTTTGCATCCGACTGGAAATCCGCCCGGCTTGACTTGCACTCCACCACCCAGATCTCGCCCCGCGGGCCCAACGCCATCACATCGACGCGCAAGCCCCGCGTGGGCACCAGTTCCTCGACCGTGACAAAGTCCAGCTCCAGCAGATGCCGGCACACGCCACGGGCCAGAAGCTGACCGGCGGATTTCGTATCGGGGGCGTGGTCTTCGGGCATGGGGGCGAGAGTGAACAAGTCGTGAACAAAAAGCAAGGAAAACCGGATGTCCGCCAAAGCGCCGTTCCGCCGAGCCCTGCGATATCGGCTTGTCCCAAGGCCGCGAGTCGCACACTCTTGGCCCATGTCCGATCCCGATCTCATCGCCGCGTGCCACCACTTCGGCGTGCCGTCCGACAACGCCACGCGCGTGGCCGACACCAAGGGGTCGCAGGTCTGGAAGGTAACGCTGAGCGATGGCAAGCCTGCCGCGCTCAAGATCCCGCGCCCCACCGCTGGGGCCAGCGAAAAGCCTGCCGCCGCCATGTTGCGCTATTGGCAGGGGGACGGCGCGGCCTGGATCCTTGCGGGCACCGATGGGCCGCTTCTGATCGAATGGCTCGAGGGCCCACATCTGGGCGATCTGGCACGCGCGGGCGATGTGATGGGCACCGATGAGGTTCTGGCCGATCTCGCCCGCCACCTGCAAGGCCGCCAGGGCGCGCCTTGGGCCGATCTGCCCACGCTTGACACCTGGTGCCATGCGCTTCTCACGTTCGATCTGCGGCGGTTGGAGCCTGACGTTGCCCGCTGGTTCGAAGCCGCCGCGCGTCTCTGCGAAGACCTGCTCAAGACCGCGCCGCCGTCCGTCCCGCTCCATGGCGATCTGCACCACGACAACGTCATCATCACCGATCGCGGCCCGGTGGCCTTCGACCCCAAGGGTATCCTGGGCGAACCGGCCTATGAGCTGGCAAACGCCTTCCGCAACCCGCGCGGCGTAGATCGCCCCCTCACTGATCCGGCGCGCATCCACGCCTTCGCCGAAGCGGGGGCCGAGGCGATGGGCACACCCTATGCCCGCATCATCGGATGGGCCGCGGTGAAGGCTGCCCTGTCGCTTGCCTGGACGCTCAGCGCCGGGATGCCCAGGGTCCCCGACCGCGACTATGCGGTGTTGGCCGCCCTGGGGCGCACGGCCCGCCAGCATTATGGCTGAGACGCCGGCCCGCTGTTGCCGGTGGGCGCCTAAGCGCAGAGTGTGAATGAAACCGCGCCTTGCCTGCACCCGACCCGGCGCCTATGTGTGGCCGGTGGCGGGTTCTGCCCCTCTCGTGTTGCGGTCAATTCCGGTGGCCTTACTCAATTCCGAGGGAGCTGGCTCTGTGCGGATCCTGGTCCGTTTACCTGGCGCCCACCTGTGTTAACAGGTCCTCGGGAATTCAATCCCGTTACGGTCCGGGCGGTCCCGTCACATCCGACGCATCAGCGGCGCGGGGCGTCCCGCGTGACCTTAACCGGCACAGGCACGGCCGCATGCTCACGCGCATTGCCACCGCCGGACGTATCTTCCTCTTTCTCCGCCATACCCATGATCGCGATGCCGAATTGCACGCCGGAGAAGACGATCCCGTTGAACATGAACAACAGGAATGCCGCCATAAGTCCCACATCCGAATGCGTCACCAGGTGCCAGAGGTTGGCAACATTGAAGTAGAACAGAAGGCCGACAAAGACCGCGGCGACTGCAAATCCAATCAACGTCTGGCGAATGTAGAGCTTGACGAGTTCTGGCATGGGAAACGCTTTCAATTGTCTGTCGCCAAGATCATAGGGCAGTCAGGCGTGGAGACCAGCGCTTTGCCGCGGCGTTGGCCGTTCTTGCGCCCCCATCATCCCGCAAACGCCTGCGGTTTCGCCTCACGCGCCATATGATCAAGCACCGCATTCACAAACTTCGGCTCACGCCCATCCGGGAAAAACGCCTTCGCGACATCGACATACTCGCTGATCACCACCTTCGGCGGCGCGTCGCCTTGCGTCAGCTCCGCCCCCGCCGCGCGGAAAAGCGCGCGCAGCGTCGGGTCGATCCGCGCGATCGGCCATTTCGCCACAAGCGCGCGGTCAGTCATCTGGTCGATCGGCGCCTGCCAGTTTACCGCGTCATCCATCACCTGCCGAAAGTGATCCACATCGCCTTCGGCCATCTCGCCCTCGTCATAGGTCGCGCCAAAGCGGTGATCCTCGAATTCGGCGATCACGGCCTCCGCCGTCTGCGCGCTCGCTTCCATCTGAAAGAGCGCCTGCACCGCATAAAGCCGCGCGGCCGATTTCATCTGACGCGAGGGTTTCATGCGGTCTTGGGCCCGTCGCCACCTTCGGCGATCAGGATCGTCTCGGGCAGAAAGCCCACGCCCTTCGACGCCTTGCCCCACTTCCGCGTCAGCGCAATCAGGTGCAGTGCCGCCGCCGCCGCCCCGCCGCCCTTGTTCTGGCCCTTGGGATCGGCGCGCACCACCGCCTGCTCCCGGTTTTCCACCGTCAGGATACCATTGCCGATGCACGCGCTGTCGAGGCCCAGAAGCTGCAACGCCCGGCTCGAGTCATTGCACACCGTGTCGTAATGCGTCGTCTCTCCCCGGATCACACAGCCCAGCGCCACGTAGCCATCAAAGTTCGACTGCCGATGGGCGATCCGCACCGCCGTCGGCACCTCCAACGCCCCCGGCACCTCGACCACCTCATGCGTCGCGCCCGCCTCTTCCAGCACCGCCTTGGCCCCGGCGACAAGTTTGTCGGCGATGTCCTTGTAATAGGGTGCCACCACGATTAGCACCTTCACCGGCTTGTCGAACGCTGGCAGGGGCAGGGTGTAATGCGTCTCTGATGTGGCCATCATCCAATCTCCGAGATTTTGCGCGTACCCACGATTTCCAGCCCGTAGGCCTCCAAGCCGACAACCTTCGGCTTCGGCGAATTGGTCAAGAGGATCAGCTTCGACAGCCCCAGCGACGACAGGATCTGCGCGCCCAGCCCATACTGCCGCAAGGTCTGCGGCGATACCGTATCCGCTGTCACCAGCTTCATCGTCGTATCGCGCAACAGGACCACAGCCCCCCGCCCCTCTTCCGCGATCAGCCGCATGGCATCGCCGAACTCGCCCGCACGGCCTGTGCCGCCAAGCCCCACGATATCCAGCATGGGATCCAGCGCATGCATCCGCACCAGCACCGGATCATCGCCGGAAATATCGCCCTTCAACAGCACGATATGCTCATCGCCATGCGCCGTGTCGGTATAAATCCGCAGCGTCCACTCGCCACCGAACTCCGAAGTAACCGTGCTCTCCTTCGTCACCGCCACCAGATTGTCGTGCCGCCGCCGGTACGCAATCAGATCGCTGATCGTTCCGATCTTGAGGTTATGCAACTGCGCAAAGGCCACAAGATCGGGCAGCCGCGCCATCGTGCCGTCTTCGTTCATGATCTCGCAGATCACGCCCGAGGGGTTCAGCCCCGCCAACCGCGAGATATCCACCGCCGCCTCGGTATGCCCCGCCCGCACCAGCACGCCGCCATCGCGCGCGCGCAAGGGAAAGATATGCCCCGGCGTCGCGATATCGGCCCCGGTCTTGCCCTGATCAATCGCCACGGCCACGGTCCGCGCCCGGTCATGGGCGGAAATGCCGGTGGTTACGCCCTCCCGCGCCTCGATGGAAATCGTGAACGCCGTCTCGTGCCGCGATGAGTTCTGCGAGGCCATCAAGGGCAGGCCCAGCGCATCGATCCGCTCGCCCGGAAGGCTCAAACAAATCAGCCCCCGCCCATGCGTCGCCATGAAGTTGATCGCCTCCGGTGTTGCCATCTGCGCGGGGATCACCAGATCCCCCTCGTTCTCGCGATCCTCGTGGTCGACCAGGACGAACATCCGGCCATTGCGGGCATCCTCGATGATCTCTTCGATCGAGGATACGGCGTCGCTGTAATCATAGGGGGCTTGGGTGTTCATCATCGCGCTCCGGCTCTTGCGCGCGAGATAGCGCGGCAGGCGCGGAGTTACAAATGCCTTCGGAGCGATCCGGCGGTTACGCCGCGACAGGCTCCGGCCCTGCGCGCAGCCGCCCCGCCGCCAGCCAACTCAACGCGAGCATCCCCGCCGCGACGCCCAAACACAGCGCCACGCCGCCGATTTGGTAGGACAGGCCCGACGCGACCGTCCCGAACAGCCGCCCCGCCGCATTGGCCATATAGTAAAAGCCCACGTCCATCGTGACCCGATCTTTCTCGGTAAACGCCAGGATCAGATAGGAATGCAGCGAGGAGTTAATCGCGAACAGCGCCCCAAACACCAACAGCCCCGCGATCAGCGTCGCCGTCAGCCAGGGCGCAGGCTCCCCCGCCGCCCAGACCAGCGCCGCGAGTACCGCAGGCACCGCCACCAGCGACCCGACCCACCACCGCGCCCCGGCAATCAGCTCGGCTTCGGGGCGAGAGGCGGCTTTCAGCAGGTTAGGTGCCGCAGCCTGCACCGCGCCGTAGAGGATGATCCACACCGCCATGAAAGTGCCGATGGTGAAAAACGCCGCCCGATTGCCCTCGACCGTCCCGTCCGACAGCACCGCGTAGAAGTAGATCGGGATGCCCACCACAAACCACACATCCCGCGCGCCGAACAGGAATACCCGCGCAGCCGATAGCCAGTTCACATTGGCGTTCTTGGAAAACACCTCACTGAATTTCGCATCCTTGCGCCCCGTCGGAAGCCCCTTGGGCATCCCCACAACCACCGCGATCAGGATCACGCCCAGAACCGCTGCCATACCCAGAATCGATGGCACAAACCCGAACACCCCGAGCGACGCCGCCCCGATCAGAAACCCACAGCCCTTCACCGCGTTCTTCGACCCCGTCAGCCGCGCCACCCAGCGAAAGAGCCCGCCCTGCGCGGACGGTGCCAGCACCTTAACCGCGCTCTTGGCACTCATTTTCGACAGGTCCTTCGCGACCCCCGACGCCCCCTGCACCAGCATCACGAACGCCACAGAAGTCGCCACCGCCCAGCTCGGATCAAGCTGCGCCAAGGCAAGCAGCGCCACCACCTGCAGCCCCAGCCCCACATAAAGCGTTGTCGTCAGCCCAAACCGCGCCGCGATCCAGCCCGCCGACAGGTTCGTCACCACGCCCGCGATCTCGTACAGCACGAACAGATACGCCAGCTGCACCGGCGAAAAGCCCAGTGTGTGGAAGTGCAAGAGCACCAGCATCCGCAGCGCCCCATCGGTCAACATGAACGCCCAATAGGCCGCCGTGACCGCGATGTAGGCGCTCAGACCCTCCGGTTTGCTCACACCGAGGCCCCCACCATCAGGGCCACATCCACCAGCCGATGCGTATAGCCCCACTCATTGTCATACCACGCATAGACCTTCACCTGCGTCCCGTTCACCACCATGGTCGACGGCGCATCCACAATCGAAGAGCGAGGGTCATTGGTGTAGTCGGTTGACACCAAAGGCCGCTCCTCATAGCCGAGGATGCCCGCCAGCTCCCCCTCGGCCGCCGCCTTGAACAGCGCGTTCACCTCCTCCACGGTCGTCTCCTGCGCCACCTCAAACACGCAGTCCGTCAGCGAGGCATTGAGCAACGGTACCCGCACGGCATGCCCGTTCAGCTTGCCAGTCAACTCGGGGTAAATAAGCGTAATCGCCGTGGCCGACCCCGTCGTCGTCGGGATCAGAGAGTTCAACGCCGACCGCGCCCGCCGCAAATCCTTCGCGGGCCGGTCCACGATTGTCTGCGTGTTCGTCACATCATGAATAGTCGTGATTGACCCGTGGGTTATCCCGATCCCCTCGTGCAGCACCTTAACCACTGGCGCCAGGCAGTTCGTCGTACAACTCGCCGCTGTCACAATCTGGTGCTGCGCCGGATCGTAGATGCCATCATTCACCCCATAGACGATATTCGCCGCCCCGCCATCCTTCACCGGCGCCGAGATCACCACCTTCTTCACGCCTGCCGCGAAATAGGGCGCGAGCTTCGTCTCGGTCTTGAACGCACCCGTGCAGTCGATCACCACATCCACGCCATCCAGCGGCAACTCATCCAACGCCTTCGTCGAGGTCACCGGCAACCGCACCCCATCCACCGTGATGCTCTCGTCATCTGCCGCGAACGACGCCGGCCAACGCCCGTGCACAGTGTCAAACTCCAACAGATGCGCATGCATCGCCGGATCGCCCACCGCATCGTTGACAAAGGCAATGTCCGCCCCCCGCTCCAGCAAGGGCCGAAGCGCGAGTTTTCCGATCCGACCGAGACCGTTCAGTGCATATGTCGTCAAGTCGCGGGTTCCTTCTGGGCAAGCGAGTCCACCGCTGCCTGTTGCGCCACACGGTCTAGCGTTTCAAGCGGCAAGGCCGCAAATCCCGTGATCCGGTTACGCAACGCGCCATAGGCTTCCTGGAAGGCCAATCGCTTCTGCGCATCGGTGCCGTCCGCCTTGACCGGATCGGGCACGCCCCAATGGCCGGTCACCGGCTGACCCTGCCAGGAGGGGCATTCCTCGTTCGCCGCGCGGTCACAGACCGTGAAGACAAAGTCCAACTCGGGCGCATCCGGCCCTTGAAACTCACCGACATTCTTGGACCGCAGGCCGGACGTGTCATAACCTTTGGACTTCAGCATCTCGACCGCGAACGGGTTCAACTCGGATGTCGGCTTTGTCCCTGCAGAGAAGGCATTGAACCGGTCTGCGCCTTCTGCGCGCAAGACGGTTTCCGCGAAAATCGACCGGGCAGAGTTGCCGGTGCAGATGAACAGGACATTGAATTTGCGATCAGACATGGGTCGCTCCTTGAATGTGAGGGGCAAAAGATCAGGCGGGCACAGTTCGGGCCGCCCACGGCAGCAGTCGAGAAACAGGAACTCGGTCAAACCCTGCACCGCGTTCATGTCGATACTGTAACGCAGCGACGTGCCCGCCCGCTCTTTGGCGATCAGGCCCACCCGCGTCAGCGCAGACAGATAGACCGACATGGTGCTGGCCTTCTGGCCAAGCGCGGTGGCGATCTCACCTGCCGGAACCGCATCGGGATAGCGCCGCATGAGCAAGCGGAAGACGGCCATACGCTGGGGATGACCAAGGGTTGTGAGACGGTCGAGGACTATTGATTCCATATTTCATAAATATGTGAATTAGCCGGGTTTGAGAAGGGGGGATATCTCCTTACACTAACCCACTCCCGCGAGGGGAAAGGAAATGCCGCGAGCGATTGTGAGATAGACAAACGTCCTGGCAAAACGGGTCCCTTCTCCCTTGAGGGAAAGGGCTTAGGTCCGGGGTCCACCCACACACATTCGCATACAATGGCATACCAAAACCCACTGAACCCTCTGATTTCACACATTTTTCTTGAAAAATCTGCCGCGCAATATAATTACGTAAGCATAACAGATGGAGCCAACCACCGACGGAGCGCGATCATGCCGAAATACAACAAGAAATTCGACCTGACCCCCGACGACATGGACCTGATTGAAGCCGCGCTGCGCACTGCGACCGCAAATGATCGCGTCGATCCGCGCCAGGCCGAAGACCTCCTCGGCCGCCTTCACAACCAAAAAATCTTCTACCGCCCCAAAGACGAAGTCTACATTTCGGGCTAACCCACCTCGGCCAGGCGCGCGACATAGCGCGCCAGTGTATCGATCTCCAGATTGACCGCATCGCCCACGGCCACATCGCCCCAGGTTGTTGCCGTCTTGGTGTGCGGGATGAAGTTCACGCCGAACACATCCCCCTCCACCTCATTCACCGTCAGCGATGTGCCATTCAGCGCGACCGACCCCTTGGGCGCAATGAACCGAGAAAGCGCAGCAGGCGCCTGAAACCGCACCCGCGTACTGTCGCCCTCATCCGCAACCATCGTGACCTCGGCCACCCCGTCCACATGGCCCGACACGATGTGCCCGCCCAATTCATCGCCCACCTTCAGCGCGCGCTCCAGGTTCAGCCGTGTCCCCACGGCCCAGCCATTATGCCCGATATTGGTTTTCGAGACAGTCTCGGCCGAGATATCCACAGAGAACCAAGGCTCCGGCGCGGTGCCCAGTTCCGTCACGGTCAGACACACACCGTTGCACGCAATCGACGCGCCGATATCGATTCCCTCGATGTCATAGGCCGTTGCAATCTTGGCGGTCAGATCGCCCTTTTGCACAACTTCAAGCACATGGCCGATATCGGTGATGATCCCGGTAAACATCGCATTAACCCTGTTCTGGTTGGGTCCAGACCTAGAAGGCAGTGGTCCGAAGGGCAAGAGGGCGAAAGACGGTGACTTGGGCTGCGAAACCCGGCACACTGCGCACCAACCGGCGATGGGGGACGATGCCGGACGGGCGGGATATGGGCAATCAGATCGGCGAAGGCCGCACCTTCTTGTTTCTGCAAGGGCCCCACGGGCCTTTCTTCTGGCGTCTCGCCCAGCGGCTGCGGCGCACCGGGGCCACATGCCTGCGCGTGGGCTTCAACTGGGGCGACCGCGTCTTTTGGCCCGAACGGGGGACGTTCCTGCCCCATAAGGCCGGGATCGAGGCCTGGCCCGCGGCCTTTGACAGCCTGGCCGACACCCACGGCATCACCGATCTGGTCCTTTACGGCGATACCCGCCCGGTCCATGCGCTGGCCATCGCCCGGGCCAAGGCGCAAGGCATCACCGTCCATGTGTTCGAGGAAGGCTACCTGCGCCCCTGGTGGATCACCTATGAACGCGGCGGGGCCAACGGGCATTCCCCGGTCATGCGCATGTCCATCGACGATATCCGCAGCGCCCAGGCGACCCAACGCCACGATCCGGTCGAGGCACCCGATCGCTGGGGCGAGATGCGCCAGCACGTGGTCTATGGCGCGGCCTATCACGCCATGGTGCTGGCGGGCGGCGGCAACTGGGCCATGGCACCGCACCGCGCGCTGTCGGTGCAGCAAGAGTTCGCGCTCTATCTGCGCCGGCTCGCCTTCATGCCCGCCCACTGGGCCGCGCGCACCATCGCCACGGTGCGCATCAAACTGGGCGCATACCCGTTTCACTTGTGCCTCTTGCAACTCGATCACGACGCAAGCCTGCGCCACCATGGGGCCTTCGCCTCAACCTCGGCCTTCCTGCGCCACGTGATCGACGGGTTTGCAAAGGGCGCGCCCAGCCACCACCACCTGGTGATGAAGGCCCATCCCCTGGAAGACGGGCGGGTGCCCCAGCGCCGCCTGATCGCGCGATACGCCAAAGCCGCCGGGATCGCCGACCGTGTGCATTATGTGCGCGGCGGCAAGCTTGCCCTGCTTCTAGGCGGCGCACGCAGCGTTGTCACCGTCAACTCCACCGCCGCGCAACAAGCGCTCTGGCGTGGCTTGCCGGTGCGGGCCTTCGGGGCGGCGGTCTATGCCAAGCCCGAACTCACCTCCGATCAGGGGATCGAGGCCTACTTCGCCAACCCCCAGCCACCCGACCGCGCGGCCTATGCCGATTTCCGTCAATTCCTGCTGGAAACGTCGCAAATCACCGGCGGATATTACTCGGCGCGCGGCCGTCGCAGGCTCTACCGACAGCTGCCCGATCTGATGCTGGCGGCCACAGATCGCTACGCCCACATGCAAAACCAAGGCGCGGCGCAGGCGCAACACCTTAAGCTGATTGCCGCAAACCCCTGAGACACAGGCTGGAAATGGCCCCGACCCTCGGCTAACGTCGCCAAAAATATAAATGCAGGCAACATACAGGTCGAGGAGACCGAGCAGTGATGACCCTCAAATCGTGGCGGGCCCGCCCCGTTGCAGCGCTGGCCGTTGTGTCGGTTCTCGCAGGCTGTGGCCTGCCCCGTTCCGGCCCGACCAAATCCGAAATCTTCTCCGGCTCGGAAATGCGCGCCGGCGATTCCTTCATTGTCGAAGTCGATGATCGCGTGGCCCGCGCCACCTCGACCCTGCCCGCCCTGGGCTTTGGCGATGGCTTCCTGAACGCAGGCGTCGTGGGCTCCGACACGATCCGCCCCGGAGATACACTGGGCCTGACAATCTGGGAAAACGTGGAAGACGGACTTCT
Source organism: Pseudomonadota bacterium (assembly GCA_038526915.1). Taxonomy (GTDB): domain Bacteria; phylum Pseudomonadota; class Alphaproteobacteria; order Rhodobacterales; family Rhodobacteraceae; genus JBCBGF01. Next base: position 173,757 of record JBCBGF010000003.1, on the reverse strand, counting down.
TGCACAGGCTGGCGCAAACTCCAGCCAACTCAACGAAGTGCAGGTCGACGGCGACGGCTTTATCTTCGTGCCTTACGCAGGCCGGGTCCGCGCCTCGGGCAACACGCCCGAAGCCATCCGCCGCATCATCACCGACAAGCTCAGCGCCCAGACCCCCGACCCCCAGGTCATGGTCCAGCGCATGGCCGGTGACGGCGCGACCGTGTCGCTCATCGGCGGCATCGGCGGCCAGGGCGTCTATCCCATCGAACGCCCCACCCGCACGCTGACGGCGATGCTCGCGCAAGCGGGCGGTGTGACGATCCCGCCCGAGATCGCCCAGATCACCGTCATCCGTGGCGGCCACACCGGCACGATCTGGCTGAGCGATCTCTACGAAGATCCCCGTCTCGACATCGCCCTGCGCGGTGGCGACCGAATTCTTGTCGAAGAAGACCAGCGGTCCTTCACCGCGCTCGGCGCCACCGGCGGCCAGGCCCGTGTGCCGTTTGAAACCCAGACCATCACCGCGATCGAAGCGATTGCCACGGTCGGCGGCCTGAACTCAAACCTTGCCGATCCCACCGGTGTCTTCGTCCTGCGCCAGGAAACGCCCGATGTGGCCGGCACCGTTCTGGGCCGTCCCGGCATGACGGAACCCGCACGCGTGGCCTATGTCCTCGACCTGACCGAACCTAACGGTCTCTTCATCGCGCGCGAGTTCGATATTCGCGACGGCGACACGGTTTACGTGACCGAGGCCCCCTATACCCAGTTCTCCAAGGTTCTGGCGGCGATTGTCGGCCCGCTCAATACGGCCAACTCGATCGACCAGCTGGCGAACTGACCCATGGCGTCGTGAGCGCCACCCCCAAAACACCAACCGCCGGGACGGAAACGCCCCGGCGGCTTTGCGTTTACAATGGCGGTTTCCTGACCGGCGGCCGCATCCGGCGCATACTTGAGCTCTCCGGCTGGCAGGTGCGCGTGGGTATCCCCCGCGACGGCGACTGGATCGGCGTCTGGGGCCAAAGCCCCACGGCCCCCCGTGGCGAAGCGGTGGCCAGTGCGACGCAAGCCCCCATTCTGCGCGTGGAAGACGCCTTCCTGCGCTCCCTCCACCCCGGCCGCACGGGTGAGCCGCCCTTGGGCCTTCTCCTCGACAAAGCCGGCGTCCATTTTGACCCCGCACAGCCCTCTGACCTTGAAAACCTGCTGGCGACCCACCCGCTGGAAGATCCCATGCTCCTGGCCCGCGCCCGCGCCGCCAACGCCCGCCTCACCCACTGGGACCTGGCCAAATTCGCAGCGATCGACCCCGGCCATCCCCTGCCCGACCCCGGTTATGTCCTGGTCATCGACCAGACCCAGGGCGACGCCGCCGTCACCGCCAGCGGCGCCGACACCCAGACCTTCCACGACATGCTGGCCGCCGCCCGCGCCGAACACCCCGGCCACCGCATCGTGATCAAGACCCACCCAGAAACCGATGCAGGCCACCGCCCCGGCTACCTCCACGACGTCGCCGCAGACAAACAGACCGAAATCCTCACCGGCCCGGTCAGCCCCTGGCGCCTGTTCGAGGGAGCCGCCGCCATCTACACCGTCTCCTCCGGCCTGGGGTTTGAGGCCGTAATCGCCGGCCATACCCCCAATGTCTTTGGCCAGCCCTTCTACGCCGGCTGGGGCCTCACCCGCGACCGCGCGCCGATCCAACGCCGCACCCGCGTTCTGAGCCGGGCCCAGCTCTTTGCAGGCGCCATGATCCTCTACCCCAAATGGTACGATCCCTATCGCGACCGCCTGTGTACGCTCGACACCGTGATCTCAACGCAGGCTGCCATGGCGCGCGCCTGGCGCGATGATCGCGACGGCTGGGTCGCTGGCAACATGGCGCTGTGGAAACGCGGGCATATACGGCGGTTCTTCGGCACCCATGGCGGCCTGCGCTTCGGGGACCGGCCCGACCCGCCCCGCCGCCGCATGGTCTGGGCCTCGATCGGCAACACCGAGACCGAAGTGACCCGCGTCGAAGACGGCTTTCTGCGCTCCCGCGGCCTCGGCGCGGCCCTCACCCCGCCCCTGTCGCTCGTGGCCGACGATCTGGGCATCTACTACGATCCCAGCCGCGAAAGCCGCCTGGAACGCCTGATCGCCGCTTCGGTCGACCTGCCCCAGGCCGAGTTGGATCGCGCCGCCAAGCTCACCGTCCGGATCTGCCGCGACGGGCTGACGAAATACAACCTCGGCCCCCGCGCCCTGCCCCCAGTGCCCCAGGGCCGCCGGATCCTGGTGCCGGGCCAGGTGGAAGACGATGCCTCGATCATTCGCGGCGCTGGCCGGATCATGACAAATATGGGGCTTTTGTCCTTTGTCCGGGCGCAAAATCCCGACGCCATCATCATCTACAAGCCCCACCCGGATGTGGAGGCGGGCCTGCGCGCGGGCGCGGTGGACCCGGCCCGCGCGGCAGAAGTCGCGGATGTCATCGCTACCCACACCGAAGCGCACGCCCTGCTCGAAGACGCCGACGAGGTCTGGACGATCACGTCCCTTCTGGGGTTCGAAGCGCTTCTGCGGGGCTTGAGCGTCACCTGCACGGGCGTGCCGTTCTACGCGGGCTGGGGCCTGACCCAGGATCTGGGCGAGGCGCCCGACCGCCGCACCGCACGGCCCACCCTGACCCAACTCGCCCACGCCGTGCTGATCGGCTACCCCCGCTACCGCGATCCGGTCAGCGGCCTGCCCTGCCCGCCCGAAGTGGTCGCCGACCGTCTGGCCCGGGGCGAGATCCCGGCGCCCGGGGCTGGCAATCGTGTGCTGTCGAAGCTGCAGGGGGCTTGGGCAACCGTGGCGCCGGGTCGGCGGCGATAACGCAGCAACGGCTTGCCCGGCCTTACGCCCCGATCTAGCCTCGTCCCATGCCCACCGCGCCACCCTTCCACGACCCACAAGTCGAACGCGCCTTCGATGCCTTTCCCGACCCGGCGCGGCTCACGCTACTGGACCTGCGCCGTCTTGTCTTTGATACTGCGATCCAGACCGATGGGGTCGGCCCGTTGCAAGAAACCCTGAAATGGGGCCAGCCTGCCTACCTGACGCCCACGACCCACTCCGGCTCGACCCTGCGGCTTGGGGTGACAAAATCTGACGATCCGGCCATCTACGTCCACTGCCAGACCACGATCCTGTCCGACTTTCGCACCGTCTTTCCCAATGATTTCAGATATGAAGGCCATCGCGCCGTGCACCTCGACGACGCATCCCCGCTGCCTTCAGACAAGTTGCAACTGCTCATCGCGGCAACACTGACGTACCACATACGCAAGAAAAACGCCTAGCGCACCCACCGGTGCAGCACGTCGCCACCCAAACGCTCGACACCGGCCAACCGAAACCGCGGCGCCTCAGCCAGCGCACTCACCCCCAAGGCCCCAAGCGACGGCCGCCCTTCGGCCCCCAGCATAACCCCGGCGGTGAACCCCATCACCTCATCCACCAGATCCGCCTGTAAAAGCGACGCCGCCAACGCCCCCCCGCCTTCGCAAAACACCCGCGTGATGCCCCGCGCCCCCAGCGCCTCCAACATGCTCGCCGCATTCAACTGCCCGCCGGGGTCCGACCGTGCCTCCACCAGATCGACGCCCCGCTCCCGCAACGCCGCCACTGTGGGATCGTCCGCATCCATCCGCGCAGGGTCATAGATCACCCAGACCGGCCCCTCTGCCACAGAAGACACCAGCCGCCCCCCGACCGGCAAGTTCAGATGGCGCGAGGCCACGGCCCGCACCGGTTGCCGCGTCACCCCCAGATCGCGCACGCGCAGGTCGGGATCATCCGCCCGCGCGGTACCGCCGCCCACCAGCACCAGGTCATGCGTCGCCCGCGCCGCATGCACCCGCCGCCGCGCTTGCGGCCCCGTAATCCACTTCGACTCGCCCGAGGCCGTCGCGATCCGCCCGTCAAAGCTCGACGCCAGTTTCAGCGTGACCATCGGGCGACCCTCGGTCACGCGCAGCACGAACCCGCGATGGGCCTCAGCCGCCGCATCGCCCATCACCCCGGTCTCCACCGCAATGCCTGCCGCCCGCAACGCCGCGTGCCCCTGCCCGGCCGTCCGGGGATCGGGGTCCTCCATCGCGCTCACCACCCGCGCCACGCCCGCGTCGATCAACGCCCCGCAACAGGGCGGCGTCTTGCCGTCATGGGCGCAGGGTTCCAGCGAGACATAGGCGGTCGCCCCCCGCGCCGCCGCACCCGCCTGCGCCAGGGCCTGCGGTTCCGCATGGGGCCGTCCGCCGGGCGCCGTCGCCCCGCGCCCCACGATCCGTCCGTCTTTCACAATGACACAGCCCACCGCCGGGTTGGGCCAGACCTGGCCAAGCCGCTGCGCCCCAAGACGCAGCGCCAATGCCATGAACCGCGCGTCTGCGGCGGGGGTCACTCGCCGTCGGGCGCGGGCGGGCGAAGCTCGCTCACGAATTCCTCGAAATCATCCGCCGCCTGGAAATTCTTGTAGACGCTGGCGAACCGCACATAGGCCACCGTGTCGATCCGGGCGAGGCTTTCCATCACGATCTCACCGATGGTCTTTGACGGGATGTCCGTCTCGCCCATGGATTCAAGCCGCCGCACAATGCCAGAGATCATCTGGTCGATGCGCTCAGGCTCGATCGGGCGTTTCTGCATCGCGATCCGGATCGAGCGTTCCAGCTTGTCACGATCGAAATCCTCGCGCTTACCGTTGGTCTTGACGACGACGAGATCACGCAGCTGCACCCGCTCATAGGTCGTGAACCGCCCGCCACAGGCCGGGCAAAAGCGCCGCCGCCGGATGGCAACGTGATCCTCGGCGGGACGCGAGTCCTTCACCTGGGTGTCGATATTTCCGCAAAACGGGCAGCGCATGGTTGTCCCTCAAAATCCGCCTTGGGGGCGCTGCCCCCGTCCACCACCGGCACTATAGGGACACCGCTAGGAATTGGGTAGGGGGGTCTGTGGGCTCTAAATATTGCGTGTTGTCATGCGGTGCGCCGCCGCAACACCTGTGCGTAACGCCGTGATATTGTGGGGGATTGCAGGGATAGGCCAAGATCCCAGATCAACCGAATCTTAGGGCGCCGTCGAAAGAGCCCGCCCGGTGGGCACCGCCGGGCTGCGCCGGTCCGCCCCCACGGGGCGGCGCAAACGCGCCACCCCACGGACCGCCACATCCCTCACCAAAAAAGATCGGCGTTCAAACGGTAGCGTGTGCGCCACCCCCTCAATTCACCGGCCACATATGCACCTCACGGATCACGACATGGGGCGGCGCGTTGATTGCGTGCAGCACCGCATCCGCCACATCTTCGGGTTTCAGCTTGTCGGGCTTCGCCTCATCGAAAAACGGCGTGTCCACCATCCCCGGCGCGATCACCGCGCAGCGCCCGCCCCACTGCGCCATCTCCTCGGCCATGTTCCCGGCATAGCCATGCACGAACCACTTCGTCGCGCCGTAGATCGAGCCGCGAATATGCCGCCGCCCCGCTGCCGATCCGGTCAGAACCAGCGTGCCCTTGGTCTTCTCCAACTCCGGCAAGCTGACCCGCGCGGTATAGAGCAGCCCCATGATGTTGAGATCGATCAGCTGCCGCCATTCCGCCGGATCGCCCGCCACCGTCCCCGGCGTGTCGATCCCCTTGCCCGCATTGGCAAAGGCCGCGTCCAGCCCGCCAAAGGTCTCCACGGTCTTGGCCACCGCCGCCTCCTGCTGCGCCAGATCGGTCACGTCCCCCGGCAAGGCCAAAGCCCCCTCACCGATCTTGGCCGCCAAAGCCTCCAGCTTCTCCGCACTCCGCGCCATCAGCGCCACGTTCCAGCCCGCTTTCGCCGCCGCACGCGCGGTTGCCGCGCCGATCCCGGTGCTGGCACCGGTGATGAAAATCGTCTTATTCGCCATAGCCTTCGTCCTTCATGCCAAATGCGCCGCCACCCGCCTCCGATGCGGGCGCGCGCGGTGTTCAAACAGATAAATCCCCTGCCAAGTGCCCAGCGCCAGCGCACCGTCCGTCACCGGAATGCTCAGGCTCACCGGCATCATCGCCGCCTTGATATGGGCGGGCATATCATCTGGCCCCTCCGCCGTGTGGTGCAGATACCCCATCGACGGATCATCCGAGGGCGGCACCAGCCGGTGAAAAAACACCTGCAGATCGCGCTGCACATCCGGATCGGCGTTTTCCTGGATCAGCAGCGAACAGGACGTATGCCGCACAAACAGCGTGAGCAAACCGGTCCCCTGCACCCAACCCGCCACATCGCGGGTAAACTCATAAAGCCCCGGCCCGCGGGTCTCGATCACGAACTCGGTTTGCACGCGGTCTCAGATCTCGATCTCTTCATCCTCGGGCACGATCTCCTCGCCCGGTTGCTTGCGCCGGATGATGATATCGCCATTGGGCAAGACCTCGGGCGGGTGATAGGCTCCCAAACCGCCAATCTGATCCGAGAAATTGCGCAACGCAGGCTCCAGCTCATCGGCCAGCCCGCGCAGGAGAAGCTGCATCCCCTCGCCCAGCAGGCCCAGGCCCTCTTCCATATCGCCCGCACTGTCATTCGCGCTGACAGGTGCTGCGGCCAAGGCGCAAGCCAGAGTTGCGGCAGTGAGTGTCTTCATAACGGTCGGCCCCCCAAGGCCCAGTTCCCGAGGTCTCGCAGTATATGGGGAACGCACCGGATGCGCAAAAGGGTCCGCCCCTCAAATCTCGATATCCAGCGTCACCGGAAAATGATCCGACGCCGTCAACAGCGCCTCGCGCAGCTCCGGCACGCGGTAGCATCCGGGGTCATCGAACGGATGCCAGATCCGCCATTTCCCCGCCGCGTCAAGCAGATCCGGCGAGACCATGATGTAATCGAGCAGCGCCTGCAGCCACCGCTCCTCCTGGCTGATCCAGAACCGCGCCGTCGTGGGCCGCGCCGCCACCCGGCGGCTCGTGGCCTGCCGCGCATGGGGATCGTAAAGCTGCACCGCCCCCTCTTCCCCGATCACGATCTCAACACCCGACCGCCCGAACAGCCGTTCATATTCATCCAGCCCCGGCCCGTCATTGAAGTCACCCAGCACGATCAGCGGATCACCGGCCGCCAGATGCGCCTCCACCCGCTGCCGCAGCCAGATGCACTGCGCCAACTGCTTGCGCCGGTTGGCAATCGCCGCCCGCATCACCGCCTCCCGCCCCCGCGCGCCATGGGGCGCCTTTGACTTCGCATGAACCCCAATCATCCGAAACCGGGTGCCCACCGCCGTCTCCACCGCCAATTCCAGGGGCGGCTTCGACCAGCGCACGGTGTCCAGCGTGCTGTCGATATCGAGATCGATCCGGAACACCCCGTCAAAGCGCGGCGCGTCCCCCGATCCCTTCTTGCCCGTCTCATCCCCCAGCGGATCATGCACCGGCGTCACCACGTCGGGGTCATAGAGCAGCGCAATCTCCTGCTGCGTGTCGTTCACAAACCCCATCAGCGCTTTCCGGGTCCGCAGCCCAAACGCCGCCGCAAACGCCTCCAACGCCGCCACACCATCACGCTTGCGGTGGCTGTCGGGCGCCTCGATGACCATCACCGCATCCGCATCCATCGCGGTGAACACGATGCCCAGCGCCGCCGCCTGATCCGCCCGGCGCACGTCGTGTCGTCCCGACCAGCCGTCATCGGCCAGCAGATTGCCCTCATCATCAAACAGATTGCTGAACCACTCCACGTTGTACGTGGCGATCCTCACGCGGCGCGACCCTCAGAGATCTCTTCCCACGCGCGGTTGATCGCGATCATCCGCTTCTCGGCCAGCTTGATCGCTTCCTCGGGCACACCGCGTGCGATCATCTGATCGGGGTGGCTTTCGCGCACCGCTTTGCGCCAGGCCGCGCGCACCTCATCCATCGGTGCGTCATGGCGCACCCCCAGAACGTCATAGGGATCGGGGACCGCATCCGGCACAAACCGCGCACGCAGCGATCGAAACTCTCGCTCGGGCACGTCAAAGATGCCCGCCACCCGCGCCAGAAAGTCATCCTCCTGCGGGTGGTAATGCCCGTCGGCAATCGCGATATGGAACAGCCCCTCCAGCAGGTCGGTCAGCACCTCTTGCCCATCACTGAACATCGCCCGGATCCGCTGGGCGTATTCTTCAAACCCCGCCACATCCTGCCTCGCCATGTTGAAGACGCGCGCGGCATTGGCCTCTTCCCCTTGGGGAATCGTGAAAACCTCACGAAAGGCCGTCACCTCATCGCGAGTCACCAGCCCATCGGCCTTGGCCATCTTGGCCCCCAGCGCAATCACCGCAATGGCAAAGGCCACCGTCCGCTCAGGCGGGGTGCGCAGCTTGTCGAAAACAGCCCCCAGCCCCTCACCCGAAGTGAGCGCAGACAGGGCATCGGCAATGCGGGACCAGATCGACATGGGGTAGAGTTAACGCCCCGCGGCGGGGGGTTACAGGAATTTCTGCATCAGATGAAGGTCAAGCCACTGATCCCACTTGCGGCCAACCTCCTTCAACATCACCACCTCGATATACCCCATCGCCGCATGAAACGCCCGGCCATCGGGATTGCGGCCCGACACGCCCGCAAAGAGCGAATGGTGCCCCGCCGCCCGCGCGTGGTCTTCAAGCGCGGTCAGCAGCACGCGCCCGATCCCCTGGCCCTTGGCCGCCTCATCCACAATGATCGTGTGTTCCAGCGTGTGCTGATAGCCCAGCCCGCCGCGAAACTGAAAATACATACCAAACGCGATTGGCCCGTCGCCCCGATCGGCAACCAGAACCGCGTGGCCCGCGTCACGGCGTTCGCGCAACGTCGCTGCAATCTCGGCATGGGTCTTTTCCTTGGAATTGAACGTAGCAAGGCTCGTGCGGACCACGTGGTTCCACATACGCTCAATGGCCCCCAGATCGCCATCCTCTGCGGGCCGGATCATCCCCTGAGATACCGAAGCCCGTGCGGCGTGATGATCTCGGCGCGTACCTGCGGGCGGGGGCCGGGGCCGATGCGCACTTTGGGCAGGCGCAACAGCTCGGGGAAGGCCGTCATCATCTCAACCGCGCGGGGGTGCTGGATCTCAAGCCGCTCCAACCGGCACCCGCAATCGGGCAGCGATTTTGACGGGTGCTGATCCCCGGTCCATTGCATCACGGCCGGGCAAGCCCCGTCATAGGGTAGGATTCCGTCTTCGGGCACCGCCATGTCCCACACATATCCATTTCGCCGAAACGACATCGCCGCGCCAATCCCGTCAGGCGCCGCGTCACAGGCCGCGCTCAGATCATCGGTGCGCAAGGCCCAGTTCGTGGTCCGCGCCTTGCCGCGAAACCGATCCAGCGCATACCAGCGGGCGTGGTTCGGCGCGGTCGCGTCGGGGTCGATACTGATCGCTTCGAGGTATAGACCGGGGCCTAGAGACAAGACGCGGTTGTGGGTGCCCATCTCGGTATGCGCACCGCCGGGCTGCATCTCGACCCCAAGCGCCTCTTCCACGCAAGCCACGGCCTCGGCCAGCGTCTCACCCGACACCACGATGTGATCCAGTTCCACCCGCATCGCCAGTCCTTCCCCTCAGATCGGCTCCCAAAGCTCGATCTCGTTGCCTTCCGGGTCGCGGATCCGCGCGTACTGCCCGATATCGGGGCTGTCCCACTCCGCCCGGCGCTCCACCGCGATCCCCGCCGCAGTCAGCCGCTTTTCCAGCGCCTCCAGCCCGGTAACCCGCAGATTTAACATCCACTGCCGATCTGTCGACCAATAATCGGTCTCGGCCTTGAACGGTGCAAACACCGCATCGCCCGCCTCCTGGGGCCAGAAATCCTCGACCGTAATGCGCAAATGCGTGGTGTACCATTCGGTCAATGCCTTGGGATCGCGTGCCCGAAAATAGATGCCGCCGATCCCCGTCACCCGTCCCGTCATCGCAAGGCCCTCTCGAAAAACGCGATCAACCGCCCCCAAAGCTCGGGCTCACGGTCGAAGTCAAACCCGTGCCCCTGCCCCTCGGCCACCAGCAGGTCCGCCGGATTGCCCGCCGCCGCCAGCCGATCCGCCAACCGCAGGGTCATCGCAGGATCCCAGACCTCATCCGCCGTGCCGACCGACAGGAAGACGGGGCCAGTGTATCGTTCGATCTCAACGGGCGTACCCGGTCGCAAGGCACTTTCCTCACCCTCAAGTCTCCAGGCACGCGGGCCATCGGGCCCCGCTGCATGCCGGTCGCCGCCCGCGCGGAGCGCCTCAGGATCAAACGCATTCACTACGACATCCGAGGGCGCATGCGCCGCCACGCAGGGGATCGACCCGACGCCGAACAGGCTCGCCGCCAACAGCACCATCTCCCCGCCCCGCGACCAACCAAAGACGCCCGCCGCCCGGCACCGCGGATGATCAGCCAAAGCCGCCACCGCCCGTGGGATCACGCCCAGATCCACATCCCGGATCGGTCCCGCCCCCCAAACCGTGCCCTCGCCATAACTGATCGGCAACGCCAGCATCCCATGCCCCGCCAGGATCGCCGCAAACCGGTGTGCCCATCCCGCCATCGGCCCTTCCGAGCCATGGACGATCACCACCCCGATCAAATCGCCCGCATCCCCGCATGGCCCGTAAACCGGGCCAATCTCAGGGATCACGTCGAGCGTCAGGGCCATGGGATCAGACCTGAATGCCTGCGAACGCGTCGCGCAGCGCCTGGCTCCACGCCCGGCTCATTTCCTGGAAGTTCACGTCATCGGGCTCAATCCGCCGCTCGATCGCCACGGCGTATTCATCCTTGGGGATCACCGTCAGATCCAGAGGCATCCCCACCGACAGGTTCGACCGCAGCGTCGAGTCCATCGACAGCAAGACCGCCTTCGTCGCATCCGCCAGCGTGGTCTCAGGCCGCACCACCCGATCGAGGATCGGCTTGCCGTATTTGTGCTCACCGATCTGCAGAAACGGTGTGTCCGCCGTGGCCTCAATAAAGTTGCCTTCAGGGTAGATCAGAAACATCCGCATCCCCCCGCCCCGGCGCTGCCCCGCCACGATCATCGAGGCCGAGGCGTTCTGCGCCGCCCGGTCCATCCGCGCGGCCACATCCGCCGAGACATTCGACAGGGCCCGCCCCACGATCTGCGCCACCTGCAGCATCGAGGGCGCGTGCAGGATCGAGGTGGTCGGGTCCGGCTCGAGATCCGTCATGTCCTCTTCGAGCTTGGCAATGGTCGTCTGCGTCACACTCAGGCTGCCTGCAGTCATGATCGCGATCACCCGCTCACCGGGGGTCTGGAACACAAAGCTCTTGCGATAGATCGCGATGTTGTCGAGGCCCGCATTGGTGCGCGTGTCGCTCAGAAGGACCATGCCTTCGTTCAGAAGTAGGCCAACGCAATAGGTCATGCGGGTGGTGTCCGGTCTGGGTGTTTTGGCGGAGAGTAGGTGGCGGTGGGGACGAGGGCAATGGGTGTGGGACCGCAAGCCGGTCGTGCGACTGCCCGTGGGGTGGCGCTGCATCAGATCGACAGCGCGCTTTATGGCAGCAAAGTACATCTTCCTGCTAGTCAACGCGCTACGGTGGCCAAAGCGCCAGCCCGTCGGGACGGGCAGTCGCTCGACCGGCGCCTTCGGCTTGATTCCGGTCGGGTTCGCGTGCGCAATCTCTTTCCAAGGGCATCAACAATGCACATATTCCTCCCAACCAAGGAGCCACCGATGCCGCACCGCACCCTGCTCACCCTGATCGCCACTGTCATCGCCGCCGCGGGCCTGACCATCGCAATCGCCGCCATCGCCTCCCCGGCACTTGGGCTCGGCGCGGCCTTCACCAGCCTCGCCCTCCTTGCCGCGGCCGCCGCCCTGCGCCTATGGCTGCGCTGACCCCCGACGACACGGCCCTCACCGCTGACGGGCTCGCACCGGCGCAAACGGGCCGCGTCCTCCTCCTGGCCTGCGGCGCCCTCGCCCACGAAATCCTCGCTCTGAAATCCGCGGGTGGCTGGGACCACCTCGACCTCGCCTGCCTGCCGGCGATCCTGCACAACACCCCTGACGCCATTCCGGACGCGGTGGCCCAGGCCGTCACCAAACACCGCGTCACCTATGACGACATCTTCGTGGTCTACGCCGATTGCGGCACAGGCGGCCGATTGCAGGAAAAGTGCAAGGAACTGGGCGTCGGCATGGTCGAAGGCCCGCATTGTTATTCGTTCTTTGAAGGAAACGAACTGTTTCTGGGCCGCGCCGAGACCGAGTTCACCGCCTTCTACCTCACCGATTTCCTTGTCCGCCAGTTCGATGCGTTCGTCACCAAACCCCTCGGCCTCGACCGCCACCCCGAACTGCGGGATATGTATTTCGGGAACTACGAGAAACTCGTCTATCAAGCGCAGACCGATGATCTGGCCCTGACGGAAAAGGCAAAGGAGTGTGCAGCTCGGCTGGGCCTCGCGTTCGAGCGGCGGTTTACTGGCTATGGAGACTTGGCGCGGACATTGCATCATGTAGCAGAGGGCAGCGCGGGCCCGCGGGGGGGTGCGTAGCGCCGCCCCGGTGGGGCGGGTCGGCGCTGCCCGGCGGTGCACGCCGGGCGGTCTCATCCGCAAACGCACCACAAATCTTGCAGCCCGCCGATCCAGCCCCTATCTTCCCCCCATGGACATCGCCTTGCCCCCTACCGTCACGCCCCGCGCGTTCGAACGCCTCGCTGAGATCAACGCCAGCGAAGACGCCCCCAAAGCCTTGCGCGTGGCTGTCGAGGGCGGCGGATGCTCGGGCTTCCAATACGAGATCAAACTCGACGACCCCGCCGAGGATGACCTGATCCTCGAAGGCGAAGGGCAGAAAGTCGTCGTCGACAGCGTCTCGCTCCCCTTCCTGTCAAACGCCGTCATCGATTTCTCCGAGGAACTCATCGGCGCACGGTTCGTGATCGAGAACCCCAACGCCACCTCAAGCTGCGGCTGCGGCACCTCCTTCTCGATGTGACCTAGACACCCCCGCGCACCGATGCCACACATCCCCTGCTCACAGGGGATCCCATGCCACACGCCGTCACCCGCAAAGACGTCGAAGACGCCTATCCGATCATCGCACCCCATATCCGCCGGACGCCCGTGATCACCGTGGCCGCCGCCGATCTGGGCCTCGACCCGGCCCTCCCCGACATCGCGTTCAAGCTCGAACAGCTCCAGCACACCGGCAGCTTCAAGGCACGCGGCGCGACGCTCAGCCTAAAGACACAACCCATCCCTGAATCCGGCGTCGTCGGCGCGTCAGGCGGCAATCACGGCGCAGCCCTGGCCTTCGCCGCCCAAGCCGCAGGCGTCCCCGCCAACATTTTCGTCTTCGACTTCACACCGCCCGCCAAGGCCGACCGCATCCGGGGTTACGGCGCTGAAGTCCACCCGGTTGAAGGCGGGTTCGACGCCCTGATGATCGAGACCCACAGGTTTCAGGAAGACACCGGCGCCCTCCTCGTCCACGCTTATGACCAGCCCAAAACGCTCGCCGGACAAGGCACCGTGGCGTTGGAGTTTATGGAGCAGGCCCCCCTCGACAAGGTGCTCATCGCCGTGGGCGGTGGCGGCCTGATCGGCGGCATGGCGGCCTATATCGAAACCCGCGCGCGGATCGTGGCGGTGGAACCCGAAGCCGCGCCGACCCTCCACAACGCGCTCAATGCAGGCGGCCCGATCCAATCCCCCGCAGGCGGGGTCGCTGCCGACAGCCTCGGCCCCGGCCAAGTGGGCGATCTGATGTATCCTATCGCCGCAGACTACGTCGACCAAAGCGTCCTCGTCCCCGACAAAGCCATCCGCGCCGCCCGCCGCCTCCTCTGGGACAAACTCCGCATCGTGGTCGAGCCCGGTGGGGCAACAGCGCTCGCCGCACTGATCTCGGGGGCCTACGTGCCCGAAGCGGACGAACGGCTGGGCGTACTTCTGTGCGGGGCGAACACGGACGCGGTGAATTTCGGGGACTAACGCCCAGGCCGCGCGCCTAACTGGACGGGCGGCCACAGCTTCGGCCCGTCCCAGTCCTGCGGCAGGCTGCGCCGATAGTAGAGGCCCAATCCCAGACAGACCAACGCCATCGGCAACAGCAGATAGGCAACCGCCTCGCGCGTGTAGTGAGGCCTGAGCGATGTAAAATGCGCCTCGGGATTGTCGGGCAGATAGGTCACCTCGATCCGCCGCCCCACCTCAACCGGTCGATCATAGTCATAGGACTGGCGCAGGGTCGGGGTCAGCACCCGGTCATCCTCGGTGACGAAGCGATACGTAACCACTTCCATACGCCCGCCGCGTGTCGGCCGGTGGTTGCGATAGGTATAGACGTCTTCCACCACGGCAACGGTGGTTACGCCGCGCGCCTCCAACGCGTTTTGTACCGGCATCCGCACCACGAGGATCCAGGCTGACATGCCGACGCACAGAACTGCCATCAGAAGCGTCACCAGCATCCGATACGGGATATTGAAAATCAGGGCCTGATTTCTGCAGCGCATGCAACTCCTCCTTGGCGCAATGACACCAGGAAAACATGGCGATTCTGCGCCGGTCTTCGGGCTGTGGTGCAATTCACATTCCAACGACTCCACGTCACGCCAGCCTTGTACCCACCCGCCGCTTCCGCCAAAACACACCCGACCGCCCCGGGGGATCACCACATGAAAATCGCCACCTTCAACATCAACGGCATCAAGGCCCGCGCGCAGGCCCTGCCCGACTGGCTCGACGAGGCGCAGCCCGACGTCGCGCTCTTGCAGGAAATCAAATCGGTGGACGACAACTTTCCCCGCGAGATGTTCGAAGACCGCGGCTATAACGTTGAAACCCATGGGCAAAAGTCCTTCAACGGCGTCGCGATCCTCTCAAAATACCCGCTGGAAGATGTGACCCGCGGCCTGCCCGGCGATGACAGCGACGAACAGGCCCGCTGGATCGAGGCCACGGTGGTCGGCAAACGCGCAATCCGGATCTGCGGGCTCTACCTGCCCAACGGCAACCCCACGCCGGGGCCGAAATACGACTATAAACTCGCCTGGATGGAACGGCTCTACGCCCGCGCGCAGGACCTGCTGGCCTCCGAAGAACCCGCGCTGATGGCAGGCGACTACAACGTCATCCCCCAGGATGAAGACGCCGCCCGCCCCGAGGCCTGGCAGAAAGACGCCCTCGCCCTGCCCGAAACCCGCGCGGCGTTCCGCAAGATCCTCAACCTGGGCTTCACCGAGGCGTTCCGCGCCCGCACCCTGGGTCCGGGGCATTACAGCTTCTGGGACTATCAGGCGGGCGCGTGGGACCGGAACGATGGCATCCGCATCGACCATTTCCTGCTCACCCCGCAATGCGCCGACCTGCTGGTCGACTGCCGCATCGACGCCGATGTGCGCGGGCGGGAAAAGCCGTCAGACCACGTGCCGGTCTGGGTGGAGCTCGACGCCTAGAGCGTTTCCGGCAGTCAGGAATCGTCTTTCGCTGCCTCTCGCCTTCGGCTCGAACGCGAAAGACGATGCGGATTTCACACTGAGCCGGATACGCTCTAGTTCACCATCGCCAGCTTCCCGCCCGATGACGTGTCATCCCGCGTCACGGTCGGGTTGCCGATGATATCGATGTCCGACCCGCTCGAGGCTTGCGCCGCCAACATATCCGTCACATGGGCGGTCACATCCGCCCCGCTCGACGTGCGGATCTCGGCCACGTCGCAGACCATATCCTCCGCATCCACCTCACCGCCCGAAGACCCGCGAACATTCAGCGTCGCGCAGGATCCGCTGGCCTGCACCTCGGCACCCGAGGAGACTTTGACGATCAAATCACTGGGCGAAACCCCTTCCAGATCGACCTCACTGCCCGAACTCGCCCGCACCTCCAGCCGGTCCGTCACGGCCCCGCGCACCTCGACCTCGGCCCCCGAACTGGCGTTCACACCGGCCAGGGTCGGCAGCGTTACGTCCACCTCATACCGATCCGCCAGCCCGAACAGGAAGAAGCTCTTGCCCGTGCGCGAAATTTTCAGCGTGTCCCCCACCTGCCGGATCTCCAACCGCCGCAACAGGCTCTGTCGGCTGGCATCAGCCGCCACGTGGAAGTCATCGCCTGAGACGATGTTCACCTCGACCCCGCGCTCAACGGCGACCTTGTCGAAGTCGGTGAAATCAAAGTTGTTGGATCCCGCGATGGCGGGCACGACCAGGCCCAGGGCGATGGCACCGGCGGTCAGGGGAATCGAGTTCTGCATGGGATCACTCTCTGTTGGCAATATCTCAATGTTATGTGAATTAACTTAACATGCAAGAGGTCCACACAGATTTTTTCCCCGCGAACGTGAATTGACCGGTGCGGCGGGCCGGGGCAAACTACGCACACTGCCTGGGGAAAAGTTCTGCTGCCATGAAATACCTAGCTGCCGCCTTCGTCGCAGCGACCACGGTCGTTGCCCTGCCCGCCGATGCCGCCTGCCGGATCGAGGGCGCCAAATGCCTGACCGCCCCGCAAGCGGCCAAGATCGATACCTATGAGGTGGGCGAAACCCTGCCGCGCGGGAAGTATCAGGTGCTGCTCAATACCGAATACTACGGCCTGCCCGCCACAGACGGATCTTTCTGGTATTTCAAGGTCGACCGGCGCGTTCTGAAAGTCGTGCCCAGCACGATGGTGGTGCTCGCCGACGTCACGCGGGAGGCGCGAAGGGCGGTTTGGTAGGGGCAATATCGCACAAAGGGAAGTAAAGTGTTCCGCCCGACCGATAGGTCGGGCAGCCCCCGACCGCCCCCATGGGCGGGGGCTTTGCCCCCACCCGCGGTCGGGCGCTACCCTTAGCAAAAAACCGCAAACCGGCCTTATGCCGTCGACCACGGCTTCCGGGATCACGAGCTGGGACTAGGCGACACTCGTTCACGCCAAACCTCCTAATTCGTCTGCCCCAGCAACATCGCCAGCGCCGAGTCCTGCGCCGCCACGATCCGCTGCCCGTCGTCAATCGCCTCCGCGGCGCGATCGAACTCCATCACCGACATCAGGCTCGCCAGATCCGCCGACAACAAGAGATCCGCCGGATCCTCGGCCAATCGGCCCCGCGTGATCCCTTCCATCATGATCTCGATCGTCGCTGCGATCACCGCCGGATAGCCCGGGCCCCGCGGCGCGCGCGCATCCTCTGCGCCCGCGCCCAGCCCGAACACCTCCGGCAACCGGTCCCGCCACCCGGTCAAGAGCGCAGGCCAACCCGCATCCTCGGTCGGGTGCCAGATCACACCGTCGGGATGCGCGTTCGGGTCGACCCCCACCACGATATCCGCCCCCAACGCCCGCGCCGGCGAAACCGGCACCGGATTGACCAATCCGCCATCCAGATACCAGACCCCATCGATCAAACCGGGGCTCAGCACCCCCGGTAACGCGGCCGAGGCCCGCACCGCAGGCCTCAACGGCCCACGGTCAAACACCACCTCGGCCCCCGTGGCCATGTCACAGGCCACCGCGCAAAAGGGCCGCGGCAGATCCTCGATCCGGTCGGGCACATCGAGATCGGCAAACACCTTCTCAATCGCGCCGCCTTCGATGATCCCGCCGTTGCTCAGCCGCACATCCATCAGCTTCAGGAACGACGCGCGCGACAGCCCCCGCGCCCACGCCTCCAACGCATCCAGCTTGCCTGCCGCGTAGATCGCGCCCACAACCGCGCCCATCGAGGTGCCCGCCACCACATCGGGCGCCATCCCGCGCGCCTCAAGCCCGCGCAGCACCCCGATATGGCACCACCCCCGCGCGCCGCCTGCGCCAAGGGCCACCCCGACTGTCTGATGCCGCGCCTGTTCCATGGCACATGAGGTCCCTGTCCGTTGCCCCGCGCAGCCTATCCCGCACGCGCAAAAGCGCCAAGGCCCGGGTCCGCGTCCTTACTTTCGCCATATGTGCCCGCATATTGGCCGATCATGACAGATCAGATGACACCCCCGCTCCCCTCTGGCGACAATCCCTTGCGCTCCATCGGTTTCTGGGGCCTGGCCACCGGCGCCCTCGCGCTGGCCCTGGTCTTTATCGTGATTTTCGGCCCCAGCCTGCAGCCCCAGCCCTCGGTCGGCACCCAGATCGGTGAGATTGCGGGCGATATGAAACGCGCCGCCTGGCGCAGTTTCTTCGGCCTCGAACAGCCCCAGCCCGAGTTGGTAAAACCCTCGATCTTTGACTACCTGGCCTTCGCGCCGCCGATCCTCGGGGCCTTGGCCATCCTTTTGTCAGTGGTCTCACGGATCAAGGGCGAAAACTGGCGCTACCTGACCTATGGCACGACCCTGGGCGGTGCAGCGATCGTGTTCCATTTCTTCTGGTGGGTCACACTAGTGATCGCGGGCGTCATGCTGCTGGTGGCAATCATCGAGAACCTGGGCGACTTTTTCAGCCTCGGCGGGTGAGCCCCTGGGGGCAAGGCGCCCTCTATACCTCCCGCCCTTCGGCCTCCCACCGTCGGTGGATCTCGTCCCAATCGGGCAGTTCCTCGGCCTCAAACCCCAACACCTTGCCGGTCGCAATCGCAGGGAAGATCGCGATCGCTTCGCGATGCGCGCCGCTGCGTAAATACGCAATCATGTCCTTGCGGCTGTCCCACAGGCTGCGCGTATGGTGGACGCCGTTGATCGTCCGCGCATCTGCGCGTCGGCATCCGGGCGCCCCCTTGGCCTGAACCATGGAGCGGGTCGCATGCCGCCAAAACCGCGGGCTATGCCAGAACCGTTTGAGCCGCAGCCCGGTGATCGAGACGTAAGGCATCACTTACTCCGCCGCCACCCGCTTCGCACCCAACATGTCCTTCAGATACCGCCCCGTATGGCTCCGCTCCACCTCGGCCACCTGTTCCGGCGTGCCGACGGCCACGATCTCCCCGCCGCCATCACCGCCTTCCGGCCCGATATCAATGATCCAATCGGCGGTCTTCACCACGTCGAGATTATGCTCGATCACCACCACCGTATTCCCGGCATCCACCAATTCGTGCAGCACTTCCAAGAGCTTGCGCACGTCTTCGAAGTGCAGCCCGGTCGTCGGCTCATCCAGGATGTAGAGTGTCCGCCCCGTCGACCGCTTTGCCAGCTCCTTCGACAGCTTCACCCGCTGCGCCTCGCCGCCCGACAACGTCGTCGCCTGCTGACCGACCTTGATGTAGCCCAGACCCACGCGGACCAACGCATCCATCTTCTCGCGGATCGAGGGGACCGCCTTGAAGAACTCTTGGGCATCCTCGACCGTCATGTCCAAGACATCGGCAATCGACTTGCCCTTGAACTTGATCTCCAGGGTCTCGCGATTGTAGCGCGCCCCATTGCAGGTCTCGCACGTCACATAGACGTCGGGCAGAAAGTGCATCTCGATCTTGATGACCCCGTCGCCCTGGCAGGCCTCGCACCGTCCACCCTTCACATTGAAGCTGAACCGCCCGGGTTTGTAGCCGCGCGCCTTCGCCTCGGGCAGCCCGGCGAACCAGTCGCGGATCGGGGTAAACGCGCCCGTATAGGTCGCCGGGTTCGAGCGCGGCGTCCGCCCGATGGGCCGCTGGTCGATGTCGATCACCTTGTCGAGATGCTCCAGCCCCTTGATCGTCTCGCACGGAGCCGGTGTCTGCCGCGCCCCGTTAAGGCGCATGGACGCCGTCTTGAACAGCGTCTCGATGGTCAACGTCGATTTCCCGCCACCAGACACCCCCGTCACACAGACGAACTTGCCCAAGGGAAACTCGGCGGTCACATCCTTAAGGTTGTTCCCCGTCGCCTTCACCACCTTGATTTTCTTACCATTCCCCTTGCGCCGCTGCGCGGGCACCGCGATCTCGCGCGTGCCTGTCAGGTACTGCCCGGTGATCGATGCCGCATCGCTCGCGATCTGCTGCGGCGTGCCCTGCGACACGATCTGCCCGCCATGGACGCCCGCACCGGGGCCGATGTCGAAGACATAATCCGCCTCGCGGATCGCTTCCTCGTCATGCTCCACCACGATCACGGTATTCCCCTGATCGCGCAGGTTCTTCAGCGTCTGCAACAGGCGTCCGTTATCCCGCTGATGGAGCCCAATTGACGGCTCATCCAGCACATAGAGAACCCCGGTCAGACCAGACCCAATCTGGCTCGCCAACCGGATCCGCTGGCTCTCCCCACCCGACAACGTGCCCGCGTTCCGCGACAGCGTCAGGTACTCCAACCCCACATTGTTCAGGAACCCCAACCGCTCCCGGATCTCCTTCAAAATCGCCCGCGCAATCTCATTCTTCTGCGCCGTCAACGCCTCCGGCACGCTCTCGCACCACTCATAGGCTTCGCGGATCGACATTTGCACAACCTGGCCGATGTGCAGCCTGTCTTCCGCGGGGCCCGAGGCCGGCCCGATCTTCACCGCCAACGCCTCCTGCCGCAGACGATAGCCGTCGCATGTGCCGCAGGGCCGATTGTTCTGATAGCGCTCAAACTCTTCCCGGATCCAGTTCGAGTCCGTCTCGCGATACCGCCGCTCCATGTTGGGGATCACACCCTCGAAGGGCCGGCTCACCTGATAGACCCGCCCGCCCTCATCATAGCGGAAGTTGATCTCATCCTCGCCCGAGCCATAGAGAAACACCTGCTTCACATGGGCCGGCAGGTCCTTCCACTTGGTGTTTTTGTCGAACTCGTAGTGTTTGGCGATGGCTTCGATGGTCTGCCGGAAATAGGGCGACTTCCCCTTCCGCCACGGCGCCAGCGCACCGTCATAAACCGTCAGGTTCTGATCCGGCACCACCAGCCGTTCGTCAAAAAACAGCTCCACCCCCAACCCGTCGCAATCCGGGCAGGCCCCGAACGGCGCGTTGAAGGAAAACAGCCGCGGCTCGATTTCGGGGATGGTGAACCCGCTTTCCGGGCAGGCGAAATTCTCACTAAACGTGAACCGCTCCGGCTCATCATCCGCTGGTGCCGTCTCCAGGATCGCGATCCCGTCAGCAAGATCCAAAGCCGTGCGGAAACTGTCGGCCAGCCGCGTCTCCAGCCCGTCTTTCACGACGATCCGGTCCACCACCACGTCGATGTCATGACGGAATTTCTTGTCCAGCGTCGGCGGTTCATCCAGCTCATAAAACGCGCCATCCACCTTGACCCGCTGGAACCCCTGTTTGCGCAGTTCAAGGAATTCCTTGCGATACTCCCCCTTCCGATCCCGCACGATGGGCGCGAGCAGATAGGCCCGCGTCCCCTCCTCCATCGCCATCACCCGGTCGACCATATCCTGCACCTGCTGCGCCTCGATGGGCAGGCCGGTGGCAGGCGAATAGGGCGTGCCCACGCGCGCGAAGAGCAACCGCATGTAGTCGTAAATCTCGGTCACCGTGCCGACGGTCGAGCGCGGGTTCTTCGACGTGGTCTTCTG
This sequence comes from Pseudomonadota bacterium, assembly GCA_038526915.1. GTDB lineage: Bacteria > Pseudomonadota > Alphaproteobacteria > Rhodobacterales > Rhodobacteraceae > JBCBGF01. The sequence goes on along the minus strand of JBCBGF010000003.1, from coordinate 152,378 downwards.
CTCGATGGAGATCGCGGGGGAAAGGCCGGTGATATGATCCACATCGGGCTTTTCCATCATGTCGAGAAACTGCCGCGCATAGGCCGACAGGCTCTCCACATACCGCCGCTGCCCCTCGGCATAGATCGTGTCGAACGCGAGCGACGACTTCCCCGACCCAGACAACCCGGTGATCACCACCAACTCATCGCGCGGAATGTCCACATCCACGCCTTTGAGGTTGTGCTCACGCGCGCCGCGCACTTCGATCTTCTTGAGTTCCGGCATCGGGGGGTCCTTCGACAACTGCCAGCCTTGAGACATAGAAGCCTGGCTCCCAGACTCAATGGCGTTAACAGAACATTAAGCGAACATTTCGAAATCGTCACCCCGTCCGGGCGATCTTTCTGTGGATAAGCCAAACCGCGCCCAATCCGATGGCGGAAATCGCCATCGCCGCCAGGGCCGGCCCCGCAAAGCCCGCGCCCAGAGTCGCGGCGAAGAGGGGCGTCGATGTCGCCGTCCCCACATTGCCCAATTGCGCAATCGCCCCGTTGGCCCGCGCCTGATCCGCCCCATCGGCATTGAGCGCCGGAACGGTCGCAAAACTCGCCCCCGGCACCAACCCGATCAGCACGAAGACGGGCAGCGCCAGCACCGGCCGCACCCCCTCAGGCGCCACGATCAGCACCCCCATCCCCAGAATGGTCAACACAAACCCCGCCATCGCGATCTGGTGCGGCGCGATGCGGCGGGCCAGCACGCCTGCGCCAAAGGTCCCCACCAGCGCCACGATGGGCAACAACGGGGCCGTCCAGGGCGCCAACAGCCCCGGCAGATAGGTGAGCAGCCCCAGAAACATCAGCGTATGCCACAAAAACCCCAGCGCCGGCGCCACCAGCCGCGGGTTGCGATAGATCGCCAGATGCCGCGCCACAAACCCGTCGCGATCCTCCGCCCGCGCTACGCCGCGCGGCAAGATCGGCCAAAGCGCCGCCGCCAAAACGAGTAACCCCGCCCCATGCGCCGCATAGACCCCCGCAGGCCCGCCCAACATCGGGATCACCGCAGCCGATGCCGCAAATCCCACGCCAAAGAACGTCCCCCACAGCCCCATCGACACCGGCACATCGCGCGGGTCGGAGACCGCCGCCATCAGCGTCGGTGCCGCCACCACAATCGCCAGATGCGCCGCCCCTTCTGCCAGCCGCAGCCCCATGAATATCGCAAAGGGCGGGGTCAGCGCCTGCAACCCCGACAATACCGCCGCCGCCACCAGCGCCGAGATCAACACCCGCCGCACGCCGATCCGGGCCACGATCACGCCGGCGGTCGTGCCAAAGATGATGCCCACAACGCTCAGCGCCGACACCGCATAGGGCAAGGGCAGGCCGGGATAAACCGCGGCCAGATCCTCAAGTGTCAACGCAATCTTGGCAAATTGCGCAGCCGCAAAAAGCCCCGCAATGAACAGCAGAGCGACAAGGCGCCAATCGGTTCGCATTCCCCGCCTGATGCGCCCAGACGCCGGGGCTGTCAATCGCCCTCTCTGCGCGCTACCTCACACCCCATGCGCTTTCTCATCCTCGCCCTCCTCCTGCCCCTCCCGGCCCTCGCCCTGTCGCCCGAACAGATGCGGGTCGAGGCGCGGTTCGGCGCATGGACGGTGCTCTGCGACAGCGTCGATGACATGAACGGACGGATTTTCTTCGATTGCTGGGCCAAAGGCGCCCCCGGCCTCTACGCCCGCGCGACAACAACGCAAGCCACCCTCGTCGCCCGCCCTGGCACTAAGCTCACCGGCCTACCGATCTCACCCTGCCCCAAGGGCTCCTGCACCCCACCGCTCGATCTCGCCTCGTTGCTCACGATCCTGGGCGATGTTCAGGCGGACGGCACACCGCTAGACCCCACCGGCTTTGCCGAGGCCTTCACCGCGATCAACCGCCTCCTGAAGCGCTGACCGCCTTTTCTTTGGTCGAGAAATATCCCGGGGAGCGCGAGGGGCAGCGCCCCTCGCCAAATAAAGACTCGCCCGACCGAAAGGTCGGGCAGCCCCCGACCGCCCCCATGGGCGGGGGCTTCGCCCCCACCCGCGGCCGGGGCCAACCCTAAGTACTCAGACTTAATCGGTAGCCGCACACGCAACTAGTTCAGATATGAATAACCCGATCATAGGCATCCAGCACCGCCTCGTGCATCGCCTCTGAAATCGTCGGATGCGGGAAGACCGTGTTCATCAGATCTTCCTCCGTCGTCTCCATCGTCCGGCCCACGACATAGCCCTGGATCATCTCGGTCACTTCCGCGCCGATCATGTGCGCACCCAGCAACTCACCGGTTTTGGCATCGAAGACGGTCTTGATCATCCCCTCGCTCTCGCCCAGCGCGATCGCCTTGCCGTTGCCGATGAAGGGGAAGCGGCCGACTTTAATGTCATAGCCCAACTCCTTGGCTTTCGCCTCGGAATAGCCCACGCTGGCCACCTGCGGATGACAGTACGTACAGCCCGCAATGCTCTCTGGCGTCACCGGATGCACATTGTTTTTGCCCGCGATAAGTTCCGCCACCATCACGCCCTCATGGCTCGCCTTATGAGCCAGCCACGGCCCGTTCGTGGCATCGCCAATGACATAAAGCCCCTCGACCCCGGTCCGGCAATACGCGTCGGTCACCACAAAGCTGCGGTCGATCTTGGCGCCCAGCGCCTCCAGCCCCAGCCCTTCGGTATTGGCCACGATCCCCACGGCGGAGATCACGGTATCGACCTCATGCTTCTCGACCTTCCCGCCCACGTCGATATGGGCCACCACCTTGTCGGCGGACCGATCCAGTTGCTTGACCATCGCTTTCGCCATGATCTTCATGCCCTGTTTCTCAAAGGATTTCTTGGCGAAGGCGCTGATCTCTTCATCTTCCACCGGCAGGATCCGGTCCATCACCTCAACCACCGTCGTGTCGGCGCCCAGCGTGTTGTAGAAGCTCGCAAATTCAATGCCGATCGCGCCCGATCCGATCACCAGCAGTTTCTTCGGCATATGCGGCGGTGTCAGCGCGTGCTTATACGTCCAGACGCGCTTGCCATCGGCTTCCAACCCCGGCAGTTCCCGCGCGCGGGCGCCGGTGGCAAGGATGATGTTCTTGGCCACCAGCTCCTCGGTGCCTTTGTCGGTCTTGACGCTCACCTTGCCTTTGGCGGGCAGTGTCGCCTCGCCCATCACCACGGTGATCTTGTTCTTCTTCATCAGGTGGCCCACGCCCGCGTTCAACTGCTTGGCCACCCCGCGCGAGCGTTTGACCACAGCCTCCAGGTCATAGCCGATCTTTTCAGCCGTCAGCCCAAACTCCTTGGCGCGGTGCATCAGGTGGAACACTTCCGAGGATCGCAGCATCGCCTTGGTCGGGATGCACCCCCAATTCAGGCAGATACCCCCCATATGCTCCCGCTCGACAATCGCGGTTTTCAGGCCCAGCTGGCTCGCGCGGATCGCGGCCACATAACCACCGGGACCGGCACCGATAACGACAAGATCGAACTGTTCAGCGGCCATTTGGGCCTCCTTCAGGCATATAGTTTGACGTTAAACTATCTGCCACAGAGGGGCCCCCGTGTCACCCGCGCGGCGTTGCCGCAGGGGAATTCCCGCTGCCCGCCCGGCGCATGGCGCTAACGACCGAGGATCGCCCTTATATACCCTTGGGTCTCTCGAAACGGCGGCACGCCACCGTGGCGTTCCACCGCCCCCGGTCCCGCATTATAGGCCGCCAGCGCCAGCCGCCACGATCCGAACCGCTCGTACTGATCGCGCAAGTACCGCGCTCCGCCTTCCAGGTTCTCGCGCGGATCCCAGGCATTTACCCTGAGCATCCGCGCCGTCCCGGGCATCAGTTGCGCCAGCCCCATCGCGCCCTTGTGCGACTTCGCCCGCGGGTTCCACGCGCTTTCTTGTGTCACCAGCCGCAGGAACAGATCCTCAGGGATCCCATGCCGCCGCGCCGCTGCGCGCGCCAGGGGCACATGGGGGCTGTTGCGCATGGCGAAGGCCGCGTCGCCCGCGCGTCGGGTCAGCGAAAACGCCTCGGGCTGGAGCCGGACGGAGTGGTTGTATTGCTGGCGGGCGCGGGTATCGAGAACGCGGGTCTGGTTCTCGAACAGCTTGATGCGGTTTTTTGATGACACCGTCGGAGTCTCGGCCAGCGCGACGCCGCCAAAGACACAAACCACCACCCCGGCCATAGCCACGCGGTAACGCATCCCATTCCCCCAAACAGGTTCTGGCCCCGTTCTAGCGAAATGCCGCAGCCCCGCCAAGCCCGCCCCACTTCACGACTGGTTAACCATGATCGGGCGAGTGTATGGTCGCCCTCAACAATTCAGAATCGGCGGGAGTGGGAATTATGGCAGGCTCGGTCAACAAGGTGATCCTGGTGGGCAATCTGGGGCGCGACCCCGAGGTGCGGACGTTTCAGAACGGCGGCAAAGTGTGCAACCTGCGCATCGCGACGTCCGAGACCTGGAAGGACAAGAACACCGGTGAGCGGCGCGAACGCACGGAATGGCATTCGGTGGCGATCTTCTCGGAACCGCTGGCGCGCACAGCGGAACAGTATCTGCGCAAAGGGTCCAAGGTGTACCTTGAGGGCCAGTTGGAGACCCGGAAGTGGCAAGACCAGTCCGGCCAGGATCGTTATTCCACCGAAGTGGTGCTGCGCCCCTATACCTCGACCATGGTGATGCTCGACGGCCGCTCGGGCGGCGGTGGCGGGGAGTATGGCGGCGGTGGCGGCGGTTACGTCGAAGACCAGTCGCGCGGTGGCGGTGGCGGGTATTCGAGCCCGGCGCCAGCGGCGGATCTGGATGATGAGATTCCGTTCTAAGACCGAGAGCTTGTTCGGCCCGGGATCAAGCCGAAGGCGCCGGGCCAGCGGTTGTCCATTTTCGCGGTATTGGTCCGAGCGAAACTGGACGACGCTGTCCCGGCAGCCTGGCGTTTTTGCGGCGGCGGGTAGTCGAGCCCGGCGCCAGCGGCGGATCTGGATGATGAAAATCCGTCCCAAGAACAAGAGCTTGTTCGGCCCGGAACAAGCCGAAGGCGCCGGGCCAGCGACTGCCCGTCCCGGCGGGCTGGCGCTTTTGCGGCGGAGTACAACGCGGCGAAGGAAGATGTGACTTGCGGACATAAAGCGCGCCGACGATACGGAGCAGCGCCATCCCACGGGCAGCCGTTGACCCGGCTTGCGGTGGTTCCCTTGGGCCGGCTCAGGCGCGGCGGGCGGACGATTTTTACAGACTGCGTAGGTACGGCACTTAGTAAAACGCAGCCCCAAACGCGGCCCCAGACCTGATCCGGGGCCCCTTTGCCCACCACACGAACACGCCAAACCCCCGGGCGGCAGCCCCCTGCCCCGGCGAACCTCAACTCTCTCTGCTAACCCCAACCACAACGTCAGGAAAATGACGGGCCCGCCATCGGCGGAATGGGTGCCCGGGGGTCTTACCCCGGGATGTCCTGGCCCCACATTGTCCGGGGCCTCATTTGCGCGAACTCGTGTCGGACGACACCTGTTCCTGAAATCGGCAGGCCGTGACCCGCCGCGAAGCTTCGGGACGCACCCTGCCCCTGACGTATTCACATCGCGTGACCCATGCGTCCGCCCCTAGCCTCGCACCTGCAACGCCTCGGCCAACACATCCCGCACCACAGCCCCATCCACATCCTCGGCCACAAACGCCTGCCCGATCCCGCGGGCAAGGATAAACCGCAGCCGCCCGTCGATCACTTTCTTGTCCTGCGCCATCAGATCCAACAGGCCATCGGCATCGGGCAGATCACCGGGGATATCGGCCAGATCCACCTTCATCCCCATCGCGCGCAGATGCGCCCGCACCCGGCTCGGGTCCTCTTGCGCACAGAGGCCCAGCCGGGCGGACGTCTCAAACGCCAGCGCACAGCCCACGGCCACCCCTTCGCCATGGAGTAGCCGGTCGGAATACCCCGTCGCCGCCTCGAGCGCATGACAGAACGTGTGGCCCAGGTTCAAAAGCGCGCGGTCGCCCTCCTCGGTCTCATCCCGCGCGACGATCTCGGCCTTCATCTCGACGGAGCGTTTGACCGCATAGGCCCGCACCTCGGCGTCACCCGATGCGAGCGCCGGACCATTCGCCTCCAGCCAGTCGAAAAACGACGCATCGCCCAGAAGCCCGTACTTCACGACTTCCCCGTAGCCCGCCAGCAGGTCACGCGGGGCGAGGCTGTCCAACACCCCGATATCCGCCAACACCAGCGAAGGCTGATGAAACGCCCCGATCAGGTTCTTGCCCTGCGGCGCGTTGATCCCGGTCTTGCCGCCCACCGAACTGTCCACCTGCGCCAGAAGCGAGGTTGGGATTTGCACGAACCGCACGCCCCGGCGCAACACGGCTGCGGCGAACCCCGCGAGATCCCCTATCACCCCGCCACCCAGCGCAATCACCACATCGCGCCGTTCGATCCGTTCAGACAGCAGCCACTCCACCGCGCGCTCAAACTGCGGCCAGCCCTTGGTCGCCTCCCCTGGCGGCAAGGCCAGCGCGCTATGGGCGATGCCTTCGGCCTCCAACGCCGCCTCCAGCGTGCCCAGATGGTGGGCGGCCACCGTCTCATCCGTCAGGATCGCGACCCGTGGCCGGGCGAGCAGCGGCGCGATCTCGGCCCCCGCCTGCGCGATCAGCCCCGCGCCCACGCGCACGTCATAGGCCCGCGCGCCCAATTCCACCCGCACCGTTTCGGTCATGTCGTCTCCAGCGCCAACACATCGGGCCGCGCGCTCAGCGCGTCGATCACCCGGTCGGTCATGTCGCCGATGGAATAGCCCGGCTGCGCCGCGACCACCACATCGGCCTGGGCATACAGGGGCGTGCGCGCCTCGTATATCTCCTTCAGCGTGGCATAGGGATCGTCGGTGCGCAGCAGGGGCCGCGTGTCCTTGTGCCGGACCCGCGCCCACAACAGATCGAGATCGGCCTTCAGCCAGACCGCGACCCCGGCCTCGGATATCAGCGCGCGGTTCTTGTCGCTCAGATACGCGCCGCCGCCCGTCGACAAGACCCCCGCAGGCCCCGCCAGAAGCCGCGCGATCACCTTGGCCTCCTTGTCGCGAAAGAACGCCTCGCCATAGCCCTCGAAAATCTCGGCGATCGAGGCATTGGCCGCCGCCACGATCTCGGCATCGCTGTCCAGAAACGGCACCTCCAGCCGCCGGGCCAGCGCCTGACCAATGGCGGTTTTGCCGGCCCCCATCATGCCGACCATCACAACCGTCTTTTTCAGCCGAAACACCACGATCCGCCAGAGTCCCCCCAATTTGTCCTTTTCCACCTGAATGGCGTGATATTGCGGAAAAGACCATATATAAACGGTGCAAATCACCGCCGTCAGATGCGGGATAAGACGAGGCAGCAAAAGGCGAACGGAATATGGGCCGTTTCTGGAAGTTCCTGTTATTCCTGATTATTCTGGGCATACTGGCCTTTGTGGGCTATGCCTATTTCGGCGATCTGAGCCCCGATCAGGAAGATATCTCAACCCCGGTGGAGATTGATGCGGGCTAGGCTGATCCCTCTTGTTGCGGCTGGCGTACTGGCGGGCCCTGCCGGGGCCGAAGCGCCCTTGTCGGCAATTGACTGGCTCTCGGACAGCATCGCCCAGCCCCCCGACAGCACGGCCCAACCGGGTGGAGACGTGACCACAAACGCCGCCGTGGGCCAGATCGAAGTGCAGCCCCTGGGCAAGCCCGTGGGCGATGCGGTGGGTCTTCTGCCGCCTTCGGCCACCGGTCTGCCGCGCAATCTCTGGGGCGGGGCCTCCACCGATGAGGTCGTCGTGCGGCTGAACGCCGTGCCCCTTGATCCCCTGCCCAGTCTGCGGCGGCTTCTCACCCAGCTTCTTCTGGCCGAAGCGAACCCGCCCCTCGATAGTGGCGACACCGACCGTTTGCTTCTGGCGCGGATCGACCGGCTTCTGGCGATGGGGGCGCTCGAACGCGCGCAGGCGCTTCTCGATCGCGCGGGGCCGGAGACGCCCGAACGCTTCCGCCGCTATTTCGACGTGGCGCTTCTGACCGGTAGCGAGACCCAGGCCTGCGCCCGGATGCGCGCGCGGCCCGAGATCTCGCCCACTTACCCCGCCCGCATCTTCTGCCTCGCCCGGGGCGGCGACTGGGCGGCCGCCGCGGTGACGCTGGAGACGGCCGAAGCCCTGGGCATCTTGACCCCCGCCGAAGACCGCCTGCTCGCGCGCTTTCTCGACCCCGAACTGGCCGAAGAGGATGCAAACGACACCTGGCGCGCGCCCTCACCCCTGATCTTCCGGATGTTGGAGGCCGTGGGCGAGCCCGTCCCCACCGGCCCCCTGCCGCTGGCCTTTGCCTGGGCCGACCTGCGCCCGAACCTCGGCTGGAAGGCGCAGATCGAGGCGGGCGAACGGCTGGCCCGCCACGGCGCGCTGCCTGCGAACCAACTCACCGGGCTCTACCTGCGCCAGCGTCCCTCCGCATCGGGCGGGGTGTGGGATCGGGTGGCGGCGGTGCAGCAGTTGCAGACCGATCTGGTGGCAGGCGATACCGATGCGGTGGCCCGCGATCTGCCCGGGGTTTGGGCCAAGATGAAGGCCGCGGGCCTTGCTCCTGTGTTCGCCGAACAATATGGGGATGAGCTTGCGCGCCTGCCCCTGGATGGGGCTACGGCGCGGCTTGCCTACGAGATAGGCCTTCTGTCGCCCACGTTCCAGCGGATCGCGGCCATGTCCGCCCCCGAAGATGCCGAGGGGCGCTTCCTGTCAGCGCTCGCCCGCGGTGTGCCCGACCAAGCGACCGCCCGCAGCCAGTTGGGCGCCGCCGTGCGCGCGGGATTTCTCGCCGAGGCCCCGCCGCCGCACCTGCAGCGCCTGATCCGCGACAGCGGCACCGGCACCGCGATCCTGCGGGCGATCACGCTGTTCTCCGAAGGGGCCGAGGGCGATCTGGACGGGGTGAGCGATGCGATAGCCGTGTTGCGTGCCGTGGGTCTTGACCGCGTCGCCCGGCAAGCTGCACTGGAGCTTTTGATCGCGGCGCACCCGGCGTGATGGCTGCCCGTGCGATCGCGACGTTTCTGGAAGCGCAGGCCGCCGAGCGTGATGCTGCGGCCAACACGCTCGCCGCCTATGCCCGCGATCTGAAGGACTATGCCGATTGGCTGGGCTCTGATCCCTTGACCGGCACCCGCGCCGACATCGAACGCTACCTTGCCGATTGCGATGCGCGCGGGCTGGCCACCGCCACCCGCGCGCGGCGCCTGTCGGCGATCCGGCAATTCTATCGCTTCGCGGTCGAGGAAGGCTGGCGCGACGACGATCCCGCGATCCAGCTGACCGGGCCCGGGCAATCCAAACGCCTGCCCAAGACGCTGAGCGAGGGTGAGGTCGACCGGCTTCTGTCCGCCGCCCGCACCCATGGCCGCGCGGGCGACCGGCTTCGGAACACCTGTCTGATGGAACTGCTCTATGCGACCGGCATGCGCGTGAGTGAGCTTGTGGGCCTGCCCGTAGCCGCCGCGCGCGGCGATCCCCGGATGCTTCTGGTGCGCGGCAAGGGCGGGAAGGAACGGATGGTGCCGCTCTCACCCCCCGCCCGCGATGCGCTGGCCGCTTGGCTGAAAGAGCGGGATGGGCGGATGGAGGGGAAACCGGCGTCAAAACACCTCTTTCCCTCACACGGGAAGGCCGGTCACATGACGCGGCACCGATTTTACCTGCTGATCAAGGAGTTGGCGGTGGCCGCCGGGGTCAGCCCCGCCAAGGTCACGCCGCACACCCTACGCCACGCCTTTGCCACCCATCTGCTGGCGGGCGGTGCGGACTTGCGGGCGATCCAGATCATGCTGGGGCATGCGGATGTGGCGACGACGGAGATCTACACGCATGTGCTGGAAGAGCGGTTGAAGGATTTGGTGCTGGAACATCATCCGCTGGCGAAGAGCGGTTAGTCGGTGCCCCGTCCCGGGCTTGCCCCGGGACCCCACTGGACTGGGAGCGAGAGGCCCCGGGTCAAGCCCGGGGCGTGGATGACGAAAAACGAAACACAGACCCCCGTTCTATCTCTAGCCCTGTTCACCAAATCCCTGAAGTGAATCTGTAGAATGCCTTTACCGGAGCAAACCTCCTCGCTGAGGGTAGTCCCCGACCGCGGGTGGGGGCAAAGCCCCCGCCCATGGGGGCGGTCGGGGGCTGCCCGGTGGTGCCCACCGGGCGGTACGCTTTGCCGACGATATGCAAAACGCAGACGTGGTGTTCGCCGCCAGACGGTCTATCCCGTCAGGACCTCCGGCCGCATCTCCACCGGCAACACCTTCTCACCCGGCCGGCATATGCTTTCCAGAGCCGCGTAATTCGCCAACGTCAGCACCACCCCCCTCTCCCTAACCCTCTCCCCTGAGGGGAGAGGGAACCGCGTCGCGCTTGGGGTGTCCCCCTATCGCGCTGCCGCCTCTCCCTCCCGGCGGGAGGGGGACTGAGGGGGAGGGTTCCGCCGCATCTCCACCGGCAACACCTCCTCACTCGGCCACCACCCGCTCTCCAGCGCCGCGTGATACCCCTGCGGCAGCCCCGCTGCCTCCATCGCCGCCTGCGCCGCGCGCCAGTCATAGCTGAGCCGCTCCACCACCAGACCCGCCTCCCCCAGCACCACAACCCGGGTATCAGGTGCACCGTCATGGGGCGGCATCCCGATCACCCCGGCATTGACCCACAAAAGGTCCCCCACCTGCCGCTGGAATGGCACGCCCGCATGACCGGCAAAGACCATATCCACCGGCCCCGCCACCGCCTCAAGTGCCTGGATTTCCGCCTCAAACACCGCCACGTCCGACACCGGCCAGACAAACCGCGCGATATCCGTTACCCCGCCATGGATCACCGCGCAGCGCCGCCCCTGATGCGCGAACACGATCACATCCGGCAACGCACCCATCGCCGCCCGCGCCGCCGCATCCCCCGCAAACGCCTGTGCTGCGCGCGGATACCACCCGCGGGACATCAGATCGCAGGCCGTGCCGTCCTCAAACCCACAGCCACAGCCCTCCGCGCCTTCCGCAATCTGCCGCTCGCAATTCCCCGCAACGATATGCCCGCCCCGCGCCAGCACAGCCTCCCAAGCCGCCGCCGGATCCGCGCAATAGGCCACCACATCGCCCGTGCAGATCCGGTTGCCCACCGCGATCCCCCGCGCGTCAGCCAGGTCAAACAGGGCCTCTGTCGCCTGCAGGTTGGAATACGGGCCGCCGTAGATCAGGACATCCCCCGTCAGCTCACCAATGTCGTGAAGCACGCACGCCTCCTTGCCTGCGGGCCATATCATCCAATATGACGACCCGTACCCATTGATGACATCAACCGACAACGGACACGAGTATGGAAACCGGCCTCTGGATCACGGCCCTCATCATTGTGATGCTCTTATTTGCATCCGCCTTCTTCTCGGGCAGCGAAACGGCGCTGACGGCCGCCTCGCGGGGCAAGCTGCACGCGCGGGCCGATAAGGGATCGAAAGGGGCGGGCCTCGCGCTGCGCCTGCTCGATGACACCGAAAGCCTGATCGGGGCGATCCTGTTGGGCAACAACCTGATGAACATCCTCGCGGCCTCTCTGGCCACAGTGTTCTTCACGCGTCTCTTCGGCGAAGGCGGCGTGGCCTATGCAACGCTGGTGATGACCGCCCTTGTGGTGATCTTCGCCGAGGTCCTGCCCAAGACCTATGCGATTACCAATGCCGAAACCGCCTCGACCCGCGTGGCCCCCTTCATCGCCATCGTGATCCGCATCTTCGCCCCCATCGTGGCCTTCGTGCGTTATATCGTGCGCGCGGCCCTGTCGATGATCGGGGTGCAAGTGGATGCGGGCACCAATATCCTCGCCGTGCGGGAAGAGATCGAAGGCGCCATCAGCCTGGGCCATTCCGAAGGCGCGGTGGAAAAGGAACACCGTGACCGCCTTTTGGGCGCGCTCGATCTGGGCGACCGGTCGGTGGAGGAGATTATGCTCCACCGCTCAAAGATCGAGATGATCGACGCAAGCCTCAGCGCGCGCGAGATGGTGGAATTGTGCCTGCAATCCCCCCACACGCGCCTGCCGATTTTCCGCGATGACCCTGAAAACATCGTGGGGCTCATCCACGCCAAGGATCTCTTGCGCGCGATCTACAAGCTGCAGGCCGAAGGGGGCGAGGATCCGCTCGCGGATTTCGACATCATGGGCATCGCGATGAAGCCCTATTTCGTGCCGGAAACCACGACGCTCGACGATCAGATGCGCGAGTTCCTGCGCCGCCACACGCATTTCGCACTGGTGGTGGATGAATACGGTGCGCTGCAGGGGCTGATCACGCTGGAGGATATCCTGGAAGAGATCGTGGGCGAGATCACGGACGAGTTCGACGTGGATGCCGAACACCCGGTGCGGGCGATCGAAGGGGGCGACTATGTGGTCGACGGCGCGATGACGATCCGCGATCTCAACCGCGCCAACGACTGGTCCCTGCCCGATGATGAGGCAAACACCGTGGCGGGGCTGGTGATTCACGAGGCGCAGACGATCCCGACCCAGGGCCAGGTCTTTTCCTTCCACGGCTTCCGGTTTGAGGTGATGACGCGCAAGGACAACCGGATCACCCGGCTGAAGGTGCGCGCACTCTAAAGTCTTCGGAAATCGGCGAAGAGCGCAATGACCTCGTCCGCGGCCTCGGCCCAGCGGGCGATATCGGCAAAGCGCAGGTCAAACTCGTAGAGCGCCTCGGGCGTCTCAACCTCGACGCTACAGTTCTGGTCGCTGTATCGGCCCCGCAGGCAGCTGATCCGAGCGTGGCGGTCACCGCCATAGGGGCCGTCGGCGACAAAGCGGGTGCCCGCGAGGATCTGCACGCGATCCTCGGAGCGGAGGGTGTCTATGGCGCTGAGCGGGCGGGCCTCATCCGGGGGCGGTCGCAGCTTTGCACCATGGCGAAGCTCCAGATGGCCGGGTTCGGTCTCCGACCGCCAGGTCACCTTCGCATATGCATCGCTTCTGATCCGCACCCGGTCGGTCAGCATCTCCGGCGCGAAGCCTTCCGGCACGGCATAGGTGTGGGGGCCAACGGTCGCCACCCTCGTGTCGATCTGCCCGGCGGCGAGCGCCTGAGCGTAGTCGGTGCGGGCATGGCAGGCGCGCATGCCGACGGATGCGACGATGCGCGTGGGCACGAAGGCCTGACTGCGGACCGACCAGTGCGCCGCGCGTGTCTCGGCCCCGTCATGGGCCAGGACCACCAGATGCCAGCCGAACTCCGCCTTTTGCAGCGAAAAGAAGCCCAGTTGGCCGGCGGCGGTGATCGGTTCGGCGCGGGCGCCGGTCGCGAGGCACCATGGGTCGCCCTCGGCAAAGGACTGCGCCCCGGTGAGAATACGGTCGCTCTGGCCTGCCCCAAAGGCTGCGATGGCGGCAAGGCCCAAGAAGCCCGACGCCGCAAAGACCTGCGGCCCGGCGCGGAGGGCCACAAGCGCGATCCCGGCCCCGCACAGCGCGAGACCCAGCACCGCAAGGTCGAGCGTGCGCCCCCAGGAGGTGCCCGCCAAAACCGTGGCCAGCGCGTGTCCCAGAAGCAGCGCCGTAACCGCGCCCAAAAGCGCGGCCAGCAACCGGTCGAAAACCACGCGTTCGGGGGTCTCGGGTCCCCGGATCACCGCCATCGTCAGCCCGCCCCGGCCCGCCGCGATGGCCATGCGCACAGCAATCGCCGCCGCAGCGATCAAGGCTATCAGCGTCAGGATCGCCTGCCCCAGCGCATAGCCCAGCCCCTGGTCCGACCAATGCACCGGCCCCGAGATCAGCCGCTCAATCGCAAACAAAAGCGCGAGCATCACCACCAGTCGCCAGGTCAGGTCCAGCGGCAAGAGGATCAGAAAAAGGCCAAAGGCCGAAAAAATCAGAAGGATGCCTTCCATGGGCAGACAACACACCCCAAGCTCATGTCAGCATCAAGGTGTTCGTGCGGCATCCCTGCCCAACGCGCCACGCGGATCGATCTGCGCGAGCCGGATCAGGTTCAGCGGCAAAAGGATCGCATGCAAAAGGAAAATCGGCCAGAGCCAGACCAGCAGCGCGTAGATCATGAAGAGCACGTTCGAGGTGATGGCGTACTGCCGCAAGACACGTTCGTCACGCGCGTAGAACGCAAGGATCACAAAACCTCCGGCAGCAATGCCGATCAAATTCGTTACGGTGAACATCAGGGCCGATGGGCGCAGGGGATCAATGCTTGACAGCGTGCCGAAGCGCCGTCGCCGTCGCAACGTAAAAACCCGTTAAAGTTTCACACCCTTGCCAAACTGCGCGGGGTGTGAGCTTGCTCGGGCCAACACCGGACCGGAGGCCCCCATGATCGATCCCGCCACGCTCATCACCTATGCCCTTGTGGTGCTGGGCTTCGTGTTCATCCCCGGCCCCGCCACGCTCCTCACGGTCGCGCGGGCGACGACCTCGGGCACGCGGGTGGGGATCGCGACAGGGGCGGGCATCACGGCAGGTGATATCATCCACACGGGCCTCGCGGTGATCGGGATTTCCGCGATCATCGCCGCCTCGGCCACCCTCTTTACCATCGTGAAATACTTGGGCGCAGGGTATCTGGTCTATCTCGGGCTGCGGGCGATTTTTGAGAAGACACAGCCTGATCTGGGCCAGGGCCGCCTGCCGATCACCGCGGCGCAGGCCTTTCGCCAGGCCATCCTAGCGGAGGTGCTGAATCCCAAGACGGCGCTGTTTTTCCTGGCCTTCCTGCCACAGTTCGTGGCGCCGGAACGCGGGTTTGTTATCGCGCAACTCACGATTTTGGGCGTGGTCTTCGCGCTTGTGGGGTTTTTCAGCACCATCGTCTATTCGGTGGCCGCGGGCGGTCTGGGCAGCTTCCTGCGACGCAATCCGACGGTGCTGCGCTGGCAAGGCAAGGTCGTGGGTGGGATCTACTGTGCGCTGGGGCTGCGGCTCGCGCTGCAGGAGAGGTAGGGCCCGACCCTACCCAATCGACTGGATATCGGTGCCCTGCAAAGCGCCCGCATGGGCCGCGAATGCCTCGATCAGTGGCAGGGGGTTGATCTGCTCGGCCGGCAGCATCCACGAATGCGTCGCCAGCGGCCCGTCGAGCGGCAAGAGCGAGGCGTTGATCTGGCCCATCTCCCAGCTCGGGAAAAACCGCTCATCAATTGTGCCTTCGGCCAGGATCACCATCTCGCTGTGGCGCTTGTCGCGGTAGATCCGCGCCACCTTGCGGCCCAGCGGCGCTTTCGGGCCTTCCAGATACTGCAGGAAATACCCGCGATCGAAATGTAGAAACCCGGTCAGACCTTCGCGCGCGTTCAGCCGCACGCTTTTGGCCAGGATGTCGACAATGCCGGCCTCCCCCAAACCGGGGCGGGCTTTGCTCCGATACAGCGTGAACGCTAGCTCCATTGCAAGAGTGTCTCCTATGCTAGAGCGACCCTAGGACTGCCCCCTTGCGAAAACGTAAACCGCGATAGCGCAGCATGGCTTTGGCTTGTGCCCAGCGCCCGGTGCGCCTAACGTTTGCCCACACAGGAGAGCGATATGACCACCCGCCTTGTCGTATTTGTAGGACCCACGCGCATGGACCGGTGACGGACCCCCATATCCCTCCCCCATGCGCCCCCGATAGCCCTCGGGGGCGTTTTTGTTTTGAAAGCCCAGAATATGCCCAGCGCCCGCACACCACCGCATCTGATCACCCTGGTCCTGCTGACCGGGTTTGCGCCCCTGTCGCTGAACATGTTCACGCCGTCGCTCGCGGGCATGGCGCGGGATCTGGGAACGGATTACGCGACGATCAGCCTGGCGGTGTCGGGCTATCTAGCGGTGACGGCGGTGTTGCAACTTATCATGGGTCCCCTGTCCGACCGGATCGGGCGGCGGCCGGTGATCCTCGGGATTCTTGCCGTGTTCGTGGCCGCCTCGGTCGGGTGCCTGCTCGCGCGGGATATCACGACGTTTCTGGCCTTCCGGATGCTGCAGGGGGGCATGACGGCGGGCTATACGCTGGCCATGACGATCGTGCGCGACACGCGCGACGAACGCACGGCGGTCAGTGTGATCGGCTATATCGGGATGGCGATGGCGCTGGGGCCGATGCTGGGGCCGGTGCTGGGGGGTGTGGTGGACGCGGCCCTTGGCTGGCGCGCGACCTTTGCCTTTTATGCGATCGCGGGGGCCGGGGTGCTGACGCTCTGCTGGGCCGATCTGGGTGAGACGCGGGCAGAGCGTGCAGCACGTCCGCGCGCCACACTGTTGCTGGGCGCACCGGTGTTCTGGGCCCATGCGCTCTGCGGGATGTTCTCGGTGGGGGCGTTCTACATCTTTATCACCGGGGTCCCGCTGGTGGCGCAGGCAACCTTCGGGATCACCACGGCGGAGCTGGGCCTCTATATCGGCTCGATTACGCTCGGGTTCATGGTGGGCGGGTTTCTGACGGGCCGGACGGCGGGACGGCTGGCGCCGACAACGCTGATGATCGCAGGGCGGCTGGTGGCCTGCGGCGGGCTGGCCGCGGCGCTGGTGGCCTGGTCGCTGGGGGTGACGTCGCTGCCGGTGTTGTTCGCGGGCACGATCTGTGCAGGGCTTGGCAACGGGCTGACCATGCCGGGGGCCAGCACCGGCGCGATGTCCGTGCGCCCCGACATGGCGGGCAGCGCGGCGGGGTTGATGGGCGCGTTGGTGGTGGCGGGCGGTGCGGCTCTGACCGGGGTGACGGGGTGGGCCCTGCCAGAAGAGGGCGGCGCGCCGATCCTTCTGGGGCTGATGCTGGCCTCAAGTGCCGCGGGGCTGGCGATGGCCCTCTGGGCCGCGCGGTTGCGGAACGTCGGGTTACAGCACAGCTGAGGACCCTACCAGAGCGCGGGGTCGTTGAGGCCGGACACGCAGGTCGACGGGCCTTTGAGCGGGGTAAGCGCCTGCCCAGTCAGCGACTGGCCAATCCACCCCTGCGGTTGGCTCAGCGGATGCGGCGGCGCGGCCTGGGCGGCCGTCAGGGGCTGAAACCCCACCTTGCTGTAAAACGCCGGATCGCCATAGGTGATCGCCACATCCACACCCTCTGATCGCAGGGCGTCCAAGGCATGGGTCAACAGCGCCTGACCGACCCCTTGCCCCTGATGGTCAGTGGCGACGGCCATGGGGGAGAGGAGCATGACGCGGCGCGGATCTTGCGGGTAGACCAAGGGCGTGAAGATCACTGCTGCGATCGGGCCTGCCCCGTCGGTTGCGAAAAAGGTGCGCAGGTCTTCGCGGGGGGTGTCCTCCATCAAACGCGCGGCGAGAGCGCCGACAATGGCGCCTTCCTCGGGGCCTTCAGATGCGGAGAAGGTGGCCGTGAAGAGGGCGGCGAGGGCGGGCTCGCTGACTCCGATGTCTTGTGAGATTTTCACGTCGGACTCTCCCTCCTGCGGTGGCAGGCGGAGTACCGGAAAAGAGGCTGGGTGCCTAGAGTTGAGGTTACACTGTTGACGACGCTCCGGACTTGATCCGGGGCCTCTTGGGCCGGGTGAAGGAGGTCCCGGATCAAGTCCGGGACTGCGGCGCGCGATCTACCGCCCCTTGAACAGCCCGCCCAAGATCCCTCGCACGATGCGCCGCCCGGTCGTGCCCTTCAGCTCTTTCACGACCACGCTCGTCAGCGCCTCCCCGAACGACGTGCCGCCGCGCGTCTTTTTCGAGGTCGACCGTCCCACGCGCGTGCCCGAATACCGCCGCCCGGCGGAGTATTCGCGCAGCATGGCATCGGCCTCTTCCTCGCGCTTCTCGGCTTCCTCGGCCTCTTTCGCCGCGGCCTCGGCCCGCGCGGTCAGCATCTCGAACGCGCTTTCGCGATCCTTCGCCGTCTCGTATTTCGCGCCGATCACCGAGGCGTCCATCACCGCCTTACGCTCGGCCTTGGTGATGGGCCCGAGTTGAGAAGACGGCGGGCGGATCAGCGTGCGCTCCACGATCCCCGGGGCACCTTTTTCGATCAGGAAGGAGGTCACCGCCTCCCCCGTGCCCACATCGCGGATCGCATCCTCGGTCGAAAACCGCGGGTTCTCGCGATAGGTCTCGGCGGCCAGCTTCAACGCCTTCTTGTCGCGCGCGGTGAAGGCGCGCAGCGCGTGTTGGACGCGGTTGCCGAGTTGGCCCAGGATATCCTCGGGGATGTCATCGGGGTTTTGCGTCACGAAATAGATGCCCACCCCCTTGGACCGGATCAGCCGAGCCACCTGCTCCACCTTGTCCACCAGCGCCTTGGGGGCGTCGTCGAACAACAGATGCGCCTCGTCGAAGAAGAAGACGAGCTTCGGCTTATCGGGATCACCCACTTCGGGCAGTTCCTCGAACAATTCCGACAGCAGCCACAGAAGTGACGTAGCGTAAAGCCGTGGTGATCCCATCAGCTTGTCAGCGGCCAGGATGTTGATCCGGCCCCGCCCGTCGCTGTCAGTGGCCATGATATCGGTCAGCTCCAGCGCCGGTTCGCCAAAGAAATCGTTCCCGCCCTGGTTCTCCAGCACCAGAAGCGCGCGCTGGATCGCGCCGACCGAGGCCGAGGACACGTTGCCATAGCGCAGCGACAGGTCCTTGCCGTTCTGCCCCACCCAGAGGAGGAGGGCCTGGAGATCCTTGAGGTCGAGGAGCGGCAGACCTTCTTCATCAGCCACCCGGAAGGCGATGTTGAGGACGCCTTCTTGTGCTTCGGTTAGTTCCAAAAGACGGGCCAGCAAAAGCGGCCCCATCTCGGCCACGGTGGTGCGCACTGGGTGGCCGGCCTCGCCGAAGAGATCCCAGAACGTGACGGGGAAGGCATCGTAAGTGTAGTCGGTGAAACCGATTTTCCCGGCCCGGCTCATGAACGCGTCATGCAGCTTGAACCCCTCCGACCCGGCCTGTGCCAGCCCCGACAGATCGCCCTTCACATCGGCCAGAAACACCGGCACGCCTTGGGCGGAAAAGCTCTCGGCCATGATCTGCAGCGTCACGGTTTTCCCCGTGCCCGTGGCCCCGGCGATCAGGCCGTGGCGGTTGCCGTATTTCAAAAGCAGGTTCTGCGCCGCAGCATAATCCTCGCCACCGCCGCCGATGAAAATTGTGTCCCTGTCCAAGGCCCGTCTCCGCCATCTGAGTGTTTGGCGGCACCATAACTTCTTAACCCTTATGCGCCAGTGTCGATCTGCCTGATGTCCGGTCTGCGGGCTGGCTGCGGGCATTTTTCCTCCCTGTCAGACTGGCCGCGCCCCTTTGGGTGCGGCCCTTTTTATTGTGATTTGCCATGTGGATATTCCCTGTTGACGCCCCACACCAAAGCCACTAGCGTTCGCGTCAATGACTAAGTCGGCCCGTCCGGCAGGGAGAAAAAAGCGAAAAAGGGTCCAATTCGGGCCCTTTTTTGTTGTTCAATTAAATGCGCGAAGCTTCGCCAATTGTGAACTGAGAAACCCTGACAGAGACGGGCCCGCGTGCTAGGCCCATTTCCAACAAACACGAACCCCGAAGGGACCTGTTGAGATGAGCATGATGACCCGAATTGCCCTGACCGGGGCGCTGGCCGTGGCCGCGACCGGGCTCGCAGCGCAGACGGCGGATGAGCTGTCGCCCGGCACCGTGGTATCCGATGAACCCCGGCCGGGCGAGACCTATGTGGACGCCACGTTCGAGGATTGGCAGCTACGCTGTGTCGTCAATCCCGAGGGCGACGATCCCTGTCAGCTCTACCAGATGCTGGCGGGGGCCGATGGAAACCCGGTGGCCGAGATCAGCATGTTCCCCCTGCCCGAAGGCGGTCAGGCCGAGGCGGGCGCGACGATCGTGACGCCGTTGGAGACGCTGCTCACGCAACAGGTGACCATCGCAATCGACGCCGATCCCGCCAAGCAATACCCGTTCCAGTTCTGCACCCAGGTGGGCTGTTTCGCACGGATCGGGTTGTCGGGCGATGATCTGGCGGCGATGCGGCGGGGGATCGAGGGCAAGCTGCGGATCGTACCGGCGGCGGCGCGCAACCAGGAGGTGGTGGTGACGCTGTCGCTCAATGGGTTTACCGCGGGGTATAATGCGCTGCGCGAGCGTGGGCCGGCGGTGGGGCAGTAGGGATTTATCGGAGGTATGTGGCCGTGCTGGGGTTGAGAGGCCCCGGATCAGGTCCGGGGCGTTGAGGTTCCAAGGTAAAATCGCTGGCCCTAGTCCCGGCCCGGAACAAGCCGAAGGCGCCGGAACCATGCCACCCTCTCCCTTAACCCTCTCCCGCCGGGAGAGGGGACCGGTTGGCGTGAGATTGATGGCCCGTCGCTCTGTCGCCTCCCGCTCCCGGCGGGAGGGGGATCGAGGGGGAGGGTCGGCCGACAGCGGGGCACTAGAACCTAACCGCGCAGATGCGTCCGTCCCGGGCTTGACCCGGGACCTCGCTGCCCCGTTCACCCAGAGGCCCCGGATCAAGTCCGCAGCGTCGAAGATTTTAGGCACAACCACTGAACCCTATACCGGCCCGGAACAAGCCGAAGGCGCCGGGCCAGCGACTGCCCGTCCCGGCGGGCTGGCGCTATTGCGGTGGGGCGCATTGTGGAAAGGGAAGATGTGTCTTGCTGCCATAAAGCGCTCCAGCGAAAGATGGCGGCGCCACCCCACGGGCAGACGCTGGCCCGGCTTGGGGCAGTGCCCCCTTTCCCGTCGGGAAACGGGACCGATTGGCGTAATTGATGGCCTTGCGATCCTGTCGCCCACCCCCCGACGGGCGGTGGAGCGTGGGTCAACGGTAAGGCAGTTGATCGAATCTCCGCTTCTGGCATCATGATTTCGTTAGCCGCAGACACAACCGACACCATGATGAACTAAGGGCAGCTCCCGACCGCGGGTGGGGGCCGTAGCCCCCGCCGTCGTGCCGTAGGCACGCCTGCGGCGTGACGGGGGCGGTCGGAGGCTGCCCGACCTATCGGTCGGGCGGTACGGTTTTGGAAACCTGCGGACTAGTTGCAACGCAAAGAAGAGTGCTCTACCCCGCCTTCCGCAACGCCAGCACCGCATTCAGCCCGCCAAACGCAAACGCATTCGACAGCGCCACATCCACCTTCGCCTCTCGCGCCTCATTCGGCACCACATCCAGCGCGCATTCGGGATCCGGCTCCTGATAGCCAATTGTCGGCGCGATCACCCCGTCGCGCAGCGCCATGATGCAGGCGAGCAGTTCCACTGCACCGGTGCCGCCGATCAGGTGCCCGTGCATCGACTTGGTGGAGGAGATCATCAGCTGGTCGGCATGCCGCCCGAACACATCGGCCACCGCCGCGCATTCGGTCTTGTCATTGGCCGCCGTGCCGGTGCCGTGGGCGTTGATGTAGCCTACATCCTCTTTGTTCAGCCGCCCGTCCTTCAACGCGCCTGCAATCGCCCGTGCGGCCCCCTGTTTCGACGGCATCACGATATCAGCGGCATCCGAGGTCATGGAGAAGCCGACCACCTCGGCCAGGATCTCGGCCCCGCGTTTCTTGGCGTGCTCGTATTCCTCGAATACGAAGACCCCCGCCCCTTCGCCCTGGACCATGCCGGTGCGGCCAAGCGAAAACGGGCGGCAGGCGTCTTTTGACATGACGCGCAGGCCCTCCCACGCCTTCACGCCGCCGAAACACAGCATCGATTCCGAGCCGCCGGTGACCATCACGCGGCTGGCACCGCTCCGCACCAGCCAGAACGCCTGCCCCATCGCGTGGTTTGACGATGCGCAGGCGGTGGCGACCGTGAAGGACGGGCCCTTGAGGTTCCAGGCCATCGAGACATGGCTGGCTGCGGCGTTGTTCATCAGCTTCGGCACGATGAAGGGGTGAACGCGGTTCTTCCCCTCTTCATAAACCGCGCGGTAATTCTCATCCTGGGTGTTCAGACCCCCGCCCGAGGTGCCCAAGACCACGCCCGCTTCCGCCGCCAGTTGGCCCGCAAACTCCAGCCCCGCCTGTTCCACCGCCTCGCGCGCGGCGAGCAGCGTGAACTGGGTGAACCGATCATAAAGCGCCTGTTGCTGGCGGTTGAAATGGGTGTCGGGGTCGTAATCCTTGACCTGCCCGCCGATCTTGATCGCCAGCCTGTCCACATCGCGGATGTCCAGTTCACCAATCCCGCAGGTGCCCGCCTGCATCGCCGACAGGGTTTCGGGCACGGACGCACCCAGCGGGTTGATCGTTCCCGCCCCCGTGATGACGACCCGTTTCACGCGGTCTGTTCGGCCACGAGGCCCTCAACCGCTTTGATGATCGCGGCAACAGACGAGATATCGAAATCGGATTGGTCGGGTTCGTTGGCGTTGAACGGAACCTGGATGTCAAAGGCTTCTTCGATGGCAAAGATGCTTTCCACCAGCCCCATGCTGTCGATGCCCAGATCATCCAGCGTGTGCTCAAGCTTCACGTCAGACGGCTCGATCACCGCCTGTTCGGCTATGATTTTGATGACCTGATCCTCGACGCTCGCCGACATGATCGCCTCGCTCGTTTCTTGGGGCGTCATTTAGTCATTGTCGCCCGCTTTGGGAACCGCTTTCTGCAATGCCTTGAAGTCGCGGATCAGGCGCGGCAGGCGGCGCAACGCCTTCATTGTCTCGATATGGCTGTCCATCTTCATCGCCGGACTGCCCAGCATCATGCGGCCTGCCGGGACGTTGGAAAACATCTTGGTGGCCCCGCCGGCGACCACGTCATCGCCGATGAAGACGTTGTCGGACACACCGCACTGCCCGCCCAGCACGACGCGGTCGCCGATCCGGGCCGAGCCTGCAATGCCGACCTGACCGCAGAGCAGCG
This sequence comes from Pseudomonadota bacterium, assembly GCA_038526915.1. GTDB lineage: Bacteria > Pseudomonadota > Alphaproteobacteria > Rhodobacterales > Rhodobacteraceae > JBCBGF01. Next base: position 129,535 of record JBCBGF010000003.1, on the reverse strand, counting down.
CGTCGCGGCCCACCACGACGTTGTGGCCAACATGGACGAGGTTATCGAGCTTGGTGCCGCGTCCTATCGCCGTGGGCCGGATAGTGCCGCGGTCGATGGCGCTATTGGCGCCGATTTCCACGTCATCGCCGATCTCGACACCGCCCAGCGAATGGATGCGGGTCCAGCTTTGGCCCTCCGCCGCCTCGGCAGTGCCGAGGGACTCGCGCGCGCGTTCGGCGTTGGACTTCTCAGGGGTCACAAAGGAAAACCCGTCCGATCCGATGACCGCGCCGGGATGGGCGATCAGGCGATGGCCTATGCTCACCCGGTGGCCGATCCGCACGCCGTCGAGGATCAGGGCGTCGTCGCCGATCACGGCTTCGGCGCCGATGCTGACATGGGGCCCGATCCGTGCCCGCGCGCCGATGCGCACGCCGCGTCCGATTACGACGAAAGGGCCGATGGCGGCCTCCGCGCCGATCTCGGCGGTAGGGTCGATCACAGCCGTGGGATGCACACCGGGCGCAATTTCAGGCCCCGGATCGAGAAGCCGGGTCAGCCCAGACATCGCGTAGCGGGGCCGCGGGACGATGATCGCCGCCTCCAGCCCCAGCGCCTGCCAATCCGCCCCGGCCCAGACGATGGCCGCCCGCGCCGATCCCTCGGCCAGCCCGTCGGCATATTTGGGATCCATCGCGAGCGCCAGATGCTCCGGCCCCGCGCTGGCGGGCTCCGACGGCGCGGTGACACTGAGGTCACCATTGCCCAGCACCTCGGCGCCCAACGCCTCGGCAATCTGATGGATGGTCAATGGCATGGGTTCGGCCCCTGACTGCTCACGGGCCGAGATGTACCCCCGAACGCCCTAGAGCGAAACCCCGGCGCGTTCCATCGCGCGCCAGACCTTGGCGTCACGGCCATAGACGTCGCGGCGGAACTGGCAGCGGCCCTTCGCCTCGGTAAACGCCGTGCGATAGACCAGATGCACCGGCACCGGCTCATCCAGCGGCACGATCGTCTGCTCACGGCTGTTCAGGATGCGCTGGAAAAACGGCTCGGGATTGCTCATCTGCCGTTCCAGCAGGACATAGGCAAAGTCATGCGGATCAAAGAGCCGCACACAGCCTGATGAGAAGGTCCGGCTTTCGCGCGAGAACAGATGCCGTTCCGGCGTGTCATGCAGATAGATCGCATGGGCATTGGGGAACATGAACTTCACTGTGCCCAGCGCGTTCGCCCGCCCCGGCGGCTGGCGCAGCCAGAAGGGGAAGGTGTCTTCGGTATAGGCCATCCAGTTGATCGTCTCGCGCGGGACGATGTTGCCCGCGTCGTCGACCAGTTCCAGATAGGCCGCAGCGGACGGATCCTGCTGCAGCTTGGGCAGGTAGTCGCGGCCAAAGATCGAACGCGGCACCGTCCAGTCGGGGTTGATCTCCATATAGTCGATCTTGTCCGAGAACTCGGGCGTGCGTTTTTCTTCCAGTTGGGCACCGACGACTGATTTCGTCTCAAACGTCACGCGGCCGTTGTCGATCAGCTTGGTGCGGAAATCGGCGAGGTTCACCCAAACGTGGCGCGAGCCCAGGCCGTTGGGGAAGTTGATCCAGCGTTCGCGTTCCATCGCAACCATGACCTGGGCCAGACGCTGGGCGGCGGTGCCGTTGAGCTGGCCGCGCGTGCCGGGGCCCACGACGCCATCGGTGGTGAGACCGTGGTCGCGCTGGAACAGGCGGACGGCGTTCTGAATCTTGGCGTCGTAGGTGTCGGTCGAGGTGCGGCGCAGATACTCCATCCGGATCAGACGGTTGCGCAGGGCCACAACGGCCTGCCCGCGCGCGCCGGGTTCGATCTTGACGTCGGGGATTGCGGGGCCCCAGTCGCCGCGCGCCACGATTTTTTGCAGGCGCAGCTTTTCCTTCATCAGCCGGGCATATTCGTCCGACCGGGGCGCGAGGTTCCGAATGTAGGGGCCGGGCGTGGATTGGGCGAACGTCTCCAGCAGGCTCTTGCGGCTGCGATAGGGTACGCGGCGCACGATCTGCGGATCGGCAGAGGCCGGGCGGATGATCCCGGTCTGCACGTCGCGGGCGTATTGCAGGAACAGCCGGCTCATCTCGACCTCGAGCCGGCCCAGATCGCGTTCGCTGCCGACACGGCGCAGGTTCGTCTTGATCAGATCGGGGCTGTAACGGTCGGCGGGCAGGCCATGCGCATCGGCATTGGCCACGGCCTTGATGAATTCCTGACGGCGCTTCTTGTCGGTGTTCGACCGGCCCGTCCAGATCGGCATATAGCCGTTTTCCTTGTAGAAGGCCGCGATATCGCGATCGCCAGTGGCAGCCTCGGCGATGGCCTGACGATGGCCCACCGACAGCGCAAAGGCCGATGATGCAGCGACTGTGGCAGCAGCCGCCGTGGCAGAAGTGACGAAACCTCGTCGCGTGACAGTAGACATCCGACTTCCTTGTACACGAGCACCCCAGACGCCCTTTATGCCATGGGCGGCTTGCCAAAAAAGCACTTCACGGGGGTTTGATCGCAACCGGTGAGGGGCTGTCGCGCTTGTGCAACGCTTGCCTCCGGACCGGTGCACAAAGCTGTGGATAAGCCGAATGAGCGAGAAGTTGCCGACACTTGGGCATTGTTGCGACTTCTTAACCAAAGACCTTGGATACAGGGGCTTGTTATGGAATACATCCCCTGCGCCTGGGGATGAGGCAGCAACGTGTTGTGGGAAAACCGCGACATATCGGAAGCGACGGGACGCGCAGAAGATACATGATAGACAACGGAACGACGAGCTTGACGCGGCGTGGTGTGCTACGTGCTTTTGCCGCGACCGCAGTGACCGCAGCCCCCACATTCGCCAACGCTTTTGGCTTTAATCGTGGTGCGGGCGACATCCGACGGATCGCAATGTATTCGGGCCGCACCGGTGAAAGCATCGACACCATTTACTGGATCGACGGCGAATACATCCCCGAAGCGCTGAAAGAAGTCGCCTTCTTCATGCGCGACTGGCGGAACAACCAGACCATCGATATCGACACCCGCGCGCTGGATATCTGGGCGGCGTCGCATTCCCTGATGGAAGCGGATGAGCCTTATACCATGCTGTCGGGCTATCGCTCGCCCGAGACGAACGCCATGCTGCGGTCGCGGTCACGGTCGGTGGCGCGTAACTCGCTGCATATGAAGGGCCAGGCGGCGGATCTGCGGATGCGGGGCCGGTCGGTGCGCCAGATGGCGCGGGCGGCGGCGGCGTGCCGTGCGGGCGGTGTGGGCAAGTACTCGCGCTCGAACTTTGTGCATATGGATTGCGGACCGGTACGGATCTGGGGCGGCTGAGGGTCACCTTACAGCTGGACGGTTTGAGGCGTCGGGACCTGAGGGTTCCGGCGTTTTGCGTTATGGGGGCTCAGCCACGGGATGAGGGTTTTGAGCAACTTGGTGAGGGCCGTCCCCGACCGCGGGTGGGGGCGTAGCCCCCGCCCATGGGGGCGGTCGGGGGCTGCCCGGCGGTGCCCGCCGGGCGGGACTGATTGAGGGCGCGAGGTCCCGGATCGAGTCCGGGACTGCGGGGGATAAGCGGTTTGCTGAGGGCAGCGCCTGCCTGGGTAGGCGCCGGGGTGTAGCGGCGCGGCTTGCGAGGCGGGTGAACTGTTTGCGCCGGTACAATAAGTTGCGCGGTCCAAAGCGCCTGCCGGGGGGCAGGCAGGCGCTGCCCGGCGGTGCCCGCCGGGCGGGACAGATTAAGCGGAGGGTGTCAAAGCCACCTTTGCCCCAGCCTCAGCCGAACGATACGCCGCCGCCGAGGCCCGCATCACCGAAAGGTAGTACCGCGCTTCGTTCTCAAACGCCGCCTCCCCTGCCCGCGCGCGGACCACGTGGTCGATTACCGCCGCGACACAGCCTCCACCGAAGGCGCTGTCATCCACCGGCAGGTTGACCGGCAACGCACGCTCATCCATCGCGCCAAAATCACGCCGCCAGATCCGCCCGGCGCCGTCGAGGCGCAGGGTGCCCCCCTCGCCCTCCACCCACATCTCGCCCATCACACGGCGGGGGTTGTCGGTGATATGATCCGACAGGCGGTTGCCGTCAAAGACCGTGCGTGTGCCACCGGCGTGATCGATCAACAGATGGCCCGCATCTTCGCCGATCAGCACCGGATTCAACTGGCGCAGGTCGGCGTAGATATGGGTGATCGGGCCAAATAGCCATTGGAAGAGGTCGATGAAATGCACCGCGGTTTCGTGGATCAGGAGGCGCGGCATGGTGCGGAAGGCCGGTTGGCGATCGAGATAGGCGTCGGGTCCGCGTCCGTCGCCAGGGCGGAAATGGAAGCGGGCCTGGTAGATCTGGCCCAGCGCGCCCGCGTGCAGCATCTGGCCGATGGTGCGGTGCCAGGGCTGGAAGCGGAAGTTTTCGTGGATGATCAGGGTGGTGTCTGCGGCCTCAGCATCGGCGATCACGGCCTCGGCCTCGGGGATGGAGGTGCAAAAGGGCTTTTGGCAGATGATGACGCGGCCCGGCGTCAGTGCTTGCCGGATGAGCGCGGCATGGGCCGGTGGCGGGGCGACGATGTCGATTATGTCGGGGGCTTCGGCCAACAGAGCCGCCGCATCTGGGAAACCGGTTGCGCCGTGGGTGTCTTGCGCCCAGGCGATGCGGTCGGGGTTGGTGTCGGTCGCGCCGATGAGCTCCGCGCCGGGATGAGCCATCCAAGCGGCGAGGTGGAAGGTGCTGAAATAGCCCAGCCCGATGACCGCGACGCGGGCGGTCATGCGGGGATCCGGTCGAGCACGGCGTTTGTCACCGCGCGGGTGCCCATGTCGCCGCCGAACTCCATGGGCCTGAGCGCATTCTCGGCAAAGCCCTGCTCCACGGCGGCATCGATGCGCGCGGCTGCTTCGCTCAGGCCCGCGAACCCGGTCTTGTCGGCGAGGTAGTCGAGCATCAAGGCCCCGCTCAGGATCGCGGCGAGGGGGTTGGCCTTGTCCTGGCCCATGATGTCGGGCGCGCTGCCGTGGGCGGGTTGGAAGAGGCCCGTCTCGTCCCCGATCTCGGCGCAGGCGGCCATGCCCATGCCGCCCACAAGGCCACCGGCGAGGTCTGACAGGATGTCGCCGAACATGTTCTCCATGACCATCACATCGAACTCCCAAGGCCGACGGACGAGGTCGAGCGCTTGGGCATCGACGTAGTTGTAGCCTGTGGAGATGTCGGGGAATTCCGGCGCGATCTCATCGAAGATCTGGCGGAAAAAGGCCATGGAGCGGAAGACGTTGGCTTTGTCCACACAGGTCAGGTGGCCCGGGCGACCGCGGGCCTTGCGCTTGGCAGCCAGATCGAAGCCGAAGCGGTGGAGCTTTTCGGTCGTGGCGCGTGTGATCCGCATTGTGTCGCGGACTTCCGTTTCTCCGTCGCCCTCGCTGCGGCCATGGACGGCCGCCGAATAGAACAGGCCTTCGGTACTCTCGCGCAGGATCACCATGTCGATGCCCGCCGCGCGCGGATCGGCGAGGCGTTGGGGCGCGTTGGGATAGGCCTTCACCGGCCGCACCCCGGCATAAAGCCCGAAACGGTCGCGCAGGCGGAGGTGGGGCGAGATCTCGGTGCCGTCCGCGGCCCGGATCGCAGGCAAGCCAATGGCGCCTAGAAAGATCGCATCCGCCACCCCGGCCCGGTCTTCGCCGTCCGCCTCAATATCCCGCCCGGTGTCGCGGTAGTGGCCCGCGCCCGCGCCGATCTCATCCACCGATAGCGCCGGTCCGCCGGTGGCCTGCAACGCCGCCTCGGCCACCGCCATCGCCGCATCGGCCACGTCGACGCCAATCCCGTCGCCCCGGATCAGGGCGATGCGCACTGTGTCTGCCATGGTGTCCTCCCGTTTCACATCGTCCTACCGCATTGGCGGCAAAGAGACATCCCCGATTGACGCCGCGTGCCGTCGCACCGAAGCTGCCCCAAAACGGGAGGGTCAGGGATGAGTGCGCATTGGACGGTCTGGGCGCTGAAATACGCCGAGCGCAATGAACGGGTGCGGGGCGACAGCTTTATCTTCGACGACCACCCCACCCTGCCCCACGGGATGGATTACTTTGTATGGCTGTTGGAAAACGGCGACCGGCGGATCGTGGTGGACACCGGGTATGAACAGGGCGAGGCCACGCGGCGCGACCGCCCGATCCTGCGCGATCCGGCCGAGGCGGTTGGCGCGATGGGGGTGGATCCGGCGACAGTCGATACGGTGATCATCACCCACCTGCATTACGATCACGCGGGCGGTCTCGATCGGTTCCCGGCGGCGCAGTTTCATCTGCAGGCGGCAGAGATGGCCTATGCCACGGGGCCCTGCATGTGCCACGGGGTGCTGCAAATGCCGTTTACCGCGGACCACGTCTGCCAGATGGTCAAGCACGTCTATTCGGGGCGCGTGGTGTTCCATGATGGGTCCGGCGAAGTGGCCCCTGGCGTGCGGGTGCATTGCGTGGGGGGGCATTCGCGCGGGCTGCAAGTGGTCGAGGTGGACACCGAACAGGGGCCACTGTGCTTGGCGTCAGATGCGGCCCATTACTATGAAAACTTTGTCGCGCGAAAGCCGTTTCCCATTGTCGCGGATCTGCAGCCGATGCTCGACGGGTTCGACCGGATCCTGGGGCTCGGGCGTGGAAAGGATCGCGTGATCCCGGGGCATGATCCGCTGGTACGGGAGCATTTCCCGGCGCATGAGAGCGTGCCGTTTGCCTGGCGGCTGGACCGCGGGCCGATCAGGCCCCTGTCGGAATAAGCGCCGCCGCGGACTGCACGAGATCCGCGACGCGGGTGGCCAAGATATCCAGCGTGCCGGGTGGCATGAAAGCGACCGCCACCCCCATGCCCGCACCGAACGCCGCACCGAGGATGAAGGCCAGACGGCGATTGCGGCGGCGGCGGTCCTGGCGTGCGGCGTATTGCAGATGCAGGCGCGATCCGTCCGCGCCGACCATGGCGTCTTGCGGGCGGGCGGGGCCGACCGGGCGCACCGGAGGGGCGGGTGACAGTGTCTCGGGCCGGGCCGACAGGGGCGGAGGCGCGGTGAGCGGAGGGGTGACCGGCTGCGGTGCAGGGTCTGCCTTGGGCGCGGCCACGGGTGCGGGCGTTTCTGCTGCAGGCTGCGGTTCAGGCGTGGGCAGCGGATCGGGTTTCGCGACGGGCGGGGCTGTGGGCGGGGCTGGGGTAGGATCACGCACTTCGGCTGAGCGTGGGAGTTTCAGCGGACCGGCCTCGGGCGCGGGATCGGGCTTGGGCGCGGGCTGGCCGGGGCGGTTGAACTCCAGCACTTCCGCCGCGCTGGGCCCCGCGTCTGGGGGAGCGGCGGGTGGCGCGGCCTGGGGCACGAGGCTGGGCATGCGCGGCTTGGGCACTTCGGGCGGCGGGACCGGTTTGACCTTGGGGGTCAGGGCGGCCTCATCGATGAGCTCGGCTGCGGGGCCATCGATTTCGTGGATTTTCAACGCCCCCCCCAGCGGTGGCGGCGTGGCGGCAGGCTTGCCCTTAGCGGCCAGCACTTCTTCCCGCTTGCGCCGCGCTTCTTCCAGGCGGGCCTCCCAATTGGCGTTCGATGTCATCGCGCGCAGATCCGCCGCCCGATCGGGCGCCTGAGCTGGGGTGCCGTCGTCTTGCGTCATGGGGCGCGGCCTCTTGTTGCGGTGTGGCGGCGTAATAGTCCGCCATAATCGCATGTTACGGCGGGATGTATAACACAGCGCAAACGCGCCTCGCATCCCCCGCAGGGCGCAATTGGGCGTTATCCGCGTCAAAAACAACACGTTTGGGGTCGGGTGGCCCGTGCGCCGCGGACAAGCTTTCTGATCGGGCGGCTACTCGGCAAGAGCTGCGAGAGGTAGCGCCCGTCAGGGATACCAGCAGATCGCCTTGCGGATCGCCCATTCCACCGGGGCATAGCGCCCGTCCGTACGGCCCAGGATCAGGGGGCGCACCAGCGGCAGGTCGACATGGGCCAGAAAGCGCGGGCGTTTGCCCTGGTTGCGCTGGGCCGCGTGGACGAGGAAGGGGTGGCACAGGTAAACGGTGCCCGCCTTGCCGGTGGCCAGATGCACCACGCGGTCCTTGCCGATGGTCGCATCGAGGCCGTGGGCATCCACCCCCTCGGGGCCGGCGGGTTCCAGTAGAGGAGCCACGTCGAGATGCGAGCCTGCACGCAGGCGGGTGGGGCCATCTTGCGGGCCCACATCGGAAAAGAGCATCAGCATCAACAATCCGCGCCCCTGGGCATGAATGTTCACGCGCCAGGTGAGGGGGTCGGCCATCGGGTCCGGATCGCCGGACGAATCAGGCGGCGGGAAAGCGGGGTCGATGTGCCAGCCGGTATCGCGCGTGCTGCGCTTGCTGGGGTAGCGGATGACGAAGGGGCCCAGCCCATTGGGCTGTTGCCAGCGACCGGGGCCCACAAGCTGGTCGATCGCGCGTTGCAGGCGGGGGGCACCCAGCACCTCACGAAACGGTTTTTGTCGATAGATATCAGAGCGTTCCACGGATTGGGGCCAGGTCGCGGGGATCCGGCCATCTCCGGGCAGATCGCGCCAGATCCGGCGGCGGGCCTGGGCTGCGAGCTCGCGCGGGAACGCATCGTTTACGCGCACAAACCCACGGGTGACGAACCCTTTGATCTGATCGCGCGTCAGATCGAGGATTGGTTCCTGCAACACCGTTGAAACCCCTTACAAACCAGCGCCCTAGAGTACGCCGGGACGGGGTGTGGTGTCACGGTTTGGGGGCGGCTTCAGCCGGCCAGGAGCGCGCGGGCCGCGCCGCGGGCCTCATCCGTGATGGTGTCGCCCGACAGCATGCGCGCGATTTCATCGACGCGGGTGGCGGCATCTAGCGGGACGACGCGGCTGGTGGTGACATCCTTGGCCACGGATTTCTCGACCCGCCAGTGATGGGCCCCTAGCGCCGCGACCTGAGGCGAATGGGTGACGACGAGAACCTGGGCCTCGGTCGAGAGCGCAGCGAGGCGGCGGCCCACGGCATCGGCGGTGGCCCCGCCCACGCCGCGGTCGATCTCATCAAAGATCAGGGTCAGGCCCCCTGCCCCGGCGGTCAGGCAGACCTTGAGCGCGAGGAGGAAGCGCGACAGTTCGCCCCCCGAGGCGATCTTGTTGAGGGGGCCAGCGGGGGCGCCGGGGTTGGTGGCGACGGTGAAGGCCACGGCATCGGTGCCGTCGGGGCCGGGATCGGCGGGGGTGATCTCGGTCGCGAAGACGGCGCGGTCCATCTTGAGGGGGGCGAGTTCGGCGGCCATGGCGCGGTCGAGTTTGCGGGCGGCCTTTTCGCGGGTGGCGTGGAGTTTGGCGGCGGCGGTGGCATAGGCGGCCTCGGCGTCTTTGACCGCCGCCTGCAAGCTTTCGAGATCGGCCGCGCCGGCGTCGAGCGCGCCGAGGCGGGTGCGCAGATCCTCGGCGAAGTCGCCCAGATCATCGGGGGCGACGCTGTGCTTGCGGGCGAGTGCGCGGATGGCGAAGAGGCGTTCTTCCACCTGTTCCAACTCGGCTGGATTGAAGGCCATGGCATCAGCGGCGCGGGCCACGCCATCCTGCGCCTCGGCCAGTTCGGCGAGCGCACGGCCCAAGGCTTCGATCGCGGGATCGAGCGCACCCTCGGCCCGGTCGGCCACCCCTTCGAGCCAGCGCAGGGCATCGCCAAGACGCCCCTCGGCCCCATCGAGGCCGATGGCGGCATAGGCACGGGCCACATCTTCGCGGATCTTCTCGGCCCCTTGCATCAGGCGGCGGCGGGTGTCGAGGGCGGCGTCTTCGCCGGGTTCGGGGGCGAGATCGTCCAACTCGCGGGTGGAATGGCGCAGGAAGTCTTCCTCGGCCTTAAGCTCAGCCAGACGCGCCTCCGCGGTGGCCAGGGTCTTGCGGGCGTCGGCCACAGCGCGCCAGGCGGCGCGGGTTTTGGCCAGCTGTGCCTCGGCCCCCGCGAAGTCGTCCAGCAGCATGCGGTGGCCGCGCGGGTTCAGGAGGCCGCGGTCGTCGTGCTGGCCGTGGAGTTCGACGAGGGTGTCGGACAGCGCGCGCAGCACTTCGCCACTGGTGCGGCGGTCGTTGACGAAGGCGGTCTTGCGCCCGTCGCGGGTGTTCACGCGGCGCAGGATCAACTCGTCATCACCGGTCAGCCCTGCATCCTCCAGCACCGCGCGGGCGGGGTGATCGCGGGGCAGGTCAAAGACCGCGGTGACCTCGCCCTGCTCGGCGCCTGCGCGCACGAGTTCCGCCCGACCGCGCCAACCCAGGACAAACCCCAAAGCATCAAGCAAGATCGACTTGCCCGCCCCGGTCTCGCCGGTCAGGACGTTCAGGCCGGGCTGAAAGTTTAGTTCCAGCCGGTCAATAATCAGCATGTCGCGGATGTCGAGATGCCTGAGCATCACTGGCCCCTAAATCCACTCACCCCGGATCGTCTGGCGCCAGACCCGTGTGAGCCAGTTATCGCGTTCGCCCGCCTCGGGCCGCAGGCCCTGCCCGGTGAGCAGGGTGAAGCTGTCCTGATACCAATCGGTGGACTGGAAGTTAAAGCCCAGGATCGCGGCGGCCGTCTGAGCCTCGTCCGTGAGGCCGAGGGCAAGGTAGGATTCTACAAGTCGGTGCAGGGCTTCGGGCGTTTGCGTCGTGGTCTGGAAGTCCTCCACCACCACGCGGAACCGATTGACGGCGGCGGCATAGTGGCCCCGGCGGAGGTAAAAGCGGCCCACCTCCATCTCCTTGGCGGCGAGGTGGTCGAAGGCCAGGTCAAACTTTAGGATCGAGGAGCGCGCGTATTCGCTTTCGGGGTAGCGTTCGATGACGGTGCGGAGCGATTGGAGCGCCTGGAACGTCAGCCCCTGGTCGCGGCCCACATCGTCGATCTGGTCGTAATAGCTGAGCGCGAGGAGGTATTGGGCGTAGGCGGCGTCTTCGTCGGCGGGGTAGAAATCGATGTAGCGTTGGGCGCTGGAGCGGCTGTTTTCATAGTCGCGGTCGCGGTGATAGGCGAAGGCCTGCATGATCAGCGCGCGTTTGGCCCATTCGGAATAGGGGTAGAGGCGTTCGACCTCGCCAAACAGGACGGCGGCTTCTTCGGGGTCGTCCTGGTTCAGGGCGACCTCGGCCGAGCGATAGATCTGTTCGGCGCTGAGGTTTTCGAGCGATTCCTCTTCAGTGCTGAATGCACCGCAGGATGCCAGGACGCACGCGGCGGTGCCGGCCAGGATCGTTGCCCGTACGCGTGCTGCGACTGCTTTACCCATACTCTCCCCCGGATGCGTGCGATGACGCCCGTTGAAGCGCGGGTCTAGCACAGAAAATTCCGGGGCAAAATGGGGGTTGGCGGCCCGGATCAGGCCGCCAGGGCAATGGCATCGTGACGCGTCACACCGGCACCCGGCAGGCGGGCGGCGCGGCGGGTGTCGCATTCGACCATGCGGTAGGCCTCGGGCCGCGCAAAGAGCGTGCGCAGAAGCGCGTTGGTCATCGCGTGACCGGCGCGGTGGCCGGAATAGCGGCCCAGCACCGGGGCGCCGGCGAGGGCCAGATCGCCCAATGCATCGAGCATCTTGTGACGCACGGCTTCGTCGCTATGGCGCAACCCGCCGGGCGTCAGGATCTTGGCGCCGTCGACCACCACCGCGTTCTTGAGCGATCCACCGCGGGCGAGGCCACGGGCGCGCATGGCATCCACCTCAAAACTCCGGCAGAAGGTGCGGCTGTCGCACAGCTCGCGCACGAAGGCGCCGTTGGCCATGTTCAGCGACTTGTGCTGCTGGCCGATGGCGGGTTCCGTGAAGTCGATGGCGAAGTCGATTTCCAGCGTGTCGGCGGGGTCGAGCCGGGCAAACGCCTCACCATTGCGCACTTCGACGCGTTCCAGGATTTCAAGCGCGCGGACCGGGGCGTGCTGCACCTGCAGGCCGCGGGCGAGGATGCCGGAGACGAAGTCGGCGCTGGAGCCATCGAGGATCGGCACTTCCGGCCCGTCGATTTCGATCAGTGCGTTGCGCACGCCGGTGCCCGCCAGTGCGGCCATGATGTGTTCGATCGTCGAGACCGATACGCCGTCGGCGTTGGTGATCTTGGTGCACAGCTCGGACGGGGTGACCGCGTCCCAGCGCGCCGGGATCAGCGTATCGCGATCCTCAACATCGGTTCTGCGGAACCAGATGCCGTACTCTGCGGATGCCGGGTGCACGACCATCCGGGTCTGACGCCCGGTGTGTAGGCCGATGCCGTCGAACGCCACCGCTGATTTCAAGGTTGTCTGCACGTGCTGCCTCAGATGTGTCCCACCGACACGTGGGCCGGTGAGATTGGACTAAGCACGGGGGTGCGTCATCTCAACTCAAAGATTGTAACGCGCTGAAACATCCTAAACGGTTCTCGGCGGGAATTTGCCCAGAGAGGCAAGCACCCGCCGTAACCATTTATTTTTCATGGGCTTTACTGAGTTATCCCCAGCCTACCCTAAAAAATTTGTGACAGGCTTTAGTTGGCCTGTCGGCGCAGGAACGCCGGAATTTCGATCCGTTCCCGTTCCGGCGACATCTCGGGCGCGTCGGGTTCGGCCTGGACCGGCGGGGCCTGACGGACCTGCGGAACGGGCCGTGCGGGCGCATCTGCGGGATGACCAGTCATGCGGTTGATGAGCGAATTGATCCCGAAACGCGGGCGTTCCTCAGCCGGGGCCGGTGCTGGTGCCGCACGGCGGGGGGCCAGGTCTGCGGGATCCTTGCGGACGGCGGCGTGGAGCCGGGCCAGTGCCTCGGCAGACGGCGCGCCGGGTTCGCTGGCGGGGTGGCTTGCGACCTCACGCGGTTCAAACGCCGGGGCTTTGGGCTGGTAGGACGGCGGCGGCAGGCCGTCATCCTCGGGCGCTGCGCGTTCCGAGCGGAAGGACGGCGCGGCGGCCTCTGCCGGGGCCTCGAAAAGCGAGGGTTCGGGTTCGGTGCCAACCTCCGCCGCGACGGCGGGTGCCGGGGCCGGAGCCGGTGCAGGGGCCGGTTCGGGCGCGGCCTCGATGCTCGTCGTTTGGGCGAGCGGTTCGGCCATGGAGCGACGGGCGACGGGCTGAGTGCCCTCGGCCACGTTGGCGTCGATGCCGGTGGCGACGACGCTGACCCGCATGCTGCCTTCCATCGCTTCGTCGAGGGTGGAGCCGACGATGATGTTGGCGTCGGGATCCACTTCCTCGCGGATGCGGTTGGCGGCTTCGTCGAGTTCGAAGAGCGTGAGGTCGGTGCCACCGGTGATGTTGATGAGCACGCCCTTGGCGCCCTTCAGGCTGATCTCGTCCAGAAGCGGGTTGGCGATGGCTTTCTCGGCGGCGTCGATCGCGCGGTTTTCGCCCGAGCCTTCGCCGGTGCCCATCATCGCCTTGCCCATCTCGTCCATCACCGCGCGGACGTCGGCAAAGTCGAGGTTGATGAGACCCGGACGAACCATCAGGTCGGTCACGCCCTTGACGCCCTGGTGCAGCACGTCGTCGGCCATTGAGAAGGCTTCGGTAAAGGTGGTGTTCTCGTTGGCGAGGCGGAAGAGGTTTTGGTTGGGGATGATGATCAGGGTGTCGACCATCTTTTGCAGGATCTCGACGCCTTCCTCGGCCTGGCGCATGCGCTTGGCGCCTTCGAACTGAAACGGCTTGGTCACGACGCCGACGGTGAGCACACCGAGCTCACGTGCGGCTTGTGCGATGATCGGGGCCGCGCCCGTCCCGGTGCCGCCGCCCATGCCGGCGGTGATGAAGGCCATGTGCGCCCCGGCCAGGTGATCGACGATTTCCTCGATGGTCTCTTCGGCGGCGGCGGCGCCGACCGAGGGGCGCGCGCCGGCGCCCAAACCTTCGGTGACCTTGACGCCCATCTGGATGCGGCTCGACGCGGCAGATTGCGCGAGCGCTTGGGCATCGGTGTTGGCGACGACGAACTCCACACCGTCGAGCTGTTTTTCAATCATGTTGTTGACGGCGTTTCCACCAGCGCCGCCCACCCCGAAAACGGTAATGCGGGGTTTGAGATCCGTTTGCTGCGGCATCATCAGGTTCAATGTCATCGTTCAATCCGCCTGTTTGGTCGTTGGCGCCCCGGGCGAGACGCGTGTTTGCGCCCGAAGACCGGGCGAGCTCTGCGAGGAGTTGCCGCTTAATTTACTCAAGGGCGCTCCTGAGGTCACGCGAAAACTCATAATTTACCACAAAATCTGGGGCGAAGTTGTGACCTGTACTCTGGATTTTGCGGGTGCGTGAACATGTTGTGTTTACCAATTGTCTTTAAACCATTTTACCGCACGCTTGAGCGAGCGATGGTTGTTTCGGTCGGCCGGAATCTCGAAATCCCACCACTCATCCTGCGGATTTGCGGCAAACAGACACAGGCCCACGGCGCTGGAAAACGCGGCCCCTGTGGCTGCTTGCGGCAGGCCCTGCACACGCATGGGGCGACCGATTCTCACCTGCTGTCCGAGGATTTTTGGCGCGAGCACATCAAGGCCGGGCATCTGGCTGGCGCCGCCGGTGAGGACGATCTGCTGGCTTGGCAGATGATCGAAGCCCGCGGCATCCAGCCGGGTGCGGACGTCTTCGAGCAATTCCTCGATCCGGGGGCGGATGATGCCAATCAGTTCCGCGCGGGAGACGGTGCGGCGGTCTCGATCCCAGTCACCGGTGGCACCGCCCAGTTCGATCATGTCGCGGTCATCCATGCCGGTGGCGACGACGCCGCCGTGGAACGTCTTGATGCGTTCGGCGGTCGACAGCGGGATCTGTAGGCCCTTGGAGATGTCGAGGGTCACGTGATCGCCGCCCAGGCGCACGGTGTCGGCATAGATCATGTGCTTCTTGATGAAGACCGACAGGCCGGTGGAGCCGCCGCCCATGTCAACACAGGCCGCGCCAAGTTCCTGTTCGTCTTCGACGAGGCTGGCCACGCCCGAGGCATAGGCGGAGGAGGCCAACCCTGCGAGCTCTAAGTCGCAGCGTTTGATGCAGTAGAGAATGTTGTGGATCAGCGTGCTGTCGATGGTCAGCATGTGCAGGTCGCAGGCCAGTTTGCTGCCGATCTGGCCGCGCGGGTCGCCCATGCCGGTGCGGTGGTCGAGGGCGAAGTTCACCGGTTGCGCATGCAGGATCTCGCGCCCCTCGCCGTAGTCGGGCACGTCGCAGGCGGCGAGCACATGGGCGACGTCGGCCTCAGTCACCGGCGCATTGTCGATCTCGATCTGACCGGCGAGGCCATAGGAGCGGGGGTTGCCGCCCGAGATGCAGGCGATGGCGTGATCGACGCGGACCATGGCCATTTTCTGGGCGGCCTGGACGGCGGTGCGGATCGCGCGTTCGGTCTCTCCCATGGCGTCGATCTCACCCAGGCGCACACCGCGGGAGCGGGTGGTGGCCGCGCCGATCACGCGGTAGGCGGTTTGCCCGGCAAGCGATCCGATCCCGTCCATGCCGGTCAGCTGGTCGGGGCCATCAAAGCGCAGGATCAGGCAGGCCACTTTGGACGTGCCGATATCGAGAATGGCGACAACGCCCCGCTGGATGGCGGCGCGGCGCATGGCGCGCATGGCGCGCTGGCGTTCGTAGAGGTCGGTCATTGATCCCTCGTTGTCGTCAGGATTTCGCGGCTTTCACGGAAAAGCTCGGTGGCTGTGCCGCCCATCCGCAGGGTCGGGCGCGTAGGGTTGCGCATGTCGATGACCGCCACGTCGCGGGCCAGAAGCTGGCGGGCCTCGTCCAGCGCGATGACTTTCTCCAGCGCCTGCACAGCGCCCTCTTCGGGCAGCATGATGCGCTGGTCGCGGTCGAGGATCACGTCCCAGCGGCGTTCGCCAACGCGGAGAAGGCCACGGATGCGCGGGGCGATGAGGGTGGAAACGGCTTTGAGCTCCAGCGCCTCGGGGACGGCGTTCTGGGCGCCCTCGCCCGCGAGAAGCGGCAGGTCGGGCCGGTCGGTGCGGCGCTCGAGTGATGCCACGCGGTGGCCATCGGCGTCGAGCAGCTCCAGGGCATCGCGCGCGCGCCAGACGACGGCGGGGATGCGTTCTTCGACGGCGATCTCAAGGACACCGGTGCGGACGTGGACGCGGGCGGAGGCGACGGCGTCGATTTCCTCGGCGCGGGCGCGGATCTGTTCGAGATCGAGATCGAAGGAGGTGACGGGGAAGTCGATCGGGATGATCTCGCGGATGTCTTCGTCGACCTCCGCCGAAGCGCCGGTGATCGACATGAGGTTCACCATGAACTCGGGCCGTTCTTCGATCTGGCGGCGGACATCGGCGGCGGCATAGATCAGCGCATCGCGGCGGGCCTCATCGGAGAGGTAGAGGCCTGCCGCGAGGGCCACGCATCCCAGGGGCAGGCCCACGCGCAGGAAGAAGCGGAAGGCAGGGGTCAGCATCAGGCGCTGAAGCTTGTAGGCCGAGCGCGACGGCGCGGGATCGCGGAAGCGGCTTAGCGATCGCATGACGCATCCTCCACCATCCAGGCGCAGAGCGCGGGGAAGTCATAGCCCACATGGGCGGCCTGTTCGGGAACCAGCGAAGTGGGGGTCATGCCGGGCTGGGTGTTGGTTTCAAGCAGAATTAGCCCGTCGAGACCGCGCGTGTCGTCCCAGCGAAAATCGGTGCGGCTAACGCCCCGGCATCCGAGCGTGTCATGGGCGCGCTTGGCGTAGTCGAGGCAGGCGGCCTCGATGTCCGCCGGGATCTCGGCCGGAATGACGTGGGAGGAGCCGCCGGGGGCATATTTGGCGTCGTAGTCGTACCAGCCGTCGGTGAGGATGTCGGTGACCGCAAGGGCGCGGTCGCCCATGACAGTGGTCGTGAGCTCGCGGCCAGGGGCATAGGCCTCGACCATCACGGTGTCGGGCATGTCGTCGGAGAGTTGCGGCGGGCCGTTGGCGGCCTCGTGCACTATATATATGCCAACGGAACTGCCCTCGTTGTTCGGTTTGACCACGTAAGGGGGCGCCATGACGTGGTGGCCGCGTACGTCTTCGGCAGAGGCAAGGCGGCTTTCGACGATGGGGAGGCCCGCGTTGCGGTAGGCAGCTTTCGAGCGTTCCTTGTCCATGGCAAGCGCGGAGGCCAGCACACCCGAATGCGTGTAAGGAATGCGCAACCATTCGAGCATACCCTGCACACAACCATCTTCGCCCCACCGGCCATGGAGCGCGTTGAAGGCGACGTCGGGGGCAAGCGCGACAAGGCGGGCCGCCAGATCGGCGCCCGCGTCAATCTCTGTCACGTCATATCCACTTTCCCGCAAGGCGGCGGCGCATTCGCGGCCCGAAGACAGAGACACCTCGCGCTCCGCCGAGGGTCCGCCCATGAGGACCGCCACCTTTTGGGATGCCCTGCTCGACATACCCGTTTTCTGCTCTCTCAGCCCCGGTTGTCCGGCGCGTTATGTGTTTGAAAGGACTGCCTCAGTCCGGGGCTGGTTCACCAACCCTCATAACTTCCCATTCTAGACTGATTCCCGTCTGGTCGGCCACCCTTTCGCGCACAAACTCGCCCAGGGCTTCAAGCTCGGCGGCGGTGGCGGTGCCGGTGTTGGTCAGGAAGTTGGGATGCTTCTCGCTCATCTGCGCGCCGCCAAGCGTGTGACCGCGCAGGCCAGCGTCGTCAATGAGCTTCCAGGCTTTGAGGTCGTGGGTGTCGGTGGCGTCGCCTGTGCTGGAATATCCGGCGGGATTGCGGAAGGTGGAGCCTGCCGTGCGGTCCTTTGTGGGTTGGGTTTCGTCGCGTTTGGCGAGTTGGTGGGCCATCTTGGCCTCAAGTGCTTGCGCGTCGGCCTTGGGGCCTTCGAAGGTGGCGGAGATGAGGACGGTGCCCTCGGGCAAGTCGCTTTGGCGGTAGCGGAGGTTGAGGTCTTGGGACGTGAGGGTGATGCGCTCCCCTGCCCTGGTGATGGCCTCTGCCCGGATGAGGTGGTCGGCGACGTATGCGCCGTAGCAGCCCGCGTTCATGCGCAAGGCGCCGCCGATGGCGCCGGGGATGGTGCGCAGGAAGGTGAGGTCGATGCCCTCCGCGGCAGCTTTTCGGGCGACATGGGCGTCGAGGGCGGCGGCGCCGGCGGTGACTGTTTGGCCGTCGATTTCGATGGCGTTGAAGCCGCGGCCGAGGCGGATGACGACCGCGCGAAGGCCGCCGTCGCGGACGATGAGGTTGGAGCCGAGGCCGAGGGGAAAGACCGGGATCTCGGGGGCGAGGTTTTGGAGGAAGTCCTGCAGATCGTCGATATCGGCCGGTTGGAAGAGCCAGTCGGCGGGGCCGCCAACGCGGAGCCAGGTGAGATCGGCGAGCGGGCGGTTGGGGGTGAGGGTGCCGCGGACGGGGGGGAGGTTTTTCATGTCCCAATGCGTCCCTTGCGCGAATTGGAGAGGGCTGCGCCGAACCGCCGAGGGGGCGTGAAGCGCCGCCCCGGGGGGGCGGGTCGGCGCTGTCCGGCGGTGCCCGCCGGGCGGGACAGATTTTCGGGGTTGTACGTCACTGTCATCCGGCACTCAAAACTCGTCTCCGCACCCACCGCCACGCATACCGCACCGGCCAGCGCAGGATCGAAGCGGCGGCGAGGAGAAACGCGGCGGCGACCCATGGGCCCTCTTCCATATAGACCCAGAGCAGGATCGGTATGCCGATGGCGATCAGCATGTAGGCTGCGGGCCAGTGTTGGCGTTTGGACGGGAACATGCCGATCACGTTGGCGACGATGCACCAGCAGAAAGCGGCGATCAGGGGTGGGCTCATTGCGCTGACCCCGCCGGATCTAGGCCTCGAAAGCCCCGCGCGATGAACGCCATCGGGGTGCAAAGCACCAACCGGGACGCCGCGACAGGCCTGTTCATGCGGGCTGTCCCTTCGCCTCCCGCGACCGTTCGCTGAGGCGGCCTAGAACCAGCCCGCCGAACATGGGCGCGCAGAGCCAGGACAGGAACCAGGGCGCAAAGGTCGTCATGAACTCGGCAAGGAATCCAGCGGAGATCGCGGCGGGACGGCCCAGCATCGTTGACAGGCCGAGCGTCGTCACAAGCGCCACCAGAGGTAGGCAGAGGACGATCAGGGCATAGGTCACAAGCGACCGGCGCCAATTGTGGCGGCGGGCGTAAAGGCCCATGGCCAGGGCGCTGAGACAGGCCAGAAAGATGAGCGGGAAGAGATGGGACATAACTCTCAACTCCTTGAGGTGGGGGTCAGGCGCTGGCCCGTGTTGCTTCCGGCGGATTCAAACGCTCGGGCAACGCATTGGCCCATGCGGAGATCGTGCCCGCGCCAAGGCAGACCACGATGTCACCCGGGCGCGCCTGTTCGCGGACCATGCGTTCGAGATCGTCCTCGGAGATCACCGCGCGGGCGTGGCGGTGGCCGTGGGAGATGAGGCCTGCGACCAGATCATCGCGGCTGGCGCCTTTGATGGGGTCTTCGCCGGCGGAGAACACCTCGGCGATGCCCACGACATCGGCGTCGTTGAAGCAGGTGCAGAAGTCTTCGAACAGGGACGACAGGCGCGAGTAGCGGTGCGGCTGGTGGACGGCGATGACGCGGGCGTCGGGGGTGTCTTCCACGGCCTGCCGTGCGGCCTTCAGCACGGCGGCGATTTCCACGGGGTGGTGGCCGTAGTCGTCGATGATGGTGACGCCGTTCACCTCACCCACCTTGGTGAAGCGGCGGTTGACGCCTTTGAATTCGGCGAGCGCTGTGCGGATTTCTTCCGCCTTCATGCCGAGATGGCGGGACACCGCGACCGCGGCCAGTGCGTTGGAGACGTTGTGGTCACCCGGCATAGGCAGCGCACAGTCTTCGATCACCATGCCTTCCTGTGCGAGCGCGATGTCGAACTTGGCGACGCCGCGCTCATAGCGCAGGTTCACGGCGCGCACATCGGCCTGCGCGTTGAAGCCGAAGGTCACAACGCGACGGTCGGTGATGCGGCCCACCAGCCCCTGCACTTCGGGGTGGTCGGTGCAGAGGACAGCGAGGCCGTAGAACGGGATGTTCGAGACGAAATCGGTGAAGCCTTGGCGCAGGTTCTCGATCGTGCCCCAGTGTTCCATATGCTCGGGGTCGATATTGGTGACGATGGCGATGGTGGCGGGCAGGCGATTGAAGGTGCCGTCGCTCTCATCAGCCTCGACCACCATCCACTCGCCCTGCCCCATCCGCGCGTTGGAGCCGTAGGCGTGGATGATGCCGCCATTGATGACGGTGGGATCTACCCCGCCTGCGTCGAGAAGCGTGGCGACCATCGTGGTGGTCGTGGTTTTACCGTGGGTGCCCGCGACGGCAATGTTGGATTTGAGCCGCATGAGTTCGGCCAGCATCTCGGCCCGGCGCACCACGGGCAGGCCTCGCGCGCGCGCGGCGTCAAGCTCGGGGTTGCCGCGTTTGATGGCCGAGGAGATGACGACGACTTCGGTGTCTTCGAGGTTTTCGGCCTTTTGGCCGATGAAGATGCGGGCGCCGAGATCGGCGAGGCGTTGGGTGATCTTGGAGGGCTTCAGGTCGGAGCCTTGCACGGTGTAGCCGTGATTGAGCAGCACTTCGGCGATGCCTGACATGCCGATGCCGCCGATGCCGACAAAGTGGATTGGGCCCATCTCGGTGGGGAGTTTGGTGGCGGCTGCTGCGTTCATGTGCTCGGGTCCTTAAGCTCTTCTACCATATCTGCCAACCGGTCTGCTGCATCGGGTTTGCCAAGGACGGCGGCGGCCTGGGCCATTTGGGATGCAATGGACGGGTTACTGAGGATACGGGTGATTTCGTTACTGAGTGCCTCAGGGGTCAGGCGATTTTCGGGCATGACCGTGGCGGCTTTGGCGTCGCCAAGGCCCCTGGCGTTGGCTGTCTGGTGGTCGGCGGTGGCCGCCGCATAGGGGACAAGTATCGAGGGCCGACCGACGGCGGCGATGTCTGCGACGGAGGAGGCGCCGGAGCGCGAGATGATGAGTTGCGCGGCGGTGAAGCGTTCGGGGATGTCGTCGAAGAAGGGTTTGACCTCTGCCTCGATCCCGGCGGTGGCGTAGGCGTCGCGGGCGCGGGCTTCGTCTTCGTCGCGGGCTTGGTGGGCAACTTTGACGTTTTTTTGCAGGTCCTCGGGGAGGGATGCGATGGCTTCGGGCACGACATCAGTCAGAATGCGGGCGCCCTGGCTGCCGCCGATGATGACGATGTGGTTGGTGTCGCCGGGGGCTGTGTAGGATGCGGCGGCGCGGGCGCGGATGGTGGCGCGGACGGGGTTGCCGATGTTTTCGCCGGCCACCCCTGTGGGCAGTTCGGTCGGCCAGGTGCCGCAGGCGACCCTGGTCACGCGGGGGGCGAAGATCTGGTTCACGCGGCCCAGCACGCCGTTTTGTTCGTGGATCGCGCGGGGGATGCGGAGGATCCATGCGGCGGAGAGAGCCGGGATTGAGGGGTAGCCGCCGAAGCCCATCACCACGGCGGGGCGGTCGGCGCGCATTTTGAGCGTGGCAGAGGCGATGCCCGCGAGAATGCGCAAGGGGACGGCGAGTTTGGCGAGGATGCCGCCGCGGGCGAAGGTGGCCGACGAGACCTCCGATATCTCGACGGCTTTGGGGAAGCCTTGGGTGTAACGCGCCCCGCGCGCGTCCGTGGAGAGCCGGACCCGCCAGCCGCGGGCCAGCAGCGTCTCGGCCAGAGCTTGCGCAGGAAACATGTGCCCGCCCGTGCCGCCTGCGGCCATGACGATCAGGGGGGCGGTCATCTAGCGGCCTTTGCCGATCAGAATGTCACCGATCTCGCCCTGGGGCCGGGTGCGGGTGAAGGCCAGCAGGATGCCGAGGGTGATGCCTGCGGCGATGAGCGACGAGCCGCCGTAGCTCACAAAAGGCAGCGTCATGCCCTTGGCGGGCATCAGGCGGACGGCGACCGAGAGGTTGATCATCGCCTGGATGCCGAAGGTGCAGGCGAGCCCCGCACCCGCGAGGCGGATGAAGGGATCGCGTTCTTTCATGAGGCGCACGAGGGAGCGCAGGACGATGGTGGCGAAAAGGCCGATGATGAGGAGGACGAGGAAGAAGCCATACTCCTCCGCCGCGACGGCGATGATGAAATCGGTGTGCGCGTCAGGCAGTGACCATTTCACTTGCCCCTCGCCGATGCCCACGCCGAAGAACCCGCCTTCGCGGATCGCACCAGCGGCGTAGCCAAGCTGCGTCGTAGGATCGAGATCGGGGTTGAGGAAGCCGTCGATGCGGCGGGCGAAGTGATCGGAGTTGTTATAGGCGAAGGCCCCGCCCAGGACCACGGCGATGGCGATCCCGCTGAGGAGCAGGAAGGGCGCACCGGCGACGAAATACATCACGCCCCAGGCGAAACCGATCAGCGCGGCCTGACCGAAATCGGGCTGCATCACCAGAAACCCGCAGATGATCATGGCGAGGATCAGCGACAGGCGCTTGCCCGGCGGGCCTTGCAGATCCTGGCTGGCGGCGATGAGCCAGGCGGCGACGACGATGAAGCCGGGTTTGAGGAATTCCGACGGTTGGACCGAGCCGAAGCCGATGGAATACCAGCGCGTGGCCCCCTTGCCGAAATCGGTGCCGAAGACGGGCAGGAAGGCGAGCGCGATGAAAGAAACCAGGAATCCGATGACGGCAAAGCGGCGCACCAGAAGCGGCGGCATCATCGAGATCACGATCATGACCGCGAGCGCAAGGCCGCCGAACAGCGCCTGGCGTTCGACGTAGAAGAACGGCGACAACCCGTTGCGCGCGGCCAGCGGCGGGGACGCGGCGAGGCCCAGAAGTAGACCCACGGCGCAGAGCAGAAGCGCGCATGCCAAGGACCACCGGTCGACCGTGCGCCACCATTTGGGAAGAACCGGTTCGCCATCCCGTGCCGGGATCGCGCCATGGACCATTTCTGTCATGTATCTACCGCTGGCTGCCTGTATTTTGCCCGTTTGCCGGGTCTCTCCGCACTCTAGCCAATGACGATTCCCAAGGCCAGCGAAAGCTGCGGCAGCGGGACGTTGCAGGCGGAAAACGACATGGGCGGCTTCGGTTTTGCTCAAGACAGCGGGGATTTGGGCGTGGCCAGATGGGAATTATGAGCGGAGAGGAGGCCACCCATGACCGATCCACGACCTGCGGCGGAGACGCCCGCATTGAGCCCCGATTTCGTGCGCCACCCGGCGGGACCTGCGATTGCGGGGATGGAGGTCGACGGGACGACCCTGAGGGTGACTTGGAGCGATGGATTAACCGGGGCTTTTAACCGCTTTTGGCTGCGGGAGAATGAGGTGGTGGCGGGCATCGTGAACCCGGTCACGCGGGAGCGGGATGTGCAGACCGAGGACCTGCCAGAGGATTTGGCGATCACCGCGGCGGATGTCGATGCGGGCGGGGCGGTGGCCGTGACTTGGGCACCCGACGGCCACGTGAGCCGCCACGACCGGGGGTGGCTGCGCAGCACGGCGGAGGGGCGGTGGCACCCCGCCGCGGTCCTGCCCGCGCGTGTGCCGTGGGAGGCGGCAGAGATGCCGGAGCCGCCGACCTTTGATGGAAACGCGATTCTGAGCGACGACAAAGCGTTGCAGGACTGGCTTGAGGCACTTTACGCCCATGGGTTCGCACGGCTGAGGGGGTTGCCGTCCGGGCTTGGCACGGTTCTGCAGGTGGCCGAACGGATCGGCACCGTGCGCGCCTCGAACTTTGGCTACACCTTCCGGGTCGAGACCAAGGACAATCCCGACAGCAATGCCTATACCTCGGCGGGGCTCGGGGCGCACACCGATCTGGCGTCGCGCGAGGTGCAGCCGGGGCTACAGCTTTTGCATTGTCGCGAGAACGGGTGCGACGGCGGGGCCAGCACCATGGCCGACGGGTTTGCGATCGCGGCGCATCTGAAGGTAACGGACCCGGATGCCTATGACGCACTGACCACGCTCAACTGGGTGTTCTCGAACCGGCACCGCGAGAGTGACTATCGCTTTTCCGGGCCGATTGTCGTGTTAGACGCAGCAGGCGAGATGTCGGAGATCCGGTTTACCGCGTTTCTGCGGTCAGAGCCCGATATGCCCGCGGGTCAGGTGGACCGGGCCTATCGCGCGGTGCGCCTTTATGGCCAGCTTGCCGCCGATGACCGCTTTGTCTGCCGGACCCTGTTTGCGGCGGGCGATCTGGTGATCTTTGACAACCGCCGCATTCTGCATGGGCGCGATGCCTTCACCCAAGGGTCGGGCCACCGGCGGCTGGAGGGCTGTTATCTGGAAACCGATGAACTTCTGAGCCGTTTGCGCGTGCTAGCGCGTGAGACTGCCTGAGATGTGACTTACATCAAATCGCTCTTTCGGCGCGCTGCTAGAGTTTGCTGCAGATGCGAACAGGAGAGTGATGCAATGCAGGTGGGAATTGTAGGCGCCGGTATGGTCGGCAGTGCGGCGGGCTATGCGCTGGCCCTGGCGGGAACAGCGGACCGGATCGTTCTGGTGGATATCGATGACAAGCTGGCGCGGGCGCAGGCAGAGGATATCGCGCATGCGGTGCCCTTTGCCTCATCCGCGCAGGTGGATGCGGGCGGGTATGACGCGCTTGCGGGATCGGGGGTGGTGATCATCGCCGCGGGTGTGTCGCAAAAGCCGGGTGAGACACGGCTGGAACTGCTCAGCCGGAACGCTGAGGTATTTCGCGCCGTGATCGGTGAGGTGCGCCGCTATGCGCCCGATGCGATCCTGCTGATCGCCTCGAACCCCGTCGATATCATGACCGACATTGCCACGCGTCTGTCTGGCCTGCCGCCCGAGCGGGTGATCGGGTCGGGCACGATCCTGGACACCGCGCGATTTCGCTGGCTGCTGGGCCAGCATCTGGGGATCGCCCCGCAATCGGTGCATGCTTACGTCCTGGGCGAACATGGCGACAGCGAAGTGCTGGCCTGGTCGGCGGCGCGGGCGGGATCGGTGGAGTTGCGATCTTTTGCGGCGCAGGTGGGTGCGCCCCTGACCCAATCGGTGTGCGAGCGTATCGATACTGGCGTGCGGCGCGCAGCCTACACGATTATCGAAGGCAAGGGCGCGACCTGGTACGGCATCGGGGCCGGGCTGCAGCGGATCGTGCGTGCGATTGCGCGGGATGAAGCGGCGGTGTTGTCGGTGTCGATCCTGACGGGCGAGGTCGAGGGCGTGCGGGACGTGGCCCTGTCAGTGCCCCGTGTTGTGGGGCGCGGGGGTGTGGCGGCGGACCTGTTTCCGGAGCTGGATGCAGGTGAGCATGAGGCGCTCAGGGCAAGTGCGGCGCTGTTGAAAGAGACGTCGGAGGCGTTGGAGGTTTAGGCCTTTTCGGGGGCGCTGCCCCCACCGCCTGCGGCGGCCCCCCGGCGTATTTTCGACAAGAAGAAGATCAGAGGGCTTGCACACAAGCGGCGAAGTCATCGCCGCGGTGTTCAAAGCTGTCATATTGGTCGAAGCTGGCCCCGGCGGGCGCGAGGAGGACGGTGTCGCCGGGTTCAGCCTCGGCTGCGGCGCGGGCGACGGCGGCGGCCATGGTGGTGCAGACCTCATGCGGGATCGCGCCCAGCATCAGCGCGGTTTCCGCGGCATGGCGCCCGATCACATAGGCCTTGGCGACCCGGCCCGCATGGGCAAGCGCGTCGCCCAGACCCCCCTCTTTCATCTGCCCGCCCATGATCCAGCGGATGCTGTCGAAGGCCTGCAGCGCCTGGGCCGCGCTGGCCACGTTCGTGGCTTTGCTGTCATTGACGAAGATCACGCCATCTCGCTCGGCCACCACCTGGCTGCGGTGGGGCAGGCCTTCGAAGGTTTCAAAGGCTTGCGCGATCAGGCGCGGGGCGAGGCCCAGGGTGCGGCAAGCGGCGTAGGCCGCGCAAGCGTTCTGGTGATTGTGTGCGCCGGGAAGGCCACGGATGGGGCGCAGATCGATGGAGGCCACTTGCCGCCCGCCGCGCCATTCGGCGAGTTGACCCTTGCGGGCAAAGACCGACCAGCCGGGGCCGCCCAGCTTTTGGCCTGAGGAGACGCGGATCACCCGGTCGTCGCCGGGGCCTTCGGACAGTTGGCCTGCGAGCATGCGGCCCTCGGGTTCATCCACACCGATCACAGCGCGGTCCGGCCCGCCTTGGGTGAAGAGCCGGGCCTTGGCCGCGAAGTAGCCGCCCATACCGCTGTGGCGATCCAAGTGGTCGGGGGTGAGGTTGGTGAAGACGGCCACATCGGGGGTGAGCGCGCGGGCCAGTTCGGTTTGGTAGGAGCTGAGTTCGAGAACGATCACGCCACCGTCGCCGGGGGGATCGAGATCGAGGACACCGCGGCCGATATTGCCGGCCAGTTGGCTGTCCTTGCCGGCGACGCCGAGGATGTGGTGGATGAGGGCCGAGACTGTGGATTTGCCGTTCGATCCGGTGATCGCGATCACGCGTGGTGGGGTGTCGAACCGCGCCCAGTCGCCGTTGCCGAGGGATCGGAAGAACAGGCCGATATCGTTGTCGACGGGGATGCCTGCGGATTGGGCGGCGGCGATGACCGGGTGCGGTGCGGGGTAGAGATGTGGGATGCCGGGGGAGGTGATCAGAAGCGAGACGCCGGTGAAGGCCCCGTCGCGGGTGAGGTCGGTGAGCGTGAGCCCAGCCTCCTCCGCCCTGCCCCGCGCTTCGGCGCCATCGTCCCAGCAGATCACACGCGCGCCGCCTACGGTCAGGGCGTAGGCGGCAGAGAGGCCTGTGCGTCCCAGGCCCAGGACGGCGACGGTTTCGCCGGTGACACCGCGGACGGGGATCACCAGGCGATCGCTTGGCGGCGGCGGAAAAACCCGCCCGTGGGGCCGTCATCGGGCAAGGTTGCGAGCCAGATTGCGGTGTCTGCCCCGTCTTCGATGCTGGTCGTGGCAGCGGGGCCGCCCATGCGGGTGCGCACCCAGCCGGGGCACATCGTGTTGATCTTGATCGCGGGCGGGATCTGCTGGCTCAGCGCCTTGGTCAGGGCATTGAGGCTGGCCTTCGCCACGCCGTAGGCCCCCGGTCCGCCCAGCCCCTCGGCAAAGCTGCCCCAGCCCGAGGAGACATTGACGATCCGGCCATAGCCGCGCGCGGCCATGCCAGGGGCGGTCAGGCGGATCAGATCATAGGGAGCGTGGACCATGACCTGCATGGTCTGTCGCCAGCCCTCAGGATCCTCCAGCATAGGGGTTTCAATCAGGATCCCGGCGTTGTTCACCAGCACGTCGATCTCACCCACCTCAGCCAGGGCGCTTTCAAAGCTGGCCGGGGCGTCGAGATCCAGCGCCACGCTGCGGCAGCCGATCTCACGCGCGGCCTCCGCGCCCGCGGCCCCGTCCCGCGATCCGATCACGACATCCAGACCGGCGCGCACCAGCCCCTCGGCCACGGCGCGCCCGATCCCGCGATTTCCGCCTGTCACCAATGCCCGGTGCATGGCCTCCCCTTCCCTCTTTGGTCCGGCAAATATCCCACGGGGGTTTGGGGGTGGGAAACCCCCAATCTGTGCTATCGCACTTTCAGTGTCGCAAGTCCGATGAGCGCGAGGATCAGCGAGATAATCCAGAAGCGGATCACGATCTGCGGCTCGGCCCAGCCCTGTTTTTCGAAATGGTGGTGGATCGGGGCCATCAGGAAGACCCGTTTGCCGGTGCGTTTGAAATAGGCGACCTGGATGATGACGCTGAGGGCTTCCACGACAAACAGCCCGCCAACGATGGCCAGCACGATCTCGTGCTTGGTGGCCACTGCGATGGCGCCCAATGCTCCGCCTAAGGCGAGCGAGCCGGTGTCGCCCATGAAGACGGCCGCCGGAGGGGCGTTGTACCAGAGGAACCCAAGCCCACCGCCGATGAGCGCGGCGGTGAAGATCAGGATCTCGCCGGTGCCGGGGACGTAGTGGACGTCGAGATACTGGGTGAAGTCGACGCGGCCCACGGCATAGGCGATCACCCCCAAAGTGCCTGCGGCGATCATGACGGGCATGATCGCGAGGCCGTCCAACCCATCGGTGAGGTTGACCGAGTTGGCCGCGCCAACGATGACCAGCATCGCGAAGGGGATGAAGATCAGGCCGAGGTTCACGAGCACGTCCTTGAAGACGGGCACGGCGAGTTGGAAGGACAACGCCTCGGGGTGGAGCATGGAGGCCCAGTAGGCGGCCAGAGCCGCGATCACGAGGCCGATACCCATGCGGACCTTGCCGGACACGCCTTTGGCGTTGTTTTTCGACACTTTGGCATAGTCATCGGCGAACCCGATCAGGCCGAAGGCCGTGGTCACGAACAGGATCATCCAGACGAACCCGTTGTCGAGCCGCGCCCAGAGGAGCGTGGCAAAGACCAGCGCTGACAGGATGAGAAGGCCGCCCATGGTGGGCGTTCCCGCCTTGGTCTCGATATGGCTTTGGGGGCCGTCTTCGCGGATCGGCTGGCCCTGTTTCTGGCGGCGGCGGAGCAGGTTGATCAGCGGACGACCGAAGATGAAGCCGAAGATCAGCGCGGTGAAGAACGCCCCGCCTGCGCGGAAGGTGATGTAGCGGAAGAGGTTGAAGACATCCCCGCCATCGGAAAACTCTGTCAGCCAGAACAGCATGGTGCCCCTGCCCTTGTCATTATTCGGTGTTGGGGCGCGGATGGCCCAGTTTGCGGATGGCGTCAACGATCAGGCTAACCTTGCTGCCTTTCGATCCCTTGACCAGAACGACGTCGCCTGCGTCGATCAGCGTGTGCGCCTTGGGCAGGAGGTCTTGGGCGACATCGGCCTTGCGCCCACGCTTGGCCTCGGGCAGCGCGTCCCAGAGGGCGGCCATGCGGGGGCCGACGCAGTGGACAAGCTGGACAGCCTCCATCGCGGGATGGCGGGCGAGGTCGGCGTGCAGGGCGGTCTCATCGGGGCCGAGTTCCAGCATATCGCCGAGGATCGCGATGCGGCGGCCTGTGTCGATCCGGCCCACGCCGTGTTGCGGCTCGGTCGCGGCCAGCACGTCGAGCGCGGCGGTCATGGAGGCGGGGTTGGCGTTGAAGGCGTCGTCGATCAGGGCGATGGAATGATCTTCCACGGGGTCGAGCGCGATGACCTCGCGCGTGCCCCGGCCACCGGGTGGTGTCCATTGGGCGAGGTCACAGGCGGCGACGTCGGGGTCGGCTCCCACGGCGGCGGCGGCGGCGAGGACGGCTAGCGCGTTGGCGGCGAAATGGGGGCCGGGTACACCGATTTTGAACAGGACGGGGGCGCCGTTCAGCGTGCTTTGCACGACCGTGCTGACGCCCGCGATGGTGACGTCTTTCAGATGGCAGGCCAAGTCCCCGCGTGCGCCGAAGGGGATCAGCGTCTGGGCGCAAGCCTTTGCCTTGGCTTCGAGAATCGGGCTTTGCGGGATGTCGCCGTGATAGATCGCGGTGCCGTCGGGGGCTAACCCGTCGAAGATCGATGCTTTCTCATGCGCGATGCCGTCGAGGCTGTCGAAGGCTTCGAGATGGGCGGCGGCGACGGTCGTGACGATGGCCACGTCAAGTTGGGCCATGCGGGCGAGCGGGGCGATTTCACCGGGCTTGTTCATCCCGATCTCGATCACTGCATAGTCGGTCTCGGCGGGCATCCGGGCGAGCGTTAGGGGCACGCCCCAGTGGTTGTTATAGCTCGCCTCCGCCGCGTGGACCCGGCCCTGGCCCGCCAGCACCGTGCGCAGCATTTCCTTGGTGGAGGTCTTGCCGACGGACCCGGTGATCCCGATGACCTGGGCCTTGGTGCGGGCGCGGGCGGCGCGGCCCAGCGCCTCTAGGGCGGTTTGGACATCGTCCACGATCAAAAGCGGGGCGTCAGCAGAAACACCGTCGGGCACGCGGGCGACGAGGGCGGCGCTTGCGCCCTTGGCAAGTGCGTCGGCGACGAAGTCATGCCCGTCGCGGATGTCGGTCAGGGCCACGAACAATTCGCCGGGTTCAATCGTGCGGGTGTCGATGGAAACGCCGGTCGCGCGCCAGTCGGCCGTTGTGCGGCCCCCGGTGGCGGCGGCGGCGTCCTGAGCGGTCCAGAGCGCGGTCATGCCAGCCGCCCGTCCAGCGCGGCCACCGCGACGCTGGCCTGTTCGGCATCGTCGAAGGGGAACACGTCTTCGCCCACGATCTGGCCGGTCTCGTGCCCCTTGCCCGCGATCAGAAGCGCATCGCCCGGTTCCAGCATGTCGACGCCTCGCAGGATGGCCTCGGCCCGGTCGCCGACCTCATTTGCATCGGGGCAGCCTTCCATCACGGCGGCGCGGATGGTGGCGGGATCTTCGGTGCGGGGGTTGTCGTCGGTGACGATGGCGATGTCGGCGAACCTTGCCGCGGCTTCGCCCATCAACACGCGCTTGCCCGGATCGCGGTCGCCGCCTGCGCCGAAGACGATGACGAGCCGGCCCATGACATGGGGGCGCAGGGCCTGGAGTGCGGTTTTGATGGCGTCGGGCGTGTGGGCGTAATCGACAAACACCGTCGCGCCATTGGCGCGGGTGGCGGCCAGTTGCATCCGGCCGCGGACGGTCGTGAGCATGGGCAGGGCTTCGAAGACTTCCGACGGCGCGCAGCCAGAGGCGATGCAGAGGCCCGCCGCGACGAGCGCATTTTCCGCCTGGAACCCGCCAATGAGCGGGAGGCGCACTTGGCGGGCGGCGCCGTTCCATTCAAAGCGCAGCTCCTGCCCTGTGGCATCGAAGCGCTGGGTAACCAGCCGAAGGGCCGCGCCTTTGGCCTGGCCTACGGTGAGCAAGTCACAGCCACGCGCTTCGGCGATGGCGACGACTTCGGGGCCCATGGGATCGTCGATGTTGACGACGGCCGTGCCGTCTTCGGGCAGGACGCGGTCGAACAGCCCCGCCTTGGCCGCGAAATACGCCTCGAACGTGCCGTGGTAGTCGAGGTGATCCTGAGTGAAGTTCGTGAAGCCCGCCGCGCAAATCCGCACTCCGTCGAGGCGGCGTTGGTCGAGGCCGTGGGACGAGGCCTCCATCGCGGCGTGGTCGATCCCGGCCTCGGCGACCTCGGCCAGAAGGCGGTGGAGCGTGATAGAATCGGGCGTGGTGTGTGCAAGCGGCGCGGCGTAGGAGCCTTCGATGCCGGTGGTGCCCACATTTACCGCTTCGATCCCCATGGCCATCCAAAGCTGGCGCGTGAAGGTGGTGACGGAGGTTTTGCCATTGGTGCCGGTGACGGCGACCACCGCCTCGGGTTGCTGGCCGAACCAGAGGGCGGCGGCATAGGCCAGAGTCTGGCGCGGATCTTCGGCGATGATCACGGGCACGCCTGCTTCGCGCAGCTCGTCGCGCGCGATGGTTGCCCCTTCGCGGTCGGTCAGCACGGCACTGGCCCCCATCCGCAGGGCGTATTGGATGAACTCACCGCCGTGGATGTTCGAGCCGGGCAAGGCGGCAAAAAGCGATCCGGTTTTCACCTCGCGACTGTCGAGCGCGATGCCGGTGATGCGCACTTCCGCGCCCCCCGGCGCGGTCAGTCCAAGCTCGGCCAGCGATGTCTGTTTCGCCTGGGTCACCATGCTCGCCCCAATGCGGTTCTAGTTGGATGCCAGTGTTACCTCAGCATCGGCGCGAGGTTCAATGGACGGCGCGAGGCCCAGAAGCGGCGCGGTGCGGCGGATCACTTCCGCCGCGACAGGCACGGCCGTCCAGCCCGCGGTACGGCGGGGTTCCTCGCCCGAGGTCTCCACCGGTTCGTCGAGGGTGACGACCAGGACATATTGCGGATCGTTCGCCGGGAAGACGGCGGCGAAGGTGGCGATCACCTTGTCGTCGTAGTAGCCGCCGCCTGCGGCCTTGGGCTTGTCGGCGGTGCCGGTTTTGCCCGCAACCTCGTATCCGGCAACGTCGCCGAAGGAGGCCGTGCCGCGCACGACGACCTGACGCAAGAGATCGCGGGCGATGGCCGAGGTGCGTTCCGAGACGACGCGGGGACCGGGCTCAAAGCTGTCTTGCTTGATCAGTGTCGGTGTGACTTTGGTGCCGCCGTTGAGGAGTGAGGCATAACCGGCAGCCATGTGGAGCGGGCTGGTGGACAGGCCGTGGCCGTAGGAGATCGTCATTGTAGAGATCTCTGACCAGTTGGGCGGGAGGAGCGGTTTGGCGCCCGGCGCCTCGATCAACTCCACCGGTGTGGGGGCCAGGAAGCCGAGATCGCGCAGGAAGGCCTGCTGACGCTCAGTGCCGATCTCCATGGCCATGCGCGCGGTTCCGATGTTGGAGGATTTGACGATCACATCCTCGACCGACAGCGTGTCGCCGTGGTAGCGCAGATCGCGGATGCGGTGGCGGCCCCAGCGCAGGGGGCCCTTGGTGTCGATCATAGAGGCGGTGTTGTAGAGCCCCTCCTCCAATGCCTGCGCGGCGGTGAAGATCTTGAAGGTCGAGCCCAGCTCATACACCCCCTGCACAGCCCGGTTGAACAGCGGGCTGTCGGCGGCATCGCCTTCGGTCAGGGGGACAGGGCGGTCGTTGGGGTCGAAGTCGGGGAGGCTTGCCAGCGAAATGATCTCGCCCGTTTTGGCGTCCATCAGGACGGCGGCGGCGCCCTTGGCGTTCATCATCTTCATGCCGCCGTAGAGCACACGCTCGGTCGCGGCCTGGACGGTCAGGTCGAGCGAAAGCTGCAGCGGCGCGCCGCCATTGCCGGGATCACGGAGGTAGGTGTCGAAGGTTTTCTCAACCCCTGCCACGCCGATCACCTCGGCCGAATGGGTGCCTTCGCGCCCGAAGCCTGCACCGCCAAGGACGTGGGAGGCCAGGCTGCCATTGGGGTAGAGGCGCATTTCGCGGGGGCCGAAAAGAAGGCCGGGTTCGCCCAGATCGTGGACGGCCTGTTTCTGTTCGGGGGAAATTTTACGTTTGATCCAGAGGAACTTACGCGTCTCGAACTGGCGCTTGAGGCGATCCACGTCGAGATCGGGGAAGATCTCGGCAAGCTCTTCTGCCGCGCGACCCGGATCGATCATCAGGGGCGGCTGAGCGTAGAGCGAATGGGTGGTGAGGTTGGTTGCGAGGATGCGGCCCTGGCGATCCACGATGTCGGATCGCTGGGCCAGGATCGTGGCGCCGGAAGCATGCGCGCGTGGTTCGATTGGGTCGGACGCGGCCATCAGGCCCATGCGGCCCGAGACCAGCAAGAAGGCCGACAGGAAGAAGATTCCCAGGACCAACAGCCGCCCTTCGGCACGCTGGCGTTGGTCATCGCGCGCCTCTTCATGGCGCAGGCGCAGGTTTTCGCGTTCGATCACATCGGGGTTTTCGCCCTGGGCGCGGGCGGCGAGGATGCGGGCGAGCGGGCGGAGGGGTGTACGGGTCACTGGCTGTCCTCCAGCGTGCCGCGCGCATCGACGGCGCGGGCGATGTTATCGGCGGGCAGACCGGGGAAGGCCACCTCATCAACGTGGCCAAACTGCTCGGGCGCGAGCGCGAAGAGGCCGAGCCGGTCGAAGTTCAGGTCCGCCAGATCGCGTAGGCGTTCGGGGCGGTTGAGATAGGCCCATTCGGCGCGCAGCACGCCGACGCGGATGCGCAGCTGCGCGATCTCGTCTTGAAGCGCCTCAGTTTCCTTCAGCGCGGCGGTGGTCTGGTAGTTCTGGTGATAGGCCCACACGGCAAGGCCCATGACGGCCATCGCGATCAGGCCGAAGATAAACGTTTTCATCGTGTTACAGTTCCCCAGTTGATGTCTTTGGGCAGCCCCAGTTTGGTACGGTCCACGGTCGCGGGTGCCGCATCGGTGCGGATGGCGGTGCGCAACAGCGCTGAGCGGGCGCGCGGGTTGCGGTTGGTCTCAGCCTCGGTCGGTGCCATGGCGCGGTTCTTGGCGACGAAGCGCGGTTCGGTCTCGGGCGCGTCGGGGGCGTAGCGGTTGCCGCCGCCGCCGGCAGAGGACCGTTCGCGCAGGAAGCGTTTGACGATCCGATCTTCGAGCGAGTGGAAGCTGACGACGGCGAGGAAGCCGCCGGGTTTGAGCGCGCGTTCGGCGGCTTCAAGGCCATCCACCAACTCATTGAATTCGTTGTTCACCGCGATGCGAATGGCCTGGAAGCTGCGGGTGGCGGGATGGCTTTGGCCGGGCTTGCGCGCTGGCAGGGCCTTTTCGACGATCCCGGCCAGCTGGGCGGTGGTGACGACGGGCGCCTCGGCCCGGGCTTGGACGATGGCGCGGGCGATGCGGCGGGAGGCGCGTTCTTCACCGTATTGGTAGAGAATGTCCGCAATATCAGCCTCTTCCGCGCCGTTGATGAGGTCGGCGGCAGAGGGGCCATCTTGGCTCATCCGCATGTCGAGGGGGCCGTCGGCCATGAAGGAAAAGCCACGATGGGCTTCGTCGAGCTGCATGGATGAGACGCCGAGGTCGAGGACGATGCCGTCGAGGGGCTGATCTGCGTAAGTGTCGAGGTCGCTGAAGGTGCCTTCGACCAGCGTAAGCCGGTCGCCGTAACCGGCGGCCCAGTCTTGCGCCAGCTCAAACGCCAGCGGATCGCGATCCACGCCGATGACATGCTCGGCGCCTGCGTCGAGAAGGGCTCGGGCATAGCCGCCTGCGCCGAAGGTGCCGTCAAGCCAGCGGCCAGAGACCCGTGTTTCGCCCACGGGCGGGGCCGCCATGACGATGGCGTCGATGAGAACAGGAATATGCGGTGGGTCAGACGGTGTGGCGCGCGCCGTCGCAGCCATCGCTCACTCCCCCTTACGCTGATCGAGAAGGGTGAGGGGATCGAAGTCGTCGGGGTACTGATCCAACCAGGCTTGGGTCTTGGCTTCCTCGATTTCCTCGAAGGTTTCGGGCTTCCAGATTTGGAAGGTATCGCCGGTGGCGATGAAATAGGCCATCGCGTCGATGTCGATCTTGGCGCGCAGTTTCGCGGGCAGGACGATGCGGCCCGTCTCGTCCACCGTGGTTTTCAGCGACTGACCGTTGAACAACCGCTCCAACATCCGGCGATCCATCGACCCGCGGGGAAGATCGGCGATCTGGGCGTCGACCTCATTGGCCGCGTCGATGGTGTAGCATTCCAGATAGGCCCGACGGTGGTCGCCGTAGACGATCACGAATTCGGGGTTCTTGCCTTCGGTCCAGGTGGGATCGCCGTTTTCCAGCACGCGACGGAAATCAGCCGGGATCGAGACCCGCCCCTTTCCATCCACCTTCTGGTGGAACTCGCCTCTGAACCTGCGAACCACTGTCCCGCGGCTCCCTTATCTTTCGTTGCCCGGGGCCGGAAATGAAAACGACGGATTGAGCTGCTGCCACTGCCCAATCCGCCGCCCTCGTCCCGTTTCCGGGTAGGTCCAGCTGCGCGCGCCACCTGGGGGGATGTCTGCTCGCCCGCGCGCCGGATCTCTCTCGTTTCGATGAAGCGGGAAGCCTGTATGAAACCTGCTTTTTATTTTGGGGGATGGGACTTTTTGGATGTCCCTTATCCCGTTCATCGTGGGAATAGGGATACGATGGGACTGTATGGGACGCAACAGTAAACTTTGGGAATTTGACACAAGGTGTTGTTCTGGAGGGGGCTCAGAAACAAGGTCTTGTGGTCAGATCACTCGAATTAGTACAAATTGTGGTGCTGTTCGGAGTTACTTACACAATATGTTGTCAAAACTGTATCTGCCCGAATTTTCCCGTATATTCCCGGAATTCTTCCTATATCGGCGGGATCTTGCCGGAAATACCAGCCAGATTACCGGTTTCAAAGCCTGCAAAGCCGCAAATGATTCGAGGTGAGACCACCTCATCCCACGAAATCCCGCGCGTCACGCGCCCATTAGCACAGCGCGGGAACACGACGATCCGCGCTTGGACATCCGTGCAGGATTGGTAGGGTCGCGCTGGCTCATAAGGACAGGAGGAGCGCGAGATGGGACTTTGGAGTTTTGTGAAGAAGGCCGGTAAGGCGATTGGTGTGGGCGGTGCCGAGGCCGCAGAAGCCCCGCCGGAGCCCACGGCACTGGAAACCGAGGTGAAGGATCTTGGCCTGGAGGCGGAGAACCTGAAGGTTGAGGTTGAGGGCGACACTGTGAAGGTCACCGGCAAGACCGCCTCGCAGGAGGAACGCGAGAAGGTGATCCTGGCGCTTGGGAACGTGGCAGGGGTTGCGCAGGTCGAGGATGACATTGCGACGGATGAACCGGCGGCTGAGCCCACATTCCATACGGTTGAGAAAGGCGACACGCTTTGGGCGGTGTCACAGAAGGCCTTGGGATCAGGGGCGCGTTATATGGAGATCTTTGAGGCGAACAAGCCGATGCTGAGCGATCCCGACAAGATCTACCCCGGCCAGGTCCTGCGGATCCCCGTGGGCTGAAGTAAAATACAGTGCGAAGGCTCCGGCCGTGGCCGGGGCCTGGCACCCCGCTTAAGGGCTATGCCATCCCGCCGCCGATAAGACGGTGCGCGAGTGTGGCATATGCGTCAGCCACCGGCCCATCCCCTACCGCAATTGGCGTGCCTGCGTCCCCGGCCAACCGCACATCGAGGCTAAGGGGGATTTCCCCTAGGAACGGCACGCCGATCCGCTCGGCCTCTGCCTTCACACCGCCATGGCCAAAGATATGCGCCTCGTGCCCGCAATTGGGGCAGATGTAATGCGACATGTTCTCAATCAGCCCGAGGATCGGCGTGCTGAGCGTGCCGAACATGTCGATGGCCTTGCGGGCATCGAGAAGGGCCACGTCCTGCGGGGTGGAGACGACAATGGCGCCGGTGACTTCGCTGCGCTGGCAGAGGGTGAGTTGCACATCGCCCGTTCCGGGGGGCAGATCGACGATCAGCACATCCAATTCGCCCCAGGCCACCTGCCCCAGCATCTGTTGCAGCGCGCCCATCAGCATCGGCCCGCGCCAGACCACCGCCTTCTCGGGCTCTAGCATCAGCCCGATCGACATCATCGTCACGCCATGGGCCTGAAGCGGGATGATGGTTTTGCCGTCAGGCGACGCCGGGCGTTTGGAGACGCCCATCATGCGCGGCTGGCTGGGGCCATAGATATCGGCGTCGAGAAGGCCGACCCGCCTGCCCTGCTTTGCCAGCGCGACAGCGAGGTTTGACGACACGGTGGATTTGCCCACCCCGCCCTTGCCAGAGGCCACCGCCAGGATGCGATCGACCCCGGTGACCTTTTGCGGGCCTTGCTGCGGTGTGGGGTGGCGGCCGATCTTGAGGCTGGGGGGCCCGTCGCCCGGCGCAGGTTTGGGCGGCGCTTTGGCAGCGGGGCCATGGGCGGTCAGCGCGACCGAGGCGCTGGTAACGCCGGCCAGACCAGAGACGGCGGATTCGGCGGCGGCGCGCAACGGCTCCATCTGGCGGGCGACCTCGGGCGATGGTGCTTCGATGACGAATCGCACGGCGCCATCCGCCACAGTTAGCGCCCGAACGAGGTCTTCTGAGACGATATCTTTGCCGTTCGGCAATGTGATCCGACGCAGCGCATTTAAGACGTCTTCGCGGAGATCCGCCATTCTCAACCCTTTCAGCCCAATTTCACGGCACACCTTGTCTCGATTTGGCCGGCCTTCAACCCACTGTTCGCCGAATGCCCGAAAAACAAACGCTTAGTGCAGAAAAAGGTCAGCGCTACGTATGCATTTGCTGCATGGCAGCGTTGAAGTTACGGGCATTGTGCAGGTGCAGCATTTGCCTATCATATATCGGAACGGGCAGCCAATGATCCTCCCGATCGGGTGCTCAGTTATCAGAAGGCCCTTCCTCCTCCCTGGGTTTTCTGGCTTTAGCGGTGGCACCTACCTCCTCCCTGGTGTCACCGCTTTTTTTTTGCGCGCACCACAAGAAAACGCCGCCGGACGGGGCCCGACGGCGTTTAAACGCTCTGGATGCGCAAAGGTGTTAGGGCGTCACACGGGCCCAGATGCCTTCCATCTTCACACAGACGGGTTCGCCGCAGTGGAACATGGTGTAGGTCATGATCTCTTCGGGCTTGTGGATCACACCGGGACGGCCCAGCAGGCTTGCCGCGCGCTGATACTGGACGTTTGCGCCATGGGCGCCGATCCCGATCTCTTGTTGCGGGGACACCACCACATCGTGCTTTGGCAGACCGTTCCCCAGGGCCCCTGCCCGGATCATGATGGCAGTTGCGTCGCTGACATTCTTGGTAAACCCGCGGTCCAGCATCACCCTATCCACCCACTGGATGGGCTTGAGGTTGCCGTGCTGGGTGCGGATCATGTCGCGCACGCGCAGGGCCTGGGCGTGGACATCGCCGAAGGATGTGGCGATCCGAGTCATCGGGCCAAAGCCCGCCAGGGTCCATTTGGACGCGGCCACAGGCTCTTCTGCGGGCGCGGGGCGCGAGCGGCGTGCCGGGATCGGGGCGTCGTCGTCCATGGCATCGGCAACGCGGTTCAGGATCTCTGTATAGGGCATCGATACGTCTCCGATCGTTATGCGGCGATTGAGCGGGCTTGGCCGCGAAGCTGTGCGGCCATCGGATGGGCCCCGAGCCAGATCCCGGCTGATCCGACATGGACAGGTTCTTCGCAGGTGATGGCGATCAGCTTCGGCGCCAGTTCGCCCAGGGTCGCGGTGGTGATGCGTCCGCCCATGTCCTTGGCTATCTGTTCCAGCGTGGTGCCGGGCGCACCGCCGATGACGGATTGGTGGCGCGTGACGGGCGTGTGACGCGACGGTGTGCCCGCCCCGAGCGTACCGCGGCGGATCGTGATCGGGCGCAGCGCATCCATAAAGGAATAGGATCCCTGAAGCTTGGTGATGATCGCCACCTTTTCCACCAGGACGTGGCGGCCATCGCGTGTGCGCAGCCGGTCGCCTGCGCGCAACGTCTCGACCCGCACTTCACCGCGCACCGCGGTGACTGTGGCGCCTGAGACGAACACATGGGTGGGCACGTCGAAGTATTCGGGGGTGGCTTCTTTGGGGGGAACGGGCGCCGTGGCCGGTCGCTGCCGATAACTCGTAACCATTTATACTCTCCAAACCGTGCAGCGCCGGATCGCTCCGTCAGCCGATGCCCGGGGTCCCCACCACCCGAAATCGGCGCGCCGCAAACTCACAACTTAGGGTCACAACGGCGTGACCCCTGGATACAGGATCAGGGATGGACGGTGAAAGGGACGACAAAGCGGCGGGGCGGGGACACCTGTGTGCCCTGCCCGTTTTGGGTCGGGTTTTCGGTGTCGCACTGTGGTGTGAGGGATCGTGCTGCGGTCAGGTGACCGGGAAGTGACGCTGCGTAATTAACTGTTTCGTAACGTATAATCGGATCGTGCGTTGGACGCGGCGGGCTGTCCGGGGTGCGTGCGCTAGCGAACAGGCCGTGGTCCCTTGCGCACAAAAACGCAGTGTTTCCTGAGCTGGCTTTGCAATGCCGTAGGAACAATCGTCCGGCGCGCCCCGTTTTGTTGCGGGTGAGGCGGGCCTGACGCCGTTCTTGCCCACCGCAGAGGCCACGGAATCGCCCCAATCTGACGTTTGATGACCCCGGTGTGAGGGGGGTGCGAGGCCGGGAAGGCGCTAAAACGGCACGTCGTCGGCCCGGTCGGCCGCAACGATGAACTTTGCCACGACTTTTTTCGACCCGGCCTTCTCGAACTCGATATCCAGCTTGTCGCCTTCGACGCCCATGACGTAGCCGTAGCCGAATTTGGTATGGAACACCCGGTCGCCCTGGGTGAAGGCCGAGATGGCCGTGGCATCGATCACCGTGTTGGCGGTTTCGCGGGGTTGGCTCATGCCCCTTTGACCCGATCGTTCCTGAAGGCGGCGCCAGCCGGGGGAATTATAGACATTGGCGCTGGCAGCGGCGTCTTCGAGGGTGGATTTGACCGGGGCCGCAGAGCCGAAGCCGCCGCCATAGAGACCCGGCGGGGTGAGCACGTCCACATGGTCTTCGGGCAACTCGTCGATGAAGCGGGACGGCAGCGCGGATTGCCACTGGCCATACAAACGCCGGTTAGCGGCGAAAGAGATGGTGCAGATCTCTTCGGCGCGGGTGATGCCGACGTAAGCAAGGCGGCGTTCTTCTTCGAGGCCTTTGAGCCCGCTTTCGTCCATGGATCGTTGCGAGGGGAACAGGCCGTCTTCCCATCCGGGCAGGAACACGGCGGGAAACTCGAGGCCCTTGGCGGCGTGCAGGGTCATGATTGACACCTTCTCCGTCGCGTCCTCGGATTCGTTGTCCATGATGAGCGAGACGTGTTCGAGGAAGCCCTGCAGGTTCTCGAAGCCTTCGAGCGCCTTGACCAGTTCCTTGAGGTTTTCGAGGCGGCCCGGCGCCTCGGGCGTTTTGTCGTTTTGCCAATGGGCGGTGTAGCCCGACTCATCGAGCAGGCGTTCGGCGATCTCGATATGGCTGTCTTTGGCTGCGCGGACCTCGGCATGCCAGCGGTCGATGCCGTCGATGAGGAGGCCCAGTTCTTTGAGCCCCTTGCCGGAAAGCATCTTGGCCTGCACCGCCAACCGCGCACCCTCCACCAGGCTCACGCCGTTGGTTCGCGCCGCCATCTGGATCGTCTGCTGCGCCTTGTCGCCCAAGCCCCGCTTTGGCGTGTTCACGATCCGCTCGAACGCCAGATCGTCATCGGGGCTGACGGCGAGACGGAAATAGGCCATGGCATCGCGGATCTCCATCCGCTCATAAAATCGCGGGCCGCCGATGACGCGGTAGGGCAGACCGATGGTCAGGAACCGGTCCTCAAACGCGCGCATCTGGTGGGAGGCGCGGACGAGGATGGCGGATTCGTTCAGGGTCATCGGGCGCTGGCCGCGGGTGCCCTGTTGCATGGCCTCAAGCTCTTCCCCGATCCAGCGGGCCTCTTCCTCGCCGTCCCAATGGCCGATCAGCCGGACCTTTTCGCCGTCATTGGCCTCGGTCCAGAGTGTCTTGCCGAGGCGGCCCGCATTGGCCGCGATCACACCGGACGCCGCGGCGAGGATGTGGGGGGTCGAGCGGTAGTTCTGTTCGAGGCGCACAACCTTCGCGCCCGGAAAATCCTTTTCAAACCGCAGGATGTTGCCCACCTCGGCCCCGCGCCAGCCATAGATCGACTGGTCGTCATCGCCCACGCAGCAGATGTTCTTGTGGTCGGCTGCCAGCAGGCGCAGCCAGAGGTATTGGGCGACGTTGGTATCCTGGTACTCGTCCACAAGGATGTAGCGGAACCAGCGTTGATATTGGGCCAGCACGTCGTCATGCGTCTGGAAAATCGTGACCATGTGGAGGAGGAGATCGCCGAAATCGACGGCGTTCAGTTGGATCAGGCGTTCCTGATACTGGGCGTAAAGCTCGACCCCCATCTGGTTGTAGGCGCCGGCCTCAGCCGCTGGTACCTTGTCAGGCGTCCAGGCGCGGTTTTTCCAGCCGTCTATGATCGAGGCCAGTTGCCGCGCGGGCCAGCGTTTGTCGTCGATATTGGCCGCTTGGACGAGTTGCTTGAGCAGGCGCAGCTGATCGTCAGTGTCGAGGATGGTGAAGTTCGTCTTGAGCCCCGCAAGTTCGGCATGGCGGCGCAGCAGCTTCACGCAGATCGCGTGGAAGGTGCCGAGCCAGGGCATCCCCTCGATCTCGGCGCCCAGCAGGGTTGCCACGCGGTTTTTCATCTCTCGCGCGGCCTTGTTGGTAAAGGTCACGGCGAGGATTTCGTTGGGGCGCGCCGTGCCGGTGGCCAGCAAGTGCGCGATCCGCGCCGTTAGCGCCCGTGTCTTGCCGGTGCCAGCGCCTGCGAGCATCAGGACGGGGCCAGTGAGCGCCTCCACCGCCTCTTTCTGCGCCGGATTCAGCCCCTCAAGATAGGGCGCGCCGCGTGCGGACATGGCCCGCTGGCTCAGCGGTACAGCCGCCTCGAAGGCCTCGCTTTCGTCGAAACTGCTCATTGCAGGAAACCTAGCCCGGTTGCGGCAAGAGTTAAAGGGTTGTTCTCATTATGTTCCACCCCAACCAGCGCATGGGAAAAACCACGCCGCGTCAGGTCTTTGAGGCACGGGCTTGCACCGCTGGGCCTGCTGGGCATAGTCGCGCCCCATGGACTCTGATTACCGTTTCCCGGCGATTTCCGACCTGAAGGCCCGCGCGCGGCGGCGGGTGCCCTATTACATCTGGGAGTACCTCGACAGCGCGGATGGCGACGAAGGGGCCAAGACCCGGGCGGACGCGGCGCTGGATGCGGTTGAGTTGATGCCCGATATCTTGCTGGGTCCGGTCGAGGTCGACCTGGAGACGACGCTTATGGGCCGCCGCTATGCCGTGCCCTTTGGGATTGCGCCGGTGGGCATGTCAGGGGCGTTTTGGCCCAATGCCGAGGCCCTTTTGGCGCAAACGGCGGCAGTGGCGGATATTCCCTATTGCCTGTCCACCGTCTCGGCCACCACGCCGGAAGACATCTCTCCGCATTTGGGCCAGCAGGGGTGGTTTCAGCTGTACCCGTCGGGCGATACCGAGGTTCGGCAGGATATGCTGGCGCGGGTCAAGGCGGCGGGGTTTCATACGCTGGTTCTGACGGTGGACGTCCCGATCCTGAGCTGGCGTGAGCGCGAAAAGCGGGTGCGGTTGAAGAACCCGATGCGCTTGACCCCGGCAATCGTGCTGCAAAGCGCGCTGCGGCCCGCCTGGGCGCTGGGGCAGATGAAGCAACCGGCGTTGCGGCCCAGGATCTATGACAAATACGCCGATCCGTCGGCCGCAGGGGCGGCCAAGCATGTGGGCGTGGCGATGCGCGTGATCCCGGACTGGGCTTATCTTGAGACGTTGCGACGTGAATGGGACGGGCCCTTGGTGATTAAGGGCGTTTTGGATCCCGAAACCGTGCCGCGATTGCTTGCGGCGGGGGCCGATGCGCTGTGGGTGTCGAACCATGGCGGGCGACAGTTTGCGGCGGCCCCTGCCCCCTTGGACGTGCTGCCGGCGATCCGGGCGGCGGCAGGGCCGGATGTGCCGCTGATCTGCGATGGTGGGGTACGGGCGGGGATCGACGTGCTGCGGATGATGGCCAAGGGGGCCGATTTCGTGATGCTGGGGCGGGCGTTTCATTATGGGTTAGCGGCGGCGGGGCTGGAGGGCGCGGCCCATGTCGTGCGGCTGCTGACGCAGCAGATGACGCTCGATATGGCGCAGATGGGGATCACCCGACCCAGCGAAGCGCACACCCGCCTGCCCGCCTGACCCGCGACGACCGGGATGGTTTACGTGGCCGGGCGGAGCGCTTAACAATGCTGCACCTGCACAGAAAGCCCATCCAACCATGCCTGACTTCAAGAAAATCCTGATCGCCAACCGCGGTGAGATAGCCATTCGCGTGATGCGTGCCGCCAATGAATTGGGGAAACGCACGGTCGCCGTCTATGCCGAGGAAGACAAGCTTTCGCTGCACCGGTTCAAGGCAGATGAGGCCTATAAGATCGGCGACGGGTTGGGGCCGGTGGCGGCGTATCTGTCGATCGAGGAGGTGATCCGGGTCGCCAAGGAGTGCGGGGCGGATGCGATCCATCCGGGCTATGGACTGCTCTCCGAGAACCCCGATTTCGTGGATGCTTGTGGGGCGGCGGGGATCACCTTCATTGGGCCCAAGGCCGAGACGATGCGGGCATTGGGCGACAAGGCGTCGGCGCGGAAGGTGGCGATTGAGGCTGGCGTTCCGGTGATCCCGGCGACCGAGGTGCTGGGCGATGATATGACTGCCATCGCCAAGGAGGCGAGTGAAATCGGTTATCCCCTGATGCTGAAGGCATCGTGGGGCGGCGGCGGTCGCGGGATGCGGCCGATCAGCGGGCCGGATGAGTTGGAAGAGAAGATCCGCGAGGGGCGGCGGGAGGCGGAAGCCGCGTTTGGCAATGGCGAGGGATATCTGGAGAAGATGATCCTGCGCGCGCG
This sequence comes from Pseudomonadota bacterium, assembly GCA_038526915.1. GTDB lineage: Bacteria > Pseudomonadota > Alphaproteobacteria > Rhodobacterales > Rhodobacteraceae > JBCBGF01. The sequence continues at coordinate 85,682 of JBCBGF010000003.1, read as the reverse complement.
CCACGTGGAGGTGCAGATCCTCGGCGACAGTCAGGGCAACATCTATCATCTGTGGGAGCGCGATTGCTCGGTCCAGCGGCGCAACCAGAAAGTGGTGGAGCGCGCCCCTGCCCCGTACCTGTCCGGCGCCCAGCGTGAAAAGCTGTGCAACCTCGGCAAAAAGATCGCCGAGGCGGTGAATTACGAATGCGCGGGCACCATCGAGTTCCTGATGGATATGGAATCCGGCGAGTTCTACTTCATCGAGGTGAACCCGCGGGTGCAGGTGGAGCATACGGTGACCGAGGAAGTCACCGGCATCGATATCGTACGCGCGCAGATCCTGATCGCAGAGGGCAAGAGCCTGGTGGAGGCCACGGGCACCGCCTCGCAATATGACGTGGCACTCGAAGGTCATGCGATCCAGTGCCGGATCACGACGGAAGACCCACAGAACAATTTCATCCCCGACTATGGGCGGATCACGACCTATCGCTCGGCCACGGGGATGGGCATCCGGCTGGATGGCGGGACGGCCTATTCGGGCGCGGTGGTGACGCGGTATTACGACTCGTTGTTGGAGAAGGTGACGGCCTGGGCGCCGACGCCAGAAGCGGCAATCAAGCGGATGGACCGGGCGCTGCGCGAGTTTCGGATCCGGGGGGTGGCGACGAATATCTTCTTTGTCGAGAACCTGCTGAAGCACCCGATGTTCCTGTCGAACGAGTACCACACGAAGTTCATCGACGAGACGCCGGAACTGTTCCGCTTCCCAAAGCGGCGGGACCGGGCGACGAAAGTTCTGACCTATATCGCCGATATCACGGTGAACGGACATCCCGAGACGGCGGGGCGACCGATGCCCAGCGCCGAGGTGCGCGATCCCAAGCCCCCTGCCCTGCTGGCGTCTGCGCCGCCGGATGGGACGAAGCAGATCCTCGACAACGAGGGGCCAAAGGCGCTGGCCGATTGGATGGCGGCGCAGAAGCGGCTGCTCATCACAGACACGACGATGCGGGATGGGCACCAGTCGCTGTTGGCCACGCGGATGCGGTCGATCGATATGATCCGGGTGGCGCCGAGCTATGCGGCGGATCTGCCGGAACTCTTCAGCGTGGAGTGCTGGGGTGGGGCGACCTTCGATGTGGCCTATCGCTTCCTGCAGGAATGCCCATGGCAGCGGTTGCGCGATTTGCGCAAGGCGATGCCGAACTTGCTGACCCAGATGCTGCTGCGCGCCTCGAACGGGGTGGGTTACACCAACTATCCCGACAACGTGGTGGAGTTCTTCATCAAACGCGCCGCGGCCAACGGGATCGACATCTTCCGCGTGTTCGACAGCCTGAACTGGGTGGAGAATATGCGCGTCGCGATGGATGCGGTGATCGCTGAGGAGAAGGTCTGCGAAGGCACGATTTGCTACACCGGCGACATCCTGAACCCAGACCGGGCGAAGTATGACCTGAAATACTACGTCGCGATGGCGAAGGAGCTGGAGGCCGCAGGCGCGCATGTGCTGGGGCTGAAGGATATGGCGGGGCTGTTGAAGCCGCGCGCGGCGACAGCATTGATTGGCGCGCTGAAGGATGAGGTCGGCATTCCGATCCACTTCCACACCCATGATACCGCCGGGGTGGCCTGTGCGACGATCCTGGCGGCGGCGGAAGCTGGCGTGGATGCCGTCGATTGCGCGATGGATGCCCTTAGCGGCAACACGAGCCAGGCGACGCTTGGCACTGTGGTCGAGATGATGGACCAGACTGACCGCGAGACGGGCCTGGATATCGGGCGGGTGCGCCAGATCTCGAACTACTGGGAACAGGTGCGCGCGCATTACGCGGCCTTCGAAAGCGGGCTGCAGGCGCCGGCATCGGAGGTCTATCTGCATGAGATGCCGGGCGGGCAGTTCACCAACCTCAAGGCGCAGGCGCGGTCCTTGGGTCTGGAGGAACGCTGGCACGAGGTGGCGCAGGCCTATGCGGATGTGAACGCGATGTTCGGGGATATCGTGAAGGTGACGCCGTCCTCCAAGGTCGTGGGGGACATGGCGCTGATGATGGTGAGCCAGAACCTGACCCGCGAAGATGTGGAGAACCCCGACCGCGATGTGTCCTTCCCCGATAGCGTGATCGACATGCTGAAGGGCAATCTGGGGCAACCGCCGGGGGGCTGGCCCAAGGCGCTGCAAAAGCGGGTGCTGAAGGATGACAAGCCGATCACCAAGCGGCCCGGCGCGGGGATGAAACCCGTGGACCTTGAGGCCACGCGCAAGGACGTGATCAAGGAGCTTGAGGGCTACAAGGTCAATGATGAGGATCTGGGCGGATACCTGATGTATCCCAAGGTCTTCCTCGATTACATGGGTCGGCACCGTGTCTATGGGCCGGTGCGGACCCTACCCACGAAGACGTTCTTCTACGGGATGGAGCCCAACGAGGAGATCTCGGTCGAGATCGATCCGGGCGTCACGCTGGAAATCCGCTGTCAGGCGGTGTCGGAAGTCAACGAAGAGGGCCAGGTGAAGGTGTTCTTCGAGCTCAACGGCCAGCCCCGCGTCGTGCGCGTGGCCGACCGCAGTGCGACGGCGGCCAGTGCGGCGCGACCCAAGGCGGATGCGGGCAATGCCGATCACATTGGCGCACCGATGCCAGGCGTGATCGCGACGGTGGCGGCGCAGGCCGGGGCCAAGGTGAAGGCCGGTGAATTACTGCTGACCATCGAGGCGATGAAGATGGAAACAGGCCTGCACGCAGACCGCGATGCCACCGTGCGCGCGGTGCATGTGAGCCCGGGTGCGCAGATCGATGCCAAGGACCTGCTGGTGGAGTTGGAGTGACGCGGGTTTCGTGATCGCTGTTTCCCCATTGGCGGAAACCCGCCTATCCGCGGATGAGTGTTTCGGCTAGACCGCTGATTTTGCACGTTTTCCGCTGATCTGCCTCACAGGCTGTTTCTGGCCCGGCACACCGTTACCGCAGGCATGTCCAAATGTTTCCACATTTCACGTTGAAACATTGGTTATTCGAGCGGCCAGAACGTGCCGCCCGGCAAGACGCAGAAGTAGAGACCGATGAGCATCTTTGATCGCAACCTGAAAGCCCCCGTTCGTGACCACGCGTCACGGGTGCGCGGTGCTGCGCGGTTTGCGATGTTGCCCGAACTTGAGCCGGTGGAATCCGAGGCCGACAAAACGGGTGCGCTGGCCGGGATCGAGTTCTCCACTCACGCCATCCAAGAAGAGACCACGGATTTCCGCGAGCGTGCGGAAAGCCACGATGCCATCGCGCGGCTGACGGTCTATGCGATGAATGCGGCAATCATGCTCTTTGCTTTCCCGATCGGGTTTGGGCTGTTGATCTTCAACATCCTGGGCGGAGAAAACCTGCGCACCACGGCCCATGCGATGGCGCTGACCGGTATGGTCATGGCGCTGGGCATGTCGGAATACGCACCGTCCTTGCCGGGGATTTGAGGCGGGGTCGGTTAGCGCGGGCGCTTAGCCGACATTGATACTGTCGATTGCCGCAGCGATCTTTCCGACATCAGCCTCGTAGAAACCCGCAGCGTTGATGCAATTCGTCTCCAGAAATCTGAGACCGGCATTGGTGCGGCACACGTCCATTACATATGCGGGGGCGTACCCAGGGTTTTCGGCAACCAGTTGGGTGACGAAGTCCAGCGCATCGCGGTCAATCTCGCCACGATAGATCACGCGCGCCCCTTCTTTGTAGAGGGAATACGTCACCACCTCGTCGTCGACGATCCAGACCCGCCATTCCCGCAGGATTTTGGCCGGGCGCGTGAACATGAGCATGGTGTCGTGCCGCAGAGATCCCAGGGGGATTTCGTCCTCATTCAATCCCAGGACTTTCTCGGCAATGGCGCGCATTTCGGACGCGGTCAGAACCTTGCCTGGTTGTTCCTTACTGTCAGACACGGGGCGCACAAACCAGGCCCTGTCTTCAAGAAGCTGGGACGGGATGTCGGCGACCGTCAGAAACACGGCATCCGGGCCGTTCAGCATGTAAGGTTGCCACGGCTGTTCATGGACAAAGGGCCTTATCTTAAAGATCCCCGGCCGATATCCGTTCTTTTCAGCGTTCCGCCACAAGCCGTAAGAGCCGAACATCACGACCTTGTTGGGATCGTCGATCTGCGGTTCGGGAAGTAGGTCGCCAACGAAAGGGACAACTTTATGGGTGGTGTAAGGAATGCCCAAGTGATCCAGCGCCGCCGCGAGCTTATGCGTGTCTTCAAATTCCTGGAGGATCCATTGCATGGGTGGGGATGCTGCGACGACACGGACGAAAAGCCAACGGTTAGTTTTTCGTCTGAGATGCCGTCTGACTAGGTTACCGATTCCATGCTGTGCGCTACTTGATACCAACCTCGTGCAGCGGCGCATCTCTCAGCACCCGATCAAACTCCAGGCGCGTCAGGTCGATCGTCTGGTAGCGCCCATCCAGCACCAGTTCCGACAAGGCTCGCCCAACCGCTGGCGCGTGCATGATCCCATGGCCGGAAAATCCGCAGGCGGTGAGAAGGTTGTCGTGGCCCGGGGAATACCGGCCGATGATCATGTTCCCGTCCAGCACGTTCTGCGCGTAATGGCCAAACCAGCTGCGCTGGAGCTTGAGCGTTTCGAACTTTGGCACCAGCGCGGCCATGAGCGGCCAGACGGTGTCTTCGAAGTAGTTGGCGAAGAACCCTGAATAGATGTCGTCGACAAACCCCGGCGCGATATCGAAGCTGGGGCGTCCGCCGGCGAACCCGTCGCCTTCGGGGCGAAAGAACATGCCGCTTTCGTCTTTGACGAGCGGGAGGGGCTCTATGTCGTGCGGGCATTTCCAGAAGTGTTGGACCCGGCACATGGGCTCAATGGGAAGTGTGGCCCCTGTCATCGCGGCGATGTGGGCGGCCCAGGGGCCTGCGGTGTTGATGAAGAGATCGGCTGCGAGTGTTTGCCCCGTGTCGAGGTGCAGATGGCGCACTTTGGTGTCGTCGGTGGCAATATCGGTCACGCGGGCCTTCACGTACTGGACGCCCAGATGCTCGGCTGCGCGGCGGAAGCACCAGAGGCCTGCATTGGGGTCGATCCAGCCGTCATCGGGGGTGTGGCAGCCCAGGGCGATGTCGTCCCGTTCGATCGAGGGGAAGCGGCGGCGTACTTCGGCATAGTCCATCAGATCGGCCTGCACGCCGAGTGCGGTTTGCACGGCCTGGTTCTCGCGCAGGGTGTCGGCGCCGTCTGCGGTGACGAGGAAGAGATACCCCTGCTCGCGAAAGTTCAGGTCGGGCAGATCGGGGATGTCGTGCATTTCAGCATAGAGGCCTTTGTAAAACGCCAGGCTGAAGCGGGACATCTCGATGTTTTCAGCGACGCTGAACTGCTGCCGGACCCCGCCTGCGCCTTGCGGGGTTGTGGCATGAACGTAGCTTGGATCGGGCTCGATCACGCAGACCGAGCCGGCGCGGCCGGAGCGCGCGAGGAAGTAGGCCGCGGCGGAGCCCATGATGCCGCCGCCGATGATTGCAATGTCGTGGTTCATGACGGATCCGGTCCCTATCGCGCAGGATCAGACTATCCCTGTGGGAGGGAACGCACCATTGCATTGAAGAGCGGTCTTCCCCCTCACACTCTCCCCACGCGCGCAACGGAGAGGCCTTCTGATTGCGCGGGCGTCAGCGCCTCACGCGCCACCACCCAGGTGTGGATGCTGAAGATGACCGCACCGGTGCGGGGTAAGCGTTTAAGCACCTGTTTTTCAGATCTCAGATACCGCGCCTCGGGCCCTCGATCACGGCGGATCACGCCTTCGGCCTTGGGTTGGTAGAGCGCGGGATCGCCGTAGAGCAGCGCGTTTGCGCGCCAGAGCGGGCGGTCCACGCGGATCGCGTCGAAGAGGCGTTGGACCCGGCGGGCGAGGTCGGCGTCATACTCAGCGACGGGGCGGTGGATGGCTGTGAGCGGCTTGCCGATCTTTTCCGCGAGCGTCCAGCTTGCCGGAAAGCACAACGCGGCGGCGGTCAGGACATGTTGGTCGCCGCGACGTTCCATAACGCAGATATCCTGTTGGAAGAGGCGGCCCAGGGTCACCAGCGGGGTTGCGGGATCGGGGTGGATCGTTACCCCATCGGGGGGGGTAACCTGGGTCGCGCCGATCCGGTATCCGCCGTGGCGGTCGGCCCAGGCGAGCGCCTCTAGCAATGTCTCCTGCACAGCGGGACGCGCGCTTTCTTGCATCGCCAAGACGCTCTGCGCCCGGTCCCGGATCAATGCATCGCGCAAGGCCATCTGTCCGGCATAGGCCGCGTCAACCTGCAGCCAGTCGTCAGCTTCTGCGGGCGCGACACCGGGCAGGCGCCACATCGCGGGGTCGGTCCAGACGGCGTAGGGAAGACTGGGATGCAGAACGGGCGTCATCGCGGCAACCTTAGCGCTCTCAGACTTGGCCGATAGGCAAAAGCGACATGACGTCGTGTCGGAAATGGACAGGCGGCAGGTGAAATCCGCGGGAACTCTGGGTGTAGGAGCCAAGGACCCGTGCCATGAACACGCATTACCGCGACCGCCGCAAGATTGATCCCGCCCAAGGCGACCGTCTGGGGGACAACACGCCGAACGATGCCGACCGGGTCGAGATTGGCCCGACGCTGCTGGCCTACCGCGAATGGGAAGAGGCGGGCCTCGCCCTGCCCGATCTGCAGGCCATGCGGCGGTTTCGTTGGGAGCGGTTGACGCAACACGTGGTGGATCGGGGGCTTGGCGCGCTTTTGATGACCGATCCCCTGAACATCCGCTACGCCACCGACTGTACGAACATGCAGCTTTGGAACACCCACAATCCGTTCCGCGCGTGCCTGCTCTGTGCCGATGGGTACATGGTGCTGTTCGAGTACAAGAACGCGCCGTTTTTGGCCGATCACAACCCGCTGGTCCGTGAAGTACGGTCAGGCGCGTCGCTGTTCTATTTCTCGGTGGGTGACCGGGGCGAAGCGGCGGCGCGCGAACTTGTTGGCCAGATCGATGAGATTGTGCGCGCCCATGCGGGCGAGAACCGACGGATCGCGGTGGACAAGATCATGCCGGTGGGCCTGCGCGCGCTAGATGCCGCCGGTTTTGAAGTCAGCGATGGTGAGGAGGTCACGGAACGCGCGCGGTCGATCAAGGGGCCGGATGAGATCCTGGCCATGCGCTGTGCCAGCCACGCCTGCGAGGCGGCGATGTATGTGATGGAAGAGGCCTGTCAGCCGGGGCTGAGCGAAGATGAGGTCTGGGCGGTTCTCCATGCCGAGAACATCAAACGTGGCGGTGAATGGATCGAGACACGGCTTTTGGCCTCGGGGCCGCGCACGAACCCGTGGTTTCAGGAATCAGGCGCACGGATCATCCAGAACAATGAAATCGTGGCCTTTGATACCGATTTGATCGGGTCCTACGGGATCTGCGTGGATATCTCGCGCACCTGGTGGGTGGGCGATGGCCGGCCCACGAACGCGATGATCTATGCCATGCGGCATGCCCACGACCACATCATGCAGAATATGGAGATGCTGAAACCCGGCGTGACGATCCACGAGCTGGTGCATAACGGGCACCAGTTGGAGGATCAGTACTGGAAGCAGAAATATTCCTGCAAATTCCACGGGGTGGGCCTCTGTGATGAGTGGCCGCATGTGGATTATCCCGATCACTACCACGAAGGGGCCTGGGATCACGCGCTGGAGCCGGGGATGGTTCTGTGCGCCGAGGCGCTCGTCAGCCCAGAGGGTGGGGATTTCTCGATCAAGCTGGAAGATCAGGTGCTGATTACCGAGGATGGGTATGAGAACCTGACGAAATACCCGTTTGACGCAGCCCTCATGGGCGCGGCGTAGATCGCGCGAAGCGGGCCAGAAGGCCGTAGTGATCGGATCCGATCAGGGGGCGCCGTTGCAATGTGCCGCCGCCAGGCGCCAACACATGGTCAATCGCCAGCCCACCAAAGGGCAGATCACTGACCGGCAGGGTGACCATTGACGTGCCCACCGGCGCGGTCCCGCTGGCCGTGGTGATCCGGTTCAGCGTCGCGCTCCACCGCACCATGTTGAAATCACCGCCGATCAGCATCGGCACGCCTTCATGCTCAAGATAGGGCAGCAAGACCTCAAGTTGATCCTGCTGCCCCCGCGGCCAGGGCCAGTGCAGGTGGAGCGAGGTGACGCGCATCGGGCCATCCAGCGTCTCGACCGTGACGGCGGCCATCCCGAACCCATCGAGGCACAGCTCGCTGCCCGGTACTGGCGGAAAGACCGAGGCGATGGCCACGCCGCCCACCGCATTGAACGGACACCAGATGCGGGTCAGGTAGTTGGGGGGCAGATCGTCTAGGATCGCGCGGTTGTCTTCGGTCACCTCCTGCAGCGTGATGAAATGCGGATCCGTGCGGCGGAGATCGACCAGGATCTGCGCGGGATCGCGGGCGCGGAAGGACAGGTTTTTCTGATAGAGCGCATAGGTGCCGCCGGGGGGCTGGGCCGGGGCCGTGGCCGCCACCCAATGCGGCAATAGCGTAGCCAGGCCAGCCACGCCGAGGATCAACGACACCATGGCCCGATAGGTGCCCCGCGCCCAAACCAATAGGATGGCCAAAACCAGCGCGGTCGCCGTCAGGACCCCGCGGAAAACCGCCAGGCTGTCGCCCGCGGGATGCACCTTGCCCAGAAATCCGCCGATCAGGGCAAGGGCCACCACGGCTAGAATCAGCGTCAAGAATCGTCGTATCGCCCGTCGCATTGCCTGCCCCCGGCCCATGATCGCGACCTGTCCCCACCCCTGGTATAGCGTGAAATCCCGCAGGGTTGCAGTCAGGACTGTAACACGGCGTCACCTTGGCGTGACGGTTGGTTTCACCGGCTTGTAAGCCAGAGGGGCGACACCCAGTGTTAAAACCTGACCCATGACGCCCAAGGACGCTGCCGCCCATGCCCACAGAACGGATCACCTTTACCGGCCACGGCGGCCACGAACTGGCCGCGCGGCTTGATCTGCCCGAGGGCCCGCACTTGGCCACAGCGCTGTTTGCGCACTGCTTTACCTGTTCCAAGGATATCCCGGCCGCGCGGCGGATCGCAGGCCGGCTGGCGGCGATGGGGATCGCGGTGTTGCGGTTCGATTTCACCGGTCTGGGGCATTCGGGCGGGGAGTTCGAGAATACGACATTTACCTCCAATGTCGCCGATCTGGTAGCGGCGGCGGGCTATCTTGACGGGCGCGGGATGGCGCCGGGCCTGTTGATCGGGCATTCGCTGGGCGGGGCGGCGGTGCTGCGGGCAGCGGCGCAGATCGCCAGTACGAAGGCGGTGGTCACCATCGGGGCGCCCTTTGATCCCGAACATGTCACCCACAACTTCGGTACTGCGCTGGGTACCATCGTCAATGACGGCTCGGCCGAGGTGAACCTGGGCGGGCGCCCCTTCCGCATCCGGCGCGAGTTTGTCGATGATGTCTCCGCCGAGAACCTTGCCCCTGCGATCAAGGATCTCAAACGCGCGCTATTGGTCCTGCATGCCCCGCGCGATGCCGTGGTGGGTATTGAGAATGCGACGCAGATCTTCGTGCAGGCGAAACACCCCAAGAGCTTTGTCACACTGGACGATGCCGATCATCTGATCACAGGGGCCGAGGATGCCGAATACGCCGCCGAGGTGATCGCAGCCTGGGTCGGGCGCTACCTTGACCTGCGCCCCCCTGCCCCGCCCATCGGCGCGCCTGAAGGCGTGGTGCGGGTGAGCGAGGCGGATGCCGAGGGGTTTTTGCAGGATGTGAACGCTGGCCCGCATCACCACGCGCTGGCCGACGAACCGCTGGCCTATGGCGGCACGAACAAGGGGATGTCGCCTTACGGGTTCCTCGCCGCCGGGCTTGGGGCCTGCACCTCGATGACGGTGCGGATGTATGCGCGTCGCAAGGGTTGGCCCCTCGATCACATCTGGGTGGATGTGACCCACGACAAGGTCCATGCGCAGGATGCCGAAAATGGCGGGACCAAGAAGGTTGATACGTTCCGGCGTGAAATCCATCTGAAGGGCGCGCTCGATGACGAACAGCGCCAGCGTCTGTTAGAGATTGCCGACAAATGCCCTGTGCATCGCACGCTAGAGCAGACCAGCACGATTGAGACCCTGCTGGCCGAACCGGCCTGACGCTTCTTCTTGTCGAAAGTACGCCCGCCGGAGGCATGAAAAAAAGCGCAGCCCGTGGGCTGCGCCTTCTCACGTCTCAAACCGCTCGTAGGGTTAGCTGCGCGCGTCGCCCACCAGTTTCCACACTGCAGGCACCAGAAGCGCAGCGAGCACTAGTTTGATCGCGTCAGCAGCAAGGAACGGCGTCAAACCCCAAGCTAGGATTGGCTGATCCCAACCATAAAGCTGGCCTAGCCAGAGAAGACCGGGCACATAGATGAGTGCGTTGCCGATAAGCATCGCCGCCGCCATCCAAAGGATCGACCGGTCCCAACCTGCCCGCGCGGCCCATCCCAGCGCCAGCGTTGCGAGCACATAGCCCACGAGATAGCCGCCGGTGCTGCCCATCATGTAGGTCAACCCGTAGGCTTCGGCCGATGAACTGGCAAAGACATCAAAGCCCAGCGCCCCAATGATCAGGTAGCCCAGGATCGTTGTCAGGCCCAGCCGCGGACCATATGCAGCTCCGATCGTCAGGACTGCAAAGGTGCCCATGGTGATCGGAACTGGCCCGACATGCACCTTGATCTTGGCGAAAATCGCCAGCGCCGCGATGCCCAGCACGACCAGTGCGGCCTGCTTGAGGCGCAGGGCCGTGCCCTCGGTCGGGCCAAAGGCTTCGGTCAGGACCTTGTCGGTCAATGTCGTGCTCATTCCTGGCACCTCCGTATCATTCCCTCGTTTGGCCTGTTTCTGCACCAGCGCCCCGATTGCTGCAAGCGCGATCAGGCCGGGCGGGTGTAAAGCGACACCATGGTATAGGCCTTCTTTGGCCCGGTCACGGCCCATGTCGCGGTCCAGGCGGGCCAGTCGTGGAAGGCATAGGCGACGCGGTAGGTGTCGGGCGGACATTTATGGGTGGCTTGGGACGCCGCATTCAGTGTGAAGACATGAAACGGGCGGCCATCGTCGAAGAAGGTGGCGATCCCGCCGGTGTCGCTTGGTTCCCACAGATACCGCCGCTCAGCCCGCATGGGTGGCGCCTGGCCCAGGCGCAACTCACCTGTTTCCGAGTAGATCAGGCCGGTGCCATGCGGGGTTAGCGAGGCCTCGCCCAGAAACCGGGCATGGGTGTCGCGATCGGTAAAGTCAATCTCACGATGGATCCGCCAAATCCCTGCAAAATCCATCAGATCGGACGGCAAGCTCACTCCGCATAGACCCCGTCGGTCACGTCCCCTGCCGCGCCGATGAAGCGCACAGACGCACCATCTGGGGACAAAGCAACGCCGTAACACTCCCATTCGTCTGAGGGGGGCCAGAGGCTGCAATAGGCATCACCGCGCACCTCCCACCAGCCCCAGCGGGGATTGCCGAAGGTGTATTTGGTGCGGCCCGAGGCATAGAAGGTTTGGCTCACGTCGAACTCGAGGTCATAGATCACCTCGCGTTCGGTCAGCGCGATGGTGACCTCTTCACCGGCCAGTGTGCGCCAGTCTTCGGCACCCGCAGCGCTTGCCGCCAGCATCACCAACCCTGCCACCAATTGCCTCACACGCGCCCTCCTTGTCGGCCCCTGCGCGTCAGTTTATGACCGCGCCACGCTGCCCCACAACCCGCGAAAGTGCGCTTATGATCCCCCGCTATTCCCGCCCCGAGATGGTGGCCATCTGGTCGCCCGAGACGAAATTCCGCATCTGGTATGAGATCGAGGCCCATGCCTGTGACGCGCAGGCCGATCTTGGGGTGATCCCGCGTGAGAATGCGGAAGCGGTGTGGAAGGCGCGCGATGTCGAATTTGACGTGGCCCGGATTGATGAGATCGAGGCGGTCACTAAGCATGACGTCATCGCCTTTCTGACGCATCTGGCTGAAATCATTGGCAATGATGAGGCGCGGTTTGTGCATCAGGGAATGACCTCGTCGGACGTTCTGGACACAACCTTTAATGTCCAGTTGGTGCGGGCAGCGGATATCTTGATCGCGGATGTGGAGGCGCTTTTGGCGGCGCTGAAGCGGCGCGCGGTGGAGCATAAGCTGACGATCCGGATCGGGCGGTCGCACGGTATCCACGCCGAACCCACGACCATGGGCCTGACCTTCGCCCGTTTCTATGCCGAGATGGACCGCAACCTGAGCCGCCTGCGCGATGCGCGGGCCGAGGTGGCGACAGGGGCGATTTCGGGCGCGGTGGGCACGTTTGCCAATATCGACCCCGCGGTCGAGGCGCATGTCTGTGACAAGCTGGGCTTGGTGCCGGAACCTATCAGCACGCAGGTGATCCCGCGTGACCGGCATGCGGCGTTTTTTGCCGCCCTCGGGGTCGTGGCCAGTTCGATAGAGAACATCGCGACAGAAATCCGCCATATGCAGCGCACAGAAGTGCTTGAGGCGGAGGAGTTTTTCTCAAAAGGCCAAAAGGGCTCCAGCGCGATGCCGCATAAGCGCAACCCGGTTTTGACCGAGAACCTCACGGGCCTCGCGCGGCTGGTGCGGATGGCGGTGGTGCCTGCGATGGAGAATGTCACGCTCTGGCACGAGCGCGATATCTCGCACAGCTCGGTCGAGCGGAATATCGGGCCGGATGCGACCGTGACGCTGGATTTCGCGCTGGCGCGGCTGACCAGCGTGATCGACAAGCTGGTGATCTACCCCGACAACATGTTGGCCAATATGAACAAATTTCGGGGGCTGGTGCACTCGCAGCGGGTTCTTCTGGCGCTAACGCAGGCCGGGGTCAGCCGCGAGGATGCCTATCGCCTGGTGCAGCGCAATGCGATGAAGGTCTGGGAAGACGGGGCAGACTTCCGCGAAGAGTTGCTGGGCGATCCGGAGGTGACAGCAGCGCTGAGCGTGGCTGACATTGATGAAAAATTCGACATTTCGTACCACACCAAGCATGTGGACACGATTTTTGAACGGGTTTTCGGGCCAGAATGACGCAGAGGTTTGACGGGTGGCGGTCAGATGCTACTCTTCATCTCGTAAACAGGAAAACGGAGAGACCGATGAAGACGAAGAAACTCGCCTTGGCCGCTCTGGCGCTCACGACGCCGTCGGCCCTGGCCGCAGTCGTATTCGCAATGGCCCCCGCGCCGGCGCATGCCGAAGGGTGCTTTGGCTCGTCCCACGCTGACATTGCGATGTCCTGCGCCGCAGGCACGACGTGGGATGAGGACAAGCAGACCTGCGTGGCGACGCCGTCCAGCTAACCACACCGCATTTTTTTAAGAATTCCTTGGGGTGGCCTTCGGGCCGCCCCTTGTCGTTTTGAGACCTGCCCTAAGTTGGTGATAACCAGCCGGGGAGCCCCACACAAATGCGGAAAACCGCCATCGCTTTCACCCTTGTCGCGCCAGCTTTGGCCTGGGCCGTCGGGTCTGAGGATTCGACGCCACCGACGCCGACCAAGACCACGACGGAATGCGCCGATGGGATGGTCTGGGATGCGGCGACGGACAGCTGTGTTGCCCCGCAGGAAAGCAATCTGAGCGATGATGTGCTCTATGATGCCGCGCGCGAGTTTGCCTATGTCGGGCAGTTTAAACACGCGCTCGATGCGCTGGCTGCGATGTCGGATCCGACCGAAGACCGGGTGCTGACCTATCTGGGCTTTGCCCATCGCCAGAATGGCAATGCCGAAACTGGAATGGCTTACTATCAGCAGGCCATTGCGAAGAACCCCGACAATCTGCTGGCCCGCGCCTATATGGGGCAGGCCTATGTCAAACTTGGCGCGCTCGACATGGCCCGCGAGCAACTGGTCGAGATCCGGGCACGCGGGGGAGAGCGGACGTGGCCCGAGCTGGCGCTGGAACGCGCCATCGAAAGCGGGCGCGGTTACGGTTACTAGGTCCTTAACAATTACCTTCCACGCCCACACCAGTCGTTAACTCCGACGCGCGATACTGCGCTGACCCTGCAGCAACGCCGCGCGATCATGCCATCCGACCTTCCTGAGCTTGCGCCTTTGCCAGCGGCGGACCTTGCGCCGCCACCCCTGCCCCCGGCGGTCAGTCTGAGCCAACCGGACAAGGCCGCGGTCATCGTGCAACTGATGCTAAAGGCCGGTGTTTCGATCCCGCTGGATACGATGCCGGAACGCGTGCAGTCGAAACTGATCGAGACACTTGGGGCCCTGGGCCCGGTGGATCCTGACACCGTCAACGCCGTCGCGGATGAGTTCGCCGATGCGCTGACCCGCGGTGGTCTTGGGGGGGCCGGGCTGGCAGGGGCATTGGATCTGGTCGAAGGCAGCGTCAGCCCCGGCCTGCTGCAGCGCATGCGGGCGCAAAGTGGTGCCGCGCCATCGGGCAACGCTTGGGCGCAGTTGGTTGAGCGCGAGGCGGCGGATCTCGTGCCGATTTTTGAGCGTGAAAGTGTGGAGGTGGCCGCCGTCGTTCTGTCAAAGCTGCCGGTAGGCAAGGCGGCGGCTGTTTTGGGCCTGTTGCCGGGGCCGCATGCACGGCGGATCACCTATGCGGTCTCCCAGATCGGCGTGGTGAGGCCCGAAGCGGTGGATCGGATCGGCGCAGCCCTGGCCCGCGATCTGGATGCCGCGCAACAGGCGGGCGAGGCTGAAAACCCGGTGGAGCGCGTGGGCGCTATCCTGAACTCATCCCGCGCGGCCACCCGCAATGACGTGCTGGCAGGTTTGGAAGAAACCGATGCTGCCTTTGCCGAAGAGGTGCGCCGCGCGATCTTTACCTTTGCCAATATCCCCGGACGGATCGACGCCCGCGATGTGCCCAAGATCATCCGGCAGGTGGATCAGGACGTTCTGGTCAAATCCCTGGCCGCCGCACGCGAGGATCTGGAAGAGTCGGTCGAGTTTATTCTGGGCGCGATGTCCAAGCGGATGGCGGAAGCCTTGCGTGGCGAGATCGAGGAACTAGGCGAGATCGACCCCGTCGAAGGCGAAGACGCCATGGGGGCCGTCGTGGCCTCGATCCGGGCCCTGGAGGAACAAGGCGAAATCTACCTGATTGCCGAAGACGGATAGGGCCCCTAGGCTCACACAGTCCCTGCAATCGGAGCCGCAATGCCCGCCGACCCGGCCCCGGCCACCCCACATTCGCCATGCGCGCACGCGGCGCGGCGCGGGATCATCTTGATGGTGGCGGCGATCTTCATGTTCTCGCTGATGGATGTCGCGGCCAAGGCGATCAGCCAGCGCGCCGATACTGTGATGGCGTTGTGGGCGCGCTATGCCGGGCAAATGCTGATTGTGGTGGTGATCGCCCTGCCCCGGCTGCACACGATTGCCCGCACGCGGTATCCATCGATCCAGTTTGCGCGGTCTTTAGCCCTGCTTGCGGCGTCGAGCTTTATGTTTTTCGGCATCGCGCGGCTGGACCTGGCCGAGGTGACGGCGGTGATGGCCACGAACCCGGTGCTCATCACACTGGGGGCCGCGCTGTTCTTGGGCGAACGGCTGGGCTGGCGGCGTGTTGCGGGGATCGCGGTGGCGCTTGGCGGGGCGTTGATGATCATCCGGCCGGGCACGGCCGTATTCAGCTTGTATGCGCTTTTGCCGCTATGCGCTGCAATTTGCTTCGCGACCTATGCCCTGCTGACACGGCGCGTTGGCCGGGATGAGAGCCCTTGGACATCGCTCCTCTACACCGCCGCGGTGGGATGTGTGGTCCTTAGCCTGATCGTACCAGCCTTTTGGATACCGCCGGACCGGATCACCGTGGCCTGGATGGTCTTTATCGCGGCGACAGGTGCCGCGGGGCAATTGCTGTTGATCCGCGCGCTGACCGTGGCCGAGGCCAGCACCGTCGCCCCGTTTTCCTATTGCGGTGTGATCTTTGCGACCCTGTTCGGGCTGACCCTTTTCGGCGAAGTGCCCGATGCGCTGACGGTTCTGGGTGCGCTTGTGATCGTCGGCGCCGGGCTCTATGTCTGGCGGCGCGAAACGCGGGCGCGGGCAACGACCGGCCCCAGGGTCTGAACGAGCATTCATGGGCACCTCATCCGGCGACTGGCGCGAGTTCATTCAGAATGCTGCCATTCGCGGCATTTTGGGGGTCGTCTTGCGGGTGCCGTACCGGTGGCGCATTCCCCTGATGGGGTGGATCGTGTCGCGGGTTGTGTCGCCACTGGCGGGCTGGCCCAAACGGATCGAGCACAACTTGAGGCATGTGTTGCCCGACATGCCGTTTTCGGAACGTCAGCGGCTGATCCGGCAGGTTCCCGACAATGCCGGGCGTACCTTGATAGAGATCTATTCGGGCACCGAGTTTGTGGGTGCGGTGAAGGACACGCTGATCTCGGGGCCCGGCGTGGCCCCGTTCGAGGCAGCCCGTGCCGAGGGGCGTCCGGTCATTCTGGTGACGGCGCATTTCGGCAATTACGATGTCGCACGGGCGGCGTTGAACGCGCGGGGGCATTCCCTGGCGGGACTTTACCGGCGGATGCGCAACGCAAGGTTCAACGATCACTACGTGCGCGCGGTCGAAACCATTGGTAAGCCTGTCTTTCCCACCGACCGCCGTGGGTTGATGGGGCTGATCAAGCATCTGAAATCCGGTGGGGTGATCGGTATTCTCGTGGACGTCTTCGCAACAGACGGGGCCCCGCTGACGTTCTTCGGGCAGCCCGCGCCAACGGCCCTGTCGGCGGCGGAATGGGCGCTGAAGTTCGACGCGCTGATGGTGCCGACTTATGGCATCCGGCACGCGGACGGGCTGAGTTTCGAGGTGGTGATGGATGCGCCGATTGACCCGGACACGCCCGAGACGATGACCCAGGCCCTGAACGACAGCCTTGAGGCGCATGTGCGCGCGCATATGGGCCAGTGGTTCTGGATCCACCGGCGGTGGCAGGCGAAGTATTAGGGTGTGTCGAGCGCCGGATTACCGGCGCTCTCTGAAAGTAGTGGTCCCGGCGGCTGCCATCGAACCTGCCGGTTTTGAGACAACAGCGCTTGAACCGCTTACCAGAGCCGCAGGGGCAGAGATCGTTGCGTCCGAGCTTTTCCTGCAGTTCCACATCGCCCATGCACCTTTTGAACTCCGGTTTTGACGCGTGTCTCCGATGGGAACGATCTGCGGCGTTTAGAAATCACCTCGAAAGGAGGCGCGATCTTCGGGCTTGATACGATTGGCCATGGTATCCTCCATCAGATGATTTTCCGAGGTGCGCTTAGTATCGTCATCTGCTTGAATCTCAAACTGTTTTGGTGTGTCCTCCGTAGCTACGGTCGAGCGTGAGAACGTCGATGCCGTTCGGCATCATTGAGACGGCTGGAACGCACATCGAAGGGTCGTGCCAGATGGCGACCTATTCGCAGATCAGTTCTTTAGTGATTTTCAGACCTACGTGCAGCGGCACTATCAGGACAATCGCACGGTGGGATGGAACGGCCTCATCCGAGAGAACACGACCACAAATCAAGACGGGTACGAGACATTCATGTCTTTATTGAAGCGCTTCGTGGCCGATGTGGGACCCCACGACAGCTAACCCCGCCGCTGGCCCACCTAAGGCACCCGCGCAGCACCTAGGATCGGCCCGTGCCCGGTGCGCTGGATCAGCACCGCATAGGGGCCGTCGCCTGGCACATCAGCCGAGACCGTGTGACGCCCGCGGCCATCCCAGGCGCCCAGGTCCACCATCTGCGTGACAACGTTGTGATAGGTCAGCGTGCGCCCGCGGTTCTCTCCGCGGCGGATGTCGACGGTGCTTTCAGGCCGGTAGGCCACGAGGTGGATCATGGCGGGCCCGTCCACGTTGCCCTGGGGTTGGGCGATGACGCGGATCCGGTTGCCGTTGCGCGTGACCGTCACGTCCACCGCCTCGGCCGTATCGGCGTGTTTTTCGATGGTCATGGCCAGCTTCATGGGCTTGTAGCCGATCACGTGATCGGTTCCGCCGACGATCATCTGAGGGGTGTAGATCGTGCGGTCCCCCTTCACGCGGGCATAGGCCTTTTGCCGTGTGGTGTGGGCAGGGTCGGCGAAATCGTCTTTCCAGCCGATGTAATCCCAATAGTCTACATGCAGCGCGAGCGGCAGCACGTCGTCGCGCGCCGCTAACTCGCCCAGAAGCGCGTCTGCCGGCGGGCAGGACGAGCAGCCCTGGGAGGTGAAGAGTTCCACCACGACGAGCCGGTCCTGCGCCTGGGCGACGCCCGCCATCATCAGCAGTGCTGTAACAATCGCAGTCCAGCGTGCGCGCATGGGGAACCCTTTCAAACTTTGCTCGACTTACCTATTGCAGCGCGTCGTCCGGTGCTAATCAAGGTTTTGAGAGAAACCGTAACACTCGTTTCACCATCGCGAGAGAATGAAGCCCTTGTGACGTACACCGTCGTATACAATATGCCGCATCGTCCCTTGATTCCTGCGCTCTAAATCGATCAAAGGACGGTTAGAAGATGTGATTTCCAGGGAGGCCACCCATGCCAATCGTCGTCGGACAGGATACCTCGAACACGCGCAAAACACTGCAGGCAGGCGGAAAGACCTATGCCTATTACTCGATCCCGGCTGCCGAGGCGGCGGGTCTCGGGGCCTTTGCTCAGTTGCCGGCTGCGCTGAAGGTGGTTTTGGAGAACATGTTGCGGTTCGAGGATGGCAAGACCGTCACCGTTGATGATATCCGTGCGTTTTCCGATTGGGCGGACAAAGGCGGCAAGAACCCGCGTGAGATCGCGTATCGCCCGGCCCGTGTGCTGATGCAGGACTTCACCGGGGTCCCTGCCGTGGTCGATCTGGCCGCGATGCGCGATGGGATCGTGTCGCTCGGCGGGGATGCGGAGAAGATCAATCCTTTGAACCCGGTTGACCTTGTGATCGACCACTCGGTGATGATCGACGAGTTCGGCAACCCCCGCGCCTTTCAGATGAACGTGGACCGCGAGTATGAGCGGAATATGGAGCGATATACGTTCCTGAAATGGGGTCAGTCGGCGTTCGACAATTTCCGCGTGGTGCCGCCGGGGACCGGGATTTGCCACCAGGTGAACCTGGAATACCTGGCTAAGACCGTGTGGTCGGATGCGGATCAGAACGGTGAGATGGTGGCTTATCCGGATACTCTGGTGGGCACGGATAGCCACACGACGATGGTCAACGGTGCGGCTGTGCTGGGCTGGGGCGTTGGCGGGATCGAGGCCGAGGCCGCGATGCTGGGCCAGCCGATTTCGATGCTGATCCCCGAGGTGATCGGCTTCAAGCTGACCGGTGAGATGAAAGAGGGCACGACCGCGACCGATTTGGTGCTGAAAGTCGTGCAGATGCTGCGCGAGAAGGGCGTGGTGGGCAAGTTCGTGGAGTTCTATGGCGACGGGCTGGATCGATTGCCGTTGGCGGATCGGGCGACCATCGGGAACATGGCGCCGGAATATGGCGCGACCTGTGGGTTCTTCCCCATCGACGGGGAAACGCTGCGGTATCTGCGCACCACGGGGCGCGAGGAAGAGACGATTGCGCTTGTCGAGGCCTATGCCAAGGAAAACGGCATGTGGCGCGGGGCGGATTACGATCCGGTCTATACCGATACGCTGGAGCTCGACATGGGCACCATCGTGCCCGCAATCTCGGGGCCGAAGCGGCCGCAGGATTTCGTGGCGCTGACGGATGCGAAGGCAGCCTTCACACGTGAGATGGCCGAGACGTTCAAGCGCCCCATGGGCAAGGAAGTGCCCGTGGAGGGCGAAGACTACACGATGGAGTCGGGCAAGGTGGTGATCGCGTCGATCACGTCCTGCACCAACACCTCGAACCCTTATGTGATGATCGGCGCGGGCCTGGTGGCGCGAAAGGCGCGGGAGTTGGGGCTGAACCGGAAGCCGTGGGTGAAGACCTCGCTTGCGCCGGGGTCTCAGGTGGTGTCGGCCTATCTGGAAGCGGCGGAGTTGCAGGATGATCTGGATGCGATCGGGTTCAACCTTGTTGGCTATGGCTGCACGACCTGCATCGGGAACTCCGGGCCGCTTCAGCCCGAGATCTCAAAGGCGATTGCCGATGGCGATCTGGTGGCGACCAGCGTCCTGTCGGGCAACCGCAACTTCGAGGGGCGGATCAGCCCGGATGTGCGCGCCAACTACCTCGCCTCACCGCCGCTTGTGGTGGTCTATGCGCTGGCGGGAACTATGGATATCGACCTGACATCCGAGCCCATCGGCACGGACAAAAACGGCAATGATGTCTACCTGAAGGACGTCTGGCCCTCGCAGCAAGAGATCGCAGAGCTGGTCGAGAAGACCGTGACGCGCGAGGCTTTCCAGACGAAATACGCCGAGGTCTTCACCGGCGATGAGAAGTGGCAGGGGGTCGAGACGACCGACAGCCTGACCTATGACTGGCCCGCGACCTCGACCTATGTCCAGAACCCGCCCTATTTCCAGGGGATGGGCGCCGAGCCGGGGACGATCAGCAATATCGAGGGTGCCAAGGTGCTCGCGATCCTCGGCGACATGATCACCACCGACCACATCAGCCCGGCGGGGTCGTTCAAAGAGACAACGCCCGCCGGACAATACCTGACTGACCGTCAGGTGGCACCGCGCGAATTTAACTCCTATGGCTCGCGCCGGGGCAACCACGAGATCATGATGCGCGGGACCTTTGCCAACATCCGGATCAAGAACGAGATGCTGGATGGGGTCGAGGGCGGCTATACGCTGGGCCCCGATGGGCAGCAAACGTCGATCTTCGATGCGGCCATGGCGTATCAGGAAACCGGGACACCGCTGGTGATCTTCGGCGGCGAACAGTACGGCGCGGGGTCTTCGCGCGACTGGGCGGCCAAGGGGACGGCGCTTTTGGGCGTGAAGGCGGTGATTGCGGAGAGCTTTGAGCGTATCCATCGCTCGAACCTCGTCGGCATGGGTGTGATCCCGTTTGAGTTCACCGGGGGCGACACGCGCAAGACGCTGGGCCTCAAAGGGGATGAGACGGTGTCGATTGACGGCCTGGACACGATCCAGCCGCTGCAAGAGGTGCCCTGCACGATCACCTATGGCGATGGGTCGTCCAAGACGATCACGCTCAAGTGCCGGATCGATACCGCGATCGAGATCGAGTACATCGAACACGGCGGCGTTCTGCATTACGTGTTGCGCAACCTCGCGCAGGCGGCGTGATGGCACGGCGGGTCGCCTTGGTGACAGGGGCGGCCCGTGGCATTGGCCGGGCGATCGCCACCGATCTGGCGCGGGATCATGACGTTGCGATCACTTATCGCACGACCGATCCCGCGGCGCTCTTGGCGGATGCACCTGACATCCTGGCGGTGCAGGCCGATCTGACGGATGAGACCGCCCCCGCAGCAGTCGTGGCCGCTGTGATCGAGCGGTTCGGTCGGCTGGATGTGGTGGTGAACAACGCGGGCTCTGTCGCCGCCGTGCCCCTGGAGACGGCGGATTACGGTGCTTTGCGCGATATGTTCGACACCAACGTAACCGGGCCCATGGCGCTCCTCGCCGCCGCCCTGCCCCACCTGCACACTGGCGCGTCGGTGATCAACATCACCTCGGTTAATGCCCGCCTGCCCCCGATGTCTGCCCCGGCCTACGGGGCCAGCAAGGCCGCGCTGGAGACCTACACCAAGGCCGCCGCAAAGATCCTTGGACCCAAAGGCATTCGCGTGAATGCTGTCGCCCCTGGTGCGACGGAAATCCCCGAAGCGCCCAGGCCCGATGAGCTGAACCAGCTTTTCATCAAGGACACCGCACTTGGGCGAGTGGGCACCCCGCAAGATATCGCGAAAGTTGTGCGATTCTTTGCCGAAGACGCATCGGCCTGGGTCACTGGCACCGTTTTGGATGTATCCGGCGGCTATCGCCTCTAGACAGTTGGTTTGTCATAGAAATTTGACATTTTGCCCTGATCCCTTGTTATCTTTGGGAAACATTCGCCGCAGTGCGGCATTCTCCACTCCAAATCGCGAAACGATAGCGGTGGAAACAGACTGTTTCCTTCCGTGACGCGGGGATTGCGGCAATTCTATGGCCACGAAGGGGGCGAATTGTGATGCGTAATGAGTGGTCTCCAGTACGAAGACCTGCCCGCTATCGGTTGTTACGAGTGCCGGTTCCCATTCTGGAACTGTCAGTGTTGATTGTGTTGGCCGTCGCGGGCTCGATGTAGTCAGTAATTTTGTGCTGCCGCGGGCGTCGCCCGTACATCGCGCTCTTTGGGGAAGGCTAGCCATCGCCCGGCTGAGGTTGGATTCTTGGATCCAGACATTGGCCGGGCGAACCTGTTTTCTGGGATGTCTACGGGCTTATTCGCGCGCGGCTTCAATGGCGGGCCGGACCTGTGCTTCCAACGCGCGCTGGGTGATGGGGCCGGCAAAGCGCAGAACGACATTTCCGTCGCCATCGATCACAAAGGTCTCCGGCACACCGTAAAGGCCCCAATCAAGGCCGGTACGCCCGGCATTGTCCGCGCCAATCGCAACATAGGGGTTTCCGAGCTCTTCCAAAAACGCCTGCGCTTTGGCGGGATCGTCTTTGTAGTTCACGCCGTAAACCGGGATGCCTTCATCAGCCAAAGCCTGAATATTGGGATGTTCCACCCGGCAGGGCCCGCACCAGCTGGCCCAGTAGTTGACCAGTTTGACGCCGGGCTGGGACAGATCCTCAACTGAGAACGTAGGCTCCGATCCCAGTGGTGTCAGCGTCATTGCGGGGGCGGGCTGGCCGATCAGAACCGACGGCAGCGCGTCGGGATCTTCCCGCTGCATCCCGAAGTAGAACATCGCGGCGAGTGCGGCAAAGATCACCGGCGGCGCGATCATCAGGGGTGAGACTTTAGCCATTGCGTATCCGAGCCTCCGCATCTTCCAACGCGCGTTTCACCCGCTTGCCGCGCCAAATGCTGAACCCGATCAGGGCTACCAGCGATCCCAGCGACACAGCGTAGGCCGACAAGACCTCGACCGCGTATTGGCCTAGATCGGGCATCAGGTCATCCGCTCCTTCAGGCCGATGGCATGCAGGCGCCGCAGCCGGATTTCGGTCCGCGTGCGGTAGAAAACAAGAGCGATGAAGAGCAGGACGAAACCTGCGATCGCGAAGAGAAGGGGGAAGTAGAACACGTCCGAGATGTTTTCTTCCTTGTCGAGCGACAGGCTGGCCCCCTGGTGCAGGCCCTGGTTCCAGAAGATCAGCGCATAGCGCGAGATGACGGCAAAGACGGTGCCCACGAGGCACAGGACGCTGGTGAGGTCGGCGGCGGTGTCGGGGTCTTCGATGGCTTGCCAGAGGGCGATGTAGCCCAGGTAGAACAGAAACAGGATCAGAAAGGCCGTGAGGCGCGGATCCCAAGCCCACCAGGTGCCCCACATGGGCTGGCCCCAGATCGCACCGGTGGCCAGAGCGATAATGGTGAACGTCACGCCCACGGGCGCGGCAGCGCGGGCGGCAAGCGCCGAGACATGGTGCCGCCGCACGATCCAGATGAGCGAGGCCACCAGCATCATCGCCCAGGTGTTTATCGCCATCATGGCCGATGGGACATGCAGGTAGATGATCTTGACAGTCGAGCCTTGGCGGAAGTCATCGGGGGTAAAGAAAAAGCCCCAGATCAAGCCAATGGCCAGTGCCAGCCCCGCGGACGTAAACAGCCATGGCAGCGCCTTATCAGAGACGGCCATGAACTTGCGCGGATTGGCATATTCCCAAAACGACATGCGTGATATCTAGTTCGGCAGCATAAGGGCAACAAGACACATCCCTGACAGCCCCTAGCGCAGATTGACGCGGAGAACGGCCGCCGCGGCAAAGGGTAAAAGGGCCACGGTGCCAGCGGTGATTCCCGCGAGCAGGGCCAGCGGCGTGGCGGTGCTCAGCCCCTCGGCCCCGCGCCGCACAACCTCGGCCCCGAAGATGAGCGTGGGGACGTAAAGGGGCAGAACCAATAGCGAAAGCAACAGTCCGCCGCGTTTGAGGCCCACGGTAAGGGCGGCGCCGAACGCGCCGATGATCGAGAGGGCGGGTGTTCCGACAGCGAGGCTGATGAAGAGCCACAAATAGCCGCCGGGGGCCAGGTTCAGAAGGACGCCCAATACCGGGGCAGCCAGCGTGAGGGGCAGGCCCGTGGTGATCCAGTGGGCGAGCGCCTTGACGCTGACGACGGCCTCCAGCGGGATCGGGGCAGTGGCGAGCAAATCAAGGGTGCCATCTTCAAAATCGAGGGCAAAGATCCGGTCGAGCGACAAGAGGCAGGCCAGTAGAGCGCCGACCCACAGGATGCCGGGGGCGATGCGGGTCAAGACGGCGGTGTCGGGGCCGACACCGAACGGCACGAGCGCTGTCACGATCAGGAAAAACGCGAGAGCCAGCCCAAATCCGCCGCCCGCCCGGATCGCGATGCGCAGGTCGCGGGAGAGAAGCGCGATCATTCGAACGCCTCGTCAAAGGCACCTGCCGGGCTGTGGGCGCGGGCCTTGAACTGGCCGACATCCAGCACCTCGGCCTCAAAACCCAGATCGATATGGGTGGCAATCAGAGCCGCGCCACCGCTGCCCAGATGGCGCTGGAGGGCGGCTGCAAACAGGGCCACGCTCGCCGCATCAAGCGAAACCGTGGGCTCATCCAGCATCCAAAGCGGGCGGCCCGTCACCGCCAGCCGCGCAAGGCCCAGCCGCCGCTTTTGGCCGGCGGACAGGTTCTGCGCGGGGCGATCGCGATAGGCGCGCAGGTCGAACCCGTCGAGCGCCGGGTCAATGTCGCGGGTGCCATAGATCGCCGCCCAAAATGACAAGTTCTCGGACACTGTGAGCGTCGGTTTGATCCCATCCGCGTGACCGGCATGGGCCACCGTGTCCCCCGGCATCGAAACTTCGCCGGCAAGTGGCGGCTGAAGGCCCGCAAGCGTGCGCAACAGCGTTGTCTTGCCCGATCCGTTCGGCCCGCGCAGGATCAACGCCGCGCCCGCCGATAGGGTGAACGTGACACCTTCCAGCACGGGCACCCCGCCCCGGTCGCAGGCCAGATCAGTTACCTGAAGCTCCATGTCAGGGGCTTAACCCGTTACGGGCGCGTGGAAAAGCGCCGTCAGACCGGGATCAGAGCCAGCGCGACGCGGCGTCCTTCGCTGAGAAGGACGTTATAGGTGCGGCAGGCGGCGGGCGACGACATGATCTCAACCCCCAGCCCGGCCTCTTCCAGCGCGGCGCGGAAGGCGGGCGGGATATAGGCGATCTCGGCCCCGGTGCCCACGAAGACCACGTCGAGAGCCTCGGCGGCCGCGGTGAGCGTGCCCGCATCGTCATACCCGCCCCAGGTTGCGACCCCGCTGGGCAGGACGGCGATGGGGCCTTCGTGGACCTTGCCGCCGATCCGGAAAAAGCCGGGTCCGTAGCCCTCAACGGGTACGGCGTCGGTATAAGTGATCTCATTCATGCGCATGGGGCGAACTTAATCCCAAACCGGTAGCCCGGAAAGGGCCGAGACGGCGATGATGACGTATGCCACGGCGCGGTAGAGCGCTTCGTACTCAGGCACGAACAGCCGTCCGCCCACCATGATACCGATCGGATAGGGGATGAGCAGGGCAGCGCCGAGCGCAAGGGCATTCCAAACCAGCTCACCAAACAGCCACAGCAGCGTAATGAGCGCGATATCGGCGAGGATCAGGTAGAGCGTGATATTGGCCCGGATCGCCGATGCCGGGTGGGGGCTCGCCAT
The DNA here is from genome assembly GCA_038526915.1 of Pseudomonadota bacterium. Lineage (GTDB taxonomy): Bacteria > Pseudomonadota > Alphaproteobacteria > Rhodobacterales > Rhodobacteraceae > JBCBGF01. Next base: position 59,893 of record JBCBGF010000003.1, on the reverse strand, counting down.
ATAAAGCATGATGACTGGCGGCCCCGGCAGGCCGACGGATCCACCCAGCAGGCCGCCGAGCGCCCCGGTTCCCGTGACCATGGGCGGGGTCAGCCTGCCCTGATAGCGAAACCCCGCGATAAGAAGGACAAGAAGGCCCAGCGTGAGGGCGGATACGGCGTAGCGAAACACCTCCGCTGGCACGAGCGTCAGCACCCAGACGCCGAGGGGCATCGCGAGGGCAAGCCCAAGCGCGAGACGCAGGACATCGGGCGGGTCTCCATCGCGCAGGGCGCGTGGAACCATGGCCATCGGCGCCACGATATCCATGATGACAAGCGCGGTGAGCGCGGCGCCGGGCGACAGGAACTGCCCCGCAACGGGCAGATAGATCATCGCCGTTCCAAACCCTGAAAACCCGCGCACCAACCCCGCCACCAGCGCGGCGGCGGCAATCCAGGCCAGGGCCTGGGGGGCGATGTCTGCGAAGATGGGCACGGGGCCCGGCCTACAGGAAGTCGCTCAGCCCCGCCAATACGGCCAAACCGATAATCGTATAGGCCACATTGCGATAAAGCCCCTCGCGCGCGGGGTTGAACATGGCGCGTCCGAGTAGCCCACCAATCGCGTAGGTCGGCAGCATCAACGCGCCCAGCCACAAGGCCGCGCCCGTGATAAGGCCCTGCAACGCCATTTGTGGGATCACAAACAGTGACCCTACCGTCAGGAAAACCATGGTATTGGCGCGCACCCGCCGCGCATCGTCGCCGCTGGCCAGGTTAAACAGGATCACGATGGGGCCAAGAAGGCCGGTCGCCCCGCCAATCACCCCCGCGGCACCTGCCACAGCGGTACTCGACGCCGCCCCTGGCCGAACGGGCAGGCGAAACCCGGAGATCAGGAGGATCAGCGTCCCCGCTGCCAGAAGCGAGATCGTGATCTGTACGATTTGCTGATCGAGGGTGCGCAGGAGGTAGATCCCCAGGGGCAGCGTGAGGGTGGAGGCCCCGATCATCAGAAGCGTGACGCGGCGGTCGCACTCGGACCAGGCCCGGGGCACGAGCGTGACGAGCGATGCCAGCGCGGCGACAGAGAAGGCTGAAATGGCGATGACGGGATCGACCAGTGCCGTGGCCACGGGCAGGAAAATCAAGGCCGCTCCAAACCCGGCAAACCCATAGACGACGCCAGCCACCAGGGTGATTGCGAGAAGTCCGGGAAGCGTCGGCAGCGCGAGCGCGGCCGACAGCGCCTCAGGCATCGACGTTGCCGAATTGATTGCCCGCGTTCGCGTCAGGTTTCGACCAGTCGCGTTTGACGCCCAGGAACAGAAGGATCGCCGAAGCCACGAAGACCGACGAATAGGTGCCCACGATCACGCCCCAGATCATCGCGAAGACGAAGCCGCGGATCACGTCGCCGCCCAGAAAGTAGAGAGAGAACAGCGCCAGAAGCGTGGTGACCGAGGTCATCACCGTCCGGCTAAGGGTTTCGTTGATCGAGAGGCTTAGAACCTCTTTGAGGTCCTTCTTCTTGTATTTGCGCAGGTTTTCGCGCACGCGGTCGAACACGACCACGGTGTCGTTCAGCGAATAGCCAACGATAGTCAGGAGGGCTGCGATGATGGCGAGGTCAAACCGGATCTGCAGCAGGCTGAAGATGCCGATGGTCAGCACGACGTCATGGACAAGTGCCGCCACCGCCCCCAATGAGAACTGCCACTCAAACCGCAGCCAGATGTACACAAGCACCGCGCCGATCGCGAGGAGGACGGCCAGGATCGCAGTTTGGATCAACTCGCCCGAGACCTTGGGGCCCACGGATTCCACGGACGGGAAGGTGATGCCGTCGTCGATGGTCTGCAGCGCGGCCTCGACGTTCGCGATGATGTCGGCGGAGACGGACTCCTGCCCCTCTTGCGCCTGGATGCGGATCATGGCGACGTTTTCATCCGGGCCGAAGGTTGGGTCGAAGACTTCGGTGATTGAGACGTCGCCCAGGCCCAACGGCGCAATCGCATCGCGGTAAACGCCCACATCGACCGGCTGGGCGCTTTCGGTGCGGATCGTCGTGCCGCCGCGGAAGTCGATGCCGAAGTTGAGACCGATGACCGCGAAGATCACGATCGACGCGATGACGGCGGCGATAGACGCGCCGAAGGTCATGCGCCAATAGCGGAAGAAATCGATGCTCGTTTCGCGGGGGACCAGTCGCAGACGCATGGCTATACCTCAATCGTCCGCGGACGTTTCCGCTCAAACCACATGATGATCATCAGGCGGGTGACAAAGATCGCCGTAAAGACCGATGTCAGGATGCCGAGGCCCAGGGTGATCGAAAACCCGCGCACGGGGCCAGAGCCCACGGCGAACAGGATCACGGCGGTGATGAAGGTAGTGATGTTGGCGTCGAGAATGGCGCTGAGGGCCTTCTCGTACCCCAGCTCGATGGCGCGCGCGGGGCCTTTGGCGGTTTTGAGTTCTTCGCGGATCCGCTCGAACACCAGCACGTTGGCATCGACCGCCATGCCGACCGTCAGCACGATGCCCGCGATACCCGGCAGCGTGAGCGTGGCGCCGATGGCCGAGAGAAGGCCGAAAAGGAGCGCCACGTTCAGGATGAGCGCGATGTTGGCAAAGAGGCCGAAGAGGCCGTAGCTCAGCCCCATGAACACGAGCACCGCGACGAAGGCTACCACCGTTGCGATCTGGCCCGCGTCGATGCTGTCTTGGCCCAGTTCGGGGCCGATGGTGCGTTCCTCGAGGAACGTCAGTTCGGCAGGCAGGGCGCCGGCGCGGAGGAGCACCGCGAGGTTTGTGGATTCCTCGATGCTGAAATTGCCCGTGATAATGCCCGATCCACCGGGGATGTGGTCCTGGATCACGGGGGCCGAGATCACTTCCTCATCCAGCACGATGGCGAAGGGCGATCCGATATTGGCCGCTGTGTAGTCGCCAAAGCTACGCGCGCCCGATGGGTTGAAGCGGAAGTTCACCGCCGGCCGCCCGTTCTGGTCGAACGTGGGCTGGGCGTCCGTCAGTTCTTCGCCCGTGACCACCGGCGTTTGTTCGAGAACGTAGAAGACGCCGGGTTCGTCGAGAGACGGGTAGACGACCGTGCGGCCCGTGGTGGCTGCATTCGCGTTGTCGGCCCGACCCACTACGGGGTTGAAGGTGAGTTTCGCGGTTGTCCCAATCAGCGCCTTCAATTCGCCCGCCGAGCCAATACCGGGCACCTGGATCAACACGCGGTCTTCGCCCTGTCGCTGGATCGTGGGTTCCCGTGTGCCCACCTCATCCACCCGGCGGCGAATGATTTCAACGGTTTGCTGGAGCGTCCGGTCATCGGTGGCGCGGCGTTCCTCGGCGGACAGCGTGACGATGATCAGATCGCCGTCACCAGCCACCTCGATATCGGTGGAGCCCACGCCGGTGAGCGACACCACCGGCTGCGCAAGTCCACGGACGACCTCGAGCGCGCGCCCCATGCCCTCTGGCTGAGAAATCCGCACATGCAGCTCGTCCGTAGGGCTCGGCTGGCGTCGGATCGTTCCGACGGTGTTGCGCTCATCTCGGAGCGCGTCGCGAACAGCGGGCCATAGGCCATCCATCCGCGTAGCATAGACGTCTTCGACCTGCACTTCGGCCAGAAGATGCGCCCCACCCCGCAGGTCAAGGCCCAGGTTAACCAGCGACGAGGGCAACCATGTCGGCCATTCCGCAAGCGCGGCCTGCCGTTCGGGCGTGGAGCCCAGTGCCTCAATCTCGATCGCTGCATCGTTGTGGCGTTCGACCGGGCCGTAAAACAAATTAGGCATGGCAAACCACAGCCCTGCCGCGCAAACCGCCCAGATTAGAACGCGTTTCCAGAGATCGACCTGAAGCATGTGTGCGTTACGACGCCGGTTCGGTTTTGTTCAGCACCTGCGCAACGGTGGTCTTGATGACCTGCACCTTCACGCCCGAGGCAATCTCCACCTCGACCTTGTTGTCTTCGAGAACCTTGGTCACCTTGCCGATCACGCCGCCTTGGGTGACGATCTGGTCGCCCCGGCGCAGCGCCTCGACCATGGCCTGGTGCTCTTTCACCTTCTTTTGCTGCGGACGGATCAGCAGGAAATACATGATCGCAAAGATCAGGATCAGCGGAATGAAGCTGGCGAATGCGCCCCCGGCACCCCCGGCTGCTTGCGCATAGGCAGGCGTTGCGAACATGTAGTTACCCCGTTGTTATCTGGGCGCGCAGGCCCCCGTCCGAATTGGCGCGCACCCTATCTGTGGCCCAAAAGCTTGGCAAGGCGATCCCCCCGCGATTTCGCGGTTCAATTCGCCCTGGTCTTGCGCCATATGGGGCGCACTTATTCACAGTTCAATCGAGGACCAGACCAATGCACGACATTCGCGCAATCCGCGAAAACCCAGACGCCTTTGATGCCGCGATGGCACGCCGGGGGCTGTCGGGTGTGTCGTCGGAGGTTCTGGCGATTGATGCGGAACGGCGGGCGAAGATCGCGGCGGCTGAGGCGGCTTTAGCAGAGCGGAATGCGGCCTCGAAAGAGGTTGGCGCGGCCAAGGCCAAGGGGGATGAAGCCGAGTTTGAGCGTTTGCGCGCATTGGTGGCTGAGAAGAAGTCAGAAATCAGTCAGTTGGAGGAGGAAGCGAAGGCGGAAGATGAACGTCTGACCGACCTGTTGATGGGCCTGCCCAATGCACCGATGGACGACGTGCCGGACGGGGAGGATGAGGACGACAACGTCGAAATCCACCGCTGGGGCACACCGCCGGAGTTTTCGTTCGCGCCGAAAGAGCATTTCGAGATCGCCGGGGTCGCTTCGGGCATGGATTTTGAGACGGCGGCGAAACTTTCGGGCTCTCGTTTTGTGGTGATGCAGGGTGCGGTTGCGCGGGTGCACCGGGCGCTGGCGCAGTTCATGCTGGATACCCACACGACCGAGAACGGGCTGACCGAGACGATCACGCCAGTCTTGGTGCGCGATGAGGCGATGTATGGCACGAACCAGTTGCCGAAATTCGCCGAAGACAGCTATCGCACCACCAACGGCTGGTGGCTGATCCCGACATCAGAAGTGACGCTGACCAACACGGTCGCCGGTGAGATCCTGGATGAGGCCGCCCTGCCCTTGCGCATGACCGCGCACACACAATGCTTCCGGTCAGAGGCGGGCAGCGCGGGCAAGGATACCGCGGGCATGCTGCGTCAGCACCAGTTCGAAAAGGTCGAAATGGTGTCGATCACCCATCCAGACAAAAGCCGGGAGGAGCTCGACCGGATGACGCGCTGTGCGGAAGGCATCCTGGAAAAGCTCGGGCTCGCCTATCGCACGGTGATCTTGTGCACTGGCGACATGGGGTTCGGCGCGCGGCGCACCCATGACATCGAGGTCTGGTTGCCCGGGCAGAACACCTATCGCGAGATCAGTTCCTGTTCGGTCTGCGGCGACTTCCAGGCGCGGCGCATGAACGCGCGGTTCCGGCCCGAAGGCGGGGGCAAGCCCGAGTTCGTGCATACGCTGAACGGATCGGGGCTTGCGGTCGGGCGGTGCCTGATTGCGGTGTTGGAGAACGGGCAGACCGAGGATGGGGGCGTGGTGCTGCCTCAGGTGCTGGGGCCGTGGCTCGGTGGCAAAACGCGGATCACGCCCGAAGGCGATCTGGTCTGATCGGATGGCCCCCGGCGCGAGACCGGGGGCCGGACCGGTTAGCTGTCGGACTGCAGCGTGCCGGCTTCCAGGGCGGCGGACAGTTCATCCTCGGTGATCGAGCCGTCGGCATCGGTGTCGATCTGGCCGAAGATGTCTTCGGTCAGCGAGGGGTAGGCGACCATCAGTTCTTCCATCGAGAAGAAGCCGTCGCCATCGGTGTCTTCGACATCGGTCGACGCGATGGCAGCAGTTGCCGCAAGGCCAAGAGCGGCGGCAAAGGTCAGGACGTTTTTCATGGTATCCTCCTGTTTTATCACGTGTTTACTGATGTGTTGTCGAAGGCAATTCCGCCTTCGATGAGCGAGATGGGAAACCACCTGTGGGGCTTCAAGGGTTTGACTTGGGGCTCAGCCCAGTGCAGGCACAGATCGGCAAAAAGCTGCAAATCGAGGCCCCGGATTTGCGCAAAATTTTGATCATAGGCAGGCCAGAATGACCGATGAGACAACTGACAATCGCCGGATGAAGGCGATCTTCGTGGCCACAGCAACGCTGGCCTTCGTGACCTCGCCCTTCTGGTCGGCAGGGTTTGGCGGTTTCGACCCGAACGCCTACCCCAACCCACAGATCGATCCGCCGGTTCAACCCGCGGGCTATGCCTTTGCGATCTGGTCGGTGATCTATCTGTGGCTGATGATCTCCGCGGGCTTCGGCCTTGTCGCGCGGGCCGATGATGCCGAATGGGACCGGGTGCGGTGGCCCCTGATGGTGAGCTTGGTGGTGGGCGCGCCGTGGATCAGCGTGGCGGTGATCAGCCCGGTCTGGGCGACCGTGATGATCTGGGTGATGCTGATCTCGGCGCTCTGGGCGTTGTTTGCGGCGCCGGTGAAGGATCGCTGGCTTCTTGCGGCACCCATTGCGCTCTATGCCGGGTGGCTGTCGGCGGCGAGTCTGGTGGCGCTTGGGCTGCTTGGCGCCGGGTATGGCGTCGTCGCGGGTGAGACCGGCTGGGCCTGGGCGATGCTGCTGGCGGCGCTGGTGTTGGCGACGGCGGTGCAGAAGAACGTGGTCTGGATGCCGGTTTATTCGATGGGTGTTGTATGGGCGCTGATCGCTGTGGCGGTGCGGAATTGGCCGGCGGATGTGGGGCTGGTGACGCTGGCGCTGTTTGGCGCGGGGTGGCTTGCTTGGTCGGCGGTGCGGGGGTGGCGCGCGGGGTGAGCGAGGCCCCCGGTCAAGTCCGGGGCTGCGTAGCGTACCGCTGTCCCGGGCTTGACCCGGGACCTCTCGGACCCCATCAGGACCCGTCGGCCCGTCCCTTCCCGAGATGCTTGCGCAACCGAGAGGGCGTGGACTTCTTGCGATCCTTATACGGATTATCCTCCGCCTGGCTGCGCATATAGAGCCGGATCGGTGTGCCCGGCATATCGAAATCCTCGCGCAACCCGTTGATCAAATAGCGCGAATAGCTCTCTGGCAGCTTCTCAGGATAACTGCACATCACCACGAACCCCGGGGGCCGCGTCTTGGCCTGGGTCATGTAGCGCAGCTTGATCCGCCGCCCGCCCGGCGCCGGGGGCGGATGCGCCTCGACCATTCCCGTCAGCCAGCGGTTCAGCCGCGCCGTCGACACCCGGCGGTTCCAAACCTCATGCGCCTTTTCCACCGCCGCATGTAGACGGTCGAGCCCCCGGCCCGTCTTGGCCGATACCGTGATGAGCGGCGCGCCGCGCAGTTGCGGCAACAGGCGCTCAAACGCCTCACGCAGATCGCGCAGCTTTTCCTGCTTGTGCTCTTCCGCGTCCCACTTGTTGACGGCCACCACGACCGCCCTGCCCTCACGCTCAGCCAGATCGGCGATGCGCAGGTCCTGCTGTTCGAATGGGATCGCGGCGTCGAGGAGGACGATCACCACCTCGGCGAACTTCACTGCGCGGAGGCCGTCACCGACGCTCAGCTTCTCTAGTTTTTCCTGAACCTTCGCCTTCTTGCGCATCCCCGCCGTATCAAAGATGCGCACTGGCATCCCGTCCCAGTCCATGGCGACCGAGATCGCATCCCGGGTGATCCCGGCCTCTGGCCCAGTCAGAAGACGATCTTCGCCGAGCAAGCGATTGATCAGTGTGGATTTCCCGGCATTGGGACGACCCACAACCGCGATTTGCAAAGGCCGCGCCTTGGTCGGGATCCGGGGGCCGTCGGGATCATCTTCATTAACGGTGACGTCCGTCTCAGGCGAATCCACTGCCGCCGTCTTGGCCAGATCGTCAGCGATGGGGGCAAGTATGGTGTACAGCTCGTTCAGCCCTTCGCCGTGTTCGGCAGACAAGCGAATGGGCTCCCCCAGCCCCAGCGAATACGCCTCGATCACGCCCGCATCCGCCGCGCTGCCCTCGGCCTTGTTGGCTGCCAGGATCACATGGGCGCTTTTCTTCCGCAGGATATCGGCGAAAACCTCATCGGCGGGCAAAACCCCGGCGCGTGCATCGATCATGAAGAGGCATATATCGGCCATTTCCACCGCGCGCTCGGTCAACCGCCGCATCCGGCCCTGCAGACTCTCGTCGGTGGCCTCTTCCAGCCCCGCCGTGTCGATCACTGTGAACCGCAGATCACCCAGCCGCGCCGCCCCTTCGCGCAGGTCGCGCGTCACCCCAGGCTGGTCATCGACCAGCGCCAGACGCTTGCCCACAAGGCGGTTGAACAGGGTGGACTTGCCCACATTGGGCCGGCCCACGATGGCGAGCGTAAAGCTCATGCGCTCTCTCCAAGGCGATTCGACGCGCCGGTTTACCCGAGCCCGCGCCTAGCGGAAAGCGTGAAGCGTGCCCCGGCCAGAGACGACATAGAGCGTGCCGTTTGCCACGGCGGGGTTCGATGCCGCGCCACCGGGCAGGGCCAAGGCCCCGATCTGGGCACCGTTTTCGGGGTTGAACACCCGGATCGTGTCGTCGCTTGAGGCCACATAAAGCCGCCCACCGGCCAGAAGCGGGCCGTAATGCGCAAAGATCGCTTTGCGCCGGCGTTCACGCTCGCTCTCAAAGAGCGGCAGGTCCACGGCCCAGATCCGCGCGCCGGTGTTGGCGTTCAGGCGCACAAGCTGGTTTTGGTCCGAGACCAGAAAAACGGATCCACCCGCCACCTGCACTGGCGACAGGGCGCCGTCATTGGCGGTCCAGATCCGCTCACCCGACGCGGCCTCAAGCGCGATGGTGCGCCCGGTGGCGTTGCCGGTGTAGATCCGGCCGTTTGCGAATACCGGATCTGCGGTCACATCATTGATCCGCGAATAGACACGGCCCGGACGCCCGCCGGAGATGCTCGTGGCCCAAACCTGTAGGCCCGATTGGCGCAGGGTGGCCACCAACTCGCCCGAGGGCAGCGGGAAGACGGCGAGGCGGGACGAGACACCGGGCCCCGCAGCATTCAGCACGGCGGCCGGCGACGGGACGCCGGGGATTTCCCAGCGAATCCGGCCCGTGGCCGCGTCAATGGCCCAGGCGCGGCTGTCGCGGCTGACGGCGTAGACGGTGTTGCCGAATACCGTCGGCGCGGTGGTGGCCGCAGCATTGGTGCGCTGCACCCAGATCTCGGCCCCGTTTGTGGCATCGAGCGCAACCAGACGGCCAAAACCCGTGGTGACGTAAACACGCCCGCCAGAAACAGCGAGCCCGCCGCCCGATGCATGATCGGGGTCTTCGCCAACGGGCGTCAGATCGCGCCGCCAGAGGAGGGCTCCGGACGTGTTGAGGGCCGTCACCGTGGCCCGGCTATCGAGTGTGAAGACGCGGCCGTCGGCAACCACAGGGTCGGCTGTGATGCGGTGGCGACGGCCATTGCCCTGGCCGATGGGCGTGGACCAAACCTCCCGCAGTTGCGTCCCAAGCGCGGGGTGCGGGATGGACTTGTCGGCATCGCCGCCGCGATGGCTCCATGCGGCGTTGGCGACGGGGGCCGGGGCCCGGAAGGGGGCCGAGACGTTGCGCTGCAACCCAGCCGCATCGGCTGCGGCGATGGCCGACGCCGTTGCAGGGGCGCGGATGTCCAGGCGTTCGCCCGGCAGGATGTCTTCATCCTGCGCGCAGGCCGCGACAAGACACGTCACAGCGAGACCCGCGATCACTCGTCTAACCCTGGACATATTGGCCGTGATCCCCCTGACCGGCAGCCCGCTGCGCCGTTTTACGTTGCGCTGAGCGTGCCCCCAAGCGCAACAATCAACTGTGACGCACGGCGACGCAAGCCTTGCGGTGTTTCCCCGTCGGCAAGAATATCGTTCAGCACCGCCAGCGCCGCCTCGGTATCGCCGTCATCGACATGGGATAACGCAATCAGCTCAAGCGCCAGTGGCCGATAAGGGGCCCCACGCGCGGTGAGCGGTTCCAGGCGGGCCCGCCGATCCGCAGGGCTCACGTCCTCACCCTGAAGCTGGACCAGTTTCAGAACCGCCAGATCACGGTAGAGCGCATCGATCGTTCCGTTGCCTGCAATGGCCTGAACTTGAGCAATCGCGGCGGCGCGGTCGCCCGCCTCGGCCTGCTGTGCGGAGCGGATCATCGACAAGATCGCAGCCCCCGTACCATCGGCCTCAAGCGCGCCCAAAGCCTCAACCCGCGCGGCGGCGTCGTCCCCTTCCAGCGCCTGGAGGATGCCATCGCCCAGCGCCTCGGCCTGGGCCCGGGCCTGGGCCTTGCGCCATTCGTTGAAGGCCGCGCCGCCCACCAGAACAATCACCGCAAGGATCGCGATCCAGCCGTAGCGCCGCAGATAGCCAAACAGCCGTTCCCGACGCACCTCGTCAGAGACTTCGGTGATGAAACTGTCTTCGTTGGCCAAGGGCCGCCTCCCGCCACGTTTGTTCGCGGCCCTCTTACAGCCATGTCCCGGGGCTTGCAAAGGGCCGGGCACTTTCTCGCCCATGCCCCTTGCAGAGCCATTCAAATCTACCTATTCTGAACTGAACGGTTTAGCGCACCCTGGCCGATCCGATTCCGGTTGGGTGACGTATTATGTGACAAGCCTGTTAAGATGACCCCGGGCGATGTGCCCGCACCATGAGAAAATGACATGCGTATCGTATCCGTTCTGACCGCCATCGTCGTGATGGTCGCGCTCTACTTCTTGGTCTTGCAGCGCGACACGGCGCTGGAGTTTGCCGGTGCGACCGATGCCGCGGCAGAGGTTGAGGCGCCGGCTGAGAGTGCAGACGACGCAGGGCAGGCCATCTCGGTTGTCGCACAGCGGTCCAGTGCGCAAGTCATTGACAGCGCAGTGATTGTGCGGGGCCGGACCGAAGCTGCACGCCAAGTGGATGTGCGGTCGGAGACCACCGGGTTGGTGATCTCTGAGCCTTTGCGGAAAGGCACCAGTGTTGAGGCTGGCCAGCTGATGTGCGCGCTCGATGTGGGCACGCGCGACGTGGCTTTGGCCGAGGCCCAGGCCCGCTTGGGCGAGGCGCAGGCACGCCTAGCGGATGCCGAGATCAACCAGCGCGCGGCTTCGCGGCTGAGCGAGGATGGCTTTGCTTCGGAAACCCGCGTGACTGCAGCCAATGCGGCCGTTCAATCGGCGCGGGCAGCGGTGCAGTCGGCCGAGGCCGGGATCGCAGCCGCACAGAAGGAACTGGAGCGGCTGGAAATTCACGCCCCATTCTCGGGTCTATTGGAGAGCGATACGGCGGAAATCGGCTCGCTTCTACAGCCGGGCGCTCTTTGCGGCACGGTGATCCAGTTGAACCCGATCAAGATGGTGGGCTTTGTGCCTGAGACCGAGGTGGATCGCGTGAACCTGGGCGCACCGGCTGCGGCGCGGCTTGCCTCGGGGCGTGAGGTTTTGGGGAACGTCACGTTTCTGAGCCGTTCGGCAGACATGAACACCCGGACCTTCCAGGTGGAGGTCGAGGTCGACAATGCCGATCTGACGATCCGCGATGGACAGACAGCAGAGATCTTCATTGCCTCCGACGGGGCCGAGGCGCATTTGCTGCCGCAATCGGCGCTGACGCTGAACGATGCGGGCCGGTTGGGCGTGCGGCTTGTGGCGGATGACGACACGGCTGCTTTCGCGCCGGTCTCGGTGTTGCGCGACACGTCCGAAGGGATCTGGGTCGGCGGCCTGGAAGAAGACGTGGCGGTGATCGTGATCGGTCAGGAGTTTGTGACCGATGGCGTTCCCGTGGCGCCCACCTTTCAGGAGGCCGCGCAATGACCGGCATCGTCGACTGGGCCGCCTCGCGCGCCCGTATGATCGTCGCCTTCATCATCCTGTCGCTTCTGGCAGGCGGGTTTTCCTATGTGGGCCTGCCCAAGGAAGGTGAGCCGGATATCGAGATCCCGGCCCTGGTCGTCTCGGTCCCCTTCCCCGGCATTTCGGCGGAGGACAGCGAAAAGCTGCTCGTCAAACCGATGGAGACCGAATTGTCGGATCTCGACGGGCTGAAGACGATGAGCGGGACAGCCGCGGAAGGCTATGCCAACATCGTGCTCGAGTTCGAGTTCGGCTGGGACAAGACCAAGATCATCGCCGATGTGCGCGACCGGATGGACAGCGCCGAGGCGCAGTTCCCCAGCGGGTTTGACCGCTATTCGATCAGCGAGATCAACTTTTCCGAGTTCCCAATTATCATCGTGAACCTGACCGGTGCGGTGCCCGAACGCACGCTTTTGCGGGTAGCCAAGAACCTGCAAGACCGGCTGGAAGGGCTGGAGCCGGTGCTGGAGGCATCGCTCGCGGGGCACCGCGACGAAATGCTGGAAGTGGTGATCGATCCGTTGCGGCTGGAAAGCTATAACGTGACCGCCGCGGAACTGATCGGCGTGGTTGTGAACAACAACCAGCTGATCGCCGCAGGCGAGATCGAGACCGACAGCGGTGCCTTCGCTGTCAAGATCCCCTCATCCTTTGACGAACAAACGGATGTCTACGACCTGCCCGTCAAGGTCGATGGCGACCGGGTGGTGACGCTGGGCGATCTGGCCGATATCCGGCTGACGTTCGAAGATCGCCAGGGCACGGCGCGCTTTAACGGCGAAAACACCGTTGCCCTGCAGGTGGTCAAGCGCAAGGGCTTCAACCTGATTGATACCGCCGCGCTGGTGCGCGACGAAGTGGAGGCGGAACGCGCCACCTGGCCGCCTGAGTTGCGGGACGCCATCGATGTGGGCACCTCGAACGACCAAAGCCGGGTCGTGGACTCCATGGTGCGCCAGCTTGAAGGCTCGGTCCTGACGGCCGTGGCGCTGGTGATGATCGTGGTGCTGGCAGCGCTCGGCTCACGCTCGGCCCTGCTGGTGGGTTTCGCGATCCCTACGTCATTCCTTTTGTGCTTTGCCTTCCTCGCCGTGATGGGCGTGTCGGTGTCGAACATCGTGATGTTCGGGTTGATCCTGGCCGTGGGGATGCTGGTCGATGGGGCCATTGTGGTCGTCGAATACGCTGACCGGCGGATCAAGGAGGGCTCAGGCCCCATGGCCGCCTATGTCGAGGCTGCCAAACGGATGTTTTGGCCCATCGTGTCGTCGACGGCGACCACACTGTGCGCGTTCCTGCCGATGCTGTTTTGGCCGGGCGTACCGGGCCAGTTCATGGGCATGCTGCCGGTTACGCTGATCTTCGTTCTTTCGGCCTCACTCGTCGTGGCCTTGATCTACCTGCCCGTGATGGGCGGCGTCGCGGGCCGGATGAGCCGCAGCTTCGAGGGCGGCTCAACCTTCCTGATCGAACGCTTCCCCTGGTTGGTGCGGGCCGCACTGGTGCCGGTGGCGCTGTATGCGATGTTTGTCGCGGCGATGCAGGTGCTGAACCCCCACTACATCCTGCCGGATAGCGTGCATGGCACGGTCGGGTCGCTCATTGGCGCGGTTATGTTCATCCTGGCGGCCATCGCGGCCTCGATCACGCTGGGCGCGGCCCGGATTGAGCGTCGGTCGAACCGGATCACCGCCGGGTATCGTCGCACGGCCTTTGGCTATTTCATCAAGTTCATCGCCGGCAACCCGATCATGCCCATCGTGGCGATTGCGGGCGTGGTGACGTTTGTGATGATCACCTTCACCACCTTTGGCCAGAACAACTATGGCGTCGAGTTCTTCGTCGAAAGCGAACCCGAACAGGCCATCGTCTATGTCCGGGCGCGCGGGAACCTGTCGCTGGCGGAAAAAGACGCGTTGGTGGCCCAGGTCGAAGACGTGATCCTCGGCACGCCAGGCATCGACAGCGCCTTTGCCTTTGCCGGACAAAGCGGCCTCAACAACAACACCGGCGGGGCCAGCGGACCGCGCGATACGGTGGGCCAGGTTCAGATCGAATTGATCCCATGGGAAGATCGGGCGGCCTTTGCGGCGACACGCGATGATCTGACGTTTGAAGACCTGGATGGTGACCGTGTCCTGGCCGAGCTGCAGGAACGGATGGACACCATCCCCGGCATCTATACCGAGATCCTGAACCTCGCGCAGGGGCCGGCCTCGGGCAAGCCGGTGCATCTGCGCCTCCGCGGCGATGACCCCGCCCTGCTTGCCGAGGCGACCGAAATCGCCCGGCAGAAGTTTGAGACGACCGAGGCCCTGATCGATATCGAAGACAGCCGCCCCCTGCCCGGGATCGATTGGCAGATCGACGTCGATGTCGAAAAGGCCGGGCGCTATGGTGCGGATGTGGCCACTGTGGGTGCAATGGTCCAGCTGGTCACACGGGGTATCTTGCTTGATACCATGCGGGTGCCGTCGTCGGATGAAGAGATCGAGATCCGCGTGCGCCTGCCCGAACAGGACCGGGTGCTTAGCACGCTTGATACGCTCAAGGTGCGCACGCGCGACGGTCTGGTGCCCCTCTCGAACTTCATCACCCGGCAGCCGGTGGCGAAGCTCGCACAGATCGACCGCGTGGATCAGGCCCGCTACTTCGACGTGAAGGCGGATGTGGCAACCGATATGACCGCGCCTGACGGCACGCCGATCAACTCCAACGAACGTATCCAGCACCTGACCGAGTGGCTGGAGGGTGAAAACCCCCTCCCCCCGGGCATAGAGTGGGAATGGACAGGCGATCAGGAAGATCAGGCCGAAAGCCAGGCCTTCCTGCAATCGGCCTTTGCCGGGGCGTTGGGGCTGATGTTCATCATCCTGCTGGCGCAGTTCAACTCGTTCTATAACGCCGCGCTTGTCCTTTTGGCGGTGGTTTTGTCGACCACAGGGGTCTTGATCGGGATGCTGGTCATGCAGCAGCCGTTCTCGATCATCATGACCGGGACGGGGATCGTCGCGCTGGCGGGGATCGTGGTGAATAACAACATCGTCCTGATCGACACCTATCAGGAATATTCCCGCTATATGCCCCGGATCGAGGCCATCGTGCGCACCGCCGAGGTGCGTATCCGCCCGGTCCTTCTGACCACGATCACGACAATGGCGGGCCTTGCACCGATGATGTTCGGGCTCAGCCTCGATTTCATCGGGGGCGGGTATACGATCGACAGCCCCACCGCACTGTGGTGGAAGCAGTTGGCGACCGCCGTGGTCTTTGGCCTGGGCATCGCGACGATGCTGACGCTGGTCTTCACGCCATCGATGCTGGCGCTGCGGGTGTGGGTCACGACCTATGCCAAGTGGCTGTCGCGCCTGCTGGCACGCCTGTCCATGGGCCGGGCCAGCCGCGCGGCGCAGGACTGGGCGCTGCAGCGGGCCGCGCGGCGGGTGCAGGCGCCCGAGATTCTGTGGGATCTGGATCCCGCTCCCCAAGTCGCGGACCCCACACCAAAGCCGCCCGAGCTTCGGGCCGCCGAATAGATCAAACCACCAAGAATTTCTCAAAACCCGGCCAATGCGCCGGGTTTTGTCTTTGCGGGCGCAACCTCTCTTTTTCGTGAAAAAACCGTATCTTAGGTTACGTGTCCTCGCGAATGCGTGAGCAATATTTCCGAAAGATTGGATCAAAACTAAACCGCACAGTTTAGTGTGCACATGCGCACTATATTTCAGTCATTTTCACGCATCCGTGCGTTGAAAGCGAGTTTGAAACAGCCCATCTCTCACTCATCGGAAGCGCAGACAGCCTCCGAAAGACATCAAACCCCCAGGGTCTCCTCCCAGACCCTCCGAACCAAAGACTTGAAAGGACTACTACAATGAAAACGCTTATCGCAGCCGCCACTCTCGCCCTGATCTCCGCACCGGCCTTCGCTCAGATCACCGATGTTGAAGCACACTTCGCTTCTGACTTCACCGGCAACGAAGCCAAGATCTATGACGGCGTTCCCGGTGGCCTCACCGAAACGGCACTGGAACTGCACGCCGCGCTTTACGCCGAAGATGACAGCAACAACGGCGGCCTGGAATTCCAAGCCGATGACCTGCGCTTCTCGACACGCGGTGTCGTGAACTCGGTCGCTGCCGACATCTTTGCACAGATCGAAGCAGAATCGCGCGACAACGACTAATCCCCCCAAGCGATCGGACCTCAGCGCCCGATCCACCACCACGCGGGCGCCTCTTACCGGGGGCGCCCGTTTTCTTTGGTCGGGAAGTATCCCGAGGGAGGCCCGGACCTTGGTCCGGGACGGGGGCAGCGCCCCCTCTTCCGCCTTTCCGGCTATTTGGGAATCGTTTTTCGCTGCCTATCGCCTGCGGCTCGAACGCGAAAGACGATGCTTGGTCAAACGAAGCCAGAAACGTTCTAGGCCGCGTCCTCTTCTGCCGCCTGACGGTGCCACAGCGTGGCATAGCGCCCGCCCTTGGCCAGCAACGTCTCATGCGTGCCGCGTTCGACCACGGTTCCCGCCTCCAGCACGATGATCTGGTCCGCATCCACAATGGTCGATAGCCGGTGCGCGATGGTCAGCACGGTGCGCCCTTCTCCCATGGCGCGCAATTCGGCCTGAATCTCCCGCTCCGTCTCGGTATCCAGCGCCGAGGTCGCCTCATCCAAGAGCAGGATCGGCGGGTTCTTCAGGAGCGTGCGTGCAATCCCCACGCGTTGCTTTTCCCCGCCCGACAGCTTCAGCCCACGTTCGCCAACCGCGGTTTCATACCCCTCAGGCAAGTCCATGATGAAGTCGTGGATCTTCGCCGCCTTCGCCGCCGCCTCGATCTCGGCAAAACTCGCATCGGCGCGGCCATAGGCGATGTTGTAGCGGATCGTGTCGTTGAAGAGGACCGTGTCCTGCGGCACGACCCCGATGGCGTCATGCAGGCTCGTTTGCGTCACATCGCGGATGTCCTGCCCGTCGATCTTCAACGCCCCGCTGCTGACATCATAGAACCGGAACAACAGCCGCCCGATGGTGGACTTGCCGGAACCGGAGGGGCCGACAATGGCCACCGTTTCGCCCGCCTTCACACAGATGGTCACGCCTTTCAGGATCGGCCGCGCCTCTTCATAGCCAAAGACCATGTCCTCAAAATCGATCTGGCCGCCTGTCACCTCCAAATCCTTGGCATTAGGCTTGTCCGAAATCTCGCGCGGCTGTTCCAGCAAATCGAACATCTCGCCCATATCAATCAGCGCCTGCCGGATCTCGCGATAGACGGTGCCGAGGAAGTTCAAGGGCATGGTGATCTGGATCATGTAGGCGTTTACCATCACGAAATCGCCCACTGTCAGATCGCCATTGGCCACACCAATCGCGGCCATGACCATCACGATCACGAGGCCTGAGGTGATCAGGACCGATTGCCCGAAGTTCAAGAAACCCAAGGAGTATGAGGTCTTGAGCGCGGCCTTTTCATAAGCCGCCATGGCCCCGTCATAGCGTTCGGCCTCACGGCCCTCGGCGCCGAAATACTTCACCGTTTCAAAGTTCAAAAGGCTGTCAATGGCCTTCTGGTTGGCGTCAGTATCCTGGTCATTCATCTCCTTGCGAATGCGCACGCGCCATTCGGTAACGCGGAAGGTGAACCAGATGTAAAGCCCGATGGTCCCCACCACGACGGCCAGGTACCAGACGTCGAACACCACGGCGAGGACGATGGCAATCATCGCCAGTTCCAGGATCAGCGGGCCGATGGAGAACAACAGGAAGCGCAAAAGGAACTCCACGCCCTTCACACCACGCTCGATGATCCGGCTGAGGCCCCCGGTCTTGCGGGTGATGTGATAGCGCAGGCTGAGCGCGTGGATATGTGAGAATGTCTCAAGCGCGAGCTGGCGCAGCGCGCGTTGCCCTACGGCGGCAAAGATCACATCGCGCAATTGCTGGAAGCCAACGGTCATCAACCGCGCCATGCCATAGGCAACGGTCACCCCTACAGCGCCTGCGCCCAGCATCCAGGCCGGGCCCGGCCCCTCACCCGCCAGGATATCGACGCCCGCTTTGTAGAAGAACGGCGTGATCACCGATATCACCCGCGCGAGAACCAGCATGATGACCGCAATCACGACCCGACGCTTCACCCAGGGTTGGTCCTCTGGCCACAGGTAGGGCGCAACCTTGCGGACGGTGCGCCAACCGCTGCGGCGGGCCTCCTGATCAAATTCAGTCGTGCTCACGGAGATAGCTTCCCAGGCGTGTGGACCGTCAGCCTATGCCCCGCCTTGCCGAATGGCCAGACCGTGCGGTCAATTCTCGCGTTCGGTCGTGAACGCCAGGGGATAGCCCGCATCTCGACCCAGATCATTGGCCTGCGCTGCTTTTTCCTCGGCCACCTCGCGGGTGAAGACGGCGACCACGCAGGCGCCTGTCTGGTGCGCGGTCAGCATCACGCCCATCGCTTCGCCCTCGGTCATGCGAAAGACCGAGCGCAGCACTTCGACCACGAAGTCACGCGGGGTGAAGTCGTCATTCAGCAGGATGACCTTGTAAAACTTCGGCCGCTCTGTCTTGGGTTTGGCTTTGGCCTTGGGGGTGGTCTTGGTGACAGCATCGCTCATCTTCTGGAGATCCCGACGTTGCGCTTTCCCCTGCAATCATAGGGGACGCGGCGCAAAAGTCGCGCCCAAGATACCAGCAAGCCCCCGAAGACTAATCTGGAACGGTGAAAACCTGGCCGGGATAGATCAGGTCGGGGTCGCGGATACGATCACGGTTTGCCTCAAACACCTTCACGAATTGCATCCCGTCGCCATAAGCGCCCGATGAGATCCCCCAAAGCGTATTGCCAGGCTGCACGGTGACCAGTTCCACCACCCGGCGGCTCTCGCCCGAAGCCAGCACCAGCGACTGGATCGCTGCAGGCGCCTCACGCTGGAACGGGGTTTCGACGCGGGATACTACCTGGCCCGCGCTGTCGATCTCGTCGATGCGCAGGGTGTAGACGCCGGTGTCCACATCCGGCAGATCGGCCCGCCAGGTGCCGTCCTCGCCAAGCTCGGTCACGTCGATCGGGCTGTTGTCGATATAGAGGCGCACAAAGCCGTCGCCCGCACCCCGGCCCGACAGCTCAACCTCGCCCGAGCTGTCATAGGTGATCGCGTCGATGACCACCGTGTCGGTTACTTCCGGCCCATCGCCCGGCGCTTGCAGGACGCGCACGCCGTCATTGTCGGCCAGAAGGACGGTGGGTGCCTGGTCTTCCGCCGGGGTCTCTGGCACGGGAGCCTCGGCCGTGGTGGTCTCAATGCCAGTCGTCTCATCCGTCTCGCCTATCGACGCCTCCGCGACAGTTTCCGTTGACGCGGTTTCTTCGGCTGCAGCCTCCTCAGTAGCCGCAACAGCCTCTGGCGCCGCTTCGGCAGTTTCCGGCGTCGGGGCCAGCACCACGACTTGGTCCGAATTGGTCTCAGCCCCGTCCTGATCGGTGGCTCGCAACGTCACTGCGCGCGCATCATCTGCTGCGTCCACATCCAACATGGCGACGAAATCGCCCTGGGCATCCGCCTCGGCACTGCCGACATCCTCGCCATCCACCTCGATGGTCACGGTGCTGCCCGGCGCGGCCTGGCCGGCGATCAGGGTATTGCCATCGGGGGCAACGCGGACCACGTCGAACGTCGGCGCCCCCTGTGCCTGGGTCTCAGTGGCAGCGGTGTCATCGGCTTGGGTGACAGTGCCATCCTGCGCACCGGTGTCCTCAAGCGCCGCAACCGCAGAGGTTTCAGTAGCGGGCTCTGGGTCTTCGGCGACCACATCGGGTTCGGGATCTTCTGGTTCCGGCGCGGGCGCAGGGGCCTCAAGCACAGTTGTGCCTGTCAATGTCAGCGGCTGTTCCGGCTGGTTGGTCAACAGATACGCCAACCCGCCGCCCAGCCCCAAAGCCAGCAGCAGGACCACAATCCAAGGCCGCGCGCCGCCGCTATCGCCCGTCTCATTCGCCATATGTCTTGTCCCCAAACCGCGCTGTCTCACGCGGTGCTTGAGCGACTTTATCAACAGGCGTATCAGGCGTCAAAACACTGTTCTGAAAGGCCTCTGTCATGACCCCAACCGCCCGTTCTGTCTGCGTCTTCTGCGGATCGCGCTTTGGTGCGGACCCAGCCTATCGCGCGGCGGCCGAGGCCTTGGGAACCGCGCTGGCCAAGGCGGGGCTGCGTCTGGTTTACGGAGCGGGCGATGTGGGGCTGATGGGGGCGGCGGCCCAAGCGGCACAGGGGGCTGGCGGTGAGACATTCGGCGTCATCCCCGTTCACCTTCTTGACCAGGAGGTGGGCAAACGTGACCTGACGCAATTCGTCGTCACCGAGAACATGCATGAGCGCAAGAAGGTGATGTTCATGAACTCAGACGCGATTGTGGTGCTGCCGGGTGGCGCGGGATCGCTGGATGAGTTCTTTGAGGTGCTGACCTGGGCGCAGCTGGGGCTGCACGCCAAGCCGATCAATCTGCTGAATGTGGCGGGGTATTGGGATCCGCTGGTGGCGTTGATGGATCACGTGGTGGCACAGGGGTTTGCCGATGCCTCACTTTTGGGGTTCGTGACCGTTGTGGACGACGTGGAAGGCTGTGTCGCCAGTGTTGAAGCGGCGCTCTAGAACCCCGACACCAACAGATCGACCGCGGCGATAATCTCATCCCGCCAGGCTGCGACGGTGCCGACCACCGGCCCAAGCTCTGTCGCTGGGATGGCAACCATCTGAGACATAACAATGATATACGTGTCGTTGTCGAAGCTGACCGGGATGTGCAGCTTTGGCACCAGCCGCCCGAACTCACCACGCGGTACTACCGGGGCACAGAGGATCAGGGGCGCCTCTGCCCCAAGATCGGTTTGGATACGACAGACAAGGGTGTTCCCGGCGCGGGTCCTGTGAAGATCGGCTTGCGGCAAGGCCTAATAGCGCCGGTATTGCGCCAGCGCTGGCCCATGCCGGGCCACGTACTCCGCCTCATCGGCAAGCCCGGCCTTGGCCGAGTCCACCCAGGCCGCCCGCTCCCGCTCAGCCCGGGTACGGGCAAGGCCGGCATCGATGTATTCGCGCACGATATCTGCGACAGAAATGCCCCTGCGCCGTGCCTCGGCCTCGATATCGGATTTCCGGGTTCCGCCGAGATCGCGAATGTTCAGGGCTGATGGCATCTTTGGCTTCCCATTGCGTCACAACATACTACACATAGTGCAACACACTCGGATAAAAAACACCCCCGGCACAGGGCGCCGGGGGCTTTGTCAACGCTTAGCCAACATCACATCCGCGACGCGACGTTTTCCCAGTTCACGAGGTTATCGAGGAAGTTGGTCAGATAGGCAGGCCGCTTGTTGCGGAAGTCGATGTAGTAGCTGTGCTCCCATACATCGCAGCCCAGAAGCGCGGTTTGACCGAAGCAGAGCGGGTTCACGCCGTTTTCGGTCTTCGTCACCTTCAGCGATCCGTCGCTGTCTTTGACAAGCCATGCCCAGCCCGAGCCGAACTGGCCGGCGCCTGCCGCGGAAAACTGCGATTTGAATTCGTCGACCGAGCCGAAGGACTCAACCAGCGCACTTTCCAGTTCTCCGGGCATCTTGCTCTCACCCGGGCCCATCATCTGCCAGAACTCGTTATGGTTCCAGAGCTGGCTGATGTTGTTGAAGATACCGTTCTGTGCGACCGCACCTGCGTCATAGGTGCCCACGATGATCTCTTCGAGGCTTTTACCCTCCCACTCGGTGCCCGCGATCAGCTTGTTGCCGTTGTCGACATAGGCCTTGTGGTGCAGGTCGTGGTGGTATTCGAGCGTCTCCTGCGACATGCCGTTCGCGGCCAGCGCGTCGTGGGCATAGGGGAGGTCGGGAAGTTCAAAAGCCATAGGAGAGCCTCTTGGTTAAGGTTTCGCAGATATCGCGGCATACCTGTGCTGCCTGCGACAGGTCGTCAAGGGCAGATCGGCCTAGAAGTGCCCCGGCGCGGTGCCCGGACGGGCGGCGTGGCTCAGAATGTCGAACACATACTGCGCGACCGAGCGGAAGCAGATCAGCTCGGCCGTTTCCGCATCGCGCAGCCAGAACGCGGCAGGCACCTGGGCCAGTCGGGTGCGGCGCAGGGTGCCGGGTGTCAGGGCTTCGGGGTGCATGTCGGCGGGTGTGAGCTTGGCCAGCACGTCGCGCACCTGCGCACCCATGAGGGTGAAGACGGCGCGGGCTTCAGAGACGTTGGCGACGAGGCTGTGGGTGTCAGAGAGTGCTTCGGTCATACGCCGCGCGCTTTCTGCTGCATCAGCATAGGGGGTTAGCACAAGCACTTCATCGGGGGCCATCCATAGGACACCGCGGTCGCCGTCGGTCGTGACGCCCAGCATCGGCGGCACGTCGACACCAGCGACATCCGCCACCGCAGCGCGCCGTTTTGTATCCGCCAGATCACCCTTGACTGTCACCATCCCGCGCGGACCGGCTTCTGCGATCCGAACGAGCCCATCAAAAGCGGTCCCGGGCAAGGCGCTTGCGATCTCAGACATTCTGCTTCTCCCCGTCGGGATCATAGAAGACCGGGTCGACGATCCGCGCCTTGATCGGGGGGCCACCGATATTGGTAAAGCGCAGCACCTCCCCCATCCGGTCCGGGCCGTTCAGAACTAGGCCCATCGCGATCCCTTTTCCCAGCGTCGGCGATTGGTAGGTCGAGGTCACGCGGCCCTGGGTGTTGCCCTGCCCGTTGGCGTTTTTGCCCTCGGCCAGAGCATAGGCACCATCGGGCAATCTGGACCCATCTAGTGTTTCCAGTCCGACCAGTTTCCAGCGCGTGGGGTCGGTCATATGCGACCGCTCTTGCGCGCGCTTGCCCAGGAAATCGTCCTTCTTCTTCGAGATCGCCCAACCCAGCCCCAGGTCCTGCGGGATGACTGTGCCATCGGTTTCATCCCCGATCATGATAAAGCCTTTCTCGGCCCGCATGATATGCAACGCCTCTGTGCCGTAGGGCATGACGCCGTGGGGTTCGCCCGCTTCCAGAAGGGCATCCCAAAACGCCCGCCCCTGCCCCGCAGGCACCGCGATTTCATAGCTGAGCTCGCCCGAGAATGAGATGCGGAAGACGCGCACGTCGAACGCACCCAACTTGCCCTCCGTCCAGTGCATGAAAGGCAGCGCCTCGGCGCTCAGGTCCATATCGCCCAGATCTTCCAGAAGGTTCCGGGCATCGGGCCCCACAACCGCGATCTGGGCATATTGCTCGGTCAGATTGGCCGTATGCACCTGCCAGTCCCACCACTCGGTCTGGAGCCATTCCTCCATATGCGCATGGATACGATCCGCGCCGCCGGTTGTGGTGTGGCAGAGCCATTCGTCCTCACCCATCCGCGCGACGACGCCATCGTCGATCAGGAACCCGTTTTCCGAACACATCAGACCATAGCGGCAGCGGCCCACGGGCAGGGTCGACATCATGTTCGTGTACATCATGTCCAGGAAGCGGCCCGCATCGGGGCCCTTCACGATGATCTTGCCAAGCGTGGATGCGTCAAGCAAACCAACGGCTTCGCGGGTGTTCGTCACCTCGCGCGCGACCGCCTGGTCGACCGTCTCCCCCGCCCGCAGGTATGTGTAGGGCCGCCGCCACTGGCCCACCGGCTCCCAATGGGCGCCGTTCGCCGCGTGCCAATCGTGGATCGGCGTCCGGCGCAGCGGCTGGAACATCGCGCCACGCGCCTCGCCCGCAATCGCACCCATGGAGATTGGGGTGTAAGGCGGGCGGAAGGTGGTCGTCCCAACCTTCGGGATCTCTTCACCTAAAGACTGAGACAGCACCGCAAGGCCGTTGATATTGCTAAGCTTCCCCTGATCCGTTGCCATACCGAGCGTGGTGTAGCGCTTGGTATGCTCGACGCTTTCAAACCCTTCCTGCGCGGCAAGCTGGACGTCTGACACCTTCACGTCGTTCTGGAAATCCAGCCACATCTTTGCGCGCAACTCATCCCCCGCGCCCTGGGGCATGATCCAGACAGGTTCTATGGCCGCCTCGGGCACATCTTCGGCGGTCGGCACATCGCCGCCAGCGGCCTCCGCCCCAGCCGATTTCGCGGCCGACAGCCCTGCGGCGTGTGCATCGGCTAGCACCTCTTGCGTCCCCATCGGCCCGCTCGCGGCCCCGGCTGAGATTACAAACGGAGCACCATCGGCCCCAATGGGCGCCTGCGCCGGATCCGGCCGGAAATGCGCTTGTGCCGCATCCCAGACCAGTTTGCCCCCGCAGTGAGACCAGAGGTGGACCACCGGCGACCAGCCGCCCGACATCGCGACGGCATCGCACGCGATCTCTTCCAGCACCGCCCCCTCACCCGCTTGCAGGCAAACGGCCACGCCTTGCACCCGCGCGGCCCCTTTGACCTTGGCGATGGCGCGGCCTGCCTCGACCCGGATGCCCAGCGCCCGCACCTGATCGGGCAAGTCGCCTGTCACCGTGCCCCGCGCGTCGAGAACAGCGGGCACATCGAGCCCCGCCTCATGCAGCGAAATCGCGGTACGGTACGCATCATCGTTATTGGTTACGATCACCGTCCGGTCGCCCGGGCTGACGCCGTAGTCTTCGACATAGTCCCGCAAAGCGCTGGCCAGCATCACGCCCGGCAAATCGTTCCCGGCAAAGGCCAGCGGGCGTTCAATCGCGCCGGTAGCGGTGACGATCTGCTTGGCGCGTATCTTCCACAAGCGGTGGCGGGGGCGGTCGGTGCGGGGATCATGGTCGCTTAACCGCTCATAGGCCAGAATGTATCCGTGGTCATAGACCCCGGCGCCCATGGTGCGGGTGCGCAGGCGGATGTTGTCCGCATCTTCCAGCGCCTCGACCGTCTCATCGATCCATGTCTCGGCGGGCAACCCGTCGATAATCGCGCGATCCACCGGCGCGCGTCCGCCCCAATGCGCGGTCTGTTCGATCAGCATGACCCGCGCGCCGGAAGCTCCAGCAGCCTTCGCCGCCGTCAGCCCCGCGATTCCCCCACCGACAACCAGAACATCGACATGGGCGTGCATGTGTTCGTAGGTGTCGGCATCCCGCGCATTGGGCGCTTGGCCAAGACCCGCGGACTGGCGAATGAACGGCTCGTAGACGTGCTTCCAAAAGGGGCGCGGCCACATGAACATCTTGTAGTAAAAGCCCGCGGGCAGGAACCGTGACAGCCGCGCGTTGATCGCGCCCACGTCAAATTCCAGGCTCGGCCAGTGGTTCTGGCTGGTTGCCTCCAGCCCCTCAAACAGCTCCGTCGTGGTGGCGCGCTGATTGGGCTCCAGCCGCCGTCCCGAGCCGAGGTTCATCAGCGCATTGGGTTCCTCCGCACCGCTGGCAACGACACCGCGGGGGCGGTGGTACTTGAACGACCGGCCCACCAGCATTTGCCCCTCGGCCAAAAGCGCCGAGGCCAGGGTATCGCCCTCAAACCCCACCATGCGCTTGCCGTTGAACGTGAACTCAACACGGACGTCGCGATCGATCCGCCGCCCGCCTGCGGGAAGTCGTGTGCTCATAGCGTCCACCTCGACACCCAGCCGGGGCGTTTCGCGGCGATCAGGTCCACAAGCTCGCTTGGTGGCTCCATCATTTGCGCGGGATAGGTGCCAAACACCTCATTCGTAATGGTGCAGCGGGCGGCGTGGAACCACTTGCCGCAGCCATAGGTGTGGCGCCAGCGTTCAAAATGGACACCCTTGGGGTTCTCGCGCTGGAACAGATAGGCCTCAAACGCGGCATCATCCGATCCGGGGCCAAAGCGTTTCAGATGCGCTTCACCGCCCGGCGTCAGCTCGGTTTCATCGGCGTCCACACCGCAATAGGGGCACCGCAGGATCAGCATCGCGCGGCTTTCAACAAACAGGTCATGATCGGGCCCAGTTCAGAAACAGATCGCCGAAACCCCATTGCAGGGTGGCGGCGGTCAGAAGGAAAATGTTGCGGGTCTGGATGCGCGAGGCGTGGCGGCGCAATTGGTTGAACGCAGTTTCCTCATCGAGGAAATCAACGCCATAGCCCTTCTCGGGCAGGTCTTCTGGCGGGATGCCGGACGACAACGCCTCAAACCGCAGGCCGTATTCGTGCAGCATTTCTTCAACCGCGCGTTGGCGGTTGAGCTCGATGGCCAGAAGTCGGTCGGTGAAGAACAGAACGGCGGAGGCCACGCCCAAGGAGCCGAAGCGCTGAAACAGCTCAGGCGCACCGATGATGATCGCGGTGATCGTGCCCACGACGTAGGCCGAAAGGCCCACAAGTGCGATAGCGCGCGCCAGGCGCAGCACCATAATCTGCGGCCAGTGGCGGGTCATGCCCGCCACCGGATGTTACCAGTTGGGGTAGATGACCGGCGGGGGCGTCGGCTCTTCACTGAGGCCGTAGCCGGTGAAAGTGACGTTGAAGAAGGCGGCCACGGCAAGCGGCACCACAATCCCGGCGCCGAAACCGGCGAGTTTGGCGCGGTTGCGGTGCAGGTCGTCTTGGCTGGGGATGCGGCGCATAATTGCTTGCATGGGTCGTTCTCCGTCGTGCTTTGCTGACGAGATAAGGGCGCCCACGCGTGGGTCAAGACCCTGGCCCAAGGCGCGCGGATCTTTGCTGTTTGTCTTGGTGGTGTAGCGCGGTTCGCGGGCGCCCGGCGGCGCCCGCGCGGCGTTGGTGTCGCGGAAGATCCCGCGTTACTGCCCGGTGCCGTCCGTGGGCGCCGGCACAGCCGGTGTGACCTCGGCCCCGGTTTCGGGGGCTGTGACGGCGCCGTAGATGATAAGGCCGATGAAGGCCAAGACGGCGACCAGGCCAATCGCGGGCCACAAGCCGCCGCCACTGCCTGAGTTCGAATAGTCCATGGCCCCGGGGCCGCGTTGGTAATTCGGTCGATAGTCGTAGTCTGACATGATGCGTCCTCCTCTCGTGGGTCCGATGGTGGACCTCCGAGATCGGCGCGCGAAGGGGTGTGCGTTGGGAGCGGCGGGTTTGAGCCAAATGTAGCGGTTTTCGTGAGTCGGGGTCGGCCAGAGAAGGCCGATGGGCTGGAGCGCCCGATTTCGGCAGGTTTTGGCTTGTGGATATGTGGAAAAGCCTGATCCGTATCCGCCTGCGCCCAACAGAGGGCGATGCCCGCGCCGCGGGGAGGGCAGTATGCCCGCCCCGGGGGGGCGGTGCGGGCATCGCCCGGGCAAGCCCGGGCAAGTCTGTTATTCTCTAGGGGGATTGTCATCCAACCACCCGTTCTACAACCAGATCACCGAATCCCCACTGTAGAGAAGCAAAGGCCACACCCAATGCCTCCCATGCCTGAATACGTGTGGAACGCACATGCTCTCCTTGCATCGCCAAGTATGCGTTCATTCGTTTCTTATGACTGTCGCGATACTTTTCGTCGTTGCCAGCGAAAGACGCTTCAGTCATCTGCCACTGTTCCAAGAGCATAGCTGTCGCGTTTTCGGCCATTTCGACCTGCCGTTTGGCTCGTTGGGTAAGAAACATCAGGACGATCGCCCCTACTCCAATCGATCCAGTTCGAGAGAAGAGCTGCTCGTGTCCGGCCAACAAAAAACAAAGTGAACCTGCACACCAGCAGGCTAGACCGATCCAACCCAGCGCGGCAGCAACACCTTCTATTCCAACGCGGCGCCGCATCAATGCGCCACCCCCGCCGCCACGCTTTCATCAATAAACCGCCCCTCCCGGAACCGCTCCAACCCAAACGCCTCCGCCAAGGGCCCCGGCTCGCCCTTCGCGATCATCTCTGCTGTTGCCCAGCCAGACCCCGGGATCGCCTTGAAGCCTCCAGTCCCCCAGCCGCAATTGATGAAACAGTTCCCCAAAGGCGTTTTCGAGATGATCGGCGAGCGGTCCCCCGTCATATCCACGATCCCGCCCCACTGACGCAGCATCTTCAGGCGCGAGATGATCGGGAACGTCTCAATCAGCGCGCGCACCGTTTCCTCGATATGATGGAACGACCCGCGCTGGGTATAGTTGTTGTATCCGTCCGCCCCGCCACCGATCACCATCTCGCCCTTGTCGGACTGGCTCATATAGCCATGCACCGTGTTGGCCATCACAACCACATCCATACAGGGCTTGATCGGCTCGCTCACCAGCGCCTGCAACGCCACGCTTTCGATGGGCAGCCGGAAGCCCGCCATCTCGGCCAACACACCCGAATGGCCCGCGACGACAATCCCCAGCTTGTCACAATCGATATCGCCCTTGGACGTGGTCACGCCCACGACCTTGCCATCTTCTGACCGGACGCCCGTCACCTCGCACTTCTGGATGATGTCCATGCCCATAGCAGAACAGGCCCGCGCATAGCCCCAGGCCACTGCATCATGCCGCGCCGTGCCGCCCCGCGCCTGCCACAGCGCGCCCAAGACGGGATAGCGCGGACCACGAACCTCAATGATCGGGCAGAGCTCTTTCACGCGCTCTGGGCCAATGAACTCGGTCGACACGCCTTGGAGGGAGTTGGCGTGCGCTGTCCGCTGATACCCCCGCACCTCATGCTCGGTCTGGGCCAGCATCATCACCCCCCGCGGGCTGAACATGACGTTATAGTTCACGTCCTGGCTCATCGTCTCATAAAGACTGCGCGCTTTCTCATAGATCGCAGCCGAGGGATCCTGCAGGTAGTTCGAGCGGATGATCGTGGTGTTCCGACCCGTGTTGCCTCCCCCAAGCCACCCCTTTTCGATCACGGCCACATTAGTGATCCCGAAGTTCTTGCCCAGGTAATAGGCCGTCGCCAGCCCATGCCCGCCTGCGCCCACGATGATCACGTCATAGCGCTTCTTCGGCTCGGGCGAGGCCCAGGCACGATCCCACCCTTTGTGAAAGCGCAGGGCCTCACGCGCGACGGCAAAGACGGAATAGCGTTGCATGGGTCCGGAAATCCCCTTTGGCACCGGTCGTTTGTGTCGCGATCACGCGACGTTGCCAAGCCGCCAGCGTCGCTTTGTGCCGAAATGCGACATCGCACCCTGCCGCAGGGGTTTTTCCCCGGCAGGGCGGCCTATACATACACAAGGCGAACACGGGATCCGGCTCTGAATGACCTTTTGGATTGTCAGCCTTGGAATAGCAGCGGTGGTTGCGGCCTTGCTTGTTCTCGCGCTCACCCGGCGCGGCGCGGCCGAGGACCCGGCGGCCTTTGATGTGCAGGTCTATCGCGACCAGCTGAGCGAGGTGGAACGGGATCTGGCGCGGGGTGTTCTGACCGAAAGCGAGGCGGAACAGGTGCGCATCGAGGTCTCGCGCCGTCTGCTGGACGCGGACAAGGCTGCGCAAACCGTGGAAACCGGGCGCGAGGCACCGCGTTGGGCGAGCTTTGGCATCGCAGGCGTCGCCGCCGCGGTGGTGATCGGCGGCACGTGGCAGCTTTATTCATTGGTCGGTGCGCCAGGCTACCCCGACCTGCCGCTGGCGGACCGGATTGCGATGTCGGAACTGGCACGCCAGAATCGCCCCAGCCAGGCCGAGGCCGAGGCTGAGGCCGCGCGGCTTGCCCCCGTGCGCCCCGAGATCGACGCGCAGACATCGGCGCTGCTCGAACAGCTCCGCACGGCGCTGGCCGACCGCCCGAATGATTTGCAGGGGCACATTCTGCTGGCACGCAACGAGGCGGCGATTGGCCGCTTTGCCGAGGCGCAGCGCGCCCAAGCCCGCGTGATCGCGATCAAGGGGGATGCGGCGAGTGCCGATGACTATGCCGATCTGGCCGACCTGATGGTTCTGGCCGCAGGCGGGTTCGTGTCGCCCGAGGCCGAGGCGGTCGTGCGCGAAACCCTGGCCCGCGACCCGGCCAACGGTACCGCACGCTATTACTCCGGTCTTCTGGCATCACAAGTGGGCCGGTATGACGTGGCCTTCCGCGTGTGGCGCGCGCTCTTGGAAACCTCGGGCGCAGAGGATCCGTGGGTGCCCCCGATCCGGGCGCAAATCGTGTCGCTGTCGCAATTGGCGGGCGTCGACTATGTCCTGCCCGAAATCGACAGCACCGCCCCCGGCCCCACCGCGGCGGATGTCGCCGCCGCCGAAGACATGAGCCCCGCGGCCCGGATGGAGATGATCCGGGGCATGGTCGACGGCTTGAGCGACCGGCTTGCCACCGACGGTGGCCCGCCCGAGGATTGGGCGCGGCTGATCCGCGCCTTGGGCGTTCTGGGCCAGCGCGACCGGGCGGCCGCGATCTGGGCCGAGGCGCAGGAGGTCTTTCCCGACGACATTAACCGCGTGCCGATCCTACGCGCCGCCCGCGACGCAGGCGTCGCCCAGTGATCGCCGATGACATTGCGGAGTTTGCCGCAGCCCTGCCCCCGATGACGGCGCTTGCGGGCCTCGATTTCGGGGACAAGACCATCGGCGTGGCCGTTTCCGACCGGATGCAGAGCGTGGCCACCCCGCTGGAGACGATCCGCCGCCGCAAGTTCACCCAGGATGCCGAGCGCTT
Organism: Pseudomonadota bacterium; assembly: GCA_038526915.1. GTDB lineage: Bacteria > Pseudomonadota > Alphaproteobacteria > Rhodobacterales > Rhodobacteraceae > JBCBGF01. The sequence continues at coordinate 29,513 of JBCBGF010000003.1, read as the reverse complement.
GCTGGCCATCGCCTCCGACCGCGATATCGGGGGGCTGGTTCTGGGCCTGCCGCGCAACATGGATGGCAGCGAAGGCCCCCGCTGCCAGGCGACCCGCGCCTTTGCACGCAACCTCGAACGGTTGACGCCGCTGCCGATCACGTTCTGGGATGAGCGTCTGTCAACAGTTGCCGCAGAACGCGCCTTATTGGAGGCGGATACGTCCCGCGCGCGTCGTAAAGAGGTGATCGACCATGTGGCAGCGGGATATATATTGCAGGGTGCGCTGGACAGGCTGGCGCATTTGAGGCGGGCGACATGAACGACACTTCCGATCGGATCTGGCGGCGGGACGAGGTGGCATCGCCTTGCATCAAGATCTGCGTGGTCCACCCCGAGGCACGGATCTGCACTGGCTGCCACCGCACCATCGACGAGATCACCGCCTGGGGCCGCCTGTCCGAAGAGGCGCGTCTGGCCATTCTGGACGAATTGCCCGGCCGCGAGGCACTGTTGCGCAAACGCAGGGGCGGACGCGCCGGTCGCAAAGCGCGGGGGACGTGAGGCCGAGGGCGGTACTCGCGTATTTTTGACAAGAAGAAGGGGCTGGGGTTGGTGGCTAGAGCCACCGCTCAGGCGCGATCTCGGGCCGGAAATAGGCGATGATGCGCCCTTCCGGGTCTGCCGATGCGCCCTCTGCCCATGGCGCCACCCCGTGCAGAGCGTGGCGATGAACGACATAGGCACCGCCTACGGGCACATGGACGATGCGGCGGCGGCACGTGTCAAAGCACCGCCGCCGCGCTGCGTGGTAGGCATCGGTGACGTCGATCTCGGTCCAGGTGTCGGGCGGATGCGGGCGCAAAACCTGGGCCAATGCCGCGCCGATGATCTGGTGACTGCCCTCCCATACCACCATCGGGCTGGCCTCTGCGCTCGCCTGCGTGAGCGGGATGCCCAGCACGAATCCATGGGTCTCCCCCAAAACCCGCCGCCGATCGGGGCCCACGGGCAAAAGCCCATCCACATGCGCCGCATCGCGCTTGCGGCGATAGGTGGCGTTGGCTGGTGTCTCGCCCGGCCCCGGTTGCGGATAACCGGGATAGACGACTGAAATTTGGGCCCGGTCCCACGCCGCGGGCATGGCTTCATGATCCGCAAGAAAATCCAACGCAGGACCCGCCAGCGGTATCCCGCGGAGCGAGCCGTCAGGCGCATTGGGCAGGACGTTGACACCGGCAAACCACGTCCCCCCGTGGCGCAACCAGTGGGCGTTTTCAGGTGCTGCAATGGCCTCGCGTGCGGCGGTCAAGGCCGCCTTTGCCCAGGCCAGTGTCCGCGGATCGGGGGCAAAGGCCACCCAGCCCCGGTCGTCGTACCCCGTCACGCAGCCACTTGGCGCGGCACCTGGGCCAGCGCCTCTTGCACCAGATCGATCCCTGCTCCGGGTTGCGTTGCCCCTTCCGACAGGATGCGCCGCCAGGCCCGTGCGCCGGGACGCCCGGAAAAGAGGCCCAGCATATGCCGTGTCACCGCATGCAGCCGCCCGCCTTCGGCCAGATGCGCGTCGATATAGGGCAGCATTGCGGTGGCGATGTCATGGGCATCGCGGGGCGCAGGGGACGCCCCAAATATCACTTGATCAGCATCCCCTAGGATCGTGTAGGGCGTTTGATAAGCCGCCCGCCCGATCATGACGCCGTCAAGGCCGGCATCGAGGAACCCCCGCGCCTGCGCGAGGCTGGTGATCCCGCCATTGACGCAGATATGCAGGTCGGAAAACGCCTCTTTCATGCGCAACACGAGTTCATAGTCGAGCGGCGGGATATCCCGGTTTTCCTTGGGGCTGAGCCCCTGAAGCCAGGCCTTGCGGGCATGGATCGCCACACGGCGCACCCCGGCGTCTTTGATCGCTTCCAGAAATCGCGGCAGGATCTCCTCAGGGTCCTGATCGTCCACGCCAATCCGGCATTTCACGGTGATCTCGACATCGGTCGCCGCGATCATCGCAGCCACGCAATCGGCCACGAGCGCGGGCCGCTCCATCAGCACCGCGCCGAAGCATCCCGACTGCACGCGGTCTGACGGACAGCCGACGTTGAGGTTGATCTCATCATAGCCTGTCTCTGCGCCCATCCGGGCCGCTGTGGCCAGTTCGCAGGGGTCCGACCCACCAAGTTGCAGCGCGACCGGATGCTCCGCGGGGTCGAAGCGCAAGAGGTGCCGCGCATCGCCCCGCACAAGCGCGGGTGCGGTGACCATTTCGGTATAGAGCAGCGTGTATTGAGTGATCTGGCGATGGAAGTACCGGCAGTGGCGGTCGGTCCAGTCCATCATAGGCGCAATAGATAATCTAGCGTGTTGATTTATTTGCATTTTTTGTGTATCTTCAAACTGTTGGCAGCGGATGCTGCTACGCTGGAATACGCCCCAATATCCCCGAATTTGCCCCTCTACGACGACTCATTGCACACACAGCGCACACGAAAATGGCCTCCATCACCAAGCTCCCCTCCGGTGCATACCGGGTCCAGATCAGACGAAAGGGCCGCTACGCGAGCGAGACGTTCCTCCGCCGCGACGACGCCCATCGTTGGGCCCGCCAGGCGGAGACCCGGGTCGATCAGGGGCTGGCGCCGAACAAGTCGTCCGTTTCCCGCCTCCAGACCTTTGGCGACCTCATCGATCTTCATATAACCGATATGTGCGAGGTAGGGAAACCGCCGCGTCGCAGCAAGGCCGCCACGCTCACGACGCTCAAGCGCGATCTCGGGAAGGAGAAGATCGGACACCTCGACCGGCAGAAGCTGATCGACTACGGCAAGATGCGCGCAGAACAAGGTGCGGGTCCGGTGACACTCGGGATCGACATCGGCGTAATCAAGATGATCATCACCCATGCGGCGGCTGTGCATGGCCTCGATATCTCTCCGGAGCCCGTCGATCTGGCGCGTGTGGCGTTGAAGCGTCTAGGCCTGATTGGCAAGGGCACGGAGAGGGATCGGCGTCCTAGTACGGACGAATTGAACCGCCTGTTCCGTTGCTTCGATGACAACGAACGCCTTACGACACCGATGACGCGGATCGTGAAGTTCGCGATGGCCTCGGCCATGCGGCTCGACGAGATCTGCCGGGTCGAATGGAACGATCTCGATGTCGACCGCCGGATGCTGATGATCCGCGACAGGAAGGACCCGCGCAACAAGACTGGGAACGACCAGCGGATCCCACTCTTCGCCGCCACGGGGTTCGATGCATGGGCGTTGGTCACCGAACAGGCCAAGGAACTCGGGCACGCAAGAGGCCGGATCTTTCCCTACAACTCGAGATCGGTCGGAACGGCCTTCCGGCGCGCCTGCGTCGAGGTCAGCGTAAAGGACCTGCATTTCCACGATTTGCGCCATGAGGGCACAAGCCGCCTGTTCGAGGCCGGATTCGCGATCGAACAGGTCTCACTGGTCACCGGCCATAAGGATTGGAAAATGCTGCGCCGCTACACGCATATCCGCCCGGAAACGCTGCACCGGCTTGCCGCGTCGCGTGCCCCTTCGCCACTCACGACCCGCGCAGCCGAGTGATCCGAGAGGTAGAGGGGTGCCGTCCCGGCCTGTGACGGGTTTGGAGGTCGAGAGAGAGGCTTTCGGCCGCCCGTCGCGGGAGAAAACCCATGAATACCGAGATTATCGATGCCGGGCGTGACATCAGCGGCGGCTACAGGGTGGATGTGTCGCGAGGCGAGAACGTCGATCGCGTGTCGTCGGAGTGGTTCTCGCGGCCGGATGACGAGCGGTATCTGTCGCTCGACGGTCTATTCGCCTCGGTCAAGGGCCGGGCGGAACGCAGCCGGACCCGCACGGTGGAGAGCGCGGCGATCCGGGTCGAGGCGCATCGCGACAACCCGGAGAAGCTGGACCTTGTCCTGCCGGGCGCGGATGAACCCATCGCGCCGACGCATTGGTCCTTCGGCCAGCTATCGAGCCTCGTGGGCGCGCCCGCGGCCTATCTGCGGCAGCTACCCGCGCCGCTAGCGGGCATCAACCTGCAATACGGCCTTACCAATCACCGGGCCGAGCAGATCAAAACACTGGAAACCGGAGATGGCCGCACGGAATTGCGCGCCGTGACCGGCCTCGACTATGGTCGCATATACGACCACGAACTGGTTTCCGCCGTCCAACGCATCGCGGGCAACGGTACCGGAGACACCCGCTGGAAGGTGCCGGGCGTGCTCGACTGGTCGACCGGCATCTACAATCCGCGCGTGGACGTCACGAAGGAGACGACGACGCTTTATGCTTCGGACCGCGACGTATTCCTGTTCCTCGTTGACGACCTCAATCCGATCGAGGCGGGGCTGCTGCCCGACGGCTCGCCCGACCTGTATTTCCGGGGGTTCTATAGCTGGAACTCCGAGGTGGGTGCCAAGACGCTCGGCATCGCAAGCTTCTACCTGCGGGCGGTCTGCCAGAACCGCAACCTCTGGGGCGTCGAGGACTTTCAGGCGATCACCATCCGGCACTCGAAGTACGCCGCCTCGCGCTTTGCTCACGAGGCCGCGCCTGCGCTGAGCCGCTTCGCCGAGTCCTCGCCCGCGCCCTTCATCGACGGCATCCGCGCGGCACGGGAGAAGATCGTCGCGCGGACCGACGAGGACCGTCAGGATTTCCTGCGCAAGCGCGGATTCTCGAAGGCGGAGACGGGGCGGATCGTCGAGACGGTCCTGGCCGAGGAAGGCCGCCCGCCCGAGAGTGTCTTCGACTTCGTTCAGGGGATCACAGCGGTTGCCCGCTCTAAGCCGCAGCAGGATGCGCGGCTGGTGATGGAGGGAAAGGCAAAGGTGTTGCTGGAGAGAGTGTGATTGCGTTGAATATGTATGTTGTTCAATGCTCTACCGAGGCAGTCTCAAGCACTGGATGAAGATTTCGAGGGGCGTTATAGCCCCTCGATCGTGAACTCGCGTGCACCTTCCCAGACCAGCTTCCAGCTCGCGCCCGGGCGCACATTCTGGATGATCCCCGGATCGAAGGCGACGAAGCACCGCCCTCCCGAATGACGGACGGAGGGGTAGATCAGCCCGCGATGCCCCTCTGATCTCAGATCCGCTGCAAGGCGCTGCCCGGCCGCGTAGCCCCGCTCGGGGACCGGATCGAGCGCCGGATGCGCCTCCCCGTGCAGATCGGGAAAATCGCCGATGAAATCCGCCAGCAACTCCACGTAACGTGCTTCGTCCTCGAAGCGGCCGATGAAGCCCAGCTCGCGGGTCCGGTGAAACCCAACTTCCTGTGCGCTCGTCAGCATGTCCCATGCGCAATACCACGCGCCGCGGTCGCCGGTATTGAACCGGTTGCCCGAGGGTCTCGTGTAGGTGAAGGCCGCGTTGATATGGCTCTGCCCATAGAGGGTCAGGTCATGCGACCGCCGCGCGAAGGCCAATTCGCGGCGATCGAGCGCGGGGCTGCTCTCGCGCTCCGCGATCAGGCGGGCACTGGTCTCGCCTTCGATCTCCGCGAGGATGTCCGCCTCATCGTCGCTGTCCACCAGCCCGCGCAGCACCGGCGGCTTATGATGGGTCTCGGAAATCAGCCGAACAAGGGCGCGGTCATTGACCGACGTGACCCTCAAACCCCGCCCCGCAGCGCATCGACATAGCCCCGAACGCGCAGGATCTTGGGCAATCCCCCTTCGATCATCGCGTCCACGGGCCGCGCTCCGTCGAACTCCGGACCTCGGTTCGGCAACCTCGCCCAATCCCGCGAGATCGGTTCGTTGAAGTAAAGCTCAAGCGACTTGTAAAGGCCGATCAGCGCGCTCAATCGCAGCATCTGGTCCCGCGTCAAATCCCCCGCAAAATCAGGCTTCTTCGCCCGCTTCCAGGTCGAGTCCGACATATCCGCCAGTGCCGCCGCCTCACGCAGGGTGAGCGACCATGCGTCCGCGATCCGAGCGAAGGCCTTGAGCGCGACACCCTGCCGATCCGGCGCGGGACGTTCCAGAACAACGTTTTCCATGTGTTGGCGCTCCTTCCTAGCTTGACTGATGATATAAGTCCATATGGATCAGAATGCAAGTCCATATGGCCTATGTAGTGCCTCCAAAGTAAGAGGGGTGCCGGGTTTTCCGTGACGGGTTTGGAGGTCGGGAGAGAGGCTCCCGGCTGGCCCGTCGCGGAGATAACCCGATGACCAAGCAACAGAAAATCACCCTCAGCGCCTCGCGCGACATCCCTTTCAACAAGCTGATGCTCAGCCAGTCGAACGTGCGCCACGTCAAGGCGGGCGTGTCGATCGAGGAACTGGCCGAGGACATCGCGCGACGCACGCTGCTCAGCTCCATCACCGTGCGGCCTGTGCTGGACGAGAGCGGCGCCGAGACCGGCATGTATTCGATTCCCGCCGGTGGGCGGCGGTTCCGGGCGCTGGAGCTGCTCGTGAAGCAGAAGCGCATGAACAAGACAGCACTTGTCCCCTGCATCGTGCGCACCGACGGGCTCGCCGAGGAGGACAGCCTCGCCGAGAACGTTCAGCGCGCTCCGCTGCATCCGCTGGACCAGTTCCGCGCCTTCCAGGCGATGCGCGAGAAAGGCCGCAGCGAGGAGGAGATCGCGGCCGCCTTCTTCGTCTCGGCCAGCGTGGTCAAACAGCGGCTGAAGCTGGCCGCCGTCGCGCCCTCGCTGCTCGACACCTATGCCGAGGACGAGCTGACGCTCGACCAGCTCATGGCCTTCACGGTCAATCCCGATCACGCGCGGCAAGAGCAGGTCTGGGAGGCGCTGCAGCGGCACTATTCGCGGCAGCCCTACGAGATCCGCCGCATGCTGACCGAGAGCACGGTGCGGGCGTCGGACAAGCGGGCGCAGTTCGTCGGGCTGGACAATTACGTCGAGGCCGGGGGCGAGATCCTGCGCGACCTGTTCCAGCAGGATGACGGCGGCTGGCTGCAGGATGCCGCCCTCCTCGACGTCATGGTGCGCGAGAAGCTCGCCGAGGAGGCCGAGGCGGTCCGCGCCGAGGGCTGGAAATGGATCGAGGTCGATACCGAATTCCCCTATGGCCACACCTTCGGGATGCGCCGGGTTCATGGTGAGGCGGTGCCGATGAGCGACGAGGAGGCCGCCCGCTACCAGGCGCTGAAGGCCGAATACGACGCACTCGAGGCCGAGCATGCAGAGGCCGACGAGCTGCCCGACGACGTCGATGCCCGGCTGGGCGAGATCGAGGAGGCGGTGGAGGCACTCGAGGCGCGCGCCATCCGGTTCGAGGCGGAAGACCTCGCGCTGGCCGGCGCCTTCGTCAGCATCGACAGTTCTGGGCGGTTGCGGGTCGAACGCGGCTTTGTGCGGCCCGAGGATGAGCCGGCCCAAGAGGTGGAGGATATCGGCGAAGCCGCACCGGAAGCGGCGTCGGTCGAGAACATCGATGACACCGTTGCGTCGGCCTCGGACGAGGAGGAAGAGGACGACGGCCTGAAACCGCTTTCCGACCGCCTCGTCACGGAACTGACGGCCCATCGGACCCTGGCGCTGCGCAACGCACTGGCCCAGGACCCGCAGGTCGCCTTCCTCGCGGCGCTGCACGCGATGGTCCTGCGGCTCTTCTATCGCTACGCCATCGACAGCTGTGTCGAGTTCGAACCGCGCAATGCCGCCTTCGGATCGCAGGTGCCGGGCCTCGGCGACACGGCCTATGCGCAGGCCATCGACCAGCGTCACGAGACCTGGGCACGGAACCTGCCGAAAGCCCCAGAAGACCTCTGGGAGGCCCTGACCGAGTTCGACAGCTGCAGCCGCGAGGCGCTCTTCGCCCATTGCGTGGCGATGAGCGTGAATGCTGTCCACGACCCCTACCAGCGTCGCCCGCGCGCCATCGCGCATGCGGATGTACTGGCCGCGACCGTCGGGCTCGACATGGCCAAAGCGGGCTGGACGGCCACGGCTGACGGCTACCTCGGCCGTGTGACCAAGGCGCGCATCCTCGAGGCCGTGCGCGAGGCGAAGGGTGAGGACGCCGCTGACCGGATCGCCGGGCTGAAGAAGGCCGAAATGGTGACGGCCGCCGAGGAACTGCTCGTGGGCACCGGCTGGCTGCCGGACCCGCTGCGTACGCCGCCGCTACCGGAAGAGGACGCGCCGGAGATCGAACTGATCGACGTGGCGGACGGCGTCGGGGATGAGGCTTCGGACGAAGATACCGACAGCGGCGAAGCGCAATCGGCGGAAGACGGCGGCGAACCGGCTATCGGAGACTCCGAGCCTTTGAGCGAAGATGATCCCGTCGCCGGTGACGCCTTCGCCCGAACTGCCGCCGAGTGACCTTCGAGCAGGTCGGAGCTCCTTCCCCCCGAGTTCCGGCAGCCGGGGTCCGCCAGAAATGGCGGGCCCCTTTTTCAATCCACGACAGGAGGCACAGAGTATGCACAGCCCCGCCGCCGACATCGCCCGCCGCCTTGCCCAGGATGCCGAGGCCGTCTGCCGACAGTACCTTTCAAACGGACGCAAGCAAGGCCGCTACTGGATCGTAGGCGACGTGCAGAACACGCCGGGCCGCAGTCTTTACGTTCGGCTATCGGGCCCGACCTCCGGACCCGGCGCGGCTGGCAAGTGGACAGATTCCGCCACCGGGCAGCACGGCGACCTGCTGGATCTGGTCGCCCTCAACATGGGCATCGTCACGCTGAAGGACACGCTTGAGGAGGCCCGCAGGTTTCTAAGCCTGCCGCAGACGGACTTGCACCGCGCCGCCAATCCGCCAGCCAGTCGTGGCTCACCTGAGGCGGCACGGCGGCTCTGGGCAATGGGCCAGCCGATGCCGGGCACCTTGGCCGAACGCTATCTCGAAGGGCGCGGCCTCACTGGGCTGGGCCATCTCGATAGTCTCCGGTTTCACCCGAACTGCTTTTATTGGCGCGAGGATCACGCACTGAACGATCCGCCCGAGACTTGGCCCGCCCTGCTCGCCAAGGTGACGGACCTCGTTGGACGGCTCACCGGCCTGCACCGCACCTGGCTTGAACCCGCCACTGCGGACAAGGCCCCGGTCATTCCACCGCGCAAGGCGATGGGCAATCTCCTCGGCCATGGTGTTCGCATCGGCAAACCGGTCAGCGTGCTGGCCGCAGGCGAAGGGCTTGAGACCATGCTCTCCCTGCATCTGGCCCTGCCGGAGTTGCCTGCGGTGGCGGCTCTGTCCGCCAATCATCTCGCAGCCCTTCAGCTGCCCGCCGATCTTCGCCGCCTCTACATCGCCGTCGATGCCGACCCGGCGGGCCTGTCCGCCGCGGACCAACTGGCGTATCGGGCCATCGGGGCCGGGATCGACGCCGTCCATCTCTCCCCCTGTCTCGGCGATATCAATGACGATCTGCGGGCCAATGGCCGCGACGCGTTGCGCGCGCATCTGCGTCCGCAACTGGCGCCCGAGGATGCCGTGACCTTCCTCGACCACGCCGAGGATTGATCGGAGTCGGCGCAGCCAGCCATCGCCTCCGCGATCAGAGCCACGCCCTCCGGCCTTCCGAGAGCGGGCAAAACGGAGCAGAGGCCGAACGGGCCCGCAACGGCAAGCCGTCCTCCGCTCCGCTTCGGCCGCCGCATGCGCGGCGGTGCAGACCCGTCCGGTCCCCGCTTTTCCGTTGCCCGGGAAGGCCGCGAGAGGCGCGGGCTTCGACAACCGGAGACGACATCATGACCGAGACCCACGTTCAAACCCGATCCTCCACCGCCGTCGTGCTCGAGGAACTGCAACTCTTCGGCTGGCGCCCCTTCACCAACGAACCCGATCCCCGCCCCTTGCCGGATTCCGACGCCATTCGCACCGCCGTCGCCGACATCTTCGACGCGCTCTTCTCGACGCTGTCCGACACGCGGCTGGAACCCGACCTCGAAGACCTGCTCTGGTCAATGGCCAACCTGTTCCACCGCACATCGACGCGGATAAACCATGAGCTCGACAGCAATGAACAGGCGCAGAAGCGGTCGCAACGCGAACAGGACGGATCCGAGGTCCGCTCGGTCGAACTGGAAACCCTGATCGCGGAGGGCCTCACGCTCATCGAGCGGCGCAATGCCTTTGAGGCCATGCGCGATCTCGCGGCCGAGTTGTTCGAGACCCATCTCGGCCAGACCTGGCATCCGCGTGCGGGCAGCCAAGTGAACCGGCGTACCTTAACCGCGTCCCTGATCGACAGCCGCGATCACATCTCAGCCAAGCGCCGGGCCGATCTGGAACCGCTCCTGCCCCAAGGCACAAAAATCGCTTTCACCGGCGGGCTGGACTGCAACGATCACACGGCCATCTGGGCAGCCCTCGACCGAGTCCATGCGAAACACGCCGACATGGTCCTGTTGCACGGCGGCGCGCCACGCGGGGCCGAAAGCATCGCGGCAGCCTGGGCCGACAACCGCAGCGTGACACAGATCGTCTTCAAGCCCGACTGGACGCGGCACGGCAAATCGGCCCCCTTCAAGCGCAACGACCAATTGCTCGACACCCTGCCCATCGGGCTCATCGTCTTCCCGGGCTCGGGTATCACCGAAAATCTCGCCGACAAGGCCCGCGCGATGGGCATTCCGCTCTTCGACTTCCGTTCGAAATGCGCACCACCGACATGACCGGATTTCCGCCGATGCCTGCCCCGGACTCTCCCGGGGCTGGCCGTTTTCTGCTATGATGTGATTGTGCCAATGGAGGAGGTGGCGGCGCGATCCTTGTTCTCAAAAGGAGTGCCTCATGTTTCTCTCCACCCCCTTCACGCTGTTCGGCCTCGGTGCCCTCTGCTGGATCCTGTTCAACCTGGCTGTCTACGCCCTGCCCTTCGCGATCGGGCTGACGTCTGGCATGTATCTGTATGAAGCGGGCCAAGGCGTCTTTCTGTCGATCATTGCGGGCCTCTTGATCGGCGGCTTCGTAGCCGCTCTCGGAGAATTCGCCTTCGACCGCATCCGTTGGGCCCCGCTCAAACTCGCCATCGGTCTGATCTACGCGGTCCCCGCCGGGATCGCCGGGTTTCATGCGGCAAAGTGTCTTGCCGAATTCGGCAGCGCGGGCGCTGTGACCATCACCCTCCTGTCTTGGCTGGGGGCACTGGTCGTGGGCGGGACCGCTTGGGCGCGGGTGTCGGGCTGGTCCGAGGTTAACGCCATGTCCGACCCGCATCCGCACAGGTCTTTCAACGAACACTGAGCGCCCTGCGAAATTTTCGCCGGTGCATGACGTCCGCCACATCGTCAGCCTGCGCCGCAACCGATTGCTGCAAAAGGGTCTCGATCCTGGCCGCCACCGTAGCGTTGCGGTTGGGCAGGACCGGCTGAGCAAAGCCAGATCGCCGAAACCCAGGTTGTGGCACATGGCCCCGGTCGCGCATGCACTTGGATCGCCGGCAGACCGAATATCACGGCAGACAAACGCTGACACAGCGAGAGGGGACAATCCCGGAGTAGCGAGGCACGTCCGGGATATGCACTGTTTCCGCCTGCACGCTAAAACCTGTCTTTGCACGAAGCATGGTGCCGGGGTCTTGCGCGGTCCAAAGGTTGCCTGTCATCCCCTCCTCCATGGCATGACGCCACGCGTCCCTTGCGGGCCTCTCAGCGGCTGATCTGACCGGGATCGGCTGACGCCTCGACCGCCTTAGCCGCAACGGCCGGTCCGGACTTTCTTCCCCAGGCGTATGCACGCCATTCCTCGCGGAACAAGAAAGACCGGCCTTGCCGTCCTCCGCTGGCGCTGCAGGCCACAGGGGCTGCGTCGGCGGATCGCCCCGGTCCTGACGATCGCCATTGAGGCCGCGATGGGCGCGGGCTCGGACAAGCCAAAAGGAGACATGACATGGCCACCATCGGAACCTTCAAGAAGACCGACAGCGAATACGTCGGAGAAATTGTCACCCTCAGCGTTCAGGCGAAAGCCGTCCGTATCGTCCCCGAGGACAGCACCCCGAACGAAAACGCCCCCTCCCATCGCGTCTTCGTCGGCCGTGCCGAGATCGGAGCCGCCTGGTCCAAGCGCTCGACCGAGAGCCGCGACTACCTGAGCCTCAAGCTCGACGACCCGAGCTTCACCCAGCCGATCTACGCCAACCTCTTCGACGACACGGTAATCGAAGGCGGCGAAGAGACCTTCAGCCTCATCTGGTCGCGCCCCAACACCCGCCGCAACGGCGACTGACAGCAGACGACCCCGCCCGGGATCACCGGGCGGGGTGACCTTTGCTCCTCATGTACTGAACGCGAGCGACTCGCGATCATGCTTGAACGCAACGGGTTCGACCCTTTCGGGACATTGAGTCCAATGTCCTGATCTCTGCAGTGCGGCCCGCCAAACCGGCCTTTCGCTGCAGGCGCATAATCTGGGTCTGGACGGGAGGCCTGTCTCGCGGGACGAGCCAGCTCTAAAGACGTTAGTAGTCGACGGTGGCTCGCTGCCAATACCCTTTGGCATGAAACCTGTTACGGTGTCGTAACCATCCATGGTTATAGGTGTCACATTATTCTTGTGCACAACATTTAGTGGATGTTACTCTATTCAAAAAGGCAGCCTCGTGAAAAAACTTTCAGGAAAAATCATTGAAACTAGGCCGTTTTCTGCCGGGGATGTGGAGATTTCGCTTGGGCGCAGATTGCGGGAGCTGAGAGAGCTCGCGGGCATGACCCAGAGCCAGCTCGCCGGGCAGATTGGCGCCAGTCGCTCGGCCATCTCGCGGATCGAGAACCGTGATGATGTCAGCACCGTGATGCTCAAGAAGTTCGTCGCCGGATTGGGTGCGAAACTGCGGATCGACGCTAGTTTTGATGCCACCTCGCCGGTAATGCTGCGTGTGCGGGAAGCCTTCGATGTCGAGCACACCAATGATGACCAGTTGCTGTTCCCACTCTTTGAGGAGGCCCCCTTCAAGACTAGCCGTGATGTCGTCCTAAGCATTAAGCCTCAGTACTCGACGCCCATATTGGAAGGAGCGAAAACGGTGGAGTTGCGCCGTCGTTTTCCGGTCCAGGTTCCGAAGGGGACACTCGCCTATATATATTCAACCAGTCCTACCCGCGCGCTAACAGGAACGGCACGCATCATGGGCGTAGAGAAAATTTCCCTGGGAGAAATGTGGGAGAGGTATTCTCCTGTCGCGTGCATTGAACGCGACGACTTTGACGCCTATTTTTCTGGGCTAGATGAAGGTGTTGTCATCCAGCTTGGAAATGTTCACCAGTTGCCACGTGCAATTGGATTGGACGAGTTGCGTGACCGATTTGAGTTCGCACCGCCACAGTCATTCGTTTACGCAAACCCATTGTTGCGAGAAGCTATAAAGCATGAGTCATCCTCGCTACCTCATTGATACAAATGTATTCATTGGCCTCGAAGATGATCGCGAAATAAACCCGAATTTCTCGCAGTTCCTGCAGCTCGCCTCAAAACACAGCGTCAAAGTCTTCGTGCATGAAGCCGCGAAAGATGACATCGCCCGGGATAAAGACGAAAGCCGTCGGCGAATCTCGCTCAGCAAGTTTGCGAAATTCGCCCCTCTGTCGAAGGTGCGCGGACTGACCGAAGCCAACCTCGCCGCGAAATTCGGTGAGCTGCGCAAGCCGAACGATGTCGTCGATGCAACGCTCCTGCACGCTCTCAGTTTGGATGTCGCTGACTTTCTCGTAACCGAAGATCGAAAGCTTCACGAGCGCGCGCGCAAACACGCACCGGAGCTGTCCGACCGCCTACTTTTCGTGGCCGATGCGGCCTCGCTTCTGAAATCGACCTATGAGCCGGTCGATGTGCCAATCCGATATATCGAGGAAGTCGAGGCGCATACGATCCCTCCCGACGACCCGATATTTGAGAGCCTACGCGGAGACTACGATGGCTTTGACGCATGGTGGAAGAAATGCGTTGAACAGCTTCGAAAATGCTGGATTGTGACCCGACCGGGCGGTGACGGCATCGCCGGGATACTGATCCGAAAAGATGAAACCCGCGCGGATACCGACGCGACCCTCCCCGGCGACAAAGTGCTCAAGATTTGCACGTTCAAAGTCGGGCCCGAAAACCGGGGTATCAAGCTCGGAGAGTTGTTGCTCAAACAGGTGCTCTGGTTCGCACAAAGCAATGGCTATGACGTCGCCTATCTGACGACCTACCCAAAACAGGGTGCGCTTATCGAACTGCTCGAATATTACGGGTTTCAGCAAACGGTCGAGCGCGCCGACGGTGAGTTGGTCTACGAAAAAGCCTTTTCCTCAGACAAGCTGATCGTTCCTGAAGGCGAGGTGATTTTCGATGTTCAGCGGGCAAACTATCCGAGGTTCTCCGCCGAGCCGCTCGTGCGGGGATATGGCATTCCGATCCAAGAAGCCTATCATGACGAATTGTTCCCCGAACTGAAGGACGTCAGGCAGGCGGATATGTTTGAGCATGTCGGCCTGTCGGGTGGTCCCAGCCGCCCCGGCAACACAATCCGAAAAGTCTATCTCAGCCGCTCTGCCGCCAATTTGAACCAACCTGGGGCACTGCTCTTCTTCTACAAGGGCAAGTCAGACGGCCCTCCATCCCAGGCCATCACAGCAGTCGGTGTCTTTGAAAACATGGAGTTGGCGCAATCCACGAAGGAACTCATGCAGCTCGCGCAGAGACGGTCAGTCTATAGCGAGGTGCAACTCGAAAAATGGGAAGCGACGGCGGACAAGCCGGTCAAGGTCATCAACTTCCTGCTTGCTGGATATTTCGACGAACCTGTCAAACTGGCCGACCTTCAAGAATTCGGGGTGATGCAAGCCCACCCCAGCCAGGCGATATTTCAGATCAACCGCGGCCCTTTGGAAGCCCTCCTGCAACGGTTAAATCTGGGATTTGAGGTGCTGTAATGACAATTGCATTCGTTGGAATCTCTGGCGTCGGAAAATCGACTTTCCTGAAAACAGCTATGGACACGAGGCCGTTTCTGCACCTGGAGGCCAGCAAGCTAATCAAGGAAGAACTCGCGCTGGTTCAGCAGCAGGTTCAATCGTCAGAGGAGTTGCGAACTGGCGCGGTTTTGGACAACCAGGAACTCTTGGTCCGGGCTTTTCACCGAAACGTTTCTGGGCACGAAGGACTGGTCGTGCTCGACGGTCACACAGTAGTGGATACCGGTTCCGGCCTTCAGAGAATTCCTGCCTCGGTCTTCGCCGAAATGAACGTGCGCTCGATCCTGTTCCTTCAAGACGACCCAGAGGTGATCCGTTCTCGGCGCACCGCCGACACAATTCTGGTCCGACCGGAAAGATCGACTCAAGAAATCAAAACCCATCAGCAAGAGGCAATGCTCGCCTCCGCAGACATCGCGCTTGAGCTGGGAATCCCGCTGCAAGTTGTGACAAACACCTTAGCGACGCGGGCATTCGCCCGGCTTTTCTTGCCACCTATTTCAAGTGAAGCGTAGGTTTCCACACCAAACTCGTGCCTCCAAGCAGTCAAGCGCCTCCATCCAATCCGTCCTCCGATATCAGATAGGGATTCCGTGATCTTGTAACTCTATTAGGGTTCCGAGTGTTCTTCGATCAGCTTCGCTGGGGCCACCTCCAGATGCGCTGCGACCCGCTGTAGGGTCTGCAACGTGACATTCTGCTGACCTCGCTCCATCGAGCTGACATGCGCGCGGTCGAAATCCATTGCCGCCGCCAACGCGGCCTGTGTTAGCCCGCGCAATTGGCGGTAGTGCTTGAGATTCCTTGCAAAAACAACGCGGATGTCCATCCGCGAGTAAAGAACCTATCGCGTATTTTGGTGCGACGCATTATGGTACTCATCTGCAGTTCGACTGACCACAATCCGACCTTGCACATGCAATCTGATGTGCTGTTATGAGCCTTAACGCCCAACGGCGAGGGGGAATCATGTCTGCCACCGGCACCACGCCGATCGCTGATCTCGCACCAGAAAGCGATGAGCTGACCGATTACGACCACGCACATATGACGCTTTACCTGCGCCTGTTCGACGCCGCTGAAAGCGGTGCAAGCCTGCAGGAAGTCAGTGAGATTCTGTTCGGTATAGATGCCACCGAAGAACCAGCACGTGCCAAAAAGATGTACGACAGCCACCTCGCCCGCGCCCGCTGGATGACGGAGCACGGCTATCGCAAGCTGCTCGAGGGCCGGACTGGCTGAACATCGCCCGATCCGTCTGAGATCGGCGAACACTCGCGCAGGTTGCGCAGAGCAACCGTTCCTGCCGTCGTTTTGACGCATCACCAAGCTATACTCATTGTTCATCGAAACAGCTGACGCGGAGCTTCGCCATGACCAAGGATTGGCAAGACGAAACGGCGTACAAGCATTTCGACAGTCTCGACCTGTCCGGGCTGGCCTGGGAGTGCTTACGCCGTAATTCCGACTATCGCGCCAATTACCCGCAAATGCGGGATGGATTGAAATCACCGGCCGCATGGGGGTTGCGATTTCCCAGTTGATCCGGACATCGACGCACCCAATGCACCCGTATTCTGGAAGCCATCAATCGCCCCGGCGGCGGTCGGGTATGTTGTGCCAATCCCCGGCGGCGACACCGCCGCGCCGCACATCGATGCAGATGATCTGACCGTCATCGGAACGCAGGACGGCTTGATCTATGTGCGCCTCGCAACAGGCGCATTGCTTGTGCTGGATGCCAAAAGCATCCAACGCCCGATTGGGATTCTGCTGCCGTTGGACGAACATTGGGCGGCACGAGTGGACATACTCAAAGCGCTTCGCGCGCAGCTGTTGTACCGCAAACGCTCCCCTCCGCCCCTGACGTCGCAGCAGCGACGGCGCATCCAGCTTGCATTGCGAACGCTCGACGCGCGCCGAGACCGTGCCAGCTACCAGACGATCGCGCGGCACTTGTACGGCGCCGAGGCTGTATCGCGCGAGCATTGGAAGACCAGCTCCCTCAAGGCCCAGATCACCCGACTGTCAGCCCATGGTACGCATCTCACCACCAAAGGCTATCGCTATCTCCTTCTCGGCAAAGGACCCACGGGGCGCTCCAAGCCGCGCAAGTGATCACCGTGCGATCTCCGAAAATCGAACTCCCATCAATCCCTGATCCTGTTGGCCTTTGGGGGTGACGTTTTCACGGCGCGATCTTCGTCATCCCTCCTCACGGCGCTCTTCCGTTTTCATGACCTCCGACAGCCCGCGACGCGCCGTCGCGCGGCCTAGCCACCGGAGATGCTAAAATGCCCGACCCAAATGAAGGACTCCCGCCCCGCTACCTCAGAACCCCGGAAGCCGCTCGCTTTCTCGGCCTTTCCGGCCGCACCTTGGAAAAGCACCGGACCTACGGGACCGGCCCGCGGTACTCGAAAATCGGCGGGCGTGTCGTCTATGCGGTCGACGATCTGCAGGCCTGGGTCACACGAGGCGAGAAGACCTCTACTTCGGACGAGACCGAAGACAGCGTTCTGCCCGCCAAACGCCATGCCGCCGTTTCGCCGGCCTATCTGCGGCGGGGGCGCTGAGCCGATGCAGACACTTGTCCACCTCACCTGGATCGAAGGGCGTATCGAGCGCTGGATCCGTTTCGGTCAGATGGCCGGGGAAACCATCCTGACGCGCACGGAAAAACGCGTGGCCTTCGCTCCCGGCGCGATCTTCGCGCTCGTCCGCTGGTCGTCGAACGACCACGGCACCGTTGAAAGCCGGATCGACATTCTGCGGGCCGTCGGCGCTGGCGAGCCCTGCTCCACGGTGCCCTGTGTCACGCCAGGCGGAGAGCTTTTGCTGCGCCTCTCCGGCTGGCCCAAGGTCGAGGCGGCGCTGCGGTCCGTCGACATCGTGGAAAGCTATGGCATCGCACCGGAAGATGTCTGTCCCGATCATTGGCGGCACGTCCACAACCGCCTGACCGCGGCATTGGAGCCCCGGCCTTACACCCCTGCCCGGCATGCGGCCTGGCTCAAGCGTCGCATGGTAACGACATGAGCGCGGCGGCACCTCCCCTCCTCGCGGCCGGTTTGTCCCTTAGCCTTCTCGCAGCTGCACAGATCGATCGCGCACCGCGCCTGATCTGGAATGCCACAGCAAGCGTGCCGATCGGCCTCTACGTCGCTCGAGCGTCACACGGGCCATCGCTGGGCGATCTCGTTGCCGTGCGCCTGCCGGAAGACCTGTCATCCTGGGTGGTTGAGCGCGGCTATGTCGGTACGGATACCTTGCTGTTGAAACGCGTCACAGCCGTCTCGGGCATGACCGCTTGTCGCCACGATCTCGATATCACCATCGACGGCACCGTTGTTGCCCAAGCAGCATCGAATGACCGGCAGGGTCGCCCGCTTCCCAGATGGACGGGATGTGTCACCATCGGCTCGGACGAGGTTTTCTTGCTCATCGCAGGTGTCGCGGACAGCCTCGATGGACGGTATTTCGGCCCGTTGTTAGAGGACACGATAATCGGACGCGCCATCCCTCTTTGGACATATGGAGGGGCGACAGATGCGTAGTCTCGAACGCGGTCACAGCCGTCGACACGCAGGCATTATTACCGCGCTTGTGCTGATCCTCTGCATACCGATCACCTTGGCACCGTCCGCCCTGATCGCTCAGGACCGCAGTGTTCCAGCATCTGAGCAGCAACCCATAGACATCCATATTGCAGAAGCCGCGCACAGGTTCGTCATCCCGCAGCCCTGGATTCGTGCCGTCATGGAGGTCGAGAGTGCGGGCAATCCACGCGCGGTGAGCCACGCGGGCGCCATGGGGCTTATGCAGATCATGCCCGGCACCTGGGCCGAATTGCGCGTAGCCCACCGGCTTGGCGATGACCCCTTCGATCCACGCGATAACATCCTAGCCGGCGCCGCCTATCTGAGGCAAATGTACGACCGGTTCGGGTCCCCCGGCTTTCTCGCTGCCTACAATGCCGGGCCTGCGCGCTATCAAGAGCACCTCGATACCGGGCGCGCCCTGCCGCTTGAAACTCGCAATTACCTCGCCATCCTCGCGCCACTCATCGGTGACGGGACCGATGTCGCGCGGACAGTGAATAACTCGCAGAGGACGCAGGACTGGCGCGACGCCCCGTTGTTCGCGGCAATGGCCGAGAAGGGTCAGACCCCCGGCGATGACGCCCAACGGATTGCGACTGACGCGTCGCAGAACGGGATTTTCGTGCCTCTCAGCCAAGGGCGAACACAATGATCTGCGGATTCGCCCCATGGCGAGGTCTGGAAAGCCCCGTCGCAGGAATGTGCCGGTGCGGGTCGACGCGCAGGGTCTCAACAGAAAGAGCGCGAGATAAAAGAGGTGCCGCAAGCGGACCTCAAGCTGTTGTTTCTCTGCGAGGATTTGCGCGGCACATCCAAGCTGCATGCCGCAGGATTTCACCTAGAGAGCTGATTTATGGGCGTTTTTCAAGCGGCAGCTGGTCCTTCAAGCGAGTGCGGCCATGACCCGGCGCGACAATGACCTGCGGATCCGCCCCGGACGCATCCGCGACGGCGGCAAGACCTCTAAGCAATCGACACGCTTCGTCAACGAGGTGATGCGCGCTGCGCGGAAATCCGGACATACCGGCTATCGCATCGGCAGGGGCAGCACGTGTTCCGGCAACGCCGCTTTCGGGCGCGGACGGTTTGCCCGAACGGCCAAAGGTCTGACTCGCACCTCACGGCGCGTCGTCGTGAAGGCCCGCGTCGTGCGCCACCAGGGTAAGCGCTTTCGTTCCGCGCCCATGGCCAAGCATCTCGGCTATCTGCAGCGCGATGGCGTCGGTCAGGACGGGCGCGACGCCGACTTATTCGGGGCTCAACGCGATGATCTTGACCGGGGCGGATTTGCGGCGCGCTGCGAAGGCGACCGGCATCATTTCCGGTTCATCATCTCGCCGGAAGACGCGGGCGACCTCGAAGATCTACGCGCCTTCACCCGGGATCTGATGGCCCGAGCCGAACGGGATCTCGGCACCACACTCGAATGGGTCGCCGTCGATCACTGGAACACCGACAATCCGCATGTCCACATTCTGGTGCGCGGAAAGGCCGACGATGGGCGGGACCTTGTGATCTCGCGCGACTACATCAGCCGGGGGTTTCGGGCGCGCGCGGAAGACCTCGTGCAACTGGAACTAGGCCCCCGCAGCGCGCGCGAGATTTCCCAAGCCCTGGAAACGCAGGTCACGGCGGAGCGCTGGACCGATCTCGACCGCGGCCTGCGATCGCTGGCGGACGATCATGTCGGCATCGCCGACCTGCGCCGCGGCACACCGGAGCCCCGCGATCCGGAACTGCGCCGCTTGATGATCGGGCGCGCCCAGACACTGGAGAGGCTCGGGCTGGCCGAACAGATCGCCCCTGCCGCCTGGGAGCTGAAACCGAGTGCCGAAGACACTCTGCGCGAACTTGGGATGCGCGGCGACATCATCAAGAGAATGCACCGGGCCATGGGCGCCGACCGCCACCGCGCAGCGGGTGATTTCGCCATCGAAGGCACGCCCACCGCGCCGATCCTCGGGCGGCTCGTGGAACGCGGCTTTCATGATGACCACGCCGGGACCGGCTACGCGATCATCGACGGCGTTGACGGTCGTGTTCATCACCTGCGCTTCCGGGATCTCGATGCGACCGGCGACACGCCGCGAGGTGGTATCGTCGAAACCCGGCTCTGGACGGGGAAGACGGACGGGACACCGCAACTGTCTCTTGTCGGTCGTTCCGATCTGTCGCTGGCCGCCCAGATAGAGGCCGAGGGCGCGACCTGGCTCGACCGCCTGCATCTTGCCCGGGACCGCGCACCGCTCAGCGGCGCCGGATTTGGCGCGGAGGTTCGCCACGCGTTGGAGCGCCGCTCAGATCACCTTGTCGCCGAAGGCCTCGCCCAACGGCAAGGTCAGCGAGTCACCTTTGCCCGCGATCTGCTGGCGACCCTGCGCAACCGCGAACTGGACGTCATCGCTCAAGACCTGAGCACCCAAACCGGCCTCCCCCGTTACAAGCCGACTGAGGGCGAACCCGTCACAGGGACGTTCCGGCAACGCCTCGATCTCGCCTCGGGCCGCTTCGCTATGATCGACGATGGTCTCGGCTTCTCGCTCGTCCCCTGGACCCCGCAACTCGAACGCCACCTCAGCCAATCCGTCACAGGCACGATGACGCCCGGCGGCGGGATCGATTGGAGCTTCGGGCGCAAGCGCGGGCTGAGCCTCTGATCAGAAAGGACATCACCATGAGCCGTCAGGACACGTCATTGGCCACCAAGATCCTCTGGGGCCAGATCATCATCGTCAGCATCGTGGCGCTGCTCTTTGTCTGGGCAGCGACGCAGTGGGTCGCGTTTCGCCTCGGGTTCCAACCCCAGCTTGGCGCGCCTCTCACCGCCCTCTTCGGCCTGCCGATCTACCGCCCGTGGCAGGTCTTCACCTGGTGGTACTGGTACGACGCCTATGCGCCCCGCGTCTTCATGGAAGGAGCCGCAATCGCCGGCGCGGGCGGGACCGCCGCCTTTGCCGTCGCGATCTTTCTGTCGGTCCTGCAGGCGCGCGAGGCGAGCGACGTGACAACCTATGGCTCGGCCAGATGGGCGGGCACCAAAGATATCACCGACGCCGGGCTATTCGCAGTCGACGGGGTCGTGCTCGGCCGCCTCGACAAGCGCTACCTCCGGCATGATGGTCCGGAACACGTGCTGTGCTTCGCGCCCACCCGTTCCGGCAAAGGCGTCGGCCTGGTGATCCCAAGCCTGCTGACCTGGCCGGGCTCCACGATTGTCCACGACATCAAGGGCGAGAACTGGCAGCTGACGTCCGGATGGCGGGCACGGTTCGGGCGTGTCCTGCTCTTCGATCCGACCAACGCGGCCAGCGCCGCCTACAATCCGCTCCTCGAGGTCCGTCGCGGCGAGCGCGAAGTGCGCGACGTCCAAAACATTGCCGACATCCTCGTCGATCCCGAAGGCCAGCTCGAGCGACGGAACCATTGGGAGAAGACGAGCCATTCCCTTCTGGTGGGCGCGATCCTGCATGTCCTCTATGCTGAGAAGGACAAGACACTGGCAGGCGTCGCCGCCTTTCTGTCCGATCCGCGGCGTCCCATCGCTGCCACACTGACGGCAATGATGCGGACGGCCCATCTCGGAGATCGCCCGCATACTGTTGTCGCTCAGGCCGCCCGCGAGCTGCTGAACAAATCCGAGAACGAACGCTCCGGCGTCCTGTCCACGGCCATGTCCTTCCTCAGCCTCTACCGCGACCCCGTGATCGCCGCCGTGACCCGGCGCTGCGACTGGCGGATCGATGATCTGGTCTCGGATGCGCGGCCGCTCACCCTCTACCTCGTAGTACCCCCGTCGGACATTTCCCGCACGAAACCGCTGGTCCGGCTAATCCTGAACCAGATCGGCCGCCGCCTGACGGAAGAATTGCACAACACCAACCGCAAGCACCGCCTTCTATTCATGCTCGACGAATTCCCCTCCCTCGGCCGTCTCGACTTCTTTGAAAGTCAGCTGGCCTTCATGGCGGGATACGGTCTCAAGGCCTTCCTGATCGCCCAGTCGCTGAACCAGATCGAAAAGGCCTATGGCCAGAACAACGCCATTCTGGACAACTGCCATGTCCGCGTCGCCTTCGCGACCAATGACGAGCGCACGGCGAAGCGTCTGTCCGACGCCCTAGGCACCACGACCGAGCTGCGCGCGATGAAGAACTATGCCGGGCACCGCCTGTCACCTTGGCTCGGGCATCTGATGGTCTCGCGCCAGGAAACCGCCCGCGCCTTGCTCACGCCCGGTGAGATCATGCAGCTGCCACCCGACGACGAAATCATCCTCGTGTCGGGCGCAGCCCCGATCCGAGCACAAAAAGTGCGGCACTTCCGCGATGCGCAACTGACGGCGAGAATCCAAAAGCCGCCTATCGTCGAAGCATCAGCACCCGTCAGCCTCGCGGAAACCGATGATTGGAGCAGTCTTCAGCCAGTCGCACCACCCCAAGAAACTGGCGTGAAAAAGCCCGCTGACGATGCAGATGGGGGCATCCGACGAGAGCCTGAGATCCCCGAGCATGAGGATGTGGCGCCCGAGCTGCCGTGCCCGCGCGAGGAATTCGCGGCCCTCGAAGACGATCCTGACGACGAGGCCCAACGCGCCCGCGCCATGCAAACCCGCTTCCGTACTGTGGCGCGTCAAGCGGCCCTCGATCCGGACGACGGGATCGAACTGTGAGGTGACGACATGAAGAAGGCCAAGATCACCGCCTATGTCGACGCAGCCCTCTTCGATCAAATCGACGCGCTGGCCGCGCGACGACGCGTTCCCAAAACCCAGATCATCGAGGCGGCATTGGCGTCGTTCCTCTCACCCGACAGCGCCGAGCAGAGCGAGGCCGCAATCGTTCGGAGGCTCGACCGTCTGACCCGATCACTCGAACGCCTGGAGCGCGACCAAGAGATCACGACCGAGGCACTGGCGCTGTTCGTCCGCTTCTGGCTGACGACGACTCCACCCTTGCCGGATGACACCTACGCGGCCGCCAAAGCAAAGGGCAAGGAGCGGTATGGCGGATTTGTTCAGACGCTGGCACGCCGGTTGGCGAAGGGGTCGACCCTCACAAAAGAACTTTCACAGGACGTATCAGCCTCCACGGAGTAAGGGTTTGCCGAGACACTAGTCGTCTTTCGCGCGTCCCGAACGAGCAAAGCGGTCGTTCCCAGCATCCGTTATCAACGTGAGTTGTGCGGGACAAACCGAGTTTTCGGCGCGTAGCGCATGAAGGTCCGCTTCTCTTTAGGCATGTTACTCTGTCACCTCATTTCCGCGCGTGTGCTGCTGCGATCACGCCATACAGAGCAAGACCGCTTGCCATTGCACCCAATGCGATCCGGGCAGCGTGGAGCTGCAACCAAATTGTCAGGGTCGCAGGCACCTCGTCCAGTGGTATGGTGCCAGAAACGAAGGCGGCGTTGGTTGGCAAGTGATAGATGCCGGTTATGAGGGCCACTCCGATCATTGACCCAAAAGCGCCAAACCACGCGGACCTGCTTGGTGCGTGGCCCCGCGCTAGCCAGAGCGAGCCAAGCAAGCCAATTGCAGCCGGTCCAGCAACCACCGGGATAGTCCGGCCGATAAAGCCACTATTTGCGGCAAACCAAGAAAGAAACGCTTCCGGTGCCAGACTTGTCCAGTAACCGCCGAAAGCAAAGCCAATACAGATCATCGTGCCGGTGAATGCAGCCGATCCCAGGACGGCCAAATAACCAAAAAGCGCTTTCATGAGATTGCTCCTTGCCGCGGCAACCGAAGCCGCCGCCCGCGCATTTCCAGGCCTGCGCGCATGTTGAGGCCGAGCAGAATGATGTTTGCACCGCCAGCAATCAACTCGACGAGTTGAACCATAGTGAAGGAGGTGTCGAACACCCCGATATCTGCCTTCCATGCCAAGAAGATGGCTGATGGGACGAGGATTAGAAGACCGTTTGCAGCGGCAGCTTTCATGCGGGTGCGCTTGGCGGCAATCCTGGGCGCGCCGGACCGACCCGCAAGTTTGGAGCCACTGGCCCCTGCCGCCGATAGGGCAATGACGAGAACAGGCAACGCGTAAAAGATGGCCATTCGGATTGACTCCGTACCTGCATGGTCTGTCACGAATTCTGCAACAAGTGCGGAAAGCCAGAAGGCACAAATGGCGAGGAGGGCGATTGCGGAAGCGCCTGCGTGAAGCGCAATAAGACGAGAACGAGGCATGGCAAACCTTTCACATAGCATGCTATTCAATTTGTTCTAACATTGCATAGCGCGCTATGCAAGTGTAGTAACGTTTTATGAATAACACACCTGCCGATCCCTTCGACCGCACCCGTTCCGCTGGCTACCTTGCCAACCACATGGCCCGCCTATTCGCACAACGCCTACATGAGCGTATCCGCCCCCTTGGCCTTGCGCCCGCACAGTTTATGACCCTGCTTGAGTTGTGGACCGCAGATGGTCTGACGCAAAGCGACCTTGTCGAACGATTGGATGTCGAACAGGCAACTATGGCCAACACGTTGAGCCGTATGGAGAGAGACGGCTTGATCGAACGACGCACGGATGAGCGAGATGCACGCGCGCGCCGTATCTACCTTACCGCTCGCGCCCGCGCACTACGCAAGCCTGCCGAAGAGGCCGCGAGCGAGGTGAATGCGATGGCGCTTGGTTCCATGGATCAAGACGAGCGGACGCAACTCATTGACGGAATTGCACGCGCTATTAATGGGCTGAAAAACAACGACGCCGCAGAATGTTAGAAATGCCAACCCTAAAACCGACCTTCGAACAAGTCGCAGCGTGCGTGATTAAGGGCACGGAGCCGTCATCTGACGGCTTGCATCGGCCTTCCAAGCGTCTCGATTACGTCATAGGTCGGCTGTGCGGACATACAGGGCTTTCGCTACACCGGGTCCGAAGGTCAGCTTCAAAGGCCATACTTGCCCGGAACGCTTTCTGAAGAACGAAAAGCGACCTACCAACGATGTTTAGATGACGATCTCGTCGGCATGTTCAAGCGCGACCGTCCCGCGGTGCAAGACATGGGGGACGCCTACGAAGAGTAAGGGACGGCGTCCAGTCTCTCGCATTTCTCAAAAGTAAGCCTTCGTTCGGTGCTGTAGACTTCTTAGGGTGACAGCGGTGTTGGGTGCATACGGTACGATATCCGTTTTAGCCGTAGCCATATCCTTTGTCGGGCCCGCGTCCTCGTAGAGCCAGATCGCTGTGTTAGCCGATGTAAATCCGGCTTTGTCCGCGTCGATTGCAAGAAAGCGAACGCCTTGCTTGGGCCAGTTGTGCCTGGTCTCGACCATTGCCGCATGGATCGCAGCTGGGTGGACTGTCGAGAATTGAACACAATCCCCCCAGCGACAGTCAAGCTCCGGTAGGCGACGCCAAGATGACCACCGCGCTTCTCGACCGCCTCACACATCACTGCGAGATCGTTGAAACCGGCAACGAAAGCTGGCGCTTCAAAAATAGAGCGTAGCACAATCGGCACCCCCGCTGGCCCGTCGCCGCTGCGCTATGTGAGGGCTACGCAGCGCCGGGCCAGCTCACCGCCAAAGAGGGTCAATATTGGACGCCGATAAGGGGTCACCTTTGGATGCCGATTGACAAAATGGTTCCATGTCGCGCTGAGCACGGCGAAGTTCGGGTTCTGTCCGCGTTCGTACGTCACGCACGATCAGCGGCTCCGCTCAGCCAGAAACTTCCGGTAACGGCGGCACGGTTCTGGATGGCTTCTGATCAGCTCCAGCTACGCAAAATGGCTGGTTTGTGCAACATCGCCGCGACGTTCAGAGTTCAGCACGCGCTTAGGCCCGCTCAGAACCTAAATTGACAAATTCTGCATGATCAATGGACGGTCGCCCTGAAGTTACAAAGTGCTAGGCGGTCTTAAAGGCAGCAAGCACCTGGTGGGCTATCTCCTGTGCCGAGACAGGTCGCCTTGTATCTACTTCTAAAAGCTGACCTACGTTGAGTGGTCGATCATATTCGTCGAGCAGTTCCTGTGGCAACTCTTTTAAAGGGTGTGCAGCATGGTGCCTTTCTGATGCGGCACGCATTTTGAACCTACGGGCGGCTTCATCTCGGCCGCAGTCACAATGCACCTCAACCAAGTTGGCGTTTAACCCTCGGATTTTCCTGATCTCATAGTCGCTTTTTGGCCGGAAGTTTGCCTCTATGACGGCACAAGGAGCGTGATTTGCCAGTGACCAGATTAATTCCATCGCGGCACTTCCGATCTTTCTAGAATACTCAAGCGAATTGACTTCAGCGCCGAAGACATCGACCAGTGTTTCTTTCAGAAAGTCCTTTGAGAAAAGAGGGAAACCAAGCTCCAGAGCTAGTGGAACGGCCAATGTTGTCTTTCCAGCTCCTGGCGCGCCAGAAACGAGTACGATCCGGGAAATTTCTCTTCTTAACGAGTCCATGCAAGAAATCTTGTACCTTATGTATGAAATTTGAAAGCGGACTACGCCACATTAGCAGCGTAACGCGTATGCAGCTGAGACTCACGGAACGCGTTGGTTGCGCAGAGCTTCCTTCATCGCCGTCGCAAGAGCGGCCGGTGTATGACCTCCGAAGATGATCGAGCGATATGCGGATGGCAATGAAGGCAAAGCCTCCGCGCTTCCGAGCAAAGACATGTCGGCCTCAACAGATGAAGCTGGCAAGGCAGCGACGACGATGCCTGCCCGGACCGCCGCGCGCAGTGAGCCAAACGAGGACGTGCGAAGCACGATTTCGTAAGATCGTTTCGCTTCCCGCAGCACACGCTCTGGAAGCTCGCACCACCAGCAAGAACGGTCCATCACAGCCAGAGGCACCGGACTAGAAGCATCGAGCGATAGGTTGGCGTGAGCGGCCCACACTGTCTCCGTCACACCCAACGATTCTCCATCCGCAAGTTCCAATCCAGATACCACCGCAACGTCCATGTCACCGCGCGCTATGGCGGCGCGGTAAGACGATGTGCAACCAGACGTGGCCCGAACGGCGACCTCTGGGTGCGTTTGCGTGAAACGAGCAAGTGCCCTCTCAAACACTGCGTCTTCGTAGTCGTCCGGCAAACCGACATGAATGGTTCCGCGCAACGGTTCTGCAAAAAGTGACGCTGCTGTCTGAAGCGCGTCTAAGGCAGCCCACGCAGCCGGGATAAAGCGCTCTCCCGCTGCCGTTAGGCGCATACCCGATGGGGCGCGGATGAAAAGGGTTGCGCCGAGTGCAGCTTCCAGCCGCGCGAGGCGGACGCTGACTGCTGATTGAGTACGATGCAGCCGCGCCGCCGCAACAGTCAGGGAGCCGACCTCCGCAATGGTCAGAAAACTGCGGAGAAGTTCGCCGTCGATCTGCATGCGTTCGATTTTGTTCATGCGCTTATCATATCTATTCGTTCGCATTTATGCATCAGCGATTGCACCATTCTCGCCGTAGCGGAGATTGGATCAGCATGGATATCACTCAAATACTTGTACTTGTCGTCATCGGTATTGGCGGTGGAGCATGGAACGCGGTCGCAGGCGGTGCCAGCTTGCTGACCTTTCCCGCGTTGATGGCAGCGGGCCTACCGCCGGTCGTGGCGAACGCGACGAACTTTCTCGGCCTGCTGCCGTCGAACGCCGCAGCGCTCCCCGCCTACCGAGAAGAGTTACGCGGACTGGGCCGCGAACTTCGGCCATTGATCCTCGTTTCAGGCGCAGGTGCCATTGTCGGCTCTTTATTGCTCGTGGTGTCTGATCCTCAGACGTTCGTTGCACTGATACCCGCACTGATCTTCACAGCGACCCTGCTTTTCGCGTTCGGAGACAAAGTGCGCGCTTTGCTGCTTTCGTCGGCCAGCGCGAAGACAAGTCGGGGCATTGTCTACACCAGCCTTTTCGTTGCCTCCATCTATGGCGGGTACTTCGGCGCTGGTCTTGGCTTTATCCTTTTGGCTGTCGCGCAAATCCTTGGGCACGACGACTTCCATGTCGCCAACAGTATCAAAAATCTGCTGGCGACGACCTTCACCATACTGAGTATCGCGGTCTTCGGCCTAGGAGGCCTGATTGACTGGACGGCTGCGGTGGCAATGATGGTAGGCGCGACCGTTGGGGGCTATCTCGGAGGTCGCTACGCAAAGCGGGTAAACCAGAAGCTGCTTCGAGCGACAGTCATCATGTTCGGCCTAGTCTTGTCAGTCGTGTATCTACTTCGTCTTGTTTGAGAAAGGGCGCAGCGGCAGATGTCCGACGACGGTCCTTTGCTTGACAATCCTATGGAGGCTAGCGCGTATCCCATGCCAGCCGAAGACCAAGAAGAACCAGAAACGCGCCGCATAGGCGGTCGACCCACTTGGAAACCGAGATATACTTCGCTTGTATGACGGCTGCGGAAAAGCCCACTGCCACCAACACGTGCCATGCCAACGACATCAAGGCGATTGTGCTGACGAGTACGATCAGCACCCAAGTCGGCATCTCAGGCGTGAGAAACGCGGCAAACACACTGGCGTAGTAAGCAGCAGATTTTGGATTGGTCATGTTGACCAGTAAACCGCGCCAGAAGTCTGTTGCCTCACCTGTAGCGTTTCGGTCCCGGCGCTCCTGCGGTTGAAATCCATTTGACCGCAACAGGTTTACCCCGAGGTAGAGTAGGTATGCGACACCCACCACCTTGAGGATAAGACCAAGGAGCGGAAAGACTTCGAATACTGAGACTATTCCGAGTGCTGCTGCTGCTGCCCATGCAAAAGAGCCGGTGGCTATGCCGCAAGCTGTCCAGATCGCGTGTTTGCGGGATTGAGAAACTGCCGCTGAGCTTACGAGGACAAAGTTTGGACCGGGGCTAACTAACGCCAGAAGGTCAACCAGCAAGATGGCTGCAATGAGAGCGAGATGTTCCAATTAAAAGGCCCTTTGCTGAGCTGACCGCCGGTTCTGTCTACGCTGGCATTCTTTACGGTATTTTGGAAGTCGGTTTTGTATGCGGCAGCCAGCATCAGATCCGCGCGCAAACGTCCCAATGCGCAACACGAAAATGCAACAATGTTTGCATGAATCTAGGCTATGCCCGCGTATCAACTGAC
>JBCBGF010000002.1:0-524328 GCA_038526915.1 Pseudomonadota bacterium | reverse complement strand
CATCCGGCTCGACGCTGTTAAGCGATTGAAAGTTTTATATAAGATGCGAAACTGTATGGCCGAGCTATCCGCGCTGAACGCCTTCCGACGTTAACACTTTACCTGACCGAAAATCGCGAAAAATCCTTGGTTTCAACGTCAAGCCAAAAAACTTCACGATTCCGAAAATTTCCCGTTGACCGGATAGGGCCACCTACGTCAGGTTGTGCGGGCTGACAGCGGTACCACAACATCTAGTGGTCCACGGTCGCGGGACAGATACCTTAGCACAGCATGGCATTGCCTGCTCGATATCCGGACTGCCAACCACAGGATTGGCTGGCCCGAAGGTATGTGTCCAGCGCCAAGCGGCTGGTGGCAGAAACCGACATCGCTGAGCATCGCGGCTGAAATCGCGGGCCGGCACCAAACGCCAAAACGGCGCAAGACGGGGCAAGGCATATGAGAATAGAACGCGCGTTCACGAGGGCTGGGGCAGACGCCTACGCGGGAGTCGAGTTTACGCAAACGACATCGGAAATCCGGAACCCGGATGGGACCGTGGTCTTCAAGCTCGACGCGGTGGACGTGCCCACCTCGTGGAGCCAGGTGGCCTCCGATGTCATCGCACAGAAATACTTCCGCAAAGCCGGTGTGCCTGCGCGGCTGAAGAAAGTGCGCGAAAAAGGCGTGCCCGAATTTCTGTGGCGTTCTGTGGCCGACGAAGCAGCCCTGGCCGAACTGCCCGAAGACCAGCGCTACGGCGGTGAGACGTCCTCCAAGCAGGTCTTCGACCGCCTCGCCGGCGCGTGGTGCTATTGGGGCTGGAAGGGCGGCTACTTCACCTCTGAAGACGACGCCCGCGCCTATTTCGATGAAATGCGCTATATGCTGGCCACCCAGCGCGCGGCGCCCAACAGCCCGCAGTGGTTCAACACCGGTCTGCACTGGGCTTACGGGATCGACGGTCCGGCCCAAGGTCACTTCTATGTCGACTACAAGACCGGCAAGCTGACCAAATCGAAATCCTCCTACGAACACCCCCAGCCGCACGCCTGCTTCATTCAGGGCTGCCAGGACGATCTGGTGAACGAGGGCGGCATCATGGACCTGTGGGTCCGCGAGGCGCGGCTTTTCAAATACGGCTCGGGCACGGGCACCAACTTCAGCCACCTGCGCGGTGAGGGCGAAAAGCTGTCGGGTGGCGGCAAGTCCTCTGGCCTCATGGGCTTCCTCAAGATCGGGGACCGCGCGGCCGGCGCGATCAAATCGGGCGGCACCACGCGGCGCGCGGCCAAAATGGTCATCGTCGACGCCGACCACCCCGATATCGAAGACTTCATCAACTGGAAGGTCATCGAGGAACAGAAGGTGGCGTCCATCGTCGCCGGGTCCAAGATGCATGAGCAAAAGCTCAACGCGATTTTCGCCGCGATCCGCGCCTGGGACGGGAAGGAAGCGGACGCCTACGATCCCAAGGTGAACGAAAGCCTAAAGGCCGCCGTGCGCGACGCCAAAAAGGTCGCAATCCCAGAGACCTACATCAAGCGCGTGCTTGACTATGCGCGTCAGGGCCACACCTCCATCGAGTTCCCGACCTACGACACCGATTGGGACAGCGAAGCGTATAGCAGCGTCTCGGGCCAGAACTCGAACAACTCCATCCGCGTGACGGACGCCTTCCTGAAGGCGGTCGAAGACGATGCCGATTGGGAGCTGATCAACCGCACCGATGGTAGTGTGTCGAAGACCGTGAAAGCCCGCGACCTGTGGGAAAAGGTCGGCCATGCCGCCTGGGCCTGCGCCGATCCGGGCATCCAGTACCACGACACCGTCAACGCCTGGCACACCTGCCCCGTAGACGGCGCGATCCGCGGCTCGAACCCGTGTTCGGAATACATGTTCCTCGACGACACGGCCTGTAACCTCGCGTCGATGAACCTGCTTACCTTCTATCAGGATGGGCAGTTCCAGGCGGATGACTACATCCACGCCACGCGGCTCTGGACCCTGACGCTGGAAATCAGCGTGATGATGGCACAGTTCCCGTCGAAGGAAATTGCGCAGCTCAGCTATGATTTCCGGACGCTGGGCCTCGGTTACGCCAACATCGGTGGCCTCTTGATGAACATGGGCTACGGCTATGACAGCGTCGAAGGCCGCGCCCTCTGCGGTGCCCTCACGGCCATCATGACCGGCGTGTCCTATGCCACATCCGCCGAGATCGCGGGCGAGCTTGGCCCCTTCGCGGGCTACGAACGCAACGCCGATCACATGCTTCGCGTCATCCGCAACCACCGCCGCGCCGCCTATGGCGAGACGGCGGGCTATGAAGCGATGAACGTGAACCCGGTGCCGCTCGATCAGACCAACTGCCCGGATGCACGGCTGGTCGCGCTGGCTAAAGGTGCCTGGGACGAAGCCCTCAAGCTGGGCGAGGCCCACGGCTACCGCAACGCACAGGCGACCGTGATCGCGCCCACCGGCACGATCGGCCTGGTCATGGACTGCGATACCACCGGTATCGAGCCCGATTTCGCTCTGGTGAAGTTCAAGAAGTTGGCCGGCGGAGGCTACTTCAAGATCATCAACCAGTCGGTGCCGGCGGCGTTGGAGATCCTCGGGTATTCTCCCGCCCATATTGAGGAAATCGTCTCTTACGCCGTCGGACACGCCACGCTGGGCAACGCGCCGGGCATCAACCACACCTCGCTTGTGGGCCATGGCTTCGGCAAGGCAGAGCTCGACAAGATCGAGGCGGCACTGCCATCGGCCTTCGACATCCGGTTCGTCTTCAACCAGTGGACGCTGGGGGAAGAGTTCTGCACCGGCACGCTGGGCATCCCAGCGGAAAAGCTGAACGACCCGACCTTCGATATGCTCAAGCATCTGGGCTTTGCCAAGGCCGACATCGACGCCGCGAACGACCACGTCTGCGGAACGATGACGCTGGAAGGGGCGCCGCACCTGAAGGCCGAGCACTACAACGTCTTCGACTGCGCCAACCCCTGCGGTAAGAAGGGCAAGCGCTTCCTGTCGGTCGACAGCCACATCCACATGATGGCCGCAGCACAGTCGTTCATCTCGGGCGCGATCTCGAAAACGATCAACATGCCCAACGACGCGACCATCGAGGACTGCCAGAAAGCCTATGAGCTATCCTGGTCCCTCGGCGTCAAAGCCAACGCGCTTTACCGCGACGGCTCGAAACTGTCGCAACCGCTGGCCGCTGCGCTGGTCGAGGATGATGACGAGGCGCTGGAAGTGCTGGAAACCGGCACGCCCCAGGAAAAGGCCGCTGTTCTGGCGGAAAAGATCGTCGAAAAGGTCGTGGTCAAAGAGATCGTCAAAAGCCACCGCGAGAAGATGCCGGAACGCCGCAAGGGCTATACCCAGAAGGCGATCGTGGGCGGGCACAAGGTGTACCTCCGCACCGGGGAATACACCGACGGCTCCCTGGGCGAGATCTTCATCGACATGCACAAGGAAGGCGCGGGCTTCCGGGCGATGATGAACAACTTCGCCATCGCGGTCTCGGTCGGCCTGCAATACGGTGTGCCGCTGGAGGAGTTCGTGGACGCCTTCACCTTCACCAAGTTCGAACCGGCTGGGATGGTGCAGGGCAACGACTCGATCAAGAACGCCACCTCGATCCTCGACTACATCTTCCGCGAACTGGCGGTCAGCTACCTCGACCGCACCGATCTGGCCCATGTGAAGCCCGAAGGCGCCGCGTTTGATGACCTGGGCCGGGGCGAGGAAGAAGGCGTGCGCAACTTCGAGGATGTCTCGGACACCGCGGCGACCAAGTCGCTCGAAGTGCTCAAGCAGATCTCGTCGACCGGCTACCTCCGCAAGCGTGTGCCGCAGGAGTTGGTGGTGCTGCAGGGCGGCGGCGGGGCGGTTGCCTTCGACGGCTCGGTCGAGGCCGCAAGCGCAATGACCGCGGTCCTCACCGAAGGCGCGGCCACCGTCTCCCGCGGCAACGTGGCGCTCGATCCGGTGACCAAAGCCAAGATGCAGGGCTACGAGGGCGAGGCCTGCGGAGAGTGCGGGAACTACACGCTGGTGCGGAACGGCACCTGCATGAAGTGCAACACCTGTGGGGCGACGAGCGGATGCAGTTGATCGCGGAAACACTCGATTTACTAACGGCGATCGCTGTACTGGCGGGGACCGTGCTCACCATCGGTGCGTCAAAAAAAACGCTGCCAGATAGGATATTTCCTACAAGTGGCGTTGAAGAACAGGGTGGGGCGGCACGTTAGCCCACCCACTCTCTACCGGGGGCGGTCTCGCCCCTGTCAGGAGACGCGGGACTCCCGATCTGCACCGCAGGTCGACTTCCCGCTCCGCAGAGTTCCCTCCGGAACTCCACGGGACACGGGGCGGGTGCGCTCGCCCCTGACGCGGGTCAGGCCGCAGGCAGAAACCGGGCGGTACACAGAACGAGCCTGATCAGCGAAACTTTACAGGGTCCCTTCGGGGGCCCTTTTTCTTTTCCCCCAACAGAACACCTTTAGCACGGAATCAAGGGCCGTAGGCCCGCCGTGCCAGCGCCGGTCCGGCCCGATGGGCCGGCGCTCTTGCGAGGCTTGCGGTAAAGCGAGACGGAAGGTGCACCTTGCGGCCATAAAGCACTCACGGCTAAGACTTGGCTGCGCCGCCCCCAGGACCGCCGCTGGCACGGCTCCACTCTTCGGATAGCCACCCCACGGGTCCTCGACCAGACCACAACACCCCCGCAGGCTCAACAACTCCGCTACAGCGCCCGCCGCCTGAGCCCCAATTGGTTGTCGGATTCCGCAGATTGCTGCGCAATCCACTCTATCCGACGCGGCGGATTTCTTTGAAATCCGCACGTACACGGGGCGGGTGCGCTCGCCCCTGACGCGGGTCAGGCCGCAGGCAGAAACCGGGCGGTACACAGAACGAGCCTGATCAGCGAAACTCTACAGGGTCCCTTCGGGGGCCCTTTTTCTTTGCCCGCGCGGGGGGCCTCATGGCCGCGACTGCGCCAGATAGGCCTCCCACACCCGCAGCGCCGGTTTCGCGCGCCCGTCCGAGGTCTCTAGCCCGGTATTGACCCAGGCCTTCGCAATCTCCCGCACGGATCGGGGCAGGCGCCTTAGCCCCGGCTCGAAATCAATCGCCACCCAGTTCACCACAAACGCAAACCGGTTCCGCGCCGCGTGGCCCAAAAGCCCCGACACGAACGCGGCCTGATCGGCCTCGCTGGCAGGCAGGTCCATCCCGTAGATCCGGTTCGATTTCGACATCGCCCCAGACTCCGCGATGGCGATGGGTTTGCCGAACGACTTGGCCACATCGAAGTAATCGGGCCCCATCGGGTTGGGATGCACCGTGCCATAGCGATAGGTGCTGAGCGCCAAAAGATCGCTCGACCGCATCAGCGTCGCGACGGCGGGCATCTGGTATTTCAGGTTCTTCTGCGCCTCCGCCTCGATCCCGCGCAAATGTTCGTACTGGACGGTGGCAAAGACCGGCAGCCGGGGATGGGTCTGCTTGATCCGGGCATAGACCTCGGCATGGAGGGTGGCGTAATCGTTCCAAAGCGCTGGTGCCTTGCTGATCACGATATTCGCCTCGATTCCGATGGCGAGGTAGTCGGGCTCGAAATACGCAATCACCCGCCGCACGTAGTTGGTATAGGCCGCCACCACCGCGGGATCGTTTAGCCGCTTGCCCCGCCACGCGCGTGGCAGGCGTTGGTTGTCGCCGCGGTCGGTCCAAGCCGGGGCCAGCCCGTTCCGGTCAAAGTTCAGCGGTGTGACCGCAACGAATACCTTGGCCCCCGCCGGCGTGTTCGCCTTCCGTCGGACCCAATCGCGTTGCAAATGGGTGGGAAACGGTGTGGCCTGCGCCGCCGCATCCCACGGGACGCCACCATCAAAATGATGCGCGACCAGATTCGAATGCGCCCGAATGAACGCATAGGTCCGGTCGAGACCGGCCTCATTGAAATCCACCGGCCAGGGCGTGAACCCCATCGCCGTCGAATGCCGGGCGGGCGACTGCGCCGATGCTAGCGCCGCCCCTAAGATCAGGATGGAAATGGCCAGACAGGCCTGAATGAAGCGTTTCAAATGCCTTAAACCTCGCGGATATCCACAAGTCGCCAAACGCCATCCAAACAGGCGCGGCATAAATGGGAAACCACGTGAATGCGGCAATGCTGTGGCGCGGCCAAAATCGGCGGGGCAGGGGCGCCTTACCCCCGCAGGCTCAACAACTCCGCCACAGCGCCCCGCCGCCGCAGCCCCAGGCGCTGACGCAGCTCAGAGCGCCCCCGCGCTACCCGGCTCAGCACCGTGCCCAAGGGCACCCCGTGCCGCCGCGCCAGTTCCGCATGGCTCGCGCCATCCACGGCATGTTCCAGGATCAGCGTGGCTTGCGCACGGGGCAGATGCGCCAACGCATCCAACACCTCCGCCGCGGCCAGACGGTCGGCCGCCACAGGCTCCGTCCGGGGCATCACCGCCTCGGTCAGCTCTTCCCCCGCCGCGGGCCTTCGCCGCGCGATATTGCGCATCGCGGTGAACAGATAGCGGTCCAGATCCGCGATCGGCGGATCATCCAAGAGCCGCGCCCAGACGCGCAGCATGGCTTCCTGTGCCAGATCATCGGCCGCGGCCTCTGTTCCCACGTATCGCCGTGCGCGGCGGCGCAGACGGGGCAAAAGCGCGGTCAGATCTGCACTGTAGTCGGGCCGGTTCATGTCTTGGCCCCCCTCAAATGACATCGGCAGATGACCGGACACTGCGCGCCTTTCTCCAGATTCGTCCCCATCCGATCGGCCAACCCCGCCATTTCGGCCATTTACCGCGCGCCCGCCCGCCGCCCGTCGGCAAGCCCTCGCGCGGGGGCAGGGGCGGCGGATTAGAACGCGCCGCCCCGCGTCTAAGGGGGTGCGGGCCACAAACGGACCCGCTTGGAAACACACGGGAGTACCCAAATGACCAAGTATATTCTGACAGCCACCGCCGCCCTGGTCTTCAGCGCGGGCGCGGCTCTGGCCGTTGCCGCCTATGATGCCGATGGCGACGGTATGGTCAGTTTTGCTGAAATGCTGGCCGTCATGCCCACACTCACGGAAGACACCTTTGCCGCGGTCGACGCCAATGGCGACGGCCTGGTGGACGAGGCCGAGCTTGCCGCCGCAGAAGAGAGCGGGCTCGTTCCGGCAGCCGGCTGACACGACGCCCCCTGGCGTGACAGCCGGACGGGGGCCCCTCGCGGGGTCCCCGTTTTTGCGCGCCCCGTCATAGCCTTGCCCCATTTCGCGCTATGCTGTTGCCTGACACATCGGAACGGCATCGGTTATGCGTACATATTTGCTGGCGGCGGCCTGTCTGGCCGCAACACCCCTCCCCGCAACGGCTCAGCTGTCCGAAGCTGACCTGATCCGGCAGTTCAACTCCGAAGTCCGCGCCCTCGCGATCCGGGGCCAGTCGCTCGATGAGATCACCGATCGCCTGCTGGAGCGTTTTAACCAGCTCGATGTCGACGGCGCGCCAGGCCTGTCTCAGGCCGATTTCGACGCCCATCGTCAGGAAGCCATCGCCAGACGCCGCGCGGCGGAACTCAATCGCTGGCTGGTCTTCGATCTGAACGGCGATCTGCAGATCTCGACCGAAGAATTGCGCATCGAGGCCCTGAAAACCGCCCGCGAACCCCTTCGAAGCGGCGCGACCGAGGTCCAGCCCACCCAGGACCAAGTCGAAGCCATCGTCAGCGATATGATCACGCGCCAATTGGCTGCGGATACCGATGGCGACGGGACACTCACACTCGAAGAACTGGCGCAATCAGCCACGCGTGACGCCGAGGCCCGCTATGGCCAGGGCCGTCCACCCATCACGCTGCCCGCCCAGATCGACACCAACGCCGACGGGATCTTCACCACCGCCGAATACCGCACGGCAATTGCCGCCGTCTACACCGCGCTCGATACCGATGGCGACGGTGCCGTCGTCCGGTCCGAGGCGATGACCGGCAATGCCCGCACCGATGAAGCCATCCGCCGCTATCTCGACCGCGCTGGCATCGCCGGACCGCTCAATACCGAGACGCGTCAGTTCAGCCAGGCCCGTGCCGGATGCGAGATGCCTTCTGTGGCCGAGGGCACCGCGGTCTACTTCATCGGCGGCTATGACGGCGCGGCGCTGACCGACATACACCTGGGCGATCCGAGCCAGCCCGCCGAACTCCTCGACGTGACGATCCCGGCGGGCGAGGGGCCTATCACCCTCATCGCCACCTTCTTCGGCGACACCATCCTACGCCTTCAGGGCGCGGGATCCCGCGTGACCACGGTGATCTCCACCGGCCCCCGCATTGGCGTCATCGGCGGTCAGAACATCGCGATCGAGACCGCCTCCGATGCCTGCCACATCCACGTCTGGGGCGGCGTCACTGCCGAACACCCCGACCCCGGCGCTTTCTTTACCGCCCGCCTCGGGCGACCCCTGGCGGGCGCCATCTCCGGCGAAACGCTCGCCACCGTCACCCTCAGCACCGGCGCTGTCACCACCTCAAACCGCCTCCCCGGCGCGATCCCTGTTGTCACCTCCGGCAACGCTGCCGAGGCCTGGCGCCGGTTCAAGATCTACAACCCCGGCGGCTTCATCCCGCTCGACCCGGCCGCCGTGCAAACAGCGGGGCAGGCCACCAAACTCACCCACCGCCCGCAAATGGCCGGCATCGCTCAACTGGTCAGCGACGGCATCCTCGTCCGCATCCCGCAAAAGAACTCCGCCGCCACCGTCCTCGAAGACGATAGCGGCGCCATCAAGATCGGCGGCAAGACCTTCCGCCCCGGCTTCGGCGATGACGCGATCCGGATGAACAACCTGATCTATATCGAGGAACGCCCGAAAACCTGGGTCGGCCGCGCGCCCGAGGTCTACCTTGTGACACGCCCCTTCACCTATCCCGCAGGCCTCACCGGCGCGCATTCCGTGGTATTTCTTCTGCCAAACGGCATGGCGGAACCCCAGGGCGACAGGGGCCACAGCCGCATCCAGCGGATCGAGCGCTAGTCCGCCCCGCGCGACAGCGCCGCCACCCCGGTCCGCGCCATCTCAACCAGGCCCAGCGGCCGCATCAGATCGGCGAAGGCGTCGATCTTGGCGGGCGTCCCCGTCAACTCGAACACAAAGCTATCGAGCGTCGAATCCACCGCATTCGCGCGAAAGATATCGGCCAGCCGCAAAGCCTCAACCCGCTTGTCCCCGGACCCTGCCACTTTGAACAGCGCCAGTTCCCGCTCCACCGCCGGGCCATCCACGGTCAGGTCATGCACCTCATGCACCGGGACGATGCGGCCCAGCTGCGCCTTGATCTGATCAATCACACTGGGCGTCCCCGCCGTCACAATAGTGATCCGGCTGGTATGGCCTTCATGATC
This sequence comes from Pseudomonadota bacterium, assembly GCA_038526915.1. Lineage (GTDB taxonomy): Bacteria > Pseudomonadota > Alphaproteobacteria > Rhodobacterales > Rhodobacteraceae > JBCBGF01. The sequence goes on along the minus strand of JBCBGF010000002.1, from coordinate 514,919 downwards.
CACCTCGGCCACCGTGAGGCTTTCGATATTGTACCCGCGCCCGGAAAACAGCCCGATGACGCGTGCCAAGACGCCCGCCTCGTTATCGACAATGACCGCCAAGGTGTGCCGTTCTACGGGCTCGGCGTGGGGATCCTTCAGGTCATAGGCCGAATGCTTGGAGGCGCCTTTTTTGAGGTTGAGTGCTGACATCAGACGAGAGTTCCTTGTTCATTGTTCGGCGCGACGCCCACCCGACACGGACAAATTGCTGCCACGGTTGCGTGATTTGACCCACGCGAGTTCGTAAGGGCGTTCGGATGATGAATAGACTTGGTTTCGCCGTGGGCGTTCTTATCTGCGCGACCCCCGTATTCGCACAGCAGCCCCCCACCATGCGCGATCTTCTTTCGCAACTCCGCAGTTTCGAGACGCGGCAGGGGTATCTCGACAGGCTCGAACAGTTCTTTGTCAATCGCGACGTCGACGGTATCGCGGGGCTCAGCGCCATGGACGCGAGCGCGGGCATCGCTGCAAACACCGAGCGGTTCCAGCGAAAGGCTTTGCAACGGTTTGCCGATCATGACCTTGATGGTGACGGCGTCGCGACGCTGGCAGAGGTCGAACAGGTTTCTCATGGCCGCTACGGCTTCACCGTCGGTGATCCCGACGCGGACGGCCATTCTGGCGTTGCGCGGTCAATCGAAAACGTCATGCGCGCAGACATCGACGGCGACACGTCCGTCACGCAAGACGAGATGCTTGCGGCCGAGCAGGAAGATATTGATCGCATGGTCGCGTTCGAAACCCTTGTCCATGGCGGCCTGACCACGGGCCTCGACCGCGATGGCGACGGCATCGTTGTTTTCGATGAGGTCGTGGCCGGTTTCGACGCGCTGCTCCCGTCGCTCGACAGCAACGGGGACGGGCGGATCACCTCGAAAGAGCAGTCGCAGTTTGCCGAAAGGTGATCGGTCACACCAACACCGACCCCTTCGCGTCAATCACCCCTTGCGTCTCCGCCTCGCCCAGCAGCATCTCGTTATGCGCCTTGCCCGACGGGATCATCGGGAAGCAATTCTCATGCTTCTCCACCAGACAGTCGAAGATCACCGGCCCGTCATGGTTGATCATCTCCATGATCGCATCGTCGAGGTCCTTGGGATCCTTGCACAGGATCCCCTTCGCCCCGAACGCCTCGGCCAGTTTCACGAAATCGGGCAGGGCCTCGCTCCACGAATGGGAATAGCGCTCGCCATGAAGAAGCTCCTGCCACTGCCGCACCATGCCCAGCCGCTCATTGTTCAGAATGAACTGCTTCACCGGCAGGCGGTACTGCACCGCCGTGCCCATCTCCTGCATATTCATCAGCCACGACGCTTCGCCCGCCACGTTGATGACCAGTGCGTCGGGATGCGCCATCTGCACGCCGATGGACGCCGGGAAGCCATAGCCCATCGTGCCGAGACCCCCGGACGTCATCCACAGGTTCGGATCCTCGAACCCCAGATACTGCGCCGCCCACATCTGGTGCTGGCCCACTTCGGTGCAGATATAGCGGTCCTTGCGATCCTTCGTCAGCGCCTCCAACCGCTGCAGCGCGTGTTGCGGCTTGATCGTGGTCTCCGAGTTCTTGAAGGACAGGCAATCCACCGCCCGCCACGCCTCGATCTGGCTCCACCAGGCTTTCACCGCCGCGCCATCGGTTTTGCGCCCGCGCGATTTCCAGACCTTCAGCAGATCCTCCAGTACATGCGCCACGTCGCCGACAATCGGCACATCCACATGGATCACCTTGTTGATCGATGAGGGATCGATGTCGATATGGGCCTTGCGGGAGTTGGGCGAGAAGTCCGCGATCCGCCCGGTGATCCGGTCATCGAACCGCGCGCCGATGTTGATCATCAGGTCACAGCCATGCATCGCCAGGTTGGCCTCATAGAGCCCGTGCATCCCCAGCATGCCCAACCAGTTCTTGCCCGACGCGGGGTAGGAGCCCAGCCCCATCAACGTCGAGGTGATCGGAAAGCCCGTGGCATCCACCAGTTCGCGCAACAGCTGGCTCGCCGCCGGGCCCGAATTGATCACGCCGCCGCCCGTGTAGAAGACCGGCTTCTTCGCCGTCTCCATCATCTCGACCAGCCGAGTGATCTGCTCCAGATCGCCTTTCACTTTAGGCTGGTAATGCTGCGTCCGCGCTTTCGCCGGCGGAACATAGTCGCCAGAGGCGAACTGCACATCCTTCGGAATATCCACCAGAACCGGCCCCGGACGCCCCGCGGTCGCCACATGGAACGCTTGATGGATCACGTCTGACAACGTTTCCGTCTCCTTCACCAGCCAGTTATGCTTGGTGCAGGGCCGCGTAATGCCCACCGTGTCGGCTTCTTGGAACGCATCTGTCCCCACCATGAAGGTCGGCACCTGGCCGGTCAGCACGACAATCGGGATCGAGTCCATCAGCGCATCGGTCAGGCCGGTGACGGCATTCGTCGCGCCCGGACCCGACGTCACCAGACAGACGCCGGGTTTCCCCGTCGACCGCGCATAGCCTTCGGCGGCATGGACAGCACCCTGTTCATGGCGCACAAGCACGTGCCGGATCTCATTCTGCTGGAAGATCTCGTCATAAATGGGAAGCACCGCACCGCCCGGGTAGCCGAAGACGACCTCGACCCCCTGATCCTTGAGGGCCTTCACCACCATCTGCGCGCCTGTCATCTGTGCCATCTGTCTCTCACTCTCCAGCGTTCCGGCATAAAAAAGCCCCCGGTGTTACTCGGGGGCGCATGGGGTACCGTTATGGTGTCCGTTACCGGCCCATGCGCCTTTCTCCTACAAGGACGACAATATCGATCATGCGTCGTGCTCCTTCCACGTGCGAGGGACAGTAGGGCGGGGATTTGGGGGCGTCAACAGCGATTCCCTGGATTTTCTGTCGCGAGAGGCCGAATTTCTTTCCAGAAGTTTCAATTTACCCGGGTTTTCGGACACAATGCTCACCGCGATCAGGTGATCTAAGGCCTGCGCCGGTCCCAGCGGCCAAATGCCGCAAATTTGTGCGCCATGCCATGCATTTACAGTTTCCTATTCCAGAACCTGTGTATAAGTTCCCGCCACCTTAACGATCCGCCCGGCCGAAGGGTTGGGCAACATCATACCAGGGAGGTTATCTGTATGGATCGTCGTTCTTTTTTGCGTAACTCCGCGCTCGGCGGGTCGGCTGCAGCCGCGGCCACACTCGCCACGCCAGCACTCAGCCAGGGTCGCGAAGTTCTGACCATGGTCACCACCTGGCCGCGCGGTCTGGCCGGTGTCTGGGACTCGGTCGAACGCGTCGTCAACAACGTGGCTGACATCACCGATGGCACACTCACCATCGAAGCCAAAGCCGCTGGCGAGCTTGTCGGTGCCTTTGAAAGCTTCGACGCCGTCACCTCGGCCCAGGCCGACATGTACCACGGCGCCGATTACTACTGGGTCGGCCAGCACCCGGCATGGGCGTTCTTCACCGCCGTGCCCTTCGGCATGACCGTGCCGGAACTGATGACCTGGTACTACGGTGGCGAAGGCCAGTCGCTCCACGCAGAAGTGGGCGAGATCTTCGGCGTTCGCTCGTTCATCGCCGGTCAGACCGGTGCCCAGGGCGGCGGCTGGTTCCGCAACCCGATCACCTCGGCGGGCGACCTGCAGGGTCTGAAGTTCCGGATGCCCGGCCTCGGTGGTCAGGCGCTGTCGACCCTCGGCGTGTCGGTGCAGAACATCCCCGGCGGCGAAATCTACCAGGCTCTGTCCTCGGGCGCTCTCGACGGCACCGAATGGATCGGCCCCTGGTCGGATGAGCGTCTGGGTCTGCAAGAGATCGCCAAGAACTACTACCCCGCTGGCTTCCACGAGCCGGGTGCGGCCCTGTCGGTCGGTACCAACCTTGAGCGGTTCAACGGCCTGTCGACGGCGCACCAGCGCGCGATCGAAGTGGCCTGTGCCGATGCGCATCAGCACAACTATGCGCTCTTCACCGCCAATAACGGCCCCGCGCTCCAGCGTCTTCTGGGCACCGGCATCACGACGGGCGAGTTCCCCGATGATGTCTGGGATGCCTTCGGCAAAGGTGCGACTGAGGTTCTGGGCGGCTACATGGACGACCCGCTGTTCAAAAAGGTCAGCGACAGCGCCATGGGCTCCATGCGCGATACCTCGGCCTGGCTCTCGCTCGCCGACTCGCCCTACACGGCGCAGCGCGACCGCGTCCTGGGCGCGATGTAAGCCATCCGCTTGTAAACAAAGGGGACCGCGCGCAGCACTGCGCGCGGTCTCACATAACAAAGGGCAGGGGGTCAGCGCATGGGCGACGCCATCGTTTGGTTTCTATCGGGGATGTGGTCCGGCGTGGCCGGTCTCTTTTACGTCCTGACGCATCTCGGCTCGATCCTGAACTTCTCCGAACCCGAAAACATCCTGAGGATCGTGTTCTACGGCGCCTCGGTCGAGATGTTTTTCTTTTTCTTCAATACATTCCTGATCGTCTTTATTGTTGGCATCTTCTCGAACGCCTTCTTGTGGAGGGTCGTCATCGGGTTGGAAACCTTCGCCAACATCGTCGGCCGCGCCGCTGCCTGGGCTGGCCTTTTGATGGTGTTGCAACAGACCATGGTGGTCTTCTTGCAAGGCATCTTTCGGGTCGCCGAAATCTCTGTCGGTCCCTTCGGTGTCGAGTTCACACAAACCGTCGGTTGGTATTCCGACGGTCTGAAATTCTACAACGCCATCGTGGTCTGCCTCTGCTGCGCCTGGACGTTTACCCAAGGCGGCCATGTTCGGGTCGATCTGTTCTATGCTGGCATGAACCACCGAAAGAAGCGCATCGTCGACATGTTCGGGTCGCTCTTCTTCATGCTGCCCGCGATGCTGATCACCTATTTCTACGCCTGGTTCTTCCTGTGGCGGCACCTCATCAACCCGCCGGTCAATGCCGCCGATCCACTGGATCGCACGCTGATGAAGGCGCTGGCGTTCCGCTGGAACGTTGAGACCACCAGCTTCAGTCCCTCGGGCTTCAACGCCTACTTTATGTTCAAAGTTCTGATCCTGCTGTTCTGCGTGATGATGATCCTGCAGGCCTGCGCGCATTTCTACCGCAGCTTCTTGGAATACCGCGAAGGGCCGGAAAGCGCCGGCAAACACCAAGATAAGGACAGCCTCGGCGATGAAACAGCCGAGCGCGTGGCCGAGATACACTAGGGGACCACGCAGATGCCTTTCGGAATGGACGGAATCGAGGTCGCCCTCATCATCGTGTTCCTCTGCCTCTTTGGCGGGATCATGACAGGCTTCCCCGTGGCCTTCGCCATCGGCGGCTCTGCCGTCATCTCGTTTGCGATTATCGCAGGCCTCGACGGGGCAGGGCTGCTCATACACCAGGCCATCGATACAGGCTCCGCCGAATACTCGGCCCTCTTGGCCGAAGGCGTGGCCCGCGACGCGATCTCCGTCTTCCGATACCCCGACTTGCCACGGGTAGAGGAAGCCCTGTTCCCACGCGGCTGGGAACACGCGCTCAACACCAACATCAGCTTCATCGTCAACCGGATGAACGAACGTGTCATTGCGGGGCAGTCGATTGAAACGCTGCTGGCCGTTCTGATGTTCGTGATGATGGGCATCACGCTGGAACGCTCCAAAATCGCCAATGACCTTCTGACCTCCATGGCCCGCGTCTTCGGCCCGCTGCCCGGTGGCCTCGCGGTCTCCATCGTGGTCGTCGGCGCCTTCCTCGCGGCCTCCACCGGCATCGTCGGCGCCACAGTCGTGACCATGGGCCTCCTCGCGCTGCCCACAATGCTCAGGAACGGCTACTCGCCCGAGCTTTCCACCGGCGTTATCGCCGCCTCGGGCACGCTGGGCCAGATCATCCCGCCCTCCATCGTGATCGTCCTCCTCGGCACGCTCGCAGGCGATCTCTACTCTTCGGCCCAGGAAAACCGCGCCCAACTCGTGGGCTGCGGCGATGCCCTGACGCTTCTGGGCGAACCCGCCGTCGTCTCGGTCGGCACGCTGTTTCAGGCCGCGCTCATCCCCGGCCTCCTGCTCGCCGGACTCTACGCGGCCTATGCCTTCGGTTTCGCGCTCCTCAACCCCGCCAAAGCCCCCCCGGTGATGTCGGAAGACGGCGCAGGCGGCACCGCCATCACCCGCGGCGAGGCACTCACCTGGTTCCTTTTCGCCCCCTTGGGCATCATTCTCGCCGTCATCATCGCCGCCAGCACCGGCATCGTCGGCAGCCAAAGCCTCGCCGTCACCGGCACCGTCCAGGACAACGCCGCACCGGAACTCCGCACCAACGTCTCCGAACAGTGTCAGGAGGCGATGATCGACCTCCATGGGCAAGAGAAATGGGACCGCGCTGTGGCCCAGACCGAAGCCATGGCCGCCGCCGGCACCACTAGCGAAGTCCGCGAACTGACCCCAGAAGAGTTGGAAGAAGCCCGCGCCACCGCCCTTGCCAACGCCGCCCCCATCGGCAGCGGCGTGGTCACGCTGATGGTCCTCTTCGGCCTCGCCCTCGTCATCGCGCGCGGCGTCGCCCCCGACGCCAACCCCGTGCCCCTTCTGATCGGCCTCGGCGGCATCGCCCTCGGCCTGATGATTGACGCTGCCGCCATCACCCCGCTCACCGGCCCCGGCGCGACCTTCGCCCTGATGGCCGTGCCCTTCGCACTGATCCTCTACGGCACGCGCTTCGCCACCATCCGGCTTGCCCAGAACGAACTTCTCCGCGTGGTCTTCCCGCCGCTCATCCTGATCGTCGCCGTCCTCGGCTCGATCCTCGGCGGCATCACCAACCCCACGCCGGCGGCAGCGCTAGGTGCCTCGGGCGCAATCATGCTCGCGGCCTATCGCAAGCTGAAAGACGAACAGAAATCCGGCCAGATCGTGATCTGGGCCAGCTTTGCCATCGTCATCATGATCCTTTTGGGCATCAACTTCGACCTCCGCCCCGACCGCGCCGGGATCACCCCCGCCGACTGGGTCGCGATCATCGCCGCCAACCTCGCCTACCACGCCGCCTTCTTCGGGCTGCTCTTCTCGGTCTGGGTCCTCTGGCGCACCGCCGTTCTGCCTCCCGTCGTCCGCGAGACCGCCAAAGTCACCTCGATGGTCTTCACCATCCTGATCGGGTCCCAGCTTCTGAACCTGGTCGTAATCTCCTTCGGCGGCGAACACTACATTCAGCAGTTCCTGCGGTCCTTCGACAACGAGATGGTCGTCTTCCTGATCGTGATGCTGGTTCTGTTCATCCTGGGCTTCGTCCTCGATTTCCTGGAGATCATCTACATCGTGATCCCCATCGTCGGCCCCGTGATCTATGGCGGCACGATGGACCCGAAATGGGTGACGATCATGATCGCGGTGAACCTGCAGACATCCTTCCTGACGCCGCCCTTCGGCTTTGCGCTCTTCTACCTCCGCGGGGTCGCGCCGCCAGGCATCACGACAGGCCACATCTATCGCGGTGTCGCGCCCTTTGTGCTGATCCAGATCGTGGGCCTTGGCATCTTCTGGGCCTTCCCGGGCATCGTCACGATCGTGCCGGACCTTATCCCGAACTAGCCAGTTGTACCGCCCGACCGATAGGTCGGGCAGCCCCCGACCGCCCCCCGGGCGGGGGCTTTGCCCCCACCCGCGGTCGCGGGCTGCCCTCAGCGCACTGGGCACAACCGTCAAAAGCATCTTGAAATGGAATTAAGAATAGGGCGACTGGCCGCCCCAATCCATCACGTCGGCCGCGTATCCGGCAAACTGATCTGCGCCACCTGTTCGGCAATCGGATCGGTCGACAGGGGATGCGTGTCCGACGAATACTCCGACGGATCGCCAATCGCCTGCCACTGCCCGCCCTTATAGACCTCAAGCGCGGCGAAGTTGGCCTTGTAGCCCATCTTCGCGCTGCCCGGCACCCAATAGCCGAGATACACGTAAGGCAAACCCGCCTCCTGCGCGATCCGGATATGGTCGAGGATCACATAAGTCCCAAGGCTCTGCGCCGCGAGGTCGGGGTCATAGAACGAATAAACCATGCTCAGCCCGTCATCGAGCACATCGGTCAGGCACACCGCCGCCAGTGAGCGCCCCTCGGGCGTCTGTTGCGCATATTCGATCACCCGGCTGCGGATCGGGGTTTCCTCGATCATCGCGGCGAACTCGAAGATATCCATATCCGCCATTCCGCCATCGGCATGGCGGCTGTCGAGATAGGCGCGGAACAGGGCATACTGATCTTCGGTGGCCCAGGGCGATGTCGCCTCGCGCATCAGGCCTGCATTCTTCCGATCGGTCCGCCGCTGGCTTTTCGAGGGCGCGAAATCCGCCACCCGGATCCGGGCCGAAAAACAGGCGGAGCATTCGGCACAAGACGGGCGGTAGAGCACGTTCTGCGACCGGCGAAACCCCTGTTTCGACAGCGCATCGTTCAGCTTTTCGGCATATTCGCCCTGCAGCGACGTAAACAACTTCCGCTCCATCCGCCCGGGCAGGTAGGGGCAGGGTTGCGGTGCCGTCACATAAAACTGTGGCGCTATGGGCAGCGTGTGGCGCATATGGGCGTGCGGGTCCTCTTCGGGCGCACCCTAGCAATCAGATTTCGCGCCGCCAAGCCCCCTAAAACGCCGCGCCGCGAGGTGTCCACATAGAGCTTGCTCAGATGAATGCGCCCGGTGGGAACCACCGGGCAGCTCGACGTGATAAGATGCTGTCCTTGCAGGACTTACATTGCGGCTTTGTTCACCGCCGCCGTCCCCAGGAAATGATCCGTCAGACCCTGCCGGCGCGACGAGATCAGCATCAACGCCACCGAGACCAGCTGCGCGGGAAAGATCGCGACCGACAGCATATAGCCCAGCGTATGCAATGCCGCCGTTCCGCCATCGAACCGCTCGCCCATCCGGTTGCGCAGCTCGATCGACATGAACCGCATCCCCCAGGTTGCCGACCCCCGCGCCAGCGTGACCCAGCGGTAAAGAAAGCTGATGACCATATAGAGAAACGGCAAGAACAGCAGCGCCGTGAACGCCGTAAACGGCACGATCAGCGCGGTCAGGATCCCGATGATCACCACATCCACGATCCACGCCACAAGGCGCTTGGTGGGCACGCCGTCATAGAACTCAGAGGCGCGCTCTGGATCAGGGAGGCCGGGATAGGTGTCGCTCATGGTCATCGGTCTAGCTTTGCTCCGGGAAAAAGGCGACCCCCGAAGGGGCCGCATCAGGTGGGGGACAGGGAGGTATTAGGCTTCGGCAGTATCGTCAGACTTCGGCTTCTTCGCGCGGTCTTCCATGAACTGGTCGAACTCAGCCTTGTCCTTGGCATCACGCAGCCGGCCGAGGAATTCCTCGAACGCGTGCTGCTCGTCTTCCAGGCGGCGCAGCGTTTCGGCCTTGTAGGCGTCGAACGCGGTGTTGCCCGAGGTCTTGAAGGCGGCGGTGGCGTGGCGGGTGCGCTTGGCGCAGGAGGCGTTGAACATGCGTTTGCTCCAGATCATGTATGCGAGAAGGGCCAGACCAATCGGCCAGAAGAAGATGAAGCCAATGACCATGGCCGCGATCCACGCGCCTTTGCCACGGGCATCAAGCCAGGCCTCGGAACGCTGGAACCAGTTCGGTCTGGCGGGGATGGTGACGTCGGCGGTGCTCATTTCTCTCTCTCCGTTTGGGATGATGTAAATCCGTTTCACATCCCAGATATCGGGTATGCGGCACTCCCTTTCAAGAGAAAATGTGAAACTATTTTACATTGATCCGGATTAGGCTGTGAAATCAGCGGGTTGCGCACCAGAAATCCGCAGCAAATCCTGCGGAGAGATCGGGAAAATATGCCGCGGCGTGCCCGCAGCCGCCCAAACCACCTCAAAGTCCAGCAACCGCGGATCGAAAAACGCCTTCGTCGGGCTTGTATGTCCCACGGGCGCTACGCCCCCGATCGCAAACCCGGTCTCTTTCCGGATCAGGTCTGCATCGGCCTTGCCCAATGGCTCGCCTGCCACTGCGCTGGCCTTCTCCGCATCCACCAGATTGCCACCTGCGGTCACAAACAGGATCACATGGCCGCCGCTCTCCCCCCGAAAGATGATCGACTTCGCGATCTGATCCAGCGCACATCCCGCGGCCTCTGCCGCCTGCGCCGCGGTCCGCGTCTCGCCCGGCATCTCCAGGATCTCCGCCGCCACGCCTGCGTTTTCCAGCGCCGCGCGCACCCGCTTCAGGCTCTTGCTCATCCCATCCGCTCTTTCTAGCTTGCCGTCACCCGCGATAGATCGGAAAGCCCCGCGTGACACAAGACCCCGCCCTGACCGCCGAACTGCTGGCCGCCGAGCGCGCGGTGTGGGACGCGCTGGTGGCAGGCGATGCCGCCGCAGACGGTGCCGCGCTCAGCGACGACTTCATCGGTGTCTACCCCGATGGCATCTTCGGCAAAGCGGCCCACATCGCCCAACTCGCCGCCGGCCCCACCGTGGCCGACTACACGCTGACCCAAACCCAATCCCGCGCGCTTGGCCCCGACCACGCGCTCCTCATCTACCACGCCGCCTACCGCCGCCCCGGCGCGGCCACGCCCGAGGCGATGTATGTCTCCTCGATCTGGCAGCGCACCGGCACCGGCTGGATCAACATCTTCAGCCAGGACACCCCCGACGACCCGACCAAGGCCGTCCCGTGACCGCCCCCTTCGCCCGCCGCATCACGCGCGCCCCCCGCGCGTATGACGCCGACCGCGGGGCCGAAGCCGCCGCGCGCTTCCCCGATCTGCCACCGGAGCTGCGCGAGGTCATTACTGGGGCAGGGGGGTGCAGCCCATACCTCTCCGATCTCATGGCCAAAGAGGCTGACTGGGCCACCACCGCGCTCACGCTCTCGCCAGAGACCGCCTTCGAGACGATCCTGTCGTCCGCCCGCGCCCTCGACGGCCCGGCCACCGCCAAAGGCCTCCGCCAGGCCAAACGCCGCGTGGCCCTGCTCGTGGGCCTCGCTGACCTCGGCGGGGTCTGGTCGCTGGAGGAAGCAACCGGCGCTCTCACCCGCTTCGCCGATCTCGCCGTTGGCCGCGCCATCGCGGTGCTCGCAGCCCAGGAAATCGCGAAGGGCAAAATCCCCGGCGCCACCGCTGACGATGCCGAAACCGGCGCCGGCATGGTCGCCATCGCCATGGGCAAGATGGGCGCGTATGAGCTCAACTATTCCTCCGATATCGACCTCATCTGCCTCTTCGACGATGACCGCTTCGATGCCGACGCCCTTCTGGATGCCCGCGCCGCCTTCGTCCGCATCACCCGCAAAATGGCCGCCATGCTGGGTGAGCGCACCTCCGACGGCTACGTCTTCCGCACCGACCTGCGCCTCCGCCCCGATCCCGCCGTCACGCCCGTCTGCCTGTCGATGGACGCGGCTGAGCGCTATTACGAAAGCGTTGGCCGCACCTGGGAACGCGCGGCCTATATCAAGGCGCGGGCCTGTGCAGGCGACATCGCGGCAGGTGAGAGGTTCCTGGAACACCTCACCCCCTTCGTCTGGCGCAAACACCTCGACTACGCCGCCATCCGCGACGCCCACGACATCCGCCTGAAGATCCGCCAGCACAAGGCCCTCCACGGCCAGATCAAACTCCCCGGCCACGATATGAAACTCGGAACCGGTGGCATTCGCGAGATCGAGTTCTTCACCCAGACCCGCCAACTCATCGCCGGTGGCCGCGACCCGGAACTGCGCCTGCGCGGCACGGTGGAGGGGCTGACGGCGCTCGCCCGGAAAGGCTGGGAACAAGACGCACCCATCCTAATCGAGGACTATCGCGCCCACCGCGAGGTCGAACACCGCATCCAAATGGTGGCCGACCAGCAAACCCACAAGCTGCCCACGACCGAGGACGGCATCGACCGCATCGCCGCCTTCCAGGGCCAGGACCCCGCCACCTTCCGGGCAGACCTCGCCGACCGCCTCACCCGCGTCTCGACCATCACCGAAGGGTTCTTCGCCCCGGGCGAGGCTGCGAAGGCCCCCGATCTCAGCGACGCGACCGAGGCCATCGTTGCCCAATGGCCCAGCTACCCCGCGCTCCGCTCCCCCCGCGCCGCCGAGATCTTTGCCCGCGTCCGCCCCCAGCTTCTCACCCGCCTCAGCCAGGCCGCCAAACCCGACGAAGCGCTCGTCCACATCGACGGCTTCCTGCGCGGCTTGCCCGCAGGCGTCCAGCTCTTCTCGATGTTCGAGGCCAACCCCCAGCTGATCGACCTCATCGTGGACATCGCCGCCACCGCACCGGAACTGGCCAGCTACCTCTCCCGCCACGCAGGCGTATTCGACGCAGTGATCGGCGGTGGCTTCTTCTCCGACTGGCCGGGGCAGGCGGCGCTCAGGGCCGATCTCGCCGCGCAATTGGCCGAGGCGCCAGACTATGAGGCGCAACTCAGCACAGCCCGCCGCTGGCGCAACGAATGGCACTTCCGCGTGGGCGTCCACCACCTGCGCGGCTTGATCGGTAGCGATGAGGCCGGCCAGGAATACGCCGATGTCGCCAGCGCCGTGGTCGGCGCGATCTGGGACCCGGTGGTGGCCGAGTTTGCGCTGAAACACGGGGCCCCGCCCGGACGCGGCGCGGTCGTCCTCGGCATGGGGTCGCTCGGGGCCGAACAACTCACCGCCACCTCCGACCTCGACCTCATCGTGATCTACGACCCGCAAGAGGTTGAGGTCTCAGACGGCCCCCGCCCACTGCCCGCGCGCCTCTACTATGCCCGCCTGACCCAGGCCTTCGTCACCGCGCTCACCGCGCCCTTGGGCGAGGGGCGGCTTTACGAGGTCGACATGCGCCTCCGCCCCTCAGGCCGCAAAGGCCCCGTGGCCACCTCACTTACCGCGTTCAAGGACTATCAAGCGACACAGGCCTGGACATGGGAACACCTCGCCCTCACCCGCGCGCGCCCCGTGGCGGGCGACACCGCCCTGGGGGAGGAGGTCGAGGCCTTCCGCCGTGACCTGCTCACGAGGCCCTCCGATGTTACCCACGTGCGCAAAGACGTCGCCGACATGCGCGCGCGTCTGGCCGAGGCCAAACCGGGCGAGGGCCCGTGGGACATGAAATCCGGCCCAGGCCGCCTGCAAGACATCGCGCTTCTGGCCCAAACCGGCGCTCTGATCGCCGGTGCCCCGGCCCGCCGCACGGCGGATCAGCTTCGGGCCGGTCAAGCCGCGCTCGCCCTCACCGATACCGAACTTGCAACGCTCACCCAAACCGAACACCTGATGTGGCACTGCCAATCCGCCGCCCGTCTTATGGCGGCCAAGGCCTTCGATCCCGACACGGTCGGGGCAGGGGGCCGGGCCTTCCTGCTGCGTGACACCGGCGCTGACGATATCGGCGCATTGGCGACGCTTTTGACCACGCAAGAGGCCGCGGCCGCCGCCATCATCGACGCAAAGCTGATGGGAGAGGCGACAGATGACCTGGACTGAGGCAAATCTCGACCCCAAAGGTGTGATCCGCGAAAGCTACCGGATCGAGGGGATTTCCGAGCCCGAATGCCGCTCGATCTTCCTCGACTGGGCCATCGGCGTGCCCGACGGGGCGGACCCGCGGGCCGGGATCACGGCGCTTCTCGATAAGTACGCAGCGGATGCGCCGGACCATCCCATGACGCGCGTTCTGCAGGAGGGGCTCGACACCCCGCCCCAACCCCGCCGTCGTGGTGGGCGTGGAGGGCGGCAGGGGGCGTAGGATGTCCGCGAGCTAGTATCGCAGCCCCGGCCCTGAGCCGGGGCCTCCTGCAGCGAGGAGGTCCCGGATCAAGTCCGGGACGGCGGAACGAGGCGCAACAGATCCCCTTTCCCAACGGGAGAGGGTTAGGGAGAGGGGAAAACGCCAGCCTCCCCCTCAATCCCCCTCCTGCCAGGAGGGGGAGGCGGCAGGACGCTACGGAAGCTCTCCATGCACCACCGGCCCGGCCTTGAGCTGGGGCCGCCCCGATCCGGAGTACGAGGTCCCGGATCAAGTCCGGGACGGAGAGACGATCCGCGACAGGTCCCCTCTCCCGGCGGTAGAAGGTTAGGGAGAGGGGGAAACACTAGCCTGCTCCTGGATCCTCCTTCTGTCAGAAGGGGGAGGCGGCAGGACGCGACGGAAGCTCTCCATACACCACCGCCCCGGCCTTGAGCCGGGGCCTCGAGTGCCCGAAGGTCCCGGGTAACGTCCCGGCCAGCCTAGCCTTCACGGGACGCCAGTCCCTACCGCCCCAAAGCCGCCGCTTCCGCCGCCAGTGCCTCGATCCCGGCCCAGTCGCCCGCTGCCACCTTTTCCGCTGGAGCCACCCACGACCCGCCCACACAGCGCACATTCGAGGCCGCCAAATAAGCCGGCGCCTTCGCCAGATTGATCCCGCCCGTCGGACAGAACGTCACTTGCGGCAGGGGCGCAGCAATCGCCTTCAAGGCCGGAGCCCCACCCGACGCCTCAGCCGGAAAAAACTTCTGCGTGGTATAGCCCCGCTCAAGCAGCGCCATGACCTCAGTCGCCGTCGCCGCCCCGGGCAACAGGGGCAAACACTCCGCCTCGCACGCGTCGAGCAACCGATCAGTTGCCCCCGGCGACACCCCAAACGTCGCGCCCGCCGCCTTGGCCGCCCGCACATCCTCCGGCGTCAACAGCGTGCCCGCGCCCACGATTCCGCCCGCCACCGCACTCATCGCCGCGATCACCTCCAGCGCTGCCGGTGTACGCAGCGTCACCTCCAGCACCGGCAGCCCCCCGGCCACCAGCGCCATCGCCAGGTCCGCCGCAGCCCCCGCATCGTCCAGCACCAGCACCGGGATCACCGGCGCGGCGTTGCAGATCTCCAGCGCCCGTGCGCTTGCCTCTTGCGGTGTCATGCCCACGCCCTCACACCACCACGCCCGCGCCGTCGGCGGCAAAGCCGCAGCTCTGGCGGAACATCTCAAACATCTCGCGCCCGGTGCCGTAGCGATTGGCCTCCAGATCGGCCACCACCGGCGCGCGGTTCTCAAACCCCGGCTCCAGCACCTCCAGCGTGCCGGTGGTCGCATCCACCCGCACTCTGTCCCCGTCTTGCAGCTTGGCAATCGCGCCGCCTTTGGCCGCCTCAGGGCTGACATGGATCGCAGCGGGCACCTTGCCGCTTGCCCCCGACATCCGGCCATCGGTGACCAGCGCCACCTTCAACCCGCGGTCGAGCAGAACCGCGAGGAGGGGGGTCAGGGAGTGCAACTCGGGCATGCCATTGGCCGCTGGCCCCTGAAACCGGACAACAATCACCGTATCTTCTGTAAATTCATTGGCTTGAAAGGCGATCTTCACATCCGCCTGATCGTGAAACACTCGCACCGGCGCCTCGACGATGTGATGCTCTGGCTTCACCGCCGACACCTTCATCACGCTGCGGCCCAGGTTGCCCTTCAATTCGCGCAGGCCCCCGGTCGCCTGGAACGGATCGCTTGCGGGCCGCAGGATCTTGTCGTTCTGCGTGGCCCCAGGCCCATCTTCATAGCGGATCTCGCCGTCGATCAGCTTCGGCTCCTGCGCGTACCGCTCCAGCCCATCCCCGGCGGCCGTCTTCACATCCGGGTGCAGCAACCCCTCAGACAGCAGCTCCCCAATCATATAGGACAACCCGCCCGCCGCATGGAAATGGTTCACGTCCGCCAGACCGTTGGGATAGACCTTCGCCATCAACGGCGTCGCCGCCGACAGGTCGTTGAAATCCTCGATATCCAGGATCACCCCTGCCGCCCGTGCCATCGCGGGCAAGTGGATCACAAGGTTCGTGGACCCACCCGTCGCCATCAGTCCGACGATCCCATTCACAAACGCTTTCTCATCAAGTATCTGCGCCACCGGCCTGTAATCATTGCCCAAAGCGGTGTTGGCCAGCGCTTGCCGCGTCGCCGCCTCGGTCAGCGCATCGCGCAAGGGTGTGCCCGGGTTGATAAAGCTCGCGCCGGGCAGGTGCAGCCCCATGAACTCCATCAGCATCTGGTTTGAATTTGCGGTGCCATAGAAGGTGCAGGTGCCCGGGCCGTGATAGCTGGCCATTTCGGCCTCCATCAGCTTGTCCCGGCCGACCTCTCCGGCAGCAAACTGCTGGCGTACACGCGCCTTCTCATCATTGGGCAGGCCCGAGACCATCGGCCCCGCCGGCACGAACAGCCCCGGAATATACCCAAACGTCGCCGCCGCGATCACCAGCCCCGGCACGATCTTGTCGCAAACGCCCAGATACAGCGCCGCATCAAACGTGTTGTGGCTCAGCGCCACCCCCGTCGCCAGCGCAATCACATCGCGGGAAAAGAGCGACAACTCCATCCCCACCTGACCTTGTGTCACCCCATCGCACATCGCCGGCACCCCACCGGCCACCTGTGCGGTGCCGCCCGCCGCCCGCGCGGCCTCTTTAATCCGGTCGGGATAGTCCTTGAACGGCTGGTGCGCCGACAGCATGTCGTTATAGGCCGTCACGATCCCGATATTGGGGCTGCGCTCGGCCACCAACGCATCCTTGTCACCGCCCATCGCGGCATAGGCATGGGCCTGGTTGCCACAGCTCAGATGCGCGCGCCTTGGCCCCTCATCGGCGAGCTTCGCCATCCGCTCCAGATAAGGTCCCCGCACATCCTTGCTGCGGGCGATGATCCGTTGGGTCACATCTGCGACGGTCGCGTTCAAAGCCATGGGGGGGTCCTTTGGCAAAGTGTTGGGAGGGGCTAATGCTTTATGTTAGCGCTAACACATCCGTTCAGGTTTTGGCAACCGGGGTTTCCGATGGCGCATAACGGCTTTGCAATGATTGCGCTACCTTGGACAGGGATGCTGACCTAACTCTTGGAACAGTGGAGGAGATGACATCACTCGAGCAGAGGATAGCACAGATGCAAACCGACTTCGACATCCACGACATCGATCTCAATCAAATCGAACAAGACGCGCGCCGCCTGCGGGCCAAGGTGATCCGCGACGGGTTTGCCGCCATGGGCGCGTGGCTCCGGTCGCACCTGAGCCTGGCGGGCCGCCGCACCGCCTGACAGCGGCAAAATTGTTTCCATTCTTTAGAAAATCCCAGGCATACTCTGGGATTTTCGCTTTTTCAGCTTATCCTGCGCGCCACACAAAAACCGGGCAGGACAAGGAACAGACGATGGGGACGATCAAGATGGTCGCGGCATGTGTCGCCGCGCTTGGTGTCGCTGGCTGCGGAAACTTCGGGCAGATCGCGAATGACGTGGCCCCGCTTGTCAGCGCTGAGGCGGTGTCAAACCCCCGCGATTACACTGTCGCCGACATCAACGTCGTCGTCCCAGAAACCCTGACCGTGTCCGAGGCGCACAGCTATTTCCCGCGCGCCGACATCGTCTGGCGCGAAGACCCGCCGGGCGACCGCCGGGAACAAATCGCCGCCGTCCTGCAAACCGCCGCCGAACGCGGGACCGAGGGCTTTGCGGGCGCGCGCGAGGTAGCACTCAACATCGAGGTCGTGATGTTCCACGCCCTCACCGAACGCGCGCGCTACAGCGTGGGTGGCGTCCACGATATCGACCTTCTTATGTCGGTCACCGATGCCGCAACGGGCGCGGTGATCGAACCGCCGCGCGAAATCAACGCGGCGCTCCGGGGCTATGGCGGCGCACGCGCGGTCGAGGCCAACCTGTCGGGCGATGTCCCCAAAGTGCGCCTGACCGAACATCTCGCCGGTGTGTTCCAGGCGGAATTGATGGGCCCTGTGGGGGGCGCGGGTTTCACGCCCTGACGTTTTGCGCTACCGGCGGGGAATGACACTGCCGGACCGCCCGATCCTTCGCCTGCTCCCCAAGACCGACCCGCGCCCGATCCGGCGTGGGGCCCCATGGGTCTATGCCAACCAACTGGTCCTCGACCGCCGCAGCCGCGCCATTCAGCCAGGCAGTCTGGCCGTGCTGCAAGATGCCGATCGCCGGCCCCTGGGCCTGGTCGCCGTCAACACCGGCTCCAAGATCGCCGCCCGCATGCTCGACCGCGACGCAGACGCGGTGGTCGATACCGAGTGGTTGCGCCAACGGCTCGCCACCGCGCTCGCCCTGCGCACGCGCCTCTTCCCCGATCCCTTCTACCGCCTCATCCATGCCGAGGCCGATGGCCTGCCGGGCGTGATCATCGATCGCTTCGGCGATGCAGCGGTGATCCAGCCCAACGCCGCCTGGGCCGACACCCATCTCGATCTGATTGCAACGGCCCTCGCTGACGTCACCGGCGTCCGAACGGTCATCAAAAACGCCAGCGGTCGCGCGCGGTCGTTGGAGGGGCTCGATGATCAGAACCAGATCCTCGTCGGCGACAGCCCAGACGCGATCCCGGTGCCTATGAATGGCGCGACCTATCTGGCCGATCTGACCGGGGGCCAGAAAACCGGCCTCTTCTTCGATCAACGCCCCAACCACGCCTTCGCTGCGCGTCTGGCCGAAGGGGCCAGCGTTCTGGACGTCTTTTCCCATGTCGGCGGCTTCGCGCTGGCCGCCCTTGCAGGCGGCGCAACATCTGCCCTGGCCGTCGACGCCTCCGCCCCGGCACTCGCACTCGCGGAAGCAGGCGCGAAGGCCAGCGGCCATGCCGACCGCTTCACCACCCGCCAGGGCGATGCCTTCGCAACCCTCGAAGCGCTGGCGACTGAGGCCACCCGCTTCGACCTCGTCATCTGCGATCCGCCCGCCTTCGCCCCCTCAAAACCCGCGCTCGACAAGGGGTTACGCGCCTATGAACGCACCGCCCGCCTCGCCGCGCAACTCGTCACCCCCGGCGGCTACCTCGTCCTCTGCTCGTGCAGCCACGCCGCCGACCTCGCCAGTTTCCGCGCGGCCTCCCTCCGCGGCATTGGCCGGGCAGGGCGGCAGGCGCAACTGATCCACACAGGCTTCGCCGGACCCGATCACCCCCAGCATCCCCACCTGGCCGAAAGCGCCTATCTCAAGGCGCTGTTCTTCCGGCTACCGCAATGAAGGTGCTGATCGACGCCAATGTCCTTTACCCAACCGTCCTGCGCGAGATCACACTCGGCGTGGCGGCCACGGGTTACTTCACGCCGCTCTGGTCCGCGCGGATCCTCGAAGAATGGGCCCGCGCCGCCGCCCGCCGCGATCCCGCGCAAGAGCCCATTGCGCGGGGCGAAATCGCGCTCCTCCGCGCCCGGTGGCCCGACGCCGAGGTGGCGGTATCCCCGGAGACCGAGGCCACGCTGCATCTGCCCGACCCAAACGACATCCACGTCCTGGCCGCAGCGATCGATGGCGGGGCGGATGAGCTTTTGACGATGAACCGCGCCGATTTTCCCACCCGCACGCTTGCGGCCCATGGCATCCTGCGCCGCGACCCCGATGGCTTTCTGACCGAGGCGCTGGCCGCGCAGCCCGCCGATCTGCGCCGCGTGGTGACGGACGTCCACGCCACCGCCTGCCGCCTGTCAGGCCAGGATCTGCCGCTGCGAGGTCTTTTGAAACGCGCGCGACTGCCGCGACTGGGCAAGGCGCTGGCCGGGTAGGGACCTGCGCCCGACGCTCAGCCCCGGCTCAGGAACACGATCACCATCGCGGTGCCTGCGACAGACACCCCAATGCGCAAGGCAAGGGGCGGCACCCGCGTCAAGAGCTTCGCCCCGATATACCCGCCTAACAAACCGCCCACCAGCACCAGCGCCGCCGCCGCCCAATCCACCACGCCCGACAGGCTCAGCGGGATCACGGCGGATGTGGCCGCACAGACCGAATAGAAGTTCTTCTTGGCATTGGCCGCGTGGATCCGCGTCTCGCCCGACATCAGGATCGTCGCGATCAGCATAAAACCAAGCCCCGCCCCGAAATACCCCGCATAGACCCCGCAGGCGAGGATCAGCACCGGCGCGATCAACCCCGATCCGGGCCGCCCCTGCAGGCGCTGGCCAAAGGTGCCGAGCTTTTCGCCGAGCAGGATCGCGCCAACGGCGATGATCAAAAACACCGGGATCAGCCGCACAAAAGACGCCTCGCCAAAACTCACGAGCGCGAGGCCCCCCGCAGCCCCCCCAAGGGCTGCCAGGATCCCGCCCACGACCAGTGACCGGTCCAGCACATCGTCGCCCTTGCGCACGATGAACACACCGGGCAGTTGCGCGGGCCACAGGCCCACCGTCGCGGTCGCCGCCGCCGCCACCGGGGACAGGCCCGTCGCCAGGAGGATCGGGAACACAAACAGCTTCGCCCCGCCCGCGGCAACATTCACCGACCCGCCCAGAAACCCGGCCAGGAAGGTGATCAGCACTGTCAGCAGGTCGGGAATGGCGGGCCTCGGCGTCAGGACGGCGCAGCCCTAGCGGGGCGCACGCACAAAGGCAATGCCGATCAAGCGCTTGACGCCTGCAAGCGCTTGCGGTTTCTTTCATGCCGCAAAGCAGAAAAACGCAAGATGGAGACGCCGCATGCCCGGCGACAAGGACTTGGACAAAACCGGCCCCGACACCGCGGCCCTGGACGCGCTGACCGATCTGCAGGCCGCAGGCTTCGGCACGCTGGCGGCCATGGGCTCGGCCTTTGCGGGCGCGCTGAACGAGATGGGGTCAGAGGCTGTGGGCTTCATGGCCCGGCGGCTGGAGCATGATCTGGAAACCCAACGCCGGATCTTTGCCTGCACCGATCTCGACGCCCTGCGCGCGGTCCAGGTGGAGTTCGTGGAACGCTCGCTCGCGCAGTATTCCGACGAAACCGGCCGTCTGTTGGAGATCGGGGACCGGATGGTGAAGACCGCTGTTGAGCGTAGCCAGAGCTAACCTGACGAGGCCCTATTCGAAGAAGTCCCGCACCAGATCGGCAAAGGTCAGATCGTGGTCGAACGCGCCATCGGTCAAAAACACCTTCACCTGCGCCATTACCAGCGGATCGTTCATGATGAACGTGTGCGTGGCGGGCAGAACGATGTGATCGGTCAGCCCGGGCAGGCGGGTGCTCTCCACCGATACCTTTCCATCATCGGGCCCTTCGATGATCCCCGAATAGATCGGGTTCAGCGACCGGTTCCCGGCAATCACGCCGATATCCACATCAGGCAGCCCCACCTGGTTCGGCGCGCTGCCAGGCCCCGTGCCCAGCGCCAGCCCTGCGGGGCCGTTCAGCCAGGCAAAGGCTTCCAGATCGCCGAACACATCCACCAGTTCCGATCCCTGATTGGGCGGCGCCAGCATCACGACGCGGCCCATCACCGGGGGGCGGTGCGTCTCAAGCCAGGCCCTGACCAGGATCCCGCCCATCGAATGGGTGACGAAATGCACCCGCTCAGCCCCGCATTCGGCAACGGACGCGGGAACCGCGGTTTCCACCAAATCGGTGAAGGACCGCTCGGTCGACGGATAGGTGCGGTTGATCGTGCGATAGCCTTCGGCCTCAAGCGCTTGTTGCAGGAACGTCATCGACGTCGCCGTGCGCGCCAGCCCGTGCATCAGCACGACACAGTCGGCCCGCGCCGCGACCGGGAGAGCACACAAGAAACACAAAGCCAACACACGCCAGATCATAGCCTCTATGTAGGCGCGGCCGCGCGCGGGTGCGAGCAAAACGTCGCGGAACCGCCTCGCCGCGCTGCAGCATTGCCCTATATGCCTGGTAACGAGGCGAAAACCGCGACGAGATGGACGATATTGCAATCATCGGGGCCGGCATGGCCGGGATCACGGCGGCGCGCACGGTGGCGGCGGCGGGATGGTCTGTGCGCATCTTCGACAAAAGCCGCGGTTTGGGCGGGCGGCTTGCCACGCGGCGTGGCCCGGGCTTTGCGCTCGATCACGGGGCACCGGGCGTTCATGCGGACGATCCGGCCTTTGCCGCGGCGCTGGCCGGGGCCGGTGGAGTGCAGGATCCCACCTGGGGCTTTGTCGGCCAGCCGGGCATGTCGGGCCTGGTCAAGACCATGGCCGACGGGCTGGAGGTCGAGACGGGGACAGAGATCATGGGCCTCGCCGATACCGGATCGCGCCTGACCCTGATCGACCAGGCGGGGCGGGGTCATGGTCCGTTCAGCCATGTGATCTCCACCATTCCCGCCGCCCAGGCCCGCCGGCTGACGCGCGATCTACCCGCCGCCGATCAGGCGCTGGCGGGCGTCGTGATGGCGCCGGTCTGGACGCTGTTGATGGTGTTTCAAGAGATCGTCACCCCGCCCGCGACGCCCCCCGCACCGATCGAGACGCTGATCCACAACAGCGCTAAACCGGGCCGCCCCTCGGACCCCTGCACCTGGGTGGCGCATGCCAGCCAAGAGTGGAGCCGCGACAACCTCGAACGCCCCCGCGATGAGATCGCGGCCCAGCTCTCCAGCCTCCTGGCCCCGCTGCCCCTGACGCGCCACGTGGCAGTGCACCGCTGGCGCTATGCCCGCACGCAGGTGCCGCTTGGCGTCCCGTTTCTAAAGGCCCAGGGCGGGCGTTTGCTGTTTGGCGGCGACTGGGCATTGGGCACCTCGGCCCAGGATGCGTTCCAGTCCGGTCGCGCGATGGGGCAGGCGATCGCGGGCTAAGTGCTGCCGGTCACCCCTTTGGCCGCACGATCACCGGCTCAGCGCTCAGCGAGGCCGCTAGCGATTGGAACCGCGCGGCAGCGACCTCCCCAAACAGATCCTCAGCCCCCAGCGCCAGATGCATCTCCAGCACGCGCTTCTTGGGCTGCCATTTCAACGCGCCCATCCGTTCCGGCGTATCGACCGAGAACATCGCCCCAAAGCGCATCGCCTTGCCCAGCACCTCGGCCTCGGCCAGTTGCGCCTCGGTCAACAACTCAAACAGCGGCGCAAACCGCGATCCCGCGCGGCTGTTTTTGTAGCGATGGAGCAGGGCCACCCCGATAAACACCCGTTCGGGATGCGTGAGCCCGCCCAGGTTCGCCCGCGTCGCGTTGTCAAAACAGACCTCGTGCCGGTAGTCGGGATGCGCGCGCCAGCTCACGTCATGAAGCAGACAAGCGGCCTGGATGATCCGCATTTTCTCAGGCCGCACGTTGCGGAACAGCGGGCTGATGAAGTCAAACAGATGCATGCCGAACCCGGGCATGCGCGCGTCCTTAGCCTCTGAGAACCGGCAGGCCTCAATCAACGGATCGCGGTCGCGCAGGTGCTGGGGCATTTGTTCGAACAGCATCCCTTCGCGGATCCCATAGCTAGACACCGCGATGTCGCGTGGGCGGAAGGTGCGCACGAGCTGGGTCAGAACCTGGCTGGCGAGCGGCACCAGCGCCATCCGCGCCTCGCCGAGCCCCGTACGCACCCGCAGCTCACCCAGATCGGCTTTGGCGATATAGTCCACCGTCTCCATTACCGATTTCCGGCTCATCCGGTATTCGTGCAGCACCGCCAGCGGATAGTCGCGCCGCGCCATATCGATCCGCGCAATCGCACGCCACGACCCGCCCACCAGAAACAGCCGGTCGGGCTGGGGGCCGAGCTTGGCGTGCATCTCTTCCAGCGTGTCGCGGATATGGTGGCGCAGGCCCTTCTTGCCGCCGGGGATGTCCTTGAGCCGCAGGGGGCCCAGGCGCGAGCTCAGCCGCTTGCCCACGCGCCCCTCGCGCAGTTCGGCCAGTTCCATCGACGACCCGCCGATGTCGCACACAAGGCCATAGGCCCCGGGCCAGCCCAAGAGCACCCCTTGCGCCGAAAGCCGCGCCTCTTCATCGCCATCGATCACCCAAAGGTTCAGGCCGGTCTCCCGCAGGATCTCCTCGCGGAACGCCGGCCCGTCAGAGGCCTCGCGCATCGCGGCCGTGGCCACGGCGGTGAGCGGCGTCGCACCCATGCCTTCGGCCAGATGCTGAAAGCGCTTGATCGCAGCCCGCGCGCGGACCTTGCCTTCGGGGTTCAGGTGCCCGGTTTCGGCCAGCCCGGCGCCCAAGCCGCACATAATCTTTTCGTTGAAGAAATAGGCGGGGCTGCGGGCGGCACCGTCAAACACCACCAGACGCACCGAGTTCGAGCCGACATCGACCACCCCCACGCGCGACAGCGCGCGGGCGGACGGATCGGCAAAGAGCGGGCGCCCGAACGGCCCGCTGTCATCGGTGCTGTCGGTCTGACCGCCGTCCATGTCTTTCCCCGTATCTCCCCGCGCGGACCATGGCGGGCCGGGTGCGTGGCGTCAAAGGAAAAAGAATGGTGTAGTTTATCTCGACGCTGGATCTGAAGCCTCGCCCGGTGGGAACCACCGGGCAGCCCCCGACCGCCCCCCAGGGCGGGGGCTATGCCCCCACCCGCGGTCGGGCGCTGCCCTCAACGCTTTGCGATACGCCGTCTAATCCCGCCCATGCGCCAACTCCGGCGCATCCGTGCTCGCCGCCGACCCACGGCCCGACAGCGACGGCGTCTCCATGAAGAACCGGTGGCAGTTGAACAGCGCGCCCTCCGCCACCTGCGGCCGGTCAAACCCGCCATCGGGCCCCAACAGCCAGCTCTGCGCCGTATCGGCCATGTTCGCCGCCATGATCTGCCCCACGATCTGGGTCTTCACCGTGGGGTTCGTGATCTCCACCAGCGTCTCCACCCGCCGGTTGAGGTTCCGCCCCATCCAGTCCGCCGACGAGATATAGACCCGCGCCTTGTCCGAGGGCAGGGCCTTGCCGCCACCGAAACAGACGATCCGCGAATGCTCCAGATACCGGCCCACGATGGATTTCACGCGAATATTGTCGCTCAACCCCTTGATTCCGGGCCGCAATCCGCAAATACCCCGGATCACGAGGTTGATCTTCACCCCCGCCTGGCTGGCCAGATACAGCGCGTCGATCACATCCTCTTCCACCAGCGAGTTCATCTTGGCCCAGATCTCACCGGGCTTGCCCGCCAGCGCATATTCCGCCTCCTCGGCAATGCGGTCCAGAAGCGTGTCTTTCAGCGTCAGTGGCGAGATCGACAGGTTCTCCAACGTCTCGGGCTGGGCATAACCCGACAGGTAGTTGAAGACCTTCGTAGCATCCCGCCCCAGCGCGGGGTCGCAGGTAAAGAGCGACAGGTCAGTGTAAATCTTGGCCGTGATCGGATGGTAGTTGCCGGTGCCGTAATGGGTATAGGTCACCAACTCGCCGCCTTCACGGCGCACAACGGTACTGATCTTGGCATGCGTCTTGTAGTTGATGAAGCCATAGACCACATGCGCACCCGCCCGCTCCAACCGCCGCGACTGGCGGATGTTCGCGGCCTCGTCAAACCGCGCTTTCAACTCCACCAGTGCCGTGACAGATTTCCCGTCCTCTGCGGCCTCACACAGCGCTTCCACGATGGGGCTATCCCGCGAGGTCCGGTAAAGCGTCTGCTTGATCGCCACCACATTGGGATCATTCGCGGCCTGTTTGAGGAACCGCACCACCATGTCGAAGGTCTCGTAAGGATGGTGCAGCAGCATATCCTTCTGCCGGATCGCGGCGAACATATCGCCCTCGTAATCCTGCACCCGTTCGGGTACGCGCGGGGTGAAGTTCGGCCACAACAGGTCGGGCCGCGCGTCGAGGACCAGTTCCTTGAGGTCGGCCATCCCGATCAGCCCCTCGAACTCAACCACCTCATGCGCGTCAACCTCCAACTCGCGCATCACCACATCGCGCAACTCGGTCGGGGCCCCGGCCGAGATCTGCATCCGCACGACCTCGCCCCGGCGGCGGCGTTTCAGCGCCACTTCGAACTCGCGCACCAGATCCTCAGCCTCGTCCTCGACCTCCAGATCGCTGTCGCGCAGCACGCGGAAGGAACAGCTGCCCTTCATCTTGTAGCCCGGGAACAGCATGTCGAGATGGAGAAGCAGCAGCTCTTCCAGCGGCAGAAACCGGTGCTGCCCTGGCTCGGCCGGCAGGCGGATGAATCGGTCGACCTGATGGGGGATGGGGAGCAACGCCTGCAAGGCGCGTTTGTCGGTCTTGCGCTGCAGCTGCAGGGCCAGGGAATATCCGTCGTTCGGAATGAACGGGAAGGGGTGCGCGGGGTCGATGGCGAGGGGCGACAGAATCGGGAAGACCTGGCGCAAAAACACCCCGTCGAGGAACGTCTTGTCCGCGCCCGACAGCTGGTCCCGCGTCAAAAGCGCAATGCCCTCGCGCGCCATCTCCGCGCTGATCACCTGCCAGGCGTCCTGTTGCGCGGTCATCAGCCGCCGGGCCTCGGCGTCGATCTGCACCAGTTGCTCCGCTGGGGTCAGGCCGTCTGCGGCAGGCGTCGTATTCCCCGCATGGGCCAACTCGCGCAGACCCGCCACGCGCACGGTGTAGAACTCATCAAGGTTCGCCGCCGAGATCGACACAAACCGCAACCGCTCCAACAAAGGCACGCGCGGATTTGATGCCTCTTCCAGCACGCGCCAGTTGAAGGCGATCCAGCTAAGCTCACGATTGAAAAACCGCGCGGGCACCGACATGTCGATGCCGTCCAATGTCTTGGCCTTGGGGAACGGGGCTTTGAGGAAATCTGTCATCGTCATGGGCGGGATATCGGGTCACTCTGTAACGTTAAGATGACAGTTATGCGTCAGCCCCGCCAAGCTTGTCCAGAACCTCGCCCGCCAGCCGCCGGGTGATCGCGCGCCCCTCGGCCAGCCCCGCATCGTCCAACGCGGAAACAATCTGTTGCGCGGCCTCGAAACTGCGTTCCATGCGTTTGGCGAGGTACTCGGTCACCTCCGCCCCCACGGCCAGTTGCCGGTCGTCAAATAACTTGACGAGTACGGCCTGCAACAGCGCGTCATCCGGCGGGTCCAGCGTGGCCGTCATCGCGGCCTGCATCCGGCTGGCCAGATCGGGCAGGGTGAGGGACCACTGTTTCGGTGGACGCGTGGCCGTGATCAACAGCGCGCCTCCCGCCTGCTGCAACAGGTTATGCAGGTGGAACAGCGCGTCCTCGGCAAACGGCCCCGCATCGGCATCCTCAACCGCCACCGCACCGCCACTCGCCAGCGCAGGCAGATCGGTCCCGCCCAACTCCGCCGCCGCCACGATCCGCGCGCCCGCCGCCTGGGCCCAGACATGGGCCAGGTGCGTCTTGCCCGCGCCATGCGGGCCTACCAGGACCAGCTTGCCCATGGGCCACTGCGCCCAATCGTCCACCGTCGCCAGCGCCAGTGCATTCGCAGGCGAGACAAAGAAGTCTTCGCGCCCCAGCGCCGCGCGGGTGGGCAGGTCAAAGGTCAGCTGTCGGGCCATGGCTCAGGCGGTCTTGTCGTCATCCGCGGGGTCGTCCGGGGGCGGGACGCCTGCGACGCCGTTATAGAGAAGCCCCGCCTTGTACTGCCCAATCATGAACCGCGCGACCACGCCGATCATTGCGGCCAGCGGCACCGCCACCAGCATGCCGACAAAGCCGAAGATCGAGCCAAAGACCGACAGCGCAAAGATCAGCCACACCGGGTGCAGGCCCACCGACTGACCCACGAGGTTCGGGGTCAGGATATTGCCTTCGATGAACTGACCGGCCATGAAGATCGCCGCCACCGCGGCGATCCAGCCCCATTCCCCCCAGAACTGGAAGAGCGCCAGGCCGATGGCTAGCGCGCCACCGAACAAGGCCCCCACATAGGGAATAAACGTGATTAGCCCCGCCACGAACCCAACCACCAGCCCGAACTGCAGCCCCACCAGCATCAGCGCGACGGCGTAATACGTGCCAAGGATGACACAGACCGTGCCTTGCCCCCGAATGAAGGACGCCAGCGTCCGGTCGATATCCGATGCGATCTGGCGCAGCGTGGGGGCATGGTCGCGGGGCAGCAGGCTGTCGATGCGGGCCACCAGATTGTCCCAGTCGAGCAGCAGATAGAACGTCACCACCGGCACCAGCACCACCAGCACAATCACGTTGAGAAAGCTCATCGCGCCGGACAGGACGGTGTTGACCAACTCCCCACCGCGCGCCTGCAAGGTGTCGATGATGTCCTGAAGCGACTTGCGCATGGTGGACTCAGGCTCCAGCAGCGACGGGAACCGCTCGGCCAGAAACATCTGGAAATTCTGCAACAGCGTCGGCGCGATATCCACCAGCTCGATGGCCTGCTGCACCAGTGTTGGGATTACGAGCAGCGCCAGCAGCACAAACAGCAACAGGCCAAACACGGTAATCACCACCGTCGCGATCATTCGCGACAGCCCGATCCGCTCCAACCGGTCGGCCACGGGATCGAGGCAATAGGCAATCGCGCCGCCCAGAACAAAGGGCAGCAACACATCGCCAAGGACCCACAACAGCCCCATCAGCAGCACCGCCGCGATGCTCCAATACGTCACCTGATCGCGCACCGGCAGCGCCATGGTCACCTCATCTCGTTGGAAGCCCCGTCATCGCGCATCGGCGGGGTAAGGGCAAGCGTCAGGAAAACCGCTCCCACGCCGCTTGCCGGGATATGCCAAGCGCCGCGCCGATCCTTTCCCAGCTGGTGCCGCGGGCCCGCAACTCTTCGATCATCGCCTGCAGAACGCCGCGCGTGGCCTCAACCGTCGCCTCAGCGGTGGCCAGGCCGGTGAGGAGGGTGGCGTCATCCATTTCAGACCAGCCGGTGCGGCCGGGGGGCGTCGCCTTCAGGATCTCATTGCAGGTGCCGATGCAGGCATCGCAGATATGGCCATTTGCGCCAGCGATCAGGCGCGCCACCTGATTGGCGGTTTTGCCGCAGAATGAACAGGACAGGGTTTTGGGTTTGGTCAGTCGGGCGAGCATGGCGATCTCCGTGTCAAGACTTCCCTGACAAAGTGAGGGGCGCAGGCGTGTCTGTCAAGATATCCCTGACAGATGATCGCTCTCCGCCCACCGCCGGACTTGCCCGCCCCCCGGCCTTGGCATAAGCCGGAGCGACTGACAGTTATCCAAGGCAACGCCCATGCGCCTCTCCCGTTATTTCCTGCCCGTTCTCAAGGAAACCCCCGCCGACGCGCAGATCGTCAGCCACCGCCTGATGCTGCGCGCGGGCATGATCAAACAGGCGAGCGCGGGGATCTATTCTTGGCTGCCCTTGGGCTACAAGGTGCTGCGGAATATCGAAGCCATCGTGCACGAGGAACAGGTCCGCGCAGGCCATATCCCGATGCTGATGCCGACGCTGCAATCGGCGGATCTCTGGCGGGAGTCGGGGCGGTATGACGATTATGGCGAGGAGATGCTGCGGATCACAGACCGGCACGACCGCGATATGCTCTATGGTCCCACCAACGAAGAGCTGATCACCGATATCTTCCGGGCGAACGTGTCGAGCTACAAGGACCTGCCGCTGACACTCTACCACATCCAGTGGAAGTTCCGCGATGAGATCCGCCCCCGGTTCGGGGTGATGCGCGGGCGCGAGTTCCTGATGAAGGACGGCTATAACTTCGACCTGACCAAGGAAGACGCGCTGCACGCCTATAATCGCCATCTGGTCAGCTACCTGCGCACCTATGAGCGGATGGGCCTGCAAGCGATCCCCATGCGCGCCGATAGCGGGCCGATTGGCGGCGATGACACGCATGAGTTCCTGGTGCTGGCGGAGACGGGCGAGTCGGAGGTGTTTTATGACAGCGCGGTGACCGACCTGACCTTCGGGGATCGCGAGATCGACTATGACGATCACGCGCAATGCGCGGCCGTGCTTGAGGAGTTCACTTCGCGCTATGCCCGCACGGATGAGACCCATGATGAGGCTCTGTTCAATGAAATCCCCGAAGAGCGCCGACGCACCGCGCGCGGGATCGAGGTGGGGCAGATTTTCTATTTCGGCACCAAGTATTCCGACGCTCTCGGCGCGCTGGTCGATAACGGGCAGGGCGGCAAGGTGCCGGTGCATATGGGCTCCCACGGGATCGGGGTGAGCCGCCTGTTGGGCGCGATCATCGAGGCTAGCCATGACGACAAGGGCATCATCTGGCCCGAAGGCGTGACGCCGTTCCATTGCGGGATCGTGAACCTGCGGCAGGGGGATGCGGGGACGGACGCGGCCTGCGACAGCCTGCATGAGGCGCTACTCGCGAAGGGGCTGGAACCGCTTTACGACGACCGCGAAGACCGGGCAGGGGCCAAGTTCGCGACCATGGACCTGATCGGCCTGCCCTGGCGGATCACCGTGGGGCCGCGCGGGCTGGAGAAAGGTGTCGTGGAACTGACCTCGCGCCGCACGGGCGAGAGCGAGGAGATGAGCGCCGAGGCGGCGGTGGAGCGCGTGGCGGCGATCTATTCGAAGGGCTGAGGCGGTGTCAGGCAATCTGCAAGACGTCGACTGGACCCAGATACCGGCCCCCAGCGATGATGGCGCCGCCGCCCATCTGACGGGGATGACCCTGCCCAGCATCCCTCTGACCGCCACCGCCGGGGGCACTGTCGATCTGTCGGCTATCGAGGGCCTCACCGTTGTCTACATCTACCCAATGACCAGCACGCCCGGCGTGGCCTTACCCGATAACTGGGACATGATCCCTGGCGCGCGCGGATGCACCCCGCAATCCTGCGCCTTCCGCGATCACTACGCACAGCTTCGGGACCTTGGCGTCGACCACCTCTACGGCCTGTCCACGCAATCCACGCAGGATCAGGCCGAGGCCGCGACCCGCCTGCACCTGCCGTTCCCGCTGCTCTCTGACGCGGATCTGGCGTTTGGCACGGCACTGAACCTGCCCACGTTCTCTGCTGACGGCAAAACCCTTCTCAAGCGTCTGACCCTGATCCTGCAGGGCGGCGTGATCCACGACACGATCTATCCCGTCTTCCCGGCCGACCAGAACGCCGAGATCGTGATCACCCGCCTGCGCGGTTGAGCCCCTTGCCAAGCTAGGGCCGCATCGCTACCCCTCTGCCGTTCGGTGAGGAGACGCGCGATGCCTGATGACCTGATCAATTCCTTCATGACCGGCCCCGATGAGAGCGGCCGGTTTGGCGATTTCGGCGGGCGGTTTGTCAGCGAAACGCTGATGCCGCTGATCCTGGAGCTTGAGGCCCAGTATGAGCGCGCCAAGACCGACGACGATTTCTGGGCCGAGATGCATCATTTGTGGACGCATTACGTGGGCCGACCCTCGCCCCTCTATTTCGCGGAACGGCTGACCGAGCATCTGGGCGGGGCCAAGGTCTATATGAAGCGCGACGAGCTGAACCACACCGGCGCGCATAAGATCAACAATGTGCTGGGCCAGATCATCCTCGCGCGCCGCATGGGCAAGACGCGGATCATCGCCGAGACCGGCGCGGGTCAGCATGGTGTGGCGACGGCCACGGTGTGCGCGAAGTTCGGGCTGCAATGCGTTGTTTACATGGGCGCGCATGATGTGGAGCGGCAGGCGCCGAACGTGTTCCGCATGAAGCTCCTGGGGGCCGAGGTGGTGCCGGTGACAAGCGGGCGCGGCACGCTGAAAGACGCGATGAACGATGCGCTGCGCGACTGGGTGACCAATGTGCGCGATACGTTTTATTGCATCGGCACGGTGGCGGGGCCTCATCCGTACCCTGCGATGGTCCGTGACTTTCAGGCGATCATCGGCAAGGAAGCACGCGAACAGATGATGGCCGCCGAGGGGCGTTTGCCTGATATTGTGATTGCCGCCATCGGGGGTGGATCGAACGCCATGGGGCTGTTTTACCCGTTCCTCGATGACAAGGAGGTGGGTATCATCGGCGTGGAGGCCGGGGGCAAGGGCGTGAATGCGAAGATGGAACACTGTGCCTCGCTCACCGGCGGGCGTCCCGGCGTTCTGCATGGCAACCGGACCTATCTGTTGCAGGACGACGATGGCCAGATCCTGGAAGGCTTCTCGATCTCAGCGGGGCTCGATTACCCCGGCATCGGGCCGGAACATGCCTGGCTGCACGAGATCGGGCGGGCGGAGTACGTGGCCATCACCGATGCCGAGGCGCTGGAGGCGTTTCAGCTGTGTTGCGAACAGGAGGGTATCATCCCCGCGCTGGAGCCCAGTCACGCGCTGGCCCATGTGATGAAGATCGCGCCGGACCTGCCGCAAGATCACATCATCTGCATGAACATGTGCGGGCGGGGCGACAAGGACATCTTCACCGTGGCCAAGGCGCTGGGGGTGGAGATGTCGGGCTAGACCACTATCGCACGCCGCCGCCTCATTTCGGGCGGCGGCTTCCTTTCAACAAAGGTATTTCACATGAGCAATTCCGATCCAGACACCCGAACCGACCGGCTGGAAGAGGCCATTACACTTCTCGCCAAGCTGCACGCGCCCAAACCTAAATCCGTGTGGGACAAAATCCCCACGGCGCAACTGCGCGATCTGGTGTTTCTGATTGGGGTGCCCGTCGCGCTGGGCACAGCCTATATCAAGTTTGATGAGTTCTTCATCAGCCGGGCCGAAATCCGGATGGAGGAACAGCGCAACACCGCGATTGCGCGGCTTGACCAGTTGCAGGACATCAACAGCGAAATCTACCGGTTGCAGACCCAGGACAAAGGCGATCAGGCCTTTGCCCTGATCGAGGCCAAGCGGGGCCAGATCGCGCGGCTGACTGATACGGTCTATCAAACCTGGGTCGACCAGCCGACGATGCTGCGCCGTCATGACCTCAATGCCCTGGCAGAAGCGCTTTTGGTGCAAAAGCGCCATGACGATGCCCTGCGCGTCGCCAATTATGTGGCGATTGAAGAGTTGGGGCCGATTGATGCCATAGACCAGCACATCCTCAAAGCGCGGATCCAGTTCGATCTGGGCGATGCCCATGATATCGAGGCTGCGCGCCAGCATCTGCGCGACGCCGTGCCCCTTGTTGAGCAGATCGATCGCGAAGGGACCCGGTTCCTGATGCAGGAAAAGATGTTGCAGGTCCGGGTGCTAAACGAAGGGTGGCTGGGGGTGCCTTGTGAGGCCGTGATGCCCCTGGCCGAAGGTTTGGCGGAACTGCGAGCATTCAACGCGGCGGCAGGGACGGTGGCCGATACGTATCAGTCCGAGATCACTGTGGCTGCCGTTAGGGATCGCTGCGCCGAGTGACCCGGGCGCATCTACCGTGCGCTGGTGACCGCCCCGATGGTGATCGATATCTCCGCACGGCCCAGATCGCGCAGGGCCACGGCGTAGGGGGCGGCGAAGGTGACGCAGGCGCTCGCCGCGCACGGAACCCCGCCCGCTGACAAAAGCCCCGCCACATAGCCATCCCAGCCTGATGCCGCCGCGCGAATGGGCGCGAGGCCAGCGGTGCCAAGACGCGCCTCCAGCCCTTCATACCAGTCGACCCAAGTGTCATAATCGGCGAACGCGGCGGGCGGGCGCAGGATACCGGTGCAGAGGCTATAGGCCGCCGCATCGGCCTCGGCCACAAGCCCACCCTCGAGAAACGGGGCAAGGGTCCGGGGGATAGAGGGGGCGGGTTCGGCCCGCAACCGCGCGAGACCCTCGGCGCTGATCTGTAGACAGTCGATGGAATCGCTCAGGCTGAACTGCAACAGCTCCACGTGCCAATGGCTGGCGACGTCGTCCCAGCCGAGTAGCGTTTGCGCCGTTTGATCCGTCACCGTCGCGCGGGGGTAGTGATCGCGGACATGGGCGTCGAACGTATGGGTATCCGTTGCCGGGGTCACGGCCAGATGCCACGTGGCCTCGGTCAGACGCGTCAGGTCTTCGAGGGTTTGCGCCTGGGCAATGGGCGCAGACGCCAAGGTACACATAAGGGCCAACAGGGCCCGACTGGTTAACAACATGTCGTCGACTATGCCCCGGACCGGCGCCGGGACCACGCGTTTTCAGCCCTGACACCGGAATCGGACGCGGTGCAGGCCCTCTCGGGGGGCCAGAGGTCAACAAACCGGCCATAAACCCAAGTTTATCCGCCTCTGTCACCGGTTTATGGCGCGGCGCATAACCCTCTGATCAATATCCTCAGGCGGCAGGTCGGCCCAGAACCCTCCTTGTTCGCGCTTCTGCGGACGTCACAGCAACAAGGAACTGACCAATGCACAAACTTCTTACACTTTCCGCCGGCGCCGCTCTGATGGGGACCACGACACTGGCACAGACAAGCTTCCCGCCCGCGATTCAGGGCCAGATCGACCGGCTTGTGGCCAACGGCTTTACCGTGACCGAGGTCTATCGCGACGGGCGCTATGCCGAGATCGATGCGACCGGACCGGATGGTCTGCTTTATGAACTGGAGCTCAACGACAACCGGTGGGAAATGAGCCTTCGGGACGATGACGACGAAGATGAAGATGAGGATGAAGACGAAGGCTTCGACGACGAAGAGTGGGATGACGAGGACGAGTCCTACGACGACGAAGACGAGGATGAAGGCGAAGACGACGAAG
The DNA here is from genome assembly GCA_038526915.1 of Pseudomonadota bacterium. GTDB lineage: Bacteria > Pseudomonadota > Alphaproteobacteria > Rhodobacterales > Rhodobacteraceae > JBCBGF01. The sequence goes on along the minus strand of JBCBGF010000002.1, from coordinate 480,655 downwards.
ACGAAGATGAAGCTGAGGACGAAGACGAAGATGAAGGCGACGACGAAGACGAAGACGAAGGGGACGACGAGTGAGACCCCAGTTCGCTGACCTCGGCGACCCGGCGCGCGATGGCGCGCCGGGGATCCGCCCCCACCCTGTCGATATGACCGAGACCGCAACCCATGAGCGTTTGTTCTCGACCCCTCTCTTGCGCTACCGCGTGCCAGGCTATGAGACGCTGAACGGGGCACTTTTGGCCGAAGGCGCCAGAATGCGCGCGGCCTCGCCTGGTGTCGACAAGTCGAACCGGAATGGCTGGCATTCGGCGGGCAACATCTTTGCTGAAGAGGCCGATTGCTTTGCCGAGCTGAAAACGACGGTGCGCACCGCGATCCTCGATGCGACGCGGAAGATCCGCGCCAAGACCGACCCGGCGACGCTGAAGCTGAAGATTTCGGGCTGGATGAATGCCAATCCACCCGGCGGGTTCAATGCGCCCCACACCCATCCCGGGGCGCATTGGTCGGGTGTCTACTATGTCGCCCAGCCTGAGGTGGAGGTCGGCAATTCGGGGATGATCGAGTTTCTCGATCCGCGCTCGGACCTGCCCAATTGGCGGATCCTTGGCGCGGCACCGTTCCGGGGCAAGAAGAAGCTGCGGCCCCAGCCCGGCGACCTGATCCTGTTTCCCTCCTACCTCGTCCACTGGGTCTATCCCAACGAGGCCGCGGGGGAGCGTGTGTCGATCGCCTTCAACGCCACGTTCCGCCCCAAGCGGACCGGATGAGGGCGCGCGGCCTTGCCAATGGGGCGGGGAGGGCCGAAGTTTGGCCCCAAGCGAAACCTCGCGTGCCCCGATCCATTACTGCCCGGGCGCGGGGGCGCGCCTGGGCCCTAAGATACTGAGAGACCGATCATGTTGCGTTCCCTTTTGTTGATCCTGTGCCTCGCGGTCACAGCGCCCGCGGCCCATGCGCAGGCCCAAATTCCTGCAGTGGCCCAGACGCTTATCCGCGACCTGCAGGCACAGGGGTATGAGCGCTTTGAGATCGCGCGGACGTTTCTCGGCCGGCTTCGGATCGAGGCGGAGGGGCCTTTGGGCGAACGCGAGATCGTGCTGAACCCGCGCACCGGCCTGATCCTGCGCGATACCTTCTATCGCGAAGATGACGATGATGACGATGACCGCGGGAATGGCGGTGGATCGGTCGCCGAAGGGGGCGGCGGTGCGTCGGGCGGTGGCAACGACGACGACGATGATGACGACGACGACGATGATGATGATGATGATGATGACGGCGACGACGACGATGATGATGGCGACGATGGGGATGACGGCGACGACGACGATGATGACGACGGGGATGATGACGACTGATGGGGGGCTGGGCTGACCGGGGGCAGGGCGGATGCTGAACCGCACGCTGATCATCGTGGTGGTGGTGATCCAGGTGCTCTGCGCGGTGTTTTTCGCCAGCCAGATCCTGGCGGCCTTCATCGACCTGCCTTTTGGCCCTATCGACTGGGCGCTCTATGAGCTGATCGAGATCGGGGCGGCGCTGGGCCTGTTGATTGGGATCGTGATGGGCGCGGTGGTGCTGCGCCAGTCGTTTGCGCGCACCGCACGGGCCGAGGATGCGCTGCGGCTCGCGTCGGGCGCGTTCATGGAGGTGTTGGAGGAGCGGTTCACAAACTGGGGCCTGACGCCTGCGGAGCGCGATGTGGCGCTGTTTGCGATCAAGGGGATGTCGACGGCAGAGATTGCGGGGCTGCGGGATACCAGCGAGGGCACGGTGAAAGCCCAGACCAATGCGATCTACCGCAAGGCAGGGGTGACGGGGCGGCCGCAGCTTTTGAGCCTGTTCATTGATGATCTGATGGAGGCGGAGGGGTGAGGCGCTATGCCCGGAATCAAGCCGTAGGCGCCGGGCAGCGCGTGCCCGTCCCGGCGGGCAGGCGCTTTGCAATGTCGCGCATCGTGTGACCGGAAGATGTGGCTTGCGCCATAAATCGTCACTGCTTTCTGTCCCGGCGCCAGCCCACGGGCACGCACTGCCCGCCGCCTACGCCCCTGCCGCGTGTTCTTCCAGCATCTCCAACGGCACGATCTCCAGCGCGCGTTTATGCGTGGACGCCAGCCGCACTTTTGGCCCCGCGCCTTCCTCTGCCGCCTGACGGAACCGGCTGGCGCAGAGACACCACTGATCCCCCGGTTTGAGCCCTGCGAACCGGTATTCGGGGCGCGGGGTCGACAGGTCGTTACCCACGTATTTCGAGAACGCCAGGAATTCCGCCGTCATGACCGCGCAGACGGTGTGGCTGCCGTGATCGGCGTCACAGGTGTTGCAGGCCCCATCGCGAAAGAACCCGGTGACGGGGTCCATCGAACAGTTTTCCAACGGGTCGCCGTAGACGTTGAGTTCGGGGTCTTTTTCCATGGAGGGTCCTCTAGCGGAAGCGGTCGACGAGTTTTTGCAGGGGCGAGCGGGTGTCATCGGGCTCAGACTCGGGCGGCTTGGTCTCGGCCTTGGGCTCCGGCGCTTTTGACGACCGGGGCGGGGCCACGCGCAGGGCGACCGCGTTCTGGAACCGGCCTGTGTCGCCGATCGCTAACGACACCGCGCCATCTCCGATCCCGCGCAAGAGGTCATCCAGCCAGTCCTGATCCGCCTTGGCGAAATCGCGCAGCACATAGCCCGGCACCGCGTCCTTGTGGCCGGGATGGCCCACGCCGATGCGGATCCGCTGATACTCTGGCCCGATATGGGCATGGAGCGACCGCAGCCCGTTATGGCCCGCATGCCCGCCGCCCGATTTCACGCGCAGCTTGCCGGGGGCGAGGTCAATCTCATCATGGAAAACGGTAATATCGCCCGGTTCCAGCTTGAAGAACCGCATCGCCTCACCCACAGACTGGCCTGAGAGGTTCATGAAGGTCTCTGGCTTCAGCAGTACGACCTTCTCCGACCCCAGCCGCCCCTCGGACATCTGGCCCTGAAACTTCGACCGCCACGGCCCGAATCCATGGTCGCCCGCGATTTGGTCCAGCGCCATGAACCCGACATTGTGCCGGTTCTGCGCATATTTCGCGCCGGGGTTTCCAAGGCCGACAAAAAGGCGCATTGGGTCGGGGCTCCGCTGGCTTAGGTTAGAGGTTAATTGCATTGATGCCGCGCGGTTTCCAGTGCCGCTGACAGGGAGTTGCCGATGTATCTGACGATGAACCGCTTCAAGGTGCGCCCCGATCAGGCGGAGGCTTTCGAGGAGCTTTGGAGGCGCCGCGACAGCCATCTGAAATCGGTGCCGGGGTTCGTGAGCTTTCATCTGCTGAAAGGGCCCGTGGGGGAGGGGCATGTGCTTTATGCCTCGCACACGGCGTGGGAGTCCGAGGCGGCGTTTCAGGACTGGACCCGGTCCGAGGCGTTTCGGGCGGCGCATAAGGGGGCGGGCGACAACAAGCACATGTATGACGGTGCGCCGGAGTTGGAGATTTTTGAGAGTGTGCAGGAGCTGACCTGACTTTCAGGTCCCGCCCGGTGGGAACCACCGGGCAGCGCCGACCCGCCCCCATGGGGCGGCGCTAATGCGCCACCCCGCGGGTCAGCACTGCCCTCTACAAAATCAGACTGCCCCTTCACAAAATGTAAAACGGTGTTACATTACCCAAGGTGAGGGCGTAGTCAGTGAGGTCTGCCGATGGACAGACGGACGTTCAACTTCGGGCTAGGCGCCACCGCCGCCGCGCTGGCCTTGCCACGTCAAGCCAAAGCGCGGGACTACCAAGGCCCCAATGTCATCCTCGTCCGTTTCGGCGGCGGTGTCCGGCGCGCCGAAACCATCGGCGAGGCAACCACTTACGCGCCGTTTCTCAGACACGAACTCACCAAACGTGGTGTCTTCATCCCCGACATGGCGATCGACCAGATCGATGGTGGGGATACCAGCCATGCCGAGGGCACGCTGAACCTGCTCACAGGCCGCTACCGCGCCTATCGCGATGCGGGCTCTGAGCTCTTCATCGACCGGCTGGAACCTACCGAACCCACGCTCTTTGAATACCTGCGCGAGGCCTATGATATCCCGTCGCACCAGGCGCTTCTGATAAACGGTGAAGACCGCCCGCAGGAGGAGTTTTTCACCTATGGCGTGAACGAGCACTACGGGGTGGCCTACCGCTCGGAGATGTTGAGCCTCCATCGCTTCAAGCTCTACAAGACCGCCGCGATCCTTGCAGACGGCACCGCAGGCGACGACGCGCTGGAGGCCGCGCGGCAAGAGTACGCGGAGCTGATGGCCGCCGACCCCCGCGCCATCACCCCTGACCAATCCGCTGAAGTCACCGCCTTCTGGCAACGCTGGCGGGCGCATTACGGCGACGACGGTTTCCGCAATCCGCGCGGCGACCGGTTGCTGACGGCGCTCGCCACGCGGGCAATAAAAGAACTGCAACCCCGCCTAATGATGGTGAATTACCAGGACCCCGACTATGTGCATTGGGGCAATCCCAGCCACTACACCCGCGCGATCCAGGTGATCGATGGGGGGCTGCAGCGGCTGGTCGAGACCGTGGATGCCGATCCGTTTTACGCAGGCAACACGATCTTCGTGATCTCGCCCGATTGCGGGCGCGATGACAATCCGCTGATGGGCGTGCCGTTCCAGCATCATTTCAACACGGCCTCGGCGCATGAGACCTGGGCGGTGATCTTTGGCCCGGGGATCGAGCGGGGGCGGGTTCTGGATAAACCAGTGGATCAATCCGCCGTGGCGCCAACTATCGCCGCGCTCATGGGTTTCCGTGCGACATCTGCGGAAGGCGATGTCCTGTCGGAGATCATCACATGAGCACCGCCACCGCGCGACGCGGTGTGCTGGCCCTGCCGGGGCGGCTTGTGGGCCTCATCCGTGATCTGATCCTGGGCACCCTGTTCTGCCTGACCCCCGTGACGGCCCTGATCGCGCTGGGCTGGCTGACGCGGGTGATGGGGGCCACCATCGACCGGCATAGGGGCCAGGCCCCTGAGCCCGTGGGATGGATCCTCGGGCCAAAGGGGCAGGGTGGGATTGCCCGCGCCCTGGGTGGGCTGGGGGCCAATATCCGCAGCGGGGTGATGACGGCGGCGGGTCTGGCCGTCTTCACGCTACCCTTCACGCTCGCCTGGCTGGGCGCCTGGTGGGCGGGGTGGGAAAACTCGTTCAACAAGGGGTATGAACAGGCCTCGGTCGGTCCGCTGATCTGGTTCGCGGGCACTGCGCTGGCCCTCCCGGTCCTCGCGCATCTGCCCTTTGCCCTCGCGCATTTCGCAGCCGAACGCCGCTGGCCTGCGTTCTTTGAGCTGCGCCGCATCCACAGCGTCTTTGCCGCCGCCGGTTGGCGCGCGGTGTGGCTGGCGCTGCTGTCGGCCTTGACGGTGGTGCCCTTCTTTGGCCTGCGCGCGATGCCTGTGTTCGTCGAAGGGATCGTGCCTGGCTTTGCCGAGATGACGCCCGAGGCGCAGTTGCAAGTCGCGCGCGGCTTCATGCTGGCCGGGGCCGCGCTGTCCTTTGCCGTCCTCCTCTTCCTGCGCACGATGGCCGCACGCCTCTATGCGCGCAGCATCCCCCGCGCCGCCGCCCGCTGGCCGGCGCTCTGGCCGGATGTCCGGGCGGAGGGCGCGGTGCCGTCACGCGTGATGCGCTGGGTCTGGCTGGGGCTGGCGATGCTCGTGTGGTTGGCGGTGCCGGTGTCGATCGTCTTTGGACAGTTCATGAATTACGACCCCGTTTTGTGGCTGACCCATCCCCTCTACCTCCTGCCCTGGGCGGGCTAACAATGTCGGCGTTCACGGGGGCCAAGATCGCACTGGTCCTGGGGGACCAGCTTGTCACCTACCTGCGCGATGATATCCCTTCGATCCCCTATCCCGGCTGGTGGGATCTGCCAGGTGGCGCGCGGGAAGGGGATGAGAGCCCCGAAGACTGCGCGCTGCGTGAGACCGAGGAAGAGTTCGGCCTGCGCCTACCGCCGTCGCGCATTATCTGGAAGCGGCACTATCCGAGCATGTTCGTGCCCGGTTCTGACGGCTATTTCTTCGCGGCTCCAATCACCGAAGACGAGGTTGCGTCGATCCGGTTCGGGGATGAGGGGCAATGGTGGCGGATGATGGGGCACGCGGAGTTTCTGGCCCATGAAGGCGCCGTCCCGTTTCTGCGAGATCGGTTTCGGGAGTATCTCGAGGGTTAGTCGGCCGTCGCGCGGCCCAGGATCATCCGGCGCAGGGTGCCGTCGCGGCGTGTCAGGGCGCCCGCGATGTGCAGGAGGGCCAAGGCCGCCAAGAGTTTCGTCAGACCCCAGTGCAGGGTGAAGAACGCCTCTTCCACCGTCTCCGATGTCGGTGCGATCTGGGGCAGGGTCAGGCGGTCGAACACCACAACGTCGAGGCCCGAGGCCGCGCTGGCGATCCAGCCGGTGAGGGGGACGAGCACCAGAAGGGCATAGAACCCCAGGTGCACCCAGCGGGCCAGCCGGTCTTTCCAGGGGGCCGACGGCAGGGGCGCGGGCGGGCGCGAGATCACGTGCCAAACAATGCGGATGCCGACGAGTAGAAACAGGGTGAGCCCGATGCTCTTGTGCAGGCCGAACAGCCAGAAATTCGAAAAGCCCACCTCCATCCGCGTGATGTAGCTGCCCAGGGCCAGCATGGCGATCACACCCACCGCGATCAGCCAGTGCAGCACCCGGGTGATGATCCCGAACTCGTTGAGCGTATTGCGCAACTGCATGGTTATTCCTCGGCCCGGGTGATCCGCGCGAGGATGCGCAGGCGCACCTCGTCCTGCACCAGATCGCTCCAGCCATCGGCGCCAAACGCGCTGCGGCTGACCGCGCCGGTCATCTCGATCCAAAGCTCGCGCCGGTCGCCCTGCTGGGTGCCCTGGGGGCGAAAGAACTGTGCGTTGAGGGCGATGGGCCGGGTGACGTCGCGGATGGTGATGTCGCCGGTGACGATGGCGCCGGTTCCCTCGGGGCGGACGGAGGAGGAGACGAAGGTCAGATCGGGATATTCATCCGTGGCCAGAACCTTGGGGCCGCGCAGGGCTTGGGCGGCGAAGGGGAAGCTGGCGGTCGCGCCTCCGGGGCTGAGCGTAACGTCGACCTGGCTGTTGGCGACGGTGTCGAAGTCGACCACCACAGTGGCGCGTGACACCGGCATGGTGCCGTCGATGATATCCGGGCCGAAATCCACCTCATAGCGGACGCGCGATTGCTCGGTATCCAGGAGATAGCTTTGGGGCGCGGCCACAGCGCCGCTGGCGATGAGCGCGAAGAAGCAAAGGAGGAGGGAGCATAGCCGCATGACCCGACTGTAGGGCGGGGCGCGCGGCGGGACAGTCATTTCTGTGTGACGGCCATGGGATTTCGGCACGCCGAAACACCCCTCCGCCGCCGTTGTGGCGCGGTCGGGCGTGGGGGCGTTTGCCGTTCGTCGTAGAGCACTTTTTGGTGGCGGCGCCGCCGGTGCGGTGGTCTGGTGTCGTGTCGGGGGCGATTTTCGTGTCCCCCAACGTATCGATTTGCCGACTGTGCCCCGATGGTCTGGGGCACCTGCGACCGAGTGCATTGGATCCGGGGAGGGGTTTTAGACACCAAGGGTAAAGCACCGGTGGCCTGACCGTTCGGTGGTATGCCCGCAAATGCAAAACGGGGCCGCGCGGGCCCCGTTCCAGAGTGTCGGTACACCAGAAGGCCTTATGCCTCTTCGGTTTCGTCCTTGGCCTCGCCCGCGCCCTCATCGGTCGCGTCGTCGCCACCTTCATCCTCGCTCTCGCTGGACTTGAGGCTCGACGGGGCCGAGATGTTGGCGATCACGAAGTCACGGTCGATTGTGGGCTTGGCGCCGGTGGGCAGCGTCACGCCCGAAATCGTTGCGGTGTCGCCCACTTCCATGGTCGAGATATCCACGGGGATGCTTTCGGGGATATCGCCGGCTGTCACGATCAGTTCGATCTCGGGCCGGACCAGTGTCAGCACGCCACCCTTGCGCAGGCCGGGGCAATCCTCTTCGCCCACGATCTCGACCGGGATGAACAGGTTGATCTTGGTGGTCCGCTTCAGGCGCATGAAGTCCACATGCGTGGGCAGGTCTTTCACCACATCGCGCTGGACGTTGCGGCAGATCACGCGCACGTCGTCGTGGCCGTCGACCTTCATGTTGAAGAGCGTCGATAGGAAGCGACCCTGTTTGAGCCTCTTGAACAGCACGTTGAAGGGGATGTTGATGGGCAACGGATCGGTGCCGCCGCCATATACGATGCCAGGTACGTCGCCATCACGGCGAGCTTGACGGGCGGCCCCCTTGCCTGTCCCCGTCCGTACCTTGGCGTGAAGATCAGGGATCTCACCAGCCATAGGTCTTCTCCAATGTAAGAAGGGCCGCCTCCAAGGGTGTCGGCCCGATGAAGCGTGGCTTCTAGCCGGTTTCCTCGGGCTGCGAAAGACCCAAAATCGCCCGCACCAAACCGTCAGGACAGCGCCAGTTTGTGAGTGTCTGAAGTGCATCGTCCTGATCCATCGCGCGAAACAGGGTGACCTCGACGATGTTCTCTTCCATCCGGGTCAGGCCGATCTGAGACGCGTCTGGAACGGCCCAGACGACATAGCCGCAGATGTAGATATCCCCGGGCACGGCCTCGCCCCAGAAATCCACCGCCGCGCGCAGGGTATCGCCGGGGTAGAACGTCAGCCCATGACCGCGGTAGCGCGGGGTAGCACCGCCGCTTCGCGCGATTGTCGCCCGCCGGAACTCGGCCCAGCGGGCAGGGGGCATGGTGTTTGCGAGCGACGGCGTGAAATACCCACGCTCGGCCTCGAAATCGGCGCTTGGGAGCAGGTCGAACCAGGCCTCCGAGGCCTCTGCCACGCGCCCGGCAACCGCTTCGCTCGGCGCGACTTGCGCGAGGGCCGGGGCAGAGAGCCAAAGCAGGATGGCAGGGATCAGGGCAGAACGCATGACCCCGTCTATCACGGCAGGTCTTTGCGGATAAGCGGGCGGGTGCCTCATTTCCCGCTTGTGCGGGCCGGTGCGCTGCGGCAATGGGCGGCCATGTCCGTTTTGACCGCGCTTTCCGTGTCGCGCACGCCCGCGATGGCCTTTGTGGTGATCGGGGTGTTCTGGGGCACCTTTGCCGCCATGGTGCCTGTCACCAAGGCGCGGCTCGGTGTGAATGATGCGGTGTTTGGGTCGCTTCTCTTATGCTCAGCCGCGGGGCTTTTGACGGCGATGTTTCTGGCGCCGAAGCTCGAAAGCTGGCTGGGCGCGCGGGGGATGCAGATTGTGGCGGCTGTCTTTGGCTGTGTGATGGTCCTGCCCGGGGTGGTGGAGACGCCTTTGGCCTTTGCGCTGACCATGGTGGCGCTGGGGCTCGCGTCGGGGACGCTCGATGTGCTGATGAACGCGCGGGTGAGTGCGCTCGAGGCGCGCGAGGGGCGGGCCTTGATGAACGCCAACCACGGGGTGTTTTCGATCTCTTATGCGGTGTCGGCGGTGGCCACGGGGCTGGGGCGCGAGGCGGATCTGGCGGCTTTGGTGATCTTTGGGGCCTGTGCGGTGGTGATTGCGCTTATCGCCACGCAGCTCTGGATGCCGGTCGATCCGGTGGAGGCGCCTGAGGAGGGATCGCGGCGGGCGCCGATGTTGCCGGTGCTTTTGTGCGGGGCGGTGGTGCTTTTGGCGTTCTCGGGCGAGGCGGCGGTGGAGGCATGGTCGGCCCTGCATGTGGAGCGCACGCTGGGCGGCGGCGCGGCGGAGGGGGCCTTGGGGCCTGCGACGCTGGGGCTGATGATGGCGCTGGGGCGATTTTCGGGGCAGGCGGTGTCGGAGCGGATCAGCGAGATGCGGATCATCGTGATCGGGACGTGTCTGGCGATGGCAGGCGCGGTGCTGGCGGCAGTCGCGCCGAGCGTGGCGGTGGCGTATTTGGGCTTTGGGGTGCTGGGCCTGGGTGTGTCGGTGATCGGGCCCATCGGGATCGGGATCGCGGGGCGGCTGGTCCCGCCCTGGGCGCGGACAGTGGTGGTGGCGCGGACGGCGGTTATGGGCTTCATGGCGTTCTTTTTGGCGCCGATGGTGATGGGGGTCGTGTCCGAGGCGTTCGGGCTGCGGGTGGCGTTTTTGGTGATTGGTGGGATGGTGGGGCTGATTTTCGTGTTTTTGCCGGGGATTAGAAGGCTGGGAGATACCTCGCGGATATGACCCGCCCGGCCGATAGGTCGGGCAGCCCCCGACCGCCCCCCAGGGCGGGGGCTATGCCCCCACCCGCGGTCGGGGTCTGCCCTCACCAAGGCGTGGACGGGTGGTGCTTGGCCAGTCACTCCCTCACCTGACGTTCGGGGGCCGCCGTCACCGAGTCTTCGACGGAGCGGCGTGTCAGTTCCGCACCCACCGCCCCGCAAAATCCTCTGGCACCAAGAGAATATCCCGATCCACCTCGTTGATATCCCGCCGCCCGCACAGCGCCATGGTCGTGTCGAGCTCCTTGTGGATCACCTCCAGCGCCCGCGTCACGCCCGCCTGACCCATCGCGCCGAGCCCGTAGACGAAGGCCCGCCCGATCATCGTGCCCTTCGCGCCCATCGCCACCGCCTTCAGCACGTCCTGGCCCGAGCGGATGCCGCTGTCGAGATGCACCTCGATCTTGTCGCCCACAGCATCGACGATCTCGGGCAGCATGCGGATGGACGAGAGCGCCCCGTCCAACTGCCGCCCGCCATGGTTCGACACGACGATGGCGTCGGCCCCGACCTCGACGGCCTTCATGGCATCCTCGGCGTCCAGGATCCCCTTCAGGATCACTGGCCCGTCCCACCACTCCATGATCTGGGCGATGCGCTTCCAGTCGAGCGAAGGATCAAACGCCTCCGCCGTCCAGGAGGATAGCGAAGCGGGATCGCTGACCCCCTTGGCGTGGCCGACGATATTGCCGAAAAACCGCCGCTTGGTCTGCAGCATCTCCAGCCCCCAGGGCACTTTCGTGGCCATGTTGGCGATTGAGGCGGGCGTCAGTTTCGGGGGCGCGGAGAGGCCGTTTTTGATGTCCTTGTGCCGCTGGCCCATGATCTGCAGGTCCACGGTGATCACCAGCGCCGAACAGCCCGCATCCTTGGCCCGACCGATCAGACGGCGCATGAAATCGTCGTCCTTCAGCGTGTAGACCTGAAACCAGAAGGGCGCGTCGGTGTGCTCGGCCACATCCTCGATCGAACAGATTGACATTGTGGAGAGCGTGAAGGGCACGCCGAACTTCTCGGCGGCTTTCGCCGCTTTGATTTCCCCATCGGCGCTCTGCATGCCCGTCAGGCCAACGGGGGCGAGGGCCACGGGCATCGCGTAATCCTGCCCCAGCATCTGGCACTTCGTGGATCGGCCATCCATGTCGACGGCGATGCGCTGGCGCAGGCGGATCTGGTCGAAGTCGGATGTGTTCTCGCGAAAGGTCTGTTCCGTCCAGCTGCCGGATTCGGCGTAGTCGTAGAACATCTTGGGCACGCGGCGGCGGTAGATGCGCTTGAGATCGTCGATATTGGTGATGGTCGGCATGGACGGGCAGCTCCTCCCTGAACTGGTGATCGTGGATATCGCTTGGGGGTTTGTGCGGCAATGCGGCGAAAGGGTCTTGAATATGGTGCGATGTCGTACTAGATGGTGCGATATCGAACAATATGGAGCCTGACCGATGACGCTTTCCCGACGCAAAATGCTGGCCCTTGTGGGTGGCGGAACCATTCTGGCCGCCACCGCGGGGTCGGCGGCTTTTCTGACAACACGCACGCCCACACGCGCTTTGGAGCCATGGGACGCAGCGGGGGGCTATGCCGATCCGCGTAAGCGGGCGTTGTCCTTTGCGCTGCTCGCGCCCAACCCGCACAATATTCAGCCGTGGCTCGTGGAACTGGCGGGGGAGGATACGGTGGTTCTGCACCGCGATCCGGAACGGACCTTGCCCCATACCGATCCGTTCGGGCGGCAGTTGACCATCGGGATGGGCTGTTTCCTCGAACAGATGGTGATTGCGGCGGGGGCCGATGGTTATGCTTGTGACATGACCCTGTTCCCGGAAGGGGAGGACGGGCCGGTGGCCCGCGCAGTGTTTGCACCGGGCGGCACGCGGGACCCGCTAGCCGATGCGATCATGGAACGGCGGAGTTACAAGGAGGTGTTCGATGCCCGGCCCGTGGGGGCCGAGAGCGATCCTTTGAACGCCTACACCCAGGTCGTGCGGGATGAGGCGGGCGTCGCCACGCTGCGCCGGATCGCGACCGACGCCTGGGTGACGGAGATGGAGACGGATCGGACGCTGAAGGAGAGCATTGACCTATTGCGGATCGGCAAGGCGGAGATCAACGCCAACCCGGATGGGATCGATCTGGGCGGGCCGATGATGGACTCGCTGAAGCTGTTTGGACTGGCCTCGCGCGAGGCGGCGCTCGACCGGACGAACCCGAACTACCAGCAGGCGGTGCAGGGGATGGTGGATGCGGTGGCCTCGGCGCCCGCGTTCACGGTGTCGGTGACGGCGGGGAACACGCGTGTCGATCAGATCAAGTCGGGGCAGGACTGGCTGCGGCTCAATCTGGCGGCGACGGCGCTGGGGCTGAAGCTGCGGCCCGTGAGCCAGGCGTTGCAGGAATATGCTGAAGTGTCAGCGTATTATGAGGAGATGCACACCCTTTACGCGCCGGATGGCGGGACGGTTCAAATGCTGGGGCTTCTGGGCTACGGTCGGCAAGTGCCACGCACGCCGCGCTGGCCGTTGGAGGCGAAACTTGTGAATGCCTGACCGGACGCTTGAGACCTTTTTCGGGTTCTTCAATGAGATTGGGATCATCGAACAGTTGAGCCGCGCCCTGTTTGAGGCGCGGCTGCCGCAGGGGTTCCTGATCTCGCATTTCACGGTGCTGAACCATCTGATCCGGGTGAAGGATGGGCAGACGCCGCTGGCGCTCGCGCGGGCGTTTCAGGTGCCGAAGACGACGATGACCCATACGCTGAGCGGGTTGGAGAAGGCGGGGCTCATTGAGATGCGGCCCAATCCGGCGGACAAGCGGTCGAAATGCGTGTGGATCACTGGGGCGGGGTGGCGGTTTCGGGACGACGCGATTGCCGGACTGGTCCCGGATGTGGAGCGGCTGGCGGGGAAGATCGCAGCAGGCGACTTGGCGGCGATGCTGCCGAAGCTGGCGGAGATCCGGGCAGTGCTGGACGCCGACCGGGACGGGCGGGTGTCAGGCGCGGTGGGCGCCAGCGGCGAGGTCCGCCACGAAAGCCACGACGTCTGAGGGCGCGTCGCCCGCGGCGATGCGTTCGACGATGGCGGAGCCCACGACGGCACCGTCGGCGACCGTGGCTATGGCCTCGGCCGCGTCGGGCGTTTTGATGCCGAAGCCAACGATAACAGGGAGTTCCGTGGCGGCCTTGATGCGCGTGACCTCGGGGCCGACATCTCCGGCTTGGGCGTTGGCCGCGCCGGTGATGCCGGTGATCGAGACGTAATAGACGAAGCCAGAGGTGTTTTGCAGCACCGTGGGCAGGCGCTTGTCATCGGTTGTGGGCGTGGCGAGGCGGATGAAGTTGAGGCCTGCAGCTTGGGCAGGGATGCAAAGCTCGCTGTCTTCCTCGGGCGGCAGGTCGACGATGATCAGGCCGTCGATCCCGGCGTCTTTGGCGTCGGTGAGGAAGCGCTCGACCCCGCGGGAATAGATCGGGTTGTAGTAGCCCATGAGGACGATGGGGGTGGTGTCGTCTTGCTTGCGGAAATCGCGGACCATCTGGAGGGTGCTTTCGAGCGTTTGGCCTGCTTCCAGTGCCCGTTGGCCGGCGAGTTGGATCGTGGGGCCATCGGCCATGGGATCGGTGAAGGGCAGGCCCAGTTCGATGATGTCGACGCCGGCGTCGGGCAGGCCGCGCAGGATTTCCATCGAGGTTTGCGGGTCGGGGTCGCCGGCCATGATGTAGGAGACGAAGGCTTTGCGGCCTTGGGCCTTGAGGGCTGCGAATTTGGCGTCGATCCGGGTCATCGGGCGGGTCCTTGGTGGTGTTGGGCGCGGTGTGCCGAAATCCGGCGCGGAATGCAATGGAGGAGGGGGCGCTGCCCCCGCCACCCTGGCGGGCGGCCCCCCCGGGATATTTCCAAAGCGAAGAAGTGTGGGCTGGGGTGCCCTTGATCTGCGCCGTGGGGGTCGGTAGACGCGCCGGGAGGTTTGAGAGGGACGGATCATGGGCTTCAAGACGGGCATTGTCGGGCTGCCGAATGTGGGGAAATCGACGCTGTTCAACGCGCTGACGCGGACGGCGGCGGCGCAGGCGGCGAATTTTCCGTTTTGCACCATTGAGCCCAATGTCGGCGAGGTGTCGGTGCCCGATGCGCGGCTGGAAAAGCTCGCCGAGATCGCGAAATCGGCCAATGTGATCCCGGCGCGGATGACCTTTGTCGATATCGCGGGGCTGGTGAAGGGGGCGTCCAAAGGCGAGGGGCTGGGGAACCAGTTTCTGGCCAATATCCGCGAGGTGGATGCGATTGCGCATGTGCTGCGCTGTTTTGAAGATGGCGATGTGACCCATGTGGAGGGGCGCGTCGATCCGGTGGCCGATGCCGAGACCATCGAGACGGAGTTGATGCTGGCGGATCTGGAGTCGATCGAGAAGCGGCTGCAGGGGATCGTGCGCAAGGTGCGGGGCGGCGACAAGGAAGCGGTCCAACAGGAGCGGTTGTTGAAGGCGGCGCAAGCGGCGTTAGAGGACGGGCAACCGGCGCGGACGGTGGAGATCGATGACGAGGATGCGAAGGCGTGGGCGGGGCTGCAGTTGTTGACGACGAAGCCGGTGCTCTACGTCTGCAACGTCGATGAGGCGGAGGCGGCAGAGGGCAATGCGCATTCAACCGCCGTGGCCGCGATGGCGGCGGAGCAGGGGGCGGCCTCGGTCGTGATCTCGGCCAAGATCGAGGAGGAGATCAGCCAGCTGGAGCCCGAGGAAGCGGAGATGTTTCTGGAGGAGTTGGGGTTAACCGAGGCTGGGCTCGATCGGATGATCCGGGCAGGCTATGAGCTGTTGCATCTGGAGACGTACTTTACGGCGGGGCCCAAGGAAGCGCGGGCCTGGACGATCCCGGAGGGGACCACAGCGCCCAAGGCGGCAGGTGTGATCCATGGCGATTTCGAGCGCGGGTTTATCCGGGCGGAGACGATTGCCTACGATGATTACGTAAGCCTGGGTGGGGAAGCGGCGGCGAAAGAGGCCGGCAAGATGCGGGCCGAGGGCAAGGGGTATGTGGTGCAGGACGGGGATGTCATGCACTTTTTGTTCAACACCTGACGGGGGTCACGCCCCCATCAACATCACGGCGAGTGGGATCGGCGACACCGCGATGATCACCGCCAGAAGCGTCTGAAAGGGCGCGAAGATCCCGCTCATCCCCGCCATCATCATGATCCCGCCACCCCCGCCGATCACTGCGTTGCCGGGGATGTTGACGCAGAGCGCGAGCGCGATGTAGCGGTGACGCAGCGCGAGGCCGACCGTTCGCGGTGGTGCGCCTTCGAGGAGGAGGGCCAGCCGTTCCTCCCGGGGCAAGGCGGCGGCGCGCGTCACGAGAGCGGCGGCCCGACGCAAACGCACCAGCGACAAAAGTCGCGCAAGCGTCGTCTCGGGCATCAGGCGACCCACCGCATAGGCCAGCATCATCGCCATTACCGTGGCCACATAGACGAGCGGAGCGACGGCTGCACCAAACGCGGTGATCATCGCGAGCCCCACCTCGGCCCCTGGCACGAACGGGATCGCCAGCAGGCCGACATAGGCCGCCATGCTGACCATCAAAAGGCGGTGGATCATACCCTCGGTGTCGGGCCGGATGGTCATATCGAGCAGGTCGCGCAGATAGAATGCGGCCCAGGTCGCGGCGACAACGAGCGCGAGGAAGGCAACCGCTCTGACCGCGATCCCCACCGGTGTCAGCGTTTTGGAGGGGGCGGTGTCCCCGCTCACCCGGCCGCGGGCGGCAGGGTGGTGCCGTTGCCTGTGCCCGTAATCTGGTGGGTCCAGTACCAGCGGCGCGTGGTCCAGCTAAACGCAACGGTAAGGGCATCGCCTACGACTTGCCCATGCCAGACGACGGTGTGCGGTTCGGTTGGGCATTGGGTGGTGGCGGTGAAATGGGTGATCTCACCGTCTGTCCAGGTCTGATACCCCGTCCAGCCAAAGTCGCAGTAGTCCTGGCAATCGGCGGATTGAAAGGTGCCGTCGCGAAAGTGGAGCGTGTCGGTCTGTGGCCGGTCGCCGGGCTGTGTCATCGCGGTGATGGCGAAGCTCTGGCCATTAAGCGCCGTGCCTGGTGCCCAGTCGGCCTGGGGCACGGCCATGTCGGGGATATCGGGTGCCATCACGGATACGGTTGCGGCTCCGGTGCCAAGGGTCAGCGCGGCAATGGCGGCGGCGTGGGCGATGGGTGTCATGGCGGGGCCTGCAATGCGTTTGGGTTTAATAGCATGAGGATTAACAGACCTGACGCGTGGCGGAACAAAAAACCCCGTTAGCGCGGCGTTATACCCGCCGGAGGCGGGCGTCGGTTCGGGGCTGGGAGTATTTGGACTTGTGACAGACAGCGCTTGCCCTTAGACGGGTCGGCGGAGACGTGGCCGAGTGGTCGAAGGCGCTCCCCTGCTAAGGGAGTAGGCGGGAAACCGTCTCGAGGGTTCGAATCCCTTCGTCTCCGCCACCTTACCTCTCAATTAGTGTGTCGTGGATCGCTCCTAGTGCGATAGAGTCCAGATATCATGGGATTTCTGGAAGAGAGTTGTTTTTCAAATTTGTTCGACTATGCTGAATGACGTTCGTTCCGTGGTATGAAGCGTGGTATAAAATGATCTCTGGAAAGCTCACCAAGCGCGCCGTTGAGTCGTTGGGTCCGGGGCGGCACGGAGACGGGAATGGGCTCTACCTGGTCGTTGATCCATCCGGTGCGCGGCGATGGATCGTGCGCGTGACCGTGAAGGGCCAGAAAAACCGCCAGGGAAAGCCACTCAGAACCGACTTCGGCCTTGGTGGCACAGTTCTTGTCACACTTCAGGAAGCGAGGGAGCGAGCGCTCGAATATCGCCGGCTCGCGCGACAAGGGCTCAACCCGCGGTTCAACGCCAAAAAGGACATCCCAACGTTTGAGGAAGCGGCGCAACAGGTCCACATTGACCGCCTGCCGACCTGGAAGAACGCCAAGCATGGCCAGCAGTGGATCAACACGCTCCGCGAATACGCCTTCCCTAAAATCGGACGTCTGCCTGTCTCGGCCGTCGGGCAGCCGGAAGTGCTGTCTTGCCTGTCGCCCATATGGACGGAGAAACCGGAGACCGCTCGCCGGCTGATGCAGCGCATCCGGGTCGTTCTGAATGTGGCGCGGTCCAATGGCTTCCGCGATGGGGAGAACCCGGTCTCAGCGATCAAGGCAGCAAATGTGCTGCCGAAGGTCCGGAAGAAGGTGAAGCACCACAAGGCGATGGACTGGCGCGACGTGCCAGCGTTCTACGCTGATCTCCGCGAAAGATCGGCCATGGCGGCGAAGGCCTTGATGTTCACCTGTCTGACTGGGTCACGTACAGGTGAGGTCCTGGGCGCACGTTGGGAGGAGATCGACTTCGACGAACGCCTTTGGATCTGTCCTGCGGATCGCATGAAGACAGGTGAAGATCATCGGGTTCCGCTAACACCGGAGATGCTCTCCATCATCGAGCCACTCAGGGCATTGCAATCAGAGTTTGTCTTCGAGGGTCAGAAACGGCACCGGCCGCTGTCCAACATGGCAATGCTTATGCTGCTGCGTCGAATGGGGGTAGAGGGTGTGACGGTACATGGCTTCCGTTCTACCTTTCGGGATTGGGCATCCGAAGTCGCGAATGCCCCACGCGAGGTGGCCGAGATGAGCCTTTCGCACAAAGTGGGGTCGGACGTGGAGCGAGCTTATGCCCGAAGTGACCTGCTAGACCGGAGACGGTCACTTATGGAACAATGGTCAGGGTTTGTGTTGGGTGAATCGCTTAAGGTCGTGCCAATTGTCCGAGAAAGCTCAATCATTCCTCAAAGAAGTTGAGGTTGCTGACTACTGTTTTCTTTCAGAAGCAGTCGAATGGATTTCCCTTGGCCGAGTACCGGAAGCCAACATCATTCTTGAAGAAAAAACCTACGAACCAGTAGAGTCGCGGTTCTACTGGCGCGGGATGCCCGACAACTTTGAGCCAGTTGAGTTTTACCCTTGGTATGACCGCCGAGAGTTTCAATCGCTTGGTATTCCAATACGCGAAGATTACTTTCAGGCAGCTGAGATATGCACGACAGAGGGGGTATTTGATCTGCCAGATCGGATCCGGCAATATCAAGAAAGAGGGCCGCTGCTCATAGAGAATGATGATGGCGAATCCATTGATCTCACCGAAAAAATGATTTCTGATATGTCGGAATTAGTCGCGAGGTATGGAAAAGAAAGGGAAATCGTTCAAGAAGTTGAGGCCGAATTTGGTCGTTTCCTTGATTTGGGTTGGTCCCTAGTATTCCAGTGGATACAAAGGGAGCAGATAAATCTAGAAGGCATCGACCTGGGAAGGTGGGAAAAGCTCGCGGACGAGGGAAAGTATCAAGAAGCCGCTAGGTTCGACGCTGTACCTCCCAGTCAAGTTGGTCTTTCCACTAACTGGAAGGCAAACGAAATAGTGACTCCTACTAAGCAATTCGTATCTTTAAGGGTGCAGTCTTCTGTTCTTGCCAATTTGCTAGATGATGCTGGGCTTGCATGGTCGGAAGAAACTGTCCAACGGTTTGGTGGGTTCTATCGACTTCAGGATCCAGCACTATCACCGCCAAGTCGCCGCAGGTCCCGGTCGGTTCGGTGGGACAGAATTAAATCACATCTGTTGAGGCTAGAACTGGAAGGTCGTTGCCCACACAACAAAGAAAGTTGCATCTTCGAATTGATTGCTTTTTCAGAGGCGGAGCTTTCGGTGAAGATTAGTAGGACGTCGGTTCAACGACATCTGGGAAAAGAGTTGCGCCGCATTTATGGTTGACCGCGTAATGCCCACTTTAACCGCCCATTTTTGAGTTTCTGGGCGGGCGGATTTGGCGATTGGGCGGGCTCCGACGGCAATATGAAAATGTGATTGCTTAAGGAAAATGACTGCGACCGAAGTAAACCGGACGTGCTCATGGCAAACCTATTTGAACAAGATCGAAGCTATGTCCTCGGCGACCCCGAGTTGGACATCATTGGTGACCGGGCGAAACTGGCCCAGTGGCGTCACAAGGGCATCGGTCCCGCCTATTATCGCCTAGGTCGTAAGATTGTCTATCGCGGCGCAGATCTGAACGCGTGGGCTGAAGCCAACCGCGTTGATCCTCAACAGCGGCCGGGCTGATGCCGAAGAAGATCAGCGCGCGCGGCGTGAAAACGCACCGGACCTATCGGCTCGACCAATTGGCAGAAATAGTCGGTGTCACCGTCGGCACAGTCCGCAGTTGGTGCAAAAGGGGGCTCCCCTGCATTACGGATCAGCGGCCGTTCCTGATCCGAGGGCGGGACTTCAAGGTGTTTCACGAAGCGCACCTGAAGAGCCGTCGCCAAAAACTGGCGCAATTCGAGGTTTACTGCTTGAGCTGCAAGAAAGCTTTTCAGCCTGGTGAAGGGCTCGTTGACTACGAACTCTTGCCCTCTGGCCGCTGCCTGATCTTGGCGCTTTGCCCGAACACCGGAAACACCGCTCGGCGCTTTATCAGGCGTAGCGCTCTCCCGGATTGGGCCGCCAAGTTCGGGTTCGCCATCAACTAGCGGTCAGGCGCCTAAGCGAACCCGCGAAACTCTACTGAAAACATCACTTTGAGCAGGAGCCTGAACATGGCCAGAATGATCCCCGCAAATGAACGCCTGAAGCACCGCTACCTGGACTACCTCAAGCAGGCCAAAGGTCGCGACGAAAAGACCCTCGACAAGGTTGCGGCGGCCCTAAACGAGTTCGAGGCTGCAATCGGCTGGAAGGACTTCAAGCGGTTCTCCCGCCACTGGGGCGAGGTGTTCAAGGCGCATCTTGAGAAGGCCCGCAATATGAGGACAGGTCGGCCACTAAGCGTGTCGACCGTCGACGCAACGCTGGCCCACGTGAAGGCCTTCATCCTGTGGCTTGCCGATCAACCAGGTTACAAATCGCGGGTGGGTTACGCTGACGCGGAATATTTCAACAACTCGAAAAAGGCGGCACGAGCAGCCCACACTCAGCGGCCGATCCGATATCCCTCAATGGATCAATGCCTGCATGCGTTCAAGGCAATGCCAGAAGATGACAAGTTCCAGAAGCGGGACAAGGCTCTCTTTGCCTTCTTCATGCTGACCGGTGCCCGCGTTGGTGCGGCGGTTGCTCTGATGCTCAAGCACGTGAATCTCTTTGACGGTCATATCTTCCAGGACGCCCGTGAGGTGGCGACGAAGAACGCAAAGACCATCGATACGTGGTTCTTCCCTGTCGAACCGGCCTACAGGGAGTTCTTCGAGGAGTGGGTCAGGCATCTGCGAGAGGTCGAGCTCTTCTCAGATACGGACCCGCTGTTTCCGAAGGCGAAGATGGAGGTCCGAAACGGCAAGTTCGAGAAAGCCGGCTTTGCCCGAGAGGGGTATTCGGATGGAGGCAAGTTCAACGCCATTGTCCGTCAGGCCTTTGCGCATGTGCATCTGCCCGAGTTCACGCCGCACGCGTTCCGCAAGACCCTGGCGGTTCACTGCGACCAGATCAGCACATCGCTTGAGGAGTTCAAGGCACTCAGCATGAACCTCGGTCACGAGCATGTAGCGACGACTGTCGACTCCTACATTCCGATGTCACGCGAACGGCAGGGGGAGATCGTGAGGGGCCTGAATACACGCATGTAGGCTAGTATTGGGGAGGTGAACTCCGCCGAACAGGATGCATAAATATCGAAAATAAATTGCAAAAACTGCGCGATTAGATCCTCATACCACGTTTCATACCGCATCTCTGCGACAAAGTACGGTTCGAAGCGGATCGTGCGCATTTGCCATTCACCGAAGCAATCGAGCCAATTGTTGGCGAGCGCTGTGTCCGCTAATGCGGCAAAGCAGTCGTTAGTACATTTTGCAGCGAACGACAGATCCGAGCCCATACCTCCAAGTTTCTGTGCTGCGGCATTTCATGGCAATTGAGTTGTGTGCAATCAGGGCCGTCACGTGCAATCCTTAATCTTTGCAACAATGCCCGAATAGGATGGTGATGGGCGACGTTCGATTACTTGTAAGAGCGGATGACGCGGGATCGAGTTGGTCCTCCAACGTCGGATGTTTACGCGCCTGCACGGACGGTATCGCACGGAGTGTGGAGGTGATGATGCCGTGTGGATGGACAACCCATGCGGCGGAGATATTGAACAATCATCCCGAAATCGACGTGGGTATTCACTTGACCCTGACAAGCGAATGGAACGCGGTGAAGTGGCGACCGCTTACACAGGCGAGAAGCTTAACCGACAATATGGGAAACTTCCTTCCATTGCTGACGCCGCGCAAAGGTGACATTAGGCCAAGTCTGCAAAATTCCGACTGGTCGCTGGACGAAATTGCCAGTGAATTCAGGGCTCAGGTCTCGCTTGGCATCGCAGAATTCCAACACGCGTCTCATGTCAGTTCTCATATGCTGAAGCATTTCAAAGACTTCGACGCACGTCTCGGTGACGTTATCTCTGAGCTCTGTGAGGAATTCGGCCTGAAAGACGACGCTTTCGGTCACGGTCTTCCCCGGATCGAAGGCTATCCCAAGTTCCCGAGAGACACTGATAAGAGGGTCGAAGCCTTCGCGAGGCAACTCGATGAGCTAGAGGCCGGAACCTACATCTTCATCGACCATCCAGCCGTTGTCTCACAGGAATTGGGTGTAACCGGACACCATGGCTACGAGGACGTCGCCCAAGATCGAGTGACTTGTCTGGAGACGCTGACAAGCCCATTGCTGCGTGAGCGCATTGAACAGATTGGCATAGAATTGATCAGCTACCGAGACCTCTGAATCAAACGGCTGCAAAGCCCGGCGGAACCAAAGTTGACGCGGTCGCAGTGAAGTCGCTGATCTGTCTCGGCTCTGAGACATTTCCATCGATCGGCGCTTTCGTCACACTTGCAGGATGCAAGTCGGCGGTTATGCTCGCCCAAGGGAGGATGACCAATGCGCCATGCGCAGCGTGTCTTAGCATGTTTGGAATCGGACCAAGCTGCTGCAACAAGCAGGCTGGCCGCGTCTTGGCGCAGGTCATATGAACGCCACGGGATCGATCCGTTCAGGCGTGCTCCGCAGCATGTTGCCACCTCCTCGGAACTGCGCGAACGCAAGCAAAAGGCAGACCAATTCCTGTCCGTTGCCGGTCCGATGCTCGACAATCTGTTCAGCCTGGTCGGCGCATCTGGGTGCAGCGTGGTCTTGACCGATGCCGACGGCTTTGTCCTTGAACAACGCTGTCGAAACGCGGATGCGCGCAGTTTCCAGAATTGGGGCCTGTGCCAAGGAGCGGTCTGGAGCGAGGATTTCGAAGGCACAAATGGCATTGGCACCTGTTTGGCAGAGCGCCGTGCGGTCACCATTCATAGAGATCAGCACTATCTTCCGAAAAACATCGCGATGACCTGTATCGGCGTGCCAATCCACGGGGCCAAAGGCAAACTGATTGGTGTTCTGGACGTCAGTTCGGCGCGGTCGGATCAAACCAATGCGGTCAACAAATTGATTGCCGCCACGGTCAAGGACGCGGCGCTCAAGATCGAAACAGAGAACTTCAGAGCGCATTTTCCGAACAAACGGGTTGTATTGGCGGGCCATGGGGATGTCGATCAGGGCGCCCTCGTAGCGATCAGTTCTGACGATTGTATCGTTGGTGCCACGCGCGCTGCACGTAAGCTCTTTAACTGGGAACTGGAACACGACCTCAAGCCCGTTGCGGCAACCGACATCTTTGAAGAGGACAAAGGGGTCAGCGGGTTTGTCCGTGGCGAAAAAGCTGCGATCATCAAAGCGATCACACGCGCAAACGGGAATGTCTCTGCGGCAGCGAAAAGCCTCGGCATCGGTCGCGCCACCCTCTATCGGCGCATGAATCGGCTTGGCATTGCGCGCTCGGATGAGCGGCGGAAAATCCTGAAATAGTCCAAAAAAAGCGTTCGATTTGTCTCGACGTTGAGACAGTGCGACCGCGTAACTGCCGCGCACGCGTAGCGCAACACGTTCACCATAGTCTTTGCTGGGTTCATCTTTAAGGGAGGAACTCATGAACGAAATGACGCAAACCCAAGGCACCTTCGCGTCGCCTTTCAAAACCAAATACGACAACTTCATTGGTGGCCAGTTTGTGCCTCCTGTGAATGGAAGATACTTTGACAATACAACTCCGATCACGGGCGCGGTGATCAACCAGATCGCGCGATCGGATGCATCAGACATCGAAAACGCGCTGGATGCGGCACACGCGGCCAAGACCGCCTGGGGC
This sequence comes from Pseudomonadota bacterium, assembly GCA_038526915.1. Taxonomy (GTDB): domain Bacteria; phylum Pseudomonadota; class Alphaproteobacteria; order Rhodobacterales; family Rhodobacteraceae; genus JBCBGF01. The sequence continues at coordinate 457,121 of JBCBGF010000002.1, read as the reverse complement.
CGATCCTCGGTCACCGAACGCGCCAATGCGCTCCTAAAGATCGCCGACATCATGGAAGAAAACCTGGAGCTTTTGGCAACCTGCGAAACATGGGACAACGGCAAAGCCATTCGTGAAACGATGGCGGCTGACCTGCCGCTTGCGGTTGATCATTTCCGCTATTTCGCGTCTTGCATTCGCGCCCAAGAAGGCACCATGGGCGAATTGGACAACGACACGGTTGCCTACCATTTCCATGAGCCGCTTGGCGTCGTCGGCCAGATCATCCCGTGGAACTTTCCGCTGCTGATGGCCGCCTGGAAGCTTGCCCCGGCCCTTGCTGCTGGCAATGCCGTCGTGATCAAACCCGCCGAGCAGACCCCCGCAACGATCATGGTCTGGGCTGAGTTGATTGCCGATGTGCTGCCTGCCGGTATTCTGAATATCGTCAACGGGTTCGGGCTTGAGGCTGGCAAGCCACTTGCGCAGTCCAACCGCATTGCCAAGATCGCCTTTACCGGCGAGACGACCACAGGCCGTCTGATTATGCAGTATGCGACCGAGAACCTAATTCCGGTCACGCTGGAGCTTGGCGGAAAATCCCCCAATGTGTTCCATAAGGATGTGATGCGCGAGGACGACGATTTCCTCGACAAAGCGATCGAAGGCTTCGTTATGTTTGCGCTCAACCAAGGGGAGGTTTGCACCTGTCCGAGCCGGGCCTTGATCCACGAAGATATATACGACGCCTTCATCGAAAAATGCATCCAGCGCACCCAAGCGATCGTCACTGGCGACCCACGTGCGGAAGGTGTGATGATGGGCGCGCAGGCGTCGTCAGAACAGCAGGAAAAAATCCTGTCTTACTTCGACATTGGTCGCCAAGAGGGGGCAGAAGTTCTGACGGGTGGAGAAGCCGCCGACTACGGTGGTGAGCTGTCGTCGGGCTACTTCATCAAGCCGACCATCCTCAAAGGTCACAACAAAATGCGGGTCTTCCAAGAGGAAATCTTCGGCCCTGTCGTCTCAGTGACGACCTTTAAGGACGAAGACGAAGCGCTCGATATCGCGAATGACACGCTATATGGCCTTGGTGCCGGCGTGTGGAGCCGTGACGTCAACACCTGCTACCGCTTTGGCCGCGCCATTGAAGCGGGTCGTGTCTGGACCAACTGCTATCACGCCTACCCGGCCCATGCGGCCTTTGGCGGGTACAAGCAGTCGGGTATCGGTCGCGAGACGCATAAGATGATGCTTGATCACTACCAGCAGACCAAGAACATGTTGGTCAGCTACAGCCCCAACAAACTCGGTTTCTTCTAAAGAGAAAGTGTAAGACACGTCCCCTGGCATCCACGAATGCCAGGGGACTTCGGGAGGATTGAGATGAACTCAGAAAAACCATTGGTCGACATTCATTGCGTCACGGATGCCGACCTGCCTGAGGATGCAGCCATTGGTGTGCGCGTGACCGCGACCCATGCGGCACGGGCTCTGCTGGCAGAAATCATTGCCGACCATGGCGAGGTGCTTTTCCATCAATCAGGCGGGTGCTGCGATGGATCAGCGCCGATGTGCTATCCCAAAGGCGATTTCCACATTGGCGCATCCGATGTGAAGCTTGGCGATATCGATGGGTCCGAGGTCTTCATTTCTGGGTCGCAGTTTGAGGCTTGGCGCCACACGCAACTCATTATCGATGTGGTCCCCGGTCGCGGCGGGATGTTCAGCCTCGACAACGGACGTGAGAAACGATTTCTGACGCGGTCACGATTGTTCACGCAAAAAGAGCTGGACGACTTGGGGTGACCCCCCTTTCGCGCCCGAAACCCTGCCAGCTTGATAAATCGTCCGCTAGGTTGAAATGCCGGCGTTGGATGCAGAATGTGAAGACCGCGACGTGGGGTTCGATTTTGTCGCCAGTCGTCTATTTTTTCTGTTCCAACCGAGCAAGCGGACGTTGGCTTTTCCCGCGAACCCCACCTTGAGTGCCGTTCGAAGACCCGCAAGGCCGACCGAAAGCGTCAGATGTCTGCTCTGAGCCCAGAGCTGCTATTGCGCGATAGAACGGCGAACGACTGTTCCTTCTATCTGTCGACGTGGAATGCAGCGCTCCAAGCATCCTGTGGCGAACCCATTTCAAAGCTCCTAGGGCGGATCACGAGAAATCGGACGGCATTGCCCTATGTCTATTCGGGTGGGTCAACATTAGTCCCGGCACACAGGTCAGGAGGACGAGCCATGCAAGCAGTACTTTTTGGTTCAATTGGGTCAGTTGTGGAGACTTCCGAGTTGCAGCGTGAAGCCTTCAACATTGTTTTCGCCCGACATGGCTTGAATTGGCACTGGGATTTGGCGACTTATCGGGCATTGCTTGGAACGCCTGGCGGCAAGAGCCGCATAAGCACCTATGCTAGGCAGTCCGGGGATATCGCAGACGCCGCCGCAATCCACGCCGACAAAACCGAAGTATTCGCGGATCTTCTGAGGAACAAATCACCCTTGCCGCGTCCTGGCGTAGTTGAAAGCCTCAGAGCTTCGCGCGACCTCGGGATGAAGACAGCTTTGGTTTCTACAACAGACCGGCGAACCATTGATATCGCATTGAAAAACGGAACCGGCGATCTCGAAGTCCTCTTTGACCACGTCACTTCAGCAGACGATGGTTTTAAGCAAAAGCCAGCGGCTGATGCGTATCAATCCGTTGCCGCAAGACTCGGGGTCGAGCCCAGCAACGCTGTGGCCATTGAGGATAACGAGGCGGGACTTCGCGCAGCTGCGTCTGCGAACATGAGGGTGATTGCCTATCCCGGTGCGAACACTTGGGACCATGATGTTTCCACTGCAGACTGGACGGCGCGTAGCAATGTCTTTCCTGTCGTTCTCGGCGCGCTGTTGGCCGATCTTCGGGATGTTGCCTGAAGAGCGATTTCGCCCTTGGGAGCCTGCCCAAGAAAGCAGGGGCCGTTCTTTAACTATGTGAGCTAGTGAAGCGAACTTGTCGGCTAGCAAAGCTCAATAAGTGCACCCTAGAAAGACAATGCCAAGAGCCTATGGACGAGTTCATTAAAGAGGTTGCGCCATTCAGGCTTTGTCTGATTGGCATCTTGATCTACGCGCATGATCGCGATGACCAGCGTTTGATAGATGCAATCGAGAGCACTTTCGCACGGGAACCCGACTTCTGCGCGACAGACGGCCGAAGTGCTCAGCTGTCGATGCGGTTGCTTCTAGAGGAGATGAGTGGCCCCGAGCGGATGTGGTGGCAAAAGGCTGCAGCCGTGGCGAAGGCGTCTCCGCCCAATCGGGCAGTTTTCCTTAGGCTGGCTGCTATCCGTCTTGGGCGTTAGCTGGTTCCGTTGGACCCATCACACGGTCGCGGTGGCGCGCCGTCAAGGATAATCAAAATCATTTGAAAATAGATACTTAAGGGTCTGACGGATTGTCTCACCCGGATGATTTCCGCCGTCACTGAGATACTTCTTGCGCACGAGCAACTAAGAAATCAACGAAAGGAAAACCTATGCGTATGACGCGTAGAGAAAATCTCAATCTGCTTGGCAGTGCCATGGTCACGACGAGCCTTGCAGGTGCATCAACGGCCCTTGCGAACGATCAGGCGGGTGCCAAGACAATCGAAGTCCAATTGCTGAACGCCCATCCCGAAGACAGAGGTGAGCGCATGGTGTTCTACCCCGACATCGTGCGAGCGAACCCGGGCGATACGATACGATTTGTTCCGACGGAGCGGGGTCATAATGTGGCGGCAGACGCGGAGATGATACCCGATGGCGTCGAGCCCTGGCGCAGCGGCATGAATGAAGAGTTCGAGATCACGCTCGATGTGGAGGGCGCCTACGGTGTGTATTGCACACCGCATAAAACAGCCGGCATGGTCGGCCTGATCATCGTTGGTGACAACCCACCGAACTTTGAGCAGGCGCGTCAGGTGCGCCAGCGCGGTCGGGCAAAAAACCGGTACGAGGACATCTTTGCTCGTGCCGAAGAGCTCATAGCTGGACAATCCACGGGCTAGCGGTGTGTCCTGACCGATAAGGGCCGGGCTCAGCCCGGCCCCTTTTTGGTCCGCAATCGCGATTTGTGGCACCGTACCTACAGCGGATTAGTTCAGAAGGTCATCGTAAAGCCACGTGCTCCGCCTATGTTGCGACCGATCTCGACCTGCAGACCGGTCTACCGATCTGAGATCGTACCATCCGTCATCGCGATACCAAGTCGCTGTCGCCAATTCAGACGGTCGATCGAGAATATGCCGCACAGAATTAGAATTTTGGACTTCACTTTCCGTCATGTTTGTCTCTCCTCGCCGCGTACTTCGAGGCGGACAGTTGGGTAGCGAGATAACGACACTGCACCCGACTTAGTTTTTGGACACGTTTGGTTCAGCCCGCGGGATTTGCTGTTGCGGCCTGCATCCGTTCTTCTGCGCCATCACGTGACAGGGACGATTTCGGCGCGTCGCTGCCCCTGAGCTTCTCAAGCCCGCGAATGCTTAGGTACGCAAATGCAAGGACGAAACCGATCTTACCAAGCATGAGAGTTCCAATGAGATATTCCATGTCTGCTCCTGTTGGCTGAGTATGGAAGTTTTACGCAGCGGCGTCTAAAGCAGATCACAAGATTCCGGAATTTATCTTAAAAAACAGATGCATACCATGGTATGCGCAGGGTGAGCGTACTTCCCCAAGCTAGTTCACGAGCACAATGACTGCGATCCAGAACAAGAGCATTCCAATCCAGCCGAATTGGGCAGCAAGGGCGCTCAGTGCGAACAAAGCTCCGAGCACCGCAGGCGTGATTAGGACTTGCTGTTGGAGCGGCCTGGCCACCATGTGGTCATTGACTTCTTGAATCGAGCTCCGGCGATACACGCCCGCGATCAAGGCGACAGCACTGGTTCTGCAGAGAACGCCGAAGCGCGGAATCCAAGTCTTAAGTGTTGTCGCCATGCTGTCGTCTTATGGGGCTTCAAAACCCACTCCTTTCGATATGGTAATTGTGATCTGACGTCGAAGCAATTTACGGCGCTGACATGTCGCAGTAGTCTTGCTCTGCGCGGCTTGTCGAAAGAGCTGTTAGCATGGGAGGGGAATTACAGGTGTCAGATCTCGATCAAGGGTATCTTCGCTCGCTTCTAGAAGCGGATGAGGTTGAGATGAGTGTTGTCTTTTCTGATCCTTCTCTTCTGGATAACCCAATGGTATTCATCAGCGATGAATTTGAAGCGCAGACAGGTTACTCACCAGAGGAAGCCACAGGGCGGAACTGTCGGTTCCTTCAGGGTCCCGACACCAATCCCCACGCGATCGAAGCCATTCGACAGGGCCTAAAAGCAGAAACGCGCTTCACCATCGACATTCTCAACTATCGCAAAGATGGATCGCCCTTCTTGAACCGTCTTCGGATCAGACCGATCTATGACGCCGACGGTCGGTTAATGTTCTTTGCCGGCGCTCAGAACCCAGTGTGACTTAAGCCACGAAATCTGCGCGCTGGAGCGCCTTAAGCGATCTCATAGAGTGATATTCGCTTTGCGTGCGATGCCCATGTAGATCACAGTTTTCAAAGGTAGCGGTCCGAAGGTGAAATCGCCGCGCCGCGTTATGCCGCGCGGGCCGAGACCGGTGCTGGGCCCTACGACCAAGCCCACGTTCTCCATCGCGTCGGCTAGTTCTCTGGGCTTGATAAAGAGGTCTGGGTCATGTGTCCCTTTTGGGAGCAACCGCAACACTTCTTCGGCAACGGCAATCGTCGCCAAACGTGAGATCGGGTTTCGATTGATGGTGTCGAAGAGAAACATGCCGCCGGGTTTCAAAACGCGCTCGACCTCTGCGAGGACTCTTTGCAGATCGTTCACATGCTCCAGCACATCGACACAGACGACTGCATCGAAGGCGCGTTCCGGATACGGTAGTGCCTCCCCCACACCAACGTCATAGTGGATCGACAGACCGGACGCGGCGGCATGATCGCGCGCCGCGTCGATGGCGTCTGTCGCGGGGTCGATGCCTGTCACCTCGGCCCCTCTTTTGGCGAGCGCCTCCGCCATGAAGCCGCCGGCGCATCCAAGGTCGAGAACCGCTTTCTCGGCCCATGCAATTTGCTTGTCGAACCAAGCCAGTCGTCCGGGCACCAGGTTCTTGAGCGTGCGCACCCATCGAATGTCATCGGACCACCACTGTGCCGCGACTTCGTCGTAGATCCCGAGGTTGTTGCGCACCGGTTCAGTCATTGACGTTGCTCCGCCTGAGATTTGGCACCGCATAGGGCACGGCCCGCTGGTAGGCCGCAAAGCGGTCGCCGTAGCGTTCCTTGAACCGGCGCTCTTTGAGCCTTGGCGCCGCAAGGCAGTAAGCCGTCAACACGGTGGCCAACGCCAGTTGATCCGGCGTCCAGACCGGTACAGTCCAGAGGGTCAGGGCGAAGGCCACATAGATCGGTTGTCGGATGATGCGGAACAGCCCGGTTGTTGGCATGTCCGGGAATACCGGCCGCTTGTTCTGGGCAAGCGACATCCAGCCCAATGCGCCCGACTGCACCTCTGCGCCTGCGTCGTAACTCGCCTTGATAAGAAGCAACCAAGAGGAAGCGTAGAGCGCGCATAGCACCCCAAAGACCGCACCCTCTGCGCGCCACCAAACGAGGCCGCTGGGGGTCCAGAGAGCAAAGAGAAGAAGAAGCTGGGTCGAGGCGACGATGGCGTAGGTCGTGGTGGACAGGGTGCCCGCATATTGCCGGGGTGCGAGCCGTTTCAGCCACGCGCCCCCGCGCTTGCTAAGCAAGAGCGAGTGCATGATGGGGAATTGCGCGACCAAGGCGGCGTTCGCAAACCAGGCCCAGGGCGCCGGCACACGACCGAGGCTTTCGCTCAAACCAAAGAACATCGCGATGATCATCGCGGCGACGGCCAGCCCGAACACCAGATGGCAAAAGATGCCATAGGCAAAGGCCACGATCACCCGACGCCGCCCCGGGGGCGGTTGCAGCGTGCCAATAGCGAGCACCCCCAGGCGTTCGATCGGGGACATGTCAGAGTTTTGCATGGTCGGGAGATAGCGTGGGCGTCGGCGCGTCAAGCGGGGCTTCTGGCCCCGCCAAACGTGCAAAAGGCTACCGGCGCATTCGTGGAAGTGTTCAGACCAGACACGACACGCTGCTTGGTCAGTGCGACTTTGCGCGCGCCCAGCCCAGGCGCCATTCATCGTGCGCGGGGTGGCCAACCGTGTATGGGTTTGCCGATGCGCTTTGGTCCCGCGCCGCGGCCAGTTGACCCTGCGCAAATGCCGATGGTTCAGTGGTGCTGATCGTCACGGCGTTGTTGTCCTGGATCGATTGCATCTTGGTGGCGACACGCCAACCCAGTTCCCAGTCCGCATGCAAAGTAGTGTCGTCGCTGAACGGATTGGCGGACATCGGCTGTCCGGATTGCGCGGCGTTCTGGCCTCTCTGAAAGCTGTTCGTGTTCAGGATCATACCGAGGCCGAAAAGGTTGCGTAGCATGTCTGTGTCTCTCCAATACGGTATTTGTTGATCATAAACAGAGATCGTCGTTGGGTCGCGGAAAGTGCCAGATCGCCGCAGTTGGAAAGCGCTTCACGGGTTCGTGAGCCCCGCGCACCCGGCGCATGCACAATCGGTCACGCCCGCGTGATTTGGCCAGACTTCGCGTCTATTCGCCGCGCCAGATGGCTTGTCTTTGGACCAACGGGCCTATGTCCACGGCCAGCAAGCGATCGAGCGTCTCTCGATCCCGGGCAGTGAGATCTGCTCGCAGAAATTCACGCGTTTTAAGGAGACCCCCATGGCAATGAATGCCAATACCTCGTCCACTAACACGTCGCTGCACGCGACGCTGTTGAGCTACTATCAGTCTGCCCGCGAGCAGGGCCAAGTGCCTGGATTTTCGTGGGCCGATCGCATCGGGCACTGGGCACTGCGGATCCCACTTGCAGGGATCATGCTCATGTACGGTGTCCAAAAATTCCCAGACGCCTTCATTGCACCGGGCGCCTACGGCGTGCCGGCGGTTCTGTTCATCCTGGCGGCGTTTGCAGAAGTTCTGGGGCCTGTGGCGCTCTTTGTTGGCGGCGTCATTGAGACATGGCGGCCAAAGCAAGGCTGGCTGAGGCTGACCGGTGATGCCTTGACCCGCGGTGGCGGGTTCGCCGGCGTGGCGGCAGCTGCGGGCGTGATTGCGTTCTTCTATTGGGGTGCCGTGACCATCGCCGATCCCCAAGTACTCATGCTTGGCCTTGCGCTGTTCTTGCTGTTCCGAGGCAACTATTACGGTCGCACCGGCAAGTAGATCCGGACAGGTCTCTGGTCGGTCACGGGCCGACCGGAGACCGCAGCGCTTCGTGACGCCACCTCCGCAAACGCACGACCAGTCGGCCGCTACCGCAGCAATCACGGCTTGTGGGCTGCGCGGCGACAGGAGACCGGGTATGCACCAGTCTGAGAAAGAAACCGTTGTACTAGTCGCAGAAACGCGACGCAAACAACGTTCAGGCGTCACGCCGGTCCGTGGCAAAACCGGCTTGGAGACGGTTGGTGCAGTTCCTCGTGCCAACGCGCACCCTCATAGGACATCTCCTCCTAGCAAGGCGGCGGCGTGCCCTTCGAAATCGGCCTTCCGAACAAAGGCCATCTTGTGGGTGGCCGGTGCGCTGATCGCGCCGATCGTACTGGGGGTGTTGGCAGCCACACTCGTCACCGCGCTCTAGCCGGGCATGATCGAGGCGTGTCACTCCGCCTGCATGACAACGGCACGCGCCTCGATCCGCGCGCCGTCCACGGCGTAGTAGGCGTGATCATTGCTGCTGAGCGTCACAGTGATATCGTGCTGGCCCGGCGCGAGATCGGGAATGTGGTAGTGCGTCCCGTAAATGCGGGCGATCTTTTTATCGCCAATGTACAGATGGGCATGGCCCGTGTTGTCCACTGCAAGGCCGCCAACCTGTGTTGGTGCGAAGGTGAAATTCTCGGTCACCAAAGTCACATTCCACCCTGACATCGGGTCTTTTGCGATGGTCATCGCAAGCTTGGGCGCCGCGTCTTCCGGCACGTCGCGGATCTCATGCATCGCTTCGGACATGTGGGCAATCATCATCGGCATGGTGGCATCAGCCGCGGGGTCTTGTGGCATATCCCGGAAGGCGGGCGCGATCAGAACGCCCAACAGCATGGAGCCGATGCTGAGATAGATCAGATACGGAAAACGCAACGAGATATCAGGCATCGCTGGGCACGCGAACCGTTCTAACCGTTGTGTTGACACGACGACTGGGCAGGAAGTTCGTGACCTTCAGCCGCTGTCCCGCACCCAGCAGAAGCAGGATCAAGGCAACGCCGATCACCGGCATATGGCCGATGAATTCCACCAGGGCCGCCTCGTTCTCTCCTTGGATCAAAAACAGCACGTTCGACGCAAAGAGAACGACCGAAAAGGCTAGCACATTGAGCCGAGTTGTGGTGCCAAGCACAAGGATCACCCCAAAGATCACCTCCATCACACCAGCCGACAGAACAAAAAGCCGGTCGGTAAAAAACTCAAGCCCAAGCGCTTGCATGAAGTTCCATTGGTAGAGCACCAGAAAGCTTTCGGCCATCATCGCGCCGACCAGCTTTTCGGAAAACCCCAGTGTAATCAGCGATATGCCGGTAAGGATGCGCAACAGGTCCACAGAATACGGCTTCAAACGTTTCCGCAACTCCGCGGTCGGCAGGTTGTTGATCAGCAGGAACACGGCGATGGCCACCATGATCAAGTATTCCATGGCCGCTAGGACGCCGAATTTGATTGCTAGCCCAAGGTGCAGAAGGATCATCAGGATCGCCGCGTGCCGCACGAACCGGTTTGAGATGAGCAGAAGGCCGATCCCGGCCTGAGCAAACAAAAGCACCATCCCAAAGCTGCCGAATGCTACAAGATGTGGGGCGACGATGGCACCCTCATAGGCCGTCAGCAACATCGACATACCGGTGAAGACACGCAATAGCTCAATAAAGTCGTGCCGCGTCTTGGTGTCGACGATGCGCACGATCGGTAGGCGCATGTCGAGTAAGATCGACGCGCTGATCAGGGCGAGGGCGATCGAAATCCAGGCGATCACCTCGGGATCGGTCAGGCTGTAGGGTTCAAAGGTCTCGACGGTTGCTGTGCTGTCAACGAACCAGCGCACATGGGCCTGCGCCATGGTTGCGCATAACGCGGCAAAGATCAGGCCAACCGCCGTGGCGAAGTGGATGGGACGGATGGCGTTCATGCGGCGTCCGCTGTGGCGCGTATCTCGGCAAGGGCAAAGGCATCTACGTCAAGGCAGACACCCAGGCTTCCAGTCCCGTCGCGCACCGGCGATTTGCGGAGCTGCAAGGAGAGGGCTTGGATTTGAGGATAGGCGGCGCAGGCCGAGACGATACGGGTCATCAGAAATTCCTGCGTGTGGTAATGGCGTTCACGGGCAAGCCTGTCGATGTCTTCTATAAGCGGGTCGTAATCGTACACTCGATCCATGCCGTCGTTCCCGATCAGGACAAGGCTGGCATCAATGGTCAGGCTCAAATCCAGGATATGCGCATCGGGGACCACATCGCCTGGACCATAGGTGCCGATGTCGGTCGCGAGGCGCAGGTCTTTCAGCTCGATCGTGCTGTGGGTCGGCATAGGAGTGTCCTTGTCTCGTGTGAGGCCGTTGGATCAATCCACGGCATCATGCTGTGTGTCATCTGCATCGCGTGGGATCTGCGATACCAGAAGCTTCTTGTAGCGGCGTTGACGACGGCGTGCGGTTGCGCCCGATGCCCGCCAGCCCTCCCGTTTGTCTTGCACGAGCGCCTCAAGATCGCGCGCATCCACAACAGCCCGACCATCTTTGGGTGACGTTCGCTTTGCCATGGCTTCTCCGCGTGGTTCTCGGCGTGGAAACGGTGGATTTTGAGTGCCAAGACATGGCGCTCAATTGGAGTTTGAACAGGGCCAAAGCAAAAGATTCATGGGCAGAGAACCCATGCGAGAGGCGCCACAAAGGGGCGACAAGCTTCACAAGTCGTTGAGGGAACTGATGACTGCGGCGATCTGGAACTATGCTCGAAGTGGCACTGCGCTCAATTCAATGACGAGAAGTCGCGCTGTGTCCGCGCAGGCCATCACGTCGTACGCAACAGAGCAGGAGTTTCGAGATCCCAAACCATTTCCCCGCGCCCTTAAAGCAGTTTGCCATTATCTGCTTGGGCCTTGAATTGCTTGCTGTGTCCGGTCACGCGATTGGGCAAGGAGAAGGTATACGCAACTTTCTGATCGCACTCGGTAGTTTCTGGCCGGACATGTTGGGCAGCGCCTCGCCGTTCTATCCTGGACAACCCATAATCATGTTCGCTAGCAGCGCCTTCCTACATGGGAACCCGATACACCTACTGATGAACCTGTTCGGGTTGGTATGGCTTGGCAAGTACGTCGTAGACCGGATGGGAGCCGCAGGGTTTTGGCCATTAGCCGGCCTGAGTGCGTTGGGCGCAGGTCTTCTTTATGCGGTGTTGTCCACGTCGTTTGTTCCCATGGTGGGTGCGTCAGGAGTCGTGTTCGGTCTGCTCGGGGCGGTTGCGACGTGGGAATTTTTGGACCGGTACTCGATTGGGGTTAGCCTCGCACCGCTGTTCCAACAGGCTGCTGTACTGTTGGCACTGAATGTGGCGCTGACACTCTCCGCGCAAGGTAGCATTGCGTGGGAAGCACATGTCGGTGGCTTCCTAGCCGGCATGCTGGGGGGCCTACTAACGTGGCGACGAACTCGTACTCGATATTGGTTCTGAGCAGACGGCGCTTAAAGAGGGACTTGAGCTTGGAAGGCACCACCGAAGCATTTCACAGAAGCGCAGCGAACCGGAAACGAAAAGTCGGTCTACTCAACGCTGGATAAGCATGGCCACCTATCCACGCACAAACTGCCGAGCGTTTGCAGCTATCCGATTGCTGGTTTCTGCTGGTTCAATGGCTGGTTTGTCCGCGGTGCGGCCATTCGACAAAATCTGACGAACTTCCGGTCTCGGTGAAAGCGGACACTAGCGGTCTCCAAGCCGGCGTCTCGCGCGTGAATGTCCGCTTCTCTGCGAGAGCGGACGTTCGGCAAAATCGCGCCAATGACCGAGTTGCGGACTTTGCGGCCCTTTGCTTGCGCGGCCATTGCTGACGCAGCAAACTTGCCGCTGCAATGCAGCCAATGTCGCCAGAGCGGTCATTTAAGGCGAGATTGAACCTCTAGTCCCGAACCACCTCTTTGCCGAATTGCTCGTGCCTTGCACTTCGGCAATCGACCTATCGAACAATGGCAAGGGGTGGGGTAGACTGCGTTTCCCAGCAACAGTTTTCCTGGAGCAGCATTGATATGTAGAGGCTCTATCAATTTCGAATCTCTGAAAAAATTGTGCGAGCTGCTCGACTAGTGAAACGCAAGCTTGAGCAGGGTGATCGAAAGCCCCAATCCACCCGTCAGTCCTGCCCCAACGACTGTGCTGAAGACGCTGCCCCTCACCCGCCATCCGATACGCCCGCCGAACCAAGTGAGCAGCAAAAGGGCGAGGACCTGCGCCACAATCAATGCAGTGTCAGGATCATAAAGACCGATGGCGGACAAAAGAAACGCAACGGTTGGTCCGTTGCCAGCCAACAGAACGGTGCGGCTGTGACCCCAAACCGCGCGGACATCTGACCAACCAGCCGCTTGTTCCGACTGCAACATGCGCTGACATAACTCGGCATACGCCTTAGCCACGGCCACCACACCGACAGAGCCAAACAGCAAAACGGCCTTGTGCCCAGGGTCTTCGATCGGCGCGTGCATGCCCATCAGCAATGCCATGACGGTGATTGAGCCATAAACAACGCCGAAGGCGGCCTCATCAATCTGATTGGTGTGCGGCATCTTCCGACCATTTCGCATCATAGTGCGAGCCGTCGCAGAACGGCTTGTTCTTGGATAGGCCGCACCGGCAGAGCGAGTATTTTGCGCGGCTGGCGCCTGCCCCGTTGAAGTCTGCTTCAAGTGGCACATTGGTAATGTGGTAGGGACCGTTCTTCTCGACCTCGATGGCAACGTCGCCGGTGGTCAGGTGTTGCGCGGGCTGTTCACCGACCGAGACGCGCAGAGCTCCGGACGGACAGGCCGCAATGACATCGAGAATACTTTCAAGCGTGCCGTTCTGCGGCTGAATCCAAGGCTTCTTCTTAGGATCGAAAACTGACGCCGCCCGGGCCTGGCAGCGAGCGGCGTGGGTGCAAAGGACCGGGGTGTAACTGACGGTTACGGGTACGCCGTTCACCTCGCCCACGTAATCCAGTGGCGTATTGCGCAGCTTGCTTTGGTCGGGCGTGCTGTCGAACCCGACCTTTGCGTGGGCGCCATCGCAGAACGGCTTATTGGCCGAGGCGCCGCACCGACAGAGCGCGACTTTGGGCTTCGTGGACAGTTCCGTGTCGACGGACCCGGTCAGATTAGGTGGTGTTTCGACGATCAATGGCCCGTTTTCTGCAGGTGTGATCTTTGGAAGTTGCGTCATCGCTTGCTCCTTTTGGGCTGGCTATTTCAGTTTCAAGGCTAAAGCGTCCTGGTCGTTGCGAACCAGGCTTTTGAGAGTGGCGTCCAGGGCTTCAAGATCGCTGTCCCGGACCAACCTCTTTTTGACGGGATCCCAAGCCTCAGCCCAAGTGCCAATTCCAAGAGACCCGCGGAAATCGGCCCCGAAATGAGGTGCCAGAAGTTCCTGACTTTTCAGCACGTTGGCGCCAGCGCGACGCCCAGGCGTTGCAGCAAGGATCACGAGTGGCTTTCCTTGCCACAACGTCAGCTCAATCCGGCTCATCCAGTCGAAAATGTTCTTCCATGCCGCTGTGACAAACCCATTGTGCTCCGCAAAGGAAACGAGGATCGCGTCTGCGGACCCGATCTTGGCATAGAAGTCCTGCGCGGGTTGCGGGACCCCGCTGTCCCGCTCACGGTCAATGGAATAGATCGGCATCTCAAAAGCGTTAAGGTCAAGGAGTTCGACCTCCGCCTCCGGCAGGATGTCTGCTTCCAACCGAAGGGCCGCAAAGTCGATCAGCGCGCGATTGATAGAGCGTCGGCTGTTGCTGGCGGCGAAGGCGAGGATTTTCATAGGGGGCGTCGGTTCCTGAAATTCGGTCATAGGAAGGAGGGCTTGCCGTAAGCTTGGAACCCGTAGGGGTCTGCTGCGTCCGCGAAGCCTTTCACCCTGGCGTCAAAGAGGGCCCGGTCGTGGCCTTCCTGCGCGCCTTGCGGCGCTGGGTCTTGGTCGCGGCTGTAGCTTAGGTTCGAAAGGTCGTCCTTTTGGGCGAAGAGCACCGGAAGAAAGTTCTCGAAGGTTCCGACCTCGATCACATTGTGCCGCTGCCACGCCTCGAAAAACTCTGGCCCAAACTCAGAGGACAGCCGACCGTTTAGGAACCGCGCTACCGGACTGTTCGTGCTCGCACCGATCACGATCTCGTAGTGATAGTGGGTGCCGAGATGCGAGTCGCCGTCGAAGACATCGCGGTAATGGATGCGCAGCATCATGACGGGCCCAAAGATCGGAAGCGTCTTGCCCATGGCCCAGCCATCAGCGCCGACATAGTGCACCGTAAGCGCCGCATCGACCGGGTATTTCCAGCCATGTTTGTCGTATTGCATCGCCTCGCGAATGTGGATCTTGGTGCCAAGCTGCGGCGTGCCATCCTCCGCGGTCTTGCCAGTGAGGGTCGCGCTGAGGTGATCCAGCGGATGCCAGAGCAGATAGGCGGGCACGTGACTGCCTTCATATCCCGGGGTGTCAGGCAGATGAACCGAAAGGCGGGTGAAGTTCAGGAACCACCAGTGGATCATCTCCGCCCGGACACCGCGCAATAGCGCGTGGTTCAGAACGACGCTGAACTGTCCATTGCGGCGCTTCTGGATATGGAAATAGGCACTTTCATTGGATTTCAGCGCCCAACCAAAGTCGCGGGCCTTTGGCATCGTAAGCTCGTTCATGGAGTGCGTTTTCCAAACCACATCCGCCGCAACAAGCCATCTTTCAGCACGGCTTGATGATAGATGGCCGCCGCGATGTGAAGGGCGATCAAACCCGCCAGCAGAAGGGCGATAAAGCCGTGGGCCAGGCGCGGTGCAAAGGTCGCGAGCTCAGGCGGCAGGGTTTCGGCGCTGCCGCCGTAAACGATTGGAAACAGGCCCAACCCAAGTGCCGTGGTGAGCCCGGTAAGCACCATGCCGGCAATCAGCAAATAGAACCCCCAATGGGTCCAATGGCCCAACCGGTCAAGCAGGTCATGGCCCGTTGTGGCATGGGGCGGATGAGTGCTGCGGATGCGCGTGACAAGACGCAGGATCAACAGGACGCCAATGGCCATGCCAAAGATCATATGACCGCCGAGACCCGCGACCTTGTCTGGGCTGTCGGCTGGCATGTTTGCGAGAAAAAAACCACCGGCTGCCAGAGCCATTAAGATCATGAGCGCCATAAGCCAGTGCAGGGCGACGAGGATTGGATGGTATCTTTGCATTGAGAGAGATCGCTTGATGTGGGTGGGAAAAATGAAGCTGGCGAGCTGTGCGGAGTGTCTATGACGGCGCAGGAGACCAAGTGAGGGTCGGTAACCAATCGATGACAGGCGCGTCAGTCGGCTGGTCGAACAAGACGCCGGGCCGATTGCCTGCGAGGTCTTCGAGTTGCGGATCTATCGCGACGTGATAGGTCGCGGCGGACCACTCTGCGCGAGGGGTGAAGTGCCACTGCGTCTCGGCTTCATCCAGATCTATGCGCCCGGCCACTGGCGCGCCGTCGGGACCAATAACGCGCAGCCGATAGGCAAGGGACAAGTGATCCACCGGGCCGTCAAGATAGAGGGTCAGGGGCTGACGAGTCCCGACACTGGGCGCGAAAAGGGTCCAGTGCTCTGGCGATGGCGATAACACGTCTGCCTCGGTCGCCTCGAACGTCACGCGGTGGGCCGACGCCAGTGGGCAACCCTCCATGTCTTCTGCCGCCACTGTGATGCTCAGTTGGTAGGTTTCGCCCGCGACAAGCGCGCGACCTAACTCGTTGTTTGCAGCCAAACCCGTTTTCACGCGACCCGGATCGAACAGAAGCGTGAGCCGCGTCCGGTCCGCAGACCAAAGATCGTACCGGTTGGACAGAAAGACGCCTTCAAGGACGCGGCCTTCAGCGTCCAGAAGATCGATCGCTGGTAAGATGTCATCCAGGCCCATGGGGGCAGAGAAGTAAATATAGAACCGCAGCATGTTTTCCGGCAAAGCCGCCGCGGTCGGATAAACCTCCGCGACGGTGGTCTCCCCGACCTCACAGGCGCGAAGCGGGCCCGCCGCCACCGCAGCGGCGAGCCCGATAGCCAGAAGCACACGTATCACTCGATCAACTCGGGGAAGCCTTCTTCGGCTTTCATCAAGTTGTGAAACCCGCGTGTGCCCTGGCCCATTTGATTGTCGGCGTAGACGTAATCGGGGAAGTCATACTCCGAGATAAAGTCGCTGAGCCGCAGGTAGACGCCCTTGCGAAACGACACCAAGTCCATCGCGCCGGTGTCCAGATTGCGCTTGAGCGTCAGAAGGAACTGCGCATCCTGGTCGGCGGCCTGAAACACACCGCTCATCGGGGTTTGGATCGTCTCGACGCCGGCTGCCATCCCCAGGCCCACCGGTTCGGAAAGACCGGGCGCATTTGCGGCTGCGGCGACAGCCTCCAGCGGGATCAGATTGGCCTGAAGTTCGCGGTTGATGACCAACACAAAGGGTGACGCATTCCCCTCTTGATCGAAGACATCGAACGACAGAACCTCAAGAGGTGTGTTGCCATAGCCCAATTCGGCAATCGTATTGCCGGTGATATGGGCGCCATCGGTCAGGCCAGATGTGGGCAACGTGACCAGCGGGGTGCAGGTATAGGCCGCCACGAGCGTCTGCACGCCATCGAGATCAAGGATTTCCATGGCGCGAATGGGCGCACGGGTTTCCATCTGGTCGTGAACGGCATGGTAGATCTCGACGCTGCTGGTTTGCGCGTCACCGCCGAAGGGAAAAGGGATCTGGTGGAGTGTCGATGCAAATTCACCCGTCGACAAACCGGACACGAACAGCGTGCCGTCGGCATAGTCCAAATCGGTCACTGTCAGCGTCGCAGCCGGGATGTCGCGCCAGAAGGTGACCCCGTCATCCGCCGCGGTGCTAAGTTCCGTGCTTGTGGAGGGCAATGACGCAAGATCAAGCGGCGTGATCGTGCCATCCTGTGTGACCATCACGACGACGGGCGTTGTTCCCGCGGTGAGGGACACATAGGCGGCCTGGGTCGTAGGATGAACCGCCAGATCGTTAAAGGTGATGTCGGCCTCAGCCACGGCCAGAGTCTCGGCGAGGGCCCTGCTGAAGCCTTCGAGCGTGTAGGCAGCGGACTCCGTTGCGGCCTCTCCCTCCAGCAGAGTGTAGGCGTGGATCGCAGCCCCCGCACTATCGGCCACAAAGAGCGTGGTCGGATCTGCAAATTCCAGGACGGTGGCTGACATCGGCGCATCTGCGAATGCGGCCTGCGCCGACACGATGGCCGTAAAGCCGGTTAGGTAAGCGAGTAGTCTTGGCGTGGTCATTTCACTTTCCTCTCTGTTGGGGGCCTGGACGGCGGCCCGCCGGCCAAATGCGATGGGAGGTCTAGGTCAGGTCAGCCCATTAATTGGTAGCTGACCGGGACAAATCGAAACCCGCTGTCGCGGGTTTCCACGAACCCGACAGCGGGGAACGGCATGTGGTAGCCAATCATCGGGATCCGGTCGGCGGACAGCATGTCCAGCACCCGGCGGCGCGAGGCATTCGCCTGAGCCTTGTCGGCGTCGTAGAGCATCGTCCAATCGGGATTGGCGAACGACCAGACGTAGTGCCCAACCAGGTCGGCAACGAGGAGCAACTGTTGAGCCCCGCTTTCAATGCGATAGATCATGTGGCCTGGCGTGTGCCCAAACGCGGCCATGGCCGTGACGCCCGGGGCCACGGCGTCGCCGTCATTGAGGAAGCCAAAACGCTCCGCAAAGGGGCGCACTTTTGCATCGAAGTTCTGGTTCTCGCGGCCTGCTGAGCTGTCGAATTCAACTGCGCCGGTCAGATAGGTGGCGCCGGGATAGGTCAGCGTCCCATCGGCCCGGGTCATGCCGCCGATATGGTCGGGGTGCATATGGGTGATTATGACATGGGTGATGTCTTCTGCCCCCACGCCAGCTTCGCGCAGCGGACCCTCAAGACTTTCCCGGCTGAGACCCGTGTCAAACAGGATCGTGGCCTCGCCCGTTTGCACAAGCGTTGGGGTGTAGTAGAACTGCATGGTATCGGTGGTGAGGAAATTCTCCGCACTGACCGCCGCGAAGTCTTCCGCGGACACATCGCCCCCGAAGATCGCTTGCGGATCGTCGTTCGGCGCTGTGCCGGACAACAGCGTCGTGACCGCCATGTCCCCCAGCCGGAACCCCCTTGCGCGCGGGCCCGACAGCCCTGTTTGATGGCTATCGGCGAACGCAGGTCGCCCCACCACCAAGGCGCCTGGCAAGGCGGCGCCACCGATCATGACGTTTCTTCGGGTCAGTCCGGTCATCGAAGTTTTCTCCTTTGGGGTTGGCCTTGCCTTCGCCGAGCAGCTCTCGGTACTTCGTGGTGAACAGATCGCGGCCGTTCATTATGCGCGTGACCCAATCCCAATGGATGCAGCTGTCATAAAGAGCTGCGGCAAGGTCGTGTGTCCGGTTGCAGTTGCCTGACATCAGCCCCTCCACTACGTTGATATTATCAACAAATGATAGAACGTAGACAATGTCAACGAAAACAAAAGCGATGCCTGACATCGAAATTGGGCAACTCGTCGATCGGTTCATGCGGCACATTCATGCCGATCTGGGGCGGAAAGCGCCGACTTTCGACAAAGAACGTGTTGGACCTGCCGGTGGCATGGTGCTGATGGCGCTTGCCGATCAAGAGCCCGTCGCCATCCATGAATTGGTGCGGTCTATTGCCCGCGACAAAGCTCAGATCACGCGGCTCTTGAAAACACTCGGGACCAAAGGGCTGATCGAGAAGTCGCAATCACAAACAGACGGGCGGGTCTGTGTACTTCGCCTATCTCCCAAAGGTCGGCACACGGTAGCGGGCCTTCAATTGGCCGTTGCAGAGTCAATTGACGTCTTGCTTGGTCCATTGGATGCACGGGAGCGTGAGAGACTTAAGGTGCTGCTGAAGAAGGTTTTTCATACTTAGCATGGCTTTTTTAACGCACGCTTGGTCCCGCGACTTGAGTGGTCCCTGTAGAATCTTCGCTGCGCGGATCATCAACGACCAGATTTCCCGCTGCGCGACAGCATCCTGACCAATTCGACTGCAATGGTATCCGCACTGCGTGTGCCCGCGGCACAAAAAACCGAATTCACACTTTGGGCTCGTAGCCGACCTTGGAGGCAACGCAGCATCCACGCATAGCCCCTGTATGGCACGGTTACTCGCGGCCCTTAGCTGACCTTGAGCACCGTCTCCGAATGCTGCGAACGCAGTCCGCTTACCGGTCATTCGCTGCGCCTGCTCGACGGAACCGACGCTGGATGTCTGCGATGCGGACGAAGCGCTCTTTCGCTGCGGCTGCGCCAATGACCGCTTCTGTTACTTGAAGGCCAAGAATGAGTGTCGCTACCAGGACCAATATGGCGTGCCCTCTTTTTCGTGACCGAAGTCGTCATCAAAGTAATAGTCGAAATCCAGGTTTGCTCGGTAATAGGCAGCGGTTGCGAAGTGTCCTGACGATATCTGAACCTTGTCAAAATGGGAGGCGAAATGCCCGACACACGACACGCTTGGGTTCATTTCTTCAGGCAACTGTATGATCAGTTCTCGAAGGCCTGATAGACGGCGCCACAGTGCTCGGAGATGCTCATCAATTGGGTCTCCGCGCTCAACTCCGCTGAGCAGTGACCAGCGAGAAAAGTCGTAGGTTCCCCTATTTGAAGGCCGTAGGTCGCCGTTCGACCAACAAAGCCCGTCGCCAGCAAACCCCATTTGGGCCTCGATCTTCTCGAGCGACTGGGAAGAAGTGATCGTGAAGTATGCGTAACTATCACGTTCTACTGACATAGAAGTGCTCATTCCTCGGGCGTTTGTCGCACCACTTGTAACGATTGATCCGGATAAGCCAACGGTTCCCCAATGCGGTCCTTCGGCCGTGCGTAGCATTTGTGAGGTTTGGGCTCGATGCAGTCATTCGCTGCACCAAGTTCTAACGACTGCTTCTCCGTGGTAAGCGGAACCAGTACGCGCTGCCAATCGGCATAATGGTCTTGGCACGTTGCGGGGGAGGGGGGCGAACTACCATTGATCGTCTTTGATTGAAGTGTTGAGGTATGTATTGTGGTATAACTCCGACCAATCTGAAAAATCATTCATACAAATATATATTTGTAGGAATTATTCGGCGGACTTCGTCTCCGCCATTTTCTGAGCCTTTGCAGCTAGAAAGCCCGCTTCGGCTGCTATCATTCCGGATTATCCCTACGGCGCAGGGCTCTACTTGCAGAGGGCTAAACTTCAGCATGTTTGACTATGCTAAAGGCAGGCAGGCTACAGCGTTAGGAACGCTGTACCAGCGATCCGGTCGTCACGTTACTTTTCGGTAATGCTGCTATGCCACAGACATGCTGGTCTCTTGTGTCACGACAAGCAGCTACCGTTCTTTGGCAAAGCGCCAGGGAGATGGGCTGCGACCCAACCACGAAAAGCCAGCTCACATAGTAAAACTGGCATCAGCGAAGGCTGTGCCCACTTGCTTCGCAAATCCCTATCCCAAACAGCCCCCGCCACTCACCCAGACGCCACTCTCATCCCCTGATCATCAAAGAACGACAGATACGTCGGATCAAAGACAAGGCCCACTTTCTCACCGGCCTCAGCCCTGTTCTCGCCGGTTGTGCGCACCGTCACTTGGCCCAGGTCTCCGCAATCGACGACGAGGAAGCTGTCTGCGCCCAGGTATTCGACCATGTCGATGACCCCGTCACACTGTCCGTCGCCAACGGCGCCAAGGGTGATGTGCTCGGGTCTGACGCCAACCTGCACGGCACCATGACCACCCGAATAGGCGCCCCCGCGGGCGCCGCGTAGTGTGTAGCGGCCATCTGCCGTGTCGCAGGTCAGGATGTTCATTTTGGGGCTGCCGATGAACTGGGCCACGAACAGATTGGCGGGTTTCTCATAAAGCTCGCGCGGACTGCCGACCTGGGCGATCTTGCCGAACTCCAACACGACGATCCTGTCGGCCAGAGTCATTGCTTCGACCTGGTCGTGGGTGACGTAGATCATTGTTGCGCCAAGGCGTTGGTGTAGCTTGGCGATCTCGTAGCGCATCTCCACGCGCAGGGCCGCATCGAGGTTGGACAGCGGCTCATCGAATAGGAACGCTGTCGGGTCACGCACGATGCAGCGGCCGATTGCCACGCGCTGGCGCTGGCCGCCGGAGAGGTCTTTGGGGCGTCGGTCGAGGTAGGGCTCTAACTTCAGTACCTCGGCCGCATCCTTCACCTTTTTCGCGATCTCGGATTGCGGGGCGCCTGCGGTTTTCAACGGAAATCCCATGTTGTCGCGAACCGACATGTGCGGGTAGAGCGCGTAGGACTGGAACACCATGGCAAGGCCCCGCTTGGAGGGCGGCTCGGCTGTCGCGTCGCGGCCATCCACGGTCAACGTCCCGCGGCTGATGTCTTCGAGCCCGCCGATCATCCGCAACAGCGTTGACTTTCCGCAGCCCGACGGCCCAACGAAGACGACAAACTCACCGTCACCGATCGTCAGGTCGATCCCTTTGATGACCTGGACGTCGCCAAACCACTTTTCGACCTTGTTGAGGGAAATCGCGCCCATGGTTCAGCCTCCCACAGCGGTTGGGCTGGCCCAGGCAAGCCAGATCGCCGCTGTCCATGTGAAATGATCGCCGCCGCAGGGCGTGCCGTCGATTGGATCGAAGTATTCGAAAAAGCCGCCTGCCTCGATCAGGTCCACCGTTTCTTGACGAAGCCGTGCTTCCTCGGCTGTGCGCCCGGAATCGGCAAAGCCCATTGCAATCAGGGAATTGACCACCGGCCATGTGGGACCGCGCCAGTACCGCCTGGGGTTGAAGTTCTGGGCCGCTGGATCGTTTGAGGGAATACCAAAGCGGACGCCGTCCCATACGGCGGTCAGACGTGCCTCCATTTCAGGATGTTCGATCCCTGCCAACCAGGCGAGATAGGCGCCGGAGCCCAGACATCCGGCAAACGTGCCTGTGCGCAAGTCTCGCGCGTCATAGGCGCCGATCTCGGGGTCCCAGATCTGCGGCAGGCCGGCCACCAGGGCGTCGGCCCAACCCTCGACCTCGGCGACATCCTCACCGAAGATCCGTCCGATGGCGGCAAGGTCACGGTGCGCACGGATCAGGATGAATGTCATTGCGGGGTCGGCCATGTAGAAGGGGCCATTCGCGACGATCTCGTCCTGGTCCCAGGCGCAGGCCCGGCCGAATTGGAGAATTGCGAGGTAGCGGTCGTAATCCTCTTTCGAGGGGCGCATCGATGCATCCACATGCCCCGTATCGCGCCGCGTGTAGTCGCCAACGCCAGAACCGTCGACATTCGCCATGCCCGGATCCCAGTCCGCGCAATTGTCGCGACCCGATTCCCACGGGTGCGTGATCGCCGCCACACCAGAGGCCGAGCGGTGATCGTGCCACCAGCGGTGCCAGGCCAGAAACTTGGGATAAAGCGCGCGCAGGCGAGCCTCTCCGGCCTGGGGGTCAGCCTCATAGATCTTGCGGGCGAGGATTGCGGCAACGGGCGGTTGGCTGATGCCGGAGCTTGCGGGAGTGCGGTTTGTGCCCCAGACGTCGGGACCCGGGAAATAACCGGGATCGGGTTTCCAGAAAACGATGTGGGGCACCATGCCGGTATCCCATTGCGCCGAAAACAGACGCTCAAGCTCGGTCCAGGCGCGGTCGATGTTGAAGGTGGAAAACCCCCAGGCCGCGAATGCAGAGTCCCAGTTCCACTGGTAGGGGTAAAGACCGCGCGTCGGGATGGTATACCCGCCGCGGTCATTGCCCCGCAGGATTTCGCGCGCGCGTTCGTCGAGATCCATCATCTTCATCCCTTCACCGATCCAGCGGTCATGCCACGCGTCAGAAAGCGTTCCAGCCCGAGGAAGATCGCCATGATGGGCACGGTCGCAATCACGGACCCGGCCATAAGATGCTGTCGTGGGATTTCCGAAGAGTTCAGGCTGGCGATGCCGCGGGTGAGGGTGAATTTGGAAGGATCATCAAGCAGCATGAAGGCGAGCAAAAACTCGTTCCACGCAATCATGAACACATAGAGCGCGACGCTGGCCAATGCGGGTAGCGACAGCGGTAGGGTAATTTTCAGGATGACCTGAAGCCGGTTCAGCCCATCCATCAGACCGGCTTCCTCGATCTCATGCGGCAGGCCGCGGAAATAGCCCTGAAGCATGTAGAGGGCCACAGGGATTGTTGTGACGGGGTAGATCAGCACGATGCCGAAGATCGTGTTCCTGAGACCGGTCATCGAAAACGCGATGTAGATCGGCAGGGCGAGCACGATCATCGGCACCATATAGATCAGCAGGATTGACCGCCCCATCACCGCTTGTCCCCGAAACCGTAGCCGCGCGATGGCGTAGGCGCCGGGGATCGAGAAGAGCAGGGTGATGATCACGGTCAGAAGCGAGACGTAGAACGACGTCCAGAGATAGGCGCCGAAGTTGAAATCAACGATGATCTCGCGATAGCTGCGCAGAAGATCCCAGCCCAAGCTGAAGTCGATCGAGAAGTCGAGCGGGTTCTGAATAAGCTCAGCCTGATTTTTCAGGCTTGTCATGACCATTACGTAGAAGGGGATCAGGACGATAGCGACAAAGAAGATATAGCCAAAGCCAATGAGGAACCGCAGAACGGCGGCTTCGAACTCGTGTCGCGTGATATCGGCCTGGGGCAGGTCGCCGATGATGCCCTGCATCGTGTACCCAAAGGCTGTGCCAAGGAGTGCGCCTGCAATCGTGGTGTGGACGACCGGCGCCTCGATCGCCATGGGCCCCAGACCTGCAAGCGTTGCGGCCAGGATCGCGCCCGCACCGATCAGCCAACCGTGGCGTCCGAACGGGTGATAGAGGGCCGCAAGACCCAGCGCCGCACCCCATAGCAAGGACACCCAGATCACAGGCCGGAATGGCAGACCCGTCGCGAAAGACATCGCTACGGTCACCGTCGTGGACAAGACAACCATCCACAGCGCACCCAGGATCGGTGCGGTGAGATATCCGCGATAGAGGACGCTCACAGGCCTTCCTCCCGGCTCAAGAAGCGGAAGAAGAAGACGCTGAAGATCAGGAGGCAGAAGAAAATCACCACGGCCACCGCCGCGCCCGCGCCGATGTTCGACACCGCAAAGGCTTGTTCATAGACATTCACGGTCAGCGTGCGCGTTCCGGCATTGCCGCCGGTCAGAAGGAAGATGTCGTCGAACTTATTGAACGTCCAGATAAAGCGCAGCAGGAACAGGACCGATAGGATCCCCAAAAGCTGGGGGATCGACAGGTACCAGAACATCTGAAACGGGCTGGCCCCGTCCATCTCGGCGGCCTCATACATATCCTCGGGGATCGATTGCATCCGCGCGAGGATAAACAGGAAGCAGAGCGGGAAGTAGCCCCACATCGCAAAGACCGTCACGGTGAGGAGCGCGAAGGGCCGTTGGCCGAAGAAATTGATGCTGGTCTCGGTCACGCCCATCTGCACGATCAGGGCGTTCAAGCTGCCCGAAAACGGGTCGAGCAGGATCACCCAAGTAAACGCCACCGCGATGATCGGTGCGACATAGGGAAAGAGGAACAGCCCCCGCAGGATGCCTTGTCCGCGAA
The DNA here is from genome assembly GCA_038526915.1 of Pseudomonadota bacterium. Taxonomy (GTDB): domain Bacteria; phylum Pseudomonadota; class Alphaproteobacteria; order Rhodobacterales; family Rhodobacteraceae; genus JBCBGF01. Next base: position 432,144 of record JBCBGF010000002.1, on the reverse strand, counting down.
ACTCTCGATCCAGCAAAAGGGCCGCGAAGAGGCCCAGAATGATCGCGCCGATTGTCCCGAAGAACGTGTAGAACAGTGTGACACCCAGGACGTTCCAAAACTCGCCGCCATCGAAAACACGGGCGAAGTTTTCAAGCGTGAACGTCGCGTTGAACAAGATGTTGTCGGCTTGGCCGCTAACGGACGGCTCGCTTGCTTCGGCGGAATCTTCGATGGCGTCCTCATCTACGCCTTGGGCCTGGAGTGGGATAATGAGGCGCTCGTTGTAGCCACCCTCCATTTCGGGGATGCGGCAGATCAGGGTTGCGCCTTCGAGGCCGCACTCAGATGGCAAGTCCGCCGCCGTCACACCGTCCGGCAGTGTATCCCGCAAAACCACATCGGTGATCACCTGATCCTGGCTGGAGTTTCGCAGCCGGTACTCGATCCGGAAGTCCTCGCCCGCGCCACGCACTTGTTCGCGGACCACCGGCGCGGTCGGGCGTAAGTCGGCAAGCCCGATTGGCTTGAAGCTGATCCAGAAGATCGCAAGGAGCGGCAGGACGATCACCAGCGCGACACTGATCAGTGTGGGCGCCAGCAATCCAAAGGCCAGTCGCGCCTCGCGCCGCGCAAGCTCGGTTTTGCCGGTGGGCGGTGTGGCCGTCGGTATGTCAGTTGGTATATCGGACATCGGCAGGGGCCCCCGAGACCGGCCCGCTGGCTGTAGAGCGGGCCGGCCTAAGTCCGGATTTAGACAGGGCGGAGCGTGATCACTCGATCGCGCCCAGTTCCTCGTTCATCTGCGCAACCGCCGCCGACGCATCGATGTCGCCGTCGATGAACTGACGCACGATACGGTTCATCGCCTGGCTGTTGATCATGCGGCTGGCGAGCGCGAGTTTACCTTCGGCCACCCCCCAACGTTGGGCCACGTCCAGACCCCCCACGATTTCTTCGATCATCGAGGCCTCGTAAAGCTCACCCAAAGGCGCGCGGCGATCGACGCCCACGTCGAGCGTGGCCCAGGCATCGAGGAACGCCGTCGGGTTATCGGGTGTGCCGTTGCGAACGGGGAACTTGCCCTCGGGCGCGATGGCCAGAGTTTCGGTGTAGCCGTCGGACATCGAAAACTCGACGAACTCCATCGCGACATCGGTGTTGGCGTCAGCGGTGATGCCGAAGTACCGGATATCGGCCCAGGCCGCGCCATCGGGGTTCGATGGGCCGGCGAAGTTCGTCACGATACCCGTGCGGCTGGCCAGCTCTGGGCTGGTCGGATCGTCGTTGATTGTCGGCGGTGCGCTGTCGCGCAGGCCCGCGAGTTCGTCGAGGATGAAGGGCGACCAGATGATCATCGCCGCATTGCCCGAGAAGTAGAGGCTGCGCGACTGATCCCAATAGAGCTCACCCGGGGGCGAGGCTTCGGCGATGGCCTTGTAGAACTCAAGCACTTCCGTGGTTGCGGCTTCGTCGAGCGGTTGGAACCCGTCGGGGCCCACCGGGCTGACGCCGTTTGACAGGAACACATGTTCCAGCACCTGCGACATGAAGTTCTCGTCGACTTTGGTGGCGGCCACAAAACCGTACATTTCCGGCGGGTTATGCAGCGCCTCAAGCGCGGCCTGCACGTTTGCGTAGGTCGTCGGTGGCTCAAGGCCGGCCTCGGTGAAGAGGTCGGCCCGATAGACGATCATCTGCGTCCACCCATCCACGGGAACCGACGCATAGCCACCCTCATAGGCCGCCATGGCCAGCGCGCCGGGTGCAAACGTGCCCGGGTCCAGCGCTTCGATCACATCCGACGCGGCGTCGGTGTCGAGGATCCCGGCCTCCGCCCAGGGCAGGGCGTATTGCAGGGTGTGATAGATGACATCGGGCAGATCGCCCGCCGCGAAGGCCGCCGTGGCCCGGGTGCCCAGATCACTCTCGGTGACCGGGATCACCTCAACCTCGTGACCGGTGGCCTCCTGGAACCGCTGCGCCAGCGCCTCCTGCCGCGCGAGGCGTTCGGGCTGTTCCTCGGTTGTCCAGAAGCGGATGGTGTCGGCCTGGGCCGCCAGGGCTGGCATCGTCAATGCAAGCACGGCGCCCATCTTTAAGATGTGCAAAGTCATGTTCTTCCTCCCTTATTGCCGCCATCAAAGCGCAATAGATGCGGTATTGGCAAGTGTGCTTTCGTGTTTGACGGTCTGGGTGCCCGGTTTCCAGCCTGCCGCAGGCGTGCCGTTGCCGCGCTCGCCAGTTGCTTTTACATCAGTCGTGCAGGAGCGGGCTGACAAAGCCTTCGGGCTTCACTGCGAGTACCGGGCATTCCAAACGGTTGATGATGTTCTCAGCCGTGTTGCCGATGAACACGCCACTCAGGCCTGTCCGCGCAACCGTGCCCATGACGACAACGTCGGCGGAGAGGTCCCGGCTTTGTTGGTGAATCACAGTCTCCGGCGACCCGCGCACGAGGAGCGGAACAAGGCGGGGCCGGGCGCCGATGTCATTGCGGAGCTGCGCCAGGAGTGTATCCATTTCCTTGTGCCGGGCGGCGAGCACTTCATTCACATAGCGATCGACCGATAAACGTGCATCGTTCCCGCCCGCGAATGTCCAGACCATGCCTTCGCCAATCGCTTCCCACGCATGAAGCACTGTGACCTCGGTGTCGGGTCTGACCGCCATCGCGCAGGCGGCAGCGACCACGCGCCGGTTCAATGCCGCCAGCGTCCCGGATTCGTCCGCATCTGCGATGTCGAGATCGACGGTTGCGAGAATACGCCGTGGGCTTGCCGGTGCTGTGCCCGTCGTCAACCACACTGGGCACGGGCATTTGCGGAGAAGGTGCTGGTCATTGCTGGCGAACAGGAAACGTTCCATGCCGGACAGCGGTTCGGCCTTTTTCACAACGAAATCGCACTTCGACCGCGCGGCATGGCGGATGATCTCGAGATAGGCCTTGCCGACCGCCACCGTCAGACTCTGCGCGCTGGCGGGCGCGATCTGAGCCAAGCGCGCCTCAACAACTTCGCGCGTCTGCCTGACCGCGTCGTCGATCAACTGCTGGGGGTTTTCACCGGAAAACCTCGACAGGATTGACAGTTCGGGCGGCGGCTCAACGCAGGCGATCACCTCGACTGAAGCGCCGTGCGTTTCGGCAAGGGCCAGGGCGGACGTCAGGGCGATTTGTGCGTCGCTCGTATCCGCGACGGCGAGGATCTTTTTGGGCTTAGCGAAAGAACGCGTCACGCCGGCAACTCCTTCTGACCGTCGGGGTCGTCGATCAAGGTGTCGGGCGCGGGCGCGTCGCTCGAGATCATCCGGGCCGCAGCAAATGCGGCGTCGCGGAAGGGCATCAGAACAAGGTCCGCGCGCTCGGCTTTCAAGGCAGATGCGGTCACGTCGCGATGCGCCGCAACCGCCGTCTTGCCGCCGTATCCCAGGTCGCGGACGGCCTTTAGCAGCGCGTGGCGCGGATCGTCGTGGCTGAGGCCCGTATCATGTTCTGGCACCGCCATGACCAGCCACTTCGCCTTCGCAAGCGGCAAATGGGCGAGAAACTCTGGATCGGTCGCATCGCCAAAGACCACATCAAAGCCCTGAGCCCGCGCATGGCGCACCGCCTCTGGACTGAAATCGACGCCGAGTACGTTTTTACCGGTATCTCTGAGCGCCGACGCTATGCCCAGCCCGTAACGGCCGAGGCCGAAGAGGATCACGTCGTGGGGGCGCGACGCGCCGGTGACGTCGTCGTCTTCCGCGTTTGGATGGCGGCGCTCAAATACTCCGATCACCGGCTCGAACAGGTCGTATAGGCGATGCGAATAGGTGATCATGTATGTCGAAGCGGCGATGGTGACGAGCCCGACAAGCGTCACAAGCCCAAGGGCCTCTTCGGCGACATGCCCGATCGCCACACCCATCGCCATGAAGATAAGTGAAAACTCACTGATCTGTGCGACGGTCAGCCCCGCGAGAAAGCCTGTTCGTTTGCGATAACCCATGGCGCCCATGATCGCGAGGACGATCAGCGGATTGCCGATCAGTACGAAGAGTGCCAGCGCGATGGCGGGCCCGATGCTTGCACCCAGAACCGAGAGATCGAGCGAGGCGCCAAGCGCGATGAAGAAGAAGAGCAGCAGGAAATCCCGCAAGCTTGCCAGCCGCGCGGCAATCGCCTCGCGAAACGGCGTAGAGGCGAGCGAGACTCCGGCGAGCAATCCACCAAGTTCCTTCCCAAACCCCAGATAGTGACCGACCGCTGCCAGAAGCGCGGCCCAGCCGATGGCGAACGAGACCAGGAGTTCTGGTGCGCGAGACAGTCGTTCGACCAAAGGGTTGGCGACAAAGCGGATGAACACCACGACAAAGGCCAGCATCCCCAGGCCATAGCCCAGAACGCGGAGGACCTCTGTTGCCGCACTTTCACCCTCTGTGACCGTTCCCCCAACGCCAATGGCCGACAGCGCAATCATCGCAACCACGACGACGATGTCTTGCACGATGAGAAACCCAAGCGCGATGCGTCCGTGGAGCGAGTCGATCTCGCGTTTGTCGGACAGGAGCTTCACGATGATGATTGTTGAGGAGAACGTCAGGGCGATGGCGACATAGATCGCCGTCAGCGCGTCAAGCCCGAGTGCGAGGGCGAGCAGGAAACCAAATACGGTCGTGAAGGCCACCTGCCCAAGGCCCGTGACGAGGGCCACTGGCCCAAGGGTACGCACCAGATTGAAGTCAAGCTTGAGGCCGACAAGGAACAGCAGAACGGCAATGCCCAGTTCAGCCAGCAGGTCGATCTGTTGGTCAGACCGTGCGATGTCGAGGAACGAAGGGCCGGCAAGAATACCTACGGCGATGAAGCTGACGATCAGCGGTTGTCGCAGCATTAGACCGACAAACCCGACACCCGCCGCGAGAACCAGCAGCGCGGCGATTTCGTAGAAAATATATCCTTCGATCGCAGCGGTCACGTTGTTCCTTTTCAGTCGCTCACGCGCTCGGTCGACCCACGGCGTCCGTTCCAACGAAAGTAGACGCAGGCCCCAACGGCTATGCGGCACGCAAGGGGCCTACATTCGGCACATCCCGACAGGCAAAAGGTGACTGGTTTACTCTGGAATGCAACCCGGACAGAGCGTCGCAAAGCAACCAAGGTTATCAGGCGTTTATCACGTCCTCCCTTTTGAGAGGCTGCGCTGAGGTGACGAAAACCCTGAGGATCGGCAGGAGTGGGCAGAGATCAGCCGTTTCATAAGACAGGTGGAGCGGCAGTTCTGTTGGGAAAGCGACCACCGCACCGCCTTTTGGCTTCGTATGCGCTACGGGTTGCAATTTGCTGTATAGAATTGGCTTTTTCGGCATTTTACGCCATCGACCCTCTGCGTCCCGTTACTCTCCTCGAACGGATTGCAAGGTGCCAAGCCCGGTCAGGAATGTCTCCCATGCCGGGCGACAGGTGGCATCGGACCAGCGGCACAGGCCGACTGTGGCCAACCATTCCTCAAGCAATTCACCGACGATTGGTTCGCCTGCCGCATCAAAGGGGGCCTTGAACACATCCGCCAATTCCGGGGACCAGTCAAAGAGCTGAAACACCGTTGCGGCCCGCAATTGAGGGTCGTCCGTAAAAGCTCTCATATGAAATTCGATGAAGTCGCTCTGAAGGGCCTCACTTCCCAGAATGCGTCGCTCGGCATTCGCAAAGTGCTCACCACCCGTTTGCCCGTGGCCGACGGGACACCCGAGTTCCTGGATGAAGATTTCCCGGTCGCCCGCAACCCGTTTCCACCGCTTCAAAGTGCTTTCCCAAGTGTCTGGTCCCGTCACTTGCAGGCTTCCAGACAGGCAGTATGTGTTGAAGGACACGATATCCATGGCGTCGACAAGCCGGTTCGTGAAGCGTGGCACGTTGAGGTTTGCCCCGCCTGTCAATGTGACGGTCACGGCCAGATCGGGGTCAAGAGTTTGCGAATGGGTCATTGCGTTGCGCAGGTGGTTGAGCACCTCTGATTGCGGGAGCAAGGCGTCGCTGACCAGCCCGTCCACCTCATTGCCCAGGGCCAGCCCCCACACGTTGTAGCCTTCCAGTTGCGGCACAAACCAATCCAGGAAGGCATGGAACCGGGTAGTGATCTCAGGTCCGTCCAGTTTCAATCCGTCGCGCGCCATGCCGTTTGGGCCCGTCAGATAATCCGGCAAGGTCAGTTCGGAAATGTCGATGGTTGAAAGCGTGACGAACAAGGGCAGGCCATCACGCCCGGGCCATGCCATCGTTTCGTCAAGCTGGTCTTGATCGTAAACGCCCGGTGCGATTTCCAGATCGCGCCAATCAACCTGGGCGCGGGCGATTGACATGCCCGCTGCGACAGCCTCAGCGCGCAGCCGGTTGGCGATTTGCATGCGGTTGATCCCATCGGCGCCCGGGCGCAGATCATCGAAGCCCTCAATGAAACCCATGTGGGGCCCGGGCGCGAGGCGCGGAATAGCCTCGTCGGCTTGAAGGGGCATCGTGCATGCGCTCAGAAGCATCAAGAGCGGGGGAAGAAAGGACATTTTCATATCAAAAGTCTCCAGTTGAATTCACTACTCTGGTTGATAGAGTAGTCCTGAATATAGAAATTGATCTACTACTCTGCAAGGCAAAGTAGTGAAGTATTGTGATGGAAGAGAATGCAAGACGGCTGGATCGGACAGATGCGCAAGGGCGTCGCAGAGTTCTGCGTTCTCAGCGTTTTGGCGCGTGGAGAGGCCTATGGGTATGAAATCTTGACGGAAATTTCAAAGCACCCATCGCTCTCGCTGAAGGAAAGCACGCTCTACTTGATGCTTGCGCGTCTTGAAAAGGAAGGGTTCGTTCGGATGAGGCAGGTAAAGTCGGATAAGGGGCCAGCCCGGCGATACTTCCGCTTGACCGAAACAGGAGAGACCCGATTGCAGGATATGGGTCGCTTCTGGGCTGATTTCGCGGCGGATGTGTCTGTGCTGACCGAGAAAGGGGCGCCCGATGGCGGAACTTGATCGCGGGGCCGCACGGCTTTTGGAAAAACACCTGGGTCGGGTGCGGCGCACATTGAAGCGCGGCGGCACGCCTTCTGAGGAAATCGATATGGCGCTCGCGGGCACCGAAGAGCAGGTGCACGCGATCCTCGACGCGGGCCAACCTGCCTCGCCCATCAGAAAAGACCGCATGAGAGAGGTTTTGGCCGAAATGGAAACACCAGAAGGCTGGGCCAGCGAGACCGGCTTCGTCCGCGGCAAGGGTATGGCGGTGTTGGCGTTGGGCGTGACCTTGCTGACCCTGATCATTCTGATGGCTGCCGGTGTTTTCTCAGACATGATCGGCGGTGACGGCGGTGCCATTATGGCGACGATCGGCGTCTTTGGCTTTGTGCCCGCGATCGTCCTGGGCCTTTTCGCGCGCCAACACTTGGCCGGACGCGCTGCTTTGGTGCTATCGGGACTGTTTGTGGGAATGTTCGTCCTGATCATGGCCCTCGACGCGGTGTCCATGATCTAGGGGCAGAGCCTTTGCGTGGGAAAGCCCGTGTGCCCCGGTTGGCCGGAAAAGATCAAATATGGTCACCGCGCATTCCTCGGGTCGTGAAGCTCGCTGCTCCAGAAAACGTACTCTGACCCCAGCCATGAGGGGCATCATCGCCGAACAGAGTTTGCTGCACGGGTTGCGGCAAAACCTGCCATACTCACAAAACACTCCCAAATTCAGCGGTGGAGGCCCCTGCGTGTGAAGACCTACAAGACGATGTGTCCGATGAACTGTCACCCGACGCTGTGCGGGATGACGGTGACGGTGCAAGGCGACGCGGCGGTCGTGATTGCGGGGGACGAGACCAATCCGGACAGTCAGGGGTTCTTGTGCATGCGGGGCAAGGCCGCGCATGATATCGTCGGGAACGACCAGCGCATTCTGACCCCGCGGATGCGCGACCGGCGCGGCGTGGACGCCTGGACAGACATTCCCTGGGATGCGGCGATGGATCGGATCGCGACGGTGATGCAGGATGTCGGGCCCGAACGTGTGGGCTTCTGGCAGGCGCATGGGAACTGGGCCAACGACTATGGCTTTGGCCTGAAACGCGCGCAGATGGAGCGGTTTGCCAACCTCTATGGCTGCCAGCACTGGAACCCGGCGATGATCTGCTGGGGGCTTGGGGGTTTTGGCGTCGGGATCACAGGCGCCCTTGAGACCTCGACCAAAGAAGACCTTGGGGCCAATGCGGAGATGGTGATCCTCTGGGGGGCCAATACCGTCAGCCAGGCCAACACCCTGCGGCATGTGGAGATCGCCAAGCGCCGGGGCGCGCGGATCGTGGTCATCGATGTGCGCCGGACCGAAGCGTCTGCCCTGGCCGACGACGTGATCCTGGTGAAACCTGGCACCGATGCGGTGCTGGCGCTGGCGATGATGCAGGTGATTGTGGCCGATGGGGCGTGGGACGCGGCGTTTGTGGCGCAGCACACGCTTGGGTTCGAGGCGCTGCGATCGCATTTGGAGACGATGACGCCGGATTGGGCCGAGGCTGTGACGGGCGTTCCCGCTGATACGATCACCGGGCTTGCTCGTCGCTATGCCGCGACGAAGCCTGCGATGATCGTGATCGGCGGGTCGTCGCTGCACAAAGGCGGAAATACCTGGCAGGCGGCGCGGGCGATCTCCTGTCTGCCGGCGCTGACGGGGAACTTTGGCATTCCGGGCGGTGGGATCGGGCCGCGGCATGGCGGGCGCAGCCATGGTGCCGGGTTCAACGATGTCTCCGCCGCGGATCGCAGGCCGCCGGGCACCTACATCCCCAACCAGATGGAGGCGATTGTCGGGGCCCTGGAAAGCGGTGCGGTGAAGGTGTTTGTCTCGATCGGCTCAAACGTGCTGTCCTCATTCGCGGACACCAACCGGGTGCGCGCCGCATTGGCCAAGACCGAGTTGGTCGTGGCCTATGATGTGTTTGCGAACCAGACGATCCGGGAAGCGGCCGACATCGTTTTGCCCGGAACGATCTGGCTGGAGGAGATCGGGGCCAAGTCGACCAACACCCATGTTCACCTGTCCGACCGCGTCCTCCCGTCCGCAGGGGAGGCGCGGCCGGTTTATGAGCTTTACCAAGGGTTGGCCGAGCGGCTGGGTGTGTTCGACGTCTACCCCTGGGCGAACCAGGAAGCGGCGATGGACGCCGTGCTTGATCATCCGGCCACGGGGCACGCCACAGTGGAAAAGTTGCGCGAGAATGGGGGGCGTGTGGCGTTGAACGTCTCGCACGTGGCGTATCCGACCCATGCCTATGGCACGCCTTCGGGCAAGATCGAGTTCTATTCGGAACGCGCGGCGGCGATGGGTCTGCCGCCATTACCTGTGGCGGATGACACGGCGGGGGGCGGGCAGGGGTTGCGACTGGCCCATGGGCGCACTTTCGCCCACTTCCACGCCTTTTACGATCACGGGCGAGCTTTGCCGACGCTGGCCAATCGCGAGAGTAATCCCGACTTGTGGATCGCCCCGGCGGATGCCGAGGCGCGCGGTATCGCGGATGGGGATTGGATCGAGATCTCAAACACGCGGGGGGCGTTTCGCGCGCGTGCCAAGGTCACGCGGCGCATGCCGCCGGGGACGGTTTGGATGCGCGATGGCTGGCCGGGTCTGAACGCTTTGACGGATGGATCATCCGTTTTGCCCGAAACCGCCCTGTCAGCGTTTCCGTTCTCGGTGGGGCAGAACAACTATGGGGCGGAGGTTGAGGTGCGGGGGGTGTCAGCCGCACCGGCTGCTCAAGCGTGAGGGTTGGCCGGGCGACCGATGACAGGGCCGCCCGATCAATCGTTTAGGCCACCAAGTCGAAGCGGTCGGCGTCCATGACCTTGGTCCAGGCGGCAACAAAGTCGCGCACGAACTTTTCTTTGTTGTCATCCTGGGCATAGACCTCGGCATAGGCGCGCAGGACCGAGTTCGAGCCAAACACGAGATCCGCACTCGTGGCCGGCCACTTGACGGCGCCCGTGGCCCGGTCGCGCAGCTCGTACGTGCCGTCGTCCAGCGGGTGCCAGCTATACGCCATGTCAGTCAGGTTGACGAAGAAGTCGTTCGTCAGCGCACCCACGTTGTCCGTGAAGACGCCGTAGGGATTGCCGTCATGGTTCACGCCCATCACACGCAGGCCGCCCAGCAGAACGGTCATCTCTGCCGCGGTCAGGCCCATGAGCTGTGCCCGGTCGAGCATCATCTCTTCGGCGGAGACGGCGTAGTCGTCTTTCTGCCAGTTGCGGAAGCCGTCAGCGACGGGTTCCAGCACGCCGAAGCTGTCGGCATCGGTCTGTTCCGCCGTCGCGTCGCCGCGACCAGGGGTGAAGGGCACGTCCACGGAATGACCACCGGCCTTGATCGCCATCTCAAGCCCGACAACACCGCCCAGGACGATAGTGTCCGCGATGGACGCGCCGGTCTCGGAGGCGATGGGCTCAAGTATGCCCAGCACCTTGGCCAGACGGTCGGGTTCGTTCCCGGCCCAGTCCTTTTGGGGTGCAAGGCGAATACGCGCCCCGTTTGCGCCACCGCGCTTATCTGACCCACGGAAGGTCCGCGCACTGTCCCATGCGGTGGCGATCAGCTCCGCTGCGGTCAGGCCGCTATCGGCGATCTTGGCCTTGACGGCCGCCACGTCGTAGCCGGTGGGACCCGCGGGGATCGGATCCTGCCAGATCAGGTCTTCGGCAGGCACATCGGGGCCATAGTAGTTTGCGCGGGGCCCCATGTCGCGGTGGGTCAGTTTGAACCACGCGCGGGCAAAGGTGTCAGCGAAATAGTCTGGATCGGCGCGGAACTTCTGGCAGATCTCGTTATAGATCGGGTCGACCTTCATCGCCATGTCGGCGTCCGTCATCATCGGCATCTGCGCTTTTGACGGGTCCGATGGATCGCGCGGCATCTCATCTTCCGGCATGTCCACCGGCTTCCACTGGTGCGCGCCAGCGGGGGATTTGGTCAGCTCCCACTCATAGCCAAAGAGGTAGTCGAAATAGCCCATGTCCCACTGCGTGGGGTTCTTCGTCCAGGCGCCTTCGATGCCCGAGGTGAAGTTGTCTGACGCCTTGTCAGACTGCCCGGGGTTCAGCCAGCCGAAGCCCTGCATATGCACAGGGCAGCCTTCGGGCTCGGCCCCGATCTGGTCGCCATATCCGCCGCCGCCATGGGCCTTGCCAACCGTGTGGCCGCCACAGGTCAGCGCAGCCGTTTCTTCATCGTCCATCGCCATGCGGGCAAAGGTGACACGTACGTGCTGTGCGGTGCGGGCGGGGTCGGGAACACCGTTCACACCCTCGGGGTTCACATAGATCAGGCCCATGTGGACCGCAGACAGCGGGTTTTCCAGCGTGGTCGCGTCGTCGAGATCGTCGTAGCGGTTTTCCGACGGGGCGAGCCATTCATTCTCGGATCCCCAATAGACATCCGTCTCAGGGCCCCAGATGTCTTCGCGGCCAAAGCCGAAGCCGAAGGTTTTCAGGCCCATCGATTCATAGGCCATGTTGCCCGATAGGATGATGAGGTCGGCCCAGGACAGCGCGTTGCCGTACTTCTTTTTGATCGGCCACAACAGGCGGCGGGCCTTGTCGAGGCTGGCGTTGTCGGGCCAAGAGTTCAGGGGGGCGAAACGGATGTTGCCGGACCCGGCGCCACCACGCCCGTCCTGCATCCGGTAGGACCCTGCGGAATGCCAGGCGAGACGGATCATCAGGCCGCCGTAGTGCCCCCAATCCGCAGGCCACCAGTCCTGGTTTTCGGTCATCAGCGCCTGGACGTCAGCCTTCACGGCGTCATAGTCGAGCGCTTTCACCGCCTCGCGGTGGTTATAGTCGGGATCCATCGGATTGGTGCGGGCACCGTGCTGGTGCAGGATGTCGAGGTTCAGCGCGCTGGGCCACCATTTGGTCACCGGCTTGCCGATCGCGGTGTTGCCGCCGTGGTTAACCGGACAGCCGCCGAGGCCTGGCATTCTGTTTCCGTCCATGTCGGGATCTCCTGTTGCCTGCGAGGAAGTTGGATTCGTCTGGGTGCGCCTTGGGTATCCGGGCGGTTTCATTAACTCCAATTGAATATAGTTAAAGTGGCGATAAGTTGGGCTTATGATAAACCTGACGCTCAAGCACTTCCGCTATTTCGAGGCTTTGGCCCGGTTCGAGCATTTTGGCCGCGCGGCTGAGGCGTGTGCGATCTCTCAACCCGCTTTGTCGATGCAGATCAAAGAATTGGAAGCCCTTGTTGGTGCCCCGCTGGTGGAGCGGACCGCGCGGCAGGTGCGCCTGACGACCTTGGGGGAGGAGTTTTTGGTGCGGGCGCAGAAGGTGCTGCGCGATGTCGAGGACATATCGGAATTGGCGCGCAAGCCCGATGGGCCGCTGACCGGGCGCTTGCGGATGGGGATCATCCCGACGCTGGCGCCGTATCTCTTGCCCGAGGTGATCCGGCGGTTGTCGGAGATCTTGCCCGATCTTGAGCTGAGGCCGCGGGAAACGGTGACGCAGACGTTGCTCGATGACCTGATGCAGAGCCGCCTTGATTTCATCATCGCGGCCCTGCCGATCTCCGAGCCGAGTTTGCGGGAGTTCGCCTTGTTCGAGGAAGAGTTCGTTCTGATCCGCTCCGCCCGGGATGCCGCCACACCCGTCCCGTCGCCGCACCAGTTGCAGGAGATGAAACTGCTCCTGCTGGAAGAAGGGCACTGCTTTCGGGATCAGGCCTTGTCGCTTTGCGAGATGTCGCCGTCGGATCCCACGCTGTTGATGGAGGGCTCGTCGCTGGCCACGCTGGTGCAGATGGTCGATGCGGGGTTGGGTCTGACCCTGATCCCCGAGATGGCCGTGCCGCTGGAGACGAAGGGCACCGATGTCGTCGTCTCGCGGTTTCGCGACCAGACACCCCGGCGCACGGTCGGCATGGTGTGGCGCAAGACGAACCCGTTGGAGAAGCAGCTGATGGAACTGGGCGCAACGATCCGCCAGATCGGTCAGGCGCAACGAAGCCGGGCGGTTGGGTAATCAGATCTGGTTTGGGCGCAGGACCACCCAAACGGCGGCCGCGATGACGAGGGCGGCCCCAAGGGCGAAGCGGATGGTCGGGGTTTCGCCAAAGACCACCGCGCCGACGCCGACGGAGAGGACGAGGCTCGTGTAGCCCAGGACCGAGAGGAAACCTGCATCGCCGTGGTAATGCGCGCGCAGGAAGCATAGCTGTGCGCTTTGTGCGAAGGCTCCGACAGCCATGAGCGGCAGGATGTGGCTCGGATCGATGGGAACCCAGGAGGCGAAGGCTAGAGGCGCGGTGCAAACGGTCAGGCCCAGCGTGTAGAACGTCATCAACACGATGGGCGGCGCAGATCGCAGGCGGCGCGTTGCGATGATGGCGGCGGAGCCAGTGAAAACCACGAGGATCAACGCGGCCAGCCCGATCGACCACGGCACGTCGCGCGGGTTGGCGGCCAGGACGACCCCCAGCAAGGCAATTCCCGCCGCTGTCCAGCGGCGCCGTCCGATGGTCTCGCCCAGGAATACCGCCGCCATGACCATGGTCACGATGGGCCGCGTGAAGTTGATGGCGGTGAAGACGGCAAGGGGCACGCGCGAGATGGCAAAGAAACTGGCGGTGAGCGTGATAACGGACAGGACCACGCGTATCAGGTGCAGGCGCATATGCTCCACCTCGCGGAAGGCCGCGCGGTGATACAAGATCATCGGCAGGATCAGCACCAGCCCAACCGCGGCCCGAACGAAGACAACTTGCGTCGCGGGATACCCCGCCTCCAACCACTTGACGATCGACAGCGCCCAGATGTTGAGCGACATGTCGGCGATCAACCAGGCTCCGCCCCTGAGATTGTCGCGCGGGGCGTCGTCGTTCATCGTCGCGGGGCGATGAAGTTGGCCATCAGGCGGAAGGCGCCGGCAACGAGATGCTCCATCTGGTGATGGAGGATGAAGGAGGTGTGAATGTGGCGACCCTCGCCGATATCCGCGACCAGAAGCGATCCGGTCAACGGGTCTTCGCCCGGGTCGGACATCGACAGAAGCGGTGTGTAGGCTTCGTCCCAGCTTTTGGCAAAATAGAGCCCGCGTTCCTTGACCCATCCGTCCCAATCCGCCGGGCCGATCTGGTTCGGGGTGGACAGGATCGGGTGGTCGGCCAGTTGGGTCACGGCGGCGGCCTCATCCGTCACGCGCCAGCGCAGCGAGGGTTGCCCAATTTCTAACGGTAGGGGCGGGATGCGCGCGGGATCCCAGTTGTCCCAAGGACGGTGGTAGAGCGTGACGAGCGTGCCACCCGCATTTGTCCAACGGTGAAGGGCTGGCATCGCGTCAACCAGCCCGGGCCGGAAGCGCATGGCGAAGATGCCGATCACGATGGTGTCGTATGCGGCGAGGGCTTTATCGCTGGTGAGCTCGTGGTCGGAGATGTCGGTCACATCCGCGCCCATGGCAGAGAGCCAGGTGCCGACCCGATCATTGCCGGCCCCGATGTAGCCGACCTTTGCCTCTGGCAGGGCGATGTCGAAGACGCCGACGTCCACGCCTGCGGGCCGTGCGCGGGCGGTTGGGCTGACGTGGTCGTACTCCATCAGGCGGACTGTTTGCGCGGGAACGCCGTTCACCATGGCTTCCAGACGGTAGAGGCCCGGGGACACGGCATCGGGCAGGGTGACCTCGAACCCCGTCTCCGTCCGCGCGGCGTGCCAGCCATTGGGCACGGTGAGATCGATTGTTGCGTCTGCCGGGGACAGGTCGCTGACTGTGAGAGTGATGGTGCGGTTGGGTGTGTTGGTGTTCACAACAGTGGCCGACGGGGCCAGGGCCACGCGTTCGCGGGGGAGGATGACGGGCTCGGTCTCAAAGGCTACGGGAACGGTCGTTGAGGCGCCTTGGTGCGTGAGCGTGACGGCGAGGTGCGGGGCGTCCGGTGCCAAGGGATCATAAAACGGGCGATAGGGGTCGCTGGGTTTCGCGTCTGGGGCCGCAGATAACGTATCGGCTGTAGCGGAGAGACCTGGGGGCAGGGTGAGTGCGGCGTCCACGGATGTGGCGGCGCCTGCGTCGATCTCGGTTGTGAGGGCAACCGCGCTACCTGCTTCGATGAAGGGGGTGGCCGTGCGCGCGCGCGCTTCGATCCCGAGGGCGAGGCGCAGAACGTGGCTCAGTTGGGTGAGTTTCATCTCAATGCGATCTTTGGCCTCGAGGGCTGCGTCCACGGGACAGTTGGCGAGGGCGGATTGCAGATGTCGCATTGCGCTCGCGGCGGCATCGGCCACGCCGGCGAAATCGGGGAAGCCCGCAACACCCGCCTCAATCTCCGCTTGCGCCGCTTTGAGGTCTGCCGCCATGGGTGCGGCCCCCGGCAAGTCCGCCAGA
Organism: Pseudomonadota bacterium; assembly: GCA_038526915.1. Classification (GTDB taxonomy): domain Bacteria; phylum Pseudomonadota; class Alphaproteobacteria; order Rhodobacterales; family Rhodobacteraceae; genus JBCBGF01. Next base: position 416,775 of record JBCBGF010000002.1, on the reverse strand, counting down.
TCGCCCAGCGTCCGGGGCAAGCCAGACCAGATGTGATCGTCTGGCCCCGCCACATGGGTCTCTGCCAGATGCAGCGGCCAGTCGTGACCCGCACCGGCAGGCTCCCAACGCCCCATGCCTTGCGTGCGGTGAAAGGCGCGCGATTGCTGACCGATGCGGTTCCAGTTCCAGCCGGTCATCGGCTCGCGATCGGTCCCTGGGATGGTCAGCGTGGCCGGGGGCGGCGGCAGGTCGTCGTCATAGGCTTGGCCCGCGCCGGACCAGGCGGGCAGGTAGAGCTTTTTCACTTGCCACGGGGGCAGGTTCGACGGCTGCGCGGGGTCGGCGGCGGCGGACATCACCGCATGCGCGGCCTCGGTCATCGCGCGGTGGTGGCCGTGCTGGCCGGGCACGTTGAGGAATGTGGGGCAGATGATGTCGGGCTTCTCAGAGCGAATGATTTCCACAAAGCGGTGCAACGTTCGGTCGCGGCCCCAACGCTCAAGCGTTTCCGTCCCGCTTTTGGAAAAGCCGAAATCGGTAATCGTGTCTTCGGGATGCGTCGAATGCCAGTACATCCGCATGCCCAGCACATCGCACGCCCGCTCCATCTCGCGCGTCCTAAGCGCGCCCAGATCAAGGCCCGCCTCGGTGCCGATGTCGTTCTGCCCGCCTTCGCCCCGGGTGGAACAGGCGTAAGACAGGTTGATGCCATCGCGAAAGGTCAGCGCCGCCAGCATGCCCGAGATCTCGTCATCGGGGTGGGCGCCGGTCTGCATGAACCGAACGACTGACGTGAGCGGGCGCAGGGCCCACCAGAGCTGCATCAGGCGCGGGTTAGCGCGGTCATGGGTGATCCGGATCTGGTCGGGGGTGGGCATTGAGGGGGTCCAGTTCAGGCAGCCGCGGCGATGCGCGGGGTAAAGGCGCGGTTGATGACCAACGCCCCGGCCCCCAACGTCCCGGTCATGCGGCCGGATGCGCCGCGCAAGAGGCGCTCGGTTGTGCGGTTGGGCCGGTGTGAGACAGACCGGTCGGCAAGCGTGACCGACCCGATCAGGTGATCGAAAATCGCGTCAGGCATGGCGCCGCCCAGGATGATCGTGTCGGGGTCGAGGAGGTTTTCGATGATGGTGATGGCGTTCGACAGGGGCTCAGCCGCCGCCTCTAACCAGGTCATCAACGCGGGTTCGCGCGCGTCGAAGACGGCAGCCAGGCCATCGCTGCTGTCGACGTCAATGCCGACATCGGCGAGGTGCTTTTGCACCGACAACCGGCTGAGCGCAGTCTCCAGCGCCACGGTGCGCCCCACCGAGATCACCGGCACATGGCCGATCTCACCCGCGTTGCCAAAGGCGCCGCGAACCAGACGCCCGTTCTGCATCACGCCCAGGCCCAGGCCGTTCCCAAAATAGAGAAACGCAAAGGTTTCGATATCGCTGGCAACGCCCGCAACACGCTCGGCCACGGCGGCGGCGTTGGCATCGTTCTCGACCACCACCGGCAGGTCCAGTGCGTCCGAGAACCATGCCGCGGGGGAGACTTCATGGAAGATCGAAAACTCCGATCCCGTCCCGCTGAGCCCTGTGCGCCCGAAGGGACCGGGCATGACGATCCCGGCGCCGAGGATTTTCGACGGGGCGATCTGGGCTTTGTCGATGATTGCCGCCTTTGCCGCGACCACCGCTTTGGTGACGCCTGCCAGATCCCGTGCGCGCAGTGTGCGCCGCGAGGTGGCGATGGGTGCGCCGCACAGATCGAGGATTGCGGCGAATATCGCGTCGGGCCGGATCTCGATCCCCACCGCATAGCCGCCGCAGGGATTGAGGCCGTACTGCACCGGGGGCTGGCCGCGCGTGGTCACCTTGCGCCCTTGCTCCGAGATCAAGCCGTCCGACAGCAGATCGGAAATGATGTTGGAGACGGCCTGCGTCGACAGCCCTGATCCGCGGGCAATCTCGGCCCGACCGATCTGGCCCGCCTGGCGCACGCGGTCGAGGACCATTTGCCGGTTGTGGCTGCGTGCGCGCCCGGCATTCGCGCCGACGGTCTTGGTCGAAATGGCCATGTCCCCGGCATTAACTCAAGTTACTTGATGATTCAATATTGCTGGGCTAGCGTGATCCCATTCGCGGCTTGTCCCCGCATTCCGACTGGCAACAAGCCAGCGTGATCCAACAGGGAGTTACCGACATGAGATTCACTAAACTGAAGGCGTTGGCGGTTGCAACGGCCACCAGTGCCGCAGCGCTTTTGTCGTCAGCGGCAAACGCCGTTGAGATTGAGTATTGGCAGTATTTCTTCGATGCCCGCGTGACGGCGATGGAGCAACTGATCGAAAACTTTCAGGCGGCCAACCCTGACATCACGGTCACGATGACCCATTTCCCCTATGCCGACTACCGCACCAAAGTCGCGGCGGCGATCCCGGCGGGCGAGGGGCCCGATGTGGTGCAGCTGTTTTATGGCTGGTTGAATGACTACAAGGCGGCAAGCCTGATCCAGCCGCTGCCCGCAGATGCCTTCCCCGCCGACCAAATCGATGCGGATTTCTTCCCGATGGTGTCGGCGATGCGCGAGGGCGACAATTACTGGGCGCTGCCCACCGCCGTGCGCTCACTCGCGCTGTTCTACAACACGCGTCTGTTTGAAGAGGCCGGGATCGAAGCCCCGCCCGAGACGCTGGAAGAAATGCTGGAGATCGGCGCGCAGCTGACCAAGCGCGATGGGGCTGGCAACATCACCCAGGCCGGCATGACCATGGGCATGACCGCGCAGGACCACCATTGGTTCCGCGAGGGCCTGGTGCGTCAGTTTGGGGGTGAGCCATACCTCGATGACTATAAGACCGTGAACTACAACACGCCCGAAGGGATTGAGGCGATGGAGTTCTATGTGGGTCTGGGTGCCGAAGACGGAATTGGTGCAATCGGCTTCATGGATGAACCCCAGGCCGCGTTCAAAGCGGGCCTTGCGGGTATGCACATTGACGGTTCGTTCCGGATCGGGTCGCTCAACAACACCCGCGGGCTGGATTGGGCCGTGACCGAGCTTCCGGCGACGGCAGATGGCATGCGGTCGAACTATTCGTCCTATTGGGTGAACGCGATCACGACCAAAGCCGAGGGCGAGAAGTATGACGCCGCGGTGAAGTTCATGCAGTACATCACCTCGGATGAGGCGATGCAGATCTGGCTCGACGTCGTTGGCGAACTGCCCGCGAAACCGTCGGTCGGGCTGACCGAGGCCAATGCGAACGATCCGACCTTCGGCCCGTTCATCCGCGGCCTCGAATACGCCAATACGACGAAGTTCGTAAATGAAAGCGCGCAGCGTCAACTTTTGATCGACTTGGTCGAACGGGTGAAGCTGGAAGGCATGTCGGTGGCAGACAGCCTTGCCATTGCGGCCGAGGCTGAACAAGAGCTTCTCGACGAGTTCTACGCGACGAACTAACGGCACGAAGGTGGCGTGGCCTCGGGCACTGACCCGGGGCCGCGCCCGAAATCGTTGGCGTCCCGGATCCGGTCCGGGGCAGCGGCGTCAGGGACCGTGATGAACTTCTATCGCAACCTTTCGATCCGACAGAAACAGATCGCCTGGGCCTGGGCCTTTCTGGCCCTGCCGGTGGTTTTCTATGTCGTCATTCGGTTCTATCCCACCGGCAACGCCATGGTCATCTCATTCCAGGATTGGAACCTGCTAGGGGACCGGACCTGGGCGGGGTGGGCGAATTACGAAAAGCTCTGGAACGATCCCGATTTCTGGAAGGTCTTTCGCAACACCTTCGTTTACCTAATCCTCGGCACGCCGATCAGCCTCGTGATCTCGTTTGTGGTGGCCTACCACCTGGACAAAACGCGGTTCATGCACGGCTTCATCCGAATGCTTTATTTCCTGCCGTTCATGACCAGCGCGGTGGCGATGGCCTGGGTCTGGCGGTGGTTCTATCAGCCGGTGCCCATTGGCCTGTTCAACAACTTCCTCGCGGATTTCGGCATCCCGCAGATCAACTTCCTGCGCTCGACCACCAATGCGCTGCCCTCGATCCTGGCCCCGGCGGTATGGGCAGGCCTGGGCTTCCAGATAATCATCTTCATGGCCGGGCTGCGTGCCATCCCGCAAAGCTACTACGAGGCGGCCCGGATCGACGGGGTGTCGAGCTGGAGCGTGCTGTTTGAGATCACGATCCCGCTGCTGCGGCCCACCATCGTGTTCCTCGTCGTGTTTTCCTCGATCGGGTTCCTGCGGATCTTCGATCAGGTCTTTAACATGACGACCAATGACCCCGGCGGGCCGTTGAACTCCACCAAGCCGCTGGTTCTGGCGATCTACCAAAGCGCGTTCACCGACTTTGACATGGGCTATGCGGCGGCGCAGACGGTGGTGTTGTTCTTGATCCTGCTGATGGTGTCTCTCTTCCAACTCTATCTTCTGAGGGATCGCTGATGGCCGTTGCCGACGATATCCGCGCGTCCTCCGACACGCTGTTTGAGGCCAAACGCGCAAAGCGTCAGGCCAGCATGGGGCAGTACATCCGCTGGGCGCTGCTGTTTGTGGGCGGGATCCTGATGGTGATGCCCATCGTCTATATGATCTCGACGTCGCTGAAGTGGCCGCACGAGGTCTATAACGTCTCGCTGATCCCGAATGAGCCGCACCTGGAAAACTACACGTTCGTCCTGGAAGACGGGCGTTTTTACGGCTGGTTCATCAACTCGCTGATCATCGCGGTGATCACGACGATCTCGAACGTGCTGTTCGACAGCCTGGTGGGCTATACCCTATGCAAGTTCCGTTTCCCCGGCCGCTACATCGTGTTCATCGCGATCCTATCGACGCTGATGATCCCGACCGAGATGCTGGTGATCCCGTGGTATCTGATGAGCCAGCAATTCGGCTGGCTGGACACCTATTGGGGCATCATGTTCCCGGGCCTGATGACAGCGTTCGGCACCTTCCTGATGAAGCAGTTTTTCGAGACCGTGCCCGATGACTTTATCGAGGCTGCTCGGATCGATGGGCTCAATGAGCTACAGATCTGGTGGACGGTGGCGATGCCGCTGGTGAAACCCGCGCTCGCGGCACTGGCGATCTTCGTGTTCTTGGGCAACTGGACGGCCTTCATCTGGCCCCTGATCGTCACCAATAGCTGGGATATGTACACGCTGCCCGTGGGCCTTTCGACATTTGCCGATGAGGCCGACGTGCAGTGGGAGCTGGTGATGACCGGTGCCGCGATCTCGACCATCCCGACGCTGATCGTCTTCCTGATCTTCCAGCGCTTCATCATCCGCGGCGTGGTCATGGCGGGGCTGAAGGGATGAGCGGCGGTTCGGCGCAGCCGACGAGACGTCCAGTGGACGTCGCGAGCCGCGAACGGGCGAAGCCCCGGGAAGGCAAATCCGCCCGGTCAGACGTGCGTATTTTTTACAAGAAGAAGCCCGCCTCCCTTCTTCTTGTTCCAAATACGCCCGCCGGAGGCGTCCCTCGGTGGCCCACATGACCGACACGTCCGTCTTCCCCGATCCGGTCTATCGCGACACCGTGCTTGCGCCGCTGTTTGAGGGCGTGAAGGCCAACTACGCGGGCGGGATGGCGGCGATCAATCGGGCGCATCTGGTGATGCTGGCGGAGACAGGCATCCTTGGGGGCGATGAGGCGGCGGCGCTGGCCAGGACGCTCAAGGCCATTGAAAGCGAAGTCGACGTGGATGCGCTGACCTATACCGGCGAGCACGAGGATTACTTCTTCCTGGTCGAGGCCGAGTTGCGCGCCCGGCTGGGCGATCTGGGCGGGGCGCTGCACACCGCACGGTCGCGCAATGACATGGACCATACGCTGTTCAAGATGGCATTGCGCCAGCGGGTAGCGGTTCTGACGGGGGAGTTGCACGCGCTGGCCGCGGCGCTGATCGAGAAGGCCCGCAAAGAGGCGGATACGTTGATCGTGGCCTATACCCATGGCCAACCGGCGCAGCCGACGACCCTGGGCCACTACCTCGGCGCGATCATCGAGGTGATCTTGCGCGATGCGGATCGTGTCGATGCAGCGGCCGACGGGCTGGAACACTGCCCAATGGGTGCAGCCGCGATCACCACCTCGGGTTTCCCGATTGATCGCGCGCGGGTGGCCGACCTTCTGGGCTTCGACGGCCCGCTTTTGAACTCCTACGGCTGCATTGCGTCCGTCGATTACGTGACCGGGCTCTATTCGGCGATCAAGCTGGTCTTCGTCCATCTCGGGCGGTTGATCCAGGACTTGCAGTTCTGGTCCGCCTTTGAGGTGGGTCAGATCTACGTTCCCAACAGCCTTGTCCAGATCAGCTCGATCATGCCGCAAAAGCGCAATCCGGTGCCCATCGAACACCTGCGCCATATGGCCAGCGTGACCGTGGGGCGTTGCGACATGGTGGTGGGCACCATGCACAATACCCCGTTCACCGACATGAATGACAGCGAGGGTGAGGTGCAGCAGGCAGGCTATGCCGCGTTTGACAGCGGAGGCCGTGTGCTGCGGCTTCTGACGGCGTTCCTGCCAGCTTGCCGGATCAATGCGGAAAACGTGGCGCGGACGACCGATGCGGCCTGTATCACGATCACGGAACTGGCAGATACGCTAGTGCGGGATGAAGGGCTGAGCTTCCGTCAGGCGCATGAGATTGCCGCGACGGTGGCGTGGGCCGTGATTGCGGATAAGGCGCCGCTGGGCGAGGGGTATTCAGCCTTTGCCAAGGCCTTTGGCGAGGCCACTGGTAGTGCGCCCGGCCTGGATGAGGCGGCCTTCAGAACAGCTGTCGCCGCCGAGACATTCGTGGCCCGCCGCGATCGACCGGGTGGTCCAGCCATGGCGGCGCTGCTGCCAGCGCTGGACAGCTATTCGGCCACGCTGACCGATCTGCGAAACCGTGCCGCCACCCGCACCAATCGCCACGCAGACGCCGCCGAAACCCTGGAAACGGCCTTCAACGGCCTGATTGAGCGCTGAGCCATGTCGAACCTGACCCTCTCCCAACTTGTCAAAACCTACGGGCAGACCGAGGTCCTGCACAGCATCGATTTAGAGATCGAGGATGGGGAGTTCGTCGTCCTGGTCGGCCCCTCGGGCTGTGGGAAGTCGACGACCCTGCGCCTGATTGCCGGGTTGGAAGAGGCCACCAGCGGGACGATCGCGATCGGTGGCAAGGTCGTCAACAACCTAGAGCCCAAGGAACGCAACATCGCGATGGTGTTCCAGAACTACGCGATCTACCCGCATATGTCGGTACGCAAGAATATCGGTTTTGGTTTGCGGTCCTCGAAGATGCCCAAGGCCGACAAGGAAAAACGGATCGATGAGATCGCCGGGATCCTGGGCATGACGGATCTCTTGTCGCGCAAGCCCAGCCAGTTGTCGGGCGGCCAGCGTCAGCGGGTTGCCATCGGCAGGGCCATGGTCCGCGATCCGGCGGTGTTTCTATTTGACGAGCCGCTGTCGAACCTTGACGCACAACTGCGCACGCAGATGCGGCTTGAGATCAAGAAGCTCCACCAACGTGTTGGCGCGACAATTGTTTTTGTCACCCACGATCAGGTTGAGGCGATGACGATGGCAGATCGGATCGTGATCATGAAGGACGGCTATATCCAGCAGGTGGGTACGCCGTCCGAGGTTTATCATTCCCCGGCGAACACATTTGTAGCGGGCTTCATCGGCTCGCCAGCGATGAACATGATCCCGGCCACGGTCGCCAGCGGTCAGGTCCAGATCGAAGGTGGCGCGCGGATTGATCTTGGGGCGGCGATCGGTGGAGACCGAAAGGTGACGCTGGGCATTCGACCCGAGGATCTGGAGCCCATCGATGGCCCTGCGCTGATCAGCGGGTCGGTGAATGTGCGCGAACCGCTGGGGCATGAGACGTTGATCCATGTGGGCACGGCCCACGGTGACATCATCGCCAAGGCCGATGGGCGGACGCCGCCTGCGCTGGGCAGCACTGTCCACCTGGGGGCCGAGGCGCAGAACATCCATATCTTTGATCCCGAAAGCGGGGCGGCCCTGTCGTGACGGGTATCGCGGATAAAGCGCCGGTTTTGTGCGTGGGGCGTCTTTATTGCGACCTGATCTTTACCGATCTTCCGCGCATGCCGACGCTTGGAACGGAGGTCTTTACCGAAGGTTTCGGGGCCCATGCCGGGGGCGGGGCCTTCATCACCGCTGCTCATCTGGCGCAGCTCGGGCATGTCTCAGCCCTGGCGGCGATGCTGCCCGCCTCGCCATTCGGCGACCTGATGCGAGATGATCTCGCCGCCTCGGGTGTCGACCTGTCGCTTTGTGCGCCACTGTCCCCCGCGCAAGGGCCGCAGATCACGGTGTCGATGGCGCAGGCAGATGATCGGGCGTTTCTGACGCGGCGCGCGGGCGCGGCACTTCCATCCCTGTCGGCAGAGGAGGTCGCCAAGCGCGGGTTCCGGCACATCCATGTCGGTGAGATCGCGACGTTGGTCGAACATCCTGAGATCGTTGCCGTTGCGCGGGCACAAAACGCCAGCCTTTCTGCGGATTGCGCCTGGGACGATGCGTTCGACGCGCAGGCCTTGCGCCCGTTCATTGGCGAGCTGGATATCTTCCTGCCCAATGAGGTCGAATATGAGGTTCTCCGCGCGGCAGGGATCGACGACCGGATTGCCAAGACGGTGGTGATCAAACGCGGCGCGCTTGGGGCGACCCTGATCCATGACGGCGGGACCCTGACTGCACCCGCACTTGCCACGGATGTGCTGGACACCACCGGCGCCGGGGACGCGTTCAATGCGGGGTTCTTGTCGCGCTGGTTGGAGGGCGCGCCGCCACAGGCGTGTCTGGAGGCGGGAAATCGGCTGGGGGCGCAGGCTGTCGCGACGCGGGGCGGTTTTGCTAAGCGCGCGGTCCCTGTCTCTGAGATGGGTTTTGTGGGGGAATGACGGCTGCGGTGGCAGCGGGAAAATCGCGAACGCCTTTTGAGCGGATCGTTCCCGCTAAGGCCGCGAGCCATCCCGTGGCTCACACGACCCAGACACTTGGCAGACTGCGCTGCAAACAGGCGCGCGGCGTATCCAGCGCCTAATCCGCGTTCATTTGCACAGCATTCGACAAGGTGCCAATTGCGCTGCCGGGCGGAGTTGCTACTGTCTGGTCTGACCAACGATCACAGGGGGATATCTCATGAAACACACCAACGTGCTGAATGCATCCATCGGGCGCCGGGGCCTTATCATGGGGGCCGGGGCTGCGGCCGGGCTTGCGTCCCTGCCAAAGCGCGTCTTTGCGCAAGACCCGATCAGCGTCGCAGGCATCTATACCGTGCCCGTCGAACAGCAATGGGTCAGCCGGATCCACATCGCGGCTGAGGCCGCGCAAGCGGCGGGCCAGATCAGCTACACTTTCACCGAAAACACCGCCAATACCGACTATACCCGCGTGATGCGCGAGTATGCCGAAGGCGGTGCCAAGCTGATCGTGGGCGAGATCTTTGGGGTAGAGGCCGAGGCGCGGGAAGTGGTTCTGGAATACCCCGACACCGCGTTCCTTCTGGGCTCGTCTTTCCTGGACGATCCGGCCTATCCCAATCTGGCCGTGTTCGACAACTACATCCAGGACGCCGCTTATCTGACCGGGATCATTGCAGGATCCATGACCGAGACCGGCAATATCGGCATGGTCGGCGGCTTCCCCATCCCCGAAGTGAACCGGTTGATGCATGCCTTCATGGCCGGGGTGCGTGAGATGACGCCCGATGCCACGTTCCAGGTGTCGTTCATCGGATCGTGGTTCGATCCGCCCAAGGCCAAGGAAACCGCCTTTGCAATGATCGAGAATGGGGCGGACATGATGTATGCCGAACGCTTTGGCGTCTCGGACGCGGCGCAGGAGCGGGGTGTGCTCGCGATCGGCAACGTCATCGACACGCAGGCCGATTATCCCGAAACGGTGGTGGCCTCGGCGCTGTGGCACTTTGAGCCGACGATGCAGGCCGCCCTTGCGGCAGTGGCCGATGGCAGCTTTGCGGCGGCGAATTATGGGATCTATTCGTATATGAAGGAAGGCGGCTGTTCGCTGGCCCCGCTTGGCACGTTCGAGGGCAAAGTGCCCGAAGCGGCGATGGCTCTGGTCGCTGAGCGTGAGGCAGCGATCAAGGCGGGCACCTATGTCGTTGAAGTGGACGATACGGAGCCCGTGTCCACCTGATGACCGCCACGGCAGAGGCGCGGGATGTTGTCCTGCGCCTCAAGGGAATTACAAAACGCTTTGGCAGCCTGACGGCCAACGACGCGGTCGATGTGACGCTCTACCGGGGTGAGGTCATTGCTCTTCTCGGTGAAAACGGCGCCGGCAAGACGACGCTGATGAACATCCTCTTCGGCCATTACACGGCCGATGAAGGAAGCGTTGAGGTGTTCGGTGAGACGCTGCCCCCGGGGACAACCGGTGCGGCGCTGAAAGCCGGTGTGGGGATGGTGCATCAGCACTTCACGTTGGCTGCAAACCTGACTGTCCTGGACAACATCCTGCTCGGGACTGCCGCGCTGTGGTCGTTTGGCGGGGCGCGCGGCAGGGCAGAGGCGCGGGTTAAGGCGCTCGCGTCTGAGTTTGGGCTGGCGGTCGATCCCGACGCCAAGATCGCCACCCTGTCGGTGGGGGAGCGGCAGCGGGTCGAGATCCTGAAAGCGCTCTACCGCGATGCACGCATCCTGATCCTGGATGAGCCGACGGCGGTGTTGACGCCGCAAGAGGCGACAGCCCTGTTTGAGACCTTGCGCAAGGCCGTGGCCAAGGGGCTGTCGGTCATTTTCATCTCGCACAAACTGCACGAGGTGATAGCGATCTCGAACCGGGTACTGGTGCTGCGGCACGGCAAGCTGGTGGGGGAGCGTCCAACATCTCAGACAACACCCGATGAACTGGCCGCGCTGATGGTCGGGGCCGAGATCGCGCAACCGGTGCCGTCCGAGGCAAAACCCGGTGCGGCCCTTCTGAGCCTGCGCGGCGTGTCGGCGCATCCGCCGGGTCACCGGACGGGACTGAAGGGGATCGATCTGGATCTGCGCGCGGGTCAGATCCTGGGTCTTGCGGGTGTGTCGGGGAACGGGCAGGGGGCGCTGGCCGATCTTCTGTCGGGCGAGGCGGTGCCCCAGGAAGGCGAGATGCGGATTGGGAATGCGGTGGTATCGGCGTGGTCGCCACGTGCTGCCCTGGCCGCCGAGATTGGGCGGATCCCCGAAGATCGCCACAGCACCGGTAGCATCGCTGATTTCACCCTGACCGAGAACGCGATCCTGGAGAGTTATCGGAACGAAGATCTCAGCCGTGCGGGCTGGATGCGCTGGCTGGCTGCGGACGCGTTCGCGCGCGGGGTGATCGAACGCTATGACGTGCGCTGCCCGGGGCCAGACACACAGATCCGGCTGTTGTCGGGCGGGAACATGCAAAAGCTGATCCTCGGTCGCGCGCTGGAGTCACATCCGCGTATTATCCTGGCCAATCAGCCCGTGCGGGGGCTGGACATTGGCGCGGTGACCTATGTGCAGGAACGGTTGATCGCGGCGCGGGATGAGGGCGCGGCCATCCTGCTGATCTCGGAAGATCTGGACGAAATCCTGGCGCTGGCCGATGCGATCCGCGTGATGTCAGGCGGGCGGCTGTCGCCCGAGTTCCCACGGGGCTCCATCACCGCGACCGAGTTGGGGCGTTGGATGGCCGGGGAAGGGTTCGACCATGCGGCTTGAGCCGGTCGCCAACCCCACGCTTGCGCGGTCCCTGGGGTTCCCGGCTGTGGCGTTGGCCCTGTCGATTGTGGTGGCGTCACTCCTTGCGCTGCTTGCGGGCGCCAATCCCTTCGCCACGCTGGGGCTGATCTTGAAAGGGGCCGCCGGATCGCAATTCGCGGCATTGGAGACGCTGAACCGCGCGACGCCGCTGATCTTTACAGGGCTTGCCGTGGCTGTGGCCTTTCGCGCGAAGCTTTGGAACATCGGCGCCGAGGCGCAGCTTTACATGGGGGCGCTGGTGACCGTGATCTTCGGCACCTCGGCCCTTGGCCTGCCCGGGCCGCAGCCCCTGATCCTGATTGCCTTTGCCGCAATGGTCGGCGGCGCGTTGGTCCTGCTTGGCCCGGTGATCCTGAAGACGCGCTTTGGCGTGGATGAGGTCGTGACCACGCTTCTGTTCAATTTCATCATGCTTTTGTTCATCTCCCTCCTGCTGGAGGGGCCGCTGAAGGATCCGATGGGCATGGGTTGGCCGAAATCGCCGCGGCTCGACCCGGAGGCACGGTTGCCCCGGATCGTCGAGGGGTTGCGCCTGCATTGGGGGTTTGCGCTGGCGCTGATCTGTGCGGTCGTGGTCTGGGTGATCGAGACGCGCACGACGTTGGGTTATGAGATCCGCGCCGTCGGGCTGAACCCGCGCGCGGCGCGGTTTGCGGGCATCCCGGTGAACGTTGTCCTGGTGAAGACAGCGCTGTTGTCGGGCGGGCTGGCGGCCCTGGCGGGGTTCTCGGAGGTGGCGGGGCTCAAAGGATCGCTCACGCTCGATCTCAGTCCGGGCTTTGGCTACAGCGGGATTATCGTGGCCATGCTGGCGCTTTTGCACCCTCTGGGCGTCGTTGTCTCCGCGATCTTTGTGGCCGGCGTCTTTGTGGGGGCCGACAGCATGAGCCGCGCCGCAGCCGTGCCCACCTATATCGCCGACATCCTGCTGGCGACGGCCCTTCTTTTCATGGTGCTGGCGATCCTGCTTGCGCGGTTCCGGATCGTGCGCGGCTGATGGAGGGGCTCGATATCCTCCTTTCTGCCAGCTTCTGGGCCGCGGCGGTGCGGATCGCCTCACCCCTCATCTTTGCAACCATGGGTGAGTTGATCTGCGAACGCGCGGGCGTGCTGAACCTTGGTATCGAAGGGATCATGGTGGTCGGCGCGTTTGCCGGTTGGATGGCCGTCTATCTGGGCACGGGTCTTTGGGTCGGGGTCGCAGTGGCCATGGGGGCAGGCATGCTCTTTGGCCTGCTCCACGCGACGCTCACAGTGCCCTTTGGCTTGTCCCAGCACGTGGTCGGCCTGGGCATCACGCTTCTGGCGACATCGACCGCCTATTTTGCCTATCGCCTGGCCCTGCCGGAAGTGACCAGCCCGCCGCGGATCACGCCGTTTCAGCCCTATGAAATTCCGATCCTCTCCGACATCCCGATTTTCGGGCAGGCGCTGTTTCACCAGACGCCGCTGACCTACCTGGCCTTTGCTGTGGTGGCCCTGACCGCCTTCGTCCTTTACCGCACGCCGCTTGGCCTGGCTTTGCGCGCGGTGGGTGAAAACCCGTCGGCGGTCGAGGCGCAGGGTCTGTCGGTCACTGCGCTCAGAATGGGCGCTGTGATCGTCGGGTCGGGCCTGATGGCCGTGGGGGGCGCGTTTTTGACCATGTCGGCCTTTGACAGCTTTTTCTTTGAGATGGTCAATGGCCGCGGCTGGATCTGCATCGCGCTTGTGGTCTTCGGGGCCTGGCGCCCGGGCAAGGCGCTGATCGGGGCGCTGTTGTTTGCGGCTTTTGACGCGCTGCAAATCCGGTTGCAGCAGACCGGCCTTGGCGTCCTTGTGCCCTATCAGATTTTCCTGATGATCCCCTACATCCTGTCGATCCTGGCGTTGATCTTGATGTCACGCCGCGCCGAAGTGCCCGCCGCACTGATGGTGCCCTACAACCGCGGAGAACGCTGATGGCAAACTTTGATATCGTCGTGTCCGGTGGAACTTTGCCCGATGGCGACAAAGCCGATATCGGCATCACCGGGGACCGGATCAGCGCCCTAGGCGATCTGAGCGGGGCCGAGGCGGGCACAACCATCGACGCGACCGGTGATCTCGTCTCACCTCCGTTTGTCGATCCGCATTTCCACATGGATGCCACGCTTAGCTACGGCACGCCTCGGATCAATGCGTCGGGCACCCTTCTAGAGGGGATCGGGCTGTGGGGCGAGCTGAAACAGATCGCGACGGTCGACGAGATGGTCGAGCGTGCGCTGACCTATTGTGACTGGGCGGTCTCCATGGGCCTCCTCGCGATCCGCAGCCATGTGGATACCTGCGATGACAGCCTCAAGGGTGTCGAGGCGATGCTGCATGTCCGTGAAGCGGTGCGCCCCTACCTCGACCTTCAGCTTGTCGCCTTCCCGCAGGACGGGTTGCTGCGCGATCCCACGGCCCACGCCAACACACTGCGTGCGCTCGATATGGGCGTCGATGTGGTGGGCGGCATTCCGCATTTCGAGCGGACGATGTCCGACGGGGCCGAAAGCGTGCGGATGCTGTGCGAAATCGCGGCAGAGCGGGGGCTGCCGGTCGATATGCATTGCGATGAGACCGACGATCCGCTGTCGCGCCATATCGAAAGCCTGGCTTATGAGACGCAACGCCTTGGCCTGCAGGGCAGGGTGGCGGGGTCACACCTGACCTCGATGCATTCGATGGACAACTACTATGTCTCCAAGCTGATCCCCCTGATCGCCGAGGCTGAAATCAGTGCGATTCCCAATCCGCTGATCAACATCATGCTGCAGGGCCGCCATGACACCTATCCCAAGCGCCGCGGTCTGACCCGCGTGAAGGAGATGCAGGCAGCGGGTATTCGCGTGGGCTGGGGCCAGGATTGCGCGCGTGATCCGTGGTATTCGTTGGGCACGGCGGACATGCTGGATGTGGCGTTCATGGGGTTGCACGTCGCTCAGATGTCATCCCCCGAAGAGATGCGGCGGTGTTTTGACATGGTGACGGTTGAGAACGCGGCGATCCTCGGGTTGGCCGACTACGGGCTGCATGAAGGGGCGGTGGCGTCGCTTGTGGTGCTCGATGCCGGCGATCCGATCGAGGCGGTGCGCCTGAGGCCCGATCGGCTGGTGGTGATCTCAAAGGGCAAAGTTGTGTCTCAGAAGACCCGAAACGATAGCCGACTGACACTGGAGGGGCGGCCAGAGACGGTGCGGCGGCGGCATCGGCCTGTAGGTGGATAGCCTGCGACGATTGAGGCGCAGCTAGCCCACAATCAACTGCTTGAGCTGCAAAGTCTCATGTTCCAACTCGCTCAAGCGGAACCCGACCACGTCGCCGATGGTGATCATCCCGATCAGACCTGAGGGATCGGTGACCGGCATATGGCGAAACCGACCGGTGTTCATCGTTTGCAGGACTGAGACGACGGTATCGTTGGGGCTGCAGGTCTTCACGTCCTCGGTCATTACGTCGCCGACCTTTTGCGGCAGGGTTTGCCCCGGCGTGTCTGCCAGCTTTCGCACGATGTCGCGTTCCGACAGAATGCCACACAACGCGCCGTCTGCATCTGTCACGACAAGCGCGCCGATCCCTTTGTCGCGTAGAACCACGACAGCATCGCCCAGCGATTCTTCCGGCGTGATCGAGAACACGATCGGCGATCGCCCCTCAAGCACATGCCCGACTGTCAGACCCTCGGTCTTCAAGTTGCTGCCCGATGTTTGGCTGAGCGTGCGCTTTTTTTCGCGGTCTCTGCGCATTGGCGCTTGATAGGATGCTGGCATGGTGGCGTTCCTCCCCGCGTTGAAGCATACGGCATCCACGTTAAAACTCAAACGCAACGATTTGGGGAGATCGCGGTGCTCAGCGGTTTGATCCTGACGCCCCCTGTGGCGGTGACCATTTTCGTGGTCGCCTGCATTGCGGGCTACAAGTTCCGGCGCATCTGGAAGGATGAGGGGCCGCAGTGGCAGTTGTGGCTGTGGGGCGGGCTTGCAGCCGCAGGGTTGCTGACCTTGGGATTCACCCCCTTGGTGGTGCCGTCCTAGGGTTTTTCAGCCTCTGCCGCAGCGCGTTCCAGCATCTTGCGCGCACGCGGGCACTGCAGTCGGTCACGCAGGGGGCTGTTGGGATCAATCTCCTTGTTGCAGACAAGGCATTGATCCGCATCGCCGATGGCGTTCAGGCCACCGCAGCTGCCTTTGATCGATCGGCCCATGAAGATCACGCCAAGCGCCATCCCAACGACAACCACGCCAAACACCACAAATGTTGCCAGAAACGTTGACATGTCAGCCTTCCCGATCCTCGACGTCAGGCGGTCAATTCGTCAAAACGCGTGCTTGCCTCAGACCGGAAGTCTGTTCCATCACGGTCGATGAACAGAACCGCCACGTCATGCGCCTCGGCAATCTCACGCCCGCGTTCACGGCCTAATATAAGCATGGCTGTCGACCATGCATCGGCCAGCATCGAGTTTTCTGCAAGCACCGTGGCAGACGCCGTCTGGTGTGTGATCGGGTGGCCCGTGCCGGGATCGATCACATGGCTGAAGCGGCGGCCATCCTGTTCGAAATAGTTGCGATAGTCGCCCGAGGACGCCAGGCCCAAGCCCGACAGACCCACGACCTGGTGCACACCGCCGCCAAGCGCGGTGGGTGTTTCAATCCCGATCTGCCAGGGGACGCCGCCGGTGTTACGACCAGACGCATAGATGTCGCCGCCGATTTCCACCATGTAGTTGCGAATGCCCAACGCCTCGATGGCCCGCGCCACATGGTCGGCGCCATAGCCCTTACCGATCCCGGCCAGATAGACCTGAGCCTCCGCGCGCCGTTTGCGCACGGCGTTTGCGTCCAGCGACAGGACGTTGCCGTGGCCCGTGCGCGACAGAGCCTCGGCGATGGCGTCTTCGGTCGGCATCGGCGACGTGCCGGGGGCACCAAAGCCCCATAGCTCAATCAAGGGCCCCATCGTCGTGTCGAAGCGGCCATCGCTGGCCAGGTGGACGGTCTCTGCCGCATCCATGACCGTCGCCAGGTCGCGTGACATCTGGAACGCGTTGGCATCTGTCGTGGCATTGAGGCGCGAAATCTCGGAACGCGGGTTCCAGTTCGACAGGCTCGCGTCAACCTCGGCCAGGGCGGTCTGGATGACGCCAGACAGATCAGCCTCGGTCAGCGACCGCTCTTCATCGATGGCGACAACAGTAAACGTCGTGCCCATCGTTGGGCCGGTCAGCCGCAGAACCGATGCGCCGTTTTTGCAGGCCGCCAGGGCGATCGGCATCATCAAAACCGAACGACGCGACAATTTCAGAAGATCGGCCACTTCCACACCTCTTGCTAATGTCGCGTCTACCCTACCGCGTGCCTGCGCCAGGTTGTCCGTGACATAGTGAGCCAGGTCACCGGAAAATTATTGCGATATACACTAGACTATTCAGGCTTGGGACCATTCAAGCTTGGTGAGGAGACCACCGCCGTTGGTTTTTGGACATCAAAAAAACCGGGGGTTTGATGTGAGAGGCAGTCAGCTGTGAAGCGTTTTGCGCTGAAGCGCGGTTTGGATATTCCGATTGAGGGCGCTGTCCAAGACGGTGCGATTACGCCCGCGACGACACGATATGTCGGCATTCTGGGGGATGACTATCAGGGGCTGAAGCCGCGTATCCTGGTGGAAGAAGGTGCGGCGATCGGTGCGGGCGCACCGGTGATGTTCCACAAGGATCTGCCCGAAGCCCAGATCGTCTCGCCCGTGTCGGGCCGTGTCTCGCGGATCAATCGCGGCGCCCGCCGGCGATTGGTGAGCATTGAGATCGAGGCGGACACCAACGCAGCAGAACCGGTCGACTTCTCAGATGTCGGCGGCGACGGCGACGCGGATGCGATTGCGGAAAAGCTTTGCGCCGCAGGGCTTTGGACGTCGTTCCGCACACGGCCATACTCCAAGGTTCCGGCAGCCGACAGTCGGCCAGCCGCGATCTATGTGACCGCCATGGATACCGAGCCTTTGGCCCCGGACCCGGTTCCGATCATCGCCGATGAAGCTGAGGCCTTTGTGAAGGGCTTGGAGTGCGTCGCGGCCCTGTCAGAGGGAGCAACGTATCTTTGCCATGTCGAAGGGGCTGATATCCCCGGCGGCGATGTCGCGGGTGTGGAGGCGGCAGCATTCTCAGGACCGCACCCCGTGGGCCTTGCTGGGACGCACATGCATTTCCTGGAGCCGCCAGACAGCACCAAGACCGTTTGGACCATTGGCTACGGCGATGTGTTGGCCATCGGGCGGCTGTTCCTGACCCAGCGTTTTGATGGGACGCGCGTGATCGCGCTTGCCGGCCCGATTTGCGCGTCGCCGCGTCTGGTGCGCACCACCGTCGGGGCCTCGATGATCGAGCTTTGCGATCAGGATCTGCCCAGTGATCGGCAGGCGCGCCTGATCTCTGGATCGGTGCTCAGCGGTCGCAGCGGGCAGGCGCAAAGCGCGTATCTGGGCCGCTATGCCCGGCAGGTGACGTTGATCGAAGAAGACACAAAGCAGATCCCGATGGGGTGGATCCGCCCGATGTTCGAGAAATACGCCGTGCAGCCGGTTCTGGGCTCGGCCTTGGCGCAAAAGACCTATCCGCTGACCTCAAACATGAACGGGGGCCGCCGCGCGATGGTGCCGCTGGGCACGTTCGAAGAGCTAATGCCGCAGGACTTTCTTCCGACCCAGCTTCTGCGTGCGCTGTTGGTGATGGACACCGATCAGGCACAGGCGCTTGGCGCGTTGGAACTGGATGAAGAAGACCTCGGTCTTGCGGGGTTCGCCTGTCCCGCAAAATACGAATACGGCATGGCGCTGCGCGACTGCCTAACGAAAATTGAGATTGAGGGCTGACGATGGGGTTGCGCAATTTCTTTGACCGGGTCGAGCCGCACTTTGAACGCGGCGGCAAGTGGGAGCGTTACTTCCCCATCTACGAAATGGTCGAGAGCTTTCTCTACACGCCAAAAACGGTGACGACCGCCGCGCCCCACGCACGATCCTACATCGATATGAAGCGCATCATGACCTACGTGGTCATCGCCACGGTGCCCTGCATCCTGATGGCGCTATACAATACCGGCTATCAGACCAACCTGGCGTTGCAGTCTTTTGAGCCCAGTGGCTGGCGCGCGTGGATCATCGCGACATTGGGTATCGGCTTCAACCCGCTGAACCCGCTGGCGAATATGGCGCACGGGTTCCTGTACTTCCTGCCGATCTACATCACCACCCTGGTGGCCGGCGGCATTTGTGAGGTGGTTTTTGCGACCATCCGGAAGCATGAGGTGAACGAAGGGTTCCTTGTCACCTCGATGCTCTACACCCTGATCGTTCCCGCAACGACACCGCTGTGGCAGGTCGCCTTGGGCATCATGTTCGGCGTCGTGATCGGGAAAGAGGTGTTCGGGGGCACTGGAAAGAACTTCCTGAACCCTGCACTGACGGGGCGGGCGTTTTTGTACTTCGCTTATCCGGCGCAGCTCTCAGGGGATGCGGTCTGGGTGCCCGTTGACGGCTATACCGGCGCGACCGCACTGGCCGTGTCGGCCTCTGACGGGTTCCAGGAGCTTGCGGCCCGCGGCATGACTTGGTGGGACAGCTTTGTGGGCTTTGTCCCCGGCTCCATGGGCGAGACGTCGACACTGGCCTGTATCCTGGGCCTGATCTTCCTGCTGGCGACCAAGATTGCCAACTACCGAATGGTGGTGGGGTGTTTAGGCGGCATGATCGGGTTTTCGCTGCTGCTAAACGTCATCGGATCGGACACCAATCCGATGTTTGCGATGCCGTGGTACTGGCATCTGGTTCTGGGCGGCTACGCTTTCGGGCTGGTGTTCATGGTGACCGAGCCGGTGTCGGGCGCGCATACCAACCTCGGGCGCTACTACTACGGCGCTTTGATCGGGATCATGGTGGTGTTGATCCGCGTGCTGAACCCTGCATTCCCAGAAGGCATGATGCTGGCCATCCTGTTCGGCAATGTCTTCGCACCGCTCATTGATCACTTCGTGGTGCAGGCCAACATTAGGCGAAGGGCGAGACGACATGCCTGACGACAACCAGACCGCTGACAAGCCGCAGGGCGCGATCCGCCGGTTCCTAGCTGCGCCGCCGGATTCGGTGTCGAAAACGATCGTGGTGGCCGTCGCGGTTTGCCTCGTGGCGTCGATGGTCGTGTCGTCGGCAGCCGTTGCGCTACGCCCGATCCAGGCCGTCAACGCGCTGAAGGATAAGCAGATCAACATCTTGCAAGTTGCGGGCATCTACGACCCCGGCATCGATGTGCTGGAGGCATTCTCATCTTCGTTCGAGCCGCAGGTGCTGGAATTGGCCAGCGGGGAGTTCACCGACCAGTTCGATCCGCTGAGCTTCGATGACCGTGCGGCCGCCGATGATCCGGCAACCTCGCGCGAGTTGGACGACGACCCGGCGGGGATCGGGCGGCAGAGCAACTATGTCACCGTCTACCTGCTGCGTGACGATGCGGGCGGAATCGACAAGGTGATCCTGCCGATTCACGGCTATGGTCTGTGGTCGACGCTCTATGGCTTCATCGCACTAGAAGAAAATGGCAACGACATCTTCGGGCTGCAATTCTACGAACACGCCGAAACCCCGGGCCTTGGGGCCGAGGTCGACAACCCGCGCTGGAAAGCGTTGTGGAGCGGCAAGCGCCTGGCCGACGAAGACGGCGAGTTGCAGATCAGCGTAACGAAAACCCCACCCCCTGCCGGTGCGGACTATCACGTGGACGCGCTGGCGGGCGCGACGCTGACGACAGTAGGTGTCCACAATCTGGTGAATTTCTGGATGGGCGAGGCCGGGTACGGCCCCTTCCTTGAGAAACTGAAAGCGGGGAACGTCTAGTGGCCCATAAACGCAGAGAGATGCTGACCGACCCCCTGGTCGACAACAATCCGATCACGCTGCAGGTCTTGGGGATCTGTTCGGCGCTTGCGGTGACATCGTCGTTGCAGGTGGCCTTTGTGATGTCGATCGCGGTGATCTTTGTCACCGGGTTTTCGTCGATGTTCATCTCGATGATCCGCAACCAGATCCCGGGCTCGATCCGGATCATCGTGCAGATGGTCATCATCGCGTCGTTGGTGATCCTGGTGGATCAGCTTCTGAAGGCCTTCGCGTTCGAGATCTCCAAGACGCTGTCGGTGTTCGTTGGCCTGATCATCACGAACTGTATTGTGATGGGCCGGGCCGAAGCCTTTGCCATGAAGAACCCACCCGTAGAGAGCTTTATCGACGGGGTCGGCAACGGGCTGGGCTATGGCCTGATCCTCATGCTGGTGGGTGTGATCCGCGAGCTGTTTGGTTCGGGTAGCCTGTTTGGCATCACCATTCTGGAGACAGTGAACAACGGTGGCTGGTACGTGCCCAATGGCCTTCTGCTGCTGCCGCCATCCGCGTTCTTCATCATCGGGCTGATCATCTGGGCCTTCCGGTCCTGGAAACCCGATCAGGTGGAAGAGCGTGAATACAAGATCCAAGCGGTCGAGGCGCACTGATGGAAGAGCTCATCTCCCTTGCCGTTAAGGCCATCTTTGTCGAGAACCTGGCGCTGTCGTTCTTCTTAGGCATGTGTACCTTCATCGCTGTGTCGAAGAAGATCTCGACGGCCATCGGCCTCGGCATCTCGGTGATGATCGTGCAGGCGATTACGGTGCCTGCCAACAACCTGATCCTGAACCACGTGCTGGCCCCCGGTGCGCTGGCCTGGGCCGGGTTCCCCGATGTCGATCTGACCTTTCTGGGCCTGATCTCCTACATCGGTGTGATCGCCGCGCTGGTTCAGATACTCGAGATGGTTCTCGATAAGTACTTCCCGCCGCTCTACAATGCGCTGGGGGTGTTCCTGCCGCTGATCACGGTGAACTGCGCCATCCTTGGCGGATCGCTCTTCATGGTGGAACGCGGCTACAACTTCACCGAATCTGTCACCTACGGTCTGTCCTCCGGCTTTGGCTGGGCACTGGCGATCACCGCGATGGCTGGGGTGCGCGAGAAGCTAAAATATTCCGACATACCCGACGGCCTGCAGGGCCTGGGCATAACCTTCATCACGGCCGGGCTGATGGCCATGGCCTTCATGTCCTTCTCGGGCGTGAACCTCTGAGGCGATAAGATATGGCAACCTTTGGTCTTGGCGTTCTGCTGTTTACCCTGATCGTGCTGATCCTGGTCACGGTCATTCTGGCCGCCCGATCGCGGCTGGTGTCCACGGGCAACGTGAATATCACGATCAACGGGGAAAAGACGATCTCGGTCCCGGCGGGGGGCAAGCTGTTGCAGACGCTGGCGGAACAAAAGCTGTTCGTGCCTTCTGCCTGCGGCGGCGGGGGCACCTGCGCGCAGTGCCGGGTCAAGATCCATGCGGGCGGCGGGTCGATCCTGCCCACCGAGGAAGGGCATATCACCAAGCGTGAGGCCGCCTGCGGGGATCGCCTGTCCTGCCAGGTCGCGGTCAAGCAGGACATGGAGGTCGAGGTCCCCGAAGAGGTCTTTGGCGTCAAGAAGTGGGAATGCACTGTCCGGTCGAACGAGAACGTGGCGACCTTCATCAAGAACCTGGTGCTGGAATTGCCCGAGGGCGAAGACGTAAACTTCCGCGCCGGCGGTTACATCCAGATCGAGGCCCCGGCCCATGATCTGAAATACACCGATTTCAGCGTCGAGGACGAATATCGCGAGGATTGGGACAAGTTCAATCTGTGGCAATACGCGTCGCATGTGGACGAGCCCATCGAACGCGCCTATTCGATGGCGAATTACCCCGATGAGAAGGGGCTGATCATGCTCAACGTCCGCGTGGCGTCCCCGCCGCCGGGCTCAGAAGGTATCCCGCCGGGCAAGATGTCGTCCTACATCTTCAACCTCAAACCCGGCGACAAGGTCACGATCTCGGGCCCGTTTGGGGAATTCTTCGCCCGCGACACCCAGAAAGAGATGGTGTTCATCGGCGGCGGCGCGGGAATGGCTCCTATGCGCAGCCATATCTTCGATCAGCTTAAACGGCTAAAGAACCGCAACCGCAAAATTACCTTCTGGTACGGCGCGCGATCGAAGAAAGAGATGTTCTTTGTCGAAGACTTCGATCAGCTCGACAAGGAGTTCGACAACTTCAGCTGGCACGTGGCGCTGAGCGATGCGCTGCCGGAAGATGAGTGGAATGGGTATACCGGCTTCATTCACAACGTGCTGCATGACGAGTATCTGAAGGATCATCCCGCGCCTGAAGACTGCGAATACTACATGTGCGGGCCGCCGATCATGAACGCGTCCTGCATCAACATGCTGTTGGAGCTGGGCGTGGATCGGGAAGACATCATGCTGGATGACTTTGGCGGGTAACCCTCGCGCCGTTACGAACGGCTAGCGCAGGGCCCGCCGGCTGCGCAACGGCTCCGCTTGAACGGCTTCACGCTGCACAAACTTCAGGTGACCGATCGCCCCCAGAAACGCCTGATGCGTCTGGTTGCGCTCCAGGTAGTCCATGATCCTAAGGATGTTGATCGGCTGCACCGCGACAAGCGCCTTGATCTTGTCTACGGCCTCAGCCGTTGGATATTGGTCGATGTATTGGCAGGCGGTCTGGGTCGGCGTCAGAATGTAATAGTCCTGGTCCCGCCGCGGCGTGTCCCGGATCGCGTCGAAGGGAGATGCGCCGAGCGCCCGGAACTTTGGCATATGCATGCGGATATCAAGATCGTGGTTCTCCAGCACCATGCCGGAGATCTGCCGAAACCCCAGCGGCTTGAGCTTTGCGGCGATCCGCGTGCGCATTGGGCCAGACAGCATGTCCATATCCGCCCGATCATAGCGCAGGTCATCGAACACCGAGATCATCCGAAGCGCCTCGTCGGCGACCAAAAGGTACGGGTCGCGGTCGAGGATGCGAAGGCGCGCGGCAAATCCGCTTCTGTCCACGCGCGGGGCCTCTGGCGTCGCGGTGCCTTGCGCCGCTCCTCCGGCGAGTTTTTCAATCCATTGGCGCATGTTGAAAACCGATCCGTTAGCCCGTCCGCGTGGATGTAGCCCGAGGGGCCGGTTAATCCCATGGACGGGCGCATTTTCTGAATTGCGCACGCCATCGGCGGCGTTCGGCCTTGATTTCAGTGGATTGATCATCGGTCGGGGCTAGGTCCCGCGGGGTAGGGGACAGCGCAAAGGGACAGCGGCAGTGTTGCAGGAAAAACCGGGTGATCTTACGGCAGTGAAGCGCAAGCAGATCCTTGATCGCTTGATCAACGAGCTGAGCCATGCCGGGCACGACCTTTACTATGCGCCGACCACGGATGTGGCCAAAACCTTGCTGGACTATGCCAACGGTCCTGCTGGCCTAACGACGGATGAACGCGCGTTGCTCGACGGGCTGAACCGGCGTGATGTGCAGATCCTGCTGGGGATGAACAGCTAGCTCTTTCTCTTTTGTGCTGATCGCCGACGCACCGCGTGGCCGAGAACCATGCGATGAACTAGTGCGTCGGCAAGAGTGGCGCTGTCGTTTCTCAATCCGGTTTGGATGAGCTTGACCGTCTGGCTGAGCAGCATGTGCGGTATTCTGTCTCGTCGCTTGGCTACAAGCCAAAATATCCGAGTGTTTTAGTTTGAATTGATTGACATCCGCTTGAGGCATGGTACCCGATAGAAACCGTCAGATTTCTCAGGGAGAGATACATGTCTTCACTACGTTGCCGTCTTCTTGCCACCGCGCTAGTTGCAGCCACCGCGGCGCCGGCTTTTGCCGAGGGCGAACTGAACCTCTATTCGTCGCGCCACTATGATACGGATGAGCGTCTGTATTCCGACTTCACCGAATTGACCGGGATCACGATCAACCGGATCGAAGGCAATGCCGACGAACTGATCGCACGCATGCAAGCCGAAGGGGCCAACAGCCCGGCAGACGTGTTCCTGACCGTCGACACCTCGCGGCTTGAGCGGGCGAAAGACGCCGGGCTGTTCCAGGCGGTTGAGTCGGGCATCCTTGAAACCCGTTTGCCCGGTTACATGCAGGACGAAGACAACCAGTGGTTCGGCTTTTCCCAGCGCGCCCGGATCCTGTTCTATGACAAGACCGACGTGATCGAACCCCCGATGACCTATCAGGAACTCGCCGATCCGAAATACGCGGGCCAGGTCTGCATCCGGTCGTCGGGCAACGTCTACACCCAGACCATCACCGCCGCCCTCATCGCGCATCTGGGCGAAGAGGCCGTCAAGGATTGGGCCACGGCTGTGGTGGGCAACTTCGCGCGCGCGCCCCAGGGCGGTGACACCGACCAATTGCGCGGCATCGTGTCTGGCGAATGCGATATCGCGATGTCCAACACCTATTACTTCGGACGTGCGGTGCGCAAAGACGTGGACGGTTTGCCAAAGGACGCGATGGAAAACATCGGTTGGGTGTTCCCGAACCAGGATTCGATCGGCGCGCATATGAACCTGTCGGGTGGTGGTGTGGCGGCCAATGCGCCAAACCGCGAAAACGCCATCCGGTTCCTCGAGTATCTTGTGTCGGATCAGGCGCAGGAATACTTCTCGGCCGGCAACGATGAATACCCCGCCGTCCCCGGTGTGGGCATCAGCCCGTCGGTGGCATCGCTTGGGTTCTTCAAGCCCGATGATCTGGACGCCACCGTAATCGCAAACAACATCCCGGCGGCACAGATGCTTTTGAACGAAGCTGGCTGGGAATAAGCCAAGTAGACGTTAGGGGGGCGCATTTTTGCGCCCCCTTTTTTGTGTCTGCCCGCGACGAAACGTCATTGTTGATTGTTTTTGTCGGGATTGACCGCTGCCCCGAAAAACCTCACACTGAAACTGCTCAGCCACCCAGATGGGAAGCCCGCAGCAGGTCAGACAAACGACTGAGGAGGCTTTCCGATGCACCATAAACCCAAGGCCATGCGCCCCCTTGAGCGGACCGCCGCACGGTCCTCGTACCAAAGAGACATCTCGCAAGTGTCCCTCGACGGTCACGGTAGTGTCGCGGGCAACGACAGGGTCTTTTCAACGCTGGGTGAACGGCCATGACACGGCAAGACAGAATAGAAGTGCCCGCCCGCCGGACATCTCCTGAAGAGGACATCCCGGCCTATGACGCGCGCGATATCGTCCGCAACGGCGTGCAAGCGCGGCTCATTCTGGATCAAAAAACATACGTCTTGCGCATCACCCGCGCCGGCAAACTGATCCTGACGAAATGACGGCCTGCGCCGATACGCGCGGGGCGGCCCTTGTCGGGACCCTTTCAAGTCTGAGCGCTTGGGAAGCCGCGGCGGTGATCCACCTCCGTCTGTGGTGCTCTGGGCCGGCGGGGCAGGTCTCGGTGTGGAACCGCTATGCAAAATGCTTTGGGCCGAAGCGCGCCCAGGCTGAGATGCGGGCCTTTGAGGGGTTCGTCCACTTGCTGGCCAGCAACGCGCACCGGCCCCTTGTGCGCAAAGCGCTCGGCTGCCGGTGTATCTGCGCCGATGAAGCCGTGTTCCTCCACCTCGTCAAAACCGCGACGGACGGTGATCTTCATGAAGCCGCCGGCGCCGCTGCATTGATGGTCCGTGCTGCCCATGCGGAACAGGCGGCCCTTTTAGCGGCAGAGGTCGGTCAAAGTGTTAAGGCTATATCCCGCAACGCACCGCAGGCCGCGGCGATAGGTGATCCGGTCGCTGCGACGGACAACATCGTTCGGCTCCATTGAGACCGGTTCGGAAGGGCAACCGTGTGTGGAACCGAAAGGTTCTGCGGCACCCAGCCCCTTACCCGTTAGGCAAGGTGCGCGCGTAGCATCCAGGCAAACTTCTCATGGGTCTGCCCGCGCGCGATACACAGATCCTCGGTCAGTGTATCGCCATGGCCGGCCGCCAATTCCCCGGCGCCCGCGAGCGTCGCCGCAAGCGCCTCTTGCGCGGTTTGCATGGCCTTGATCATCTCTTTGTCGCTGGCATGCCCGTCATGCTCAGCAATCTTGGAACGCTTCAGCATGCCCGCCAGCATCCCTTCGGCATGACCATTCAATGCCTTGATCCGCTCTGCCAGATCGTCCTGCGCCACGAAGTGATCTTCGTAGATCTCCTGAAACAGCGCATGAAGCGGGCCAAACCCCATTCCGGTGACGTTCCAGTGAAAGTTCTGGGCAAGCATCGTTGCCACGACCGTTTCGGCCACGGACTGGTTCAATGCTTCGACGAGTTCGCTCTGAGCTTCTGTTGACAGTGCCACTGCGGTCTGGGTCATGCCTTGGCTACCCCCTGTAGATTTAGGTTGGATGGAAGGCTGGCTGGCTGTGGCTGGCTGACCCACAACAGTATTTAACGCGTCGAGCGCCAAGGCAATAGCAGTTTAGAATATTTCTAAATCTGATAGAACTGGTCGGTAATAGAACTGAGCAAAAACCCGATGTTGCGCCGCGCCCACGGCGCCACGCGCGACCGGAGCAAAAAGGCAAAACTGTCGCTGTCGCTGCGGGCAAGGCTGCCTGTGAGGGCGAGGATCCAAGCTTCATCAAATGTCACTTCCGCCTCGCCAGGCCGCAGGATTCTGAGAGGCTTTCCAGTCGCTTGCGGGAGACACTTCATCAACGCGTCCGCATGGGCGGATCGCGCCACGGTGCGGTCGTTGGACAACAGTGCGCAGGCTTCAAACAAATCGGTCCGTGCCGCCGCGCGACACTCCAACGCCGCGAGACGCACCTGCGTCAGCAGAGCCAGCGAAGCGCCATCACGCTCCGGCGGGCAGAGGGGCCCTTCAATGGGCTTTGCGGTTTTCAGAGCTGTAACTGCGGCCATGCGGTTTCCGAAACGTCGATCCATTCCTGACAATAGTTATAGGGTATTTCGTCAGGTGCAATAGGTCAGGGAGCGACATGAGGTCACTCGGTCTTTTTACTTGGCTGGTTTTTTTGCGACGCGAAGATTCCGCGTGCGTCTGGATCCGTGCGGAAGCGGGCGTGCCTGTCGAAGGCGACGATTTCCATTGCATCGCGCGCCATCGCGCGGCCGTCGACAATCGCTTGCTTTAGGCGTCGGCGTCTTGAGCTTGGATGTGGGGTAGGGGTCTGCGCTCGACTTGCCCGAAAGCCAAAACAGACACGCGACTTATCAGCAAAAGTGGGTAGACTTGGCTCCGGCGGTAGGGATCGAACCTACGACCAATTGATTAACAGTCAACTGCTCTACCGCTGAGCTACGCCGGAACACCGCGCGCGTATAGCAAGGGCGATAGGCTCCGTCCAGAGGGCCTTTGTGATTTTTCGGTGTCCGGTCACAGCAGGGAATACACGGCGTCCGACGCGAGTCTAGGGGCCGCCCGCACAAGGGATCGTTCTGTGAGATCAATGAGATGGGCGAGGACATTGCGGGCTGCGGCAGGCATCAAGGCATGTGGTGTGTCGTGATAGATCGCAGTGGCGAGTGTGGGCGCGTCGGCGGGGCCGTTGCTCAGGCATGCCAGGATTTGCCGTTCGCGGGTGCGGCGGTGGTCCATTAGCCATTCAACTCGGGCGGATGGATCATGGATCGGGTCGCCGTGGCCGGGGTAGTAGATGCGGTCGCTCCGCGCCAAAAGGGCCTGGCAAGACGACATAAAACGCGTCAGATCGCCGTCGGGCGGTGATATCAGCGTCGAGGCCCAGCCCATCACATGGTCCCCCGAGAAGACCGCGTCACCCAAAGCGAATGACAGATGTCCGGCAAAGTGCCCGGGCGTGTGCAATGCCTCAAGGGACCAGTCAGGTCCTTCCACGGTCTGACCGTCCGACAAGGTCTCATCGGGCGCAAACGCGGTGTCCGCCCCTTCACCGCCGCCCGCGAGCCCGGCCTCTGCCAGCGCCTGCATCGTTGGCGATCGACCGGCATCCGCTGGGCCAAACCCAAGTACCGGCGCGCCTGTTGCGCGGGCTAGCTCTGGCGCCAGCGTGCTGTGGTCGCGATGGGCATGGGTGACGAGGATGTGGGTCACGCGGGCCCCGCCAATGGCCCTTATCAAGGCGGCCATATGGGCGGGGTCCGCGGGTCCGGGATCGATCACGGCCAGCGCATGAGTGCCCACGAGGTACGTGTTCGTGCCCCAATGCGTCATCGGCGATGGGTTCGGGGCCAGAACGCGGCGCAGGCCCGGCTCAAACTCAGTCACGTCACCTGCGGTCGGCGGGGATGACACGGAATGGCCCTTTCTTCTTTTCGCCCACAATGCTTAGGCTTTACCCATGCGCGTGCCGACCCTCAAACGCTATCTGCCCCGCTCGCTGATCGCCCGCACAGCGCTGATCCTCTTGGTGCCGATCCTGACGATCCAGGTGGTGGTGTCCTATGTGTTCATCCAGCGCCTTTATCAGAACGTGACCGAGCAGATGACAGCGGCGGCCGTACTCGACGTGGCGCTGCTGGTCGCGCGGGCCGAGGCGGCAGAGACGGCGGGCGCGGCACGCAGCGCCGTGCAGGAGGTGGCTGGCGATTTGCTGGTATCGGTGATGGCCGACGAGGCCCTGCCGCAGACGGACCAACGCGCGTGGTACGATTGGTCGGGGCGGGTCGTCATAGAGGTTTTGCACACGCGTCTGCCAGAGACCACCGCTGTGGATCTCGCGACAAACGAAGACGACGTGCGCCTTGCAGTGGACACCCGGCATGGGCCGATGGGTTTCAGCTTTTCGCGCACCCGTGCATCGGCGTCGAACCCGCATCAACTCCTGGTGCTGATGGTGTTTGTATCGCTTGTTGTGACCATCATTTCGTTTCTCTTTCTGAAAAACCAGGTCCGCCCGATCCGGGCGCTGGCCGAAGCGGCGTCGGCCTTTGGTAAGGGCCGCGCGTTGCCCTATCGCCCCTCGGGCGCGACCGAGGTGCGCGCGGCCGGGGCGGCGTTTCTCGACATGCGTGCGCGGATCGAACGCCATATCGACCAGCGCACCCTGATGCTGTCGGGCGTCAGCCATGATCTGCGCACCCCGCTCACGCGGCTGAAGCTGAGCCTGTCGATGCAGGATCAGGATGAAGAGGTCGCCGCCATGCAGCGCGATGTCAGCGATATGGAGCGGATGCTCGATACGTTTCTGGGCTTTGCGCGGGTGGATGCGACGGAAGACCCCGAACCGGTCGATCCAATTGAACTCGCAGACCGTTTGGTCAATTCGGCGCGGCGCACGTCGCCCCATGTGACCATGGGCACAATCGAAGGCGAGGGTCGGATCGCCATCCGTCCACTCGCTGTGGAGCGCGCTTTGGAGAACCTGATCACTAATGCGGCGCGCTACGGCACCAAGGCGCAGGTGAGCGTGGCAATCTCGGACCGCGCGGTTCGGTTTTCAGTGGAGGATAACGGCCCTGGCATCCCCGAGGCCCAGCGTGAAGATGCCGTCAAACCGTTTTCCCGGCTTGACGAGGCGCGCAATCAGAACCGGGGCAGCGGGGTGGGGCTGGGCCTGTCCATCGTTCGCGACATTGCGCGCCAGCATGGCGGGTCGCTGCGGCTTGGCGAGAGCACGCGGTTGGGTGGCTTGCAGGCTGATCTGATTTTGGCCCGCTAGGCCGCGTCGAACATCGGAAAACTGACGCCCAGCGCCCAGGCGAGGATCAGGCCCAGCCCCACCCCGGCGGCCATGGTTCCACCATGTTGCCCGATCCAGCGCCCCATCAGCCCGTGCACGATGAAAAACAGGATCAGGACCGGAAAGATGATGACGAGGAAGAACAAGCGTTCGGGGTCCAGCGCCACGGCGATGCCTAGCGCCACGAACAGGGCACCGCGCGCCGCGATCCGCCGCCACAGTCGGGCTTGGCCACCCTGAGTGAGCGCGGCATCGGCGATCATAAAGGGCAGCGTTCCGACCGCCAGCGCGGCAATGATCGGCAGCCGGTCCGGAATGGGCATAAAGCTCGCCGCATAGCGATCGAGCGCCAGCCCGAAAACGCCAAGCCCCCACACCAGCAACAGCGCGAGCGCACGCCAGTCGAGCCGCTGGAAGCGTATGCCCAGGGCCCACATCGCACCGATCTGCAGCACCCCGTATATGGCGAGCATCAGCGCCAGCGTATCGGCCACCATGACAGGCAGCAGGTCGAGCGGGATCGATGTGGCCACCAAAGGCGCAACAAGCGCAGGGATCACCAGAACCGCCCAGAACGCGTTGCGGGGCAGGGCGGCGATGGGCGCCTGACGCGGCCCCAGAAGGCTGGCCAGCGGCCAGGTGACCGCGACAAGCGCCGCCATCATCAGCCCGATCCACGGCCCGATTACGGCGACCGATGCCTCAGGACGGGGCACGGGCAGCCTCTCGGCCAGCCAATCGCGCGCCTCAATCAACGATGTGGGGCTGTAGAGAACCCCCACATGCTCCACAAACGGCGCAACGACCGCACGCCGCGTGACCGCATCGTTGGCGACGGTCTGGCCTTCTTCTGCGTTGGGATCGATCTGATGGAGGGCTTCTAGCGCGACGGTCCGCAAATGCGGCTCCCACTGCCCGGTCAGGATCAGAAGGCCATCGGGTGCGTCTGCCGTCACGGCGCCCGAAAACATCGAGATGGCCACGGTCGCCACAACACCAGGCATCTGCAGCCCTGCGCGCACGACCACATCGGACGCCATCGAATGCCCCAGCAGGGCAACTGGTCCGTCGTAGCCCGTCTTCTCCCGCGCGGCCTCGGTCACCCGAACGGTCTCGGCGATCAGCCGTGCCGTGGTGCCCTCAATGGCATTGACGTCACCCGACATCGGAACGGGGTTTCGCCCATGACCTTCGAAATCGAACGCGACCACACTGTAGCCCGCCCGGGCGAGGCTCAGCGAAAACGCCTCCATAAACTGGCGCGAGCCTGCAAACCCGTGTGCTATGACAACGACCGGCCCGCCTTCCACGCTTTGGTACAGCGTCGCTGGCGTCGTCCCGGCAGAAAATCCAGTACGCTCCACGCCAATCCGCGCGCGTTCCAGTTGGATCACGGACACAATGGCCAGCGCCAGCCCGAGGGCGAGCACAACGCGTTTGGCCCAGGTCATGACCTATGTCTCCCTTGCGTCATGGCCCGAGACCTAGGAGGCCCGCGCCGCTAGTCCACGCGCACCTCAAGCGCCCCCAAGCCTACGATCTCCGCCTGCATCACGTCGCCACGCGCCACCGCGCCGACGCCCGATGGCGTTCCGGTCAGGATCACGTCACCGGCTGCCAGCGTAAAAAACTGCGACAGGGTCGAAATGATCTCGGCCACCGACCAGACCATTTCCGACAGATCGCCTGTCTGCCGCGTTTCGCCGTTCACCGACAGCGTAATGGCGCCTGCATCCAGATGACCGACCTCCGTCACCGGATACAAGGGCCCCACGGGAGCTGATCGTTCCACCGCTTTGCCGACCTCCCAAGGACGACCGTCCTTCTTGGCCAGGCCCTGCAGGTCACGCCGCGTCATGTCGAGCGCCACGGCATAACCATAAACACTGTCCAACGCGGATGCTGCCGCAATGTCCCGCCCGCCGGATTTCAGGGCAACGAGCAATTCCACCTCGTGATGGACGTTCTCCGACTGAGAGGGGTAGGGAAACACCCCGCTGGTATCGAGGTTGTCGGGGTTCTTCTGAAAGAAAAACGGCGGCTCGCTGCGCGGATCATACCCCATCTCCACCGCGTGGGCGGCATAGTTGCGCCCCACGCAATAAACCCGCCGGACAGGAAAGCGGGCTTGCGTTCCGGCCACGGGCAATAGCGTGGGGTCTGGCGCGGGAATAACGGTGTCTAGCATGGCATCCTCAGCTGGCGGCATCTGCGCGCCTTGATCGCGGTTTGGCGGGGCAAGCGCAAGAGAGGGCGGATGCGGGATGGTAGGCCCGGAGGGACTTGAACCCCCAACCAAAGCGTTATGAGCGCTCTGCTCTAACCAATTGAGCTACAGGCCCGCCTGCGACTGGCTTACCAGAGTGCCCCGCCCGGTCAAGCGGGTGCGGCTCTGCCGTTGCGCCCCGTCAGGTGTTGGTCTAGCAGGGGCGCGATCAAACCGGGGACCGCCAATGGACGCCAAAAAGAACGGGCTCAGCTATGCGCAGTCAGGCGTCGATATCGATGCGGGCAATGCGCTGGTCGACCGGATCAAACCCGCCGCCGCCGCGACCGCGCGGCCCGGTGTCATGGCCGGTCTGGGGGGATTTGGAGCGCTCTTTGACCTGAAGGCCGCAGGTTTCACCGATCCGATCCTTGTTGCAGCCACCGATGGGGTGGGCACCAAATTGCGGATAGCCATTGATACGGGACATGTGGATGGGGTTGGCGTCGATCTGGTGGCGATGTGTGTCAACGATCTGGTCTGCCAGGGGGCGGAGCCTCTGTTTTTCTTGGACTATTTCGCAACGGGCAAGCTGTCGGTCGACCATGCGGCCCGGGTTGTGGGGGGGATCGCCAAAGGGTGTGCCGAGGCCGGTTGCGCCCTGATCGGCGGCGAGACGGCCGAGATGCCGGGGATGTATCCCCCCGGCGATTTCGATTTGGCGGGGTTCGCCGTGGGCGCGATGGAACGTGGCCAGGACCTGCCGCGTGATGTGCAGGCGGGCGACGTGATCCTCGGGCTCGCCTCTGACGGCGTGCATTCTAACGGCTACTCGCTGGTGCGGCGGATCGTGGATCTGTCTGGCCTCACCTGGGCGGACGCGTGCCCGTTTGGCCCCGGTACGCTGGGTCAGGCGCTGCTGACGCCTACGCGGATCTACATCCGGCCTTGTCTGGCCGCGCTCGCGCAGGATGGTTTGCGCGGCATGGCCCATATCACCGGGGGCGGCTTGACAGAAAACCTGCCGCGGGTGCTGCCCGATGGATTGGGTGCGGAGATCGATCTGGGCGCTTGGGATCTGCCGCCGGTCTTCCGCTGGCTCGCCGAGACCGGCGGCGTTGCGGGCGATGAGATGCTCAAGACCTTCAACTGCGGGATCGGGATGGCCCTCGTAGTCGCGCCTGACGCGGCAGACGCCATCGCGACCAAGCTGTCGGACGCAGGCGAGGAAGTGCGCGTGATTGGCTGCGTCAGCGACGGCCCGGGTGTCCGCTACACGGGCGCGCTTTTGTGAAACGCGTCGCCATTCTGATCTCGGGCGGCGGATCGAACATGGTCAAACTGGTCGAGAGCATGTCGGGCGATCATCCCGGGCGTCCGGTGCTCGTGGTGTCAAACCGCCCGGATGCGGGCGGATTGGCGCGGGCCCAAGCCCTTGGCGTCGAGACGGCCGTGGTGGATCACCGACGCTTTGACGGGGATCGCGCCGCGTTCGAGGACGCATTGCACGCGCGTTTGACCGAAGCCACCCCCGATATCCTCTGCCTCGCCGGTTTCATGCGCATATTGACCGAAGGCTTTGTTCACCAATGGACAGGCCGGATGCTGAACGTTCACCCCTCGCTTTTGCCCAAGTATCGGGGGTTGGACACCCACGCGCGCGCCATCTCGGCGGGAGACAGCGAGGCAGGGTGCACCGTTCACGAAGTCACACCTGCCTTGGATGACGGCCCCATCCTGGGCCAGGCCCGCGTGCCCATTGAACCCGGCGACACGCCCCAGGTACTGGCCGACCGTGTGTTAGAGCGTGAGCATCGCCTTTACCCCGCCGTCCTGCGCCGCTATGCCAAAGGGGACCGGACGCCGGTATTCTTGCCCTGAATTGCAGTAGGGCTAGGTATCTCCGGGTCCGAAAGGATTGGAAATCAAATCCCTATGATCACAATCACCACGACCGAAGCGCTGGCGGAGTTTTGCGCGCGTGCGCGATCCCACCCCTTCGTGACGGTCGATACTGAGTTTCTGCGCGAACGCACCTATTACGCCAAGCTGTGCTTGGTGCAACTGGCGCTCCCGGGCGATGCGGAAGAGGATGCGGTGCTGGTGGATCCGCTGGCCGGTAACCTGTCGCTTGATCCGCTTTATGAGATGTTCCGCGATACATCGGTCGTGAAGGTGTTCCACGCGGCACGTCAGGACCTTGAGATCTTCTTTGTCGAAGCCGGCGTCATCCCCGAGCCACTGTTTGACACTCAGGTCGCCGCCATGGTGGCCGGGTTTGGCGAGCAGGTGGGCTATGAAACGCTTGTTCGCAAGATCGCCAAGGCCCAGCTCGACAAGACATCGCGATTCACGGATTGGTCGCGCCGCCCGCTGACCAACGCGCAAATGACCTACGCCCTGGCCGATGTGACCCACCTGCGCGATATCTATACCCATCTCGCCGCAGATCTCGACAAATCCGGCCGCCGCGCCTGGGTGGAAGAGGAATTGGGCGTTCTGACAGACCCCGCCACCTATACCGTCGATCCCGATGAGGCGTGGCGCAGGCTCAAAACCCGCACGAATTCCGGGCGCTTTTTGGCCGTCGCCCGTGAACTGGCGCGGTTTCGCGAAACCTATGCGCAAACGCGCAACGTGCCCCGAAACCGTGTGCTGAAGGACGACGCGCTGCTTGAGCTTGCATCGACCAAACCACGTAATCCGAGCGATCTGGGCCGGGCGCGGCTCTTGCTGCGCGAGGCGCGCAAGGGCGATATCGCCGATGGCATCCTGGCGGCGGTGGAAGCCGGGCTGCAGACCGCGCCCGAAGACTTCCCCCAAGCCGATCGCTCCCGCGAAAAGCTGAACGTCAACCCCGCTTTGGCTGACTTGCTGCGCGTTCTGCTTAAAGCCAAATCCGAAGAGGCCGGGGTGGCGCAAAAGCTGATTGCCACGGCGTCAGAATTGGACGAAATCGCTGCGGGATCGCGTGATCTTCCCTCGTTAAAGGGCTGGCGAAAAACGGTTTTCGGACATGATGCCATGCGCCTGTGTGATGGCAAGCTGGCGCTGGCGGCACATGGATCACAAATTAAGCTTATCGAGCTTTAGCGACCGCACCTTAGGTTTGCGACAGATATTTCTGGTCGACTTCTGTGACGAGCCACACGCCGTTTGCGCTTTGAAAAAACGCTATTCCCGCGCGGTGCATCTGTCCTGCCGCGACGCTCAGAACAACCGGCTTGCCGTGGCGCTGACCCACTACCGTTGCGGTTGTAACGTCGCTCGACAGATGGACGTGCTGCCGCGACATCCGCTTGAGTCCTTCGCGAAGGATCGCATCAAGGGCGCGCTGGCTTGTGCCATGGTAGAGCGTTTCCGGGGGCGTCACCGGCGCGAGGCCGAGATCAACTTCAACAGAGTGACCCTGATTTGCGCGAATCCGCATCCCATCGTCTGAGATCGCAAACCGCTGCTTGTCGTTGGTGGCCACAATCTCTCGAACGGTCTGATCGGTTAACCGGCCGTTTGAGCGCGCCACCAGATCGTCGATTGCGGCCCATCCTGAACCGTCCAATTGCAACCCAACTGACCCAGGGTCGTGACGCAAGACCAAGCTCATGAACTTACTCGCGCTGATCAGTTTGCGGTTAGAGGCCATGACATCCTCTACCGCCGAATGGCCCGTGCGTTCGAGGCCCCCGATACCTGGATTTGCCGCACGCCCGCCAGGGTCTGATCCGACAAGAAGACCGCCATCACCAGCTCGCGCGAGGCTGGTGTCGATGTGCGCGTGGCCTCCGCAGGTGGGACCGCGCGCAGGCTGTAGGCCAGAACCCCTGCAGGTGCCGCCTCTTGCACCAGCGCTCCGGCGAAGTACCCCTGCCGCTCAGGCAGGCCAACGACGCGCAGGATCGCGCCGCCTGGGGCGGGATCGATGCTGACCGACGATATCTGTGCCACCAGCGGGCGCGGGTCGGTGATCACACGCGTCTCGACGACCGTGACCTCTTCGTCCTGACCGAACCAGTTGAACGGGTTGACGCGACTTTCGCGCACTTGCGCGCAGCCCGCGATCGCCGCGGTCAGCGCCATTGCCAAGACTATTCGATATGTCATGCCAGCCCTCGCTCCTCTTTGACTGCGCTTAGCCCATAGCCCGACGCGTGAAAACCCTGCGCAGGCTGGACCTTCGGCACCGGCCTGCCTAAGTGTTGCGCAAAGCCACGCTGGGACTGTGACACATGGCGACCGAAGCCTTTGAAGAGATTGCAGAGACCTTCGAATTTCTCGACGACTGGGAAGATCGCTATCGCTACGTGATCGAACTGGGCCGCGACATGGACGGGCTGGAAGAGGCGCTGCAGGTTCCAGCCACGAAGGTCGATGGATGCGCGAGCCAGGTCTGGCTGCACCCGACGATCGATGGCACGGGTCCCGGGGCCACATTCAGTTTTCGCGGGGAAAGCGACGCGATGATCGTGCGCGGCCTGATCGCGGTTCTCGCTGCACTCTATAATGGCCTGTCGGTGGAAGAGGTGGGGCGTGTGGATGCGCCCACGGAACTCGGCCGATTGGGACTGAACGAACACTTATCCGCGCAGCGCTCAAACGGCCTGCGGGCTATGATTGAACGCATTCGCACGGTGGCTGCCGAGGCGGCGGCGTAAACGATTGCTGAAATGCCGCCACGGCGGCCGGGCAGGGGACATATGCGCCATGCAGCCCTATGCATCGCAGGCCGGGCAGAGCAGGGGACGGCTCTATCCGGAAGAAGAAAGCACCTTTCGCTCGTGCTATCAGCGCGACCGCGATCGGATCATCCATGCCTCCTCGTTCCGTCGTCTCAAGCACAAGACGCAGGTCTTTATCGAACATGAGGGTGATTACTACCGCACCCGCCTGACCCATTCGATCGAGGTGGCGCAGGTCGCCCGGACGATCTCGGGCGTGTTGGGCCTGAACCCCGAACTGACCGAGGCGCTTGCTCTGGCGCATGATCTGGGGCATCCGCCATTCGGGCATACGGGCGAGGATGCGTTGCAGGCGCTGATGGCCCCCTATGGCGGATTTGACCATAACGCTCAGGCCATTCGCATCGTCACCGCACTGGAGCGCCATTATGCCGAGTTCGACGGCCTCAACCTGACATGGGACACGCTGGAGGGGCTGGCCAAGCACAACGGGCCCGTCACCGGCGATCTGCCCTGGGCGCTCGCTGAATACAACGCGCGTCACGATCTGGAGCTTCACACCCATGCCAGCGCCGAGGCGCAGGTGGCTGCGATTGCGGATGACGTGGCTTACAATCACCACGATTTACACGATGGCTTGCGGGCCGAGTTGTTTTCGACCGATGAACTGGCGGAGTTGCCGATCCTGCGGGAGTGTTTTGCTGAGGTGGACGCCAAGTACCCCGGCCTCAACTACTACCGCCGCCGACACGAAGCCTTGCGCCGCTTCTTCGGCCTGCTGGTCGAGGATGTGATCGCCGTCGCGCGTCGGAACCTCGCTGAGATTGATCCGCAAAGCGTTGATGATGTGCGGAATGCGGGACGCGGCGTCATCCGGTTCACCAGCGCGCTTTGGTCCGATCTGGAAGTCATCCGGGCGTTTCTGTTCGAACGCATGTACCGAGCACCCACGGTGGTGGCGATGCGGGCCGAAGTGACCGAGATGGTCAATGCGCTGTTCCCGTATTTCATGGCCAACCCGGGCGAGTTGCCGCGTCAGTGGCGCAAAGACGTGGCCGAGGCACAGGGCGAGACGGCGCTGGCGCGGATCGTGGTGGATTACATTGCCGGTATGACGGATCGGTTTGCGATTCAGTGCCACAGGCGGTTTGTGTTGGGTGAAGACGTCTAGGTTGTTCGAAACACCATGACGAGGCCCCGGTCATTGGCATGGGGGTGATCCGCCCCCTCGTAGATCGGGATATCGACAAACCGCACCGGCGTGATCCGACCCGTCGCCACCAGACCCGCCAATGCCGATCCGAACCCCAACCCATCAAAGACCTTTGGGATGGTCCCGCAGACAAACAACGCGCCGGGCTGGGTGATGCGCAAAAGCTCAGGCAGGCATTCCGGCCCGACATGCCCATGGGTGAACGTCCCGCAAGAGATCACGCCGCCGTAGAGATCATCTTCAAGCGCTATAGGTTTGGTCAGATCGCCGACGATGCGATGCCAGTAGAGCCCTTTCTGCTCGGCCACGGCCAGCATTTCCGGCGTGATGTCAAAGGCGTCGACCGTGAAGTTTTCCAGATGCTCTGCCACCAGCCCGGTCCCCGCGCCGATATCCAAAAGCGGCTCGGAAAGGCCGCCTTCTGCCCGGTAGATGGCCGCAATCTCGCGTGGGGCGATATATCCCCAGGCGGCGCCAAAGCTTGTGTCGTAGGTCTTTGCCCAATCGCCATAAAGGGCTTTGGCGTCCTCCGGCCCATTGATGTCATAGGCCCGGTCAAGTTCGTAATCCGGCATGGCTTAGTTCTGGGCAAGAAGTGTAACAGATGCAAGACGGGGCTGCGCCTGCGTTGACCCGGCTGGCCCCGATGGTATGACCCGCCCCATGAACATCTTTTCCGATATCCGCACGCTCGTGATCGAAACCCTCGACGCCATGGTCGCTGACGGCGAACTGCCGCCCGGCCTCAACTACGGCAACGTCTCCGTCGAGCCGCCGCGCGATGCGGCCCATGGGGATATGGCGACAAACGCCGCGATGGTTCTGGCCAAGCCCGCGCAGATGAAGCCCCGCGACATCGCGGATGATCTGGCGGGACGGTTGAAGTCGGATCCGCGCATTGCCGTGGCTGAGGTGGCGGGGCCGGGGTTTTTGAACCTGCATCTCGACGGCCAGGTCTGGCACGACGTAGTGACCGAGGCCATCGATGCCGGCAGCGCCTTTGGCCATTCCGGCATGGGTGCGGGCGTTAAAGTCAACGTGGAATACGTCTCGGCCAACCCGACGGGGCCCCTGCACGTGGGCCATACCCGCGGCGCGGTCTTTGGCGACGCGCTGTCGAACCTGTTGCAGGCGGCGGGATACGAGGTCACGCGGGAATACTACATCAACGACGGTGGCGCGCAGGTCGATGTGCTCGCGCGGTCGGCCTATGAACGCTATCGCGAAGCGCATGGGCAAAGCCCCGAGATCGCGGAGGGGCTCTATCCCGGTGACTACCTCGTGCCCGTCGGACAGGCGTTGAAGGACAAGTTCGGCGACCAGTTCCTCGACAAAGGCGAACAGTACTGGCTGGAAGAGGTGCGGGAGTTTGCGACCCAAGCGATGATGGACCTGATCCGCG
Organism: Pseudomonadota bacterium; assembly: GCA_038526915.1. Classification (GTDB taxonomy): domain Bacteria; phylum Pseudomonadota; class Alphaproteobacteria; order Rhodobacterales; family Rhodobacteraceae; genus JBCBGF01. The sequence goes on along the minus strand of JBCBGF010000002.1, from coordinate 376,936 downwards.
CCGATCTGGCCGCGCTTGGCGTCGAGATGGATGTCTTCTCCAGCGAAAAGGCGCTCTACGGCACTGGTCAGATCGAAAAGGCCATCGACCTGTTGGATGCCAAGGGCCTGATCTATCGTGGCACGCTTGAGCCGCCCAAGGGCAAGATGCCTGAAGACTGGGAACCCCGCGAACAGACGCTCTTCAAATCGACCGAATTCGGGGATGACGTGGATCGCCCGATCCAGAAATCAGACGGAAGCTGGACGTATTTCGCCCCCGACATCGCCTATCACCACGACAAGGTCAGCCGCGATTATGACGAGCTGATCGATATCTTCGGCGCCGACCATGGCGGATACGTCAAGCGGATGAAGGCTGCGGTGTCGGCCCTGTCCGACGGGTCCGTGCCGCTCGACATCAAGCTCACCCAGCTTGTGCGGCTCTTAAAGGATGGCGAGCCCTTCAAGATGTCCAAGCGGGCAGGGACCTTCGTCACCCTGCGCGATGTGGTCGATCAGGTGGGCCCGGACGTCACCCGCTTCGTCATGCTGACGCGGAAGAACGACGCGCCGCTTGATTTCGACTTTGCGCGGGTGACCGAGCAATCGAAGGAGAACCCGGTCTTCTACGTGCAATATGCCCATGCCCGGGTGAAATCGGTGATCCGCCGGGCCGAATCCGCAGGCCTGCCGATCTCCGATCACCCAGTGCTGGCCGATGCGCAGGAATATGCCGTCGCGCGCAAGATCGCCGAATGGCCGCGGCTGGTGGAGATCGCTGCGCGCAACCACGAACCGCATAGGATCGCCTTCTATCTCTATGATTTGGCGTCGGAATTCCACACGCTCTGGAACAAGGGTAACGATGATCCCGCGCTGAAGTTCGTGCATGAGAACGACCCCGACGCGACCGCCGCCAAAATCGCGCTGCCCCGCGCCGTAGCCGTTGTTATTTCAGCAGGTTTGGGTATTCTGGGCGTGACACCGGTTGAGGAGATGCGCTGATCAACAGGGCCCCGCCGCTGTCATCGAGCAGGTAACAATAAGGTCGTGCCACAGAAGCGCGGCCCGAATGAGGCGGAAATGGCAAACTACTATTATGAAAGCGACTATGAGTCGTATGACGACGGCGCGGCTGGCGAAATGGCGACCCTCGCCAACTGGGCCGGTGCGGTGATTTCTTTTGCACTTTTGGTGGGGCTTGGCATCTGGGGCTATCAGCTCCTCGTGCGCGATGTGACCGGTGTGCCGGTTGTCCGCGCGCTTGAAGGCCCGATGCGCATTGCGCCCGCCGACCCCGGCGGTGTTCAGGCCGAACATCAGGGGCTTTCGGTGACCCACGTGGCCGTCGATGGCGCGTCAGAGCGTCCGACCGAACGCGTGGTGCTGGCCCCCGCGCCCATTGAGCTGACCGAAGAGGATCAGCCGATCTCCGTGCTCGAGGCCGAAGATCCCGAACCGCTGGTTGTCGAGAGCCTGCCCCTGGCCGATCCCGAACCCTCGGCGGTCGCCCGCCCGGTGTTGCCCGCGCCTGAACCCAAAAGCGCCATTGAGCTGGCCATCGCCGAAGCCCTGGCCGCGACGGCGCTCACGACGCTAGACGCAGCGGACGCCACTGCAGGTAGCACCCAGATCATCCCGGCAAGCGTTGAAGGCGTCTCCGTCTCTCCGCGTCCGCCAGCCCGCTCATTCGCGCCCCGCGCTGAGGCGCAGGTGACAAATGCCGTGGCCGTATCGGCCCGCCCCGCCGGCTCGGTCGAGGTGGATGCCGCGACGATCCCCGCGGGCACCCGCTTGGTCCAGCTTGGTGCTTTCCCCAGTGCTGATGAGGCGCGGGCGGCATGGAACGGGCTAGCCGGCCAGTTCGGTGATATCCTCGACGGCAAGGGCCGCGTCGTTCAGGAAGCTTCGGCTGGCGGGACAACCTTCTATCGCCTCCGCGCCGCAGGCTTTGAAGACCTCAGTGATGCACGTCGTTTCTGCGCCGTTCTGGTCGCCGACAACGCCAACTGCATCCCTGTGATTCGACGCTAGCGCCATGGCCCCGTCCGGCGCATATATTCTCGGGTGCGCCGGGCCGCATCTCAGCCGAGAAGAGGCCGCGTTCTTTGCCGAGGCGCGGCCTTGGGGCTTTATCCTCTTTGCCCGCAACATCGAAACCCCGCGCCAAACCGCGGCTCTGACCGCCGACCTGCGCAGCGCCGTGGGGTGGGAGGCGCCGATCCTGATCGATCAGGAAGGGGGCCGGGTCCAGCGTATGGGCCCGCCACACTGGCGCCAATGGCGGCCCCCGCTCGATCAGGTTGCGCATGTCGATGACGACGCGGCCGAGCGCAGCCTATACCTGCGGAGCCGCTTGATCGCGGATGAGCTTCACCGCGTGGGTATCGATGTCAATTGCACGCCTTTGGGCGACATCGCCTCCAGCCGGACCCATCCGTTCCTACGCAACCGCTGCTATGGCGATACGCCGGAAAAGGTCACGCGGCGCGCCCGCGCCGTGGCGACAGGCAATCTGGCGGGGGGGATCTTGCCAGTGGTCAAGCACATGCCCGGCCACGGCTCCAGCGCATCAGACAGTCATTTCACGCCGCCTCGGCTGAATGCCACGCCCGAGCGGCTGCATGCATGGGACTTTGCGCCCTTTGCAGCACTCGCCGACCTGCCGCTCGGCATGACATCCCATGTGATCTACACGCCCTATGACGACAAGCCCGCCACAGTCTCCCCCCGCATGATCCGCCTTCTGCGGGAGGAGTTGTCCTTCGGGGGGCTGTTGATGACCGATGACATCTCGATGGAAGCCCTGGGCGGAACGGTCGCCGAACGCGGGGCTGCGGCGTTGGCGGCGGGATGCGATCTGGTCACGCACTGCAATGGCAAGCTGGACGAGATGCGCGCTCTTGCCGACGTCGCCGGCGTGATGAGCGCTGAGTCCGCGGGCCGCGCCCACGCGGCGCTCGCCCTGCGCAAACCCCCAACCCCCATTGACATCCCCGCGGCCGAGGCCGAGCTTGAGGTGCTTTTGAACGGCGAGGTCTATGGCGCAGGTTGATGACAGCACGGTCGTCCCGATCGACACGCGTCTGGCGGATGAGGCGCTGATCGTCGATGTGGACGGGTTTGAAGGGCCGCTTGACCTGCTGCTGACCCTGTCGCGCACCCAAAAAGTCGACCTGCGCAAAATTTCGGTGCTTGCCCTGTCAGAGCAATATCTGGGGTTCATTCGCAACGCCAAGGAACTCCGGATCGAACTGGCTGCTGACTATCTCGTGATGGCCGCCTGGCTGGCATTTCTCAAGTCGCGCCTGCTGTTGCCGCCCGATCCCGCGGATGAGGGGCCCTCGGGCGAAGAACTGGCCGCGCATCTGGCTTTCCAACTGGAACGTCTGCAGGCGATGCGCGATGCCGCCGCCAAACTCATGGCACGTGACCAGAAAGGCCGCGACTTCTTCGTGCGCGGCATCCCCGAAGACGTCACCCGCATTCGCCGCGTGAAATACACCGCAACGCTCCTCGACCTGATGCAAGGCTATGCCCGCATCCGCACCAAGGACGAGTTCCGCCCCTATGCGATGGACCGCACCAATGTGCTGACGCTGGAACAGGCGCTCGACCGCATGCGGCATCTGATCGGGTTCGCGGGTGAATGGGCCGACCTTGCCAGCTTCCTGCCCGAAGGGTGGGAGACCGATCCCGCACGGCGACGCTCGGCCACGGCGGCGACCTTTGCCGCGTCGCTGGAACTGGCCAAGGAAGGCCGGGTCGAGCTGCGCCAGGGCGAGACCTTCGCGCCGATCCAGATCCGCAGGAAAGACAATGACTGATCCCGCGCCCGAGAACGAAAGCCTGTTCGAGGCCCCGCCGGAGGGCGAACAAGAACGCATGGTCGAAGCAATCCTCTTTGCCTCGGCTGAGCCTGTGACCGTGGCTGATCTGAACGCGCGCATGCCCCACGGTGCAGACGCCGCACGGGCGCTTGAGATGTTGCGCACGCGTTATGAGGGGCGCGGCGTCCACGTCGTGAAAGTGGGAGAGGCGTGGGCTATCCGCACCGCACCTGATCTTGGGTTCCTGATGCAAAAGGAAACTGTCGAGACCCGCAAACTCAGCCGCGCTGCGATCGAGACACTGGCCATCGTGGCCTATCACCAGCCCGTCACCCGCGCCGAGATCGAAGAAATCCGCGGCGTCAGCGTTAGCCGGGGCACCATCGACCAACTTCTCGAGCTTGAATGGATCCGCCTGGGCCGCCGCCGCATGTCGCCGGGCCGACCGGTCACGTTTGTGGTGACGCAAGGATTTCTTGACCATTTCGGCCTCGAATCCGCGCGCGATTTGCCCGGGCTGAAAGAACTGCGCTCAGCCGGCCTGTTGGACAGCCGCCCACCACCCGGCGAGGGCGAGGACGAGACCGACGACGATCAAACCGATATGTTTGAAGAACAACCGGACGAAGATCCGGACCAGGATGTGGATGAGGCGACCGAGCAGGAGCAGACGACATGAATGCGAACCAACTGATCAATATGGTGATCCGAATGGTCATGCGCCGCGTGGTTGGGCGTGGCGTGAACGCGGGCATTGATTATGCCGTGAACCGCGGTAAACCCAAAAAGGATCTGACGCCCGAAGAGCGTGCGCAGGCCAAGGCCGCCCGCAAAACCACGCGTCAGGCGCGGCAAGCCACCAACCTCGCGCGGCGGATCACGCGGATGTAGGCCATGGGCGAGGGGCTACCTGCCCCTCGCGCTCCCCGGGGATATTTCCAAAGCGAAGAAGAGCTCAGGTGAAGTGGATGCCCCCGTCCACAATTACAACCTGGCCCGTGACCGTCTCACTTGCACAAAACGCAATGATTTGGCGGGCGACGTCGGTGAGGCTCGTGGTGCGGTTCAGAACCGATCTGTTGCGCCAGGCGTCGACGTATCTCGCAGGGGCGCCCGTGGACATCTGTGTGTCTTCCATCAGACCCGGCGCCACACAATTCACCGTCACATCGGGCGCGAGCGCTACTGCCAGATAGCGGGTCAATGGCACGACGGCGGCCTTTGACGGGGCATAGGCTGCACCCGCGCCCCATGTGCCGTGGCCAATGGTCGAGCCGACATTGACGATCCGCCCCAGACGCGAGGCACGCAAATGCGGCTCTGCTGCCCGCGCCATCAGGTAAGGGCCCCGCACATTCACCGCCATCATCTGATCCCAGATCTCAGGCGTGAAGGGCGCAAGCGAGCCTTTCGGGATGTCATGCCCGCCCGAGGCCATTCCGGCGGCATTGATCAACAGGTCAAGCCCGCCCAACTCGGCCACCACGCGGGCCACACAGGCCTCGATCCCGGCGGGGTCGCGCAGATCCAGCGGAACGGCCATCGCGGTTCCGCCCATATGGGTGATCTCGGCCACCGACTCGGCTGCTCGGTCCGTGCCGCGGCGGTAGGTGACCGCCACCGAACACCCGTATTCCGCCAAAAGCGCCGATACTTCAGCCCCCAGACCGCCGCTGCCCCCGGTGACCAATGCGACGGCACCTGCAAGGCTCATGGTGCGCGGAAGTGCTTGGACAGCTTCAGCCCTTGCCCCTGGTAGTTCGATGCGATCTCGCGGCCATAGAGGGTCTCGGGCGGTTCTGACATGCGTTCATAAACGAGCCGGCCCACGACCTGTCCGTGTTCCAGAACAAACGGCGCCTCGTGGCACCGCACCTCCAGCACCCCGCGCGAGCCTGCGCCGCCTGCCTCGGCCCAGCCAAAGCCCGGATCGAAAAAGCCTGCGTAATGCACGCGGAATTCGCCCACCATGGCCATATAGGGGGCCATCTCAGCCGCATGGCCGGGTGGGATCGTCACGGCCTCACGACTGACAAGGATGTAGAACGCACCGGGGTCGAGGATGATGCGGCCTTCGGTGGTTCGGATGTCTTCCCAGTACTCGCCAGGGTCGTAATGGCCCAGCTTGTCGAGGTCGATAACGCCAGTATGCGGCTTGGCGCGGTAGCCCACCATATCGCCAGTGCGCGGTCGCAGGTCCACCGAAAAGCCCAACCCCTCTGAGATCACCGGGTCGCCATCGACCAGCGGGCTCGTGGCATGCAATCTTGAAAGCTCCTGATCGCTCAGCACAGACTGGCCTTGGCGAAAGCGGATTTGGTTCAGGCGCATCCCCGGCCGCACCAGCACCGAAAAGGATCGGGGGCAGATCTCGGCATAAAGTGGGCCCGCGTAGCCCGGTGTGATCCGATCGAACTCAACACCCCCGTCCGTGATCGTGCGTGTCAACAGATCGAGCCGCCCGGTGGAGGATTTTGCATTGGCCACCGCCTGAATGTCCCCGGGCAGGTCCAGCGCTTCCATCAGCGGGACGACGTAGACACAGCCTTTTTCGAGCACCGCGCCGTCGGTCAGATCGATCCGATGCATCTCAAACTCGGCCAGCCGGTCCGCGACACTGGCCCCGTCGCCCGCCAGAAAGCTTGCGCGCACGCGGTAGGCGAGGGTGCCCAGGCGCAGGTCGATCGAGGCCGGTTGTATCTGTTCGGGCGTGATCGGCGGGGTGGCAGTAATCGCCCCATCGGCGATCAGCGTCTTTAGGGCCTGGCTTGGCAGCACTCCGGTCATCAAGCCTTCTCCCTTAAACGAAACGCCCGCCGCCGGGTGGGCGCGGGCGTGTCGTATTTGGTCGGGCTAGCAGGACTCGAACCTGCGACCTTCCGTCCCCCAGACGGACGCGCTACCAGGCTGCGCCATAGCCCGACGAGCGCCTTTCATACAGCATGTATCGCAGGCCACAAGGGGCCAGGTGCAAATCGCCCTCAGGCGCGGTCACGCAACGCACGCAGGGCTCGGGCTGCCTCGCTCAGAACGCCAACATCGATCAGTCCGCGGTCCCGCGCAGCGATCAAACGCGCGCTCATACCAGGGGCGGTGGCATAGCCCGGCGCATCGTCGGCGGGGTCTGTGGGCGGCACATCCGGCGTGGGTGGGATCGTTGGGTCAGGGGGCGACGGCGGATCAAGCGACACCGGTTGCGGATGGTCGCGCGCTGACCCGATGAAGGGCAAGTCAATGGTCTCTTCCGATCCGCGCGAGGAGTCGAACTGCATTACACCCTGCGGTTCGGCTTCTTCCACAGGCGCGATCGCTGGGGAGGCGGCGATCTCCGGCTCTGGCTCGTGTTGCGCGGGTGCAGGTTCAGGCGACGTTTCGGCAACCTCTTCCGTCTCCGGGCTCGTCTCAGGGGCGGCCGCCGGCGCATCCGTCGCCGCGTGCCGAAAGGACACGACCTCTGCGTCGGGCTCGGTCGCATCACTGTCCAGGGGCCGTGAATAGGCTGAAACGTATTTGACGCCTTCTTCCCGCAACAGCTTTTGCACACCGCGGATCGTCATCCCGTCCTCGTGTAACAGCTTTTTGATCCCCCCGATCAGGCGCATGTCCGATGGGCGGTAATAGCGCCGTCCACCGGCGCGTTTGACCGGTTTTACCTGCGCAAAGCGGCTTTCCCAGAAGCGCAACACATGCGTCGGGACTTCCAGCCATTCGGCCACTTCCGAGATTGTTCGGAAGGCCTCTGGGGATTTTTCCATATCTCTATCGTTTGTTGCCCGCCGCAACGCGATCTTTCATCAGATGCGAGGGACGGAAGGTCAGAACCCGGCGCGGATGAATGGGAACCTCTTCGCCGGTTTTGGGGTTACGCCCGACCCGCGCGGCCTTGTTGCGCACGCTGAATGTTCCAAAGGATGAAATCTTGACGGTTTCACCACGCACAAGCGCGTCGGACATGTGGGTCAGGACGGTTTCGACCAGTTGGGCGGATTCATTTCGTGACAAGCCGACCTCGCGAAACACCGCTTCGCTCAGATCCATTCGGGTCAATGTCTTTTCGCCCATAATCTCTCCCTTCGTTTATGTCGGGAACAATAGGGGTGAGAAATTTTCCGAGTCAATATCAACACGTTGGAAGAAGCGGTTGATAGCCGATTACCAGCGGATGACAACCGATCCCCAGGCCAAACCGCCGCCGATCGCCTCGGTCACGACAAGCTGACCGGGCTGAATCTGGCCCTGTCCCACAGCGACCGACAACGCCAGGGGAATCGATGCAGCCGACGTATTGCCGTGATCCTGTACCGTCACGACAACGCGCTCCATCGGCACTCCCATCTTTGCGGCAGTGGCCTTGATGATGCGTAAATTGGCCTGATGGGGGACGATCCAGTCGACGTCTTCGCCGGTCTTGCCGATCTTTTTTAGCGCGGTATGTGCGGTGGCGGCCAGTTTTTCCACGGCATGGCGGAAAACCTCTTTCCCTTCCATGCGAAGATGGCCGGTAGATTGTGTGGACACCCCGCCATCGACATAAAGAATGTCGCGGAACCGCCCGTCACTATTGAGATCTGTGGCCAGTATCCCACGATCCTCAACGCTGCCCGCTCCATCCTGCCGCTTCAGGATCACCGCGCCAGCGCCATCGCCAAACAGGACGGATGTCCCGCGATCCGACCAGTCCATGATCCGGCTAAAGGTCTCGGCCCCGATCACGAGGATCCGTGTGGCCTGTTCGGAGACGATCATCGCGTTGGCGTTGGCCATGGCAAAGACAAAGCCCGCGCAGACGGCCTGCACGTCATAGGCGAACCCGCGTTTCATCCCCAGATCGTTCTGCACCATCGTCGCGGCCGAGGGGAATGTTAGATCCGGTGTCGATGTGGCGACGATCACAGCATCGATGTCGTCTGGCTGCAGCCCGGCATGCGCCAGCGCGTTCTTGGCCGCCGCGCAGGCCATTTGCGATGTGGTCTCGCCCTCGGCCGCGAAGTGGCGGCGTTCGATACCCGATCGCGACCGGATCCATTCGTCGGAGGTGTCGACCCAATCCTCGAACGCGGCATTGGGCACCACACGCTCGGGCAGGTAGTGCCCCACCCCCTGCACCACGGCGCGTATTGTCATTTTTGTGTCCGCTCTCAGCCTCGGCTTAGGCCGTATCTTGGCGCGGGGTGGGCAGGGATGCAACCCGGGCCGCCAGCCGTTCGGTAAAGCCAGATTGGGCAAGTTTCACAGCCAGTTTGATCGCCGCCGAGACGCCAGTGGCATCGGCTGACCCATGGGATTTCACGACCGTTCCGTTCAGCCCTAGGAACACACCGCCATTCACGCGACGGGGATCGATGCGCTTGGACAGGCGCCGCAGCGAAGTAACGGCCAGAAGCGCGGCAATCCGGCTGAGCGGTGTTGCCTTGAACGCATCCCGCAGGAAATCGCGGATCAGCGATGCCGTGCCCTCGCCAGTCTTCAACGCGACATTCCCGGTGAACCCATCGGTCACGATCACATCCACCCGGTCCGACGGGATATCGCCACCTTCCACAAAGCCCACGTAATCGAAATCCGCCCTCGGTGCCTCGATCTCGATCAGGTCCGCGGCTTCTTTGATCTCGGGCCGCCCTTTGAAATCCTCGGTGCCGAGGTTCAAAAGCCCCACCCTTGGCCGCGTAATGCCCAAACCATTGCGGGCGTAAGACATGCCCATCAGCGCGTATTGCAGCAAATCATGCGCATCCGCCCGGATATCCGCGCCCACGTCCAACATCACGTTGAACCCACCGGGGTTCCGCGATGGCCACAGGCAAGCGATGGCCGGCCGTGACACACCCGGCAACTTCCGCAGGCGCACGATCGACAGGGCCATCAAGGCGCCGGTGTTGCCGCAGGACACACAGACCTCGGCCTCGCCATTGCGCACGGCCTCAATGGCCGACCACATCGACGTGCCCTGGCCATTGCGCATAACCTGGCTTGGCTTGTCGTCCATCGCGACGACGTCGGCCACATCGCGGATCTCGCACCGATCGAGCAAGCGGCGCTTGTCCAAAAGCGGGCGCAACTCACGGGCCGGCCCGTGGACAATGAAACCGATATCGGGGTTTTTTCGGGCCGACTTGTGGATCCCGGCGATCACGGGGCCGGGGCCAAGGTCACCGCCCATCGCGTCGACCGAAATGATCGTGCGACCTGACGTAGGGGAAGCGCTAGGGTCCGGATCAGCCATCAGTGTACGCGACACCCACGGCCGTTACGCCGCGGCTTCGTCGTCCAGGTCGATCTCGTCCGCTTGAGCGATCACTTCGCGATCATCATAGTACCCGCAGGCACCACACACGTGGTGGGGGCGCTTGAGCTCACCACAGTTCGGGCATTCAGCGGGGTTACCAGCCACCAGCGCATCATGGGCGCGGCGCATGTTCCGGCGCGAACGGGTGACTTTATTCTGAGGGACGGCCATGTCTCAACCTCGGTCTCGCTGGGGCATGGCCCCTGAATTTCATCGGATGGGGCCGCTGCATAGCGCTGGCCCCAGTGTTCAGTCTCTCGGTCTGGGAGAGGCGCGGAACATACTGCGATTTCGCATATGCGCAACCCCCTTTATGTGATGCGGTTTACCCGTTTTTATCCAACTTGTCGCGCAGTTCTTTCAGCCCCGCAAATGGGCGGGCGTCCTCATCTGTCATTGGCGTCACACCTGGCCCCGCGAATTGCGCCTGTTCCAACGCCGCACGCTCCGCACGGGGGTAGAGGGGTAGGGCCAGCGCCAGCACCTCGGCCATCACTGTTCCAAGGGCGACACCATCGCCGAGTGCGTCCACCTGGTCATCTTCGGGCATCTCAATCTCGGCGCCTTCGGGCAGGTCGGGTACCTCGGCCACAAACAGACGCTCCACATCTTCCTCGATGCGGGTCACCACAGGCTCCAGCGTCACCACGCAAGGCTGCACAACGGTTGCGCCAAGCCGCGCCGTCAATCGCCAGTCGTCTTTGCCAACGGGCGTTAGTTGTCCCGCAAACCGCAGCTTCCGCAGACCGAGCAGCCCCAGGGCATCAGCAAGTGCGGCCCGGGCCGCTGCATCGGGAACGACCTCAAACGGCGTTTCTTTGCCCGTGGCCAGATCGCCTACGCGCAGAAACGGTTCGGGGTTGGGCTGCCCATCGTCCATTCTTGAACCCTCCGGTGTGGCCATGTAAGCGAAGTGTCACTGCCGCGACCGTTTGACAAGAGGGGCCAATGGCACCAACCCGATCTGCCCTGCGCCTTGTGCTTCTGGCGTCATGCGCTCTGGTTCTGGCCGCATGTTCGGCCACGTTCCGCAACCACGGATATATGCCGCCCGAAGAAGACCTCGCCGGCATCATCGTTGGTGTGGATACCCGTGATTCCGTCGAAGGGACGGTGGGCAAACCGGGCGTGAGCGGGATCGTCGATGCAGGCGGGTGGTACTACGTGCGCTCGCGCATTCGCAATTTCGCTTGGCAGGCGCCTGAAGAGATCGATCGCGAAGTGCTGGCCATCAGCTTCTCACCCACCGGCACCGTCACCAATATCGAACGGTTTGGCCTGGAAGACGGCCGTGTGGTGCGCCTCTCGCGGCGGGTGACCGACAGCAACACCCAAGGCATCGGCTTCTTGCGCCAAGCCTTCGGGAACCTCGGTCGCTTCGACGCGGGAACGCTGCTGAACTAGCCTTCGTCAGGATCAAAGGTCAGCGCCACTCCGTTGATACAATAGCGCAGCCCCGTCGGTGCGGGTCCGTCCGGAAAGACGTGGCCCAGATGGGCCTCGCACCGATTGCAATGCACCTCCGTGCGGCGCATGAAAAAGCTACGATCCTCTTTCTCGCCCACGATCTCGGCATCCACCGGCTGATAGAAAGACGGCCAGCCCGTCCCGCTTTCGAACTTATGCGCTTGATCGAACAAAGGCGCACCACAGCAAACGCACCGAAACGTGCCCGGGGTCTTGGGAAAGTCATCATGGGTAAACGCCCGCTCGGTGCCATGCTTGCGCGTGACCTTAAAGGCCAGATCCGACAATTGCTCCCGCCATTCGGCATCCGATTTTGCGATCTTTTCCATGTCTTTCCCCTTATTCCGTGTCGCGTGAACGACTTAATCCCTATATAGTGCTGCAAAACAAAAGCTAAGGGGCGTCGCGGCGTTCCGCAGGCTGGGACACGAGGCAGTGATTTCAAAGGGAGCCGTCCAAAGATGGGCAGACTTCTCAAAGGGCGCTATGTTGCGCGGTTCGCCAAAAACGAGGCTGATGTGCAGGCCGCACAACGGTTGCGGTATCTGGCCTTTATCGCGGACACGACCGCTGCGGCGCGTGCGGACGGCGTGGATGCCGACCGATTTGACGACATCTGCCGCCATGTCCTGATCGAAGACCGCAAAACAGGGCGGCTTGTTTGCTGCTTCCGCTTGCTGCCCATCGAAGACGGGGCACAGATCTCCAAAAGCTACGCCGCGCAACACTATGAACTGTCGGCGCTCGAAGGCTACCAGGGCCGCATGGTCGAGATGGGCCGTTTCTGTATCCTGCCGAGCCTTAAAGACCCCGACATCATCCGCACCGCCTGGGCCGCGATGAGCCGCTATGTCGATGAAACAGGCACCGATATGCTCTTTGGGTGTTCCTCCTTCCAAGGAACCGACGCCACAGGCTACCGCGATGCCTTCGCGATGCTGAAGGAACGTCATCTGGCCCCGAAACGCTGGCTACCCAAGGTCAAGGCGCCGGATGTTTTCCGCTTTGCCCGCTTCCTGCGCAAGAAGGCGGATGCCAAACGCGCCATGCTGACGATGCCGCCCCTTCTGCGCGGTTACCTCGCCATGGGCGGCTGGGTCAGCGATCACGCTGTGGTCGACCGTGATCTGGGCACGTTGCATGTGTTTACAGGGCTTGAGATCTCGGCGATCCCGCCGGCGCGCAAGCGGCTCCTCAGAGCATCAGCCGTATAGTCGTCTTTGGTCACGAAATATCCCGGGGAGCGCGAGGGACTGACGAGCGCCCGGAAATCGATCCAGTGGACCGATTTCAGCAAGGAAGGGTCGGAGACCGCCCCTCGCTTGACCACGCCTGCCGGGGCCGCTAACGCCCGCCCATGGCCCGCGCCCCGCTTCTGCAGCTCTCCAATATCTCGCTGACCTTCGGCGGCGATCCGGTATTTTCCGGCCTGGATCTGGTGGTCCAGCCCGGTGACCGGCTTGCCCTGGTCGGCCGCAACGGATCGGGCAAGTCCACGCTGATGAAGCTCATGGCTGGCCTCGTTGAGCCGGACAGTGGTGCCCGTGTTCTGCCCACCGGCACCTCCGTGGGTTACATGGAGCAAGACCCTGATCTTACGGCCTATGCCACCCTCGGCGATTATGCCGCGAGTGACCTGGAGCCCGCACAAGACTACCGCGTGGACGCCGCCGCCGAGGGCCTGGGCTTTACGCCCGATGCCCCCACCGCCACCGCCTCGGGCGGGGAACGGCGGCGGGCGGCGCTGGCCAAACTGATGGCCGAAGCGCCTGATCTGATGCTTCTGGATGAGCCCACCAACCACCTCGACATCGCGGCCATCGCCTGGCTGGAGGACACGCTGAAGGCCAGCCGCTCGGCCTTTGTCCTGATCAGCCACGACCGCGCCGTGCTGCGCGCGCTCACCCGCGCCACGCTTTGGCTCGACCGGGGTGTGATGCGCAGGCAGGACAAAGGCTTTGACGCGTTTGAGGCCTGGCGCGACACGACGTGGGACGAGGAAGACCTCGCCCGGCACAAGCTCGACCGCAAGATCAAGGCCGAGGCGCGATGGGCGGTGGAGGGGATCAGCGCGCGACGCAAGCGCAACCAGGGCCGGGTGCGCGCTTTGCAAGCGCTGCGCAAGGAACGCAGCGATATGATCCGGCGCACGGGCACGGCGGCCATGGCCTTTGACAGCGGCCCCAAGAGCGGGCGCTTGGTGGCTGAAGCGAAAGACATCGCAAAGGTTTACGGCGATAAAGTGATCCTGCGCGACTTCTCGCTGCGGCTGATGCGCGGCGACAGGCTCGCCCTTGTCGGCCCCAACGGCGCGGGCAAAACCACACTTCTGAAACTGCTCACCGGCGATGTCGAGCCCGACACGGGCACCATCCGCCGCGGCACCGGTCTCGACATCGCGGTTTTCGACCAGAACCGCAGCGCCCTCGATCCCGATCTATCCCTCTGGGACAGTCTGACGGGCAGCCCCGAGATGCGCGTCTCAGGCCGGGCCGATCAAGTCATGGTGCGCGGCCAGCCCCGGCATGTGGTGGGGTATCTCAAGGATTTCCTGTTTTCCGACGCACAGGCCCGCGCGCCGGTGAAGTCCCTGTCGGGCGGCGAAAAAGCCCGGCTGCTGCTGGCTCGCCTGATGGCCAAACCCTCAAATCTGCTGGTGCTGGACGAACCCACAAACGACCTCGATATCGAAACGCTCGACCTTCTGCAGGAATTGATCTCGGACTACGACGGCACCGTGATCGTCGTCAGCCATGACCGCGACTTTCTGGATCGCGTGGCGACCGTGACCGTTGCGATGGAGGGTGATGGGAAGGCGACGGTCTATGCCGGCGGCTGGAGCGACTATCAAGCGCAACGGCAGGAGCGGGGCGGTGCGGCCCAGGCGACCAAGCCAAAGGTCAAAACGCCCCCAGAAAAGCCCACCGCCAGTCCCGCGACGCCCAAACTCAGTTTCACCGAGGCGCATCGTCTGAAAGAACTCCCCAATGAGATCGCCCGCCTGGAAGCCGAGATTACAAAGTTGGAACAGCTGATGTCCGATCCCGACCTGTTTACGCGCGAGCCGGTGAAGTTCCAAAAGGCCACCAAGGCGCTGGTCGCGCGGCAAGAGGCGCTGTCGGCCGCCGAGACCGAGTGGTTGGAGCTGGAAGAGAAGTCGGGCGGGTAAGCGAGGGGCGGTCTCCGACCCTTCCTCTCTGAAATCGATCGACTGGATCGATTTCCGGGCGCTCGTCAGCCCCTCACGCTCCCCGGGATATTTCCCGACCAAAGATCAGGGCATCCGTAGCCCGCCGTCGAGGCGGATCGTGGTGCCGTTAAGGTAAGCGTTTTCAATGATATGCGCGGCGAGGCGGGCAAATTCTTCCGGTCGGCCCAGCCGCTTGGGGAATTGCACATCCGCCGACAACCCCTCGATCACTTCCGGCCCCAACCCCTCCAACATCGGTGTCAGAAAAAGCCCCGGCGCTATGGCATTCACCCGGATCCCCAGCGTGGCCATGTCGCGCGCCGCAGGCAAAGACAGCCCCGCCACTCCCGCCTTGGACGCCGCATAGGCTGTCTGACCCTTCTGCCCGTCGTAAGCCGCGATTGAGGCGGTGTTGATGATCACCCCACGCTCGCCATCGTCATTGGGGGTGTTCGCCGCCATCTCCGCCGCCGCCAAGCGCAGACAGTTGAAACTGCCCACCAGATTGACGTCGATCGTGCGCTTAAAGCTGCCGAGCGCATGCGGTCCGTCCCGGCCGACAGTCTTTTCGCCGGTAGCAATGCCCGCGCAGTTGATCAGCGCGGTGATCCGGCCCATCGAGGCCTTGGCCGCCGCGATCCCGCCGATCACCGATGGCTCTGCCGTCACGTCCACGGGGACGAAGCCCGCGTCGATCCTGGCCGCACTTTCGGCCCCAAGGGTCGCATCGCGGTCAAAGATCATCACCGATGCGCCGGCCCCGCGCAAATGCTGCGCCACCGCCGCGCCAAGGCCCGAGGCGCCCCCGGTCACAATCGCGCATGTCTCATCAAGCTTCATGGTGGATCCCGATCTGGAGCGCGCTGCGGCCGGATTAATCCATCACAGTTTCGTGACGGCAAAGCCCGGCTGGGCGAAAAACGCCATTCTCGCAATAGTCTGCCCATCTTTTGATTGGTCTCGCAAGCGGGTTGGCGCATACTATATCTAGTGGCACTGGGGGGTGAAACGACCCGAAACAGCGAATCGGACGGTCTTGAGATGTGGAAACCAGGTTTATTTGTCCTCGCGCTGACAGCCGCGACCCCCGCCGTGGCGCAAGAAAAGGGCGCGGTCTATGGCGGCCTGCAACTGGGTCAGCTTTCAACCGATACGTCTGGTGCCGCCTCGATTGATGGCGATGACCTGATCTATGGCCTGCATGTGGGCTATGATCTCGACCTCGGGCTTGCCGTGGTCGGGGGCGAACTGGATGTGGATTTCGGCGATATTGAGCTTGGCGGCGGTGCCGAAACCATCGACTCGGTCACCCGGTTTAAACTGCGCGCCGGACGCAACGTGGGCGATGCGCTGATCTACGGCACCGCAGGCCTCGCCCGGGCCGACGCGAGCCTTGGGACGGATAACGGCACCTTTCTCGGCGCAGGCGTCGGGTTCGACACGGGCACGGGCTGGGTTCTTGGTGGCGAACTTCTGATCCACGATTTCGACGATTTCGAAAACACCGGCATCGATATCGAAGCCACAACGTTTACCGCACGCGCCTCTTTCCGCTTCTAACCGCGTGTCGGGGGCCCTTGGCCCAGGATCGCGCCCGCTGCCTCATCCCACCCGGTGCGGGCGCGGTCCGAACTCTGTTCATGGCAGCGCGCAGGTCTCAGCAAAGGCGATCAACCGGGTGAGCGCGTCGGCAAAGGTTGCGTCATCCACCGACAGCGCGACCCTGACATGCCCTGCCGCCGCCCGGCCAAAGCTTTCGCCTGGCATCACGGCAATCGCTTCGGCCTCAAGGAGTGCTTCTGCGAATGCCACGCCCGTCAGACCGGTCGCCCGGATATCCAGCATCACATACATCGCCCCGCGCGGCTGCACGACGCGGATCACCTGTTGTCGTGACAGGATCTCCAGCGCCAGCGCACGGCGGCGCTGGAACGGCGCGGCGATAGCCGTCTCCATCGCGGCGCCTTGCGCCAGGGCATGGAGGGCTGCTTGCTGAACGAACCCTGCGATGCCGTACGTCATGTTGATCATGATATCCGCCATGGCAGTGATCACGGGCTCTGGCCCCACCACCCAACCGGCGCGAAACCCCGTCATCGCGTGGCTTTTGGACAGTGACCCGACCACCAGCGTCCGCTCAGCCAGCCCAGGTATCGCGCGCGGGCTCAGATGCGCCCCGTCCCAAACCTGAGCGGCATAGACCTCATCCGAGATAAGCGCGAGGTCATGGTCACACACGACCTCGGCGATGCCGTCCAGTGTCTTGGCATCATAAACCGCCCCGGTGGGATTGTTCGGTGTATTGATCAATAGCGTGCGTGCGCCTGCAGCCCGTGCCTCAAGGTTCGCCCGAGTGGGCATGAAATCTGAAGCGGCCGTGGTCTCGACAATGCGCGGTATCAATCCTGCGGCCCGCAGCGTTCCGGGGTAGGTCGCATAGTAGGGATCGACGATCAGCCCGGTATCCCCGGGATCGGCAAGCGCCAGATGCGCGGTGAAAAGCCCCGCCTGTGCGCCCGGAACGATCAGAACGTTCTCTGGCCCGGTGGGAACGCCGGTTTTGTCGGCCACGTGGGTGGCAACAGCCGCCCGCAACTCTGGCTGCCCCAACATCGGGGTATAGCGCGTGTGGCCCTGCCGGGCGGCATGGTCCATCGCGTCGAGGATGCGGTCAGGCGGCGGACTGTCATGTTCGCCAACCGTCAGAAACGTGACTTGCCTGCCCGCACGCGCCATCTGGGTCGCGCGCGCATGCACCTCCCATCCATCGGTCCCGCCGGCGTTCAGGCCCGCCAAACGGCGCGAAAGGGTGATCTTTGTCACGTCTCGGGCAGGCCCTGTCAGACACCCGCCGGGGCCGGTGGCACCGGGGCCAGCGTCGCCTGGACCTTCTTGGTCAGCCCAGCACGTACGATGTTGTAGGAAGTATGCAGGCGCTGACGCACCTCGGCCGGTTCAACCGAGCCCCACGGCACCAGGACCCAGCTTTTGTGGAAATACGGCGCCCGCTCGGCACGGCCCATTTCGATCAGCAGTTGCGCAGTCTCAATATCTGGCGTCTTGACCGACACGCCCACATTCATCATCCCGATGCAGGCAAACATCTTGCCGCCCACCTTCCACGCATCATGGCCACCACCCCAAGGATCGCTCAACGCCGCCCCCGGGAGGGTTGTGCAATAGTGGTTCACGTCGTCTCGGGTCATGGTTTGAGGATGGGGCAGGGGGGATCGACAGGCAAGGGCCAAGCGACGCGGCGACATCCCTTGTCAAAGGTATTGGTTGACGATCCCCCGAACATCCACACGCGCGCCCAGCTGCGCCGCCAGTAGGAAGACACCTGCAAACTTTCGCTGCACAAAGAGCACATCCATCGGCGGCACATGTGCGAAACTGCGATCCTCGCCTAGCTTCATGCCCGCCACGCGCAGTCGCTCTTGCAGGGCCGGATCGCCAAAATCGTACCGCCGCACGGATGTCACCGCCTCAAAGACGGCCCACATCATCTCAAGCACCGCCGCGCGGTGATGGGCTGCGCTGCCCTTCGCGAAGAACCCAATCTCTTCCGCCGCGCCCTCCAATCCCGGCCGGTCCCCTGACATCCCCGCCCGCATGACCCCGGCAAACTGTCCGGCCACGGCGGGTGCGATCTCTCGCGCTGCGCCAAAGTCGAGCAGGACCAGCGTCTCCAACTCCGCGTCATAGAGGAAGTTTGCGAAGTTCGGGTCGGTCTGCATCACACCGAACTCAAACAGCTCGCGCAGGGTCTGGTCGATCAATTGCGCCGCGATTTTGTCGCGCAGGGCTTGCGGCGCGTTGGCCATTTCTTCAATCGGGCGACCGGCAACGTAGGTCATCGCCAGCACGGTATCGGTGGTAAAGTCCTCCGCCAGTTCGGGCAGCTTGACGTCGGGAAGGCCGGCCAAAAGCGCCCCGAACCGCCGCAACTGCGCCCCTTCGCGCACATAGTCGGTTTCTTCATGCAACTGCTTGCGCGCCTCGTCCAGAAGCGGCGCCATATCCAGACCGGGGGGCAAGAGGCCTGACATTTTCACCAGCGCGCCGACATTGGTGACATCGCTGTCGATGCTGCGCCGGACGCCCGGATACTGGATCTTCAGTGCCAGATCCCGCCCATCCCGCGTCTCGGCCCGGTGCACTTGCCCGATGGAGGCCGCTGCGATGGGCCGGACATCGAACCGTTTGAACCGCTTGAGCCAATCGGGCCCCCAAGCCTCGTTCAACACGGCCCGCAGCTGTTTTGGCGGCATATGATCGGCCTCGGCCCGCAGCCGCGCCATGATCTGCGCCAGTTCGGGGGGCAGCATATCGCCCGTGTCCATCGACACCAGTTGCCCCACCTTCATCGCCGCCCCGCGCATGCGGGCCAGCTGGTCAGTGATCCGCCCGATATTGCCGGGTGTCAGCAACAGATCGCGCAGCTCGGGCCGTTTCCCCCGGCCAAGCTGCCGTACGCCCTCGGCCGCCATGCCACCCGCGACGCCCGAGGCCATCGTGCCCAGTCGCGCGAGCCGCGAGAGGCGGGTTTGCGGGACGGCGACGGGGCGGCTGAGCGTGGGGCGTTCGGTCATGGGGGTGAGATAGGGCGGGATTGTCCCCCGCATAGGTCTTGGCAGAGCGCGCAAAAGCCTGTAGGCCACTGCCCATGAACCGTGCCGCACCCCTCATTTGCTGCATTCCCTGCTGACATACGTCACGCGGGCCGGTTCACTTTTCTCTGACAGTCGAAGTTGCTAAAGCCCGCAGGCGCATTGCCTTTTGCGAAGGACGCACCTCGATATGATCCGCCTCTACAACACCAAGACCCGCCAGAAGGAGGACTTTGCGCCTCTCGATCCAGCAAATGTGCGGATGTATGTCTGCGGGCCCACGGTCTATGACCGCGCGCATCTGGGCAACGCGCGGCCCGTGCTGGTGTTCGATGTGCTCTATCGTCTGCTGCGGCATCACTACGGTGAGACCAACGTCACCTATGTGCGCAACTTCACCGATGTCGATGACCGCATCAACGAGACCGCGCAAAAGCGCAAAGCGGCGGGGGCAGAGGGCACGATGGAAGAGCTGATACACGCGCGTTCGAACGAGACGATCCGTTGGTATCACGAGGATATGGATGCGCTGGGGGCGCTCAGGCCCACGCATGAGCCGCGCGCGACGGAGTATATCCCGCAGATGGTGGCGATGATCGAGGGGTTGATCGGAAAGGGGCATGCTTATGACGCCGAGGGCCATGTGCTCTTCGCGGTGGACAGTTGGAAAGAGGGCTATGGCAAGCTCTCGGGCCGCTCGGTCGAGGATATGATCGCAGGCGCCCGGGTCGAGGTCGCGCCCTACAAGAAGAACCCGATGGATTTCGTGCTTTGGAAGCCTTCGGATGACGATCTGCCGGGATGGGACAGTCCCTGGGGCCGGGGGCGCCCGGGCTGGCATATCGAGTGCTCGGCGATGGCCCATGAACTGCTGGGCGAAAGCTTTGACATCCATGGCGGCGGCATCGACCTGCAATTCCCGCACCACGAGAATGAGATCGCGCAATCCTGCTGCGCCCACCCCGAGGGCGAATTCGCGCGGGTCTGGATGCATAACGAGATGCTCCAGGTCGAGGGCAAGAAGATGTCAAAGTCGCTGGGCAACTTCTTCACCGTGCATGATTTATTGGAGCAGGGGGTGCCGGGTGAGGTGATCCGCTTCGTGATGCTGTCGACGCATTACCGCAAGCCGATGGATTGGACCGAGAAGAAGCGGGAGGAGGCTGAGGCGACGCTGCGGAAGTGGTTCTCGCAACTTGAAGCATCTCTAGTCCAATCGAACGTACCGAACACATTTCTCGAGTTGCTAAAGGACGATTTGAATTCACCGGGGGGGCTCGCTGCGCTTCATCGATTAAGTGACTCAGGTGATGTTGCCGGTCTGAGAGGCGGTTTGGAGATCCTTGGTTTGTTGAACGGACAAGTACCGGATTGGGCGAAAACAAGCGGTATTAGCCTCGAAGGTGTAAACGTCATAGCTAGCATAAACGTGTCTCAACCGTTGGAACCATTGGCAAAGATTGCCAGGCGCTGGCAGGCCATGAGAGATGAAAAAAAGTTTGAAGACTCTGATGGGCTGAAAACGGCTCTGAACGAGTTGGGTATCGAGTTGCGTTCGACGAAGGACGGCCCGGAAATTGAAGCATCTCGGGCATTTGACCCTGCCAAGCTGGAAGCTCTCAAATGACCCGCCTCCCCAAAACACATAGGGCAGCCCCCGACCGCGGGTGGGGGCGTAGCCCCCGCCCTGGGGGGCGGTCGGGGGCTGCCCGGTGGTGCCCACCGGGCGGGTCAGCTAGCTCATCCCGCGCACTCACTGACAGGAACGCAACGCGCGCACCGTTAACCCCGCCAAACCGTAACGTGCGGTGTAAACCCTGTGTACGGCCTGTGTACGCCGTGTGCGCCCCAAGATCCGGCTGGTTAACCCCATGACCAAGACCCGCCTCACCCTCTTCGACACCACCCTTCGCGACGGGCAACAGACCCAGGGCGTCCAGTTCTCACCGCCTGAGAAACACCTAATCGCGGGCATGCTCGACAGCCTCGGCGTCGACTATATCGAAGGCGGCTGGCCGGGCGCGAACCCCACCGATGATGCCTTCTTCGCCGAGGCCCCCAAAACCAGCGCCACCTTCACTGCTTTTGGGATGACCAAGCGCTCAGGCCGGTCTGCCGAGAACGATGACGTGCTCGCAGGCGTCATGAACGCCGGCACGCAAGCCATTTGTCTCGTTGGGAAAACTCACGATTTCCATGTGGAAACCGCGCTCGGCGTTTCGCTCGATGAGAACCGAGAAAACATCGCGGCCTCCGTCCTGCATCTCACCTCTCAGGGTCGTGAAGCGCTGTTTGATGCCGAACATTTCTTCGACGGCTACAAAGCCAACCCCGATTACGCGCTGTCCTGCCTCCACGCCGCCTACGATGCCGGCGCGCGCTGGATCGTGCTTTGCGATACCAACGGCGGCACACTGCCTGCAGAAGTGGGCGAGATCACGGCTCAGGTCATCGCCTCGGGCATCCCCGGCGACCACCTCGGCATCCACACACACGACGACACCGGCAATGCCGTCGCCGCCTCTTTGGCCGCGGTAGATGCCGGGGCCCGGCAAATTCAGGGGACTCTCAATGGGTTAGGAGAACGCTGTGGGAATGCGAACCTCACGACTTTGATCCCGACGCTCCTGCTGAAAGAGCCCTATGCCAGCATCTACGAGATTGGCGTCACCCATGACGCGTTGGAAGGGCTGACCCGCGCGTCGCGCCAGCTCGACGACATCCTGAACCGCGTGCCGTTGCGCAGCGCGCCTTATGTCGGGGCCTCGGCCTTTGCGCATAAGGCGGGGTTGCACGCGAGCGCGATCCTGAAAGACCCCACGACCTACGAACACATCGCACCCGAGGCCGTGGGCAATGCGCGGATCGTGCCGATGTCGAACCAGGCTGGTCAGTCGAACTTGCTGCGGCGGTTGGCCGAGATGGGGCTGACTGCCCAAAAGGGCGATCCGGCCCTGGCGCGTATTCTCGACCGGATCAAAGCGCGCGAGGCGGAGGGGTATAGCTACGACACCGCACAGGCGTCTTTTGAGTTGCTCGCGCGGGAAGAGTTGGGGCAATTGCCCACGTTCTTTGAGGTCAAGCGGTACAAAGTGACGGTCGAACGCCGGAAGAATAAGTACAACACGATGGTCAGCCTGTCTGAGGCGGTCGTGGTGGTGAAGATCGGTGCGGCCAAGATGTTGTCGGTCAGCGAGTCGATGGATGAAAGCGGCGGCGACCGGGGCCCGGTCAACGCGCTGGCCAAGGCGCTGGCCAAGGATCTGGGGCCCTACCAAAGCTATATCGACGATCTGCGGTTGGTGGACTTCAAGGTTCGGATCACGCAAGGCGGGACCGAGGCGGTGACGCGGGTGGTGATCGATAGTGAGGATTCGTCGGGCCGCAGGTGGGCCACCGTGGGCGTGTCGGCCAACATCGTGGATGCCTCGTTCGAGGCGCTGTTGGATGCAATCACCTGGAAACTGATCCGGGATGGCGCGGTGGCCCAGTGACCTTGCGGCAACCCGAAGATGTAACCTTGACGTTACTATCCAGGCTTACTAGGTATCACCTGTAGGTTACATTTTTGGAGTCTCAGATGATCTCTGCCACCCTTCTTTCCCGCATTCGTCTGGTGGGTCTGTCTGCCACGGGTGTCGTCTGTCTGGCCTTTGGTGGCCTGGCCCTGATCCTGGATCGACCTGATCCGTTTTCGCCTTGGATTCCCCTCGTCGTCGGCATCGCAGCAGCGCTCACCATCATGGTTGCGGCGCTGCTCGCCGGGGACCGTAACGCCGATATTGCCACCGATGAGCTCTACTTCAGCGAGTCCCGCCGGGCGCAGATCCTTGGGTTTTGGGTGGCGGTGGGGATGTATCCGCTCTTCGGTCTGGCCATCGGGTATGGCTGGATCACGTACCCGGTGGCATTCTCGGCCATGGGCACGTTCACGGCGGCGGCGTTTTTGCTGACGTTTTCGGTGCTGAACCTGAAGGGCAGCGTTTGAGCGAGCTTGAAAACGCCCTCAAGCGCCTGCGGGCTGAGCGCGGTCTGACCCAGGCCGCGCTTGCCGATCAGGTCGGTGTGTCGCGCAAGACGATCAACACCATTGAAAATCAGGTGTTCGTCCCCTCGACCCTTTTGGCGCTAAGGCTGGCGAGGACGCTCGATGTGAGCGTACATGAGATCTTTTCGCTCTCTGACGCGGATCTCGACGCATGAGCCTTCAGGCCTGCGCCGACCTCGTCCGTCGCGGCGATCCCGACCGGTTTGCTGCCGCGATGGCCGCCCCGGTGGCGGCGCGTAGGGTCCTGTTGCCGATCTATGCCTTCAACGTTGAGATTGCGCGCGCACCCTGGGTCACGGATGAGCCGCTGATTGCCGAGATGCGCTTGCAGTGGTGGCGCGATGCCATGGAGGAATTGGCCGAGGGGGCAAAGCCACGCCAGCACGAAGTGGTTGTCCCATTGGCGTCTTGTCTCGACCCCGCAGGTGCGCGGCTCCTGGACAGTGTGGTCGCGGCACGTCGGTGGGATATTGGGACCGATCCGTTTGAAGATGAGGCCGCGTTCCAGGCCTATATCGACGCGACGGCGGGCAATCTGATGTGGGCGGTGGCCCGTGCCCTTGGTGCGGGCGATGACTTGGAACATGTGGTGCGCGATTTTGCCTGGGGGACAGGGCTTGCGGCTTGGTTTCGGGCGATCCCGGAACTTGAGGCGCGCGGGCGGCGTCCGTTGCCCGATGGTCGGCCTGGCGCGGTCCAAGCGCTTGCCCGCGAGGGGCTGCACCGTATCGCGCGGGCGCGCAAGTCGCGGCATGGTCTGGTGCCTTCTGCACGGCCAGCACTTTATGCCGGTTGGCAGGCGGCATCGGTGTTGCGCCGCGCCGCCATGGCCCCTGAACGGGTGGCGCAAGGGGCGCTTGCGGGATCTGAGTTTGGACGTCGGGCCAGCTTGATCTGGGTGTCGGCCACGGGCCGCTGGTAGAGTGATCAGCCGCTCACCGGTGCGTCGGCGGTGAGGCCGCGTGCCCTGCGCCGGATGGCCCAGACAATCAGATCGACACCGGGGAGCTGTGCAATCAGTTGCCGCAGCGATAGTCGCTCCATCTCGGCAAACGGCGACCAGAGAAAGAGCAGCGCCACCATGATCGGCTGATAGGGGAAGGTGATCCCGATCACCAGCCAGACGCCGGTGTGAAAGACCACGAAGACAAAGCCGAAGATGCGGTGCAACTGGGGCCGGAAGACCGCCACCAGAAACACGAGTTCGAAGTAGATCACCAAAAGATAGGCGGGCCAGGCAAGGGCGAGATTGTCCGCGAACAGCGCGGCCAGCATCGGCTCATTCCCGGTCTCATACCAACGGTTCATGACCAACAGGGGCAGGGCCTCGGGTGCAAAGGAACTCACGTCGTTTGGGAAGAACCCGTAGTAGAGCTTGTGCAGCCCGCTGAGCGTGTAGAACAGCGCGACCGCCACCTGCGTTGTAAAGATCGCGATGAGCCAGCGCATATGGGTGGATATGGACGTCGTCCCCTCGGGTGCGCGCGCGGCCGGGGCCAGAAGCATCAGGAAGGCCACCCACAACGGGTAATGCAGCGAGTGGTTGATACTGCCAAAGGAGTGCATCAGGGCGACACCCTGCAGCAGCGAAACCGCCGCCAGCAAGCGCGGCCACCAGTCGTAGGGACGCCATAGTGCCGCCAACGCGCTGATCATCAGCATCCCGCATATCGTCGTGGCAGCTGCGTCGAGGCCAGTACGCGTGACCCAGGCCACGGGCCAGAGCGGCGTCACGACCTGATCGGTCCCGACGAGAGCGTAGACGCGCCGCATCATATCAAAGGACAACAAAAGGAAGAACAGGTAGAAGGCCTGCACCTGCCATGCCGCTTGCCGGGTGGCCCGGCGCAGGGCTGTGGCCGTCAAGGGCCCGGTGTTGGCTGCCGGCCCGCGCAGATACGCTTTCAGCAGGCTGGGTCCGTTGGGCGATCCTGTGTTGCGGGTCCCCATCACGAGCGCCCGCCTTGCGCGATCACGGCATGCTTGCCGGAGACGACGCGCACGATGCGTTCGGCCCCCTGTTCAAGCGGGTCGAAGAGTTCGACCACCACCTCGAACTCTTCTGCGCCGTAAGGCCGGATGTAGTTCGACACGTTTGCAACGGTCGTGGCGAGCCGCGCGGGATCATCCGCCAAAGCGGGGTCGGCGAAACGCCTCAGTGTCTTGGAGAACTTCACGTTCTGAAGAAAGCTCGCATCATCGGTGGCCAGGACGGTTTCCAGCGGCAGCGTGCTGTTTGGTGCGGCCTCGGTCACACGGATTGAAAACCGGGTGCCGACGCTTTTCGGCGCTGAGAACAGGCTCCAATTGAAGAACGGGAAGATTTCGCTGTGGCCTTGGGTAAACTGGTCCAGGCCCGGGGTACGGCCCGGATGTGCGACTGCCACATAGGCGGGGACGGCCAGCGCCAGCACGAGGCACCATGTCTTGTAGGACGAGAACGACAATCGCCGCGTGCGCGTGTTGATCGGTGTCCGCCCAAGCAGCCGCAGCGTCAGATTACGGCCATGCCGCAGGATCGGATAGAGGATGCGCGACAAGCGCGGATGGCGAAAGATCGCGGCATTGAGGCGGTTGAACCAGGTGCTCTGGCTCGACAACAGCGATATCCGGGTGATCGCATCGGCGCCGTGGTGAACCTCGCCGTTGATCAACAGGATCATCCCTTGATCGAGGTCGTAGCCCGCGTCAGTCAGCGCCGCCACGAGGGGCCCGCCTGCGCGCGCGTCCTGCAGGGTGACCGGACCCACAGCCTCGCGAAACCGCAGCATACCGACGTAGTTGCGGCAAAACGGGCAGTCATCGTCATAGATCACCGTCGGCGCGGACGGCATCAAATCATCGGGAATGGGTGCCATGGAATCTGGCCTGCTCTGATTTTTGGTCTTGGGTTCAATGAACCAGTGGATTTAGGCGATAACATGACGATGGCACCCCCGGACACCATCAGATTCCGCTTTTCCATGCGGGTGTGACGCGGTAGAGAGCGCTGGCTACGGGCCCGAGTGGCGGAATGGTAGACGCAGGGGATTCAAAATCCCCCGCTAGCGATAGCGTGCCGGTTCGAGTCCGGCCTCGGGTACCAGCACTTTCAGTGCACTATCGGCAGTGGTTGCCTAGGACCGCATGCGCTGATCGTTCCGCGTAAAGCCCGTTCCGCTCATCCGTCGCTCGAACGTGCTTAGACGATGAGAAACTGCAGGTGGCCTGCACAAAAGGGCATAAAGGGTCTAAGCGCGCTAAGCCGCGGATGCGTGTGTGCGGAAACGCCCTCAAGATTGGGCTGGATCACGCGCCCGATTGCGACCACAGTCCACCGCGAAAAAGGACTTCGGTAGCCACCCAGACATGGACAGAACACTACGAGCGCGCTCGGCCCTCTTTATCAGCCACCTTGCCAAGACCGCGCCATGAGCCAGCCGAACATCGTTTTGATCATGGCCGATCAGTTGGCCCCGCACTTTGTCGGCGCCTATGGCCATCCCATTGTGAAAACGCCACATATCGATGCGCTTGCCCGGCGGGGGACACGGTTCGACGCGGCCTATTGCAACGCGCCGCTTTGCGCGCCGTCGCGCTTTTCGATGATGTCGGGGCAATACATCAGCCGGATCGCGGCCTATGACAATGCGTCTGAGTTCCGCGCGTCTGTGCCGACCTTTGCGCATTATCTGCGGACATTGGGATACCGCACCTGCCTATCGGGCAAGATGCACTTTGTGGGGCCAGATCAGCTCCACGGGTTTGAGGATCGGGTTACAACCGATATCTATCCGGCGGACTTTGCCTGGACGCCCGATTGGGAAGCCCATGATGAACGGATTGATCGCTGGTATCACAATATGCAGGCGGTGAAGGAAAGCGGTGTCGCCGTCGCAACTTTCCAGACCGACTACGATGATGAGGTTGCGTTTGCCGCCAGACGCTGGCTGATCGACAGGGGCCGGGATCGCGCGGCAGGGAATGCGGCGCCGTTTTGTCTGGTGGCCAGCTTCATGCACCCCCATGACCCCTATGTGGCCAAACCCGAGTTCTGGGAACTCTACTCAGACAATGACATCGACATCCCCGAGGCCCTTCCCCTGGAGGCGCACGATCCATTCTCGCGCCGGGTCATGGACGGGATCGAAGCCTCAACCGTCCCGCTGACCGAGGAAGAGGTGCGCCGCGCCCGTCGCGCCTATTTGGCCAATGTCAGTTATTTTGACGACCATGTCGGTGCGATGGTCCGCGCGTTGGAAGACATCGGTCAGGTCGACAATACGCTGATCGTGGTGACCGCCGATCACGGTGATATGCTCGGTGAACGCGGGCTGTGGTACAAGATGACGTTCTTTGAGCATTCGGTCCGCGTGCCGCTGATATTCGCGGGGCCTGGTGTCCAGCCCGTTGTCGTCACCAACGCGTGTTCACTGATCGATCTGCTGCCCACCTTTATCGAGGCCGGCGGTGGATCGCTGGACATGCTGGGGGAGCCTGTGGATGGGCGATCCCTGCTGGGCGCAGCACGGGGGGAGGACGATCCAGAAGATGTCGCGATTGCCGAATACTGTGCCGAGATGACACCCTGGCCCGTCCTGATGATCCGGCGTGGGGATCTGAAGTACATCCATTGCGATGTCGATCCGCCGCAGCTGTTTGATCTGTCGCGCGATCCCGGGGAGCGAACAAATCTTGCCACCGCCCCAGCCTACGCCGAAGTGGCCGCCCGGTTCGCCGCCGAGGTGGCTGCGCGTTGGGACAGCGCCAAACTGCGGGAGGATGTGATCCGCACGCAGAAGTCGCGCCGCGCGCTGCACGCCGCGATGGAGGTCGGGGCGTCTGAGGCATGGGACTACAACCCGCGGCGCGATGCCAGTCAGGAGTATGTGCGCAATCATCTGGATTGGAACGTGGTGGCCGCACGCTACCGCTTTCCGCCGTCCGAGGATCCGTCAGACTAGGAGGCATACCGCGCTTCTACAGCACCGGTTTGTCCGCCCAACTGCCTGAAAATGTGCCCAACGCACCCTTGGCGTCTTCTCCCCCGATCGGCTGAAGCAGCCGTGACTTGCATATACGCACGTGGGCCAGCTAAATGCCCACGCTATGACGCGCATCTGGACCTTTTTGAAATCGGCATCACTGGCGCTCGGCCTCGCCCAACCCGTCGCGGCGGCTGACGCAACTGTTGCGGTGGCTGCAAACTTTCTGACGACCGCGCAGGCGCTCGTTGGGGCCTATGAGGCGGAGACGGGCCATGATCTGCGGCTGGCCCATGGGTCTACCGGGCGGCTTTACGCACAGATCGTCAATGGGGCGCCGTTTGATGTGTTCCTCTCGGCGGATGCGGCGCGGCCTGAGGCGTTGAAAGTTGGTGGAAACGCTATCGCGCAAAAGACCTATGCGGTGGGCGAGCTTGTTTTGGTCGCGCGGACGCCAGGGCTCTATCGCCCCGAGGACGTCCTAAAGGGACAACGCGTGGCCGTGGCCAATCCCGCCGTTGCCCCATATGGCGAGGCTGCGGTTGAAGCGTTGGCCGCGCTTGGTGTGTTCGAAAAGGAATTCGACCTGATCCTGGGCGACAGCGTGGGTCAGGCGGCAAGCTTTCTGGCGACGGGAAATACCGATGTCGCTTTTCTTGCGGCCTCACAATTGCCGATGCTGGACCCAGGCCTGACCGCCTTCGGGCTGTCGGGGCTTTATACGCCTGTGCGCCAGGATGCGGTGTTGATGGCCCGCGGCGATGCCAATCCCGCCGCGCGCGGTTTTTTTGAGTGGTTGGGCAGCGCACCGGCACAGGAGATCATCAGACTGTCGGGATACAGTGTGCCCGAATGACGGTCTGGCCGGCGGTGGTTCTGACGCTGCAACTGGCCGCGTTGAGCACCCTTATCCTGATTGTCATCGGTGTGCCCCTTGGCTGGTGGTTGGCGACCACGCGCGCGCGGCTGCGTCCCGTTGTTGAAACGATCACCACCTTGCCCCTGGTCTTGCCGCCCACGGTGCTGGGCTTCTACCTGCTTGTTCTCTTCAACCCCGACGCACCCCTAGGCGGGCTGTGGGTCGCGATGACGGGTCAGACGCTGACATTCTCTTTTGCGGGCCTCGTGATTGCCTCGTGCCTTTACTCGCTGCCATTTGCCGTCCAACCGATCCACACCGCCTTTGCCACTGTGGGCCGACCCACCATGGCGGCGGCGGAAACGCTTGGGGCAAGTCGGTTCGATGCCTTTCGCACGATCGCTTTGCCGCTGGCCCGGCGTGGCATCCTGACGGCGGCGGTTTTGACCTTTGCCCATACGATGGGGGAGTTTGGGGTCATCCTAATGGTCGGGGGCAATATCCCCGGCGAGACCCGTGTGATCGCGATTGAGATTTTCACGGCGGTGGAAACGCTGGATTACCGCACGGCACACATCCTGTCGGCGGGGTTGTTGGTGTTTTCGTTTTTGGTGCTGCTGCTCGTCTACATGCTGAACGGACGGGGTGCGCGGACCCTTGGCTGACCTCTCATTCGATCTGGAACTGGACTATCCCGACTTTCGCCTTGCCATGGCCGCCAAGATCCCCGCGCGTGGCATCACCGCGGTGATGGGCCCGAGCGGCAGCGGCAAGACAACTTTGCTGAGGGCCCTTGCGGGGCTGGAGCCGGGCGTTACAGGGATGGCCAGCTTGGGCAGCACAACCTGGTTCGATGCGCGCCGGTCCCTGCCGCCGCGGGCACGGCGGATCGGCTTTGTCTTTCAGGATAACCGTCTGTTCGATCATCTGAGTGTTGCGGACAATATCGCCTACGGGGCGCGCAGGCGGAAAGTGGCGGCGGCGGCGGTGCAGGGCGTGGTCGACGCGTTGGGCGTGCGTCCGTTGATGAACCGCAGGCCACAGACCTTGTCTGGGGGGGAAGCGCGTCGGGTCGCGCTGGCGCGGGCCATGGCCTCGGGCCCTGGTATACTATTCATGGATGAGCCGATGGCCGGGCTCGATGATGACGCCAAGGCGGCATTGCTGCCCTATATCTCCAGCGCCGTCGTGGGGTCTGGTGTGCCGGTGCTCTACGTCACCCATGCCCAGGCCGAGGTCACGCATCTGGCGGACCGAGTACTGATGGTGGCCGATGGCGCTGTGTCAGGCTGGGGTTCGGTGCCACCGAGGTTGTCGGTGACTGTTGTAGGGCAGGTGTCAGACGGACGGCTGATGGTCAGCCTGGGATCGGCGCAGTTTACCGTGCCGGGATACGGCGCTGCAGGGGATGCGCGGCAAGTGGTGTTGCCCGCAGGCGGCGTTCTGATGTCGCGCGATCATCCGGGCGAGACCGCGGCGCTGGCTGTTCTGGAAGCGCAAATCCTGGCCAGCGATCCGCGACGCGATCGCGAGATGACCCGGCTGCAAGTCAATGGGCAGACCCTCGAACTTCCCCTTGAGCGTGGCAGCCCTCTGCACCGTAACCCGCCAAAGGAAGGGTCCTGGGTCTGGCTGACCCTTTTGCGCGCGGTGTTACGCTAGGGCATCGAATCAAGCACTGTGAACCTTGGTTTTGCAATGCCGCGCGGGACACGCGATTGCGGCACGATGCGGAACAATATGGCAAACGCGCTGTTGGGCGGCCCCACGGGCCAATGCGTTTCGTGATCGAGGACAACAGCCGAAAAATCGGAATGAATTAGGGGCAAAGCGGGACTGCGCAGAAGGATTGTCCCGCAATCCGACACAGCCACCCGAGCCATTCACCCTCAATCCTGGCTACCGGTGGCACGGGTTGCCCCGCAATTGCCGTCTAGCCGCCACATTTCGGCCCGTTTTCCTTCCGCCCACGGATTGGCCCCCGTAGATTGCCGGTGTGGGGGCGCTTCGAGACCGGCGAATGGTTTCGAAGTGTTAAGGCGGAATTCACACTGGGGGGTGTGTTTCTGCCGCGCTGCATCGGGGGCGATCCCCCCGATGCAGCGCCGGGTGGGGGCCCGATAACCTGCACCAGAATAACGAGTGAGGCGTTCTGCACCGGAACGCCCGCCAGCGTGTGTGAGGTATGCGATGGGAAAAGTCGCCCAGTGGGAGTTTGGGGACGACACTGTCTTCAACGGCTTCTCGGATTTTGCGCGAATTGCCGAAAGCGGCGTGATGAACCGTTCGGCGGGACGGTTGGTGTTCAGTGCTACGCCCAATCGGGAAGCCGCGATGACGCTTGCGTCCCGCGGAGCGTTAGAGACCGAGCCGGGGGCTTTCGTGCTGTCGATCACCGAAAGCGGCGCGGTCTGCCTGCGGATGTCGGGGCCGAAAAACGCAGTGGATCAACTGACCTCGGCTGATGGGATGGCTGTGCCGGGGACGGCTTTCGAAGTTGCCCTGGCCTGGGGCTATGGCGATCAACCTGACCGCATGATGGCGCGCCGCGCCGACGGTGTGGGGCCCTTAATGGATGTCGCCTTGCCGCAATCCATGGCGTTGGCGCAGGGCGGGCGATTGCCACTGGTGATCGGCGCGCGGGCCAAGGGCGAGGCGCCGTTTTTTCACGGCGCGGTCCATCACGTCACCTTGTGGGATGCGCCCGATGCCCGTCGCCGTCTGACAACGCGCGAGGTTCTGGACATGAGCGGGCAGGGGGCCTTTCAGGTTGAGTTCCCCAAGGGCGACGGACAGCCCGGCTATGTGGACTTTCCCAACGCCGACAGAACTGGGACCGACCGTGTCGCCATCGGTGATTTCGCCCGCGTGGTGCCTTCGTTCGCATTTGGAACCTACGTGCGCGTGCCCACCGGCAACCGCCGAGTGGAGTTGTTGCGCGTCGGTGATGAGGTGTTGACGCGCGATGCCGGGTTTCAGCCCTTGCGATGGGTGGGGCATTCGACCCTCGATTGGGAAACCCTGCGGCACAGCCCGCATCTGCGCCCGATCCTGATCCGGCGCGGTGCCCTGGGGGACGATCTGCCGACGCGTGACATGCAGGTAAGCCCCAATCACCGCCTCTGGGTGCGCAAGGACACCACGCTGCTTGAAGCGGATGCGCCCGAAGTGCTGGTGGCGGCCAAGCACTTGGTCAATCACCGTGGGGTCTATGAGGTCGATGCCCTTGGGGTGACGTATGTGCGGCTGATGTTCGACCGACAGCAGACGGTATGCATCAATGGCGTTTGGGCCGAAAGCTTCCAACCGGGCCGTCCGGACGGCAATGCGCAAAAGACCGAGCTGTTGGAGTTGTTTCCCGGTCTCAAGCGCCCGAAAGGCGGGGCGTTCTACGACTAACGCCGCTTAGCGTCTTTTAAAGGTGCAATTGCTATAGGCCACGTCCGTTATTTCATGGGATGGGCCGATGGCCGTTTTCGATCGACGTCTGGCAACGCGGGCTGGTGCGCCGGCAACGCACGGGTTTTCGGCGGGGACACTGCTGGACACCGTGTGCGGCGCGCGACCCGTGGAGTGGTTGCGGCCCGGTGACGCGCTGGCCAACGGTCGGGGCCAAGCGGTGCTTGTGAGCTGGCGCGGCATCGTCGGCTGGGGGCGCGGTATCTGCATTGCCGAAGGGGCTTTGGGGGACGGGCACCCGACCCGCACGATGGTTGTCGCGTCTGAGCAGTGTGTGAGCGTGGCTTGCGAGGCGGCCATTACTCTTGTTGGCCATCCGGCACCCTGGATGCGCGCAGGCGACTTGCTCGGCACCTGCGATGGCGTCCGGTTGGCGCGAAGCCGCACGGCCATGGTCGCGATACATACCAGTGAGGTCGCATCTCTAACACAGGCAGGGTTGGAGTTTCGGAGCTGGGCGCCGGCGCAGGCCAAATCCATGCTCCAGGATCAGAAGCGGACCCCTGTGGTCGATCCTGCGCCATTTCTCTATGATCAAGGGGAATGTGACGGGCGACCGGTCCTTGATGCCCGGGAAGTTGCGTGGTTGTTCAAGAGGGCCCCGTCGCGACCCTAGAGCTATGGCGCCGGGCGCCGCGAGGGTTGGCAAGGGCGGAGTGCATGATGAACAAACCTTGGCATTTTCTTCCCATGGCCTTGTTCACGCTGGGGTGGACGGTCGGAGCAGCGGCCGATTTTGTCATGACGCATACCCTGTTTGGCCCGTATGTGGATCTCTTCACGGATGCGCAGGTTGCGTATTTCACCACGTTGCCGATTGCCTTTGACGGACCTTGGGCCATTGGGGCGATCTGCGGTGTGTTGGGGGCCTTGCTGATGCTGTTCCGTGGGCCGGGGGCGCCTTTGATGTTGTCGGTGGCGGCGCTCGCAATGGTCTATTGCGCGGTCTGGCTCATGTTCGTGTCCGATCCCCCGATGCGGTCGGTTGCGGGATGGATCGGCGACGCCATCGTTACCGCGGGGGCCGCGATATCCGTCATCGTATGGCTCTATGCACGCGCGCAACGGATGCGCGGCGTCCTGAGCTAGCGCTCCGGGATCAACCCGCGCGGGCTGAACCGCAGAACAATCAGCAAGATCAGCCCCATCGTCAGCAGCCGCATATGCGCCGCACTGTCGAGGAGGTGTTCCTTTAACGCCGATCCATCCGGCATGCCGGCGGTGATCAGTTCGATCAAGGCCAGGCCGTAGGGTTCGACCATCACCCACAGGAACCAGATCAGGAACCCGCCCAGCACAGCCCCGAAGTTGTTGCCCGAGCCGCCGACGATCACCATCACCCACACGAGGAATGTGAAGCGCAAAGGTTGGTAGGTGCCGGGTGTGAGCTGCCCATCAAGCGTGGTCATCATCGCGCCAGCCAGGCCACAAACGGCCGAGCCGAGGATGAAGATCTGCAAGTGACGCTTGGTGACATCCTTGCCCATCGCCTCCGCCGCGACCTCATTATCGCGGATCGCGCGCATCATGCGGCCCCAGGGGGAATTCAGTGCCGACTGGGTCAGCCATAACAGGCCCACCAGGATCGCGATGAACAGGCCCGAGTAGGCCAGTTTCACGGTGATCGACGACGCAATGACGGGGTCGTATCCCCAGTTGGTCATCCGCTCGACAAAGGCCGGATCGTTCTGCAGGTCGATCTCGTAGGGTACTGGGCGCGGGATTCCGATGACATTCTTCACGCCACGCGACAGCCAATCTTCGTTCTTAAGGATTGCGATGATGATCTCGGCGATGCCAAGTGTGGCGATGGCCAGATAGTCGGAGCGTAGGCCCAAAGCGGTTTTGCCAACGATCCAAGCGGCCCCAGCGGCCAGCGCAGCCCCGACCGGCCAGGATAGCAGGATCGGCAATCCAAGCCCGCCCAGGTAGCCCGTGGTCGCGGGCGAGACGGCCTCCACCGCGGCTTTGCCGGGATCAAAGACGGTACGGTAGATCGCGAAGCCCACGATCAGGATCGCTATGACCCCTAGTGTTCGGGCAAGGCCCGCGGGCATGCGTGCGTAGTACAGGATCGCCG
The DNA here is from genome assembly GCA_038526915.1 of Pseudomonadota bacterium. Classification (GTDB taxonomy): domain Bacteria; phylum Pseudomonadota; class Alphaproteobacteria; order Rhodobacterales; family Rhodobacteraceae; genus JBCBGF01. Next base: position 342,162 of record JBCBGF010000002.1, on the reverse strand, counting down.
CGATGATCGACATCGCGCCGAGGATCAGGCCCAGGATAATGCGCACCCCGCCGGCGGCCCAAGCCTCCCCCACCGGGGGCATGGAGACGACGACTGCGCCGAGGCCGCCCAAGGCGACAAAGCCCATGACGCCCACGTTGAACAGCCCAGCATAGCCCCACTGCATGTTCACGCCCAAGGCCATGATCGCGCTGATGAGGCCCATGTTGAAGATGCCTAGAGCCACGTTCCAGCTGCTGGTGAACCCCGTCGACGCAATCAGAGAGAAGACCAGGACAAAGAGCAGGGCGTTTTTGATAGGAATGCTCATACCGCTTTCCCCTGAAACAGGCCTGTCGGTCGGAACAGAAGGACGACCACCAGGATCGCGAATGAGACCGCGAATTTATAGTCGGTGGAGAGAAGCTGGACCAATCCCGCGGGCTCAAGGCTTTCGGGCAGGAGATAGGTCAGGACCTTCTTGAACGCGTAGGTGATCGTGACCTCGGAGAAGGCAATCACGAACCCGCCCGCGATCGCACCGATCGGGTTGCCCAGACCGCCCACGATGGCCGCGGCGAAGATCGGCAGCAAAAGCTGGAAATAGGTGAAGGGCTTGAAGGATTTGTCGAGGCCGTAGAGCACGCCCGCAATCGTGGCCAGGGCGGCCACGATGATCCAGGTGATTGCCACCACACGCTCTGGGTTGATCCCGGACAGAAGGGCGAGGTCCTCATTGTCGGAAAACGCCCGCATGGACTTGCCGGTACGCGTGTTGTTGAGAAACCAGAATAGGGCGGCAACAACGATGATCGCCGTAACCATGGTGATCACGGTGGATGTGCGTAGCGCCAAGCCCTCGGCCAGCCCCGTCATCTCGCGGAAATCCCGTGCCGAGATGATAAAGCGCTCGCCATCGGCGAAGCGTTGATCGTCCACGCCGATGATAAAGCGCACCACGCCGTTCATGACAAACATGACGCCCATCGAGACGATCACGAGGATCACCGGCGCCGCCTTTTGCCGTCGGTAGAATTGATAGACCAGTTTGTCTGTGCCGAGGAGCAACAGCGCCGTAGCTGCGATCCCGACGGGCAGCGCCAGAAGCGCCGTGGGCAGTGGTCCAAGCGATACGCCTAGGCTTTGCAACCACCAGGTAAAGAGGATCGTTGCCATGGCCCCAAAGGCCATCGTGTCGCCATGGGCAAAATTCGAAAAGCGCAGGATGCCGTAGATCAGCGTCACGCCCAACGCCCCCAGGGCCAGCTGGCTGCCATACGACACTGCGGGGATGATCACAAAGTTCGACAGGGCGACGATGGCATTCAGCAAGTCGATCATTCGCAGGTTCCTGCATAGGTGATGGCAAGGGGGACGCTGGTGATATGCGCGGTGAGGCGGGCGCCGTCCGCGGTCGAGATCAAGAGCTGCGGCATCGCGGTGTCAAACGAGTTCAGCCGAAGGATATCGTCGATCAGGGTCCCCGACATCTCGACGCTTGCGGCATCGGAAACCATGATTGCGCCGACCACCATTTGGTCTTCGGCAAGGCCACCGGCCAAACCGTCCAGCGTCACGGTGTAGCTGGTGTCCGCGCAGCCTTCGGTATCCATGCACTCGGTCGTGAACGTGCAGGTCAGTGCGATCTCCCGCTGTACCGGGGCCTCGGTGATGTCGACCCATTGGGCCAGTGCAACACCCGGAAAGGCCGCCACAAAGATCATACGCCAGATCATGACAGCCACCGATCCAGATGGCTGTTATAGTTGCGGCACCGCCCGATCCGTGTGACTTCGCGCGGCTCGCTGGCGGTGTCTTCGGCCCAGAGGATGTTCAGGGCAGCGGCCCCGGTATCGTCGAACCCGAGCGTGTAAAAGGTCGTCCGGCCCTGCACCGCGCGCACCATGGCGTCGCGCAACTCGGTCGTTGTGATGGGCTGCGCCGCACCGGGCAGCGAGATTGTGTCATTCACCATGACCTCGACACGGAACAGACCGGGGATGTCCTTCAGGCTCGGGCGTTCCGTTGCGGCGATCTTGATCGTCTGATGGCCGATCTCGGCCGGTGGGAAGCGGCAGACAAGCGGTTGTGGTCCAAACCCCAGAGTCTCAAGCAGCGCGGTCAGGATGAAGGCCATCAGCATGCCACTAGCCCCCCAGAAAGCTTCGGCGGACGTCGGGGTCGGCCAGAAGCTCGGCCCCGGTGCCAGTGTAAGCGTTCCGGCCCTGGACGAGGACGTAGCCTGTATCCGCAATCTCCAGCGCCTGGCGGGCGTTCTGTTCGACCATCAGGATTGAAATCCCTGTCCGGGCAACCTCGATGATCCGGTCAAAGAGCTCATCCATCACGATGGGCGACACGCCTGCCGTGGGTTCATCCAGCATCAGAACGCGGGGTTGCGTCATCAGCGCGCGACCCACGGCGACTTGCTGGCGCTGTCCGCCTGACAACTCGCCCGCCGCCTGGCGCCGCTTGTCGCGCAGGATGGGGAACAGATCATACACTTGCTCCATCGTACCCTTGATGTCGTCGCGACGCAGGAACGCGCCCATTTCAAGGTTTTCCTCGACCGTCATGGACGTGAAGATATTCGAAGTCTGCGGGACAAAGGCCATGCCCTCGGCCACACGCGCCTGAGGTGTGAGCGCCGTGATGTCTTTGTCGCCCAGCCGCACAGATCCGCTGCGCACGTTCAACATCCCGAACACGGCCTTCATAGCGGTCGATTTGCCCGCGCCGTTGGGGCCCACGATCACGGCGATTTTGCCTTCCTCCACCGCGATCGTGCACTCGTGCAGGATATCTGCACCGGTGCCATAGCCGCCCGTCATCTGATCACCGATCAGGAACGGCCCGTCTGCGGATCTGGGCTTGCCAGCGGTGTCGGTGCCGTAGGCGGTCAGCGTGCCCGAGGGGCGGGGGTTGGCGATGGAGGCATCCTTGTTGCCGCGGTCGTCTGCATAGGGGTTTCCGCTCATGCGCCGACCTTGTCCTTGTTCTTCAGCCCGGTGCCGAGATAGGCCTCGATCACTTGCTCATTCGACTTGATCTCATCAATCGTGCCCTCGGCCAACACCTTGCCCTCGGCCATAACGATGACGGGGTCACAAAGCCGTCCGATGAAATCCATGTCGTGTTCGATCATACAGAACGTATATCCGCGTTCCTCATTAAGCCGGACGATGGCATCGCCGATGGTGTTGAGAAGCGTTCGGTTCACACCGGCACCAACCTCGTCCAAGAACACGATACGGGCATCGACCATCATGGTGCGGCCCAGTTCGAGAAGCTTCTTTTGCCCGCCGGACAGATTGCCCGCGCGTTCATCCTTCAGGTGATCAATCGTAAGAAATTCGAGGACTTCGTCGGCTTTCTTCAGAAGAGCCGCTTCTTCCTGCGCAATCTGGCCGCGTTTGAACCAGGCGTTCCACAGGGTTTCGCCAGACTGTGCGGCGGGCACCATCATCAGGTTTTCCCGCACGGTCATTGAGCCAAACTCATGCGCGATCTGGAACGTGCGCAGAAGGCCTTTGTGGAACAGATCATGCGGTGGCAGGCCGGTGATATCCTCGCCCGCCATGGTCACGCGACCGGATGTTGGTTTCAAAACGCCCGCGATCACATTGAAAAGGGTGGTTTTCCCGGCGCCGTTGGGGCCGATCAAGCCGGTGATCGAACCTTCTTTGATTACCAGGGACGCGCCATCCACGGCGTGAAAGCCGCCGAAATGCTTGTGGACGTCTTCAACTACGATCATTTGGGTCCGATCCCCGAACGATAGTAAAACAGCCCCGGGATGCGCCCGGGGCTGTTCTTGTGTCCGTGCCGCGCTTAGCGGAACTGAACGGTTTCGATCGAACCGCCTTCGACGGTGATCTGGCGATAGTTGCCGGCGGCTTCGCCGGGCCCGATCAGCTCAACACCCGATGCGCCGACATAGTCGATCTCACCACCTTCGGCGAGGATCTGGAACGCCTTGTCCAACTCGCCTGCGCCAATCGGTTCGCCGGGCGCATTGGCCACGTCAAAGACCTTGCCTGCGTATTCTGCAGGATCGGCGGATCCGGCAGCCTGCATGGCCAGCAGGATCAGTGCCGCCGCGTCATAGCTTTCGGGCGCAAAAGGCGATGTGGCCTCGAACCGGCCATCCACCAGTTCGGTAAAGGCCGCAGCCAGTTCGTCGGACGGGCTGGGGTGCTGACCGGATGAGCCATCGATCTCATCGCCGAAGTTGTCGGTCAGCGCCTCGCCAATCATCCCATCGGGGAAGTGGAACGTGTCAAACGCACCGGTGTCGAGTGCGGCCCGAACGATCCCCGCGCCACCCTGATCGACGTAGCCCGCTACAACGAGGCGCTGGCCACCGGCAGCCGCAAGTGCGCCGACTTCAGCCGAGTAGTCGGCTTTGCCGTCTTCATGCGCGGCTGTGATGGTGATCGTGCCACCGGCTTCCTCAAATGCTGCCTGGAAGGCGTCGGCGAGGCCCTTGCCATAGTCGTTGTTGGTATAGGTCACCGCAACTTCGTTGATGCCCTGATCCAGCAGAACCTCGGTCATCACGACACCCTGGCGGGCATCCGACGGTGCCGTGCGGAAGAACAGGCCGTTGTCTTCATTGTTGTTGTGGCTGAGGCCCGGCGACGTTGCCGAGGGCGAAATCATCACCATGCCATTGGGCAGGGCCACGTTTTGCAGTGTTGCACCGGTGACACCCGAACAGTCGCCGCCAACGATACCGGCAACGCCGTCGCCGGTGATCAGACGCTCAGCCGCAGCAGTGGCCGCACCGGCATCCACGCACGTCGTGTCACCACGGACTGAGGTGACGGACGCACCGCCAAGGAAGTTGTCGCTGGCGTTCGCCTCTTCAATTGCGAACTCAGCGGCTGGGCCCATTTCGGCCACGAGCGATTCAATCGGGCCCGTAAAGCCCAGGAATACGCCCAGCTTGACCTCGGTGTGACCGTCAGCAAAGGCTGCCGATGTCATAAGTGCAGAGGCGGCTGTCGCCGTAAGAAGTCTTTTCATTGATGTCTCCCTGACATTTTTTTCTGTCTGCCGAAAAAGTTAGAAGGAAAAAACGCGAAAGAAAAGGCTTCAATGCCGCACCCCGTCACACAAGCGTGATGGACGTGAGGTCATGGAAGCACGACCCTTTGCGCCTATCTATGGCGAAGACTGCAACGGAGGTCCCTGATGCGTTTGCTTTCCCTGTTTGCCATTGTGGCGGGCTTGTCCGCGCCTGTTCCGGCCATTTCTCTTGAATCCTCTGCTGGGACCGTGCGCGTGGACGCGATGGTCACCGGGCTGGATGAGCCGTGGGGCCTGGCGTTTTTGCCCGATGGCGGGTGGTTGATCACCGAACGGGACGGGCGGTTGCTGCGGTTTGATGCGTCGGGGTCTTGGGAAACGGTGTCCGGTGTCCCTCAAGTTGCCGCGCAGGGGCAGGGCGGCCTTCTCGACGTGATGGTGCCGCGCGATTTTGCCGAGACGCGGGAGGTCTTTCTGAGCTACGCGGCGCCACAGCGGCGCGGGGCTGGTACGGCCTTGGCTGTGGGTCGCCTGAATGGCGACGGGACCGCGCTTGAGGATGTGCGCGTGATCTTTGAGATGTCGGAAGGATCTTCCGGTGGCCGCCATTTCGGCAGTCGGATCGTCGAGGCGCCGGATGGGACGATCTTTCTGACGATGGGGGATCGGGGGGAACGTCCATCGTCGCAGGACCTGTCCGTGCACAACGGCTCACTGATTCGTGTGGCCCGGGATGGATCGGTTCCGGCGGATAACCCCTTTGTGGGGCAGGCCGGCGTGCAGCCAGAGATTTGGAGCTATGGCCACCGCAACCCGCAAGGGGCGGCGCTCGATCTGGACGGAAACCTCTGGGTCAATGAACATGGCGCGCGGGGCGGGGATGAGGTGAATTCGATCCGCCGCGGGGCCAATTACGGGTGGCCCGTCATCTCATACGGGCGGCATTATTCAGGCCTGTCCATCGGGGAAGGGACTGAGAAGGCGGGGATGGAACAACCTGATTTCTATTGGGATCCGTCGATTGCCCCGTCGGGGATGGCCATTTACTCCGGCGCGCTTTGGCCGGAATGGGAAGGTGATCTCTTCGTCGGATCCCTCAAGTTCGGGTTGATCTCGCGGCTTGAGGCCGACGGTTCGGGCCTGCGCGAAGCCGAGCGGATTGAGGGGGATGAGACGGCGCGGGTGCGCGATATTGTCGAAGCCCCTGACGGATCGCTGTGGTTCCTCAGCGTCGGCAACGGCGCGGCCTACCGCATGACGCCGGGGTAAGTCTGGCGTTCCGCGCCGCAAGACGTGTTCCTTAGGCTGGCACCTAGGTGGTTGCCCTGTAAAGTGTGCGGAACACTGCGGAGCAACCATGGATATTGAACACCTCACATTCGCTGCGGGCCCCGAACGCGTGGGCCCGTTCAGTCATGCCGTTCGGGCAGGTGACTTCCTATTCGTTACCGGCCAGATGCCGACGCGGCCGGATGATCCGACAACCTTGGTCGAGGGCGGTATCGAAGAGCAGACAAATGCGGTCATGGCGAACCTCAAAACCGTTCTGGCCGAGGCTGGATCATCGCTGGACCGAGTGGTTTTTGCACGTGTGTATCTGGTGAATTTCCAGGACTTCGACCGCATGAATGCGGTCTATCTGAGCTACTTCGACGCTTTGAGGCTGCCTGCACGCACCTGCATCGGTGTCACCGGGCTGGCGGTTGGGGCCTTGGTCGAAATCGATCTTGTGGCCGCGGCCTAAGCGCAGGCGGCCCGCTGTGCCTGTTCCATCGCTTCGGCAGTGGCATCGAGCGCCAGCAGGATCGACAGGTGCCGGTTCTGAAACGCGCGCGCCGGTATCAGGACTTCCAACTCGTCAAACGGGGCCGCGGGTGGGGGGCCATCGGCAGTGAGCATTTTGTCCAGCGCCGCACGCGTATCCTTGATCTGAGCCAGCGTGCAGCCCAGAATGTTCGCGCCAACAACCGATGCCGCGGCTTGGCCAAGCGCGCAGGCGCGGACGTCTTGCGCAAAATCGGTGATCTGGCCGTTTTCGACGACCACATCCACGGTGATGTTCGATCCACACAAGGCAGACCGCTGGGTCGCGCTGGCCTGCGGCGCCTCCAACCGGCCTGTCCGCGGAATATCTGCGGCCAGTTCGAGAATGCGTCCCGAATAGAGCTTGATCAGGTCGGTTTCGGCCATGGCTTTCCCTTTCGCCGTGCCTTGCTTAGATACGGCATGGTTCGTGTTAAGGAAAGCATGCGGAATGTCGTTCAATCCCGAAACGTTGCGCTTTGACGCACAGGGGCTGATCCCCGTAATCGCCCAGGATGCGACGAGCGGTGATGTGTTGATGATGGCCTGGATGAACGCCGAAGCCGTGGCCCGCACGCTTGAGACGGGCCGCGTCACCTATTGGTCACGCTCGCGTCAAGCCTTTTGGGTCAAAGGCGAGACGAGCGGCCATACGCAAGAGCTGGTGGACCTCCGCGTGGACTGTGATCGCGACTGTTTGCTTGTGCTGGTCAACCAGACCGGGCCGGCCTGCCATACCAACCGCCGGGTCTGCTTTTATACGGCCGTCCGCAGTGGGGAAGAGGTGGAGTTGATGGCGCCGGACACCCCTTAGGTCCGCCGCGGGCATGGGACTACCGTCATTAGCTCATGTGCCAAGGCCGACGAGGCGCCGGATGTCCTGTGGTGTGGCCCCATGGGCGCGATACTTCTGAATGGCGCGGGCGTCGTCGCGTTTGGCCAGGCGTTTTCCCGCAGTATCCCGGATTAGGCGGTGATGGTGATAGATTGGCGTGGGCAGGCCCAGCAGGTCTTGCAAGACCACATGGATCTTGGTGGCTTCAAACAGATCCGCCCCGCGCACGACATGGGTCACGCCCTGCGCGGCATCGTCGATCACGACGGATAGATGATAGCTCGTCCCCATATCGCGACGGGCCAGAACCACGTCGCCGATGGTCTCGATCACTTCGCGATCCGAAAAGCCGATGTCCTCCGTTGAGCCCTCCGAACATGTTCCTGTTTCACGAAACTGGTAGCGGGCTTTGCGCAAGGCCCGGCGCATGTCGAGCCGGAGGGCGATGTTCTTCGGCATCTCGGCGGTGTCTCTGGGCAAACCGCGGCATGTGCCGGGATAGATCGGCCCATCGGGTCCATGGACCGGCATATCGCCCTCCTGCGGCGCGGCGAGGGCCGCCTCTATATCGCGGCGGGTACATGTGCACGGGTAGAGCAGGGTATCTTCCCAGAGCGATGTCAGGGCCGCGTCATATGCCGTGGTCCGATCCGATTGCCGTATAACCGGTGCCTCCCAACGCAGACCAAGCCAAGACAAGTCATCGTAAATCAGATCCTCCCACTCCGGCCGCGCCCGCGACCTGTCGATGTCTTCGATACGCAGCAGGAAGCGGCCGTTTTGGGCCCGGGCCATGTCATGGGCAAGGATGGCGGAATAGGCATGCCCCAGATGCAGCGGCCCCGTTGGCGATGGGGCAAACCGGGTCGTGAATGTCACGCCTTTTCAAGCACGTAGACGATAGCTCCCATGTCGAGCCCGGGCAGATGTGGCCCGTATTCCCGGCTGATCAGGTTGGCGTCGCCGTCTGCGATCGCGGTATCGACACGCTCCTCAAAATCGGGGTCCTCCAACGTGTGATCGTTGAAGGAAAACACGAAAAGCGCGCCAGGCGCCATGGCCGTCAGGATCGTGTCAAAGACAGATATTGGGGCCGCGCCCGACCCGATCACGCCGCAGGCAATGACGGCTGCGTAATGCTCGGCAGTGCCGCGCAGGTCCACCTCAGCGTCGATCTGGGCCAAAGCACGATAGACATCCCGCGCCACCGCCCCTTCCAACATTTCCCGCGACAGATCGAGGCCATCGATGGTCTGAAACCCTGCCTCAGCCAGCGCCCCGCCAGCCAGACCCGTGCCACATCCGAAATCGAGCACGGGCAGCGCATGGTCAGCTGTGTGCGCAGATAGCGCCGCGGCAATTCGGGCTGGGGTGGCATAGCCTTGCTCGGCCACCGCATCATCATAGCTGCCCGAGAACTTGTCATAGAGGGCGCGCGTTTCTTCCGCGGTCTCTACGCCATACACTTCGTCGAAGAACTTGCCGGTCATAGGCTCAGGCTAACGCCAGCGATCACGCCGCGTCCAGCGCGGATTGGCCAAGCCAGGATAGCCAATCTTGCTTAGCGCGGTCGGTATAGGCCTTGTAACGGGTTTTGCGGCCACGGCGCCCCCCCTTGGCGTCGACCGGCGGGAACAGTCCGAAGTTCACATTCATCGGCTGAAACGTCTTGGCATCCGCGCCGCCGGTGATGTGGGTGACCAAAGCCCCCGTCGCGGTTGTCTCCGGGACAGGGTTCATATGTGTCCCCGTGATCTCAGCCGCCGCAAGACGCCCCGCCAAAAGGCCCATGGCTGCGCTTTCGACATAGCCTTCCACGCCCGTGATCTGTCCGGCGAACCGGATATTTGGATGCGAGCGCAGACGCATCTGGTCATCGAGAAGGCGCGGGGAATTCAGGAAGGTGTTGCGGTGGATGCCGCCCAAACGCGCAAACTTGGCTTCGTGCAGTCCTGGAATCATGCGCAAAACCTCTGTTTGCGCGCCGTATTTCATCTTGGTCTGGAAGCCCACGATGTTGAACAGCGTGCCAAGCTTGTTGTCGCGGCGCAGTTGAACCACGGCATAGGGCTTCTCATCTGGCTTGTGCGGGTTGGTCAGGCCAACCGGCTTCATCGGCCCAAACCGCAACGTCTCGCGCCCACGTTCGGCCATCACTTCAATCGGCAGGCATCCGTCGAAGTAACCGGCGGTTTCACCCGGTTTGAACTCGGTTTTGTCTGCGGTCAGCAGAGCGTCGATAAACGCCTCATACTGATCTTTAGTCATCGGGCAGTTGAGGTAGGCCGTCCGCTCATCCTCGGTCTCGCCCTTGTCATAGCGTGACTGCATCCAAGCGGTATCCATGTCGACGCTGTCAGCATAGACGATGGGGGCGATTGCATCGAAAAAGGCGAGGGCGTCCTCGCCAGTGGCCTGACGGATCGCTTCGGCCAATGTGCCAGAGGTCAGGGGGCCAGTGGCGATGATCCAATGGCCTTCGGTGGGAAGATCGGTGATTTCCCCATAGTCGACGGTGATGCGCGGGTGAGCGAGAAGGCGTGCGGTGACGGCCTCGGCAAACGGATCACGGTCGACCGCCAGGGCCCCGCCTGCGGGCAGGCGGTGCGCATCGGCCATTTCCATGATCAGCCCCCCGGCGGCGCGCATTTCCCAATGCAATAGGCCCACGGCGTTTTGTTCGTCGTCATCCGACCGGAACGAGTTTGAGCAAACCATTTCCGCGAGGTGCCCGGTTTTGTGTGCGAAGGTTCCGACCTTGGGACGCATCTCATGGATCACCACGTCAACGCCCGCATGCGCGGCCTGCCAAGCGGCTTCCGATCCGGCCATGCCGCCGCCGATGATGTGAAGTGTTTTCATAGAGACGATCTAAGCCGTTCGTGGGCGTTTTAGAAGAGGGAGATTACCCACGAAAAGGGCCACGCCCTCCCGGCACACTGCGGGTTAGGTGATCCTAAACCGAACAAAACGTCACCGATGTTTCGCGCATTAAAATACGTCCATTGAGATGATTTCGGTTTGGCTGGCGACAGCGCGGTCGATACCCTATGGTCATCCCAGTAACCAGTGTTGGAACGCTCAAGCGATGACAGCCTCTATGCAACCAGCGCCAGTCTTTTTCGTCGGACCTAGAAAGACTGGGACGTCTTCAATTGATGTTATTCTTCGAGCTTCGGACGTTCGCATGCCGGCCGACGTCAAAGAGACTTTCTTTTTTGAAACGGAAACTCTCCCGGATCTGGTCGAGTACCAGCAGAAGTTCGGCATTGATCCCAGCGCCAGCTTTATGGAGATCTCTCCCTCTTACTTTGCGAGCGACAACGCCAGACGCAACATCGCGGCTCTCTTTCCAGATGCCAAGATCGTCATCACGCTGCGTGATCCGGTGGATCGGGCAGTGTCCGCCGTCCGGCATGTCCAACGCATTGGGTTTCTGGAGAGAGATGCTGATCCAGGCACGTTTACGGGCAACAAACACATCATGAACATCCTGGACGGGAGTGCTTATCGTAAACATGTACTTGCTTGGTCGCGCGCATTTCCAGGGCGCGTTCTCCAAATCAAACAGGACGACAGCGGAACCTACCGTGAAGATGCGATTGCGGTGTTGTCTTCATTCGTTGAGACCGACCTTTCGCACAATTCTTTCAAGAGTGTACGCTCGAATCCAGCACGCGTCGCACGATCTTCCGCTCTTGTATTGGTTTCCCGCTACGTGAGGGATTTTGCACGTAACCGCGGTATGCTTAGTGTGATCAGGCGCCTGAAACCACTGGAGCGATACCTTTTCAAGTCTGCGCCGGACGACACCAATATAGCGCCTCTTCGCGCGTTCCTCGCCGAGCGGCTAGAGGATGAGGTCGTCTATTTCCGCAATGCACCTTTGTTCGAGCACCCCAAAGCGCCTTAATTCAAAACACGGCTTGGCACGGGTCGGTTGACCTAACAGCTACCTAGTGAGCCGCAGAGAAGACTGGGGAAATGCTGTTAGGACGGTCTTCGAATGAGGCTCGACGGACTACGCCTCGCCGCCCTCATCTTCCGCACCCTGATCGGCAATCCACGCCACCGAGACGACCTCTTCACCCTCGCCGGTATCGAACACTTTCACCCCGCCTGCACTGCGCGAGCGGAACGAGATGCCCTCAACCGGCACGCGGATCGACTGACCCTTCGAGGTTGCCAGCATGATCTGGTCGTCGAGTTCCACGGGGAAAGAGGCCACCAAGGCACCGCCGCGCATCGCCTTGTCCATCGCCATGACGCCCTGACCGCCACGCCCGCGCACGGGGTAATCATGCGAAGAGCTGAGCTTGCCCGAACCGCTGGCTGAGATCGTCAGGATCAGGTCTTCGGCGGCGGACATCTGGGCGTATTGCTCTTGCGTGAACTCGGCGGCTTCTTCGGCGATATCGTCTTCGTCCAGCTCAGCCTCATCCGTCAGGCCCGCAACGGCCCGGCGCATCTTGAGGTAGGCGGCGCGCTCCGCTGGGGTCGCCGCGAAATGACGAATGATCGACATCGAGACCACGCGATCGCCGTCCGCCAGTTTGATACCGCGCACGCCGGTGGAGTCGCGGCCCTTAAAGACGCGCACCTCGGTGGTGGGGAACCTGATCGCCCGGCCCATGGCGGTGACCAGCATCACATCATCATCTTCGGTCGAGATGCGGGCATTCACCATTTCCACGCCCTCGGGCAGCTTCATCGCGATTTTGCCGTTGCGCATGACGTTGGTGAAGTCGCTCAGTGCATTGCGGCGCACGTCCCCTTCGGACGTGGCGAAGAAGATCTGGAGCTGATCCCATTCCTCCTCATCCCGGTCCACGGGCATGATAGCAGCGATGGAAACGCCGGTGGGAATGGGCAGGATGTTGACGATCGCTTTGCCCTTGGCCGTTCGGCCGCCCTGTGGCAGACGCCAGGTCTTGAGCTTGTAGACCATGCCATCGGTCGTAAAGAACAATAGCTGGGTGTGGGTGTTGGCGACGAAGAGGGTGGTGACCACATCCTCATCCTTGGTCGCCATACCGCTCAGACCCTTGCCGCCGCGTTTCTGTGACCGGAACTCGGCCAAAGGCGTGCGTTTGATCCAGCCCGAGGAGGTGACGGTGACCACCATATCCTCACGCTCGATCAGATCCTCGTCTTCCATGTCGCCCGACCACTCGACGATCTCGGTGCGGCGGGGGACGGCGAACTGCTCGCGGACCTCTTTCAACTCATCCGAAATGATCGACATGATCCGGGTGCGTGAGCGCAGGATGTCGAGGTAATCCTTGATCTTGCCCGCCAGCTCTTCCAGCTCGTCCGTGACTTCTTTCACCCCGATCTGGGTCAGGCGTTGCAGGCGCAGCTCTAAGATCGCGCGGGCCTGGGTTTCGCTAAGATTATAGGTCCCATCGTCGTTCATTGTGTGGCTGGGGTCGTCGATCAGCCGGATGTAATCGGCAATGTCAGACGCGGGCCAGCGACGCTCCATCAGCTTTTCGCGGGCCTCGGCGGCATCGGCAGAGGCGCGGATGGTGGCGACGACCTCATCGACGTTGGAGACGGCGACGGCCAGACCGCACAGGATGTGGCTGCGTTCGCGGGCTTTGCGCAGATCGAAAGCCGTGCGACGGGCGACGACCTCTTCGCGGAAGGCGATGAAGGACGTGAGGAAGTCGCGTAGGGTAAGCTGCTCGGGGCGCCCGCCATTAAGCGCCAGCATGTTGCACCCGAAAGACGTCTGCATCGGCGTAAAGCGGTAAAGCTGGTTCAGCACCACCTCAGGCGTGGCATCGCGCTTGAGTTCGATCACTACACGAACGCCCACACGGTCGCTCTCATCCTGAACACCGGAAATGCCTTCCAGCTTTTTCTCCCGCACCAGATCCGCGATCTTTTCGATCATCGCGGCCTTGTTCACCTGATATGGGATCTCATCGAGAACGATGGCGAAACGATCCTTGCGGATTTCCTCGATACGCGTCTTGGCGCGGATAATGACGCTGCCGCGGCCTTCGATATAGGCTTTGCGGGCGCCGGACCGACCCAGAATCACACCACCCGTGGGGAAATCGGGGGCAGGGATGTACTCGATCAACTGTTCCGACGTCAGATCCGGCTCTTCGATCAGAGCGAGCGTGGCGTCCACGACTTCGCCGAGGTTATGGGGCGGAATGTTCGTGGCCATCCCCACAGCGATCCCACCGGCCCCGTTGACCAGCATGTTCGGGAAGCGCGCCGGCAGAACCGTGGGTTCCTGATCCTTGCCGTCGTAATTGTCCTGAAAGTCGACCGTATCCTTCTCGATATCGGCCAAGAGCGCGCCCGCGGGCTTGTCCATCCGCACTTCGGTATAGCGCATGGCCGCCGGATTATCGCCGTCCATCGATCCGAAGTTGCCCTGGCCGTCCAAGAGGGGCAGCGACATCGAGAAATCCTGCGCCATTCGCACCAGCGCGTCATAGATCGCGCCGTCACCGTGGGGGTGGTATTTCCCCATGACGTCGCCCACCGGCCGGGCCGACTTGCGATAGGACTTGTCGTGGGTATTCCCCGTCTCGTGCATCGCGTAGAGGATTCTGCGGTGCACAGGTTTTAAGCCATCGCGCAGATCCGGGATCGCCCGCGACACGATGACCGACATGGCATAGTCGAGGTATGAATTCCGCATCTCGTCCGAGATCGAAATCGTCGGCCCGTCATGGGGTGGACGCTCTGGTGGCGGGGTTTCGTCGGTGTTTTCAGGGGGTTCTGGCGTATCGCTCACGTGGATGTGCGTCTTTCGTGCGCTGCTCTATATCTTGTTATCCACACTCTATCAGATGGCGGATATGGGGTGCAATGCCACAAGCACGCCCGCACCAGCAGCCAGCGTGCATGAGTGCTAACAGCTTGTTTTCATTGAAAAGCCACTTTTCCCCTGGCTCAATTAGGGACAGAATCAATGAAGAGGCGATCCATGGAGACATCCGAGACCGAATTGATGCTGAAGGGCTATGGGCTGACCACGGCCGAGTTCTTCTACCGCATGCCCGATTTCCAGAGCGTGCTGAACACCTTTGTCTGGCAAGAATACGATCTTGCGCCAGACCATCCACGGCTCTTTGAGTTCATCGAATACTGGCAGGACCAGATAGAAGGGCCGCTGCATTCAGTGCGCTTCACCCACCGCAAAATGATTGCGCCGGGTGAGTGGCGGAATGTCAGCGGAGAGTTCACCCTCCACTGACCCTTGTGTCAGTGCCGGATGACCTTAGCCCCTCCAGCGCGCGATCCGACTGAACCTGCGTTGCGTGAGCTTTGGCGAACTTGCTCACACGCCATTCCGTCTTTGTCATGGTCGAGATGGGCGTGATAGCCCGCATGATCCTCACGCGCGGGGGCTGTTCCGATCCAGCTTCCCACAGTGCATCCCCCGGCCGCTGTGACCCAGTGCTTGGCGGCCGTCGCAGGCGGAAACGGGCTGGTCAGGATCAGGATCGCTGGCAAAACGACCAAAGGCCCAAAGATGCCTGCGCGCCAGGCCCATTTGCCGGTGCTCGACATCTCGTATTGCGCTGGATCGTCGTTGCGGATCTGGTCGACCATGTTCATCGACTTCTTACGAGAACGTGCGATCATTCCCATGTTAATTCCCCTCGGTGTCGGTCTTGAGCAGCAGATGTTTCGAAGGGCGATTTTGAAGAAAAAACCGGCGAAATTTTGACCCGGCGCCGTCAGTCTCCTGACGTTTGTCGGGCAGCGATCAGCCACAGCCCCGCGAACCCTAAGGATACGATTGCATTCCAGCTGGCCATGGACAGACCGAGCATTTCCCAAGCCACCTGGTCGCACTGCACCAAGGGCGCGGTCAGGATTTGGTTCATAAGCTCCTCGGTGCTCAGACCGTCCACAGGACTGGACGTGCAAGTCGATGGCCCGTCCCACCAGCCACGCTCAACCCCGGTATGGTAGACGCCGATCCCGCCTGATGTCGTCGCTGAAAGGGCGCCAAGGAGGGGCAGGAGGGGGCCCGCAGTGATCGCGGCCACAGGGCCGATGACGGCGGCGGCAACATGTGGCCATCGTTGCCAGATGCACATCGCGCATGGCGCCAGCCCGCCAAGGTACTGAAAACCCCAAGCCGCCAGCAGCAGGGCCACCGATCCCCCGGCAGCCAGCAAAATCATCGTCTTTCGCGTCATTACAGAAACCGGATGACGTAGAACCCGCCCACAAGAAGGATGCAGAACAACGCAAACATAAGGCCCAAACGCTTTTCGATAAACTCACGGATTGGTGCGCCATACTTCCACAAAAGGGCGGCGACGATGAAAAACCGCAAGCCCCGCGCCACGATGCTGGCCACGATAAACACCGTCAGGTTCAACCCCGTCGCCCCCGACATGATCGTGATGACCTTGTAGGGGAAGGGCGTCACGCCCGCGATCAGCACCGCCCAGGCACCCCATTCGTTGTAGCGGACGGCGAACTCCTCAAAGTAGCTGTCCTTGCCGTAGAATTCGAGAACGGGCCGGCCCACCGTGTCAAACAGGCCCATCCCGATCCAATAGCCCGCAAGACCACCCAAAACCGACGACACGGTACAAAGTGCCGCGATTTGGAACGCCTTGCGCGGTTGCGCGATGATCATGGGTATCAACAGGACATCCGGCGGGATCGGGAAGACCGAGCTTTCGACGAAGGCCACAATGGCCAGCGCCCACATCGCATAGCGCGTTGAAGCCAGCGAAATCGTCCAATCGTAAAGCGCGCGGATCATGGGGCTGCTCGGTTCATTTGTCCCGGTTCTAAAGTCATGCAGACCCTGTAAGGTCAAGACTGTTAAGATTGTTTGGAAAAGGTGGGGCGATGAAGTGGCAAGGGCGACGCGGCAGCCGCAATATCGAGGATCGCAGGCGATCCGGCGGGGGCAGAGCCGCCGCAGGGGGCATTGGCGGCATCGGCCTTTTGGCGATTCTGGCGGTCGGGTATTTCCTTGGCGTGGATGTCACGCCGTTCCTGCAACAGGGCGGTGCGCCGTTTGAAAGCCCCTCATCCGAGATAACGGAAGCCGATGAGCGTGCCGCACAATTCGTCAGCGTGGCTCTGGCTGATACCGAAGAGATCTGGGCCGATGTGTTCGAGCGGCAATTGGGCCGGACTTACGAGCCTGTGACACTGGTCCTGTTCAAAGGGGTGACGCAATCGCCCTGCGGGAATGCCAGCGGCGCGACGGGGCCGTTCTACTGTCCGGCGGATAAAAAGGCCTATCTCGACACCGATTTCTTCACCACGATGGAACGCCAGTTGGGCGCGCGCGGCGATTTCGCCGTGGCTTATGTGGTGGCCCATGAGGTCGCGCACCATGTGCAAAACGAGTTGGGCATTCTGGGCGAGGCAAACCGCGTGCGCCGGGCTGTGGGCCAGGTGGAAGCGAACCAGATATCGGTGATGATCGAGCTTCAGGCCGATTGCTTCTCGGGCATGTGGGCGAGGCGCGCGGAGGCAAAGTTCGGGTCAATCGAGCGGGGCGATATTGCCGAGGCGATGCAAACCGCCCGCGCCATCGGTGACGACACGCTCCAACGCAACGCCGGTCGCATCCCGCAGCCCCACACGTTCAGCCACGGTACCTCGGATCAACGGGAACGCTGGTTTGTGCGGGGCTATCAGAGCGGAGACATCGCGGACTGTGACACGTTTTCGGCGTCTCAGTTGTGAGGGGTGGCCTTGCCCGGCACCAGTGACACCAGCAACGACGCGATAACGGCCCCTGTGAATAGGTAGAGGCCCCATTCGACCTCGATCGTGCCCACCCCGATGCCCTTGGCGACCACGATATAGAGCGCCAGGATGAAGATATCGGCCATGGCGAGCTTGCCCAAAGTGGCGATCACCGGCTGCGTTGCCGAGGATAGCAGGCGAAAGTGGATCAGGGCCAGCCCGACGCTTTTCAGGATCGGCGCGACGAGAGCGAAGAACGTCACCGCGATGGCGAGGAAGACATCCGTGGACCAAAGCTTCTGAAGACCTGAGATAGCGGTGATCGTGTCGGCCTCAAACAGCGTGCTGCCGCCTAGCCACGACGGCATACGCCATTCAGGAACCAGCCCGGTTTTGATCAGTGGCGCAAACCATGCGACCGGGAAGGCGATGAGCAGGACGAGGTTCAGGATCTTGATCCAGGGTGAGACGATCATGGGGCGGGTCCATTGGCTATGTCGTGTAAAGATGTGGCCTGTGACGATGCATTGAAAGGCGACGGATACCCATCCCAAGGCCATTTGTTGCAGCCAGACCGCGCGCGATTGAGGATCATTTGACTTGCAGCGTGCCCCACGCTCTGCATGAATTGATGCCAGGATTGCGTTATTGGGAGGACGATCCGTGAAACATACAATGATGACAGCCCTTGCGGGCGCTGTGGCGCTTGGCTTGAGCGGCACGACCGCCTTTGCGCAGGAAGTCACACTGCGCTGCCAGCATTTTCTCAGCCCGAAAGCCTCGGTCCCGCAGTTCTTTATCGAACCCTGGGCCCGCAAGATCGAAGAAGACTCGAACGGCCGTATCAAGGTCGAGATCTATCCGGCTATGCAGTTGGGGGGCAGCCCGCCGGCGCTTTATGATCAGATCCGCGATGGCGTGATCGATTGCGGCTGGGCGTTGCCCGCCTACACGCCGGGCCGATTCCCCGAAGCGGAAGCATTTGAGTTGCCCTTCATGACGTCGATGAGCGCTGAGGCGTCCTCCAAGGCCGCGTGGGAGTTCACCGAGAAATACGCGATGGAGCGGTTTGGCGACATCAAGGTGCTGGCCGTCCACGTGCATGGGCCCGGGGTGATCCACAAGAAGGGTGATCCGGTCATGGCGGCGTCCGATTTCGACGGGCTGAAGCTGCGCGGACCGTCGCGGCAGGCCAATGCGCTGTTGGAGACGCTTGGGGCCACGCCGGTTGGCATGCCTGTTCCGGCCTTCCCCGAAGCCCTGTCCAAGGGCGTGGTCGATGGCGGGGTGATCCCGTGGGAAATCGTGCCGCCGTTGAAAGTGCATGAGCTGGCCGATAGCCATACGCAAATCGGCGGCGACCGCGCGCTCTACAATACCTTCTTCATCTGGGGCATGAACCCGAACACCTACAACAGCTTGCCGGACGATCTTAAGGCAGTCATCGACGCGAACTCGGGGATCGAGACATCCGCCTGGGCCGGGTCGGCCATGGATCAGGGCGACGATGTAGGCGAAGGCGTCGTCGGCAACACGGACAACAAGATCCATACGCTGGATGATGCCGTCGTGGCTGAACTCCGCGCGATCGGTGAAGCGCAGACCGAAGCCTGGGCCGCCGAGATGGAGGCGAAGGGTTTGCCGGGTGCGCAAATGGTCGAAGACGCCCGTGCACTCGTCGCCAAGCACACTGAAGGTAGCTAGGCAGCAAACGGCCCCCGCCCGCGACACGTGGCGGGGGCCGACCACTCAAATACCAGAGATCACCCCGCCATGACCGTGCTGATCGCCGGGGCCGGGATTGCCGGCCTGACGCTTGGGCTCTCGCTGCACCAGGTTGGCATCCCGTTTCAAATCTTCGAAGCGGTGCGCGAGGTGCGCCCCTTGGGCGTCGGCATCAACCTCCAACCGCATGCCGTGCGCGAGTTGTTCGAACTTGGCCTGGAAAACGATCTGGACGGGGTGGGCCTCCGAACCGAAGAGGTCGCCTATTTCTCCCAGCACGGGCAATTGATCTGGCGGGAGGCGCGCGGGTTGCATGCGGGCTACCACTGGCCACAATTCTCGATCCATCGGGGCGGTCTGCAGATGCTGCTCTACCGCGCGGTTAAGGAGCGGTGTGGCGATGTCATTCACACGAGCGCCGCTGTGACAGGGTGGGCGGACCATGGCGACGGCATCGAAATTGCGCTGAGCGATCGGAAAACTGGATCGTCCTTGGGATCGGCCACGGGCGCGGTCCTGATCGGCGCCGACGGGATCAACTCGACGGTTCGCGCCCATCTCTACCCCGGCGAAGGCCCCGCGCATTGGGGCGGAACGATGATGTGGCGCGGCGTCACCCATGGCCCGCGGTTTCTCACCGGGCGCAGTGTTACGATGACGGGCCGCAAGGACGTGAAATTCGTGGCCTATCCCATCGGCGAGACGGATGATGGGCAGAGCGTGATCAACTGGATTGCGGATCTGACCATGCCGCCGGGCTATGATTGGCGGCAACAGGATTGGAACCGGGAAGGGGCCCTTGACGACTTCCTGCCAAGCTTTGCCGATTGGGCCTTTGACTGGCTCGATATCCCGAAGGTCATCACCGGCGCCGCCCAAGTCTACGAATACCCCATGGTCGACCGCGATCCTTTACCGAGGTGGAGCCATGGCCCGGTGACCCTCCTCGGCGATGCGGCCCATGCGATGTATCCTATCGGTTCCAACGGGGCGAGCCAGGGTATCCTCGATGCGCGTGTGCTGGCACGTGAGATGCGGGAGTATGGGGTCGGCGAAGAAGCGCTGCAGGCCTATGACGCCGCGCGTCGCGACGATGTTAACGCGCTGGTGCTGGCCAATCGGGGGGATGGGCCGGACAAGATCCTAGACATTGTGGCCGACCGTGCGCCCGATGGGTTTGCGGATATCGAAGATGTGATGACCCGCACCGAACGTCAGACCTTCGCCGATGGCTACAAGCAGGTTGCAGGCATGGATATCGCCGCGCTAAACGCGAGGCCGCCGCTCATCGCGGTGTAGGGGAGGCGCATGGCAATCGCACCACAGCTTGAGGCCCGTGTGGGGGCCGTTTTGGAGTGGGTGGCGCGGGTGCTCGCGTGGATAGGCGGGATGATCCTGGTGGCCATCGCGCTGATCACCGTGGCCTCAATCACAGGCCGGGCGCTGATCTCCCTCGGCCTGTCGCCCATCACCGGCGATTTCGAGCTGGTCGAGGCGGGTTGCGCCATTGCGATCTTCTGTTTCCTGCCGTGGTGCCAGCTTCGGCGCGGCCATGTTACCGTCGATGTCCTCGTGGCACGGTTCCCGGCGCGGGTGCAGGCGTTTTTCGGGTTTCTGGGGGACGTTTTGATTGCACTCGCCTCCGGCGTCATCCTCTGGCGGATCTGGTTGGGTCTGGGCGAGAAGTTCCCCTATGGCGGCGAGCCCTTGCGCGGCCTTCTGGGGTTCGGGACGCCCCCGTTCTTTGTCGAGACGACCTATGAGCTGGAGGTCCCGATCTGGATCCCCTACGCCGCGGCAACCGCCGGGGCCGCCGTGTTTTTCGTCGTTGCGCTCTACACAGTTTGGCGCAGCCTGAACTGGACCCTGGCCGGGGCCGAGGGGCGGGCATGACGGGGCTAGAACTCGCCCTTGTCGCCTTCGGGCTCATGCTAGTTGCGATTTTCTTGCGCGTGCCCATCGCGCTTGCCATGGGGATGACGGGGTTTTTCGGGACCTGGGTTGTCCTCGGCCACCCAAACGCAACCCTCGCGCAGATGAAGACCCTGACTTACGACACGTTTTCCAGCTACTCGCTGACCATCGTGCCGTTGTTCCTGCTCATGGGCCAGTTCGCCACCAAATCCGGCATGTCGGCGGCGCTGTTTGAGGCGGCTTCAGACTGGCTGGGCCACCGTAAAGGTGGCGTGGCGATGGCGGCGGTTGGGGCCTGCGCGGGGTTTGGGGCGGTCTGCGGATCGTCTTTAGCCACCGCCTCGACCATGGGGCAGGTGGCCCTGCCCGAGATGCGCAAGCGCGGTTATGCCGACAGCCTGTCGACGGGTGTGTTGGCCGCGGGCGGAACGCTGGGCATTCTGATCCCACCATCGGTGATCCTGGTGATCTATGCGATCCTGACGGAGCAGAACATCGTCAAGATGTTCATCGCCGCGCTGATCCCCGGCCTGCTTGCGGCGTTCGGGTACATCCTGACGGTGGCGATCTATGTGCGCATCAAGCCCGATGCCGCCACGACAGCGGACCGTAAGCCCTATGGCCAGCGGTTCCGGACGCTCGTGCGGGTCTGGCCGGTCGTGGTGATCTTTGGGCTGGTGATGGGCGGGATCGCAGGAGACTGGAACTGGGTCCAACCGGGTGTCCAGGCGCTCTTCACACCGACGGAAGGCGCAGCTGTTGGTGCGGTCGCTACCGGGATCTACGGGTTGGCCACGGGCGGCCTCAACTGGACGACCTTCAAAGCTTCGATCCTAGAGACAGCCTCGGCCAGCGCGATGATCTTTTTCATCATATTCGGGGCCACGCTGTTCAACTCCTTCCTGGCCTTCACCCAGGCCCCGCAGCAACTCGCCGCCTGGGTGACAGGGCAGGGGTTTGCACCCCTTATGGTGCTAACCGTGATGCTCGCGGCCTATCTCCTGTTCGGCTGCGTGATGGATTCGCTGTCGATGATCCTGCTGACTATCCCGATCTTCTTTCCCATCGTCATGGCGCTGGACTTTGGGCTGACGCCCGAACAGACGGCGATCTGGTTCGGGATTCTGGCGCTGATCGTGGTGGAGGTCGGGCTGATCACGCCACCGGTGGGGATGAACCTCTTCATCATCAATCAGGTGGCCAAGGACATCCCCATCGCGCGCACCTATGCCGGTGTCACGCCCTTCGTGGCCTCCGACCTCATCCGGGTTGTGATCCTCGTGGCCTTCCCTGGCATCACTCTCTGGCTCGTCGGCGTGATGTTTTAGGCCGGCTGCCGCCCGCGCATCATCAACCAGATCAACGCCCCACCGGCCAGCATCAGAAGCGGGGCCATGGCCAGGTTCACCGCATTCCAGCCCTGCACGACATCGCCGCCCACGCAGTTCATCAAGCCGCCAGAGGCCAGCGAGGCCAGCGTCACGCAGCCAAAGACAATCGCGTCGTTCATGCCCTGAACCCGCCCGCGTTCCTCGGGGCTGTGATGCGCCGTCAGCATCGTGGTCGCACCGATGAACCCAAAGTTCCACCCGATCCCCAAAAGGATGAGGGCAACAAAAAAATTACCAAGCGCAACACCGCTCAGGGCAACGGCGCCAGCGAGTGCCAGGATCACGAGGCCTGTGCCCACAATCCGCTCGGCCCCGAACCGCGCGATCAGGTGGCCTGTGAAGAAAGACGGTGCGAACATCGCCAGCACATGGGCTGAGACGACGTTGGAGGCATCGGCCACCCCGAACCCACAGCCCACAACCGCCAGGGGTGTGGACGTCATCACGAGGTTCATCAGCGAATAGGCCACCATTCCGCAAATCACAGCCACAAGGATGGCAGGGGATGACAAAAGCTCCATCCGGGTGCGCAGCGGGGCTGCATTGGCTTGGCTTTTCGGTGGAACCGGGATGTCCAGCGCCAGAAAGATTAGCATGCCCAGCACGTTTATCGCGATCGCTGCGTAGTAGACCGGGAGGAAGCGATCGACCGTCGCGATGGGTGAGTTCCCGCTGAGAAGCGCCACCAGCTGCGGCCCGATCAAAGCCGAAATCAGCCCGCCCGCCATGACGTAGGAAATCGCTTTGGGGCGAAAGTCATCGGTTGCCGTATCGGTCGCGGCAAACCGGTAAAACCCCTGCGCCGACATGTAGATGCCGGTCATATAGCTGCCCAGTAGGAACAGGCCGAAGCTTTCGATTGAGATCGCGTAGACCGCAACGAAAGAGCCCAGCAAGCCTCCGGTCGCGCCCACCAGAAAGCCGATCTTCCGGCCAAACGTCTGCATGATCGACGACAGCCAGGGCGCGGTGCTCATCGATCCGAAGACGATCATCGAGATCGGCAAGGTCGCCAGACACGGGTTCGGCGCAAGCTGTTGGCCGGCCAGGCCGCCGATCACGAAGATCATCGTGATCTGGCTGCCCAGCAACGCTTGCGCCATCACCAAAACGGCGACGTTCTTGTAGGCGCGCGTGTTATCGACCGTTTCGGACATGATGCATGCCTAGTCCGGAGCGCGACACCGGGCAAGCAGTCGAAAATGTGCATTCCGTCGCATGCAATGGTCTACCGTTCTATGCAACCTATGTAATGTGACAGCAAAACTGAGGGCGGACGTGCGACGCCAGGCGGTATCGCACAGCCGTGAGGAGGGCGAAGGAGATGCGGGTTCTCCTGCTCGCTGGGACGCCAGAAGCGGCACAGATCGCGCGCGCGCTCGCCCGTGAAGAGCGGGTGGTCGCCAGTGCATCTCTTGCGCGCGCCACACGCGTCCCCGCCGGGTTTGGCATTCCCACCCGCATCGGCGGCTGGGGCGGGGATGAGCCGTTCAGGGCGTGGCTCCAGCGTGAACAGGTGCAGGCCGTCATTGATGCCACACACCCGTTTGCCACTGCGGTGACGGAACGCACGGCCCGCATCTGTGCAGAAGAAGAGATTGATTTCACGCATTTCCTGCGGCGCGGCTGGACGCCCGGTCCGGATGATCGGTGGGAGTTTCTGAATGTCGAAGAAGACGCGGCAAAGGTGATCGATCCCGGCGCCCGTGTGATGCTTGCCACGGGGCAACGCGGCTTGGACCGCTTTCACGGGCTCTCGGATCGGGATTTGTTCGTTCGTGTGCCCACGTTGCCTGCACATGACTTTCCGTATCCCCACGGCGGCTATATCGTCCGACCCAACGCGCTGCCCATCGGGGCCGAGGAAGCGCTGCTTCACGATCTGCAAGCCTCATGGGTGGTGGCCCGCAATAGCGGCGGCACGCGTTCGTTCCCGTTATTGGAAGCGGCGCGGCTCTTGGGTATACCGGTCGCCATGATCCGCCGGCCGCCCCAACCCGAAGCGCCCCGTATTTTTACCGTCGCTGAAGTCTTGGCCTGGGTGCGCCGCCGATTGTGACAGTCGGACGCTTGATCGAAACCCCTGCATGCGTGGCCGAAGGGGCTGCACATTTGGCGCAGGCGGAGCCGCGGTTTGCGCATGCGCTGTCCCTGACAGGCCCCTTGCCACTGCGCCGCAGGCCCGACGGGTTTGCGGCTTTGCTCGATGCCATCGTCAGCCAACAGGTGTCGGTCGCCGCGGCAGATGCGATCTGGGGGCGGCTGAAATCGGCGGGGCTCACGGGCCCGCGCAAGATCATGTGGGCCAGCGACGAGGATCTGCGGGCCTGCGGGCTGTCGCGTCAAAAGATCCGCTATGCCCGCGAATTGGCCGCCGCCGGGATCAAGTACCGCGAGCTTCGCACCCAACCCACCGAAGAGGTGATTGCCCGCCTGGTCGAGGTTCCGGGCATCGGCACGTGGACTGCAGAGATCTATGCGATGTTTTCGTTGGGGCGCGCGGATGTCTTTGCGCCCGGTGATCTGGCCCTGCAAGAGGCCGCGCGCATCCTGTTTGAGTTGGAGGAACGCCCGACTGAACGCGCGCTCCGTGAGATCTCATCCGCATGGTCGCCCTGGCGGGGCGTTGCGGCCCGACTTCTCTGGGCCTACTACCGTGTGGCCAAGGAACGCGAAGGGATCCGATGACACGTGAATTGACAGTCCACCGCCGCGAAGCGCAATCGGGATCCGCGCGGTCTGCTGTGATGTTCTTGCACGGCTACGGTGCAGACGGGAAAGACCTGCTGGGCTTGGCTGATCCCCTTGCCCCTCATATGCCAGACACGATGTTTATCGCGCCAGACGCGCCTGACCGATCGGCCATGAACCCGATGGGATTTCAGTGGTCACCCATTCCGTGGATCGACGGATCGTCCGAGGAAGAGGCGGAGGCGGCTATGGCACGCTCGATCGATAATGTGAATGCTCTGGTGGACCGGTTCCTGGAGGACGAGGGCCTCACCGCCGCAAACCTGATCCTGTTCGGCTTTTCCCAAGGCACGATGCTGAGCCTGCATCTGGCCCCGCGCCGGGCCGAAAGCGTCGCCGGTGTCGTGGGCTTTTCGGGCCGGTTGTTGCAGCCCGAAAAGCTTGAAGCCGAGGCGACGGTCAAACCACCGATCCTTCTGGTCCATGGCGACTCGGATGATGTCGTCCCGTTTGCGTCGATGTCGCTGGCCGGGGATGCGCTGACAACTGCGGGGTTTGAGGTCTTCGGCCATGTCATGAAAGGCACCGCGCATGGCATCGCGCCGGATGGTCTGTCGGTTGCAGCCGCCTTTATGCGCGACAAGCTCGGTATCGCCTGAGCGAGCGACCCGCGATCGGTCCACCGCGTGTGCCCTGTGGATAACTGTCACATACCTGTAATGGAGTGCCCGTAACTAAGACCGCGACATCCTCGCAAATCGTGGGGCTTGTCAGGCGGAAGGTGCCATATATAGTCCAACGAAAGCGATACTGGTGATCGTTTCTCCAGGTCGCTGCCGGAGTGATCGCGGGTAGGCAGGAGCAGTTGGTTTGATGGACGGAGATTTCAGGACGAGTTTTGTGCGCGAGCCGAACAGTTTGCGGCATAACCCTGCATTGGTTTTGAATGCAGACTATCGCCCGCTGTCTTACTATCCACTGTCTCTCTGGCCCTGGCAGGAGGCTGTGAAGGCCGCCTGGCTCGATCGCGTGACGATCCTGGCCGAATACGACGATGTCGTGCGCAGCCCCTCGACTGAGATCCGGATCCCGTCAGTTGTCGTGCTGAAAGACTATGTGAAGCCGCAAAAACGGGTGGCCTTCACACGGTTTAACCTGTTTTTGCGCGATGGCTTCCAATGCCAATACTGTGGGGCCAAGGGGGATTTGACCTTCGATCACGTGGTTCCGCGCGCGCGGGGCGGTGTGACCAGCTGGGAAAACGTCGTCGCGGCCTGTTCGAAGTGCAACCTGCGCAAGGGCTCGAAAAGCCTAAGCGAGGCGGGGCTGTCCCTGCGCCGCGCACCGCGGCAGCCTGGTGCGGAAGAGTTGCGGAATCAAGGCCGCAAGTTCCCGCCGAACCATTTGCACGAAACCTGGGTCGACTTCCTTTACTGGGATGCCGAACTGAAGGCCTAAGCCTACTGGATACGTCCACCCGGAACGCGGTTGGGCGTCAGCCATTCGGGCCAGCCAATCAGTCGGTCAACTGCAAACAGGGCCAAGCAGAGCGCGATCACGGACAGCACGAGGATGACGCGCCGCTCCGACGGTGGATTGCGCACCCACATCGCCATGCGCAGGAACCAGCCCATCAGGGCACCCGCATTTTGGGTGGCGCGCTAGCGATCATGTGAAGCGCACCTTCCCGATAAACGGCAGATTCCGGTTTCGCTGGGCGTAGTCGATGCCATAGCCCACAACAAACTCGTCGGGGATCTCGAATCCGGTCCACGTTGCCTTCACATCCACTTCCCGGCGCGTGGGTTTATCGAGCAGGGCAATCGTCTCCAACCGCCGGGGGGACCGGTTGCCGAGGAACTTCACGACATGCGCCAGCGTGTGCCCGGTATCGACGATATCTTCGACGACCAGCACATCCCGGCCCGCTATTTCGCCCCGGAGGTCTTTCAGTATTCGAACCTCACGCGAGCTTTCCATGGCGTCGCCGTAGGAGGATGCTTCCAGAAAATCAACTTCCACCGGCATATCGCCTAACTCCCGCACAAGGTCGGCAATGAACACGAAGGACCCGCGCAAAAGCCCCACAACGACCAGCTTATCCGTGCCGTCGAACGTCGCCCCGATCTCGCGCGCGAGATCTTCGATCCGGGCGTCGATCGCTTTGGCCGAGATCATCTTGTCGATCACATAAGGACGGGTCACTTGGCCGCTCCCCCTTGATTTTGCGTGCATACTCTACGAAATCCCCCGGACCGATGGCCAGAGCGAACCAGACGAATGCCCACTCATTCCGAAACCCGGACGCTGCCCTACACCGCGCAGCAGATGTACGATCTGGTGGCCGATGTCGCGAAGTATCCCGAGTTCATCCCCTGGTGCGCGGCCGCGCGGATCAAGTCGGTGACCCCCAAGGGCGAGACCGAGGTGATGGCCGCCGATCTTGTGATCTCGTTCAAGGTGTTTCGCGAACGCTTTGGCAGCCGGGTGGTGCTGCACCCAAAGGCGCATAAAATCGACACCGACTATATCGACGGTCCGTTTCGGCACATGCACTCCACCTGGGCGTTTCGCGATATCGAGAACGGCTGCGAAGTGGATTTCTTCGTCGATTTCGAGTTTCGGAATGCCATTTTGCAATCTGTGATCGGGGTGGTGTTCAACGATGCAATGCTGCGGATTGTGCGGGCCTTTGAACGGCGGGCGCAGGCGCTTTACGGCTGAGCGGCCCTGCGGGGCGCGTATTTTTCCCAAGAAGAAGGGTTAGAGCGCGCGGGCGATCATTGCGAGCGCGTGGTCTCGCGCGGCGGTGCGGACCGCCTCGCGCCCGAGTGCGCCGAATTCGACGGTTTCCGTGGCGGTCGGGAAGGTTTCCAGCGCAAGGCCAAAGCAGACGCGGCCCTCGGGCTTGTGTTCCGATCCGCCGGGTCCAGCAATACCGGTGACAGACACCGCGATCTGTGCGGCAGACCGGGCGAGCGCCCCTGCCGCCATCTCGCGCGCCACGGCCTCGGACACCGCGCCGTGGTCGTCGAGCGTGGCGGGCGTGACCCCCAGCATTTCAATCTTGGCGGCGTTGGAATAGGTAACAAAGCCCCGATCCACCACATCCGATGACCCTGGAATATCGGTCAAAGCCGCGGTGATCACCCCGCCAGTGCAACTTTCGGCCGTTGCGATCATCACGCCTGCGGCGCGGGCTCGGTCGAGGATTTCCGAGGGGGTCATACGCCCAAAACTCCATGCGCGACCGCGGCGCCGATGGCGACGGCGATGGCTGCGTAAAGCCCCGCAAAGACATCATCTGCCATTACGCCGAAGGCATCGTGGCGCTGGTCCATCCATTTCGCGGGGCCAAGTTTGAAGATGTCGAAAAACCGGAAGAGAAAGAACGCGGCAACCCAGCCGGGCCAGGGGAAGACCCATGGATCGACACCGGCCTGACCAAGCCCGAGAGACAGGGGCCATAGCGCGACCCACTGGCCCACGACCTCATCAATTACCACCTCTGACGGATCATCCCCGCCTGTGGCGGCCATGTGCTGGGTCGTGGCCCAGGTGCCGATGGCGAAAACGGCGATGGTGGCGATGGCGAGCAGGGTAAACCCGCCCAGCCCGTGCAGGACATAGCCCACTGGCAGGGCCGCGAGCGACCCCCAAGTGCCCGATGCAGGGCGGAGGTAGCCCACGTAGAAAAACGATGCGATCAGCGTGCTCATGCGCCCACCAGCGTGACGGTGGTCAAGGCGGCGATCCCTTCGCCGCGGCCTGTGAACCCCAGGCGTTCGGATGTCGTGGCTTTTACGGAAATCCGGTCTATCGCCACGCCTGTGATCTCGGTCAGCTTTTCGGCCATGGCAGACGCGTGAGGCCCGATCTTTGGAAACTCGCAAATGATCGTGCAGTCGAGGTTTGAGATCTGGTAGCCACGGCTCTGCGCCAGTCCAACGGCATGCTCCAGGAAAATACGGCTGTCTGCGCCTTTCCATTGTGGATCACTGGGGGGAAAGTGTCGGCCGATATCGCCCTCAGCTAAGGCGCCGTAGATCGCGTCGGTGATCGTATGCAAGCCCACATCGGCATCAGAATGCCCCTGCAGGCCCCGATCATGGGGGATAGACACGCCGCAGAGGATCACATGATCGCCCGGTCCAAACCGGTGGACGTCAAAGCCGTTGCCCATGCGAATATCTGGTGCCATTGCGCCCTTCACGATGCGTTCCGCCCGCGCGAAATCTCCCGGTGTCGTTATTTTGAGGTTATCGGGGTCGCCGGCAGTGATGACAACGGGAATACCTGCGGCGCGAGCAACGCCGACATCATCTGTTGCAGGGCCGTCAAAGGCGCGATGTGCGGACAGAATCTGATCAAATGCAAAGCCTTGCGGTGTTTGCGCACGAAAGAGGCCGTCGCGATCCACAACATCGGCGACCCGGGCCTCAGCGCCCCGCCAAAGCGTGTCGGTGACCGGTGCGCCAGGGGCCGCCGCGGGGGCGGTTTTCAGCGCGTCGATCACACCGTTGATCACAGTGGGGCTGACTGTGGCGCGCGCTGCGTCATGGATCAATACATGCGTCAGGCCACGGCCTTCAAGCGCGGTGAGGCCAGCCAGAACCGATGCGCTCCGTGTCGCGCCTCCGGTGACGCACATGACGTCGTGATGTCCGTCCATCTGATCACGATCCTCGGCGTTGAGGATGACGGCGACCCTCTCAACAGAATTAATAGACGTGAAAGCATCGATGGCCCAATCGATAACTCGGCGGCCCGCCAGAGGCTGCCATTGCTTCGGCAGATCGCCCCCCGCCCGTGTCCCGCGCCCTGCGGCAACGATGATGGCGGCCAGGCGCATTTTTTGGTCTGTATTGGCCGACATGACACGGTGCTCCTTGGGGGTCCTGTCTATGGCCCAGCCTGTGCGGTGACAATCGCTTCCAATTCACAAGCATAACTGCCCAATAATTGGGCGCATGCGGGCAGCGCATGGCTCAATCCCGCCCGTTAAATTGCACTGCGGCATGGGCTGCGCTAGCTATGGCTGGTGCGCACAATGATTGAGCATCTGTCTAACAATGGGGCACGCTGCCTGCCGAGCCCGCCGGTATTCTTGGCCCCGATGGCCGGAATCACCGATCTACCGTTCCGTCGTTTGGTGAGCCGCTTTGGTGCGGGCCGGGTGGTGTCCGAAATGGTGGCGAGCCAAGAAATGGTGCAAGCCAAGCCCGGGGTGCGCGAACGCGCCGAGCTTGGATGCGGGGTTGAGAACACGGCCGTTCAACTGGCCGGGCGCGATCCACATTGGCTGGCGGAAGCCGCGCGCGTGGTGGCGGGAAACGGGGCGCAGATCATCGACATCAACATGGGTTGTCCGGCGAAAAAGGTGGTTGGCGGCCTGTCGGGGTCGGCGTTGATACGCGATCTCGATCACGCCTTGCGTTTGATCGACGCGGTGGTCGCGGCGGTCGATGTGCCGGTGACGCTCAAGACACGGCTTGGCTGGGACGATGACTGCCTGAACGCGGTGGACCTGGCGCAAAGGGCGGAAGCGGCGGGCATCGCCCTTGTGACGATCCACGGGCGTACGCGGTGCCAGTTCTACAAAGGCAAAGCGGACTGGCATGCGATCGGTGCGGTTAAATCCGCCGTGAGTATTCCGGTCATCGCAAACGGCGACATCGTTTGCGTCGACACTGCGCGCGCAGCGCTTGAGGCCTCCGGCGCAGATGGCGTGATGGTGGGGCGTGGCGCACAGGGCAGGCCCTGGTTGCCCGCTCAGATTGCCGCTGAGATCTTTGAAACACGGCCACCGGATATTCCGCATGGTGCCGATCTGGTCGCGATGGTCGCTCAGCACTTCGAAGAAACGCTGGCGTTTTACGGCACGTCCCTCGGCTCCCGAGTGATCCGCAAACACCTGGGCTGGTACATGGATAGCGCGGGCACGCCTTCGGCCCTGCGGCGCTTGGTGCTGACGACCCAGAACCCGCGCGATGTCCTGCGCCTGCTGCCGACGGCCCTTGATTCCGTGGCGGAGGCCGCATGAAGCCTGTTAGCTTTGGCGAAGCGATCTGGGCATCGCTGCCCGTGCCCGCTATCTTGCTGGATCCCGGTGGCATGATCGCCGAGGTGAACCCGGCGGCAGAGGGGTTCTTGATCGCTTCGGCCCGGTCGCTGAAAGGCTCCCCCGTCTTTGACAAGATCATGATCGACGCCCCCCTGGATGAGGCGTTCCAGCGGGTGCGGACCGATCAATCCTCGCTGTTCATCAACAACGTCGATGTCGGGTCAGGCCAGCGTAAGCCGGTGCAGTGTAATGTGCAGGTCGCCTCGATGCTTGCCATGCCGGGCTTTGTGCTGATCCTGATGGAGCCGCGCCAGTTGGCAGACCGGCTGGGTCGCGCGCAATCGGTGAAGGCCGCCGCGAAATCTGCCATCGGCATGTCGGAGATGCTCGCGCATGAGATTAAGAACCCGCTCGCTGGGATCACCGGTGCCGCCCAGCTTCTGAGCATGAACCTGTCGGGCGAAGACGCGGAGATGACGGACCTCATCGTTGCCGAAACCCGCCGCATCCTGGCGCTTCTCGATCAGGTGGAACAGTTCGGCAATCTGCGCCCGCCCGAACGCAAAGCCATCAACATCCACGACCTGCTGGAACGGGCACGCAAGACGGCCACCGTGGGCTTCGCCGCCCATATGGACATTCAAGAGGCCTATGATCCGTCGCTTCCGCCGACCTATGTCGATGGCGATCAGATGCTGCAGGTGTTCCAAAACCTGTTGAAGAATGCGGCTGAGGCGGCCGGCGAAGGCGGCGGTGTGATCCGTATTCGCACCTTCTACGATATGTCCCTGCGCTTGCGCCGCAAGGACGGCACCGCAACGCTGCCCCTACAGGTCGAGATCATCGATGACGGCCCGGGCCTGCCGCCGGAAATTGAAGGCGAAGCGTTTGAGCCCTTTGTGTCCGGGCGCGAAAACGGCACCGGCCTGGGCCTGGCCCTCGTTTCAAAGATCATTTCGGACCATGACGGCTGGATCTCCGTCGACAGTGTCCCCGGGCGCACGATCTTTCGGATCTCGCTGCCCGTCGCACCCAAGGAAAACGGAGAGTAGCCATGGACGGAACTGTCCTTGTTGCCGATGACGACCGCACCATTCGCACGGTTTTGACCCAGGCTTTGACCCGCGCGGGCTGCAAAGTGCACGCGACATCAAGCCTGGTGACGCTTATGCGCTGGGTCGAGGAAGGGAAGGGGGATCTGGTGATCTCTGATGTCGTCATGCCCGACGGCAATGGTTTGGACAAACTGCCCCTGATCGCGGATGAGCGACCTGGTCTGCCAGTGATCGTCATCTCCGCGCAGAACACGATCATGACCGCGATCCAAGCGGCCGAGGCGGATGCGTTTGACTATCTGCCAAAGCCCTTTGATCTGCCCGATCTGATGAAGCGGGCGGCGCGGGCGCTTGAGGTCAAACGCCGGGTGGCCGTGCGGCCAGTTGCCGATGAACCGCCGGGTCCCGACGAACTGCCGCTGATCGGGCGGACCCCGGCGATGCAGGCGCTTTACCGTTTGGTGGCGCGCGTGATGAACACCGACCTGCCCGTTCTGATCACGGGCGAAAGTGGAACGGGCAAGTCCCTGATCGCACGCGCCATCCATGACCTCAGCGACCGTCGGACGCTGCCCTATGTCGTGGCTGGTGCCGCAGACCTCGCCACGATGGAAGGGCCGGCCACGGTCATTAGCCGGGCCAAGGGCGGATCGATCCTGTTCGATGAAGTGGGTGATCTGGACAATGACGCTCAGGCGCGGATCGTTCGGATGCTCGACAGCTTTACCGACAACGCCCCGCGGATCATGGCGACCAGCCAGGCGGATCTATCCCGCAAGATGGATGCCGGGGATTTCCGGCAGGATCTGTTCTACCGGCTGGGCGGGGTGACGGTAAACGTGCCGTCCCTGCGCGAACGTGTGGATGACATCCCGCTGCTTGCCGATCATTTCCTCGCACGGGCCGAGCGTGAGGGCCTGCCCCTGCGCCAGTTCGACCAAGGCGCGCTTGACCTGATCCGCGCCTATAGCTGGCCTGGCAATGTGCGCCAGTTGGAAAACACCGTGCGCCGCCTCGTCGTGACCGGCGCTGAGGAGGATATCGGGCGGTCTGAGGCGGAGTTCGTTCTGGGCAATCAACCCGCCATGGAGCCCCTTGCAGGCGGTGGGGACGGCGAAAAGCTTTCGGTCTCGGTCGGAAAGCACCTGCGGCGATACTTTGATCTGCACGGTGGGGTTCTGCCGCCGCCGGGGCTGTACCAGCGGATTCTGCGCGAGGTTGAACAGCCTCTGATCGAAATCGCACTGGATGCAACCGGCGGAAATCAGGCGAAATGTGCGGATCTGCTGGGCATCAACCGAAATACACTCCGCAAGAAGATCACCGACCTCGATATTCGCGTGACACGCCGCCGTAAGTTGATGTAAAACCGCAACAGCAGAGTTGCCGATCCGCCTGAGGCGGGGTAACGGTAACCATATTTGGCGGATGTCACGAGCAGTGGCACATGAATTGGGGGTACCCCGGTGGCTGGTGCCGCGCGTAGGGCAACGATAGAGCGCTATCTGCAGCTTCGCCGTGTGCGACGTTTTCAGAACGTTGCGACGTTGGGGCTTGTAATTTTGGGGCCGGTGCTGGCGCTGGCGACCTTTCTGGTTCTGGGTCCGTTGGATCGTGGGGCGTCGAACTTTTCCCTCCGCCTCGTTCTGTTGGCCGACCTTGTCTATGTCCTTGTCGTTGCGACCCTCGTGCTCGGCACAATCGCCCGCATGGTCGCTGCCCGCCGGGCAAAATCCGCGGGCTCCCGCCTTCACCTGCGCCTGACCGGGGTGTTCGCCCTGATCGCGCTCATCCCCACGGTGACCGTGGCTGTTTTTGCAGTGCTCACGGTGAATGTGGGCCTAGAAAGCTGGTTCTCGGATCGCGTCCGTCAGGTTGTCGGCGCATCTATTGCAGCGGCTGAAGCCTATCGGGAAACCCAGCGGCGCGATTTGATCGCCGATACCGATGCGCTGGCGCAATACCTCGAAGCCGCCCGGCAGGCCGATTTCTTTGTCACCGATGGCGAGTTGCGCCAGTTGGTGGGGCAGGGCCAGGCCCAGGTCCAGCGCGGCCTGCGCGAAGCCTATGTCATCGATGGCAGCGGCGCGATCCGTGCCCGGGGCGAGCGGTCCTATTTGTTTGATTTCGAACAACCCAATGCGATCCAGATCGCGGCTGCACAGGCCGGCGAAACCGTCCTGATCGAGGATCTGGAGTTGAGCGAGTTTCGGGCGCTCACTGCGCTGTCCGGCTATGCCGACCGGTTTCTATATGTCAGTCGCGAGGTTGATGGCGAAATCCTCGCCCTGCTTGACGATGCCGAAGAGACCGCCCGCATCTACAATCAGTTGGAAAGCGACCGGGGCCGCCTCGTCTTCGATTTCGGGCTGCTCTATTTGGGCTTTGCCGTGATCCTGATCCTGGCTGCGATCTGGCTGGGGCTGTGGTTCGCCGAACGTCTGTCACGCCCCGTGGGCCGTCTCGCTGGGGCAGCGCAGCGTGTGGGGGCGGGGGACCTT
Organism: Pseudomonadota bacterium; assembly: GCA_038526915.1. Taxonomy (GTDB): domain Bacteria; phylum Pseudomonadota; class Alphaproteobacteria; order Rhodobacterales; family Rhodobacteraceae; genus JBCBGF01. The sequence continues at coordinate 307,474 of JBCBGF010000002.1, read as the reverse complement.
GATGTGCAGGTGGTCGAGGAAACCGGCGACGACGAGATTGCCATGCTCGGGCGGATCTTCAACCAGATGACCCGCCAGTTAAAGGGGCAGCGCGATAACCTTCTGGATTCCAACAGAAAGATCGAACGACGGCGGCGGCTGTTCGATTCGGTGCTCTCGTCGGTGACGTCGGGTGTCGTCGGCCTCGACAGTGGCGGCCATATCACCTTCGTCAACCGTGCAGCTGAACGGATCCTGAGCGCAGACCACACCGGCGGAAGCGATGCGCATATCGCTTTGGCTATCCCGGAATTCGCAGGTCTCTTTGAACGGCTGCAGGGCTCCAAGGCAGAAACGGCACAGGAAGAGATCCGGATCACCCGCGATGGTCAGGTCGAAAACCTGTTGGTGCGGATCTCCACCCGGCGGGAAGACGACAACAGGCTGGAAGGGTACGTGATGTCCTTCGACGACGTGACCGACCTGGTTACAGCGCAAAGGATGGCTGCATGGGGCGACGTGGCGCGGCGGATTGCGCACGAGATCAAGAACCCGCTGACGCCGATCCAGCTGTCCGCCGAGCGCATTCGCCGCAAGTTCACCGATAAGGCGGGGGATGAAGCGGACGCCTTGCACCAATACACCGATGTGATCGTGCGCCAGACAGGTGATCTGAGGCGTATCGTGGATGAGTTCTCCAAATTTGCGCGCATGCCACAGCCCGAACGGCGGGAGACCGATCTGGTTCCTTTGGTGCGCGACGCCGCGGTGCTTCAGGACACCGCATTCGACGACATCTCGGTCTCTGCCGATTTGCCCGACAGCGCGGTCCTGGCTGATATCGACCCGACCATGATCGGGCAGGCGATGACCAATCTCGTAAAGAATGCCTGCGAAGCTATTGAATCGCTTTGCGAAAAGGGTGCGCCGAACGGCCACCGAGGCCACGTGCAAATCCGCATGATGGAAGAAGACGGCAATGCCGTTATCCGCATCTCCGACAACGGGATCGGGCTGCCCGAGGATCGGGCCAAGCTCTTTGAACCTTACGTGACCACGCGGGAAAAGGGCACCGGCCTCGGCCTGCCCATCGTCAAGAAGATCATCGAAGAACATGGCGGCCGTCTGACCCTGTCTGACGCGGCGCCGCTCGACGACAGCGGACAGGTGGGGGCCGAGGCCGAAATCCACCTGCCGCTTGGAAACTAGAAAGGAGGCGGGCCATGACCCACGCCGAGACCAACAAGAGGGCAAGAGCATGAGTGACATTCTGATCGTCGATGATGAGCGCGATATTCGCGAGTTGATCGGGGATATCCTACGCGACGAGGGCTTCACTGCGCGATTGGCGGCCAACTCGAACGAGTGCATGGCCGAAATCAGCACTGAACCACCGTCGCTGATCATCCTGGATATCTGGCTGAAAGACAGCCACATGGACGGCATCGACATCCTCAAAACGGTCAAGCGCGACAATCCCGATATCCCGGTGGTGATTATCTCCGGCCATGGCAACATCGAAATCGCGGTCGCGGCGATCAAACAGGGGGCTTACGATTTCATCGAGAAGCCCTTCAATATCGACCAACTCATGGTCGTGATCAGCCGCGCTATGGAAACGTCGCGGCTTCGGCGGGAAAACATGGCGTTGCGCCGCCAAGATGCCGGGATGGCCGAGATGGTGGGGTCGAGCGCCGCCTTTAAATCGCTGAAAATCCAGCTTGATAAGGTCACGAATTCCAATGGCCGCGTGATGCTGACCGGGCCAGCGGGTTCGGGCAAGGAAAGTGCGGCGCGGTATATCCACGCGAACTCGCCTCGTGCGGGCGCGCCATTTGTGACGGTCAGTTCCGCCTCAGTCGAGCCCGACCGGATGGAAGAGGTTTTGTTCGGTCGCGAGACGGCGGACCGCGGCGTGGAACCCGGGCTGTTGGAGCAGGCCCACGGTGGCTTTATCTATTTCGACGAGATCGCCGATATGCCCTTGGGCACCCAAAGCAAGATCTTGCGCGTGTTGACCGACCAGTCCTTCACCCGTGTCGGCGGAGCAGCGAAAGTGCGTGTCGACATTCGTGTAGTTTCCAGCACGAACAGGGACTTAGAGAGCGAAGTTAATTCTGGTAGTTTCCGGCAGGAACTCTATCACCGGCTTAACGTGGTGCCGATCACGGTGCCATCCTTGGAAGAACGTCGGGAAGATATCCCCGAACTGGCCGCGCATTTCATCGAGGTTCTCAACAAGGAACAGGGCCTTGCGCAGCGGGCGATGAGCGAAGATGCCGAAGCCTTGCTGCAAACGATGCCCTGGCCCGGCAATGTGCGACAGTTGCGAAATATGATCGAGCGGGTGTTGATCCTGGGCCCCGACAAGGGCGAGATCACACCCGACGAGCTGCCCCAAAGCGAACCGCGCGCGGTGGATGACGGGCGTGTCGTCCTGTCCGCGGGTCTGGCCACGCTGCCCCTGCGGGAAGCGCGAGAGCTGTTTGAGCGGGAGTATCTGCTTACTCAGATCAATCGGTTTGGTGGCAATATCAGCCGCACCGCGACGTTTGTAGGGATGGAGCGCTCGGCCCTGCACCGCAAACTCAAAAGCTTGAATGTGGTCACTTCCAACCGCTCGGGCGCGCGTGTGGCCCATGTTGACGGGGAAGACGCCTGATTGACGGCTATGCGGGCATCTGCCAAGCCTTCCGCGATATTCTAACCGGGTGAGCCCATGAAGGTTATCATCTGCGGCGCCGGCCAGGTCGGCTGGCAAATCGCGCGCCACCTGTCCGGCGAAAAGAACGATGTGACGGTTGTGGACAACAATCCCGATCTCGTGCGCCGGGCGACCGATACGCTGGATGTTCAAGGGATCTCGGGCTTTGCGAGCTATCCCGACATCCTGGACCGTGCCGGTGCGCGCGACGCCGATATGGTGATCGCGGCTACCTATTCGGACGAAGTGAATATGGTGACCTGTCAAGTCGCCCATTCCGTATTCGGGGTGCCCCGGAAGATCTCGCGGATCCGGTCGCAAAGCTATTTGACCGCGATGTATTCGGATCTGTATCGGCGCGAGCATATGCCCATTGATGTGGTCATCTCGCCCGAGAAAGAGGTGGCCGAGGCTGCATTGCGCCGTCTGGCCGCACCTGCGGCGTTTGACACGCAAAGCTTTCTGGAGGGACAGGTGCAATTTCTGGGCCTCGACCTCGACGAGGACTGCCCCGTTCTGAACACCCCCTTGCGCCAGCTGACAGACCTGTTTTCGACCCTGCGCGCGATTGTTGTCGGCGTCAGGCGCGGCGATCGCCTGTTTGCCCCCGAACCCAAGGATCAGCTATTTGCAGGCGACCAGATCTATGTCTTTGTACATTCCGATGATGTGAACCGCACGGTCGAGATCTTCGGCAAAAGCGTCACCAAACAGGACCGCGTCGTCATTGTCGGTGGTGGGAATGTCGGGCTGTCGGTCGCACGCGCACTGGAGGACCGGCCGCAACGCGTGCGCACCAAGATCATCGAACGCAACCGAGCCTGTGCAGAACGCGCCGCCGATGCCCTGGAACGGACGATCGTTTTGAACGGCGACGGCCTGTCGATGGAGCTTTTAGCCGAGGCCGGTGTGGATCGCGCCAACGCGGTGCTGTGCGTCACCGATGATGACAAGACAAACCTGTTGGCGGCGGTCCGGGCCAAATCGTCAGGGTGTGGGTTCACGATCTGTCTGGTGAACGATCCAACGCTCATTCCGTTGCTGAAGCCTCTCGACATCGACGCCTATATCAACCCGCGTGCAACCACTGTGTCGTCGATCTTGCGCCATATCCGCCATGGCCGGGTGCGCGGCGTCTATTCCATCGGCGATGCCGAGGCTGAGGTGATCGAAGCGCAGGTCCTGTCAACGTCCCCGATCTCAGGCCAGCTGATCCGCGACATCGACTTCCCCGAAGGCGTGTTGGTGGGTGCGGTGCGTAAGGGCACAGAGATCATCAAACCCGTGGGCGGAACGCGGATCGACGAGGGCGATATCATCGCGCTTTTCGCCATGTCCGACGATGTGCCCGAGGTCGAGCGCCTTTTCCAGGTCTCGATCGACTACTTCTGATGCTGGATGCGTTGCTGCGGCTTCCCCTGATCGTGCTGATCATGGGGGTGGGGGCGGCATCCATGATGCTTCCCGCGATGCACGCCTTGGTGGTCGACGACCATCACGTCGCGCGGGCGTTTTTCTATTTCTCGATCCTGTTTCTGATCCTGTTTGTGCTGATCGCCATCGCCACATCGGGCTACCGCATTCGCCGGCAGGCCCGCAGTCACCTCATCGCGCTTCTGGCGACGTTCACCGTCCTTCCGATCATGCTCGCCGTGCCGTTCTATGAGGCGCTGCGCAACACAACCTTTCTGAACGCCTATGTCGAAATGGTCTCATCACTCACCACCACCGGGGCGACCTTGTTTGCGCCGGAACGCTTGCCGCCATCGGTGCACTTGTGGCGCGCGCAGGTGGGCTGGATGGGCGGTTTTTTGGTCTGGGTGACGGCGGTGGCGATCCTGGCCCCGCTGAACCTGGGCGGTTTCGAGGTCCGCTCATCAGGTGAGATCGGGCGGGGGGCCCTGGCGGCGACCCCGATTACCCGGGTAGCCGATGCCTCGGAACGGCTGACGCGGTTCGCAATCCGTCTTTTCCCTGTCTATCTGGGGCTGACGGCCGTTCTCTGGACCACGCTGATCCTTGCAGGCGAAGCGCCGCTGATCGCGATCTGTCACGCGATGTCGACGCTCGCCACCTCGGGCATTTCCCCGGTCGGTGGCCCCGCGGCAGGGGGCGCTGGGTTCGCGGGGGAGGCGTTGCTCTTTCTGTTTCTCATCTTCGGTTTGTCCCGCCTGACCTTTGCGTCCGATGAACGCCCAGAAGGTTGGCGATCCCTCGGCGCAGACCCCGAATTGCGCCTGGGCCTGTTGTTTGTGGCGCTGCTGCCCGTCTTGCTTGTCCTGCGGCACTGGGTCGGTGCCATCGAGATCGAGGATCAGCGTGACTTCGTCGCCATCGCCCAGACGATCTGGGGTGGGGCGTTCACGGTTTTGTCTTTCCTCACGACGACCGGATTTGAAAGCGCATCCTGGGCCGCGGCGCGACAATGGTCGGGGCTAGAGACGCCGGGCATGATGCTCATGGGCCTCGCGGTCTTCGGCGGTGGCGTGGCCACGACAGCTGGCGGTGTGAAGCTGCTACGCGTCTATGCGCTCTACAAACACGGCATGCGCGAGATGGAAAAGCTCGTCTACCCCAACTCCATCGGCGGATCGGGGCAGGTCGCACGGCGGATCCGGCGGGAAGGCGCCTATGTCGCGTGGATCTTTTTCATGCTTTTCGCGCTCTCCATCGCGGTGGTCATGCTGGCGTTTGCGGCCACAGGCATCGCGTTTGAAGACGCGCTGGTCCTGACCATCGCATCGCTCACCACCACCGGCCCCTTGACCCAGCATGCGGTCGAGACGCCCATCGCCCTGTCACAGCTGACAGAAACCGCGCGGCTCGTCTTTGCCGCGGCCATGGTCCTTGGCCGGTTGGAGACGCTAGCCATCATTGCCCTGCTCAATCCCGATTTTTGGCGGTCCTAGGCGGGCTGCGGCAAGTGGCCATGTAACGGGCTGATTTTTGGGGTGGAATCTGGGGCGATCCGGCTCCATAGTGTCGCCACGACGCCCACCCAGCCCGGTGGAGCCAAGAAAAAAGGCAATAGATCCTATGGCTTCGGACAGACAGAATTTACAAGACGCGTTCCTGAACCACGTTCGGAAAACCAAAGTTCCGGTCACCATTTTCCTGATCAATGGCGTCAAATTACAGGGCGTGATCACATGGTTTGACAACTTCTGTGTGCTTTTGCGCCGGGATGGGCAATCGCAGCTGGTCTACAAGCACGCCATTTCAACGATCATGCCCTCGCAGCCGATCAACTTGTATGAGGGCGAAGAATAGGCCCTATGGAGACTAGCACCACGGGGGCGATGCGCGCCTTCGTGCTGCACCCCGACATCCAAGCATCTGACACGCGCCGTGATCCCGTGGCCGCGCTGCAAGAGGCCGTTTCGCTGGCCCATGCGCTGCCTGATTTGGTGGTTGTGGGCGGGGACGTGGTGCGCTTGGCCAAGGCGCAGCCGGGCCTCTTGTTCGGGCGCGGCAAAATTGGCGAGCTTGGGGACTTCTTCAAACGTGAAGACGTTGGGTTGGTCCTGGTCGACGGTCCGGTGACCCCGGTCCAACAGCGCAACCTTGAAAAAGAGTGGGGGTTAAAGCTTCTCGATCGCACCGGCCTGATCCTGGAGATCTTCGCCGACCGCGCGCGAACCCGTGAAGGGGTCTTGCAGGTGGAGCTCGCCGCGCTCAGCTATCAGCGGACGCGATTGGTGCGGGCCTGGACCCACCTGGAACGGCAGCGGGGCGGGTTGGGATTTGTCGGGGGACCCGGCGAAACCCAGATCGAGGCCGACCGACGCGCCATTGACGAGGCGATTACCCGACTGCGGCGGCAACTGGCAAAGGTGGTCAAGACGCGCAACTTGCACCGGGCCGCACGCGCCAAGGTGCCGTTTCCAGTGGTGGCGCTTGTCGGCTACACGAACGCGGGGAAGTCGACGCTCTTCAACCGGCTGACTGGAGCCTCGGTGATGGCCAAGGACATGCTGTTTGCCACGCTCGATCCCACCATGCGCGGCGTGCGGCTGTCCGATGGCAGCGAGGTGATCCTGAGCGACACGGTGGGGTTTATTTCCAACTTGCCGACCCAGCTTGTGGCGGCTTTCCGAGCCACGTTGGAAGAGGTTCTGGCCGCGGACCTCGTCCTGCATGTCCGCGACATCGCCCATGCCGAGACAGAGGAACAAGCCGCCGATGTGCGCGCGATCCTGGCAGATCTCGGGATGGATGAGACCGTTCCGGTGCTTGAGGTATGGAACAAGATCGATGCCGTCCCGGCAGAGGAACGCTCCGCTCTGGAAAATCGCGCGGGCCGGGATGAGGCCGTCCTTTTGATGTCCGCTTTGACGGGTGAGGGGGTGGACGCGCTTGTTGAAGCCACCGCGCTTCAGCTCGGCGGCGTCAAACACGCCGAGGTTATCCACTTGCCGTTCAGCGCAGGCCGCGCGCGGGCGTGGCTTTTCGATCAAGGCGTTGTCGAGGCGGAAGAACAGCTAGATGACGGCATGCGTCTGCAGGTGGTGTGGACGCAGCGCCAGAAGGCGCGCTTTAGCGACGTGAACCGCTAGCGGCCGAAGGCCACGAAGTTCTGGCGCGGATCATCGATCGTGCCGACCCAGCCGGCGATCACCTTGGCGATATTGTTGGTGACCCGAAACTTTTGCGTGTTCCCTTGCTGGGTTGCGAGGATTGCGGCAACCCCAACAATCGCGTCGAGATCGGCCCGGATATCGGTGGGCCGGGTCAATTCCTGACCCAGCGGGTTCAGAAAGCGTGCCGAAAAGGCGATGTTGTGGACGGCGGCAGGTGACCTGGACAGTGCAGCAGGTGTGACGCCGTGAAATTGTTGGAGGGTGAGTTCCAGCGTCACGGGCTTCCCACCGCGCAAGCCCGCTACACCAGCCCAGGCCCCACGTTCCAGGATGCTCGCCACCTGCGCCCGACGATCCCCCGGTGGGTCGCCATGCCACACAATGTCGGCCTGTGGGACAAGGCGCGCGGGTGCTTCGGCCACGGTTAATTCGTCAGGAACGACTACGACGACATCCGTGACCGTCCAGGTTCGGGCCACCTCGACATCCACCGGCCCTTCAAAATCCACGGCAAAGGTGTTGACGCAGCCCGTCAGAGCCATGCCGAGCATGCACACTGCGATAAGCCGCTTCATACCTCTGCCTCCGTCACTTCGGCGCACGGTCTAGTCCGCACTTGTTAACATCCGACTATAAATGACTTTTTCGAGAGTGTGGGGGGAAAATTCAAGGCTGAGCATCCCTAACGCGGAATGAGCCGGGTTATGCCGACCGCCGCGGCGCGGGCCAATTCAGGATCAAGCGACATCGGAATGTACTCGCCACGCCGCCAAAGTTCGCCCAGATCGTCGTAGTGGCGCGACAGGGGGTGCCCCGATTGCCCCGTAGCGGTGATGAAGACCGAGCTGTCAGGATCGGCAAAATCGTAGACGCCGCGATAGCCCGCGCCATGCACATTCGCAAACGGGTCTGGTCCGGTTCCGCTTGTCTTGCCCCGGTTCAGGGTGTTGTCACCACCTGACGTGGACTGGCGGATGTTGACGATCCAGTTTACCAATGGCGTGTCCCCCAACACCTGATGGTCATGCCGCGCTTCATGGGCGTCGCCCCAGCGCAGGGACTCCAGGTTTTGGCCATATTGCTCGGTGATCCACAAAAGCGCCTCATCCAGCGCGATCCGCGCGATGTCAGGGCAGGTTTCGCGATCCGCGCTTCGAATGACATCGCACCAGACACCAGCCCCGTCGGTGTCGCGAAACACCCGTTCGATAAACAGAGGCTCGATGTGCGTGAACTCAGCCGCCAGCGGGCCACCCAGTTCATCCTGAATGAGCCGCGCCTGCAACGCGCGCATCCACGCGGCGTAAATCAAAGGTTCGGGCAGATGCTCGTTCATCTCGCCGTTCCAGTTGGCGAGAAGCGCAAGGGCGTCCTGCCGCAACCGCTCCGGTGTGCCGTCCGGTGCAGGTTCCCCGGTGAACCACAGCTCGGCCCCCACCAAAGGCAAAAGTGCGCGCGCGGTGAAGGAGACGGTATCAAGCTGCGCCTCGATGAAACTGTCCCGCGTGTGCACCTCGCGGTTCTGCATCAGGCGCTGCCAACGCTGAACACGCTGCGTGTCGCCCCAATCGTGGCTCACATGAAACGGGAACGGCTTTTCGATCGTTTTGTTATTGGTGTTGCCAAGAATGCCGCCGTCGGGATCGCGAAACTCAGGGTTTGAAGCATAGGACAATCGCCCCTGCCAACGGTTTTGCGGCAGCCAACCCGGTGCGGGCATTCGGCCCTCGGTCTGGTGCCGCGCCGCGCGCCGGGGCAGGGCGCCGATGGTCTTCATCGCCACGCCATCGCGATCCACCAGAGTCAGGTTTTGCGCCGGTGCGACGAAAGCCTCTGTGGCTTCAATGGCGGCATCAATGTCACTCGCCCGCATCAGATCGAAACCGGCAGTGAGTGACGTGTCATTGGGCGTCAGCGCCGTCCAGGCGAGTGCCGCGACGTGGCCGGGCGGTGTCACGGCGCCCAGGCCAAACTGCGCGCCAGTCAGGATCGGGCCGTTCTCGGACCAGCGCAGGGTGATGGTGCGGGGCTCTTCGCCATCAATTCGAATAATGGAACTGCGGGTCGTGAGGGGGCGAAACCCGCTCGGCGTCTGAACTTCTTCCGGGTTGTCCGGGTTCAGCCGTTCGATCATCACATCCTGATCGTCGGCATGCGCCGCGGTGAGGGCCCAGCCCAAATTTGTGCTGCGGCCCAAGGCGACGATCGGCATGCCAGGGATGGTGCCGCCGATGACCCCACCGGTCTCCAATTCAAGCCGGGCCAGATACCAGACGCCCGGCGCCGTGAAGCCAAGATGCGGATCATTGGCCAAAAGCGTACCGCCCGCGGCAGACCGCGACGGCGCGGCGGCCCAGGCGTTTGACGCACCCGCCAGTTCCCGCATGCGCACGGGCGACAAGGGATCGGGTGTTGCAAGCTCGGTCGCCGCATAGCGCGGCGCGGTCGGGAAGAGCGCTGCAAACTCCGGCAGCGCGGCGACACCGTCGCCGGGGGCATCTGGCAGAATGTCCCGCACCCGATCCTCATCCAACAACAGCGAGACGCGCGCCCGCAGCACTTCCGTCGATGCCTGCGATGTCAGTTGCAGCGCCATGATCTTGGCCACCGCGATGCTGTCGGCGGGTTGCCACGGCGCAATCTGTGGCGGGAAAATCCAGAACTCAGGTGCCCCTCGTCCCCGCGCGCCTTCGTTGATCTCCGCCAGCCACGCATTCACCCCCGCCGCATAGGATCGCAGCGCCGTCTGCGCATACTCCGATTGTACGCGCACCGATTGAACGGCCAGCGGATAGAGATCGAGCCGCCGCATCAGATCATCGATTGCAAAGGTGCGGGGGCCGAACATCTCCGACAATCGCCCCTGCGCGGTGCGCCGCAGCATCATCATCTGCCACAGCCGATCCTGCGCATGCGCAAACCCCAGGCCGAAGAACACATCTGGGTCGCTTGACCCAAAGACGTGGGGCACATTGGCATTGTCCCGCACGATCTCGACGCTGTCGGTCACGCCATCAACGGTGATTTCAGCGCTGTAGTCGGGGATCGAGCGTGTCGCGAACCAGTAGAGCAGGACCAACGCGGCTGCGCCCAGCAGGACCGACCCTGTAAAAAGGCGGATAAGCCACCGAAAGAGAGTTGCCATTCGCGCGCCCGGTTTTGATCTGCTCTGGTTGACGGTGCGGGTCGGTCGGTTAGTTAGGACCACGATTAAGCGATTTATCAGCGGGAGGAAAGCCATGGCGAAGGTTGCGTTTTTGGGGCTTGGGGTCATGGGCTATCCGATGGCGGGGCACTTGCAGGCGGCAGGCCACGACGTCACCGTCTATAACCGCACCGCCGCCAAAGCAGCGGCCTGGTCCGACCAGCACGGCGGTGCGCATGCGGCGACCCCGCGCGAGGCCGCAGATGGCGCCGCCTTCGTCATGGCCTGCGTCGGAAATGACGACGACCTGCGCGCGGTCTGCCTGGGCGATGACGGTGCCTTTGCCGGGATGTCCAAGGGCGCGACCTTTGTCGATCACACAACCGTATCGGCGGCGGTTACACGGGAACTGGCCGCTGCGGCAGGCGATCTGGGCGTGGGCTTTGTGGACGCCCCTGTCTCAGGCGGGCAGGCGGGGGCGGAGAACGGCCAGCTTGGCATCATGTGCGGCGGCGATCCCGATACATATGCCAAAGCCGAGCCGATCATGGCGGTCTACGCCAAGGCCTGTAAACGCATGGGGGATAGTGGGGCCGGGCAGTTGACCAAGATGGTCAACCAAATCTGCATTGCCGGGTTGCTACAGGGCCTGAGCGAGGGGCTGCACTTTGCCGACAAAGCGGGCCTCGATGCCAAGGCGGTGATCGAGGTGATCAGCCAGGGGGCCGCGGGATCGTGGCAGATGTCGAACCGCTATGAGACGATGATCGACGATCAGTTCGACCATGGCTTTGCGGTGGATTGGATGCGCAAGGATCTGGGGATCTGTCTGGCGACCGCCAATGAGAACGGGGCGAGCCTGCCTGTGACGGCTATCGTGGATCAGTTCTACAAGGACGTGCAGAAGATGGGCGGCGGTCGCTGGGACACGTCGAGCCTGGTGAAACGGCTCAGGGCGATGGGGTAGAGACGGGGAGTGGGGTGATTAGGGTAATGCTGGCTTTGCGGACGCTGCGGGCTCTTGCTAGGGCTGCGCCAAATCCCGATTTCAGGACCTAAGGTCAGGGTCTGTGGCAACGGAACCCGCTCTGGCTTGCTGCTCCGTAAGGTCAAAACACTTACAAACCAAGCCTTCAGGTTGCCGATATGTTTGGAAGCCAATAGCGTCGTAATATGCCAGCGCATCTGGATTGTTGTTCGCGATGGAAGCGTCGATCATTCTTAGCGAGGCGGCTATCGCAGCCTTCTGGCTAACTGCAAATAGCGCGCGTCCCACACCCCGACGAGCGGCAGAAGGTCGGACATGTGTTCCGATGATGCCCCAGCCGGGTTCGACTCCATATTTGTTTCCAGCCGTAGCGCGTTTCAGGGATTGGAAGCCAAGCACCAGCCCGTTCTCCTGAGCGACTGTGCAGCTTATCTTCCCTTTGTCCTCAATGTAGTGGGCGCGAACGAAAGCCTCGCTGTCAGGGCTCTTTCTTTTTCCGGATGCGGTTAGCTCTTTGAGAAACCCACTTATCTGTTCGATATCGGCCAAAGCCGCGTTTCGCAAAATCATCCTCGATCCGTCTTATTGCCAGGCAAACTAAGCTATTTCCCATCGTACACTGTGTATATCCGGGTCCATAGTCCCGCCCATTGGTACCGCGGCCATGGTGCCTGTGGTCGCGTTGCCCCCCGCGCTCCCAGGCCCCAAACACCTACTTCAAATCGACAACCGCGCCGCTGGGGCACCACGCTCCCGATAGGGCGTCGTATGATACTGCGCGCGGTAGCATTTCGAGAAATGAGACGGTGACGCGAACCCACAGGCCAGTGCGACGTTGATCACGCTCATATCCGTCTGCATCAACAGGTTCCGCGCCTTCTGCAGCCGTAGCTCCATGTAGTATCGCTTAGGCGAGCGGTTCAGATACCGGCGGAACAGGCGCTCTAGTTGGCGCGTCGACATGCCCACATCCCGCGCCAGGATCGACGGGCTGATCGGGTCCTCGATATTGGCCTCCATCATCTGGACGACCTGGCTCAGCTTGGGGTGACGCACGCCGATCCGCGTGGGCACGCTTAGCCGCTGCGTGTCCTGATCGGTGCGGATGGTGGTGTAGATGAGCTGATCCGCGACCGCGCCGGCCAATTCCTCGCCATGGGCGTCTGCGATGATCTTGAGCATCAAGTCGATGGACGAGGTGCCACCCGCGGTGGTCATGCGGTTGCCGTCGACCACAAAGACCGATTTGGTCAGCTCAACCTCTTCGAACTCCTCGGCAAAGCTGTCCTGATTTTCCCAATGGATGGTGGCCTTCTTCCCGTCCAGCAGCCCGGCCTTTGCCAGCGTATAGCCCGCCGTACAGAGCCCCCCGATCACAGCGCCCCGCCGCGCCTCGCGGCGGATCCAGTTCAGCATCCGCTTCGTCGTGGCCTGCGCCACGTCGATGCCACCGCAGACAAGGATGGTATCGTCGCGGTTCAGCTCCTCCAGATCACCGTCCAGATGAAACCGTGTCCCCGCTGAGCACGTGATCGCGTCGCCGCCTTCGCCGACGATCTGCCACTCAAACAGCGTCTGACCTGCCATACGGTTGGCGATACGAAGCGACTCGACCGCACTCGCGAAACAGAGCATCGTAAAGTTATCGAGAAGCGCAAACACGAACCGTTTGGGCTTGGCCACGGTTTCGGCAAGTTCGATGATATGGCGGTTTTGCTCCACGCCAGCGGCCTTCCAAATTGCGCACTGCGCGACACCGAACCAGCATTTTCAAATCCTTTCAAGCAGGCGTCGATGCTAATTCGGGCATCTGCCCAAGATTTCGGACGAAATTTGCGTCAGTATGGCTGTTTTCTTCGGCCCGGCCGCCCGCTATACCCCGGGCGTTCAATTTCGGTTGGTGAGGACCAAAACATGGCGGAATGGCAGAAAACCGGGTGGCGTTCAAAGCCGCGGGTGCAGATGCCCGACTACACGGATGCAGAGGCGTTGGCTCGGGTCGAGGCAAAGCTTTCGGAGTATCCGCCTTTGGTCTTTGCCGGTGAGGCACGGCGCCTTAAGGCGGAGCTCGGCAAGGCTGCTTCAGGTGAGGCGTTCCTTTTGCAGGGCGGCGACTGTGCGGAAAGCTTTGCCGATTTCAAGGCTGACAGCATCCGCGATACGTTCAAGGTCATGCTGCAAATGGCCATCGTTCTGACCTACGGCGCCAAGGTGCCAGTGATTAAGGTCGGTCGGATGGCGGGGCAGTTTGCCAAGCCACGCTCCGCGCCGGTCGAAGTTCAGGATGGCGTCGAACTGCCCAGCTACCGCGGCGACATCATCAACGAGTTGGACTTTACCGCCGAGGCGCGGATCCCCAACCCCAAGAAGATGCTGCAGGCCTACACCCAAGCGGCGGCAACGTTGAACCTGCTGCGCGCCTTCTCAACGGGTGGCTTCGCGGATGTCCACCACGTGCATAGCTGGACGCTTGGCTTCACCGATCGCGATGAGGCCGAGAAGTATCGCGATATGGCCAGCCGCATCCAGGACACGCTAGATTTCATCGGGGCTGCTGGGATGACCGCCGAGACCACGCATGAGCTTGGAACGGTCGACTTCTACACCAGCCACGAGGCGCTCCTTCTGGAGTATGAAGAAGCGTTGACCCGGGTGGATTCGACCTCTGGCAAGTGGGTGGCCGGGTCCGGTCACATGATCTGGATCGGCGATCGCACCCGCCAGCCCGACGGCGCGCATATCGAGTTCGCGCGAGGTGTGCTGAACCCGATTGGAATGAAGTGCGGACCGTCGACCTCGGTGGACGATCTCAAGCGCAACATGGCCACTTTGAACCCTGACAACGAACCGGGGCGTCTGACCCTGATTTGCCGCTTCGGTGCCGGGACGGTGGGCGAGCACCTTCCGCGCCTGATCAAGGCGGTGCGCGAAGAGGGAGCCAATGTCGTGTGGTCCTGCGACCCGATGCACGGCAACACGATCAAATCCTCGACGGGCTACAAAACACGGCCTTTCGAGAGCGTGTTGCGCGAAGTGCAGGAGTTCTTTTCCGTCCACGCCGCCGAAGGATCGATCCCCGGTGGCGTCCATTTCGAGATGACCGGCCAGGACGTGACCGAATGCACCGGTGGCGTCCGGGCTGTCTCGGACGAAGATCTGTCCCACCGCTACCACACGGCCTGCGATCCGCGCCTGAACGCATCGCAATCGCTAGAACTGGCTTTCCTCGTCGCGGAAGAGCTTTCGGCCCGGCGGTCAGCCCCGGCAAAGATCGCAGCTGTGTGAGCCAATTGGGCGGCGACACCATGCCGAGGTGTCGCCGTCACGCAGGCGTCTCTTCTTCAGAATAGAGTTGCGCGATGGCCGCAACCGCCACATCCGCATCCCGCAGGCTGCGCTTCACAGCGCCGTCGATCACAAACCGACGCGGAGTCCGTCCGATCTGCCCCACCGTAACAAGACAGCCCAAAGCCCGGCTCATCCCGCCAAGATCGTCACGCAGGGGCAGCAAGATCATCTGTCCGCCGAACGGTGGGCGCCCGATCCCCGTCGGCGCACTCAGCGACAGGCGCACAACATTGGGCTCAGAAAAGACACCTTCCAACAGGTCGGCCAGACGATCCCGGGCATCGGCATGAAAACAAGTGGACAGTGGCAACCCGTTGACCTGCAGACCCATCGCTTCAGACAATTTACGCCCGGCAACCCGAAAGCGCGCCAAGCCGGGGGCAATGCGTTCCAGAATAAATGCCCGATCCAGCGCCGGCGACAAACCCCGCGGATCAATTTCCGCGCGCGATGGCATCAGGCGCCCCTCACGCAGCCCATCCCAATACTGTTCAACGTGCCGAAGGGCGGGATCATCGCGCCCTGCACGTGCGGCCGAAAGCTGGATAATATTGGCACCGTCTTCCATGGAAAACTCCTGTGTCACTCATACGCTGGTCGATTGTGGGGCATTACGCGTTCTGCTATCGCTTCTGCGATGGCGGGAACGCTGGTTACTCGAGTGTTAAACTGCCACAACACGATCGGAAAATCCGGCCAAATCTAACCAAACGGTTAATACGGGCCGCGCAAAGGGACGGCATATGACGCGATCGATGACGGGCTTTGCATCGCGCGAGGGCAGCTTTGGCCCCTGGAGCTGGAGTTGGGATGTGCGGTCTGTGAATGGGCGCGGTCTGGATGTACGGCTGCGGTTGCCCGATTGGATCGACGGGCTGGAAGCACCGGTGCGGGCCGCGGTGCAAAAGGTCGTAGCACGCGGGAACGTCACACTGACCTTGCGCGTTACCCGGGATGCCGGCGAAGACAACGCGGCCCTGAGCCCGGACGCCTTGCGCCGCGTCGTATCCATGCTGCGCGAGATCGAGATGGCCGCCGCCGAGGGCGGGATGACCCTGGCGCAGACGTCAGCCGCCGAGATCCTGGCGATCCGCGGGGTGCAGGACACCGCGACGGCTACGGACGCAACAGACCCCCTCAGAACCGCACTGCTCGAAGATCTCACACCGCTGCTTCAAAGCTTCGTCGATGCGCGCGCGGCAGAAGGTGAGGCTTTGCATGCCCTGATCGACGGGCAGGTCACGCGTATCGCCGAAGGTGTCACCGAGGCGCGCGGCGTATTGGATGCACGGAGCGACCAGATGCGCACCGCAAACGCCGCAGCGCTCGCCAAAGTGATGGACTCAGTCGACCGCGCCGATCCTGACAGGCTTGCCCAGGAACTGGCGCTCATCGCCGTGAAGACAGATGTCGCGGAAGAGCTCGACCGCCTCGATGCATATGTAATAGCGGCCCGTGAGCTATTGGACGCAGGCGGGGCCAAAGGGCGCAAGATGGATTTCCTGACCCAGGAATTTAACAGGGAAGCCAATACCTTGTGCGCAAAAGCTCAGTTCACTAACCTCACCCGGATCGGGTTGGACCTCAAACACACCATCGACCAGATGCGCGAACAGGTTCAAAACGTGGAATGACGATGAAACGCCGGGGCCTTTTGATCATTCTGTCATCGCCGTCAGGGGCGGGTAAATCCACGCTTGCCCGTCGCCTGCGCGATTGGGACGACACGATCCGGTTCTCTGTCTCCGCCACGACCCGTCCGATCCGGCCCGGCGAAACCGATGGGGTCGACTATCACTTCACTGATGAGGCCGGATTCAAACGAATGGTGTCGGGAGGCGACATGCTGGAACACGCGCATGTGTTCGGCAATTTCTACGGCAGCCCCCGCGGCCCGGTGCAACAGGCCATCGATGTCGGATGCGACGTCCTGTTCGACATCGATTGGCAGGGGGCCCAGCAGATCAAGGAAAGCGCGTTAGCAAGCCACGTGCTGTCGATCTTCCTGCTCCCCCCGTCGATTGCCGAGTTGCGGCGCAGGTTGGTCGCGCGCGCGCAGGATGCCGAGGATACGATCCAAAAGCGCATGCTCAAAAGCTGGGACGAGATCAGCCATTGGGACGGCTACCACTATGTTCTGGTGAATGACGATCTCGATGCGACCGAGGACCGATTGAAGACCATTATCACTGCCGAACGGTTGCGGCGCAGCCAACAACCCGGTCTGGTGGAGCATGTGCGGGGCCTGCAATCTGAGTTTGAGGAGCTGTCATGACACTTTACGCGCTGGATGGTGTGCGCCCTGTGGTGCCCACGGATGGTGACTATTGGGTGGCGCCGGATGCAAATGTCGTCGGCGATGTTCACCTAGCCTTTGGCGCATCGGTCTGGTTCGGCGCAACCCTGCGCGGCGATAACGAAGCGATTGTCGTGGGCGCGGGCAGCAATATCCAGGAAAACTCGGTCCTACATACGGATATGGGCTATCCTCTGACCATCGGCCAAAACTGCACGATTGGTCACAAAGCGATCCTGCACGGCTGCACGATCGCGGATCAAAGTCTGATCGGCATGGGGGCCACGATCCTGAACGGGGCGCGCATCGGAAAGATGTGCCTAGTGGGTGCCTGCGCCCTGGTCACCGAAGGAAAAGAGATCCCCGATGGCAGTCTGGTCGTCGGCGCGCCTGCAAAAGTCGTGCGCCCGCTCACAGATGCTGAAATCGCTGGCCTTCTGAAATCCGCCGAAGGGTATCAAGCCAACATGCGCCGTTTCCGCAGCGGGCTTGAGATCGTCCCCACGCCCTAGTTTCGTTCTGTCAAAGAGGCTCCCCATGCCGAAAACCCCCATCCGACGCCCTGCCTGGCCGGACGGCGCGGCACGCCCGCTCGCCACGCCCCTACAGGCCTCAGTCGTCTATACCTCCGACGGGCCTGACACGCTCGACGCGCAATATGGCGGCCAGATCCCCGGCTACACCTATGCCCGCGAAGGGCACCCCAATGCGACGGTGCTCGCGCGGATGATCGACGACCTGGAAGGTGTCGAAGGGGGGATCGTCACCGGCTCAGGCATGGCGGCGGTCACGGCGGCGCTCCTGGGGTCTGTGAAGGCCGGCGACCATGTCCTGGGGGGTGATCAGCTCTATGGCCGATCGCTGCGCCTGATGTCTGAGACACTGCCCGCGCTCGGCATCGCGGCCTCGACTGCTGATGCCACCGATGCGGATCGGTTTGCCGCCGCGATCCGGCCCGAGACGCGTCTGATCCTGATCGAGATCGTGTCGAACCCAACGATCCGGATTGCCGATTTCACCGCCATCCTCCGCATCGCGCAGGACCGCGGCATCCTGGTGGCAGTGGACAATACGTTTACCACGCCCTACGCGATCCGCCCGTTCGATCACGGCGCCGATATCGTCATCCATTCGGTAACCAAACTCCTGTCTGGTCATTCCGACACGACCCTTGGCTACGTCGCCGCCCGCGACCTCGCCCTGCGCGACAAGATCGAGACGTTTTGCGTGACCACCGGCCTCACCCCTAGCCCGTTCGACTGTTGGCTCGCGGAACGCGGCTTGCTGAGCTTTCCGTTGCGATACACCCAGGCGGAAAAGACCGCCAGATCAGTGGCCGATGCCGTAGCTGAGATGTCAGGTGTCCAGCGCGTCCTTTACCCGACGCGGCCCGATCACCCCGATCACAACCGGGCGGTCGGCCTTTTGGGGGATCACGGATCGCATATGCTGAGCTTTGAGGTCTCGGGCGGCCGCGCTGCAGCCAATGCCTTGGTGGCGGCAATGCCCGAAATTCCCTTTGCTCCGACGCTTGGTGACATCTCGACCACCCTCAGCCACCCGGCCACATCCTCCCACCGGGCCTTGTCAGAGGAAGACCGCAATGTGATTGGAATCAGCGAAGGGTTTTTTCGTGTCTCAGTGGGCTGCGAAGACGCAGACGGCCTCATTCAAACCTTCGCCAAGGGAATTGCCGCCAGCCAAAGCGTGTGATCGTCACGAAAGCCGCAGAAGATCGTCGATATCGAGGATCGCAAAATCAAGGGCGGGGCAGAGTGCGCGGATCTCACGCTCCACGATCTCAGGCCGCGGCAGATCGCGCCCGAGCGCACGCACGGATCCAGGATAGTCGGCGTCATAAAGGCGGAGGGCCACATCTGCACAATCGAAGTTCATTGAAACGACCGGGGTCAGAACGACAGCGGGTTCAAACAGGTCGATAAAGGTCTGATCGAGTTGTTCAAACGCACAGAAGTACAGGTCCGAACTTGCGGGCAGCGTGTGACCGGCGCGTTGCCATTGCTCCACGTTTCCTACGGCCACGATTGGTGATTTCGGCTTTGGATCTGCCGCTTGGTCCAATGATGAAAACGTTGAGAGAGACACACGATTCTTCATCTTCAAATACCCGTGGGTTTGAAATCCGTTTGACTATGCCGATGAGGTAGCATTCCCGCCCTGGCCGTCACTATGCCCTAGGTTGTGCGTGCATGACAATGCTACCTAAGCGCGACGTCCTGTCATAGTTTCAGCTTGCCAGACGCGCCTCGTTGGCATTCAACGCCGCAAACACATCGGCTAACTTGGGGCCTTTCATGGTTGCGCGATCAACTCAGTATGCGTCGTTGCTTGAGGCCTCTCCGATTGCCTCGATGCTGATCGGAAACGACGAACGTGTCATTGCTTTGAATGCACCGGCGGTCGAGCTTTTCGGCGCAGGGCTACCGGGCCGGCACTACGTCGCCTCGTTGCGACAGCCAGCCATTCTCGATTGCATTGAGACCGTTCTATCTGGTCGGAACACCAGGGCCGAAGCTCTTTACCTGGCAACCGGCACCACCCGAGATGCCTCATATCGCGTGACGGCAGCACGCGTCGAAGATGCTGAGGTGTCAGCGATTCTTGTCAGCTTTGTTGACATCACCGACATCCGTCAGGCCGGTCAGATCAGGCGCGACTTCGTCGCAAATGTGAGCCATGAGCTTCGCACGCCGCTCACTGCGCTGCTGGGGTTCATTGAGACGCTGCGGGGTGCGGCGCGCGATGATCCAATTGCGCGCGAAAGGTTCCTAGGAATCATGGAACAGGAAGCCAGCCGAATGAATCGCCTGGTTCGGGATCTCCTGTCGCTGAGCCGGGTCGAGGATCAGGAACGGCTGCGCCCACAAGATCCGGTGGATATCGCTGGCATCATGAGATCTGCGACGTCGAGCCTGCTGCCGATGGCAACAGACGCCGGGGTGAAATTGAGGGCAGATGTCCCAGATGACGAGGTGATCGTGCCCGGTGATCCCGATCAGCTTGCACAAGTCGTGGCCAATCTTGTCGAGAACGCGATTAAGTACGGTGGACCGGGCTCTGAGGTGAGCCTTGAGCTGGAACTCACCGATAACTCACCACATTTGCGGGCTCCTGCGGCGGTTCTGACGGTGTCGGATACCGGCGAGGGCATCGATCCGATGCATATCCCGCGCCTGACCGAGCGCTTCTACCGCGTTGATACGCACAGATCGCGCGAAATGGGGGGGACGGGCCTCGGCTTGGCCATCGTCAAACACATCGTAAATCGCCACCGAGGACGGTTGCGGGTGCAAAGTGAGGTCGGTCAAGGCAGCCGATTTTCAGTCGTCTTGCCGCGGGCATAAGCGGGGACCTAACCCGCCAATTAACTTTCGTTAACGGCCTTCATAAAACTGTTACATCCCTGTCACAAAAGCATTGCGCGCGGTGCTTACGAGACCCGCACCGGACGCCCGGAGAGGTGTCCATCCTAGTATCTTCAGGAGCAACCATATGTCATTCGTGAAACTGACCGCCTCAAGCTTGGCGATCGCTGCCGTTTCCGCAACCGCCGCCGCTGCGCGCGACAACGTCCAGATCGCTGGCTCGTCGACCGTGCTGCCCTATGCAACCATCGTCGCCGAAGCCTTTGGCGAAAATTTCGACTTCCCGACCCCGGTCGTGGAATCGGGTGGCTCGTCCGCGGGCCTCAAGCGTTTCTGCGAAGGCGTCGGCGTGAACACGATCGACATCGCAAACGCATCGCGTCCGATCCGCGAAGGTGAAATCGCCGCCTGCGCCGACGCTGGCGTCACCGACATCATCGAAGTCCGCATCGGCTATGATGGCATCGTCTTTGCCTCGGACATCAACGGCAATGCGTTCGAGTTCACGCAGGAGCATTGGTACAAGGCGCTGGCCGCCGAGCACTTCATCGACGGTGAGCTTGTGCCCAACACCTTCACCATGTGGAATGAAATCGACCCTGCGCTTCCCGAACAGGAAATCGCGGCCTTCATCCCCGGCACCAAGCACGGCACCCGTGAAGTGTTCGAAGAGCAGGTGATCCTGGCTGGCTGTGAGAACGGCGGCTTCTACGATGCGATGCTCGCCGCTGGCGTGGACGAAGACACCGCGGAAGAGAAGTGCATGGCGATCCGCACCGACGGTGTGTCGGTCGACATCGATGGGGACTACACCGAAACGCTCGCTCGCATCGACAGCAACAAAGACGGCATCGGCGTCTTCGGCCTCGCGTTCTACGAGAACAACACCGACAAGCTGCAGGTCGCAACGATGGCTGGCGTCGTCCCCACGACCGAGTCGATCTCGACCGGCGAATACCCGGTGTCGCGTCCGCTGTTCTTCTACATCAAGAAGGCCCATATCGGCGTGATCCCCGGCGTGAAAGAATTCGCTGAGTTCTTCATCTCGGATGAGATCGCTGGCCCCGAGGGCCCGCTGGCCGCCTATGGCCTGGTGTCTGACCCGGCGCTGAGCGACACCCAGTCGCTTGTCGCCAACGAAGACGTCATGAACTCGTCGATGTAATCGACAACTCAGAGGGCGGTGCAAGCGTGCCGCCCTCTTTGGCCCGATCGGGCGAGATCTGGGCTTAGTTTTTCCGGGGGACGTCATGCCGTTGATTTGGCTTGTAGTGATCGTGCTGGTGCTCGCTGCGGTTGGATATGTGTTGGGGCGCCAGCGTGCCCTGGCCTCGACCGATGGCGATATTAAGACCCTGCATTCTCTGCCTTCCTACTATGGTGCAAACGTTGCCCTGGCGACGATCATTCCGGCTTTTGGGATGCTTGTGCTGTGGCTGCTGGTGCAGCCGGCCTGGATCGAAAACCGCATCTCAGGCGCGATCCCCGACACGGCCATACCAGAGGGCAGCAACCTTAGCCTTCTGATGAGCGACATCCAGCGGGTCGCCAGTGGGCTCGACACCGCAGTCGATCAGGGCGCGATGACCGAGGAAGAGGCCAGTTCTATCCGCACCGAATTCACCGATGTCCGGCAGCGTCTGGGCGAGGTCGGCGTGGCCCTTGGTTCAAACGTCGCGGCACCGGTGCTGCGCGCAGCCCAACAATATCGCGAGATGGCGTCGTCCGGATCGCTCTGGATGACCGTCGCTGTGATTGTGCTGGCTGTGGGCGGCTTTGCCAGTTCGCTCGCCATCACCCGGGCCGACTTCCGCGCCCGCAATCAGGTGGAGCGCGTCATCTTGGCGATGCTGATCGTCGCCGCATCGATTGCCATCCTGACAACGCTGGGCATCGTGTTGTCGATGCTGTTCGAGACGCGGAACTTCTTTTCGCAGTATCCCTGGACATCGTTCTTCTTTGGCCTCGAATGGGCGCCGGATTTCCGCGGCAACTCATCGCTCAGCATCATCCCCCTGCTGTGGGGCACGCTCTACATCTCATTCATTGCGCTACTGGTTGCCGTGCCAATCGGCCTTTTCGCCGCGATCTATATGAGCGAATATGCCGGGCCACGCATGCGGGCGGTTGCCAAGCCGCTGATCGAGATCCTCGCTGGTATCCCCACAATCGTCTACGGCCTGTTTGCGCTGATCACGGTGGGACCCATGCTGCGCGATTATTTCGCTATGCCGATGGGCCTAGGTGAAAGCGCGTCGTCGGTCGCGACCGCAGGGATCGTCATGGGGATCATGTTGATCCCGTTCGTCTCTTCTTTGTCCGATGACATCATCAATGCAGTCCCTCAGGCGATGCGCGACGGGTCCTTTGGCCTTGGCGCAACCCATAGCGAGACGATCCGCCAGGTGGTTGTGCCTGCCGCCTTGCCCGGGATCGTCGGTGCCATCCTGCTCGCGGCCTCGCGCGCGATTGGTGAGACGATGATTGTGGTTCTGGGGGCAGGGGCCGCCGCCGCGCAGTTCGACCGTGGGTTGGGTGAGCTGGTGAATCCCTTTGAGGCAATGACTACCGTCACCGTCAAGATCGTGTCGCAGCTGACCGGTGACACGGATTTTGCCGCGCCAGAAACACTGGTCGCCTTTGCCCTGGGCCTGACCCTCTTCGTCATCACGCTGGGGCTGAACGTCCTGGCCCTCTACATCGTGCGCAAATACCGGGAGCAGTACGAATGAGCGATCTTACCGCCACCGACGATCTTCCCGCAGCGGGGCGCCCGAAGTCGTCCCTGCTTGAGCAGGACGCACGCACCAAGAAGCGAAACGCCGCCGAGGCGCGGTTCAAGATGTATGGCCTCATCGCGGTCACGCTGGGGCTTCTGGCGCTTGTTCTGCTGGTCACATCGATCCTGTCCAACGGGCTCAGCGCGTTTCAGCAAACCTACATCACGCTTGAGGTCGAACTGCCCGAAGACAAGCTGGATAAAGAGGGCAACCGCAATCGCGACGAGATGGCCAAGGTTTCGACCTTCGGCTATTCCCCGCTAATCGCGACCGCCGTCGAGGCCAAGGTGGCCGAGCTTGGCCTTGAAATCGAAGGACTGACGGACCCCGGTGACATCATATCGAAAGAAGCCCCGGCGCAGCTGCGAAACTTCGTATTGGCCAACCCCGATGTGGTTGGCAGCACGCTGACGTTTGAGTTTCTGGCCAATGGCCGGATCGACGGCTACATGAAGGACCGCGTGACTCGGGCCACGGCCGAACTCGACAAGAATGTCACGCCCGCGCAACTGGATCTGACAGACCAACTGGAAGAGGCGGGCGTGTTGGAGAAACGCTTCAACTGGGCGTTCATCACTGCGCCCGATGCCTCCGGCCAACGGCCCGAGGCGGCTGGGCTTGGCGTCGCGATCATCGGGTCGTTTTACATGATGCTGGTGGTTTTGTGTCTGGCTCTGCCGATTGGCGTGGCGGCCTCGATCTATCTTGAGGAGTTCGCGCCGAAAAACCGCTGGACCGATCTAATCGAGGTGAACATCGCCAACCTTGCCGCCGTTCCCTCAATCGTCTTCGGCATCCTCGGTCTTGCGATCTTCATCAACTTCGCCGGTCTGCCGCAATCGGCCCCCATTGTGGGTGGTCTCGTACTGACGCTGATGACGTTGCCTACGATCATCATCGCAACACGCGCCTCACTCAAAGCCGTGCCGCCCTCGATCCGGGAAGCAGCCTTGGGCGTCGGTGCATCCAAGATGCAGACGGTGTTCCACCATGTGCTGCCGCTCGCTGCGCCCGGTATTCTGACGGGCACGATCATCGGGCTGGCGCAAGCTCTGGGGGAGACTGCACCGCTTTTGTTAATCGGGATGGTAGCGTTTGTGCGCGAGTTTCCGTCTGGCCCGCCCGATGGCCTCTTCGATCCCGCCTCAGCCTTGCCTGTTCAGGTCTTCAACTGGACGCAACGCTCGGACCCGGCCTTTGTTGAACGGGCCTCTGGGGCCATCATCGTCCTTTTGATATTCCTCGTCATAATGAACGCGGTCGCCATCCTGCTTCGGCGCCGGTTCGAGCGCCGCTGGTAGGAGCCGTTCCATGAACGACATGCGAATTACGGAAAGAAACGTCGAGATGACTGACACGAAGATCGCGGCCCGCAAGGTGCAGGTATTCTATGGCGACAACCACGCCATCAAGGATGTGGATGTCGATATCAAAGACAAGACGGTCACCGCGTTCATCGGGCCGTCGGGCTGCGGTAAATCCACGTTCTTGCGGTGCCTCAACCGGATGAACGACACCATCGACATCGCGCGAGTCGAAGGGGACATCCACCTGGACGGTGAGGATATCAACGATCCCAAAGTCGATCCGGTCCAGTTGCGGGCCAAAGTGGGTATGGTGTTTCAGAAACCCAACCCGTTTCCTAAATCGATCTACGACAACGTGGCCTATGGGCCGAAGATCCACGGCCTGGCCCGTGGCAAGGCCGAGCTTGATGAGATCGTCGAAAAAGCCCTCCGCCGCGGTGCGATCTGGGACGAGGTGAAGGATCGCCTGCACGAACCCGGCACCGGCCTGTCAGGCGGCCAGCAACAGCGTTTGTGCATCGCGCGGGCCGTCGCCACGGAACCCGAAGTCTTGTTGATGGACGAACCCTGTTCCGCGCTCGACCCGATTGCCACGGCGCAGGTGGAAGAGCTGATTGATGAGTTGAAGCAGAACTATTCCGTGGTGATCGTCACCCACTCGATGCAGCAGGCCGCGCGTGTCAGCCAGAAGACCGCTTTCTTTCACCTGGGCTACCTTGTGGAGTATGGCGAGACCGGCCAGATATTCACCAACCCCGAAGACAAACGCACCGAGTCTTACATCACTGGCCGGATCGGCTAGCAGGATCTGACATGAACGAAACAAACCACATTCAATCGGTCTTTGACCGCGATCTCGAAGCCATCCAGGCCATGATTATGAAGATGGGTGGTCTTGTTGAGGCCGCCATCATGGATGCGGCCACCTCGCTTGAAACCCGCGATGTCGAGCTGGCCACCAAGGTGCGCGAAAGCGACCGGGCCATCGACGCACTGGAAGAGCAGGTGAACGAAGAGGCGGCCCGCGTGATCGCGCTGCGCGCGCCCACGGCCTCGGATCTGCGGACGGTTCTGACGGTGATGAAAGTCTCCGGCAATCTGGAGCGCTGCGGCGACTATGCCAAGAACCTCGCCAAGCGGACCAGCGTTCTGGTACAGATGCAGCCGCCTGACGGGGCCGCCACGTCGCTCCGCCGCATGGCGCGCGAGGTCGAGAAGATGATGAAGGATGTGCTTGATGCTTACATCCACCGCGATGTCGATCTGGCCGAGGATGTGCGCCAGCGCGACCATGACGTCGATCAGATGTATAACGCCCTGTTCCGCGAGTTTCTCACCTTCATGATGGAAGACCCGCGCAACATCACGGCCTGCATGCACCTGCACTTCATCGCAAAGAATATTGAACGGATGGGCGATCATGTAACCTCAATCGCCGAACAGGTCATCTACCTCGTGACCGGCGAGATGCCCGAAGATGTGCGCCCGAAAGGCGACCGGACCGCGTTCGTGAAGCATGGTGCAGGCTCGCTCTGATGTCTGCGGATCAACCAACGGTTCTGGTGGTCGAAGACGAACCCGCGCAGCGTGAGGTTCTGGCCTACAATCTGGAGGCGGAAGGGTTTGCCGTAAGCCGGGCCGAGACCGGGGATGAGGCGCTGCTGCTCTTGAAGGAAGAGCAGCCCGACATCATCGTACTGGATTGGATGCTGCCGGGGGTGTCGGGGATCGAGGTTTGCCGCCAGGTCAAATCCCGCGCCAACACGCGTAGCATCCCTGTCATCATGCTGTCCGCGCGGTCGGAGGAAGTTGACCGCGTGCGGGGGCTCGAGACCGGCGCGGATGACTATGTGATCAAGCCGTATTCCGTCTTGGAGCTTATGGCGCGGGTGCGCAGCCAGTTGCGCCGGACCCGTCCTGCGGCGGTGGGCGAGAGGCTTCAGTTTTCAGACATCATCCTCGATTCCGAGACGCACCGCGTCACCCGCGATGACAAGCTGTTGAAACTTGGACCGACCGAGTTTCGCCTTCTGAGCACCTTCATGGAAAAGCCCGGCCGGGTGTGGAGCCGGGAACAGCTTCTCGACCGGGTCTGGGGGCGTGACATCTATGTGGATACGCGGACGGTTGATGTGCATATCGGCCGCTTGCGCAAGGCGCTGTGCCAGCATGGCGGCGACGACCCCGTGCGCACGGTTCGCGGATCAGGCTACGCGCTCGGCTAAAGCCAGCGGCCATGCGGCCTTGTGAAACCCGGTATGCGCGTCACCCTGTCGGTTGGACAACCGTGCACTAGATAGTTAAGTGCTAAACTAGTTTACACGGAGACCCGCATGGCCTCGCGAGATCTGACCATTCCAGGGGAACGCCACCCCGAAAAGGCGCATCGCCCCGACAAGGCGCAGCCCAAGAAGCCCGATTGGATCCGGGTCAAGGCACCGGTCAGCGCGGGCTACAAGCAGACGCGCGACATCTTGCGGAAAAACAACTTGGTGACGGTCTGCGAAGAGGCCGGTTGCCCGAACGTGGGTGAATGCTGGAGCCAGGGCCACGCCACCATGATGATAATGGGCGAGATCTGTACCCGTGGGTGTACCTTCTGCAACGTGGCCACGGGCCGGCCCGATGCGCTGGATGTGTTTGAACCCGGGCGGGTGGCCCATGCGGTGGAGACGCTGGGCCTGAACCATGTGGTCATCACATCGGTCGATCGCGATGATCTGGATGATGGCGGGGCTGAACACTTTGCCCAGACCATTCGCGCCGTGCGGCACCGGTCCCCCGGTACAACGATTGAAATCCTGACACCGGACTTTCTGAAATGCGCCCCTGATGCGCTCGAAAGGGTGGTGGAGTCGCGGCCTGATGTGTTCAACCACAATTTGGAAACCGTGCCGGGGCTCTATCCCACGGTGCGGCCCGGGGCGCGGTATTTCCATTCGCTGCGTCTGTTGCAACGGGTGAAGGAGTTGGACCCGTCCATGTTCACCAAATCGGGGATCATGGTGGGCCTTGGCGAAGACGCGCAAGGCGTGCGGCAGGTCATGGATGACATGCGCTCGGCCGATGTGGATTTCCTGACGATCGGTCAGTATTTGCAGCCAACGCCCAAGCACCATGAAGTGGCCCGGTTCGTGACGCCGGAAGAGTTTGCGGCCTATGAAAAGGCTGCTTGGGGCAAGGGCTTCCTGATGGTGTCGGCGACGCCTTTGACCCGATCCTCCTACCACGCGGGTGACGACTTTGCGAAACTGCGCGCGGCGCGATTGGAAAAGTTGGGGCACGGCTCGTAAAACCGAATTGCCAATTAGCAATTTTCGCTAACCGCCTAGAAACACGACCAATTTCGCAAATAGCTTTGGCCGGTTGCCGCCTTACTCCACCGGCGGCACGGCCTTCATATAGGCGGCAATCGCCTCAAGATCTTCGACAGGCAGGTTGGCCATATTCTGCACAACACTGGTCATGCTGCCTCCGGCCACATCGAACTCGGGCGTGAAGCCGGTCTGCAGGTAGGCCACGATATCCGCTTCGGACCAATTCAGCTTCGCCGGCGTGATGTTTGGGATGTTCCCGCGCCCCGACGGGTTCGGCGCACCGGCAAACCAACGCGCAGTATCAAGCCCCTGGGTCGCGTTGCGCGGCGTATGGCATTCCCCGCAATGGCCCAGCGTCTCGGCCAGATAGCGACCGCGCATGAGCTGTGGATCCTCCCCCACATCCACCGCCCAGTCGGTGCCCCCATTGGCGAGTTTCCAGGCCCCGATCCCGGCGCGGAGGGTGAAGGGGAACGACAACTCGTTAGGCTGGCTTGGCGTCGGGTCAGGTGGCAAGGTTTGCAGGAACGCGGCGAGCGAGACCAGATCCTGCAACTCAGCCCTGGCATAGCTGCCATAGGGCAGGGCGGGGTAGTAATGCTGACCCCCTGGTGATGTGCCCTGCATAATGGCGGTCACGATCTCTGCCGTGCTCCACCCGCCGATCCCGGCCTCGGGATGGGGTGAGATGTTGGGGGCCACAAACGTCCCGAACTCTGTCTCAAGCCGAACACCGCCTTTCAGGACCAGCCGCGCATCGCCTTCGCTGCCCTTCTCTGCATGGCAGGAGGCGCATCCGGCGGCAAAGAAGGCCAATCGACCCTGCTCCAGATCGGGTGTGATCGCGGCCACGTCGGCCTCCGACACGGTTGCAGGCCGGGTCATGGCCCAGCCCGCGGCGATGACGACACAGGCCGCCACCACGATCATGCCCAGGATGCGGGCCATCGGCGGATTAGTTGCGCGGCATTTGATAGGCTTCGTGGCATTGGCCGCAAACCCGGCCCACAGGGCCCAGCCCCGCCTGGACGGCTTCCAGCCCGCTGCCTGCTGTCTCGCTTAGTGCAACGGCGGCGGCGGCCAATTCCTCACCCTTGGCGATGGCATCGGGGATGTTGTCCCAAAGCGCAGGCAGGGTGCGGGATTCACCGGGTAACGCATCGCTGTCGGTTCCCGGTACCCAGTAGCTGGTCTGATCAAGCTGCGCGAGGGCCGCAAGATTGGCCGCTGCCGCACTTGCCGCTTCGGCGTCGTATTCGGCGTTGCCGCGCGCCATGCCGCCAAGGATGCCGAGATTATGCGCATAGAGCTGCATATGCGCCTTGCGCGCTGTGACGGCGGGATTTCCCGTATGGCCGCCTGCAAGCGCCGCGCTGGCGGCGACGGCACCGCCCAGAACGAGTGAGAGGATGAGGGAAGGTTTCATGGGTATCTCCAAAACAGGAAGCCTGCTTGAACCCTACCACCTCGCGGGCGTTACGGAAGTAAAACCTGCGACATTTTGTCAATATATGCGTAGGCCCGCCGTGCGTCAGTGCGCGGCGGGCCTGTGATCAGAGGCTCATTCAGCCGCGATCTTGATCACCGGCTCCATCTCGGCCAGCTTCTCATCGCTGAGGTGGCATTTTACCTGATGGCCGTCCGCGATCATCCGCACCGGCGGCACTTCCTTCTCACACAAGCCCCCAGGCACCTCGGATTTCCAGCGGCACCGCGTCTGGAACGGGCAGCCCGATGGCGGGTTCATGGCCGACGGGATATCGCCTTCCAGCACGATATGGGTCTTCTCTACGCTGGTATCGGCGATGGGCACGGCGGACAGAAGCGCCTCGGTATAAGGGTGATAGGGCGGGGAAAAGACCTGATCAGTCGAGCCCATCTCCACCACATGGCCAAGATACATCACCATCACTCGGTCGCTGAGATAGCGCACAATCGACAGGTCGTGACTGATGAAGAGAAGCGTGGTCTTTTCTTCCCTCTGGATCTCCATCAACAGATCCGTCACGGCGGCCTGAACACTTACGTCGAGGGCCGAGACGGGTTCATCCGCCACCACGATCCGCGCACCACCGGCAAAGGCGCGGGCGATGCCGACACGCTGCTTCTGCCCACCTGATAGCTGGCGCGGCATGCGTTCTGCAAATTCACGCGGCAGTTTCACCAGGTCGAGAAGTTCCAGCATCCGGTTGCGCCTGTCGTCCTCGGTCTCGCCAATGCCAAAGATCTCAAGCGCCCGGATGATCTGCCGGCCCACCGTCATTGATGGGTTCAGCGTATCGAAGGGGTTCTGGAACACCATCTGGACGCTCGACACCGTCTTGGTATCGCGGTTGTCGATGGACACATCGCCGATGGGCTGGTTGTCCAGCAGGATTTCACCGTCCGTCGCCGTCTCAAGACCCATCAGCACTTTGGCAAAAGTCGACTTGCCACAGCCGGATTCGCCCACGATGGCCAGCGTCTCGCTTTCGCGCGCCTCGAAGCTGAGCGTCTCGTTGGCCTTGACGACCTTTTTATCGCCACCGCCAAAGAGGGCATTGGCCGAGACCTCATAGTATTTTTTGAGGTTGTCCATCTTCAGGACGACATTGCCGGGGGCGGTCTTTTCATGCTGCTCGCCCACCTCGATCGGCGCGTTCCAATCGATCTCTTGGAACTTGAGACAACGGGTGGCGTGCCGATCATGTCCCTCGATCGGCGCCATCTTGATGTCACCGGCATCACAGCGCCCGGCTTCAAAATAGTCGCAGCGGGGGCCGAAGTTGCAGCCCGGCGGGCGTTCATGGGGCAGGGGGAAGTTGCCCGGGATCGCTACCAGTGGGCGCGAGTTCTTGTCGGCCCCTGGCAACGGGATCGAGCGAAACAGCGCCTGGGTATAGGGGTGCTGCATCTTGTCGAAGACGTCTTCGATGGAGCCGGTTTCCACTGCCTCACCCGAATACATCACGCAAATCCGGTCGCAGGTCTCCAGGACCAGCCCGAGGTTGTGGGAAATAAACAGCATAGAGGTGCCGTATTTCTTGCCGAGGTCCTTCACCAATTCCACCACGGCGGCCTCGACCGTCACGTCCAGTGCGGTGGTGGGTTCATCGAGGATCAGCAAACTGGGCTTCGACATCAGCGCCATGGCGATCACGATCCGCTGCTGCTGACCGCCCGAGAGCTGGTGGGGGTAGCTTTCCAGCATCCGCTTGGGGTCGGGCAGCTTCACGTCTGTGACCACCTCCAACGCGCGCTCATAGGCTTCCTTTTCGCCCACGCCCTCGTGGATCATCGGCACTTCCATCAGCTGCTTGCCGATCTTCATCGCGGGGTTCAGCGAGGCCATAGGCTCTTGATAAATCATCGCGATTTCCGAGCCGCGAATATCGCGCAGCTCTTCCATCGTCATCTCACCCAAATCCCGTCCCTTGAACTTGATCGACCCACCAACGATGCGCCCGTTTACGCCAAGATCCTGCATGACCCCCAGCGCGACGGTCGACTTTCCACAACCGGATTCACCCACAAGACCCATCGCCTCACCGGGCTGCACGACACAGGAGAAGTCCATCACCGCGGGGATTTCCCGCAGGCGGGTGAAAAAGCTGATCGACAGCTGGTCGATCTCAAGGATTGGTCCGTCGTAGTCCCATTTTTCCATGTTGGTCTTCTTTGCTTTTCAAATATCCCGGGGGGACCGGGGGGCTGGCCCCCCGGCCTCTTTCACATGATCAGTCCTTGAGACTTTCTTCGCGCAGGCCGTCGGCCAAGAGATTGAGCCCGAGCACCAGGCTCATCAGCGCAATCGCGGGGGCCAGGGCCGGATGCGGGAAGATCGCCAGGAGACGCCGCCCATCATTGATGGTCGACCCCCAGTCCGGGCTTTCGGGGCTGACGCCCAGCCCGAAGAAGCCCAAGGTCCCCAAAAGGATGATCGTGTAGCCGATCCGCAGGCAGAAATCGACGATCAGCGGTCCACGGGCATTAGGCAGGATCTCCCACAGCATGATGTACCACGCGCCTTCGCCCCGGGTTTGGCCCGCAGCCACATAGTCCCGCGTGCGGATGTCGAGGACGAGGCCGCGCACGATCCGGAACACGGTGGGCGAGTTCACGAAGACCACGCTTACGAACACCACAAGGATGTTGCCAGGAAGCGAGATGATGCCCAAGGGGTCCGCGTCCCACGCGATGCCGAGGTAGATCCAGAGGCCGATGATAAGCGTCAGCGCCACAAAGATGTTCCGCTTCGACGGCTGCGTGTAGAACCGCGAGTTGAATAGCACCACCAGGAAGATGATCGGGAACAGGAACAGCACCGCGGCCATGTAAGTCGGGATGCCAGTCAGCACGATCTCCGGCGTCACCAGCAGGTAGAACAAGAGGATCACCGGGAAGGCGAGAACCAGGTTGGCCAAGAACGACAGGAACGTGTCGAGCCGTCCGCCATAGTAGCCTGCGGGCAGGCCCAGCGTAATCCCCACCATGAAGGCGAACACCGTGGCGAAGGGTGCGATCTTCAGCACCTCCCACGCGCCGGCGATCATCCGGCTGAACACGTCGCGGGCCAGGTTGTCACCGCCCAGAAGGTAATAGGCATAGTCGCCTTCCCCTGCGCCAGAGAGCGGTGTCCCCGGCACCTTGTTCTTCATGCCGGACACCTGGGTCAGCGGGTCATGGGTGATGATCAGGTCCATCGCGGCGAAAATGCCGGTGAAGACCCAGAACATCACCATGCCGAAGCCGATCATGCCGATGACGCTGTCGAAGAGCTTGCCGTAAAGGCCCAGCTTGCGCTTGAAGGTGATCGACAGGGCGAACACGACCACCAATGCGATCCAGACCGGCAGAAGCCGGGTGGAGATGGCGCCGATGATGCCCTTGGCCTCGATCCCCGGCACCAAGATGCCGCCGATCAGATAGGCAAGGATCGTGGCCACGATCACACCAAAGCTCCACTTCACGCCAAGGCCTGCGTAGTCGGCAGGGCCGCGCGTGGCGACGAACATATCGCCCTGCGCCTCGGCGCTGGTGAAGAAGGACAGAAAGATCTGCGCCACGGCTGCGATCAGGAAAACTGCGCAGGCGGTGAGGAAGATCGGGTTGAGTACGCCGCCAAGGACGCCAGTCCAGGTTAATGGTTCCATGTGACCTGCCCCCTTAAGCGATACGAATGCGTGGATTGAGGAACACGTAGCCGATGTCAGATATCAGCTGCGTGATGAGAACGACGAAGACCGCCACGACCGAACAGGCCAAGAGCAATTCGATGTCGTTGTTGCCGGCGGCCTGAACCAGCGTCCAGCCGAACCCCTTGTAGTTGAAGAGCGTCTCGACGATTACGACGCCGTTCAAAAGCCAGGGGAATTGCAGCATGATCACCGTGAACGGCGCGATCAACGCATTTCGCAGCGCATGTTTCAGAACGATGCTGCGGAAGCTCACACCCTTCAGCCGCGCGGTTCGGATGTATTGCGCGGTCATAACCTCGGTCATTGAGGCGCGCGTCATCCGGGCGATATATCCCATGCCGTAAAGCGCGATGGTTAGCACCGGCAGGAAGAAGTTCTCAAACGTCGCGTTTTCGGCCGCGCTTGTGGCGGTGCCCTTGAACCATTTCAGCCCCGTGGCGGACGACGCGAATATGGTGATGAAGATCACGCCCGACACATATTCCGGTGTCGCGGTTGAGGCGATGGAGAAAGTCGACAGGCTGCGGTCCAGCTTTGAGCCTTCGCGCATCCCGGCCAGCACGCCCACGAGCAGGGCAGCGGGCACCATCAGGAGCATCACCCAGAACATCAACTTGCCCGTAAGCCCCAGGCGCGTGCTGATGATCGATGACACATCGTCTTTGAACACCGAGGATTGCCCCCAGTCGCCCTGCAACACCCCGCAGTATCTGGGCGCATCTGCTGGATCCATCCCGGGCTTGATGCAGCGCCCGGTGACCGTTCCGTCTTCCGCCTCAAGCGTCCAACCCGGAAAGAGCCCAAGCCATTGGCCATATTTGACCGGCATCGGCTGCATGTACCCGTTCTTTTCCAGCCATGAGACGACTTGCTCGTCGCTCATCCTCATGTCGCCTTGGGTCTTGGCGAGCTTTTCGAGGTTCGGGAACAGATTGGTGAGAAAGAAAACGATGAAAGTCAGGCATAAAGCCGTCAGCAACATTACCCCGGCACGGCGAAGTATGAAAAGGCCCATGGGATCCCCTGTTGGTTAAGCCAGTTTGCACCTTGTCGGCGTCTGCGCTGTTTCGATGCGCCGCGAAACAGACCTGGCGTTTAATGTAAGAAGGGCCGCGCAGTCGCCCGCGCGGCCCTTCGTGGTTATGTGTTAGGCGGCAACACCCCATTTATAGTGGTGATGCTCGAACGTGATGTGCATGTCGAGCCCGACAAAGCCCTCCCGCGCGTGGCGGTAGAGCGAGCGCCAGTATGGCTGGATCGTCACGCCTTCTTCTTGGATCAACGCCTGCCCCCGGGCCATCAATTCACGACGCTGGTCTGCGTCGGCAATGGACAGGGCTTCGGTCAGGATTGCGTCGAATTCGGGGTTTGACCACCCGAATTCGTTCCAGGCTTCGCCAGAACGATAGGCCAGAGCCCAGATCTGGACGCCCAGCGGACGGTGGTTCCAGTTGGTGGAGCTGAACGGATACTTTACCCAGTCGTTCCAGAAGGTCGAACCGGGCAGGATCGTCCGCTTGACCTTGATGCCTGCGTCGCGGAGCTGGGCGGCGACGGCATCAGTGGTGTTGCGGCGCCAGTCATCGTCGATCGAGATGATCTCGTGCTCGAAATCGCCCATGCCGGCTTCGTCCATAAGCGCCTTGGCCCCAGCGGGGTCATGCACAACCGGTGGAAGTTCGGCGTATTCGGGGTGGACCGGGGCGACGTGGTGGTTCTCCGCCGGGATCCCGAGGTTCGAATAGCCAAGCTCCAGGCAGATCGAGTTGTCGACGGCCATGGCAAGCGCCTTGCGAACCCGCGGATCCTCATAGGGGCGCATCCCGTCGACTTCGGCCAGCTGGTTGGGCCGCACGACGATTGTCGCAGCGGTGACCACTTCGTGCTTCACAAGGCCGATGGCATCCATGATCTCGATGAACTCACCCACCGATTCATAAAGCGCGTCGACTTCCTCAGATTCGATGGCTGCAAGCCAGGCTGCAGGGTCAGTGCCGTAGTCGATGTATTCGATGGTATCGAGGAACGGCCCACCATAAACGTCGGTCCCCCACCAGGTGTGGTCCGCTTTGCGTGTCAGCACGGATTTCACACCCACCTCAAGCTCGGTCAGCTCATAGGGGCCGGTGCCGATAAACTCATTGGGGTTTGCGGGATCATAGCTCGAATGCACGATGGCGGCTGGGTAGTCGGCCATTCCCGGGATCAAGGAGATATCGGGGCTGGACGGCCGCAGGACCACAGTCATGTCATCGACCACTTCGATCGCACCGTCGCGGGCCATGCCCGTGCCTTCATCGACCAAGGTGCCCATCCGCGCGGCCATGGAGTTGCCTTCGACATCCCGCTCGCACCAGCGGGCGATGTTGCGGGCGACATCCTCGGCGGTGAACGCATCGCCGTTGTGCCAGGTTACGCCGGGACGCACCTTCAGTGTATACTCAGTCGCGTCGTCGTTGACCTCCCAGCTTTCGAGAAGCATGCCGCGGAACGTGCCGTCATTGTTGTACTCGACGAGATATTCCAAAGACCCCCGGGTCTGGTTCGCGATTTGCGACCAGTCGGCGGTGCGGGTGTCCTTCAACGCGCGCACTTCCATCTGCATGCGCAACGTGCCGCCCTCTTGGGCGTGACCGGCAGCCTCAGCGGGCGCGGTTGCGCCGATCAAGGAATAAGCAGCGGCGGTTGAGACGCCGAGGGCCGATGTGCGGGTCAGAAACTCGCGGCGGCTGAGTTTGCCGTCACGATGTTCGTCTGCGTACATTTCAGCAGCCCAGTGCAATCCTGTTTTGCTTTTTCGTTTCGTGGTCATGGCGGTTCATTCTCCCTTTTGGACCGTCCTTTTGGCTTTGATCACGACAGCACGTGGGTCTGCGCGTTTACGCTTTTGCAACTCTTTCAAATGGCGTGCCGTAATTGAGCGTGTTCGATTTGTATTGCGCCTTGTTTCGACTTGAAGGTCAACGCCTAGAACAGGCGGAACCTGTAACAAAAGCGACATTTACCTATGACAAAAACGACATTAACGCAAGAAATTGGGCGTTTGCCCATTTAGTCGGCAAAGCGGGAGATCAATTTGCGCGCCGGAACGCGGATGGCGTCGAGCCGGTCTTTTGCTGGAATGCCCGGGTGAAGTAGGCTGGCGACCGGAAACCAAGGCGGCGCGAGATCTCGGAGACGTTTAGGTCGGTTTCCTGCAGGAGCCTTCGCGCTTCGAAATGCACGCGTTCTGCAAGCAGCCGCGATGCGGATTGCCCGCAGGAGGCCCGACAGACCCGGCTGAGGTGGGTCGGCGTGACACCGAGGCGCGCGGCATAGCTGGAGACACCGGCGCCTGAGCGAAAGTCCTGTTCAACCAGTGCTGTAAATGCTTCGACCAGGTGTTCGGTGGCCCCGCGCGACTGTGCATTGACCGCGAGATCCGCGTTCCGTTCCAGCCAGATCGCGATCAGACCGCCATGGTGGCGCATCGCGCGATCCATGCCTGGTGCGACATCGCGCGCCTCGCGTTCGATCGCGTCCACAAGTGCTGTCAGTTCCGCCTGCTTCAAGCCATCGCGCAGACGCAGATGCAGCGGTACGTCAGGGAAGTCGCCGGTCATATCGCGGGGGAAGTGAACCGCGTAGCCGAAGACGCTGCCCATCATCGAAAAGCCGTGCATGGTGCCGGCGGGCAGAAAGACCGCGTTGTGGGGGCCATAGCCCCGGGTTGTGCCTGAGACCGTCACACTGCCTTGCCCGCGCGTGAACCACAGCAAGACGGGACGGGCATAGCTGCGCATGGCTTCCGTCCGCCAGCGTTGACCTTGGGCCATCCGCTGGAGTGACAGCACACGAAACCCGGCATCGGGATCGGTCAGTTGCAACATGAATGAGGCCCCCCACAGGCCGTTAGGCACATTTCCCAAAGCCGCGCGTTCCCCAACGCGGCGGCTGATCCTCACTGTCGCGAAATCGGGCTTTGGGTCAATGGGCGTCGTGCCAATTCCACGCCGTCATGCGCGTGCGGAACCAAGTCCGTTGCCTTTTGGCATATTGTCTCGTCAGGATGACTATTCGATTGGCGGTCTCATCAAGGTCAATCTGCCCGTCCAGATAGGCCATCAAAGCCGCCGCGCCAATTGCCTTCGCAGAAGGCAAGTCGGGTCCCCAGGTGGCTCGGTTTTCGCGTGCTTCCTCCAAAGCGCCACCCGTTAACATAGCGGAGGTACGCTGAACGATGCGGGGGTTGAGCCATTCAGGTGGCGCATTCAGAACAAGCGCATGCGACTTGGTGAGATCAATCAGAGGCGGTCCTGTCGTTTTGTGCCAGTACGCCAGCCCTTTGCCGGTTGCGGCCTGAACCTCCCACGCGCGCTGGACGCGCATGGGGTTTAGGCGGTCAATGCGCGCGACAGTTTCGGCGTCAAGCTCGGCCAGCAGTGCGTCGGGCCCCTCGCGCAGGAGACGTTCGTCAGCGCGGTCGCGGATGTCCGGGGGTGTGGGCGGGATATCGGCAAGCCCTTCGGTGAGCGCCGAAAAATAGAGCCCGGTGCCGCCGACAATGACTGGGCGCTCGGACGCTAACTCCCGCCGCAGATCGCGCAGCCATTGCCCGACAGAATAGGGCGTGTCACCGGGGACATGGCCGTAGAGCGCATGGGGCACGCGCGCGCAATCCGCCGCGCTCGGGCGGGCGGTTAGGACCCGCCAGTCCGCGTACACTTGCAAAGCATCGGCGTTGATTATCCGCCCACCGTGCCGGTCCGCGATCTCAAGTGCGAGGGCACTTTTGCCGCTGGCTGTGGGCCCTGCGATCAGGATGGGCAGTTCGCGGCTCAGCGACGCGATACCGAGGCGTTCCAGGATGGTCATTCTTCCGCCGATGCCGATTGAACCCGCTGGCGTTTTCCGACATTTTGCCGCCTAACGCAAAACAACGCCGTCGCGGATGGCGAGACCGAGGGGCCAAAGGCATGAGCGCTGCGATCGATGGGGACGCTGAAACCACGTATCGCCGCGTCCTGTTGAAAATTTCCGGGGAAGCGTTGATGGGCGATCAGGGCTTTGGCCTGCATCCCCCAACCGTCGAACGCGTTGCGAAAGAGGTAAAGTCCGTCCATGACCTGGGCGTCGAGATCTGCATGGTTATCGGCGGTGGCAACATCTTTCGCGGACTGCAGGGCAGCGCGCAAGGGATGGAGCGCACGACGGCCGATTATATGGGCATGCTGGCGACCGTCATGAACGCATTGGCGATGCAGTCTGCGCTGGAAGGGATCGGCATTCATACCCGCGTGATCAGCGCAATCACGATGAATGAGGTTGCTGAACCCTATATCCGCCGGCGCGCGGTTCGGCATCTGGAGAAGCAACGCGTGTGCATCTTTGCGGCGGGCACCGGCAACCCCTATTTCACGACAGACACGGCGGCAACTTTGCGTGCGAATGAAATGAGTTGCGAGGCGATCTTTAAAGGCACAAAGGTTGATGGTGTCTATGACAAGGATCCCAAGATTCAC
This sequence comes from Pseudomonadota bacterium, assembly GCA_038526915.1. Lineage (GTDB taxonomy): Bacteria > Pseudomonadota > Alphaproteobacteria > Rhodobacterales > Rhodobacteraceae > JBCBGF01. Next base: position 268,966 of record JBCBGF010000002.1, on the reverse strand, counting down.
GCGGATGCCAAGCGGTATGACCGGATCAGCTATGATGATGTGCTGCAAAAGCATTTGGGTGTGATGGACGCGTCGGCCATCGCACTGGCGCGTGACAATTCGCTTCCCATCATCGTGTTTTCGCTGGATGAGCCGGGTGGGTTCCGGGGCATCCTTGCGGGCAAGGGCACCTATACAATCGTGGAATAATGCCTGTATAAGCCGCGCAGCGCCGGCGTAAGCCATTGGTGGGATAAGAAAAGAGGTGGTCACCCATGTCCGAACAGGATTTCGATCTGGATCTTGATGACCTGCAGCGCCGCATGGATGGCGCGATGAGTGCGCTGCGCACGGAGTTCGCCACTCTGCGAACGGGCCGGGCCTCGGCCAATATGGTGGAGCCGGTTATGGTCGATGCCTACGGGGCGATGACCCCGATTAACCAGGTCGGAACGGTGAACGTGCCAGAACCGCGTATGGTCACCATTAACATCTGGGACAAGGCGCTGGTGGGCAAGGCCGAGAAAGCCATTCGAGAAAGCGGGTTGGGCATCAATCCGGTGGTCGATGGTACGATCATCCGCCTGCCCATCCCAGAGTTGAACGAAGAACGGCGGCGGGAGCTGAGCAAGGTCGCCGCGCAATACGCCGAACACGCCCGCGTCGCGATCCGCAATGTGCGCCGCGACGGGATGGATCAGCTCAAGAAGATGAAGTCCGACGGTATGAGTGAAGATGACCACAAAGTCTGGGCCGATGAGGTGCAAGACCTTACTGATGCCGCAATTACCGGCATAGACAAGGCCTTAGAGACGAAACAGGAAGAGATTATGCAGGTCTGACCTGCGGTCAGGAGTATCCCGTGCCCCATACCGATCCGGTGAAGGACACCCCCAATCACGTCGCCATCATTATGGATGGGAACGGACGGTGGGCCCAAAAACGTGGCCGCCCGCGGCTGTATGGCCACCACGCTGGCGGTCGCCGTGTTCGTGAAATCGTTGAAGCGTGCCCCGATCTGGGCGTCAAGTATCTGACAGTATTCGCTTTCTCGACCGAGAACTGGAAGCGCACGCAGGCGGAAGTGTCTGGGCTGATGGCGCTGTTTCGGCGCTATATCACGCGGGAATCCCAGAACCTGCTGGAAAACGGCGTGCGTGTGCGCTTCATCGGCGACCGGATCAAGCTGGACGAGACGCTGGTTCGGTTGATGGACGAGTTGGAACTGCTGACCGCTGACAACGACGTGGTGCATCTGACCATTGCGCTGAACTATGGCGGGCGCGACGAGGTTGCGCGGGCGACGAAACGACTGGCGCGGGAAGTGGCGGCAGGCCGGATCGATCCTGAAAAGGTTGATGCCGAAACGCTGGCCCGGTTTCTGGACACCTATGTCTTGCCCGATCCCGATCTGGTCATCCGCACGTCGGGCGAAGCGCGCATTTCAAACTTCTTGCTGTGGCAATCGGCCTACGCTGAATACGAGTTCATCGACACGCTGTGGCCCGATTTCGGGCGCGACGAGTTCGCAAAAGTTGTCGACGGCTTTACGGCGCGGGACCGCCGATTTGGTGCCGTTCCCGGATGAGCGCGGCCCCGGGTCAATGGGATGACCTTGCCACGCGATTGATATCCGGCGCGGCATTGGTTGGCATTGGTCTGGGGGGCATCTGGCTGGGTGGTTTATGGTTCCACCTGTTGGTGTGCATCGTCTGTGCCATCATGATCTGGGAATTGGCGCGGATGCTGGGGGCCGAGAGCGAGGCGATGGTGCTGTCGGCCATAGCGGGTGTGTTGCTTTTGGTCGCTGGTGAGGTACCGCCAGGCTTTGCCCTGCCGTTGGTTGTGGCGCCTGCGATGATCGCAATCGGGCGGCTGGAACGGAACCGCACGATTTTTTCGATCTACACTGTGATGATCCTTTTGGCGGGCTATGGCCTGATGATCCTGCGGGATGACTTCGGGTTTGTCTGGCTCATGTGGCTGGTCTGCGTGGTGATCGTTGCCGATGTGGCGGGCTATTTCGCGGGACGGGCGTTTGGCGGCCCGAAGTTCTGGCCCAAGGTCAGCCCCAAGAAAACTTGGTCCGGCACGGTTGCGGGATGGGTGGGTGCCGCCTTGGTGGCTGTGGCCTTCATCCAGCAAACCGGGGCAGGGGTTGAATTGATCGGGATCTCGGTTGCCATCGCCATGGCCGGTCAACTGGGCGACATCGCCGAAAGCGCGGTCAAGAGGAAGTGTGCGGTCAAGGACAGCTCCTCCCTGATCCCCGGCCATGGTGGTCTGTTTGACCGGTTTGACGCGCTTTTGGGGGCATCTGTGTTTCTGTTGCTGGTCGAGCAGCTTGTCGATTTTCCACCGCCGCCGATACTCTAGCGATGGTGCGGGGGGTCAGCATATTCGGATCGACGGGATCCATTGGCTGTAACACGGTCGATTTGATCGCCGCGGCGGCTGAGGACTATCGCGTGATCGCGTTGACGGGTGGGCGCAATGTCGAGAAATTAGCCAAGCAAGCCCGTGCCTTGCGCGCTGACGTTGCCGTCACCGCCTACCCGGAGTGTTATGCCAAGCTGAAGGCCCTGCTGGCGGGATCGGGCATCGCCGTGGCCGCTGGCGCTGAGGCGATTGCCGAGGCGGCCGAACGCCCGGCCGACTGGACAATGTCCGCGATTGTGGGTGCGGCGGGGCTGTTGCCGGGCCTCAAGGCGTTGAAACACGGTCAAACGCTCGCGCTGGCCAACAAGGAGAGCCTTGTGACCGCGGGTGAGTTGCTGATGGCCACCGCCAGGGCCCATTCCGCGACGATCCTGCCGGTAGACAGTGAACACTCAGCCATCTTTCAGGGACTGGTCGGTGAAGACATTTCAGCCGTTGAACGCGTGATTATCACGGCGTCAGGCGGGGCCTTCCGGGACTGGCCAGAGGACAAGTTGGCAACGGCGACCCTGGCCGAAGCGAGCGCGCATCCCAACTGGGATATGGGGCAACGCATCACCATCGACAGCGCGAGCCTTTTCAACAAAGCATTAGAGCTTATTGAAACCCATGAATATTTTGGCTTTGAACCAGACCGGATTGAGGCAGTAATCCACCCAGAATCCCTGGTGCATGCACTTGTCGGGTTCCGCGACGGGGCTTTGATGGCCCATATCGGCCCACCGGACATGCGCCATGCCATCGGATACGCGCTACATTGGCCCGAGCGTCGTGCCCTGCCCGTTGAAAGGTTGGACCTCGCCCAGATCGGGCAATTGACGTTCCGCGCGCCTGACCCACATCGCTATCCAGCGCTGCGGCTGGCGCGCGAGGTGATGGAAGCAGGGGGGCTGGCAGGGGCTGTGTTCAACGCGGCCAAGGAAAAAGCGCTCGATGGCTTTATCGACGGGAAAATCGGCTTTCTGGATATGGCCCGTGTCGTGGAAGCGACACTTACAAATCTGTCATCCGATAGCCATATGTCTGCCGGAATTACGCTCGAGAACGTGGTCTTTGCAGACGGTCGTGCGCGGCGGCAAGCCGGTGACATCATAGAAACGCTACAGGGCAAGGGCTGACATGGATATTCTGGGGCTGATACCATCGTTTGGCGGATTGCTGTTCACCCTCGCGGCGTTCATCATCGCGTTGTCGGTGATCGTCGCCATCCATGAATATGGCCACTACATTGTCGGGCGGTGGTCTGGCATCCATGCCGAAGTGTTCTCCATCGGTTTCGGCCCCGTGCTGTATTCGCGCGAAGATCGGCGTGGAACAGTTTGGCAAATCGCGGCTTTGCCGTTTGGCGGTTACGTGAAGTTCAAAGGAGACGCGGATGCGGCCAGTTCGCCGGATGCCGAGATGGTGTCTGGTCTGACGCCGGATGAGCGGCGGATGACGATGCAAGGCGCACCTCTGTGGGCACGGGCCGCGACGGTGGCGGCGGGCCCGATCTTCAACTTTGTGCTGTCGATCATCGTTTTTGCGGCACTTATCATGTTGCGCGGTGTGACCAGCGATCCGCTGACGGTGGATGAATTGACGCCGCTGCCTTTTGAGCAGGTGGAACTGCAGCCCGGCGATCAGATCCTGTCGATTGCTGGCATGGAGATCACGGATGTGGAGGGGTTCAGCGATGTGACTGCCGAACTCCCCCAGGAAGACTTGCTAAGCTATGAGGTCCAGCGGGGCGACAGCGTTTTGTCGGTGACGGCGCCACACCCCCTCACCACGCTTGTGGTCAGTCTGCAGCCGCGTTCGGCCGCGATGGATGCTGGGCTCGAAGAAGGCGATGTCATTACGTCGATCAACGGGGAAGACACCACGCTATTTGAAACACTGCGCGAGTCCGTGGGCAATTCGGGTGGTCAGCCGTTGGCGTTAACAGTTTGGAACGACGGGAATGTGCGCGACGTCACCCTTACGCCAAAGCGCGTGGACCTGCCGCTGCCCGAGGGCGGGTTTGAGACGCGGTGGCTGATCGGGATATCGGGCGGCACCTATTTCACACCTGAGACGGAGACGCCGGGCCTGTGGCGGTCAGTGGGCTACGGTGTCGACCAGACGGTCTTTATCATCCAAAGCTCGCTATCGGCCCTATATAACGTGGCCGTTGGAGCGATTTCGTCGTGTAATCTGAGCGGGCCAATCGGGATCGCCGAGACCTCGGGCGATGTGGCGAGCCAGGGTTTGACCGACTTTATCTGGTTCATTGCGGTGCTTTCCACGGCTGTTGGCTTGATCAACCTGTTCCCGATCCCGGTTCTGGACGGGGGCCACTTGGTCTTCCACGCATGGGAAGCTGTATCGGGCAAACCGCCCAGCGACAAAGCGCTGAAGGTGATGATGGTGGCCGGTCTGACCATCGTCCTGTCGTTCATGCTGTTTGCGCTATCAAACGATATCTTGTGCCCCTAAAGCGGCATGACCGGGCCGTAATCCCGCCACAATCGGTTCTTAACCATTCAACCATTGGTTCTATTCCACCAATGGTTTGAAACGGAGACGACCATGAAGCGGGCAGCACTCAGATATCCTGGTCTGGCAATTCTTGCCGATCTGTACCTGGACCGTTTCGTCTTTGGCAGTCTGATCGTGGCGGCCTTGGCGGCTGGTACCTACCTGTACTCATAGACGACCCTTACAACACACCCCCCAGCGCTGCGGCGTCCGGTTATCCGGACGCCGTTTTGCTTTGGCCCCATGCGGTCTTTTGACAAGTCGCAGTTCTGCCGATAGTCAAAAGCAAAACAGATAGTAAATGGGCGAGCAGAGATGGGCATTACGCGCGGGGGCGGCGTTGGTCTGGGGCAGGGTGCCCAGGGATCGTTTCTCAGGTTGATGGCAGGGCGGATTGCGGCGCTCTTGGCCGCAGTCATCATGTTCGCAACTGTGGCTTCGGCACAGAGTTTTTCGTTCAACAACATCGTCGTCCAAGGCAATCAGCGCGTCGATGCCGCGACGGTTCTGAGCTATGCCGATCTTGAACGCGGCTCCGCCATCACGGCGGGCGAACTGAACACGGCGTTTCAGGATATCCTCGCCTCGGGCCTGTTCGAATCCGTCGACCTACAGCCCCAGGGCAATACCCTTTTGATCACCGTTGCCGAGTGGCCGACCGTGAACCGGATCGCGATTGAGGGGAACCGGCGTCTGGATGACGAGGATTTGCTGCGCATCGTGAGTTCAAGCCCGCGCCGGGTCTATTCGCCCACCATCGCCGAGGCGGATGCGGAGGCGATCATCACCGCCTATGAGACCCAAGGATTTTTTGCGGCGACTGTTGAGCCAAAGATCATCCGCTTGTCCGAGAACCGTGTGAACTTGGTCTTTGAAATCACGGAAGGACGGGTTGTTGAGAACGAACGGCTGGCTTTTGTGGGCAATCGGTCATTCAGCGAGCGGCGATTGCGCCGGGTGTTGGAGACCAAACAGACAGGGTTGCTGCGCACGTTTGTGCGGCGCGACAGCTTTGTGGCCGACCGGATCGAGTTTGATCGCCAGGTTCTGAGCGACTTTTATATGTCGCGGGGCTTTGTCGATTTCGAAGTGCAGAGCGTCACGACGGAACTGTCGCGGCAACGCGATGCGACTTTTATCACGTTCAACCTGCGCGAAGGTCAGCGGTTTCGGTTTGGAACGGTCAATGTCACCTCCGATATCGCTGATCTAGATACCGATGCCTATCGCGATGTGGCGCGGATCCGAAGCGGGCGGTTCTACACCCCTGTCGCCGTGGATCTCTCCATTACGCGGATGGAGGGATTGGCGCAGCGCGAGGGGCGTGATTTCGTCCGCGTCGAACCACGAGTGCGCCGGAACGATCGCGAGCTGACGTTGGATATCGAGTTCGTCATCACGCGGGGGCCGCGTGTCCTTGTTGAGCGTATCGATATCGAAGGCAACCAGACCACGCTCGATCGGGTGATCCGGCGGCAGTTCCGGGTGGTGGAAGGCGACGCCTTCAACCCGCGTGAGATCCGGCAAGCGTCTGAACGGATCCGGGCACTTGGCTACTTTGCCGATGTCCAAGTGAACTCGCGCGAAGGATCGGCGGAAGATCAGGTGATCATTGACGTCGACGTGGAAGAGCAACCGACGGGTACGCTGGGGTTTGGGGCCTCGTTTTCATCGGATTCCGGTGCCGGGGTGGTTTTGTCATTCGCAGAGTCGAATTTCCTGGGGCGCGGACAAACCCTTGCCTTCGATCTCAACACGACCGACGATACCGGTAACACGCAGATTTCTTTCACCGAGCCGGCCTTTTTGACGCGTGACCTGTCGCTCTCGTTGTCGGCGTTTCAGAACACGAGCGACCGGGACAATTCGTTCTTCAGCACCGAACGCTTGGGCGCTCGCATCGCGTTGGGGTTTCCCGCGGGCGAAAACCGTCGATTGGTCCTGAGCTATGAGTTGTCGAACAACGATGTGTTTGAGGTTGACCCGGACAGTTCACCCATTCTGATCGCGGAAGAGGGTGCGCGCACGACCAGTGAGATCGGATATGTCTTTACATACGACAGCAGGCGTTCAGGCCTGAACCCGAATGCCGGGGTGCTTTTGTCGTTTGGCCAAGACCTCGCCGGTCTTGGCGGCGACAACGAGTATATCCGAACGACGGCGCGCGCGATTGCACAGACGCGTATCCTCAACGAAGAAGTCACGCTCCGCGCCTCGTTCGAAGGCGGCAACATCGAAATGCTGGGCGACGAAAGCAGCCGTTTGACAGACCGGTTCTTTCTCACGTCCCGGCAACTTCGCGGGTTTGAGTTCCGGGGTACCGGACCGCGGGATCTGGATGCCGTCAACGAGGATGCGCTTGGCGGGAACAATTATGTCTCGGCGAAGTTCGAGGTGGATTTCCCCATCGGATTTGCGGAAGACCTGGGCGTAAGCGGCGGGGTGTTCCTCGACATGGCCTCGGTCTGGGGGCTCGACAACACCGATGGGGCCGGGGGCCCGGGCTCGGTCGACGATAGTTTCTCGCTAAGGTCCTCCATCGGATTTTCGCTGTTCTGGGAAACACCGATTGGGCCCTTAACCTTCAACTTCTCGCAGCCGCTTGAAAAAGAAGACTTCGATCTCGAACGCAGCTTTGACATCGCCATCACCGCGCGGTTCTGACATGCGGCGGCGCGTGGTTCTTGGAGGGCTGGCTTTGGGGCTTTGGCCCGGATGGGCGGCGGCCCAGATTGCGTCCGAGCCGATTTTGACCATCGACCCTGAACGGCTCTTTTCAGAAACGGCGTTCGGACAGCGGGTTCTGCAATCCATCGAAGAGCAAAGCAACATGCTCGCCCGCGAAAACCGGCAGATCGAGGCGGAGCTTGTGGCCGAAGAACGCGCTCTGACCGAGCAACGCGCGACCCTGGCAGTGGACGAGTTTCGCGCGCTGGCCGATGCCTTCGATGAGAAAGTGCAGCGCCTGCGGGAAGAGCAGGACGGGAAGACGCGCGAGATCCAAGGCCTGCGCGACAGTGAGCGTCAGCGGTTTCTTGAAGAGATTGCGCCGATCCTGTCAGAGCTGATCCGCGATCGCGGGGCATCGGTTGTGGTGGACCGGCGATCGGTGTTTCTGTCGGCGGCGCGCGTCGACATCACAGATGAAGCCATCGTCATGATCGACGAGCAACTGGGCGATGGCACGGCGGCGGTGCCGTCGGAATGATGCGCTTGCTTGTCAGCGAAAGCCGGGGTTGCTACCCACACACGACCAGAGGAATTCCGTTTCTATGTCAGACCTGAAGACCGCAGACATCGATCTTATCCAACGGATCATTCCCCATCGCTATCCGTTCCTGCTCGTCGACCGTGTCATTGATATCGATGGAACATCCTCGGCCACGGGGATCAAGAACGTCACCTTTAACGAGCCGCACTTTCAGGGCCACTTCCCCGGTGCGCCAATCATGCCGGGCGTCACGATCATCGAGGCGCTGGCCCAGACGGCGGCAGTGATGGTCGGGGTGACGGAGGGGTACGCCGATAAGGAGTTCCTCGTCTACTTCATGACGGTCGACAAGACCAAGTTTCGGCGCAAGGTCATTCCGGGCGATGTGCTGAAGTTGCACGTGGAGACACAGCGTGGGGGCGGCAAGGTGTGGAAGTTCACGGGCCGGGCCGAGGTGGACGGGGAGTTGGCCTGCAGCTGTGAGTTCACGGCCATGATGGACCTTCCCAAGGCCTGAGTGATGCGTATCGATCCCTCCGCCACTGTTCATCCCTTCGCGCTCGTCGAGGAGGGCGCCACCATCGGTGCCGGTGCCACGGTCGGGCCGTTTTGCATGATTGGGCCAGAGGTCGTGCTGGGCCGCGGCGTCGTCGTCAAATCCCATGCGGTGATCACGGGGCAGACCACAATCGGGGAGGAGACCGAGATTTTCCCCTTCGCCTGCATTGGTGAGATCCCGCAGGATCTGAAATTCAAGGGCGAGGCCACGCGTCTGGAGATCGGCGCGCGCAACCGTATTCGTGAAGGTGTGACGATGAACACTGGAACTGAAGGGGGTGGCGGGCTGACCAGCGTGGGCGATGATTGCCTGTTCATGACCGGTGCGCATGTGGCCCATGACGCGCGCGTGGGCAATCGGGTGATCGTCGCGAACCAAGGCGCGATTGCGGGCCATTGTGTGATCGAGGATGACGTGATCATCGGCGGGTTGTCCGGCATTCACCAGTGGGTGCGGGTGGGCCACGGTGCGATCATCGGCGCGGTGACGATGGTAACCAACGACGTGATCCCCCACGGCCTGGTGCAATCGCCGCGCGGTGAGTTGGACGGGCTGAACCTGGTGGGACTGAAGCGGCGCGGGGTCAGCCGGGCGGATATTACCGCGCTGCGGGCGGCCTATCAGATGCTGGCCCAGGGCGAGGGCGCGTTTCAGGAACGCGCGCGTCGCTTGGGTGAGGAGACCGAGAGTGATTTTGTCCGCGAGATCGTTGATTTCATCCTTGGCGCATCGGATCGCCATTTCCTGACGCCGAGGTAACGGCGGATGCTGGCGCTTATCGCCGGGCAGGGGGCGTTGCCGGCGCGGTTGGTGGGAGCGCTCGACACCCAGCCGCTGATTTGCGAGCTGGACGGGTATCCCAGCGGTCTGACCGACACGCCGCTGGTGTTTCGCGTGGAGACACTGGGAAGCTTTATCGCTGAGCTTCGGGAGCGCGGCGTGGATGAGGTGTGCTTTGCCGGGGCGATTGGGCGGCCTGCGTTGGACCCGGGCCTGATCGATGCAGCCACGCTGCCGCTGGTGCCCAGGATGATGCAGGCCTTGCAGGCGGGCGATGACGCGGCGCTGAGGATCGTCATCGCGTTTTTTGAAGATGCGGGGATGGTGGTGCGGGCGGCGCAGGATCTGATGCCCGAGTTGCTGCCAGCAGCGGGTGTTTTGAGCCAAGCCAAACCATCGGACACCGATCACAAGGATGCCGTACGCGGGGCGGAGGTGGCCGCGGCGATGGCTCAGGCTGATATTGGGCAAGCGCTGGTCGTGGCAGGCGGTCAGGTCTTGGCGGTTGAGGCGCTGGGTGGCACAGATTGGATGCTGCACACGCTGGCGGGCGATCAGCGGCCAGCGGGGCCATCGGGGGGTATCCTCTATAAGGCGCCAAAGGCAGGGCAGGATCGCAGGATTGATCTGCCGGTGATCGGGCCAGAGACGGTCGCGGGCGCACAGGCGGCTGGCCTGTCGGGGATCGTGATTGAGGCGGGCGGTGTCATGGTTCTGGACCAGGGCGACACGATCAAGGCGGCGGACGCGGCAGGCCTGTTTCTCTGGGTGCGGCCGGCATGAAAGCCTTCCTCATCGCGGGGGAGCCATCTGGCGACCGCTTGGGTGGTGCGTTGATGGCGGGGCTGACGGCTTTGCGGTCTGACATCACGTTCGACGGGATCGGAGGCGGCCACATGATCGCCCGGGGCCTGACAAGCCGGTTCGGTATGGATGAGTTGAGCGTGATGGGCATCGCCGAGGTGTTGCCGCGCTATCGCCAGTTGATGCGGCGGATCCGTGAGACGGCAGATGCGGTGGTCGAGGCCAGCCCGGACGTGATCGTGACGATCGACAGCCCGGATTTCTGCCTGCGGGTGTTGCGCCGGGTGCGCGAACGGGCGCCCAGTATCCCCACCGTGCATTACGTGGCGCCCACGGTCTGGGCCTGGCGGCCGCACCGGACGCAGAAGATGCTGGGGCTCGTGGATCACGTGTTGACGCTGTTTCCATTTGAGCCGGCCTATATGGAACGGGCGGGGATCGGCGCGACATTCGTTGGGCATCCGGTGGTGGCAGAGACGCAGGCGACGGCTGAAGAGGCGCGCGGGTTTCGGGAGGCGCGGGGGCTGGGGGACCGGCCGCTCATCCTGGCGCTGCCTGGGTCGCGGCGGGGGGAGGTTGAACGTCTGGCCCCGATCTTTGGTGAGGCGTTGCGTCCCGTGATCGCCAAGCACCCTCAAGCGAGGACGGTCGTGGTGGCGGCGGAGCCTGTTGCCGGGCGCGTTGACGACCTGGTGAAAGGATGGCCCGGCAAACCGATCGTCGTAGACCCTAGAGGCAAAACCGTTGCCGAAGCGGAGGTGGTGAAGCGGCAGGCGTTCCGCGCGGCAGACATCGCACTGGCCGCGTCTGGCACCGTGTCACTCGAGCTCGCGGCGGCGGAGACCCCGATGGTGATCGCCTATGACATGGCATGGATCTCGCGGCAGATCATCAAGTCGATGCTGCGGATCGATACGGTGACGCTAGTCAACCTTGTGGCCGAAAGCCGGACGGTGCCGGAGTATCTTGGGGCCGACTGCAAGCCTGACCGGATTGCACAGGCGCTGCTCGAGGTCATGGCCGCGCCTGACCAGCAGGCCGAGGCGCTGCGGTTGACCATGGAGCGACTGGGCGCCGGGGGTGAGGCACCGGGCCTGCGTGCGGCGCGGGCGGTGCTAAAGGTCGCGTCCTAGCCTGCGAGCGCCTTGTTGAGGTTCTCGTCGATCTTCTCAAGAAATCCGATGGTGGTGAGCCAGGACTGATCGGGACCGACCAACAGGGCGAGGTCTTTGGTCATAAACCCGCTTTCAACCGTATCCACAATCACCCGTTCCAGCGTTTCGGCAAAGGTCTTGAGCGGTTCGTTCCCGTCGAGCTTCGCGCGGTGCTTCAACCCACCGGTCCAGGCATAGATCGAGGCAATGGAGTTGGTCGAGGTGGCCTTGCCTTCCTGATGCGCGCGGTAATGGCGGGTGACGGTGCCGTGGGCAGCTTCGCTTTCGACGATTTTGCCGTCGGGCGTCATCAGGAGCGACGTCATCAGGCCCAGTGAGCCGAACCCTTGGGCAACGGTGTCGGACTGGACGTCGCCATCATAGTTTTTGCAGGCCCATACGAAGCCACCCGACCACTTCATCGCGCTGGCCACCATATCGTCGATCAGGCGGTGTTGGTATTCGATGCCTTTGGCGTCAAACTGATCCTTGAACTCTTCCTCATAAATCCGTTGGAAGATCAGCATGAACTGGCCGTCATACTGTTTGAGGATCGTGTTCTTGGTCGAGAGATACACCGACCAGCCCAGGTTCAGGCCATAGTTGAAGGAGGCGCGTGCGAAATCCTCGATCGATTGGTCGAGGTTATACATGCCCATGTAGACGCCAGAGGCGGGGGCGTCATAGACCTCCCGCTCGATTACTTCGCCATCCGTGCCTTCGAACTTCAGCGTCAGCTTGCCGGGGCCGGGGAATTTGATGTCAGTGGCCTTGTACTGATCGCCAAAGGCGTGGCGACCGATGACGATGGGCTGGGTCCAGCCGGGGACAAGGCGGGGGACGTTTTTGCAGATGATCGGGGCGCGGAACACCACGCCGCCGAGGATGTTGCGGATTGTGCCGTTGGGCGAGCGCCACATCTGTTTGAGACCGAACTCTTCCACCCGCGCCTCATCGGGGGTGATGGTGGCGCATTTGACGGCGACACCGACCTCTTTGGTCTTCTCGGCGGCATCGATGGTAATCTGGTCTTCGGTCCGGTCGCGCTCTTCGATCCCGAGGTCGTAGTAGAGCAGGTCGATATCGAGATAGGGCAGGATCAGCTTTTGTTTGATGAAGTCCCACATGATGCGGGTCATCTCGTCGCCGTCCATTTCGACGATGGGGTTTTCGACTTTGATCTTCGACATCAGGCTGTCTCCACCAATCGGGGGTTATGGCCTGCGTGGTAGCGGAACAGGACGAGTCGGGAAAGAACGGTATGCAATGGCATACTGATTTGTCGCAGGCTATCCGCTGTGCATGCTGAACCAGGCATCAATCCGTGCTTTGAGATGCGCCCACAGCACAGGCGCCCCGCGTCGGACCTTGGTGCCGACACGTGTCTCAAGTTGATCGATGGTCACATTGTATTGCTCCCACGTCCCGCCGCCGCTTTCGAGGTTGGAGACCACGGGCTGCACCCGGTCCACGGACTTTGCAAAGATCGCGTCATCAGTCTCCGCCGCTTCGAACTCATCCCAAAGGGCGCGGTAGGCATCGCGCTGGTCGTCGGGCAAGAGGCCGAACAGCCGATCTGCCGCAGCCTGTTCGGCGGCTTCCATCGCGGCGGTATCATGGTGGCCGTGGATTGGATTATCGCCCGCGTCGATTTCTACGATGTCGTGGAGTAGGAGCATCTTTAGCACGCGGTCGATATTCACCGGACGCTCGGAATGTTCGGCCAGGGTCAGGGCGTAGAGCATGATGTGCCATGAGTGCTCGGCCGAGTTTTCGGGCCGCGAGCCGTCGTTGAGTGGTGTGCCGCGCAGAACGGATTTGAGCTTGTCCGCCTCGTTTAGAAAGGCGAACTGCGCGGCGAGGCGATCTTGGGGTTTATCGGTCAGCGGGTCGTTTCCGTCAGGCGGCGTTCGACGTATTCGGTGACCTGGCCAATCATCTGCTCCATATGCGGATCCTCGAAGAAATGGCCCGCGCCCTCGATCTCCTGATGGGTGATCGTGATGCCCTTTTGCTCATGGAGCTTGTCCACCAGCGAATGTGTATCGCGGGGCGGGGCCACGCGGTCTGCCGTGCCGTTGATGATCAGGCCCGAAGACGGGCAGGGGGCGAGAAACGAGAAGTCGTACATGTTGGCCGGAGGCGAGACGCTGATGAAACCCGTGATCTCAGGCCGCCGCATCAGAAGCTGCATGCCAATCCAGGCCCCGAAGGAGAACCCGGCGACCCAGCAGTGCTTGGCGTTCTGGTTCATGGATTGAAGATAGTCGAGTGCTGAGGCCGCATCACTCAACTCGCCAATGCCTTGGTCGTACTCACCCTGACTGCGGCCAACGCCCCGGAAATTGAACCGCAGCACAGTAAAGCCCATCTCAAAGAACGCATAGTGCAGGTTATAGACCACGCGGTTGTTCATCGTGCCGCCGAACTGCGGGTGCGGGTGCAGGATGATCGCGATCGGGGCGTCTTTGATTTTCTGGGGGTGGTAGCGGCCTTCGAGCCGACCTTCGGGGCCAGGAAAAATGACCTCGGGCATATCGGTGGCTTCCTTCGTTCTGCCCGGCTCCACGCATTCTTGACGAATCGAGCGGGTTCTTTAGAATTGTTCTAAACCCGGTAATGCGCCGGGCGTTGGGCTGGAAAGCACCTATGCTGCCCCGCGCGCAACGTCAATGTCCACCGAAGGATGCGCCAGTGAAACTCAGCACCAAGGGTCGCTACGCCATGGTCGCACTGGCCGATTTGGCGATCAGCTCATCTGGGGACCAGTTGGTTTCCCTCTCTGAGCTCAGCAAACGGCAGGACATTTCGCTGCCTTATCTTGAGCAGCTGTTTGTCAAACTGCGGCGGGCAGGGTTGGTCGAGAGCGTTCGTGGGCCGGGCGGCGGATACCGATTGGCCCGCGCAGCCACCGAAATCCGTGTCTCTGATGTTCTGAGCGCCGTGGATGAGACCGTAAGTGCGATGCACACTGGGGCAGGCGCGTCGGGTGCGGTGTCCGGGACACGGGCGCAGTCATTGACCAACCGGTTGTGGGAAGGGCTGTCGGCGCATGTCTATGTGTTTCTGCATCAGACAAGGCTGTCCGACGTCATCACCAATGAACTGACGCCGTGCCCTGCAGTGCCAACGCTGTTTACTGTCGTCGACGATAGATGACCCGCCAAGGGCCGGGGCAATGACAGAACGGGTGTATCTCGATTGGAATGCGACGGCGCCACTACGGCCTGAGGCGCGGGATGCCATGGTGGCGGCGCTGGATTTCGTGGGCAACCCGTCCGCTGTGCACGCCGAAGGCCGCAAGGCGCGCGCGTTGGTGGAAAAAGCGCGTGCCCAGGTGGCGGCGGGGGTCGGATGCAAGTCTGACGAGGTGGTCTTTACCTCGGGTGCGACGGAGGCGGCGTTGATCCTGGCGGAGCTCCAGCGGGGCGGTGATGTTGTTGTGGAGGAGACCGCGCATGATGCGCTTTGGGCCCATCACTGGGTGTCACAAGGGGCAGATGGGTCGACGGGATCATGCGGCACCCTCGCGATCGGGCTCGCAAACTCTGAGACGGGCGTGATCTCGCAGGTTCCGCAGGCGCGGGATGGCCAATGGGTTTTGAACGAAGTGGCGGCGGATCGGTTGCTTTTGGATGTGACCCAGGCCGTGGGCCGGATCCCGTTTTCGTTTGCCTGGAGCGGGGCGCAGTTCGCGATCCTGAGCGCACATAAGCTGGGCGGGCCGAAGGGCGTCGGGGCGCTCATCGTCCGGGAAGGCAATGATATTGAACCGATCCTGCGTGGCGGAGGCCAAGAACTGGGCCGGCGGTCGGGCACCGAAAACGTAGTCGGAATCGTAGGGTTTGGCGCTGCAATCGAGGCGGCTGTGTCGGACCTAGCGTCGGGCCGATGGGACGAGGTCGAAAAACTTAGAAATATTCTAGAAACAAGTCTGGCCTCGGAAGCAAAAGAGACTATTTTCGTCGGGAAAGGCGAAATGCGTCTGCCCAACACGGCCTGTTTTGCGACACCGGGTTGGAAGGGGGAGACGCAGGTGATGCAGATGGATCTGGCGGGGTTTGCAGTATCGAGCGGATCAGCCTGTTCCAGCGGCAAGGTGAAATCGAGCCGCGTGTTGCAGGCGATGGGTGTGAGTGATGCGGCAGCGGCGGGTGCGCTGCGGGTCTCTATGGGGCCCACGACGACAGAGGACGAGGTGATGCGCTTTGCCGAGGCATGGCTGCATCAGCACAGGAAATTCCGCCAAAGGGCGGCATGAGTCGAATAAGAGGGAGCGGACAGCATGGCTGCACTGGACACGACCAATGTGAAAGAGGGCGTCGATCAGGAAACGGTCGAGGCCGTCAAATCGCTGTCGGGGAAGTACAAATACGGTTGGGAAACCGAGATCGAGATGGACTATGCGCCCAAGGGCGTGGATGAAGATATCGTTCGGCTGATCTCGGAAAAAAACGAAGAACCGGAGTGGATGACAGAGTGGCGTCTGCAGGCCTTCGAACGCTGGCAGCAGATGGATGAGCCCGAGTGGGCGATGGTCGACTATCCCAAGATCGACTACCAGGACCAGTATTACTATGCCCGCCCCAAGAGCATGGATGAGAAGCCTAAGTCTCTTGATGAGGTGGATCCCAAGCTTTTGGAGACCTATTCGAAGCTGGGTATTCCGCTAAAGGAACAGATGATCCTCGCCGGTGTCGAAGGCGCCGAGGATGCGCCTGCCGAGGGCCGCAAGGTGGCCGTTGACGCAGTGTTCGACAGTGTGAGCGTGGGGACGACGTTCCAGGAGGAGCTGAAGAAGGCGGGCGTGATTTTCTGTTCGATCTCCGAGGCGATCAAAGAGCACCCTGAGTTGGTGAAGAAATACCTTGGCTCGGTCGTGCCGCAGTCGGACAACTTCTTTGCGACGTTGAACTCAGCCGTGTTCTCGGATGGTTCGTTCGTCTACGTGCCGCCGGGCGTGCGCTGCCCAATGGAGCTGAGCACCTACTTCCGGATCAACGCCGAGAATACGGGCCAGTTCGAGCGGACGCTGATCATTGCCGACAAGGGGTCGTATGTCAGCTACCTGGAAGGCTGCACCGCGCCGATGCGCGACACGCATCAGTTGCATGCCGCCGTGGTGGAGCTGGTCGCGCTGGAAGATGCCGAGATCAAGTATTCGACTGTTCAGAACTGGTATCCGGGCGACGAGAACGGCGTGGGCGGGATCTACAATTTTGTCACCAAGCGTGCCGATTGCCGGGGCGACCGGTCGAAAGTGATGTGGACGCAGGTGGAAACCGGCTCGGCCATTACGTGGAAGTACCCATCCTGCATCCTGCGCGGCAATGAAAGCCAGGGCGAGTTCTATTCCATCGCCATCGCCAACAACATGCAGCAGGCCGATACCGGCACGAAGATGGTGCATCTGGGCAAGAACACGAAGTCGCGGATCGTCTCGAAGGGCATCAGTGCAGGCAAAGCGCAGAACACCTATCGCGGGCTTGTCTCGATGCACCCCAAGGCCAAGGAAAGCCGGAACTACACGCAGTGCGATAGCCTGCTGATCGGCGACAAGTGCGGGGCGCATACGGTGCCTTACATCGAGGTGCGCAACAACTCCTCGCGGGTAGAGCATGAGGCGACGACATCCAAGGTCGATGACGATCAGATGTTCTACTGCCGAAGCCGCGGCATGGACGAGGAAGAGGCCGTGGCGCTGGTCGTGAACGGCTTCTGCAAAGAAGTGCTGCAGGCGCTGCCGATGGAGTTTGCCATGGAGGCGCAGCAGTTGGTGGCGATTTCGCTGGAAGGCTCGGTAGGCTAGCGCGATGGCGCGGTCGATTTGGCTGACGGCGGCTTTGACCGGCGCCTTCTGCGCGGCCTTCGCCGTCGGCATCGACTATCTGACCGACATGCTCCAGCGAAACCAGGTGATCGGCGTCAGCTTCGCCTCAGGCTTCCTGGGCAGCCTGTTCGCGCAAACCGTACTCGGCCGTTGGCGGAGCGATAAATGAACCCTTGGGGAAAGACCGAGATGATCGTGACAACGACACCGTCCATCGAAGGCAAGTCGATCACCGGCTACCACGGTGTCGTAGTGGGTGAGGCGATCCTGGGCGCAAACGTGTTCCGCGATATCTTTGCCTCGATCACCGATATCGTGGGCGGGCGATCGAGCGCCTATGAGGAAGAACTGGCCAAAGCGCGGGATATTGCGCTGGGTGAGTTGGAGGAACGCGCGGCCCAGAAAGGCGCCAACGCAGTCGTGGGCGTGGATCTGGACTACGAAGTCATCAACAACATGCTGATGGTATCGGCCTCTGGCACCGCTGTGACGGTAGCGTAGCGATGGCCGGTCCGATCACCAATATCGATGAGGCCAAGGGGTTTCCGATGGCACCGGAGGGCGGGTCGGAGGCGTTTGGTGCGACGCTGGCACCCTTGTCCGATGCGCTAGGGCTGAGCCGTCTCGGGATATCGGTTATCGAGCTGGCACCGGGCAAACGCGGGTTCCCCTATCACAACCACCTTGCCATCGATGAGGCCTTTGTGATCCTGTCTGGCACCGGCACCTACCGCTTTGGCGGTGAGGAACACGCGATCAAAGCAGGCGATATCTGCGGCGCGCCACGGGGCGGGGCAGACACGGCACATCAGATCATCAATACCAGCGACGCACCTCTACGCTATCTCGGACTGTCCAGCCGGCAGGACCCCGACGTGGTCGAATATCCCGATAGCGGAAAATACGCTGCGATGGCGATTTGGCCGGGCACATCCTTCTTTGATGCGCATCTGAAAGTGATTGGCCGCAAGGAAGATACGCTGGACTATTGGGACGGGGAGCAGACCTGAGCCATGTCGTGTAATCTCCCTGAATCCGCTGTTTCCAGTGAAAACACAGCGCGTTTCCACCCAGAGGTGGACGCTGCGAAATGCTTCAAATTCTCCCATACCGGGACATGTTTTGGTCACACTGCCCCGGCACCGTCTGCGTTAACGGAATTTGTGGAGACGGCACATGGGCGGCACAATGGCCGACGGTCAGCGCGACATCTTTACGGAGCGCCTGAAGCGAATCGAGAAGGGCGGCGGGAACACCGCCGGGCGCATGATGGTCGGGCCGACCGACCACAGCGCAACCAAAGGGAAAGCGCGCGAGGCATCGCAGACAGGTGCCGTGGGCAACGCGTTTATGATCGTGTTTGCCGCCTGCATCGGCTTTCTGTGCATGCTCACGGGCCGCGTGGCAGCGTTTCACCTAACAACGGCATCGCCGGAGCCCATCATCACGTCCGGCTCAATGGCGCTATTCGCCGATTTCGGGATTGCAGCGGTTCTGATGCTGGTTCTGGCGTGGTCGTTTCGCCTGGGCTCTGGCATGCGGCGGATCGCGCTGGTCGCGGGTTTCTTGGCCGTGATGGTAGGCGAGGGTCTGATCATTGCGCAGGCGCCACTCGTATTCGAAGCACTGTTTTCGCCGGATTACGTGGCCGCCATGATGGCCGCCCCCAGCCCCTTCGCGGGCGTCTAGACACACAGAAAACTCTCAACAACCCCCGCAAATCCGGGCCCCGCAGTTCTGCGCGGGCCCCGCTTTGCATTGCGTAAAGCGAGGTAAAATATGCTTGAAATCAAAAATCTACACGTCGCACTTGAAGAGGAAGACAAGCAGATCCTGAAAGGGGTCGATCTGTCGGTCGAGGCGGGCAAGGTGCATGCGATTATGGGCCCGAATGGCTCGGGCAAATCCACCCTGTCTTACGTTCTGTCGGGGCGGGACGGGTATGAAGTCACCGATGGGTCCGCGATGCTGGAAGGCGAGGATATCCTGGAGATGGAACCCGAAGAGCGGGCGGCAGCCGGTCTGTTTCTGGCGTTTCAATACCCGGTTGAGATCCCCGGCGTGGGCAACATGACCTTTCTGCGCACCGCGCTGAATGCGCAGCGCAAGGCGCGCGGGGAAGAGGAGATCAGCGCGGCAGACTTTCTCAAACTGATCCGGGAAAAGGCAAAAGCGCTGAAAATCGACGCCGATATGCTGAAGCGTCCGGTCAACGTCGGCTTCTCCGGCGGCGAAAAGAAGCGCAACGAGATCCTGCAGATGGCGATGCTTGAGCCGAAGATGTGCATCCTTGACGAAACGGACAGCGGCCTGGACGTGGACGCGATGAAGCTGGTGTCCGAGGGTGTGAACGCGCTGCGCGATGCGGGGCGCGGTTTTCTGGTCATCACGCATTATCAACGGCTTCTCGACCATATCAAACCTGATGTCGTGCACATCATGGCCGACGGGCGCATCGTGAAGACGGGCGGTCCTGAACTGGCGCTTGAGGTCGAAAACAACGGCTATGGCGATATCCTGGCGGAGGTTGCGTGATGGCGCTGACCCAAACAAAGCTTGACGCGACTGAAGCGCGACTGGCCACTGTGGCGATTCCGGATGGGGCGGGCTGGATCCGGAGCGCGCGTGAGCAAGCCCTGGGTCGGTTGCGGGCCATGGGCTTGCCTGTCCGACGCGATGAATACTGGAAGTTCACTGACCCAGCCGATCTGATCGCGCCCACGGCACCGGCGGCGGCGCTGTTCGACCCCGAAGAAGCGCCCGTGTTCGGCGACATCGATCGCCTGCGCATCGTGTTTGTCGATGGCGTGTTTGACCCTGACGCCTCAGACGATCTGACGCTCGAAGGGCTTGAGATCGATCGTCTGGCCGAGGCGCAGACCCGCGATATCCACTGGGCGCGCGATATCTATGGCGTGCTTGAGGCCCGCGGGCAGGACCCTGTGGAACGCCCTCTGGCAGCGCTGAACACGGCTGTGGCCACCGACGGCGTGTTGATCCGCGCCACGGGAAAGGTGTCGCGCCCGGTGAGCTTTACCTATCTCCACAAGGACACGACGTCGGATGCCACGTTGCATCACGTTGTCAGGATTGAAAGCGGCGCAGAGCTCACGATTCTGGAGAACGGCCCTGCAGCGGCGCGGTTCAATAAGTGCATGGAAATCGATATTGCCGATGGCGGTGCGTTTCATCATGTGCGTGCGCAGGGGCGCGATCACGAACGCCGTGCGATGACCCATATGTTCACGCGATTGGGGGCGGAGAGCACGTATAAGAGCTTTACCCTGACCGTGAATGGCGTGAAGACCCGCAACGAGCAAGTGATTGAAATCACTGGGGATGACGCGGTCGCCCATGTGGCGGGTGCTGCGGCCGGCGACGGTGACTTCCACCACGACGACACTGTTTTCGTGACCCATGACGCGGTGAATTGCGAAAGCCGTCAGGTGTTCAAGAAGGTGCTGCGGAACGGGGCAACTGGCGTGTTCCAAGGCAAGATCCTCGTGAAACCCGACGCGCAGAAAACCGACGGGTATCAGATCAGCCAGTCGCTTTTGCTGGATGACGACAGTCAGTTTCTGGCCAAGCCCGAGCTTGAGATCTACGCCGACGATGTGGCGTGTTCGCACGGATCGACATCTGGTGCGATCGATGACACCGCACTGTTCTACCTGCGCTCGCGCGGGGTGCCCGAAGGCGATGCGCAGGATCTTTTGGTGTTGGCGTTCCTGGCCGAGGCAATCGACGAGATCGAGGATGACCGGATCGCCGACGATATCCGGTCGCGCCTTGAGGGATGGTTGGCGCGCCGACGCGGATAGGACATGAGCATCACCAACGACATAGCGCGCAGCTATATCCGGCCGCGCGAGGTCTTGCGTCGGCGGACGGCCGGCGGCGTTCGCGAGGATCGTGCTTTTGCGATCTTGATGGCCGGATGTCTGGTGATGTTTGTGGCGCAATGGCCAGGCCTGTCGCGCGCGGCGTTCGAGGATCCGTCGATCCCGCTGAACGCGCGATTGGGCGGGGCGCTGATGGGATGGCTGTTTATCGCGCCCTTGTTTTTCTATCTTCTCGCGCTTTTGTCCCATTGGGGGGCCAAGGTGTTGGGCGGGCAGGGGACGGGGTTTGGCAGTCGGATGGCCCTGTTCTGGGCGGTTCTTGCGGCCAGCCCACTGTGGCTGCTCTCAGGGCTGGTTGCGGGGTTCATTGGGCCGGGGACCGCCTTTAATCTGACCGGACTGGTTGCGGGGCTTGCATTTCTGGGGATTTGGACGGCAGGTCTTTGGGAAATTCAGAGCAGGACTGGATCCAGCGCATGACGCTTACATTCAATCAGGTGCTGGCGATGGTCGGCCGGTCAATCACCAACCCCCGCGAAGGCGCGGAAGAGGTTTTGGCGCTTGGCGTCCCGCGTGAGGCATTGTGGCTGATCCTGGCGATTGTGGTTGTGCTGTCGATCCTGATTGCACAGATCACATCGCTGTTTTCGGCGCCCTCGAACGACATCATGGGCGGGTTTTTGCAAAACCCTCTGATCACCGGCATCATTCAGATGGGCCTTCTGATCATCATGATCTTCTCGGTGCATTGGGTCGGGCGGGCCATGGGCGGACGCGGCAGCTTTGAAGAGGCCACGCTGCTGATGTCCTGGCTGCAGTTCATCATGGTGTGTCTGCAGCTGTTGCAAACGCTGTCGCTCCTGATCCTGCCGCCCTTTGCCGGGTTGATCGGCATTGCGGCCCTGGTCCTATTCTTCTGGCTCCTGACCAACTTTGTCGCTGTTTTGCATGGGTTTAACTCACTTGCACAGGTGTTCGTGATGATCCTTGTTTCAGGCTTTGCCATCGCCTTTCTCTTTTCGCTCGTCCTGACTGTTCTGGGGGTCACGATGCCCACAACCGATGGTGCCATCTGATGTACGATGTGAATGCAATCCGCGCCGACTTTCCGATCCTTTCACGGGAAGTGAACGGCAAACAGCTGGTCTACCTCGATAACGGGGCCTCGGCGCAGAAGCCGCAGGTCGTGATCGACGCCGTCACGCATGCCTATTCGATGGAGTATTCCAACGTCCATCGCGGGCTGCACACCCTGTCGAACCTCGCGACCGAGCGGTACGAGGCCGTGCGGGGAACGATTGCGCGGTTTCTGAATGCCGGGTCGGAAAACGAAATCGTCATGAACTCGGGCACGACCGAGGGGATCAATCTGGTGGCCTACGGATGGGCGCTGCCCCGGTTTGAGCAGGGCGATGAGATCGTTCTAAGCGTGATGGAGCATCACGCCAACATCGTGCCATGGCATTTCTTGCGCGAGCGATTGGGTGTTGTGCTGAAATGGGTCGATATCGATGCCAACGGCGATCTTGACCCGCAGAAAGTCATCGATGCCATCGGCCCGAACACCAAGCTGGTGGCGATCACCCATCTGTCGAATGTGCTGGGCACCAAGATCGATGTCAAAACGATCTGTAGCGCAGCGCGTGAGCGTGGCGTGGCCGTGTTGGTGGATGGAAGCCAAGCCGCCGTTCATATGCCGGTCGATGTGCAGGACTTGGGCTGTGATTTCTATGCGATCACCGGGCACAAGCTTTATGGCCCATCCGGATCGGGGGCGATCTATATCCGGCGTGAGCGGATGGACGAGATGCACCCGTTCATCGGGGGTGGCGACATGATCCGAGAGGTTCACAAGGACGAAGTGACCTACGCAGATCCGCCGATGAAGTTCGAAGCGGGAACCCCCGGAATCGTTCAGCAAATCGGCCTAGGCGTAGCGCTGGACTATATGATGGCGCTGGGTGTTGAGAACATCGCAGCCCATGAGGAGACGCTGCGCGACTATGCCCGCAGCCGGTTGGATGGTCTGAACTGGCTGAACGTCCAGGGCACGTCCAGGGACAAGGCAGCGATCTTCTCGTTCACGTTGGACGGGGCAGCGCATGCCCATGACATCTCGACCATCCTCGATAAACGCGGTGTCGCCGTGCGTGCGGGGCAACACTGCACCGGGCCCTTGATGGATCATCTGGGCCTCAGCGCCACCTGCCGCGCGTCATTCGGGCTCTACAACACTGTGGAGGAGGTCGATGTGCTGGTGGATGCGCTTGAGCTTTGTCACGACTTGCTGGGCTAGGCAGGGCAACGCTATCAGCTGCCCTTGCAGGGGGGTGGGGCCAGCGTTATACGGGCGCCAGGCACCCGTAGCTCAGCTGGATAGAGCGCTGCCCTCCGAAGGCAGAGGCCAGAGGTTCGAATCCTCTCGGGTGCGCCACTACCTTGAGCCTCATTTCTCACTCGGCAGCGACCTCCATCGCACGTGCCAACAGCGCATATTTGAGCGACGCGGCCGGCTTGTTTTCAGGCTGGCCGATGCGGGTAAGCAACCCGATGGCCCGCGAGACGTCGGGGTCACGCAGCGGTTTCCAATCTACGCCGCCGCGCTGCCCGCCAATGACGGCAGTTTTGGGCAGGGGCGCAACGCCCATGCCTTGGGACACAAGCTCAACCGCAGAAGACGTGCGTTGCACCTCAAACGCCCATCGAATGTCGGCCCGGCCTTTTGCCAAAGCCTCATCAATGACCAACCGATTGCCGGTGCCGCGCGTTGGCAGGATCAGCGCTTGGTCATTCAGCGCGCTCCAGGGCACGCTATCGAGCGCGGCGAATGTGTGTCCCGCCGGAATCGCCAACACGATCGGATCGTTGAACAAGAGCTCGAACTGGGTCGCGGGCTCAAGCAGGGGGACGGAGCAAATGCCCAGGTCGGCATCGCCTTGGGCCACCGCCTCAGCCACGTCATTTGCGGCCATGTCCATGATCCGAACACGGGCCGTGGGGTCGACCACGCGCAGATCCCGGATGGCAGGCGCAACCAAGCCCCCCAGAACCGTCGGCACCGTAGCCAGCGTCACAATCCGAGACCGTTGATAGGCCAGGCCCGCATGTTCATCCTGTAGGGCACGGGTTGTTTCTTCGGCCTCCTGCAGGATCGCTTCGGCCCGGAGTTGCAGACGTTTGGCCGCCAGGGTCGGCCGAACGGCGCGGGTAGTGCGCTCGAACAGGCGCGTTCCCAGAGCAACTTCCAGTTTCTGCACGCGCCGCGTGACCGATGATTGTGACAAGTTTAGTCGTTCAGCGGCGGCGTGAAAGGACCCGGTGACCTTCACGGCCAGGAAGGCTTCGAGATCGAGGAAGTCAAAATTGATGCGCATGGCGGAATAGTTTTGCTGCAAGCTGCATTTGTCAAATCAATCCGGGTCGCTTAGCACCGCTATAGCGATGGAGTGTGCGCTTGGCGGACGGGTTCGATTTGGTGGTCATTGGCGGTGGCAACGCCGCCCTCTGCGCGGCCATGACCGCGGCGGAAGCCGGTGCCCGCGTTTTGATCCTGGAAGCCGCGCCCAAGGCCTACCGCGGTGGAAATTCGCGTCACACCCGCAATTTTCGTTGCATGCATCACGGGCCGCTGGGGCCTTTGGTCGATAGCTATTCCGAAGAGGAGTACTTCGACGATCTGATGAAAGTGACGGGCGGCAAGACCCATGCAGGGTTGGCCCGTCTCGCGATCCGCGCATCTGAAGAGTGCCTGCCCTGGATGGAGGCGCATGGCGTGCGGTTCCAGCCATCGCTTTCAGGCACGCTGTCGCTGGCGCGGACCAACGCGTTTTTCCTGGGCGGTGGTAAGGGACTGGTGAACGCCTATTACCGAACGGCGGAGCGGTTGGCGATTGAGGTTCTCTATGACGCGCCGGTCACGCATCTTGCCATGGGCGATGATCGCATCGCGCGGGTTGACTACACCCATATTGGCGAAGCGCGGTCGGTCACGCCTAAAGCGGTGGTGGTGGCTTCGGGCGGGTTTCAGGCGGATATCGAGTGGTTAACCCGGGCCTGGGGACCTGCAGCGCGCAACTTTCTGATCCGTGGCACACCTTACAATCGCGGCGTCGTTCTGGCCGATCTGTTGGATCAAGGGGTCGAGCAGGTGGGCGATCCGACCCAATGCCATGCGGTGGCCATTGACGGGCGTGCGCCGAAGTTCGACGGGGGGATCGTGACGCGACTGGACTGTGTGCCGTTCTCGATTGTGGTGAACAAAAATGCCGAGCGGTTTTATGATGAAGGCGAAGACGTCTGGCCCAAACGCTATGCGATCTGGGGGCGGTTGGTGGCCGATCAGCCCGATCAGGTCGGATATGCGATCATCGATGCCAAGTCGATTGATCTGTTTATGCCGTCTGTCTTTCCGCCGGTGAAGGCGGGGTCGCTTGAGGAACTGGCAGGCAAGATGTGCCTGCCGGTGGATCGTTTGCGCGCAACAGTGGATCAGTTCAACGCGGCCTGCGGGGATACCGCGGACTTTCATCCGACCGAATTGGATGGCGTGGCGACCACGGGCCTGACGCCGGCGAAGACGAACTGGGCGCGGCCCATCGATACGCCGCCTTTCTACGGATACTCCCTGCGGACCGGCGTCACCTTCACCTATCTGGGGCTGAAGGTTGACGAACATGCCCAATGCTCGGTCGGTAACCGGCCAGTGGAGAACCTTTGGGCAGCGGGGGAAACGATGGCCGGGTCGATCCTGGGGCAGGGGTATCTGGCCGGGTTCGGGATGACGATTGGCACCGTTTTCGGACGGATCGCCGGGCGGGAGGCGGCAGCCTATGCAAACTGATCTGATCGATGAGGCACGGCGACAGGCCGAGATCTGCAACGCGTGCCGCTATTGCGAGGGGTATTGTTCGGTCTTTCCGGCACTCCACCGCGAACGCGCCTTTGCTGACGGGGACATCACGCAGTTGGCGAACCTCTGTCACAATTGCAGGGGGTGTTACTATGCCTGCCAATACACCGCCCCGCATGAGTTTGATCTGAACCTGCCGCAAGCCCTGGCCGCCGTGCGCCATGACAGTTGGAAGGCGCTCGCTTGGCCGCGCGGATTTGCGGGCCTGTTCGATCGATCGGGGCTTGCCATCAGTCTGGTGCTGGTCGCCGCCTTTGCGCTCCTGTTCACCTTGGCTCAGGCGTTTCGCCCAGAAAGTGGCGGGGGATTTTACGCCTATATGTCCCACGGCCTGATGGTGGCGATCTTTGCGCTGGCGTTTTTGTTGCCCCTGGCCGCACTCGGGCTGTCTTTGCGGCAGTATTGGCGGACCGTGGGTGGTGGATCTGTGACGATCGGCGATGTGTGGCAGGCATGTCTGGCGGCGGGGCAAATGAGAAACCTGTCCGGCGGACATGGGGACGGGTGCAATTTTGAGGTTGAAGACCAGTTCAGCCATGCGCGGCGGTATTTTCACCAAGCAACGCTCTATGGGTTTCTTTTGTGCTTTGCCTCCACCTCCAGCGGGACGGTTCTGCATTACGGTTTTGGATTAGAGGCACCCTATGGGCTGTTCAGCTTGCCCAAGCTCTTTGGCGTGCCCGGGGGTATCCTCCTGTGCGTTGGTACGGCGAGTCTCGCCTGGCTCAAGACCAAGGCTGACCCGGCCCTTGGCGCACCAAACGCGTGGGGGGGTGAAATGGCCTTTGTGCTGCTGTTGTTTTCGGTGAGTGCGACCGGGTTACTTCTCTACGCCGCGACGGGGACCAGCGCAGTTTCATGGTTGTTGCCGGTGCACCTGGGAACGGTCCTGACCTTCTTCCTGCTCACGCCTTATTCAAAGATGGCGCATGGGTTCTTTCGGATGGCCGCCCTGACGAAAGAGGCAGCCACTGCGCGGGAGATTGCAGCAGCCCGAATGGCGCGCGCTTAGAAACTGGCTTTGCTCCCGCAGCCCTACCTGTCATGTAGCTGGGAAGTTTGGCAGCCTGTGCAACGGGCGGCAGCCAGCAGAGATCAGTTTCGCAAGGGGAAGGGTTCAGATGCGCCAAGACACACATGTCTCGACCCATGATGCCGCCGAGGATGCGCGCAACAGCGATATCCTGATCTACGTCAACGGCGACATCGTCCATCGCGATCAGGCAACCGTGTCGGTCTATGACAGCGGGTTCATGCTGGGCGATGGGGTGTGGGAAGGGTTGCGCCTGTACGACGGGCGCATTCCCCTCCTCGATGCGCATCTTGACCGGCTCTATGAAGCGGCGCTGTTTATCGACCTCGACATCGGGATAACGCGGCAAGAGCTGACCCAAGCGATTTGGGATACGCTTGAGGCCAATGCGATGGTGACGGATGTGCATATCCGCCTGATGGTGACGCGCGGGCGCAAGCGCAAACCGTTCCAGCATCCGCATCTGAGTATCTATGGCCCCACCATCGTCATCATCGCCGAGCATTCAAAACCCGACAACAGCGTGGTGGCGCGTGGCATCCGGCTGGCGTCGGTGCCGCATCATCGGGGGCTGCCGCTGACGCAGGATGCCAAGCTGAACTCACACTCAAAGCTCAACTGCATCATCCCGCTGACCCACGCCGTGCGCCAAGGGGCGGATGAGGCGCTGATGCTGGATCCCTTTGGTTTTGTGAATACGACCAACGCATGCAATTTCTTCATCGTCCGCGGGGGTGAGGTTTGGACCTCGACCGGCGAGTATTGTATGAACGGGATCACGCGGCAGGCGGTGATCGACCTGTGCCGCGAAGACGGCATCCCGTTTTATGAACGAAACTTCTCGCTGCTTGAGACTTATTCGGCGGATGAGGCGTTTTTGACGGGCACGTTCGGCGCGCAGACCCCGGTGTTTGAGATCGATGGCCGGAAGATTGGGGATGGTCAAGCAGGCCCGGTTTTTGACCGCATCCGAGCGCTTTACAAAGACCGTGTCATTGGACAGCCCTCTTAGTTTAAAGGATGTATACTGGAAATGGACCTAACCGAACGACTGGCTTTCGCCGACAAGACCGCCCGGGATGCAGGCAGTTTCGCGCATGAGAAATTTGCCGCGCTCGAAAGCCTGACGGTGGAGAGCAAGGGGCACCACGATCTGGTGTCACAGGCCGACCGGGATACAGAGACGCTGATCCGCACGGCGATCGCAAAGGCCTGGCCCGACGATGGTATCGTGGGCGAGGAGCATGAGCGGGTCCAGCGGACAACCGGCTTCGACTGGATCATCGACCCGATTGACGGCACCGCCAATTACCTGGCCGGTATCCCGCATTGGTGCGTCGTCATTGCCTGCGCGCACCATGGCGAACCGGTGGTCGGGGTGATCTTTGACCCAAACACGGGCGAGATGTTTTCGGCCAGCAAAGGGGGCGGGGCGTTTGTGAATGGCAAGCCGATGCGCGTGTCGACGGCCAAAACCTTGTCCGATGGCTCGACCGGGGCGGGGGTGTCGGGGTTGACGGACCGCGCCAAGGCGACCGCAATGGTGGGCGAGATTCTGTCATCGGGGGGCATGTTCTTTCGGTCTGCATCGGGGGCCTTGATGCTGGCCTATGTCGCGTCGGGGCGCCTGATCGGTCACATCGAGAATTATATGAATTCGTGGGACTGCTTTGCCGCGCTCTTGATGATCCGCGAGGCTGGTGGGGACTATGCAGCGTTCGATCACGAAGCGGCGGTGCTGAACGGGACACACGTGGTTGCTGGAAACCCGGACATCCTGGTGCTGCTCGACAGCATGCACACACGCATCTTTGGTGACGGTTAGAGCCTGACTTTCAAAAGGACGCGGCTGATCCTCAAGTCAAAAGCTCGGTTCTATACGCCTCCAACATGGCGGGGTCGGGCGCTGTACCTAGGCCTGGCGTATCGGGCAGGTGGACGTGGCCGTCCCTAACCGGAAACGGGGTTTGTGCGATGTCAGCCTCGGCATAGTAGGTCGACATGTAGAACTCGCATCCCAGCGCCAATTCCGGCACAGCGGCCATCAGATGCGCCCCTGCCATATGGGCCACAGACGTCTCGAACATGCACCCGCCATAGACCGCAATGCCCGCGGCTTGAGCGATGGCCGCGATCTCAAGGCATCGTCGAATGCCACCGGACTTTGCGGTCTTCAACGAAAAGATGTCTGCCACGCGCACTGCCGCACCTTGGAACGCATCGCGCGTGTTCATCACGCTTTCATCGGCCATAATCGGCACGTCCACCGCGCGGGAAATCGCGGCCATCGCATCGCGTTCGAACATGCGCACAGGCTGTTCCACAAAGTCGGGGGCGAAGGCTTCCAGATCGCGGATACGCCGGATTGCATTATAAGCGGGAAGGCCTTGGTTATAGTCGATGCGCAGCTTGATGTCGTCACCATAGAGCGCGCGGAGGCGTTCCAGACGGGTTAGATCAAACGCATGATCGGCAAAGCCCGTTTTGAGTTTGAATATGCGCACACCGTCATCCCAGATCCGCGCAATGTCCTCCAAATCAGCTGCAAAGTCGGGATTGGCGATCGAGAAGCTAAGTGGGATCGTGTCGCGGTGGCGACCCCCGACGAGATCGGCAATGGGTAGTCCCGCAATCTGTCCCGTCAGATCAAGGAGCGCGCATTCAAGGGCGGCCTTTGCCTCCGGGTGGCCGACCATTGCGCGTTCGGCATCGCGCATGATTGGCTCGACGCGCACGGGATCACGGCCAATAACTTGGGGTCTGAGGTAGGTGTGAAGTGCGGCCGCCGCGGCTTCAAGCGTACCGGTGAAGACGGGCCAGGGGGACGCCTCGCCCCAGCCCGTCAGGCCGCTGTCGGTCACCAACTCGCACAGTGCGGCGTTGATGGAGGACACATCGCCGGAGCCATGCGCGTGGACAGCCTTGGCGGGGATCGACACGCAGTGCACGCGCATCTCGACGACCCTGTGGTCGCTCACGGCGCGATATCCGCGTTGGGTCTTGTGTCGTCCAGGACAGTTGGAAACCGGCGGGGCTGTAGCGCGGACTGGAACCACAGCAGGTAGGTGTAGATCGAAAATACCGGACGCCCGGCGGCCCGCCGAATGTCGGCTGCATATGGGACCATGTTGGTGCATTCGAGCAAGATTGCGCCCACGTTCGGATGCGCTTTTACCAATGCCATTGCGGCCTCGACGTTGTCGGCGCGCGCTTGGGCGAAGTCGATCTCATAGGCGTCGTCGAGCACGCGCTGCGTGAAATGGGATCCTGCGCCCGTGCCCATGATGGGCGTGCCTTGCGGAATTTCTGCCGCGTCGAGATGTGCCTGCGTCATTGTCTCAGACGAAATGGTCAGGATGCCAACAACCTGTCCGGGGGGAAGGGATCGCTGGATCATTGGGGCCTGCAGGAGGGACGAGGACGCGACCGGTACGCCAAGTGCGCCCCTCATCTCGTCCTGAAACGGCACAAGAAACCCGCAGTTCGTGGCAATCCCATCGCAACCAAGGCGCACAAGCTCTTGCCCCGCTTCGATAAACGCGTTGAGGAGCGGGTGGGCATCGCCACGCACGACGGCATCGGGGGTGGCGGCCTCAACCACTTTGTAGGCGACCGGAAATGGCCAGGTTTCGGCATTGCCGATGTCGCCAGGGACCCGCGGAAAGCGCGTGTTAAGCATCAGAATGCCAAGGCTCGCGCCGTATACCGTCTTTCCGCCCGGTGTGGTCATGGCTCGCCCGGGTGCGGGGCATAGAGATCCGCAAAGGCCAGGCGCACGGCGTCGGTCGCGTATTTGGTGCGCTGTGAGATGTGGTCGCGCATCGCCTCAGACGCGGCAACGGGGTCGCCGCTGGCAACAAGGCGCAGGATATCGCGGTGCCGCGCATCCGTGGTGTGACCCGCGGCCTGCAATGCGCGCAAGTCAGCTGTACGGACAAAGCGGATCTTGTCATAGATCGTGGCAAGCATGCGCACCAGTTCTGGGTTCTCTGACAATTGACAGAGCTGCATGTGAAACGCCTCATCGATCTCCAGCAGGCGCGTGGCGTCCGAGCACTGCGCGTATTCGGTTTTGGAGCTGTTCAGCATCTCTTCCAGTCCCGCCAGATCATGGGCGCTTGTCCGAAGGGTGGCCTGACGCGTTGCCTCGCATTCAACGGCCACGCGGGCCTCATAGAGGTGAAGGATGCGTTCTGGTGTCAGGCTGCGGCAGAAAAAGCCACGGCCGGATTGGAACTCGATAAAGCCTTCTGCGACAAGGCGATTCAACGCCTCGCGCAAGGGTGTTCGGCTGGCCCCCAAGGACCGCGACAGGGCGGATTCGTTAATCCGTTCACCGGGTTTGAACTCAAAAGACGCCGCCATGGCGCGGAGACGCGCATAAAGCGTGCTGACCGTATCTTCAAAATCGAACGCGGCGGCTCTGTTCACGGTGGGATCCATCCCGGCTGTTTGACGCAGTCTACCGCCGATATTGCGTCAAAGACAATGCTGTGTATCATACTGTATACAGATATGTGACCGATGGCACTTGGGGGTGTGACTGCACGATGTCGAACGAGATGACCGGTGCGGATGCAATGGTGCGTATGCTTGAGGCGCACGGGGTCGCCCACATCTTTGGCCTGTGCGGTGACACCACCCTGCCGCTTTACGATTCCCTTCTGCGGCTGGACCACGGGATCACCCATGTTCTGACGCGCGACGAGCGAAGCGCGGCGTATATGGCCGACGGCTATGCGCGCGTGAGCGGGCGGCCAGGTGTTTGCGAAGGTCCCTCTGGCGGGGGGGCGACGTATATCCTGCCGGGTCTGATCGAGGCCAGCGAGTCCAGCTATCCAGTGCTGGGCATTACGTCTGACATCTCGGTCGCAAGCTACGGAAAGTACCCCCTGACCGAAGTGGATCAAGAGGCGCTGATGCGCCCGCTCACCAAGTGGAACACGGTCATCAAACAGGCAGAGCACATCCCGCGTATGGTCCGAGCCGCCTTTCGCGCCATGACCACAGGGCGACCGGGTGCGGCGCATCTGGGGCTTCCCTATGACATACAGTATGACGCGGTCGATCCCGAAGACATCTGGGCGGATGAGACGTTAGCGACCTATCCTGCCTATCGGGCCGCACCCGAACCCGGCGCCATGGACGCGGCAGTCGACGCACTTTTGTCCGCGAAATCGCCGCTTATTGTCTGTGGCGGCGGTGTTGTGATCGCAGGTGCGATGCATGAGCTGGATCGGCTGGCCCGCAGGCTGGATATCCCTGTGGCAACGTCGATTTCGGGTCAAGGCGCACTCGCCGATACCCATCCCAATGCCGTGGGTGTCGTGGGGTCCAATGGCGGCACGGATCACACCTGGGAGGTGATGGAAGCTGCCGATCTGGTGATGTTTCTGGGATGCCGTGCCGGATCAACCACTACCGCGCGATGGGAGGCCCCGCGAACAGGAACACGCGTCATTCATATCGACAGTGACCCCATGGTGATTGGTGCCAACTACCCAACCGAAGTTGGGGTGGTGGCAGACCTGCGCCTTGCATTGGCAGAAGCGAACCGGCTGCTTGATGCGCGCGGGCAGGGGGAGGCCACCTTCGGCGGTGCGGCTGCGGTGGCGGCGCTGAAGGCCCGCAAGTTCGCCGCGTTCGATCATTTGGCAAATAGCACGGACGTACCGATGACGCCGGAACGCGTGGTCGCAACGCTCCAGCGCTCCTTGCCGGAAGACGCCATGCTGGTCTCAGACCCCGGGACAAGCTGCCCGTATCTGTCCGCCTACTATCAGCAACCCAAACCGGGGCGGTATTTCATCACGAACCGGGCGCATGGGGCGCTTGGCTATGCGTTGTCGGCGTCGCTCGGCGCTTGGTACGGGCGGCCAGGAGCCAAGGTCGTGGCCCTGATGGGCGATGGATCCTTTGGCTTCACCTGTGGCGAGCTTGAAACCGTCTGTCGGGCGCGGGCCAACATCACGTTCATCGTATTGTCGAATTCCAGCTTTGGCTGGATCAAAGCTAGCCAGAAAGCCGACAAGGGCGCGCGTTACTATAACGTCGATTTCTCGCGCACCGATCACGCGGCTATCGCCGCGGCATACGGCATCAAAAGCTGGCGTGTCGAAGACCCCGAAACGCTGGAGCGGGTCGTGAAGGACGCGGTGGCCTTCGATGGCCCGACATTGATCGATATTGTGACGCAACCGCTTGAAGAAGCGGCAGCGCCAGTACGGCGTTGGATGGGGTGACAACTGTGCGCTTGATCGCGGGCAAAAACCGGCAAAGAGTGCGATGACGCAACGGGGGCGAAGCTATTCCTAAGGACATCGTCATAGCAGGTGCAGGCATTGTCGGCGTGTCGACCGGCATCTGGCTACGCCGGTTTTCCGATGCCCGCGTGACGATCATCGATCGATTGCCCCCGGGTGAAGGCACATCCCATGGAAACGCAGGTGTCATCGCGGCGTGTTCCGTTGCACCAGTGACCGCGCCTGGACTTGTGCGCAAAGCTCCGCGGATGTTGATGAACCCCGACTTTCCGCTGTTCATGCGGTGGGGTTATTTCCCAAAACTGGTTCCGTGGCTGTTGAAGTATCTCGGCAACGCCAATGACAGCGACACTAGGCGGATCGCAGATGGCCTAACTACGATCGTGGGCGACAGCGTTGATCAGCATAAGGCGCTGGTCGACGACACCGCCGCCGCGGCCTGGGTCTGCGACAGTGATTACTCGTTCGCCTATCGGGACCGGGCTGCGTTTGAGGCCGATGCCTATACGTGGCAGTTGCGGCGGGAGGCGGGGTTTGAGCCGGTGTTGCGTGAAGGCGCGGCGCTGCGAGAGTATGAGCCTGCGCTGTCACCCGATGTCGGGCTGTTGGCAACGATGACAGACCACGGCTTTGTGCGCGATCCCGGCGGATATGTGAAAGCGCTGGCGTCGGTGTTCGAGGGGCTTGGCGGCACGATCCGGCAGGCGGAGATCAAGGATTTTGAGACGTCCGGGGACACCATCACCTCTGTTTTGACCTCAGACGGGCCTGTGGCCTGCGATGCCGCGATCCTCGCCACCGGCGTTTGGTCAAAGCCCCTGATGCAAAAGCTGGGCCTGGCGATCCCGCTTGAGTCTGAGCGGGGCTATCACATCGTCTTTGAGGATGCAGAGGGCGGCCCCAGCCATCCCATCATGGTGGCCAGCGGCAAGTTTGTGGCCACGCCAATGGCCGCGGGTCTCAGATGCGCAGGCGTGGTTGAGTTCGGGGGCCTGGATGCCGGACCAAACCGTGCCGCCTTCAACTTGCTGCGCAAACACACAAAGGCGGCGTTTCCCAACCTGAGCCATGGCAAAGAGATCGAGTGGCTAGGGCACCGCCCTGCGCCGTCCGACAGTTTGCCCCTGATCGGCCAGGTGCGAAACACCGGTATCTATACCGCCTTCGGCCACCACCACATTGGATTGACCGGAGGTCCCAAGACCGGAAGGATGGTGGCTGGTCTCGTCGCAAACCAGCCGATCAACACCGATCTTCAGGCCTTTAGCCCCATGCGGTTTGCCTGAACCAGCGACCAAGAAAAAACACGACGACCAACAAGGAGAAAGACATGAGAACACTCACAACAACACTGGCCGCTCTGGCCACAACGGCGCTTGTTTCGCTGCCTGCTGTTGCGCAGGAAAAGTGGGACCTGCCGATGGCCTATTCGGGGTCGAACTTCCATTCGGTGACGGGGGCGGAGTTTGCCGAATGCGTAACTACCGGCACTGGTGGCGCGATTGAGATCACGACGCATCCGTCGGGCTCGCTCTTTGCGGGTGCGGACATCAAGCGTGCGGTTCAGACCGGGCAGGTGCCGATCGGCGAACGCCTTCTGTCGGGCCACCAGAACGAGAGCGCGATCTTTGGATGGGACTCCGTGCCGTTCCTCGTGTCCTCATTCGACGAACACGAAAAGCTCTATGAAGTGGCCAAGCCGCATGTGGAAGAGCTTCTCGCAGAGCAAAACCTCACGCTTCTCTATTCCGTGCCGTGGCCGCCGCAGGGGCTGTACTTCAACAAGGAAGTAAACTCCGTCGCGGATATGGAAGGGATCAAGTTCCGGTCCTACAACAACGCAACTGCGCGCTTGGCCGAACTGACCGGCATGCTGCCGGTGCAGATTGAGGCCGCTGAAATCAGCCAGGCGTTCGCCACCGGTGTAGCCGAGTCCATGGTGTCATCCGGCGCCACTGGCTACGACCGCAAGGTCTGGGAAAGCCTTAGCCACTTCTATCAGGTCGATGCGTGGTTGCCGCGGAACTACATGCTGGTCAACTCAGATGTCTGGGCTGGTGTGGATGAGGCGAACAAGAACGTCATCACTGCTTGCGCTGGCATGGCCGAATACGCTGGGACGTGGCGGGCCAAGGAGTACACCGGGTTCACTCTGGCGGGCCTCGCCGCCGGTGGCATGACCGTGGCCCCTGCTGGCGACGCGCTTATGGGCGAGTTGAAAGAGATCGGCGAGACCATGACCGCCGAGTGGCTGGAAGCCGCGGGCGAGGTGGGCCAATCCATCGTCGACGCCTACAACGCCGAGTAATCGCGTTCTGCCCGGATCCGCACCCCCGCGGATCCGGGACACCCCTTAGCGGAGACATCCCATGACCAGCGCCCTGCGCGGCCTGCGCCGCGTTCTTGACCTTATCTATCTCGCCTCGGGTATCCTTGCCGCGTTGTGTCTGATCGCAATTCTATTGCTGATCGTTGCCCAAATGGTGGCACGCTGGACCGGGGAGATTTTCCCAGGCGCTGCGAATTATGCTGGATACGCCATGGCGGCGGCCAGCTTCTTTGCTTTTGCCAATGCGCTGAACCGGGGTGCGCATATCCGCGTCTCGCTGGTTTTGAACGCGGTGCCGACCCGGTTTCGCAGATTCATGGAAATCTGGTGCTTTGGCATCGCCGCCGCGGTCATGTGGTATTTCACCTACTACGCCTATTGGTTTGCCTTCTGGTCCTGGAAGTTCAACGAAGTGAGCCAGGCGCAGGACGCCACGCCGCTGTGGATCCCGCAATCGGTCATGGTGATCGGTGGCGGCATTCTGGCCATCGCGCTGACCGACCACCTGGTGCATGTCATCTTCCGCGGCGATCACCGGATCCGGCGCGATCTCGTCGATGAAAGCTTTGCGGAATAGGCGAGATGGAAGAAGTCTACGCAATCACGCTGTTTCTATTCGTCCTCTTTTTGCTTTTGGGCACCGGTGTCTGGGTCGGCCTTGCCCTGATGGGGGTCGCCTGGGTGGGGATGGAGCTTTTCACCACACGCCCGGTCGGTGACACGATGATCACCACGGTCTGGGCGACCTCATCCAGTTGGACACTGACCGCGCTGCCCCTGTTCATCTGGATGGGCGAGATCCTGTTTCGCACGCGCTTGTCAGAGGATATGTTTCGCGGCCTGTCACCGTGGCTCGCGCGGCTGCCCGGCGGCCTGGTGCACACAAATATCGTCGGCTGCACGGTTTTTGCCGCCGTTTCAGGGTCTTCTGCGGCGACGCTCACGACCGTGGGCAAGATGTCGATCCCAGAGTTGCGCGCGCGCGAATACCCCGAACGTATCGTCATCGGCACGCTGGCGGGCGCGGCCACGCTGGGGCTGATGATCCCGCCATCGCTGGCGTTGATCGTCTATGGGGTGACCGTGAATGAGAGCATCACCCAGCTGTTCTTCGCGGGCGTGTTTCCTGGCCTGTGCCTGGCGTTGATGTTCATGGGCTATGTCGCGATCTATTCGCGCCTGTCGGGGACGTGGAACCCCAAGCAGGAAACCGGCATGTCGTTTGGTGAAAAGCTTGCCAACTCGCGCTTCCTGATCCCGGTCCTGTGCCTGATCTTCGTGGTGATCGGGTCAATGTACGCAGGCTATGCCACCGCGACCGAAGCGGCAGCCATCGGCGTGATCGGAGCGCTGGTTCTGGCGGCGAGCCAAGGGTCGCTCACTTGGGGGACGTTTACCGAAAGCCTGATGGGGGCCACGCGGACGTCGGCGATGATTGCGCTGATCCTGGCCGGGGCTGCGTTCCTAAAACTTGCAATGGGGTTCACCGGCCTGCCGCGGGCGCTGGCCGACGGCATCGCGACAATGGAGCTCTCGCGGTTTGAGCTGCTGATGATCCTAATGGTCTTCTACATCATCCTCGGCATGTTCCTGGACGGCATTTCCTCGGTCGTCCTGACCATGGCGGTGGTCGAGCCCATGGTGCGGGAGGCCGGGATCGATCTGATCTGGTTTGGGATCTTTGTGGTCGTCGTCGTCGAAATGGCGCAGATCACCCCGCCCATCGGGTTCAACTTGTTTGTGCTGCAAGGCATGACCGAGCATGAGATGGGGTATATCACGCGTGCAGCCTTTCCGATGTTCCTGATCATGGTTCTGATGTGTTTCGTCCTGATCTGGTTTCCCGAGATTGCGATGTGGCTGCCTGAGACGATGCGGCAGGCCCCCTAGAAGGTGGTCGCGGCACTTGTCTGGTTGGGGCGGCAAGGGCGCTACTGCCTGATTGCCGGTCTGCTGGCGGGGCTGCTTCTGCCGGCGTTGGCCGAGATCCTGAGGCCCCACATCGGGGCGATGATCGCGCTGTTGCTGTTTGTTACGGGCATGCGCGTGGGGGCCCGCGCGGCCTTTGGGAGTCTCACCGACATCGGGCCTGCGGTGCTGCGGATCGGCGCCCTTCAACTTGTCTTGCCGCTTAGCGCGGTGGCAGTCTTCGCGACCCTTGGCGTCTTGGATACGCCGCTTGCGTTGGCGGTCTCACTTATGCTGGCTGCGCCGTCCGTCACAGGGGCACCGAATTTCGTCGCCATGGCGGGGCTTGATCCGGCCCCTGGCGTGCGGTTGTTGGTTTTGGGGACGGCGCTGTTTCCACTGACAGCCTTTCCTATTTTGGCCATTGTGAGCGTCGGCGGGGATATCACCACGGCCGTGATCCAGTCGGTCCAACTCTTGATCGCCATCCTCGTCTCTGTGGGTGCGGGATTTGCTGTGCGCAAGCTTGTGCCGTCACTTGGCGCGCAGGCGTCTATTCAGGCATTAGACGGCATGGCAGCCCTCGTGCTGGCCATTGTGGTGGTGGGGTTGATGAGCGCGATTGGCCCCTTGGCGCGGTCGGATCCCATGACCCTTGTGGGGTGGCTGTTTGTAGCCATTGGGGTGAATACGGGCCTTGTTCTGGGGACGCTCTATTTGGCGCGATCACAGCGATTGCGCATCCCCGAAGCAACTGCTGTATACGCCGGAAACCGCAACATCGCCCTGTTTCTGATCGTCCTACCCGATGCCGTCGCCGCCCCTTTGATGATTTTCATCGGGTGCTATCAGGTGCCGATGTATCTCACGCCCCTTCTGCTGGCGCGCGTGCGGGGCCAGACAGGCTAGGCTCCGGCTTTCCGCCGCCGCCGCCGGGCGCGGCCTTCGCCATCGCCAGAATTGAATGTGACCTCTGGCAAATCGACAACCGAACGAAGTTCCGGAAACGCGGCCGTGGCGTGGGGCACGGCATTTGCGGCCACGAAATGCTCCTGAAACCGGGGCTCGACCGCGGTTTCGACCTTGGTGATGCGGCGGACCAATTCAGTGATCTCACGCCGCGCGCCCAGATTGCACAGCGCAAGCCGCGCCCCCGTGCCCGCCGCGTTCCCAGCACTTGAGACTTTCTCGAGCGGCGCATCGGGGATCATGCCCAGCACCATCGCGTGTTTGGGCGAGATATGCGCGCCAAACGCCCCGGCCAGAACCACCCGGTCCACCGTGTCCGTCTCCAACTCATCCATCAAAAGGCGCGCACCGGCGTAAAGCGCCGATTTCGCCAGTTGGATGGCCCGGATATCCCCTTGCGTAACTGTGATCCGTGGACCACCCTCGGACGTGCCGTCATAGACAAGGTACGCGTGCGTGCGCCCCTCGGGGATCATCCGATCTGTCCCGGTCTGTTCGGCTGAGCCCAGAAGGCCACCGGGATCCATCAGGCCCGCGATGCGCAACTCGGCGACCGCCTCGATAATGCCCGAGCCGCAGATGCCGGTAACGCCTGTGGTTGCAATGCTCAGATCAAAGCCGTCTTCATCGGACCATACATCGCTGCCGATGACCCGAAACCGCGGCTCTTTCGTCACGGGGTCGATCTCGATGCGTTCGATGGCACCGGGTGCGGCGCGCTGACCGGAACTGATCTGGGCCCCTTCGAATGCGGGGCCGGTGGGGGAGGAGCAGGCGAGAACGCGGCGGGTGTCGCCTAAGAGAATCTCGGCATTGGTGCCGACATCGACCACGAGAACCAGATCGTCGGACTTGTCTGGACGCTCGGACAGGGCAACAGCGGCAGCGTCGGCCCCCACATGGCCGGCGATGCACGGCAACAGATAGATCTGGGCAGCCGGGTTCAGGGCGCCGAGGTCAAGTTCCCGTGCCGTCAATGACACCGCATCAGAGGTTGCCAACGCAAAGGGCGCTTGGCCCAGTTCCACCGGATCGATCCCAAGCAGAAGGTGATGCATGACCGGGTTGCAGACAAAGACGGCCTCGACGATCTGCGACAGGTCGATCCCGGCTTGCTGGGCCAAGTCTTGCGCCAGCGTATCGATCGCCTCGCGCACTGCGGCGGTCATCTCGCCGTCGCCGCCGGGGTTCATCATCGCGTAAGACACGCGGCTCATCAGGTCTTCACCAAAGCGGATCTGCGGGTTCATGACCCCGGCCGAAGCCGCGACGCTGCCATCCTCCAGATCTGTCAGATGCGCGGCGACAGTGGTGGAGCCCAGATCGACGGCCAACCCATAAAGGCGTGCCTCAGAGTAACCGGGCCAGACGTCGACAACAGTGTGAATGCCCCGATCAGGATCAGTGTGCAGCGCCACCGTGACCGACCAGTCGCCTTTGCGCAGAATGGGTTGCAGGCGGGACAGGACGCTCAAATCGATGCGGATGGCGTCAATGCTCCACTGATCCCGAAGCGCAGTCTCCAGCCGCTCCAGATCCCCTGTGGGCGCGTGCATGTCGGGTTCTTCCACCTCGACGAAGTAGCGTTTCGTGGCCGGGTCCATGACGATGTCACGCGCGGCGGCGTCCTTTCGGATCACCTGCTTATGCACCTGGCTTTCCGGCGGCACGTCGATGACGATGTCGCCCTGCACCGTGGCCTGGCATCCCAGACGACGGCCTTTGGCCAACCCACGCTTTTGATCATACCGCTCTTCCACGGCGTTCCAGGCCGACAATGCGTCTTCGGACACCGTGACGCCATGCTTGGGAAATTCGCCGTACCCCGGTGTGATCTGGCACCGCGAACAAATCCCGCGCCCGCCACAGACGCTGTCGAGATCAACGCCCAACTGCCGCGCCGCCGTCAGAATCGGTGTGCCGATGGCAAAGCGTCCGCGCTTGCCCGAGGGCGTAAAGATCACAAGTGCATCACTGCCCATTTTTCAGCACCTTTCGCTGTGGGTAACCTGACGAGATAACGGTTTTTCGCCGAGACCAAAGAGGCCATGCGGCACAAAATTGCCCAACCGCGTGGGGCCAGCGAACACGCGTTGCACTGTGCCTTTTGAATGCGCTTTCTCAAAATCAAAGAAAGACGTGATCGAGCACATGACCCAGATGATCCTTCTGCTGCCGCTGCTTTATGTCATTCTACAATGGCTGGCATTGCGGCGTATGCGTGAAACCTGGCAGATCGCTGCCGCCTTGCCAGCCGTATTTATGGCCGCCGCACTTGCTGTGTTTGTCATTGGCATCCTGACCGGCGCAGATCTTGCATCCCTTTGGCTCGTTCTTGGCATGCCAGCGGCGACAGCCTATCTTTTGCTTTTGTTTCCAATACATTGGGCGTTGAATGGTGGGACGCGACGTCCGGCCTAAGACCGTTGCAACGCGCTATCCTCACCTCTCGCGGCCCGTAACCCGGCGTATCGTTTAAGCCCGCCGACGGCGACGCCCACCACGCCCCGCACCGCCCGATGCAGCCGCAACGCTGGCCTCAGGGAACGGGGTTCCGGCGTCGACGGCATCGAGGACCCGCGAAAACCCGATCCATTGCGATCCGTTAGCGTCATGATCCATCAGGAAGTTCGCCGCCCGCACCGCCTCCATCTCCACCGGGCGGATCGGGTTCATGATGGCGCTGGTCATACCGGCACCGATGGCCATCGGCAGGAAGGCTGCGTTGATGCCGTGCCGGTGGGGCAGACCGAATGAGATGTTTGAGGCGCCGCAGGTGGTGTTGACGCCAAGCTCACGCCGAAGACGCTCCACCAGCGTAAAGACCTGACGACCTGCCGTGGCCATAGCGCCCACCGGCATGACCAGCGGGTCGACGACCACGTCATGGGCCGGAATGCCAAAGTCCGCTGCGCGTTCGACAATCTTCTTGGCCACGGCAAAACGCACATCGGGGTCTTCGGAAATACCGGTGTCATCGTTCGAGATCGCGACGACCGGCACGTTGTACTTCTTCACCAACGGCAGGATCGCTTCCAAACGATCTTCCTCACCAGTAACGGAGTTCAAAAGCGGGCGGCCTTCGGCGATCTCAAGCCCAGCCTCCAAGGCGCCGGGTACCGAACTGTCGATGCACAGAGGCACATCCACCAAACCCTGCACCAACGAGATCATCTTTGACATCAACGGCGGTTCGGTCACGTTCGGATCGGGATTTGAGTTGTAGACAACGCCCGCGTTCACATCGAGGACCATTGCGCCACAGGCCACCTGTTCGCGGGCATCCTTTTCGACAGTCGAGAAATCCCCTGCCTCAAGCTGAGCCGCCAGGACCTTTCGCCCCGTGGGGTTGATCCGTTCGCCGATCACGCAGAACGGCTCATCAAAACCGATGACAACGGTTTTCGATTTCGATTCTAGGACTGTACGGGTCATTCTTTATCCAATCAGGCGGAAGCTGCAGCGGCGGGTTGTGTCGACTGACCGCCATGTTCAATCGCCCAGTTTGCCGTCGACGTAATGCCCCCCAAGGGAAAGAAGTGGACGGTTTCGACCGGGAAGTCGGGATGTGCTTCTTTGTGGGCGGCGAGGTCCTGCAGAACATCCGTAGGCGCGTAGGGCAGCACCAGCTTGGTGACGTCCATCGCGCGTTTTTGCAGAACCTTGAGCGACGGGCCAACACCGCAAGCGATGGCGAACTTGATCAATGTCTGAAGCTTGGCGGGGCCTGCGATCCCGATGTGGACGGGCAGGGTGATGCCATTGGCCTGCAACCGCTTCGTCCAGTCGATGATCGGCTTGGCCTCAAACGCGAATTGCGTGGCGATGGCCATCTGCGCGTCGGTCTTGTCCGAAAACGCCTGCTTCCAGCGCAGGGCCTCCATCACCGCGGCTTCACCGCCATCTGGATCAATATCGCGATTGCCCTCGGGATGTCCGGCTATGTGCAACCGCTTGAACCCGGCCTCGTCAAACGCCCCCGTCTCCAAGAGCTGCATCGAGCTGTCAAAGTCGCCCACGGGCCGGTCGACGCCACCAGCCAGGACAAGCGCCTGATCGACGCCTGCTTCACCCTGATAGCGTGCGATCCAATCACGCAGCGTGGCCTTGTCCTTTATGATCCGCGCCGGGAAATGCGGCATGACGGGATAGCCGTCATTCGCAAGCCGGCGCGCTGTGGCGACCATGTCGTCGATGGGTGTGCCGTCGATATGCGCAATGTAAACGTGTGTGCCTTGCGGCAGTAGCGCCCGAAAATCTTCGATCTTGGCGGCCGTGCGCGGCATCACCTCGATCGAGTAATCGGTCAAAAACGTCTCAAAGGCCGGAACCTTTGGGTCCGCTTTGCGCTTGAACTGCAGTAGGGCCATCGCGGCCTCCCATACGTGTTTCGGGCTTAGGCCCATCCGTCATTGGCAATCAGGGCTTTGATGCGCTCCTGATCGTAGGTGGCATCCAACCGCGCGGCTTCAGACTGCGCGACGGCATCCGGCGCTCCGTCGATAGAGCCTGATGGAACCTTGCGCCATTCCGCCAGGTAGGCATCCGTATCCGCGGCACCCACCTTCATCGCGGCACGGTCGATGGCTTGTTCAAAGCGTTCCGGCAAAATCGCCTTGGCACCGCGCCGACCTTTGCCCACGATGACCTGCGCCGGGATATCGCGCCAATAGACGATGGTGACATCGGGCATCACTGATTCCTTCCTCTGCCTACACCTACGCATCCACCAGACCAGAACACGGCGTGTTTTCGACACGAAAGATGCGCTGAGCGACGTTGCGGTCAGGTCTAAAGGCAGAGATAGGCCATTGTAAGGGGCGCGAAACGCCGTTCTGCTCATGATTTTGTTGAAGGATTCAACAACCGGGCACATTCGTGTGCGGAGGCTTTCGGGGCGTTTTGGCGCTCAGTCTCGGCCAGTAGCGGGTAGCAATATGCGCAGCGTGAACAAAAAACGGGCAAACGGGGTGCCGAGGGCCGCGCCGGGGCGTTGAATTCAAGATCGGCCCTTGCACCGCACGGACGCGTCGGTATTTGTCGGACCAATGGGCAGCGCAGCCCTGACCCGGATCTGCCCGGGACACCCTAGCGCAGTGCCGTGCTAGCATCAGCTTTTCGCGCCAAACGAGGCGCACCGTTTGATGTGGATTCCAAACTATGCACGGCACCAAAGGCGGGTTCACCGCTGAGCAACAGCAATACCTTGCAAAGGTCCTGGTCGAGGCGGGCATTCATCGCGCCTTCGCTCCGAAATCCGCGCCGGCCACCGCGGCCGCGCCAGAACCGATGCACTTCGGCACACCGATCGAGGACCTCTGCAAGGAGGAACTGGCGAAATACAAATCCCACCCGTTGGATATCTGGCGGCAGTTGGAAGAATGGACCCACGCCGATCAGATGGCTGAAGGGTTGGACCAGTTTCTGCTGCGCCATCTGGGTTTCTTCAACGTTGAGCCGAACAGCGAAGGCTACATGATGCGGCTGCGCGCACCCGGATGCGTGCTGACAGCAGACCAGTTTCGCGTCCTGGCCCAATGCGCCGAAGACTATGCGGGGACCTATGCCCATGTGACCACGCGTGGCAGCCTGCAGTTGCGCGAAATCCGCCCGCGGTCGGTGATCGCGATGATCGAGACCATGCATGATGCGGCGCTCACATCGCAGGGAACGGGTGCGGATTCGGCGCGGAACCTCACGGTGACGCCGTCTGCGGGGTTTGACGTCGACGAACTGATCGACATGACACCGCAAGCCAAGCGTCTGTCATCGCGGATCCTACGCACGCGGGAGCTTCAGGGCATCCCGCGCAAGTTCAACATCTCGTTCGACAATGCCGGGCGCCTGTCGTGTCTCTCGGACACGAACGACATCGGTTTTCTTGCGACGATCGTCCGCGAGAACGACCAGGGCGTGGAGCCCGGTATCTGGTGCAAGATCGCGCTAGGGGGCATCACCGGGCACAAGGATTTTGCCCGCGACACCGGCTTGATCTGCCGCCCGGAAGACACTGTGGATGTGTCCGAGGC
This sequence comes from Pseudomonadota bacterium, assembly GCA_038526915.1. Taxonomy (GTDB): domain Bacteria; phylum Pseudomonadota; class Alphaproteobacteria; order Rhodobacterales; family Rhodobacteraceae; genus JBCBGF01. Next base: position 224,429 of record JBCBGF010000002.1, on the reverse strand, counting down.
GATGCTGCGGGTGTTCGTGGAATATGGGGACAGGACCAACCGCAAAAAGGCACGGCTGAAGTACCTTTTGGAGAAAGAGGGGGTCGACTGGTTCCTCGCCCGCACGCAGGAACAGCTTGATGGGTTCAATACGGGTGTGCAGCTTGTCACCTTGGACCCAGCGCACACCGAACCTCGTACGCCAATCGACCGGCAGGCCCATATCGGGGTCCATGCGCAGAAACAGGCGGGCCTGAACTATATCGGCGTCGCACTTGAGGTCGGTCGGTTGTCAGCCGAACAGATGCGCGTTTTGGCTGAGGTCGCCGACACCTATGGTGCCGCCGATATCCGGCTGACCGTCTGGCAAAACGTGCTTATCCCGCACATTCCGGATGAGCATGTGGCTGCGGCCTGCGCGCGGATCGAGGCCGCTGGCATGTCCGTCAACGCTTCGGCCTTTGCGGCTGGGGTTGTGGCTTGCACCGGCCGTTGGGGGTGCAAGTTCGCCGCCGCATATACCAAGCAGGACGCGATTGCCCTTGTGCGCCATCTTGAGGCGAAACACACGCTCGACAGCCCGATCAACATTCACCTCACCGGCTGCGCAAACTCCTGTGCCCAGCATTACATCGGGGATATCGGTTTGATCGGTGCCGCGGCACCCGGGGGTGGCGAAGGCTATAATATCGTTGTCGGCGGTGGATCCGACCTCGACCAAGGGCTGGCGCGGCCCCTCGTGGGTCCCATCGCCGCCGAAGACATCCACGGTGTGATCGAACATGTGATCGACAGCTACGTTCAACGCCGCGCCCCCGACCAAACATTCCTGCAATTTGTCCGCTCGCTTGACGATGACGCGCTCCAGTCGCTTCTGCCCGCCAAGCTGACCGACGCCGCCTGAAGGACCAGACATGAACGTTCAGACCCCCTTGATCGGTACCGCCATCGAAGCCGCGCTGTCGTCGGACACGCCTCAGATTGAACTCGTTCCCGAAGATGCGCCGTTTGATGCCGAACAGCGGCAGTGGCTCAATGGTTTGCTGACCGGGTTGTCGGCGATTGCCGCATCTGCTGCCGCGGCTGGTGGTGAGGATGATGTGGCCCTCACACCGTTGCAGGTTCTTTACGGCTCGCAGTCCGGCAACTGTGAAGCGCTGTCGAAGGATCTTCGCAAGTCCGCGGGCGGGTATGGTTATGAAGCGGAGGTTCTTGCCCTTGATGACATCACACCTGCCGATCTGGCCGAGATGCAGCATGTCGTCATCGTCGTGTCGACCTTTGGCGAAGGCGATCCGCCGGACAATGCCACGAACTTCTATGCGGCGTTGATGGCTGATGACTGCCCGCCACTGCCCGCGAGCCTCAATTTCTCGGTCTGCGGACTGGGGGATACGAGTTACGCCGATTTCAACAAATGCGCGACGGATATCGATGCCCGTCTGACCGAACTTGGCGCGACCCGCGCGGCGGAACTTGCGACCTGCGATGTCGACTTCGATGACGATTATGCCGCCTGGAAAGAGGGCGTGTTCGCATCAGAACCCTTTGTGGCCGCCAGCGCGGGCAGCGTGGTCGCACCATCGGTAGACACCGAACCACAGCCGATGTTTGACAAGAAACGCCCGTTCCTTGCGTCACTGCTCGCCTCAGAGCGGCTGAGCGGGGAGGAGAGTGCGAAATGCGTGAACCACGTTGAAATCTCACTCGCCGGTGGGGGCACCGATTTGGAGTATGCAGCTGGCGATGCGCTTGGAGTGTGGCCAGTGAACTGCCCCAATGAGGTGCGCGCCATGCTTGAGGCGGCGGGGCTTACGGGCAAGGAAACCGTGATGCTGAAGGCAGGGCCGTCGCAATTGCGCGCGGCGCTAACGACGCAACTCGATCTCGCCACGGTGACACCCAAGACGTTGGAGGCGTTCGGTATCGAAGAAGCGCCGCAGGAGGCGCAGGTTCTGGATATCGTCAAAAAAGTTGACGATGTGTCGTCCCAGCAGCTTGTCGATGCTTTGCGCCCCCTGCAGCCACGGCTTTACTCAATCTCCTCTAGCCCGGCTGCGCATCCCGGTGAGGTTCATCTGACGGTGGGCGAAGTGCGCTATGACTTGAACGGGCGCAAGTGCAAGGGGGCAGCCTCGACCTTTCTGGGAGAGCGTTTGCCTGAGGGCGGCACCGTGGGCGTTTATGTTCAGAAGTCCGCGCATTTCCATCCGCCGGCGGATGATACAACGCCCCTAATCATGATCGGCCCCGGGACAGGCATCGCCCCCTTCCGCGCGTTTCTGGAGGAACGCGAAGCGCGTGGGGCCACCGGCAAGAATTGGTTGTTCTTTGGCGATCAGCACGAGGCCTGCGATTACCTCTACCGCGATCAGATTGAGGCCTGGCAGGGTTCTGGGCTGCTTGATGAGCTGTCCCTGGCATGGTCGCGCGATGGGCAGGACAAGGTTTACGTCCAGACGCTGTTGGAAGTGCGCGCGGACGATGTTTTTGCCTGGCTGGAAGAGGGGGCCGCGGTCTACGTGTGCGGGGATGCGTCCCGCATGGCCGTAGATGTTGAGGCGGCCCTCTTGCGGGTTATCGCGAAGGGTGCGGGCGTCGATGCCGACGGGGCGCAGGCGTATTTGAACGCGATGTCCGCCAGCCATCGATATCAGCGGGATGTATACTGAGGCGCGTCCATCGTTGGGCGACGGTCGCGTTCAGCGGCGGCGCAGGATGTAGGTATCCATAATCCAGCCGTGCTCGGCGCGCGCTTCGGCGCGTTCAGCCACGATTTGGGTTGCCACCTGCTCCAATGGACCCGCGATCAGGAGCTGTTCCTCCATCCCGAGAAACGCCCCCCACCAGATGTCGTAGCCATCTCCGGCGAGGTCTTGGAACGCACAATCCCCATCGAGCATGACCACCAGCGTCTCGACACCGTCGGGCCAGCCCGAGGCGCGCAAAACGCGCCCTGTCGTCACCGAAAACCCTCCGCCAACGGTCGATAGCGGCAGAGAATGCGCGGCTGCCAGCGCCTGGATTGATGTAATGCCGGGAATGACCCGAATGCTGAGATCCGCCAACCGCTCAGCAATGCGGATCGTGCTGTCGTAGAGCGCGGGATCGCCCCAGACGAGCAGCGCCACCGGGCCATCGGGCGCGTCTTCCAGCGCCGCGGACCACCGTGTTGCGATGTCGTCGTGCCAGGCCTCCACCCGCTCCTGATACGGAAGGTCGGGATCGCGAACCGGATATTCGAACGGGATGATCTTGGCAGTCGCCTTTGCGTCGGCAAGGATTTGCAGTCGTAGCTCGGCCAGGTCCGACTTGTCCGGACCTTTGCGCGGGACGAGGACGGCCACGGCCTGTCTGAGAGCGTTCTGGGCCTCGCGTGTCACGTGGTCGGGATTCCCTGTCCCGATCCCGATCAAAAACAGGTCCCTCACGCAGGGTCTCCCGTCGTCAGCGGGCCGTAGAGGATGAGCGCGGCGTGGTTGCTGCGCGACTGGCCGAGTTCGGTGGCCAGCGTGGAAACCGTTGACCAAGTGAGGTCCTGGTTGGGCGTGGACACCGCTTCGGCCAAAAGGGCAGGCGTATCGGGGGGCAAGCCGTGGGCGAACAAGGCCTGGGCCAGTTGTGGAAAGGTGCGCTTGCCCATGAAGACCACGGTCGTTGCGGTGGGATCGGCCAAGGCGGCCAGATCAATATCCTTAGGCAAATCGCCAGTGACATCGTGGCCGGTGACGAACTGAAGCCTGCGGGCGGTCAATCGCCGGGTCAGCGGGATTTCGGCCGCGGCGGCGGCGGCGCAAGCGGATGGTACGCCCGGTACGATTTCGAACGGGATGCCGGCTGTGCGGACTGCCGACAACTCTTCCTCCAAGCGCCCAAACACCCCGGCATCGCCGGATTTGAGTCGAACGATGCGCCCGCCTTCGGTGGCGTATTCCACAAGCAGGCGGCTGACGTGATCCTGTCGCGGGGACGGTCGGCCCGCACGCTTGCCCACGGCGATCAGATCGGCGCCTGCGCGGGCATGATCGAGGATCGGGCCAGAGGAAAGATCATCAAACAAAATGGCATCCGCCCGTTTGAGCCGATCGACTGCTTTAAGCGTCAAGAGCTCCGGATCACCGGGTCCAGAACTGACGAAACTGACAAAACCGCTCATCCCGTCTCACCTGCAATCAGGTGAAAGAACGTCCCCGTCACCATACCGCGCGACGAGCCTGTTTCCGGCACGGCAGACCCATCGGCATCGAAGACATCGGCCAGCGGTGCATCCGGTTCGCTGATGATCGTGGAATAATGAAACTCGTGCCCCCGCAAAGCCGCGCCTGTGGCAAACCCCGGCAGAGGGGCCTTCAACACGGCCCGGCGATAGCCGAGGTGGAACTTCCGCTTCTCATAACTCGTCTCCAGGCCCAGAAGACCCGCCATCTGGTGCCGCTGCCCGTCCTTGTCGATCAGCCCCATGCCGAGGGCCATATAGCCACCGCATTCACCGTGAACGGGCTTCGTGCGGGCATGTTCGGTCAGCGCCTCCCGATACCGGTGGCACGCCGCCAGGCGCCCGGCGTGCAGTTCGGGATAGCCACCGGGCAGCCAGACGAGATCCGCGTTCGGGTCAGGGGCTTCATCTGCAAGAGGGGAAAACGGTAAGATCTCAGCACCCGCCGCGCGCCACCCAGCGAGGAGGTGCGGGTAGGTGAAGGAGAACGCTGCATCGCGCGCAAGGGCAATTCGCTGGGCTGGCGGACGCGGCAGCGCCCGCTTGGGCGGCTGGTCCACGCCGTTTGCCGCCTCGATCAACGCCGCGATATCCACATGTTCGCTCAGAAACGCCGCATAGCCTGCGATTGCTGTCTCAAGGTCAGGATGTTCTTGCGCCTGAATGAGGCCCAGATGGCGTTCGGGCAATGTCAGATCACCGCGTCGGGGCAGGGCACCCAGTACCGTAAGCCCCGCACGCTCCATCCCCAGCCGCGTCAGGCGTTCGTGGCGCGGGCTTGCCACGCGGTTGAGGATCACCCCTGCAAAAGGCAGGTCTGGCGCGTATGCCTGGAAGCCAAGCGCCGTTGCCGCCGCCGATTGCGCCTGGCCGCCCACATCGACCACCAGAACAACCGGCCAACCCATGCGCGCGGCCGTTTCGGCGCTTGATCCAAAGCCCGCGCGGCCTTTCGTGGCGACACCGTCGTAGAGGCCCATAGAGCCTTCCGCCAAACAGATGTCCGCACCGTCGGCCTGCCGCGCGATGGCCGACAGCAGAGCGTCGTTCATGGCCCATGTATCGAGGTTGTAGGACCCGCGCCCCGCCGCCGCCTGGTGAAAGGCGGGATCGATGTAGTCCGGTCCGGATTTGAACGGCTGTACGACGTGTCCACGATCACGCAGCGCGCGCAACAAGCCCAGCATCACCGTTGTTTTGCCGGTGCCTGAAGCTGGGGCCGATATCATCAAACCGGACAGATTACTCATCTTGGTCACTCCAGCCTGTCCACGGACTGTCTGCCGTTTGTGGTCGATAGCGGCGGTCATAGTCGGTGGCGTAAAGGCAGCTTTCGGCAAAGTCGGATGCACCGAGCACGGGCCCGACAAGGATCAAGGCCGTGCGCGCAATCTCGGCAGGACAGGCCTCTTCGATCGTCGCGAGGGTGGCGCGGATGATCCGCTCATCAGGCCAACTGGCGCGAAAAACCACTGCGACCGGGCAATCCGCGCCATAGGCTGGGACCAGATCCTGAACCACCGCGGCGAGATTCTGGACTGACAGGTGGATGGCCAGCGTGGCTCGCGTTGCTGCGAAATTCTTCAGCGTCTCGGCTGGCGGCATGGAGGAGGCGCGGCCAGGGGTGCGGGTGAGGATCACCGATTGGGCCACGCCGGGAAGCGTCAGTTCCGTTCCTAGCGTTGCGGCGGCGGCGGCGAATGACGGGACACCGGGGGTCACGGTGAAGGGGATGTCTGCCGCGCGCAGCCGTCGCAATTGCTCGCCCATGGCCGACCACACCGAGAGATCGCCGGAATGCAGGCGCGCCACGTCAAGACCCTCGGCATGCGCCTTTGTGATCTCGGCCATGATCCCGTCGAGGTCCATGGGGGCTGTGTTCACGATCCGCGCGCCGTCCGGGCAGTGGGTCAGGATGGCTTGTGGCACGAGGGAGCCTGCATAGAGACACACCGGACACTGCGCGATCAGATCGCGTCCGCGCAGCGTGAGGAGATCCGCCGCCCCCGGCCCGGCGCCGATGAAGTGAACCGTCATGGGCCGAGTCCTTCTGCGATGGCGCAGGTTGCCTTGCGATCGGTTGAGACACAGCGGGGGCCCAAAAGGCGCGCGCCAGGACCTGCTGCGGCAAGAGCGCAGGCTTCGGCAACGCTGCCAATCCCGTAGGTCGCCAAGGAGGCGGCGGATTGGCTAAGGGTTTCCTCTTGCGCGGCTAGATCGGTTGCGATGGGTTGAATTGCGACGCCCAACTGCCGCGCGAAGTCCTGGAACGCGTCGGTCGCGGCCTTGTCGGAGAGTGTTGCCAGACAATCGGGCGCAGCGCCTTGCGCCTGGGCCAGGGCGTCTTGCAGGCTGGCGACTGTGGCGTCTGCGCGAAATCCGAAACCCGCCACGATCATAGGACCGCGCTCCACTGCACCACAGGGTAGGAGGGTTGCCAGCCACGTTTGCCGCCCAACGGCCCCGCATTTGCGATCTCGATGCGCATCAGGGTACCACCATAGGCTGCTTGGCACTGCGCCAGTACGGCCTCTGCTTCAAGTGTCACCCCATTTGCGACGAGGCGTGTGCCGGCTGGGACGCGGGACACGATATCAGCGATCAAATCTCGGGTGAGGCCGCCACCGACGAATACAGCATCCGGTGGGGCCAGGTTTGCGAGACCTTGCGGTGCCGTGGCCTCGACAACTGTTACCCTCTCAATCCCCATCGCGGCCGCGTTGTCACGAATGCGCTGCGCCCGGTCGGGATGCATCTCAACGACGCTGGCGGAGGTGGAGGGGTCCGACAAGCACCATTCAATCGCGATTGAACCCGACCCCCCGCCGATATCCCATAGATGCTCACCAAATCGAGGGGCCAGCGTTGAGAGCGTAATGGCGCGGATCGGGCGTTTGGTGAGTTGCCCGTCATTGGCAAACCAGTCGTCTGCGAGGCCGGAGGCGGATGGCACAGATGGGCCTTCGCCAGCCACCTCGATTGCCGCGGCAACGGGATGTTTGAAAACGCCATCGGCGAGGGCGGTGGCGGATGTCCGCGTCACCCGCTCGCGTGGACCACCCAAGGCCTCAAGCACCGTCATATCTGAGGCACCGAAACCGGCCTTCGCGAGATACTCGCCAAGGTCCGCCACGGCATCACCGTCCCTGAGCAGCACGATTATGCGTCGCCCGGGGGCCAGGTGCGGACGCAACTGCGCCAACGGGGCCGCATGGAGGCCCAGACACAGCGTTTTCTCCAACCCCCACCTAAGTCGTGCGGCAGCCAGCGAAAATGTCGATGGTCCCGGCAGGCTGCGGATCGCATCGGGTCCGTACCGTTCGGCCAGAACGCGGCCTGCTCCGAACCAGAAGGGATCGCCTGAGGCGAGCACTGCGACCCGCTGACCGGCCCTCTCATCAAGTAATGGCAGCCCGTCGGCAAAGGGTACAGGCCACACCTGCGTCTCGGCTGAGACATCCCCTAAAAGGGCGATGTGACGCGCAGCGCCAAAAACGACCTCGGCCTGATCGATGGCCGATTGACTTGCAGGGCTGAGCCCCTGTGGTCCATCCTCGCCCAGACCCACGATCGTCAACCACGGATCCTCAGCCATGCGGCCCAACCTGTTGATACTTGGCGGCACAACCGAAGCCACGGCGCTGGCGCGGGCGCTGGCCGATGCGGGATACGCTGGCGTTGTGTCCTTTGCAGGCCGCGTGGAACGCCCGATCCGCCAGCCATTGCCACAGCGGGTGGGAGGATTTGGCGGGGTCGAAGGTCTGTCGGACTATCTGTTGGCAAACGACGTGACCCATGTCATCGACGCCACGCATCCGTTCGCCACGCAGATGAGCCGGAATGCGATCGAGGCTTGCCGCTTGGCAAGCGTTCCGCTGGTCGCCCTGACGCGCGCGCCGTGGCAGGCCGAGCCGGGCGATCTGTGGACCGTTGTGCCCGATATCGCAGCCGCCGCCGCCACGCTTGATTGCCCTCGCGAAACCGTATTGCTGGCGGTCGGGCGCCAGACGCTTAGCGCATTCGCCGGAAACCCCCAGCACCGCTATATCCTGCGTCTGGTTGATCCGCCCGCGAGCCCGCCGCCCTTTCCCGATCACCATGTCATCGTCTCGCGCGGTCCGTTCACGATGGAAGGAGATCGGGAACTGATCGTGGCACATGGCGTGACGCGAGTCGTCTCTAAGAATTCTGGCGGCACGGGGGCCTATGCGAAAATCGCCGCCGCGCGGGCTTTGGGCCTGCCGGTCGTGATGATCGACCGGCCTGTGATCCCCCCGCGTCATGAAGTGTTTGCCGTCGAAGACGTGCTTGATTGGATTGCTCATGCGGGCACCGATCTAGGCGTGTAGACCCAAGGGGCCCCGGCGCGCTGGATAACCCGCGTCCGAGACGATCCCACAATGACCACCGTTCGCATGTCCGCCATGTCAGGCGTCGCCTCGGGCAGGGGCACGACCCGTATCTGTTGATCGGGGGTCGAGACGGCGCGCGCGAAGATGATTGGCCGGCGGTCGGCGCAATGGATGTTGAGGACCTCCAGCGCCCGCGCAAATTGCTCGGGTCGGGATTTGGAGCGCGGGTTGTATAAGGCCATCGCAAAGTCGCCCTCTGCTGCCATTTGCAAACGATGTTGGATGACGGACCACGGCTTGAGGTTATCGCTGAGGTTGATGGCGCAGAAATCATGGCCCAAAGGCGCACCGCACGCCGCCGCCGCCGCCAGCATGGCTGTGATGCCGGGAAGGACGCTGATGTCCAACTCGCGCCAGGCTGTCGGGCCAGCCTCCACTGCCTCGAACACAGCCGCCGCCATCGCAAACACACCGGGATCGCCGGATGAGACCATCACCACCCTGTGCCCGGCCCGGGCCAGGTCCAATGCATGACGCGCACGGTCGAGTTCTTCGCGATTGTCCGAGGCGTGCTTGGTCAAGCCCGGACGGTCGGCCACACGGGCGACGTAGGGAAAGTAACCAAGCACATCGGTGGCATCCGCCAGAGCCTCATCCACTTCGGGCGTGATGAGCGCGGCGTCTCCCGGCCCGAGGCCAGCGATGACCAAGCGCCCGGTCATGGGCGGCGCCCGTTTCCGTGGACCACCACGATCGAGAAATAGGGGGCAGGTCGGTCGCCGATCTCGGGCAGGGGGGTGACGGTCTGTTTGTCCATGGCCGCGTATTCCACCAACCAGGCATTGTCATAGCGTCCTGCGGCCTTCAGCGCACGGCACACTTTGTCGAGCGTGCGCCCCAGCTTCATAACGACCAATGCATCGGCCTGTTGCATGCGGGCGGTCAGGCTGGCCTCATCCAGCGTGCCCATCAAAACCGTCAGGATGTCATCGCCCCAGGTGATGGGCTGGCCCGTGGCCGTCCAGGCGGCAGACATGCCGGTAATGCCGGGAATGACCTCTACCGGTCCGGGAGACGACAGGCGTGTGTAAAGGTGCATGAAGGACCCGTAGAAGAACGGATCCCCTTCGCACAGAACGATCACGTCGTCGCCCGTCTGTGCGATGGCATCCAGTCGGTCGGTGCATTCGGCGTAGAAGGCGGACAAACACGCGTTGTATTGCGGATCGCCAACTGGGATCTCTGTTGTCACGGGGTATTCGAGCGGGATCTCGACTGCGTCTTCTCGCAGGAGCCCGTCGACGATCGTTCTTGCATGGCCCGCGCGCCCGGCTTTGCGGAAGAACGCAACGTGGCGCGCATTGCGGATGAGGCGATCTGCCCGCACGCTCATTAAATCGGGGTCACCTGGCCCCAGCCCCACACCATAGATCGTGCCCCGCCCGGTCATTCCGCGCGGCTCGCCAATGCGTTGATCGCTGCGACGGTGATGGCACTGCCGCCCAAACGCCCCTCCACCACGATGCAGGGCACAGGCTGGTCGGACCAGAGCGCGTCCTTGCTTTCAACTGCGCCCACAAACCCAACAGGGCATCCCACAATCGCTGCCGGTCGCGGGCAATCGGGGTCTTCCAGCATGTTGAGCAGGTGAAATAGGGCGGTGGGCGCGTTCCCGATGGCCACGATGGCACCGCCAAGGTCGGGTCGCCAAAGCTCTAGCGCGGCGGCGGATCGCGTGGTGGCCATGTCCTTGGCCATCTGCGGGACAGGGTCGGCGTGCAAAGTGCAGATGATTTGGTTGTCAGACGGCAGGCGGGCGCGGGTGATGCCTTCGCTGACCATGCGCGCGTCACACAGGATCGGGGCCCCCGCAGCGAGCGCCGCACGGGCTGCCGCCACGCATCCTGGCGAAAAGCGGATATGTGGGGCCAGGTCGACCATGCCGGCCGCGTGGATCATCCGCACGGCCACCTGTTCCTCATCCGCTGAAAACCGGGCCAGATCCGCCTCTGCGCGAATGGTCGCGAATGACTGGCGATAGATCGCGGCACCATCTGTCTCGAACGTGTAGGGCATGATCGTTAGGCCGTCAGTTTGGCTGCCTCAGCGGGTGTCAGCCCGGACAGCACCGGCTCATCCCACGGACAGCCGTTCTCCACAAGATCGAAGCGGCCATCGCGACCAACTAGCGTCAGCCTGGCCGTGCGTGGCCGTGCGCAGCCCTTAGCGCAACCAGACACATGCACATCTCCCCCGAGACGTGGCGCGAGCGCCCGGACGAGATCACGGGTCGCAACCGATGCCTGGTCGCAATGCGGCGCGCCTGGGCAAGCATCACTAGTCAAGAGCGGGTCGTTTGCCTCTGCAATGAACGGGCCCGGTGGTGCGCTCGCTACGCCTTCCAGCAGAAACATACGTCCCGCGGTGAAACGCAGGGATGGGGCTTGCGTGGCACGTAACAGGTTCTGAAACGCTTCGCAGGGGATTTGCCCCAGCGGTGCGCCCAAGATGAACCCAAGCGCGTGGGACCCCGGCGTGAGCAACGACGAGGGCGAAGGAGCTATTCCTGTCCAGCCCTCCGGCACAGAGTTGTTTGCCATAACAGACGCCATCCTGCGCTCGGACGAGGTAAGACGCGCGGCCAACCATTCCGCCATTTGCAGAACGCGTGGCGCAACATCTGCCTCGGCCACGCTCGCGCCTGTATCGCCCCCATCCGCCCGAACGATCAATCCACCCGCATCGGAACGCTCGATGCGGATATCGCCTGCGGCGGCGTGGAGCACCCGCACAGGCCCGGTGTCGATGACAAATCCCACCTTGGCCGGAAGCGCAGGCAGCTTGTCCAGCACCTCAAGCAATCCTCGATGGATGCGATCCGTCACATCCCCCGGCGACCAAAGCGGCGTCACCAGAGTGTTGCGGCGAGCCTCACGCGCTGGATCGGGATCAAGAAGGCCAAGCATCTCCAGTTCCGCCAGAAGACCCGCGTGCCCTTCTGGCGGCACGCCCCGGATTTGCAGATTCGCTCGGTTCGTCAGATCGAGCGTTCCACTGCCAAAGCTCTGCGCGAGGTCCGCAAGGCCCAAGGCCACATCCGCCGTCATACGTCCTTGCATCGGGCGCACCCGCACAATCAAGCCGTCGCCTGACATCATCGGCTGATGCGCGCCAGGGCACCACCCTTTGATCGCAGGCGCGCTCACTCCGCCGCGCCCAACTGGGCCGCGATTGAGTTGCGGCGGGTTTGCCAGAGGCCTGCCGCTTGCAACGCGAGAAACTGCGCCCGCATCGCTTCCAATGCCTGTGGATTGCTGGTCTCCAGAAACGCAACTGTCTCGGGATCGCCCAACGTGGCGTCGTGATAAGCGTCAAACAGGTGCGGCGCGACAACGCCGGCCAGGTGCGCAAAAGCCGCCATATGATCCAACGTGGCGGCGATCTCGGCTCCGCCGCGAAACCCATGGCGCAGCATGCCAGCGATCCAGTCGGGGTTGGAGGCGCGCGCCAGAACAATACGCGCCACCTCTTCGCGCAGCGTGCGGGCGCGGGGGGCGTCCGGATTGGTCGCATCCAAATGATACAGCGCGGCCTGACCGCCGGTTGTCGCCTGCGCTGCGGCAAATCCGGCCTCATGCGCGGCGTAGTCGGACGCCAGGAGCAGGTCCGTTTCGGGCAAGTCCTGCAAATGCACAAAGGCATCTGCCTTGGCGACCCGGTCCCGAATGCCATCGACATCCTGCCACGCCTCTGTTCCATCCAGCGCCCAGGACGACGCCGCGATCCAAGCCGCACCCGCCGCGCGACGGGCCTCATCCGTGAACTCGGTCGCGTGCGCGCCGATCCCGAGGCCGAAGCTTCCGGGCTCAGGTCCAAAGACCCTCGGGGACGCGCCCTGGGACACGAACGGGTTCCAGTCAGGGGCCTCGTCGCGCGCGGCCAATGCCCGAACAGCGGTTGAGAAAAGCGCGGCAAGCACCGGAAACACATCGCGAAAGAGGCCTGAGACGCGCAGCGTGACGTCGATGCGCGGGCGGTCGAGTTCGGCAATGGGCACAACCTCGATCCCCGACACACGTTCGGAGCCTGCGTCCCATACCGGCTTCACGCCCAACAAGTGTAGCGCCATGGCAAACTCTTCACCGGCCGTGCGCATCGTGGCCGATCCCCACAGGTCCACGATTAAGCCGCGTGGCCAGTCGCCTTCCTCCTGCAAATGTCGGCGCATCAGTTCTTCGCCCAGTTTTACCCCTTGGGCATAGGCTGCACGGGTCGGCACAATGCGCGGGTCGGTGGTGTACAGGTTGCGTCCAGTGGGTAAAACATCGGTGCGACCGCGATACGGTGACCCCGAGGGACCCGCGTCGATGCGTCGGCCGGCGAGCGCGTCGAGGAGCGCCTGCCGCTCAGCCTCTGCCGAGACGGAGTTGTCGAAGTCCGGTGTTGGCGCAGTGGTGCGGCCGAAGACGTGCAACCCATCGCCGAACTGGCTTTCCTTCAGGTCGCAGACAAATCGGTCGATCTGCAGGATTGCCTCGGCGGAGCAGGCCGAGGCTGTCAATCCCAAATCCTGCTCCAAACCAACGGCTTGCGCCTCGGCCCTGATGTCCGTTTCCAGCCTGCCACGCCGCGCGGGATCCAAGCCATCCGCGTTTGAGAACTCATCCAGCAAGGCCTCGAGGCGCACCAGACGGTCCGGTGTGCGCGAGGCCTTCATAGGAGGCGGAATGTGGCCCAGGGTAACGGCACCGACGCGCCGCTTGGCTTGCGCCGCCTCGCCTGGATCATTGACAATGAAGGGGTAGATGACGGGGCGGGAGCCAGCCAAGACTTCTGGCCAACACGCCCCGCTCAATGCGACCGATTTGCCAGGCAGCCATTCCAGCGTGCCATGCGCCCCAATATGGACGATGGCATCGCATTGGGATTGAAGCCATAGATAGAACGCAACGTAGCCGTGCCGGGGGACGCGGCTGAGGTCGTGGTACTCGGTCTCGCGCAGGTCGGGGGTGCCGCGTTCGGGTTGCAAACCGATCAGGAGGTTTCCGCTGCGCAAGACACGGAACGACAAGTTGCCATCATTCGCGTCTGGATCAGTCTCCGCTGCCCCCCAAACCCGCTCAAGATCATCGCGCAGTGTCTGGGGCAGGGTCTGAAGCGCCGCCTTATATGCGCTGATCGGCCAGGCTACCCTCGCGGTTTGCATTGCATGTGCGAGCGGGGGCAGGGAGCCGACGCGGTATCCGGCCTTTGCCAGATCCTCCAACATGGCGTCACCAGAGGCTAAGGCATCCAGACCCACAGCATGCGCCAGGTTCCAATCGCGGCCGGGGTAGGTGGACAAGACCATCGCAACACGCTTGTCCTCGGTCGGCGTTTGGCCCAGCGCGATCCAGGCCGCGACCCGGTCGGCGATTGCGTCGATGCGTTCCGGCTCGGGCGCGTGGGCGTAACGTGAAAACTCCAAGTGCGGATCGCGGCTTTGAGGTTCTTTGAAGGAAGCAACCCCGGCGAAGATGCGCCCGTCGACCTCCGGCAGCACGACGTGCATCGCGAGATCTGCCGGTGAAAGGCCGCGTTCCGCCTGATCCCAGGCCTCGCGCGTCGAGGTGGCAAGCGCCACCTGGAACACCGGCACCCCGGCGGCATCTAGCGGTGACCGTCCGGTGTCGCCTTTGCCGGAAAAGCTGGTGGCGTTGACGATCGCGGCAGGCATCAGCGCCCCCACCCACCGCTCAAGCCAGCCAGCGGCGTCAGGCGCCTTCAAAGACGGCGCAAAAAGGCCCAGCGCCCGGAAGCCACGGTGTTCCAGCGCTGCGAACAGCGCCTCGATCGGCCCAAGATCCGCGGCTGTCAGGAACGCGCGGTAGAACGTGACCAGCACCAAGGGGCGGTCCTCGCCCGACATAATCGCCGTGGCAGGGCACGTCACACCGCTATCCGGCGTCCACGCGCCAACCGTCGGAACCGACTTCGGTCCGGCCACAGGGCCCGCATAGAGCCCAGCGGCAAGGGCCAATTGCGCGAGCGCGCCTTGGGCCGAGGGCGCACCGCCTGCGTCGCATAGATGCTGTAGCCTGCGCAGGGTCGAAACGGGCAAGGTCGAGACTGCATCCAACCGCTCATCGGGCCGACCGTCGGCGGGCAAAACGGCGAGAGCAATTCCCTGCGCGCGGCACAGCGCTTCGATCTGTTGCAGCCCGTAGGACCAGTAGGGCACCCCGCCGATCAAGCGGATCAGGATACCCTTCGCGTGCGACAGCGTCTGCTCAACATAGGTGTCGACCGACAGCGGATGCTTCAAAGCCGCGATATTGGCCAGGCGCAGGGTCGGCAGCCGGCCCTGAGGCCCGCCACCCTGATGCCAACCTGCCGCGAAAGCCCCAAGATCGGAATCCGAGAACGACAGGACCACAAGATCCGCCGGGCTTTGCCCCAGATCCGTGGGGGTCTCGGAGTCCTCCAACCCATGGCTTTCGCGGAAGACGACGTGCATCGCGTTACTCGGCAGCCTGCGCGGCGGGGGCGAGGACGGCGCTTAGAACTGCGGTGTTGATGTCGTCATGTTCGGCGATTACGACAAGCCGCCCCTGGCGCGCTTCGTCCGCTCCCCAGGGACGGTCGTATTGATGACGGACGCGCGCGCCCACAGCCTGCACCAGCAAGCGCATGGGCTTGCCCGCAACGGCCGCATAGCCCTTGACCCGCAAGATGTTGTTCTCATTGGCGAGGCGTTCGATCCGCGACACAAGCTCGGCAGGATCGGCCAGTTCCGGGATGTCGATGACGACGCTGTCAAAATCCTCATGATCGTGATCATGGGGCGCGTCGTGATGGCTGGGGCGCGCGTCCAGATCATCTTCGGCCGCCGCGCCGAGGCCCAGGATCACGCGCGGGTCGACCACGCCTTCGGCTACCTCGATCACCGGCAATGGACGCGGCGTTTCCGCTGCAATGACGGCTTTGGCTTGCGCCACGCCGTCCGGCCCAGCCAAGTCCGGCTTGGTCAGCAGGATGATATCGGCGCAGGACACCTGATCCTCGAACACCTCCGACAGAGGCGTTTCATGGTCAATGGAGTCATCCGCCAGCCGCTGTGCATCCACCGCTGCCACATCCGTCGCAAACCGGCCCGCCGCGACCGCTTCGGCATCGGCAAGGGCGATTACCCCGTCGACGGTAATGCGCGACCGGATGTCGGGCCAGTCGAACGCCTTCAGAAGCGGTTTGGCGAGGGCCAGACCCGATGTCTCGATCAGAATGTGGTCGGGCCGGGGATCAAGGGCCATCAATGCCTCAATCGTAGGAATGAAATCATCGGCCACCGTGCAGCAAATGCAGCCGTTTGCCAGTTCCACTATGTTTTCCGCCGGACAATCCGGGATCGCGCAGGACTTCAGGATATCGCCATCCACGCCGACATCGCCAAATTCATTGACGACTACCGCCAAGCGTTTGCCCTGCGGGTTCTGCATGAGTTGTGAGATCAGCGTGGTCTTGCCAGAGCCGAGGAACCCCGTGATCACCGTCACGGGCAGTTTTTCGAGATCAGCCATCTGTGGCCTCCATTGGGGGAATACGGGCGATGCAGTTCTTGCGGAAGTGTTCTGGCCGCTCGCGCCAGGGGACGAGACCGTCCGCAGTGGCGTGGTAGCGCGCGGCGCCATCGAGGATCATCTCGGCATCAGCGGCCTCGTCGAGGTTGCCGTAGACGTAAGACCATCGGCCCGCACCGCGCAGCGCGATGGAACAGCCGTGGTCGCAGTTCGACAGGCATTCGACCCCACGAACACGCACACCGTCAGGCACGTCACCTGCCAACAGCCGGTCCAAAAGACTTGCGCCGGGCCGGATGTCGTCCGCAGGAACCTCCTGCCCTTTGCGACACTTGACGCATACCAGCAGGTCCACGCCCGGTCGTGTTTCGCTTGTATCCTTCACGCGTCCATCCACTTGGCGGGACAAGGGGCGCATCGGCGGGCGGCAAGCTACCATCCCGACACCGGCACACCCCGTCCGGTTTCGTCGTCTGCTGCCGGCAGGTCTCCCGGCTTGCGGATGTCAGAGGGGGCCTCTGGCGGGCGCCCGCCTTCCCGGTCTGTCAGGACCAGTGGCATCGGGCGACCTCTCCGGTCACGGTCGCGGGGGCGGCTGCATCGGACCCATGGGTCCCTTGCATTCCCTTTTCACCCGTTTACACGGGCACCAGCATGTCGCCAAATGATCCCGGCCCGGTAGGGCTGTCAAGCGCAAGGATGACCCAGATGGAAGAAGTCGCCGCCCGTCACAACGCGAAAATGAAGAAGATCAAGGCCGCGCGGGACGAGATGATGAAGTCGAAGACCGAGGAAAAGGGCCTGATCATGGTCCATACCGGGTCGGGCAAGGGCAAGTCGTCGTCTGGGTTCGGGATGATCATGCGGTGTATCGCCCACGGGATGCCGTGCGCGGTGGTTCAGTTCATCAAGGGCAATTGGGAAACGGGTGAGAAGACGTTTCTGCGGGAACGGTTTCCCGAAGACTGCCGGTTTTTCGTGTCTGGCGAGGGGTTTACCTGGGAAACCCAGGACCGCGACCGCGATGTGGCGGCGGCCGAGAATGGGTGGCGGATCGCGCAGGAGCAGATCCTGGACCCCGCCATCCAGTTTGTGTTGCTGGACGAGATCAACATTGCACTGCGCTATGACTACCTGGACATCGACGAGGTTGTGGACTTTCTGCTGACGCAAAAGCCGCCGATGACCCATGTTTGCCTGACGGGCCGCAACGCCAAGCCGGAGCTGATCGAGGCGGCAGATTTGGTGACGGAGATGA
Organism: Pseudomonadota bacterium; assembly: GCA_038526915.1. Lineage (GTDB taxonomy): Bacteria > Pseudomonadota > Alphaproteobacteria > Rhodobacterales > Rhodobacteraceae > JBCBGF01. The sequence goes on along the minus strand of JBCBGF010000002.1, from coordinate 207,068 downwards.
CGCTTGTCAAGCATCCCTTCAAAGAGGGGGTGAAGGCGCAAAGGGGCGTTGAGTTCTGAGGCGACCATGCCCGCGCTGATGATCCAGGGCACCGGCAGCAATGTCGGAAAGTCGATGCTGGTCGCCGGGCTGTGCCGTGCGGCCCTGCGGCGAGGGTATCGCGTCGCACCATTCAAGCCGCAGAACATGTCAAACAATGCCGCTGTGACAGTGGATGGCGGCGAAATCGGGCGGGCGCAGGCCCTGCAGGCGCGGGCCTGCGGTCTGGAGCCGCACACAGACATGAACCCCGTTCTTTTGAAACCGGAAACGGATGTCGGCTCGCAAGTCATCGTGCAGGGGCGGCGGATGGCAACGGTGAAGGCGCGTGAGTACGCGAAACTGAAGCCCGAGCTTCTGGCGTCCGTCTTGGCCAGCTTTGACCGGCTCCGTGCGACCCATGATCTCATCCTAGTAGAAGGCGCGGGAAGCCCCGCTGAGGTGAACCTCAGACCTGGGGACATCGCAAATATGGGCTTTGCAGCAGCCGCAGATGTGCCCGTTCTGCTGGCCGGTGACATCGACCGCGGCGGGGTCATCGCCCAGATCGTGGGGACACAGGCGGTTATCGATCCCGATGATGCGCAGCGCATTGTCGGGTTCATGATCAACAAGTTCCGCGGCGATCCGAGCCTCTTCGATGACGGTTATGCGATGATCGAGCACCGGACCGGTTGGCGGGGGTTTGGTGTTTTGCCGTGGTTCAGCGATGCCTGGAAGCTACCAGCGGAAGACGCGCTGGATATTTCGACCCCAAAGCGAAAGGCCGGCCTACATGTGGTCTGCCTGCGGCTATCACGGATCGCGAACTTCGATGATCTGGATCCCTTGGCGCAAGAGCCGGGTGTCCGCTTGACCATGCTGCCCGCCGGCCAAGCCATTCCCGGCGACGCAGATGTCGTGATTATTCCGGGTAGCAAATCCACCAGGGGCGACCTCGCGTTTCTGCGGGCGCAGGGTTGGGATATCGATATCGCCGCGCATGTCCGGCGGGGCGGGCATGTTCTGGGGATCTGCGGCGGGTATCAGATGCTTGGGCGCACCATCGATGATACCGAAGGCATCGAAGGCCCTGCAGGGTGCGACCCGGGCCTCGGCCTTTTGGATGTCGAGACGGTGATGACCCGCGACAAACGCCTGACCCAGGTTCAGGCCACCCACGCGGCCACCAGCATCCCGATCTCGGGTTATGAGATCCATATCGGCCAAAGCGACGGGCCGGATCGCGCGCGCCCCTTCGCCATGGTCAATGGGGCGCCCGAAGGCGCAACCAGCGCGGACGGACGGGTCACGGGCAGCTATTTGCACGGCATGTTCCGCGAAGACGCGTTCCGGCAAGCCTGGGTGGAAAGCTTCGGCGGGACGGCGTCCGACGTGCGCTATGCCGATACGGTGGAAGACACCCTTGATGCCTTGGCAGAACACATCGAAGCCCACCTTGACGTCGCAGGCCTACTCGCCTGCGCACGCTAGGGCCCGGCCGAGGCGATCCCAAGCGGATGCCTGTCCCGGAAGGCCAAGGCGCAGCCAGGTGTCCGAATAGGGAAACCTGCGCGACCAAATCCGATGTTCCGCCAGGTGCCGTTGCGCGTGCGACGCATCCGGTGTCGCATAGGTCCGGAAGAGAGATGTTCCCCCCACCAGGTCCCAACCGGCAGCGAAGGCAAGGGTGTCCAGCCTGACAGCTTCTGCCGCCAGCCTCGCGCGTGTATCTGCCTGCCACGTCGTATCCTTCAAAGCGGCTACACCGACCTCAATGGCTGGCCCACTGACGGCCCATGGGCCAGCGAGTTGTTGGACACGGCGCGCGAGTTCCGCACCAGTGACCGCAAAGCCCAGTCTGATCCCCGCCAGCCCGTAGAATTTCCCGAAAGAGCGTTGGACGAGGATGTTTGTCGTTGTGGTGTCCAGATGTTGCACCGCATCCCCCTCAGGCGTTGGATCGGCAAAGCTTTCGTCGATGACCAACAGGTCCACGCGTTCGGCCAGCCGCAAAAGCTCCTCTGTGTCGTGGGTCTTTCCTGACGGGTTGTTGGGGTTCACCACAATCGCGAGATCATGCCCCGCGAGCGCCTCTAAAGTCTCGACCTCGGCAACCTCCCACCCAGACGCACGAAGCGCCGCCGCATGTTCGTTATAGGTCGGCCCCAACACCGCCGCCCGCCCCACAGGCAGAAGGTGCGGAACAAGTTGGATGGCCGCCTGCGCGCCAGCGAGCGGCACACCCGTGGCTTTGGTGCGATAGGCCTGCGTGGCGGCGGCGGTCAAGCGGTCGATCGATGTGGCGTTGGGCAACGTCTGCCAGATCTCAGGTGGAAGATCAGGCACCGGATAGGGTCGGGCATTGATCCCGGTGGACAGATCGATCCAGTTGGCAGCCGTCCCGCCGAAAGTGGCCATCGCCCTGTCCAGATTTCCGCCGTGGTCCCTCATATCCGTCTCAGACCAACCCAAGTGCCAAAAGACAAACCGCCGTTGCGATCATAGTTCGACGATAGATCGAAAGGCCTTGGAAAACGCTCGCCGGCGTTGGGTCGGGGGCAGAGGCATTGAGCCACGGCTCATCGGCCACATGGTCGGCATAGATCCGGGGACCGGACAGCCGCACACCAAGACCCGAAGCCAAGGCCGCCTCTGGCCACCCGGCATTTGGCGACCTGTGGGCGGGTGCGTCGCGCCACATGACGCGCAGCGCGCGCATCGGAGCGCCGGAGACCGCCGCCATTATGGCCCCCGTCAGCCGGGCGGGAGCCAGATTGACCAAGTCATCCAACCGGGCCGCAAACCGTCCGAAGTCTTCAAACCGTGGCGTTCTGTGTCCAATCATCGAATCGAGCGTGTTGATCGCCTTGTAAGCCACAAGACCGGGCAGCCCTAGGATCGCGCCCCAAAACAGCGGCGCGATAACACCATCGGATGTGTTTTCCGCAAGGCTCTCCAGGCTTGCGCGTGCGACGCCCGGTACATCCAGTGCTTCAGGGTTCCGGCCCACGATCCGTGCGACGGCCAGCCTCGCGCCGTCAAGATCACTCTGTTCCAGCGGCACGGCGACATCGCGCACATGATCATAAAGCGACCGAGCGGCCACAAAGGGCCACGCCAGAATGCCGCCCAAGAGAATACCCAGCCACCCCTCAGGTAACATCGCCATAATCACAAAGGTGGGCAGTGCGGTAATCCCGACGATCGCGAGACTGGCGATGGCACCGAATGTCCGACGCTTGTCCGGTGGGTCCTCGTCGAGGTTGAAACGCGCCTCGATGGCATCGATGGCAGCGCCAATCCAACTCACCGGGTGCCCGATGCGCCGATAGACGGCGTCGGGCCATCCAATCGCGATGTCCAGCAGCAAGGCGACCAGCATGATGGCGGCGAAACTCACGCGGCAACCCCCGTGCGAAACCGCAAAACGTCGCGCAAGCCCGAGGCGCGCAAACGTTCCTCCGCGCCGACCGGCACGGTGTTTGGCGCAAAGACCAACGCTCGCGCTGATCCGGTATGCGCGCGAACCCATCCGAGGGCGCCAAGCGCTTGGCACAGGTCTTGCGTCGGATCATTGGCGGGCCCACGCAGCGCAGTGGTGCGCTGTGCCGAGGCCATGGCGCAGTCGGCGAGTGCCGATCGATCACCCCGCGCGGCAGCACTCTCCCAAATGGGGATCAGATCCGTGATGTCGGGAAACTTGTCATCTGCCGGGTCGGTGACCTGATCGTCGCCGAAGAAGCCACCGATCACATCGAAAGCAGGCGGAGATGGAAGCTCGCGCAGGACCTGGCCGCGTCGCGGGGCCCAGAGGACGCGATCTGGATGGGGTAGCATCAAGGGATCGCTGGCCCCTTCAACGGCGATGCAGGCGCGGGCAATCGCCTCTGGATCGCTTGCCCCCGCGGCCTGGGCCAGTGCCACAAGCGCCGCTGTTGACGCCCCGGTACCACGCGCGGGGGCCATGTTGCTCTCCAGACTGACCTTGCCGTTAGGCAAGCCCAGCTCTCCCACCAGGCGTGCCGCTTGCGAAGACGCGATGAGAGGAGAGCCGGACCAGTCGACCTCCAGTTCTCCGGCCTGCACCCAGACCGCTCGAACAAACAACAAAGGGCAGGGCAGGGTGACCAGAACCACCGGGCCATCCGACCCATGCCGCCCTTGCATCCACTCGCCAAAATGCCCTGCCACAGAGGCAGTGGTCTGTGCTTGCGTCAGCACAGCCAGGCCATCCGCTGATAACGGACATCGGCAGCGCGACAAAACGGCTGGCGGTGGGCAATCACAAGCGCTTTCCTTTCGGCGGTCTTTTTGCTTTGTCCCCTCGGTATGGGCAAGTCGATCCTGATCACCGGCGGGGCACGATCCGGCAAAAGCCGTTTCGCGGAACAGACCGTCCTCGCGATGTCCGACCGGGCGATATACATCGCCACCGCCGGCGCGCATGACGCCGAGATGGCAGATCGTATCGCACGCCACCAAGCACGGCGCGGCGCGGAATGGCGCACCGTCACTGCTGAGATCGATCTGGTGGAGGCCTTGCGCGCCACAGAAGGGAACGCCCCCCGGTTGGTCGACTGTCTGACACTGTGGCTGTCCAACGTGATGCTGAAAGAGCTTGAATGGAAAACCCGTGTCGCGGCCTTGGCCGAGACCGTCGCGGAGATGCAGACACCGGTTGTCCTGGTGACCAATGAAGTCGGCGCAGGGATCGTGCCCGAGAATGCCCTTGCCCGCCGCTACCGCGATGCGGCAGGGGAAATGAATCAGACAATCGCAGCCGCCTGTGATGAGGTCTACCTCGTCGCCGCAGGCTGCCCACTAAGGATCAAACCCAATGGTTGAATTCTCAGATCTCAATGCGGTTGCCCAAATGGCAGACACGCTCCCCGCCTTCGATGAAGAGGCGGCAGCGGCGGCGCGGGCGCGGCAGGGTGAGTTGACCAAGCCGCCGGGGTCGCTTGGCCGGCTTGAGGATCTTGCGGTGTTCCTTGCGGGTTGGCAGGGCCGCGCGCAGCCAGAAATCGCCAAGGCGCAGGCTCTGGTCTTTGCTGGCAATCACGGCGTCTGCGCACAGGGGATCAATCCGTTTCCGCAGGATGTGACCATCCAGATGGTGGCGAATTTCGAAGCGGGCGGCGCGGCGATCAATCAGCTCTGCGGCATGGCTGGGGCAGCGCTGTCCGTTATCGCTCTCGACCTCGATCACCCCACCGAAGACTTCACAACCGCCCCGGCAATGACGCCCGCGGCTTGCCTTGATGCGATGAACCGCGGCGCATCCGCTGTCGATCCGCAGGCCGATTGCCTGGTTTTGGGCGAAATGGGGATCGGCAACTCCACCGTGGCCGCTGCCCTGGCGGCGGCGTCTTTTGGTGGCGCGGGGGAGCAATGGGTCGGGCGCGGGACCGGCGCTGATGCGGCAGGCGTTGCTCGCAAGGCAGAAGTCGTGGATCGCGGTTTGGCCTTGCACGCAGGTCTATCGCCAATGGAACGCCTTGCTGCCCTTGGCGGACGCGAACAGGCAGCGATCTGTGGGGCGGTGCTGGCCGCGCGCGAGGCGCGGGTGCCCGTCATGCTTGATGGATACATCTGCACCGCCGCTGTGGCCCCACTCTACGCGGCAGATACCACTTTACTGGATCATTGCCTTATCGGCCATGCGAGCGCGGAGCCGGGGCACAAGCGTTTGACCGAAGCGATGCAAAAGACACCCATTCTGGACCTTGGCATGGCGCTTGGTGAAGGGACGGGTGGGGCATTGGCTTTGACGGTCTTGCGGGGAGCTGTGGCCTGTCACAACGGCATGGCCACATTTGCGGAAGCCGGTGTGTCGGGCGGATGACCGGCCTGCGCCGCCGCTTCAATGAGGTGCGCATCGCCTGCATGCTGCTAACGCGATTGCCCATGGGCACGGTCGACAGCCCGGCACCGAGCCTTGCGGATGCAAGGTGGGCCTATCCCTTAGCCGGACTTCCGGTTGGGATAGCCGCTTGGCTCGCCTTCAGCGGCGCGACATGGGTAGGTCTAGGCCCGCAGATCGCTGCGTGGTTGGCCGTTGCCACGGGGGCGCTAATCACCGGTGGGCTGCATCACGACGGGTTGGCGGACGTGGCCGACGGGTTCTGGGGCGGCCATACCCCCGAACGCCGGCTTGAGATCATGCGCGACAGCCGAGTGGGCAGCTATGGTGTGATCGCTCTGATCGTCGTCTTGGCGGTCTTGGCCCAGGCCATCGCTATGGTCAGCCCAACCTTGCAGGCCTTTATCGCCGTCGCGGTCTTGTCACGCTGTGCCATGGTGCTTGTCCTAATCGTAATGCCCCCGGCAAGAAAAGACGGCTTGGGCCACGCTGCACAACGAGACGCGCAGTGGCATATCATCGTTACCCTGATCTTTGGCGCGGGTGCGGTAACCCTTCTTGGCTTGCCGGGGGTCGCAAATGCGGTCGCGGCCAGCGCTGCCGCCACACTTGTCGGCGTCGTTGCCCTGCGGAAGATCGGTGGTCAAACCGGCGATGTTCTGGGCGCAACCCAGCTTTTGACCGCTACCGCGATCTGGATAACCCTCGCAGCATTTGCCTGAGCAATCAGGCTAAAGCAGGCTCGGCAGCCACAGAACGATCCCCGGAAACGCGATCAGCACCGCGACGGTCGCGACGTCCGCGCCGAAAAACGGCGACGCGCCGCGGAACACGTCCTGCACCGAGATCGGCATCTTTGAGTCCTGCGCCACGCCCGCCACCACAAAGCAGTTCAGACCGATCGGGGGCGTGATCAAACAGAGCTCGGCCATTTTGACGACGATGATCCCGAACCAGATCGCACACTCCTCGCTCGTCATGCCAAAGGCGCTGTCGGCCCGCGCGACGCCTTCTCCACCGTTCAAGGCAATGATTGCCGGGAAGGTCACAGGCAGCGTGAGGATCAGCATGCCGATGGCGTCCATGAACATGCCGAGAACCACATAGACCAACAAAATGCAGAGCAGGATCACATAAGGAGAGTACTCCAGCCCGCTGATCCAATTGGCAAATTCATCTGGCAGGCGCGCGAAGCCAAGGAAGCGGACATAGATCAGCACGCCCCAGATCATGGTGAAGATCATGACGGTCAGCTTGGCGGCCTCCATCAGCGCGCTTTTGAGCTGCCCCCACTTCATGCCCTGCCAAACCGCCATCCCCAGCACGACGAACGCCCCAAGCGCCCCGGCCTCGGTCGGTGTGGCCCAGCCGAAGTAGATGGAATAGACGATGATGAACACGACGAGCAGGATCGGCAGGGTGCCCGGCAGCGACGCAAACCGCTCGCGCCAGGTAAAGCCCGATACGGCGGGGCCGAGGCTTGGGTTCAACCGTGCGAGGCCGACAACCAGCCCGCCGTAGATCAGGGCCGAAACCATGCCGGGCAGAAACCCGGCCAACAGCAGCTTGCCCACGGATTGTTCGACGATGATGGCGTAGATCACCAAGATGGCCGAAGGCGGGATCAGTGACGCGAGTGTCCCACCGGCCGCAACCACGCCAGCCGCAAAGCGCTTGTCGTAGTTTTCACGCAGCATCTCGGGGATCGCGATACGGGCGAAGACGGCGGAAGTCGCAACGGACGCGCCAGAGACGGCTGCGAACCCGGCGGTTGCGAACACGGTCGCAACGCCGAGGCCCCCGGGCAACCAACCGAGCCAGCGTTTGGCGGCCTCGAACAGGTAGCGGGTGAGACCCGCGTAGTAGGCAAGGTAGCCGATCAGGATGAATGTCGGGATGAGGCTCAGCGCGTAGGTCGTTGATTTTGAGTGCGGAATTTGCCCAGCGAGCTTCATCGCCGTGACCAGACCGCGATCAAATCCCTGTTTCTGCATGAAGAACAGGCAGAGCCCCAGAAACCCGATGAAGGCGGTGGCAAAAGCTACACGCACGCCAATAACCACAAGCACAATCAGCGCGCCTGACAACCACAGGGACAGCGTGAAGATATCGACCCCGTCCATAACGGCCCGCATGTCGATCAGGCTATCCATCCCGGCCCTCGACCGTCTTTGCTTCCTTGTTTGCCTGCGTCGCCGCGTCCTCGATCAGAGGCACAGCGACCGGATGGCTGCCCCCTTGCCGAAACGCGCGGCCGTAGCCCCAAAGCTGCAGGCACAGCCGCACCCACAGGATCGCCAATGACAGCGGCACCAGCAGCTTGGCAGGCCACAGGGGCAGGGCGATATCAATCGAACTGTCCCGCGACCAGAGCGGGGCATCGAGGTCAAACGACCGGTCGAAATGGAACCAGGCCCCGTAAATCAGGGCGGTCGTCAAGATCAGCATGAACAGGACCGACAACCACTCCGCCGCCCAAAGCACGCGCCCACGCAACTGGCCCACAAGGATATCCATCCGGATATGCCCGCCCTCACGCTGGCAGAAAGCGAGGCCCAGAAACGCGAATGTGGCCATAAACTGCTCAGTCCAGTCGACATAGCCGGGCACAGGCGCGTTGAACAGCTTGCGGCCCACCACGTTGTAGCAGGCCAAAATTACCAAGGCGAAGATCACAACGCCCGAGATCAGGTTCAGGAAGCCCTCGATCCGCAGCCAAAACCGATCTGCCCGCGAAAGCGCGCTGTCGTCGGTGAGAACGGAGGAGGTGGGCATGGGCGGGATTACGAGCGCCGCCCCGACAAGTAGCCGGGGCGGCGGTTTGGCTTAGTTCATGCGCTTCTTTTCAAGCGTTGTATTCACCAGGTCGTAGAGCTCCTGCGCGGGCAGGCCCTGCGCGCTCATATCCGAAATCCACTGCTCGTGGATCGGCATGGCGACCTCTTTGAATTTGGCAATTTCTTCATCTGGAACAGTCACTTTCGTGACGTTCTTCTCAGACAGAATGCCTTCCCAACGCTCGATCAGTTCTGCGTAGTTAGCTAGGTAATGCTCAATCGCCTCGCTCACACTTTCATCAAGCGCTGCGCGATGCTCGTCCGACAGAGCTTCATAAGCGTCTGTGTTTACCACGACGGGGCAGTTCACCGTGCCGGGGTTGAGGTTTTCGGTCCACCAATCCGCGATATCGATGGTGCGAAACGACAGGTGCGCATGCTGGGCAAAGGCCACAGTGTCGACCACACCCGATTCCATCGAGTTATAGGCTTCTGTCGCCGTCACCGAGGTGGGCACAGCGCCCACGGCCTCAAATGCCTGACCGATGCCGCCCGTTGCGCGGACCCGCATGCCCGAAAACTCTTCCACGGCATCGCGCGGATCGCCGGTGCCGACGATATTGTATTGCGGCATGGGCGAGGTCATCAGAAGCTTGGCATTCCACTGTGCCATTTCTTCGGCCACGGCGGGGTGGTCGTACACCGCATGGCTCACCGCCACCTCTTCTTCGAGGTTCGCAACACCCAGGAACGGCAGTTCCAGCACGGTGATCGCCCGGTTCTTGTCGCGGTGATAGCCTGCGCAGAACTGCGCCATCTCGAACGCACCGATCGAAATCCCATCGAGGTTCTCACGATTGCTCGACAGACCACCATAGCTGATGTTCAGCGTGAACTCGCCACCGGTCTTTTCGCTCACCAGTTCAGCGAGCTTTTCAACATGTTCGGTAAACGCGCGGCGTTGGCCCCACAGGGACACGTTCCATTCGGTTGCAAGCGCTTCCGATGCAAATGCTACGCAGATTGCTGTCGCCGCGGCGCGGCCCAAAAGATTGTTCATCATTTCCTCCCAATCGCAAACTCTGGTGTTTTGCTGCCGACACCCTACCTTTATCGGCAAGGCATTCCAGAGGAAAATGCAGCGGCGAAACCAGCCGCGCTAGTGAAAGAACACGATGGCAGCTCCGAAAAACACCTTAAAGGCGGCTCTTGCGGGCGGTAACGTGCAATTGGGAATCTGGCTTGCCCTGGTCAGCCCGGCGGCGGCCGAAATCGCGGCGGAGGCGGGGTTTGATTGGGCTCTGATTGATGCCGAGCATGGCCCGAATGACGTTGCGGCTATCCTCGATCAGTTGCGCGCACTCAGCGGTGGCCGCGCTTCCCCGGTTGTCCGCATCCCCGATGGCGACCCGGTGTGGATCAAACGGGTGCTGGATCTGGGCGTTCAGACGATCCTTGTGCCGATGGTCGACACGCCTGAACAAGCGGCTGAGATCGTTGCGGCCACGCGATACGCACCCGACGGGACGCGGGGCAGCGGGGCGGTGTTGGCCCGCGCCACGGGGTACGGGGCGTCGTCGGATTATGTCACGACCGCCAATGACGAGATGTGCGTGATCGTTCAGGTGGAAACGCAGCGCGCGCTGCAGAATATCGATGCGATTGCCCGGACGCCGGGCGTGGATTGCGTGTTTGTGGGGCCTGCGGATCTGTCCAATGACATGGGCTATCCAGGAAATCCGTCTGCCCCCAATGTCGTTGCTGCCATTGATCAGGCCCTTGACCGGATCACCGCGGCCGGAAAAGCGGCGGGCATCGTTACATTCGATCGGAACGCGATCCAAGGCTATGTCGGACAGGGCGTGACGTTCCTGGGGGTCGGCGGCGATGCACTTCTTTTGGGCGAAGCGATGCGCGATCTGGCGCGCGGGGCCCGCAGCCAGGCGTTTGGAACCTAGGCCGGCAAACATTTCAGGGCTTTCGGTCGCCCCGTGCCCATGCGATAGGGACGCGCCAAACGACAAACCGGGCAGGAGACAGCCATGGAGATTCGCGAGGCACTTACCTTTGATGATGTCCTTCTGGTGCCGGGCGCATCGCGCGTGCTGCCATCGACCGCGGATACCAGAACCCGTCTGACTCGCGCCATCGCGATGAACATCCCGCTCCTGAGCTCGGCCATGGACACGGTGACTGAGTCGCGCATGGCTATCACCATGGCGCAGGCCGGGGGCGTTGGCGTGATCCACCGCAACCTCGATATCGAGGCGCAGGCCCGCGAGGTGCGCCGGGTCAAACGCTTTGAGTCCGGCATCGTTTACAACCCGATCACGCTGCGCCCCGATGAGACGCTCGCCGACGCCAAGGCCTTGCAGGAAAGATACCGGGTCACCGGCTTCCCCGTGGTCGATGACGAGGGCCGGGTCGTCGGCATCGTCACCAACCGCGACATGCGCTTTGCCAGCGACGACAATACGCCCGTCAGCGTGATGATGACCTCCGAGGATCTCGCGATCCTGACCGAGCCTGCTGATCTTGATGAGGCCAAAAGCCTGATGCGTGCGCGGCGGATCGAGAAGTTGCTGGTCACGGACGGGCAGGGGAAGCTGACCGGGCTTTTGACGCTCAAAGATACCGAGCAAGCGGTTTTGAACCCGCAAGCCTGCAAGGATCATCTGGGCCGCCTGCGCGTGGCCGCCGCCACGACCGTAGGCGATGCCGGGTTTGAGCGGTCAGAAGCGCTTGTGGACGCGGGCGTTGACGTGGTGGTGATCGATACGGCCCATGGCCACTCCGAAGGTGTGGCCGAGGCTGTGAAACGCGCAAAGACCCTGTCCAATGAAGTTCAGATCATCGCAGGCAACGTGGCCACGGCGGAAGCAACCCGCGCCTTGATCGACGCAGGGGCCGATGGGGTAAAGGTCGGGATCGGACCCGGCTCAATCTGCACAACCCGGATGGTCGCAGGTGTTGGTGTTCCCCAACTGACCGCTATCATGGATGCGGCAAGCGCTGCCGGGGATGTCCCAGTGATCGCCGATGGCGGCATCAAGTTTTCCGGTGACTTCGCCAAGGCCATCGCGGCAGGCGCGTCCTGCGCCATGGTCGGCAGCATGATCGCCGGCACCGATGAGAGCCCCGGCGAAGTCATCCTGTACCAGGGCCGCAGCTTCAAAAGCTACCGCGGCATGGGCAGCCTTGGCGCAATGGCCCGCGGATCGGCAGACCGGTATTTCCAGTCCGACGCAGCGTCGGACAAGTTGGTGCCCGAAGGCATTGAAGGGCAGGTGCCCTACAAAGGCTCGGCCTCGGCGGTCATTCACCAGCTGGTCGGGGGGTTGCGGGCCGCGATGGGCTATACTGGCTGCGCCACGGTGGATGAGATGCGGTCCAACTGCCAATTCGTGCGGATCACCGGCGCCGGGCTCAAAGAAAGCCATGTCCATGATGTGCAGATCACGCGCGAAAGCCCGAATTACCGGATCGGCTGACCGCCGCACACGTGCTGTGATGACTGTCGTCATTTCGGAAACAGTCTGTTAAGCTATTCTCTGGGAACGGGCAGCGTGTGATGTGCTGCGTAGATGTCGGCCGCAGGGGATGGTCATGTCGCGATATCCGGAAAAACCGGCTGCTCCGCGCGGGGTCGCATCGTCAAGGCCGCGCGTGCTTGGCGACCTGAGCGATTCCGATGTCATGGAAGAAGCGCGGAGGCGACGCGAACGCGCGCTTGCCGTGGGCATTCCAGCGAACTCGGATGCGGATATCCTGGTTGCGCCGCCGATTTTGGGGGCGACGGTTGCGGCGCAGGTTTTGCCGCCGCCATCGGTTGGACGCAGGGTCTACGATGGGGCAATGGTGGTCGGTGCGTTCTTGCTTGGGGCGGTGCTGTTCGCCCCGATTGCGGGCTATGCCGCGCTTGGCAGCCTTCCCTTCGAATTTGGGGGCACGGATGCGACCTCTGACATCGCGCCTACCGTGCCGGACTTGGCGATTGCCGGACCTGATGCCCCAGCACGCGTCGACGATACTGGGGGAGGCGTGCCACCGATTGCGCTGGCGTCCGCTGGTGGCACGCGACCTCCGCAACCTCCCACTTTGCCCAACACCGCCACCCAAGACCGCGCCCCGATGGTTGCCGTCGCAGGATCGGTCTTTGCGACAGCTCTGACCGCAGCGCCGAGCCTGGCAACTGCGGAGACCACTGAAACACTTGAGCCGCTTCGGATTGCGGCTGCGTCCAACGTGATGCGCAGAGAACTGAGCTCTTTGAGAGAGACAGAAATCGAGGTGCGCCTGCCCAATGTCCAGGCGCCTTCCTTTGACGCGGCCGTTTTCGTCCATGCCCCCCGCTCGGCCCAGGTTGCAGCGCTGACGGCGCAGGCCATCCTCCAAACCAGCGGGCTGACGGTGAGCCTGACAGACCCAGTCAACTTCGGCATCCGCACCAGCAACGTCCGATACTTCCACGCCGAAGATCGCGCCGCGGCGGTGCAGGTGGCGCGCCTTCTGGGTGCCGAGTTGCGGGACTTTACCACCTTCCGCCCAAGCCCGAGGATCGGCACGGTGGAGGTGTGGGTGGCGGGCCGGTCGACGGTGCCAACCCTGCGCGAAGTGCCCGTTCCCACAATCTCAACCTTGCCCGTCCCCGAAGCCTTGGCGCCTTTGCCCGGCGCCGAACGCCGTTCGGGCTTTCTGAACCGGTTGCTTGGCGGGGGCCACCAGCCCAATCGTCCGGCATTTGAGCAAGATCGGGACGACGAAGACGATAATCAGCGCAATCGCTTTGCCGCAACACCTGCGGCTACAAACATCGAGGCAGCCGAGACAGCGCAGGGCGAAACGGACGATCACGAACCCGCCGCATCGGATGGACCCGGCGAAGATAAGGGTAGTCAGGCGCCGACAAGCGATGACGTTGACAGCCCGTCAGCATCGACTGAAAACTCCAGCGTTAGCGATACGAATGACGCGGGTGACGATAATGGCGGGACTGGCGATGGCGCCTAATTCACACGCGTTTCGTGACCGGCCATAGCCCTGTTAACCCGACTTTTCTAACCAAGTGACACCTCCCGCCCGCATCGCCGCTGCCATCGGCATTCTCGACGACATCCTCGGCGGTAAACCTGCCGAGCAACCGCTGGTGACATGGGCCCGAACCAACCGCTATGCCGGCTCAGGCGACAGGGCTGCGGTGCGCGACCATGTCTTTGACGCGTTGCGGCGCCGACGATCTTATGCCGCGTTGGGCGGGGCCGAGACGGGGCGTGGCCTGATGCTGGGATCGCTGCGCCACAAGGGCGAAGATCCGGCACACATCTTTTCGGGCGTGGGGTATGCGCCCGCTCCCCTAACCATTGAGGAAGCCGCGCATCGCCCTGGCCCGCTAAGCGACGCAGAAGCGCTTGATATCCCCGACTGGCTGGAGCCCGCTTTGCGCGACAGTCTGCGGGGGGACTTCACATCCGTCCTCGAAACCTTGCAGAGCCGTGCAGCGGTGCATTTGCGGGTCAACGTCGCAAAGACAACCAAAGATGCGGCCATGGCAGTCTTGGCGGAAGAGGGCATCGAAACGACAGACGTTGCACAGGTCGCAACGGCGCTGCGCGTCACCGCGCATGCACGTCGGGTCAGCGCAAGCCGGGCTTACGCGCAGGGTTTGGTCGACCTTCAAGATGCGGCGAGCCAGTTGGTTGTCCTGGACCTCGCACCGCTTCCGCCAAAGGCTCGCATTCTTGACTATTGCGCAGGCGGTGGCGGCAAAGCCCTTGCGCTTGCCGCGCTGGCGCCGGATGCTCGGATTACGGCCCATGACGGCAAGCCAGAACGTCTGACCGACCTGCCGAAACGCGCGCAGCGCGCGGGGGCCGCAGTTCACATTGCCAAGTCTGCTGAACGGCTTGCGCCAGCGGCCTATGACCTGGTGCTCTGCGATGTTCCCTGTTCGGGCAGCGGGTCATGGCGCCGGTCCCCTGGCGGGAAATGGACGCTCACCCCGGAACGGTTGCATGAATTGGAAGGAGTGCAAGTAGACATTCTGAACGCAGCCTCATCTCTCGTCGCCCCTAAGGGCAGGCTGGCCTATGTCACCTGCTCGCTCCTGCGATCGGAAAACGAAGATCAGATCGCGCGCTTCGTGAAACAGAACCCCCAGTGGCGGCTGATCGATACCCAGCTCTACACACCCACAGCGGATGGTGACGGGTTTTTCCGGGCCGAGTTGACGCGAGAGCGCGGGCAAGGCTAAACAACCCCAGGTAGATTGCGGATCTGCGCTTAAGCGTGGGTTAACGAATTTTACCGGAAATGAGCGTGGTGCGAATCGCTTGTTATGGGGGCCCGCTGTGAAAAGGACGGCACGCGCAAATGCGACGATGGCGTCCGCCGGGTCCTTGGACAGGGCACGCGCGGGCCAATTGCTGGGGCTTGGCGCAGCGTGCTTGATTGCCGCCTACCTCTTGCCCGACACCTTTCCCGGGATGGCGGTTTTCTTCATCGGGACAAGCCTGCTGTCTCTTGCAGCCCTGATGCATATCGCAGAACGTCGCCGCAACAAGGCGGAGAAAGCCCTGCATACGGCGGTGTCGCATTTTGTCGAAAACGATGCCTCCCCCAGTTTCACCACGAACGCCGAAGGCGTCATCGGATATCAGAACACGGCGTCCGTCACGCGATTTGGCGAGAAAGCCGGTGCGACTCTGGTATCGGTTTTGGGGGGCGTGGTGGCCTCTCCAGCGGCGGTTCTGTTCCGGCTCCAGAACCGGGCCGAGGCAAGCGGCGGCGCGCGGGAAGACATCGCAACGCGACGCGGGCATCTAAGGTTATCTGTCCACCGCATCGGCGAGGGGGCTTTGCTCTGGCGCCTCGAAGATATCGCTGACGCCGCGCAGCTGGGGCGCGGGGCCGACAGTATCAGCCTGCCGATGCTGACGGCGTCAAAGTCAGGCACGGTCCTGTTCATGAATGACGCTCTGCGTCGCATCGTCGGCGGGCGTAGAAAATCGCTCGATCGTATTTTCACAGATCTTCCAGTGCGCCACGGGCAGGTCCAGCGGATCGATACATCAAATGGGCCGTTAGACGTGGAAATCGTGGAACTCGAAGCGGCAGCCGGGCGGCGCGAGTTGTACCTCGTGCCCCATCAAGCCCCCCACCCCCCCCCTGGTCAGCCCGTGAACCTTGATACGCTTCCGGTTGCGCTTGTGCGCATGTCGGCACATGGCGATGTCCTGTTTGCCAATCAGTTGGCACAGGAATTGCTCTTAATTGAGCCGGGCGAAGGCCTGCGTTTCCCCGAACTGGTCGACAGCCTTGGACGACCCGTGGACCAATGGATCCTCGAAGCCTCAGACGGGCGGGGGACACGCGGGACCGAGTTTTTGCGGGCGCGCCGCCCCAAACAGGACTGCTTTCTGCAGGTTTCGCTCAATCCGTGGCGCGGAGGCGAACCCGGCGAAGTCCTCGCAGTACTGAGCGACGCGACCGAGCTTAAATCGCTAGAAGCGCAATTTGTCCAAAGCCAAAAGATGCAGGCCATCGGGCAATTGGCCGGGGGCGTTGCCCATGATTTCAACAACCTTCTGACGGCGATTGCGGGCCATTGCGATCTGCTGTTGCTGCGGCACGATTCAGGTGATCCCGACTTTGCAGATCTCGAACAGATCCGCCAAAACGCCAACCGGGCCGCGGCTCTTGTCAGCCAGTTATTGGCATTTTCCCGCAAACAGACGCTTCAAAACCGGCTGATCGATCTGCGCAACACGATGGCCGACCTGACCCATCTGCTGAACCGGCTGGTCGGGGAACGTGTGACCCTGGAGCTCAGCGCCGACGATCAGCTCAAATCCGTGCGTGCCGATCCGCGGCAGTTGGAACAGGTCATGATGAACCTCGTCGTCAATGCGCGGGACGCGATGCCCGATGGCGGCGTGATCGCAATCGAAGCACGGCCCGCGATTCTGTCGCATGAGTTGATCCGTGACCGCGCGACGGTTCCGCCCGGGGAATATGTGGTGCTGCAGGTGAGTGACGAAGGCACCGGCATCGCGCCTGAAAACCTGCCCAAGATCTTTGAGCCGTTCTTTACCACTAAACGGACGGGCGAGGGGACGGGGCTTGGGCTGTCGACGGTCTATGGGATCGTAAAGCAAACGGGAGGTTTCATTTTCGCCGACAGCGCACCGGGCAGCGGCACCACCTTCACGCTGTACTTTCCCGCCGAAGAAGCGGTGCCCGATACCCTCTCCGACCGTCCGATTTCAAGCGATGTCCAATCTCTGCCGGATCCCGTGGCTGCAGGCGATATCGTGATCCTTTTGGTAGAGGATGAAGCGCCGGTCCGGGCCTTTGCCTCGCGCGCGTTGCGCCTGCGCGGATATACCGTGCTTGAGGCCGAAAACGCCGAAGATGCGCTGGCCCAATTAGATGACGAGACGTTGCACGTGGACGTCTTTGTCACCGATGTGATCATGCCCGGTATGGACGGACCAAGCTGGGTCAGTGCCGCGTTGGAGCGGCGGCCTGACACACGCGTCATCTTTGTCTCAGGATATGCGCAGGAAAACTTCGCCGAAAGCCAAGCCAGAATTCCCCATTCCACCTTCCTGCCCAAACCGTTCTCCCTGACCCAGCTGACCGAAACGGTGCAGCGACAGCTTCACTAGGGCACAAGATGTCCCGTTTCCTGCCGCCGTTAGTCATTTGCTAACCAACGCCGCGCTAGCAACAAATTTCATAAAACTGTTGCCATGTTCTCCTTTTGATCTCATATAGAGATCCAAGAACAAGAGGCGAACATCAGCAGTCATTGCCGCCCCAAGGCGCGTATGGAATAAGGAACAAGACCCATGGCAACCGCAAGTATTCTCGACATGTCCGACAAGCGTACAGCAGACAAACAAAAAGCGCTCGATTCCGCGCTTGCCCAGATCGAGCGTCAGTTCGGACAGGGATCGATCATGAAGCTTGGCGACAAAAACGCCGTGCAAGAGATCGAGGCCACATCCACGGGTTCACTGGGCCTGGACATCGCCTTGGGCATCGGCGGCCTGCCAAAGGGACGCATTATTGAGATCTATGGCCCCGAAAGCTCGGGCAAGACCACGCTGACCCTGCATTGCGTGGCCGAGGAACAGAAGAAGGGCGGCGTCTGCGCCTTTGTCGATGCCGAGCATGCGCTCGATCCGCAGTACGCGCGCAAACTGGGCGTTGATCTGGATGAATTGCTGATCAGCCAGCCTGACACAGGCGAACAGGCGTTGGAGATCACCGAGACGCTGGTGCGCTCAGGTGCGGTCAGCATGGTTGTGGTCGACTCGGTCGCGGCCCTGACCCCGCAAAAGGAATTGGAAGGCGATATGGGCGACAGCGCCCCCGGCCTTCAGGCGCGCCTGATGAGCCAGGCTATGCGCAAACTCACCGCCGCCATCAGCCGCTCAAACTGTATGGTGATCTTTATCAACCAGATCCGCATGAAGATCGGCGTGATGTTCGGCTCGCCAGAAACCACGACGGGCGGCAATGCGCTCAAGTTCTATTCTTCCGTGCGCCTGGACATCCGCAGGATCGGCGCCCTGAAGGATCGCGACGAAGTGGTCGGCAACGCAACGCGTGTGAAAGTGGTGAAGAACAAGGTGGCCCCGCCGTTCAAGCAGGTCGAGTTCGACATCATGTATGGCGAAGGCATCTCGAAGATGGGCGAGTTGCTGGACCTGGGCGCTAAGGCCGGTGTGGTGGAAAAATCCGGTGCCTGGTTCTCCTACGGGGACGAGCGCATCGGCCAGGGGCGCGAGAATGCCAAGACCTTCCTCAAGGAAAACCCAAGCATCGCGCTAGAGATCGAGGACAAAATCCGCGCCGCGCATGGCCTGGACTTCGATATGCCGGAAGAGGACGCCAAGCGCGCTGAAGCCGGTGAAGACGACATATTGGAGGCCTGATACAGGCCCCAATCCGGCACGGTTTGTACCCAGTATCCAAGTTAACAGGCGCAGCTTCGGCTGCGCCTGTTTGGTTTAGGGCAGGCCCTCACGTTTGAACCGGCCAAGGTAGGGCCAATAGCCTGCCGACGCGCGCACAAACCAAGGCGTCAGGCCCTGTGGACAGCCATGTCACCCGCGGCTACATCATGCAGACCCGAGTTTCCCTAGCGACAAAGACGCGCCCCATGGCCAGCCTGAACGACATACGCACCAGCTTTCTGAGCTTCTTTGAAAAGAACGACCACCGCGTGGTCGAAAGCTCCCCCTTGGTGCCGCGCAACGACCCGACCCTGATGTTCGTGAACTCGGGCATGGTGCAGTTCAAGAACCTGTTCACCGGGGTGGAACACCGCGATTACACCCGCGCGACAACCAGCCAGAAATGCGTCCGCGCCGGTGGCAAGCACAACGACCTCGACAATGTCGGCTACACCGCCCGCCATCACACGTTTTTCGAGATGCTCGGGAACTTCTCCTTTGGCGATTACTTCAAGGAAGACGCCATCCCCTATGCCTGGGACATGGTCACCAAAGAGCTGGGCGTCGACAAAGATCGCCTGCTTGTCACCGTCTATCACACCGATGACGAAGCGGCTGAAATCTGGAAGAAATATGCAGGCCTCAGCGATGATCGAATCATCCGCATCGCCACTGATGACAACTTTTGGATGATGGGGCCGACAGGGCCCTGCGGGCCGTCCTCCGAGATTTTCTATGATCACGGCGATCACATCCCCGGCGGCCCCCCGGGCAGCCCTGATGAAGACGGTGACCGGTTCATCGAGATCTGGAACCTCGTCTTCATGCAATACGAGCAGTTCGAAGACGGCACCCGGCGCGAACTGGCCGCACAGTCGATCGACACAGGCATGGGCCTGGAACGGATTGGCGCGCTCTTGCAGGGCAAACACGACAACTATGACACCGATCTCATGCGGGCGCTTATCGAGGCCTCGGCGCATGCCACAAGTGTCGACCCCGACGGTGACAAGAATGTCCATCACAGGGTGATTGCCGATCATCTCCGCTCGACCTCGTTCCTGATCGCCGATGGCGTGATGCCCGCCAACGAAGGCCGCGGTTATGTGCTGCGCCGGATCATGCGCCGGGCCATGCGGCATGCCCACCTTCTGGGCACGCAGGACCCGCTGATGCACCGTCTGGTTCCGGCACTGGTGCAACAGATGGGGCAGGCCTATCCCGAGTTGGGGCGTGCACAGGCGCTGATCGAGGAAACGCTGCGGCTCGAAGAAACCCGGTTCCGCCAGACCCTGGATCGCGGGCTCCACCTGCTGGATGAAGCTCTGGACAAGCTGCCGGACGGGGCTGACCTGCCCGGCGACCAAGCGTTCCGTCTTTATGACACCTACGGCTTCCCCCTGGACCTGACCCAGGATGCGCTGCGCGAAAAGGGCCGCGGCGTGGATGTGGCCGGGTTCGATACGGCGATGGCCGAACAAAAGGCCAAAGCGCGCGCCGCATGGGCGGGATCCGGCGAGGCGGCGGATGCGACCATCTGGTTCGACGTCTCAGAAGAGCATGGGCCGACCGAGTTTCTAGGCTACGACACCGAGATTGCCGAAGGACAAATCCTTGTCATCGTCAAGGACGGCGCCAGCATCGCGCAGGCCGAAACCGGCGACAGCGTTCAGATCGTCCTGAACCAGACCCCGTTCTACGCTGAATCGGGCGGCCAGGTGGGCGACACGGGACAGCTGACATCTGAGACTGGCAGCGCACGGATCACGGATTGCCGCAAAACCGCCGGTGTTTTCATTCACTTCGCAGAGGTGACCGAGGGGCACATCGCCGCCGGAGACGGCGCCCAGCTCACCGTTGACCCAGACCGTCGCTCCAACATCCGGTCCAATCACTCGGCCACACACCTTTTGCACGAGTCGCTGCGTCAAGCGTTGGGGAATCATGTGGCCCAGCGGGGGTCGCTCAACGCGCCCGATCGCTTGCGTTTTGACTTCAGCCACACCAAGGCCCTGAGCCTAGATGAACTGGCGCAAGTCGAGACGGAGGTGAATGCCTTCATCCGCCAGAACACGCCCGTTGAGACACGGATCATGACACCTGACGATGCGCGTGGCATCGGGGCACAAGCCCTTTTCGGTGAGAAATACGGGGACGAAGTTCGCGTGGTCTCGATGGGCGCGGCGGACACCGGCAAGGGGCTCGACGGACAGACCTATTCGATTGAGCTTTGCGGCGGCACCCATGTCGCGCGCACGGGCGATATCGGCGTCTTCGTCACCCTGGGCGACAGCGCGTCCTCTGCCGGTGTGCGCCGGATCGAGGCGCTGACCGGGGCGGCGGCGTTTGAGTACCTGGCCGCACAAGATCACAGACTTGCCGAAACAGCGCTCGCCCTCAAAGCGCAGGCGTCAGAGGTGCCCGACCGTGTGCGGGCCTTGCTGGACGAACGCAAGTCCCTGCAGTCCGAGCTGTCAGACCTGCGCCGCAAGCTCGCCATGGGGGGCGGGGCGCAAACGGCGGACGCGTCGTTGGTTGTCAATGGAATAGCCTTCGTTGCTCAACCTGTTGAAGGGGTATCGGGCAAGGATCTGCCCGCGCTCATCGACGAACACAAAGCGCGTCTGGAGAGCGGGGCGGTGCTGCTGATTGCCGACACCGGCGGCAAGGCGGCGGTGGCGGCCGGGGTCACAGACGATCTAACGGCGAAACTGTCAGCGGTTGAGCTTGTGCGCGCCGCGGTGGCCGAATTAGGCGGCAAGGGCGGCGGCGGGCGGCCCGATCTGGCGCAAGGCGGCGGACCCGATGCCTCAAAATCAGACGCGGCCATTGCTGCGGCCAAAACGGTTCTGGAGAACGTGAAATGAGCGCGCTTTGGATTGCCCACGTCACCGTGACGGACGATGTGGCTTACGGAAAATACGCGGCCATCGCGACCGAAGCCATCGCGGCCCATGGCGGTGTGTTCTTGGCCCGGGGAGGGCGCTATGTGCAGCTGGAGGGGAATGACCGGCCACGCAATGTCGTCGCGCGTTTCCCGTCTGTGGAAGACGCCGTGGCCTGTTACAACTCGCCCCGGTATCAGGAGGCCCTGGCCTTCGCCAAGGGCGCCAGCGAACGCGACCTCATGGTGGTCGAGGAAATCACACCCTGAGCACCATCGCGGCGATGATGGCCCGCACCGCGCGCGAGGGGCGTGTGGATTGGATTGGGCTGCGTCCAGCGCGCCGGGTTGACGTGATACCGGTCGACTGCGCCACCCTAACGGCAGATGGTTTGGAGGGCGACCACGCGACGTCGGAGAAACGCGCCATCACTCTGATCCAGGCCGAGCATCTGCCGGTAATCGCCGCATTGGCCAATCGGACCGAGGTGTCCCCGGCCATGCTGCGCCGAAACATCGTGGTCTCAAACCTGAACCTTCTGGGCTTCCGGAACGCACGACTTGAGGTGGGCTGTGCCGTCATCGAAGTGACGGGCCCGTGCCCCCCGTGTTCTCGCATGGAAGAGGTTTTTGGGCCGGGCGGCTATACCGCGATGCGCGGCCACGGCGGTGTCTATGCGCGGGTCGTGACGCCCGGCATCGTTAGCATCGGGGCGCCGGTTCGCCCGGTGAAGTCCTGACGTAATGCCTCCGGCGGGGATATTTCCTGACCAAAGACCCCGTGCCTTCTTCGCTTTCAAAATATCCCGGGGTGCGCGAGGGGCAGCGCCCCTCGCATGAGCTTACTCAGCACTGCGTGCCTGGCGTTTGCGTTCATGCGGATCAAGGTAGCGCTTTCTCAGACGCACCGCGTTCGGTGTGACCTCAACCAACTCATCATCGTCGATATAGGCAATCGCCTCTTCCAGCGAAAACCGCACCGGCGTGGTCAGAACAACTGCGTCGTCCTTGCCCGAGGCACGCACATTCGTGAGTTTCTTGCCTTTGAGCGGGTTCACTTCTAGGTCGTTGTCTCGGCTATGCTCGCCAATGATCATGCCCTGATAGACCTGCTCTTGCGCGCCGATGAACATCCGACCGCGCTCTTCGAGGTTGAACAGGGCGTAGGCCACTGAGGTCCCATCTTCCATCGAGATCAGGACGCCCGCACGCCGACCGGGGATGGCGCCCTTGAACGGCGACCAACCGTGGAAGACGCGGTTCAGAACACCGGTGCCGCGTGTATCGGTCAGAAACTCGCCGTGATAGCCGATCAGTCCGCGTGACGGGACATGTGCCACGATGCGTGTCTTGCCAGCACCTGCCGGGCGCATCTCGACGAGTTCCCCCCGACGTGCGCCCGTGATCTTTTCGATGACTGCGCCGGCATAGTCATCATCGACATCGATCGTCACTTCTTCGACAGGTTCCAACCGGGCGCCGTCTTCTTCGCGGAACAGCACCTGCGGGCGCGAGATCGATAGCTCAAACCCTTCCCGTCGCATGTTTTCGATCAAAACACCCATCTGCAACTCGCCGCGGCCTGCTACCTCGAACGCCTCGCCACCGGGCGTGTCAGTGACGCGGATCGCGACGTTGGATTCGGCTTCCTTCATCAGGCGTTCGCGGATGACCCGGCTTTGCACCTTCTTGCCATCACGGCCGGCAAGGGGGCTGTCGTTTATACCAAAGGTGACCGTAATCGTTGGCGGATCAATGGGTTGCGCGGGCAGGGGATCCTCTACAGCCAGGGCGCAAATCGTGTCGGCTACCGTGGCTTTCGACATCCCTGCGAGTGAGACGATATCGCCGGCCTGCGCCTCCTCGATATCCTGCTGGGCGAGGCCCCGGAACGCCTGAATGCGGGTGACGCGGAACTGTTCGATCTTCTGCCCGATGCGGCTAAGTGCCTGAACCGTTGCGCCGACCTTCAGCGTGCCGCTTTCGACACGGCCGGTCAGGATCCGGCCCACAAAGGGATCGGCACCCAGCGTGGTGGCCAGCATGCGGAACGGCGCGTCTTGATGGCTGAGCTGGCGCGGCGGCGGCACATGGTGGACGACCAGATTGAAAAGCGCGCTCAGATCACTGCGCGGACCATCCAGTTCGGCGTCCGCCCATCCCGAACGCCCCGAGGCGTAGAGATGTGGGAAATCAAGCTGATCGTCGTCGGCATCGAGGGCGGCAAACAGGTCAAACACCTCATCCAGGGCGCGGTCGGGTTCGGCATCGGGCTTGTCGACCTTGTTCAGCACGACGATCGGGCGCAGACCAAGGGCCAGTGCCTTGGAGGTGACGAACTTCGTCTGCGGCATCGGCCCTTCGGCGGCATCCACCAGCAGCACCACCCCGTCGACCATCGACAAGATCCGCTCAACCTCACCCCCGAAATCGGCGTGGCCGGGTGTGTCGACGATGTTGATCCGGGTGCCTTTCCATTCCACAGACGTCGCTTTGGCGAGGATCGTGATCCCGCGTTCCCGTTCCAAGTCATTGGAATCCATCGCGCGTTCGGCCACGGCTTGGCCTTCGCGGAAGGCGCCCGATTGCTTGAGAAGCTCGTCCACAAGCGTTGTCTTGCCATGGTCGACATGGGCGATGATGGCGATGTTGCGAAGGTCCATATGCTCTGCCTCTGCCGGGATATTGCGCGGGGCCTATCCCGTGTGCGCGGGCTTGGCCAGAGCGAAAATCGGTGAAGGTTCTTCGCCGCTACCGCCCGATATACCGGTCTTTGCGGTGATTTACGGCGATAATTAGATTGACGATCACCGAACCAAACAGTGACCAGGCCACAAGCCACGGATCGAGAACGGCAAACGCTATGGCAAACAAAGCTGCGTCAAAGATCAGCTGCGTCCAGCCGGCCTGAAACCCGATCCTGTCCTGGAGGTACAACGCCAACACACCAACACCGCCCAAAGACGCCCCGTGTCGGAACAGAACGATCAGCCCTAAACCAATCATCGCGCCCGATAGTGCGGCGCCTACGGCGGGATTTAGAAACGCAATCTGGAAAGCCTGGGGCATCGCCTCGGCCATGACTGAGACCATGGCGACCGCAATGAAGCTTTTGATGGTGAAACGCGGACCCATCCGAAGCCAGGCCAGGACGTAGAAGGGCAGATTGACCACGAAAAACACCGCCCCGAACGGCCATTCGGTGACATAGCTGAGCAGGACCCCCAGGCCCGCGGTTTGCCCAGTTATCAGCCCCAGATGGGTCAGGAACTGCACGCCCATGGCACACATCGCGGTGCCCAGGACAAAGGCCATCGCATCTTCGCCCAGCGTGTGTTCCAGCCGTTTATGCGGCTCGTTCCGAACGTCTTGTGCCGTCATGCCGGGGCCTTAGCGCCAATCTGCTGCGCCGCGCAAGGCCCCGTCACCGCCCACGCCAGATCCAGCCGCCGCCCAGCACGCGGGTGCCGCCGGTTTCATAGAACACACAGGCCTGACCGGGTGACACGCCTTCCTCCGGCGTGAGCAGCTCAATCTCCGCCTCTGTCGGCGACAAAGGCCGGATCACCGCCTCGCTCGGCGGGCGGGTCGAGCGAACCTTGACCGACACATGCCACTCCGCCGCGCTGTCAAAGGGTGCATCCCCCAGCCAATTGATCTCGCGCACGGGCACCGTCCGTGTCGTCAGCATCTCTTTGGGCCCGACGATGACACGCTGCGTCTCAACATCCAGCTTGACCACATAAAGCGGCTCATCCAACCCGCCGATCCCCAGGCCCCGCCGTTGCCCGATCGTGTAGTGGATCACGCCCTTGTGGGCGCCAAGCACCCGCCCGTCCGCATGGACGATCTCGCCCGGTTCCGCGGCACCGGGGCGCAGCTTTTCGATGACGCTGGCATAGTTGCCATTGGGCACAAAACAGATGTCCTGGCTGTCGGGCTTATCGGCCACCGGCAGCCCGTATTTCACAGCCAATGCGCGGGTGTCAGCCTTTGAGGCGAGATGCCCGAGGGGGAAGCGCAGATAGGCCAGTTGTTCAGGTGTTGTCGAGAACAGGAAATAGCTTTGATCCCGCGCGGCATCGGCTGCGCAGTGGAGTTCCGCCCCCTCAGCGCCAAGCTTGCGCTGGATGTAGTGACCCGTGGCCATGCAATCGGCATCAAGATCCCGCGCGGTTCCCAACAGGTCGCGGAACTTGACGCGTTCGTTGCAACGGATGCAGGGCACCGGCGTCGCGCCGGCGAGGTAGCTATCGGCGAACTCATCAATCACCGCCTCGCGAAACATGTTCTCATAATCGAGCACATAATGGGGAAACCCCATTTCCTCGGCCACCCGGCGCGCATCGTGGATATCACGGCCTGCGCAGCACGCGCCCTTCTTGGCCAAGGCCGCACCGTGATCATAAAGCTGCAGCGTGACGCCCACCACGTCATAGCCTTCGTCCGACAGCATCGCCGCGACGACCGAGCTGTCGACGCCGCCTGACATAGCCACGACCACGCGCGTATTAGCCGGCGCCTTGGGCAGGCCGAGCGAATTCAGGGCAGGGCGGTCGTCTAGCGCCATGGGATCAGGCCATTCGTGTTCGGGATCGTTCTGGCGGAATATAGGAAAATGCGAAACACTCTCAAGGTCTTGTTTCACGGCACATTAAACACGCCAATGCCATGGTCTCCGGCGATCGGTGACCTAAGGGGTGAGCCATGTATCTGAAGAAAGTCGATGGGCCGCGGGCGGTGACGCTGTCCGATGGCACAGTGATGACACGTGCGGATCTGCCTGATCCGTCAACGCGGCGGTGGGTGGCCAGCCGCAAGGCGGCCGTTGTTCGTGCGGTTGAACACGGCCTGATGACCAAGCAAGAAGCGCTGGATCGCTATGGCTTGTCAGAGGAAGAATTTGACAGTTGGCAATCAGCGGTTGCACAGCATGGCGAAGCCGCGCTGAAAGCGACCAGTTTGCAGCGCTATAGACAACCTTAAGTTGTATCTCTAAGTTTAGGGTGCCAGTAACGCTGGATTAACCAATGGCCGGATAGTGTGCCCAGGACGGCTAAGTCTACGGAGAGATGCCCATGCGCGTACTATTAGTCGAAGACGATCCGACCACATCCCGCAGTATCGAATTGATGCTGACCCACGCCAACCTGAACGTCTATGCGACCGACCTTGGCGAAGAAGGGATCGATTTAGCCAAGCTTTATGATTATGACCTGATCCTGTTGGATCTGAACCTGCCGGATATGAACGGGCATGATGTGTTGCGCCAGCTCCGGCTTGCGCGTGTGGATACGCCCATTCTGATCCTGTCGGGAGCCGACGATACCGAAAACAAAATCAAGGGGTTCGGCTTCGGCGCGGATGACTATCTGACCAAGCCGTTTCACCGCGAAGAACTCGTGGCCCGTATCCACGCGATCATTCGCAGATCAAAGGGCCATGCCCAATCCGTCATTCATACAGGCAAAATCGCCGTCAATCTGGACGCAAAAACCGTGGAATCCGATGGGCGCACCGTCCACCTCACGGGCAAGGAATACCAGATGCTCGAACTCTTGAGCCTGCGCAAAGGCACCACGCTGACGAAAGAGATGTTTCTCAACCACCTCTACGGCGGCATGGACGAGCCGGAATTGAAGATCATCGACGTGTTCATCTGCAAATTGCGCAAGAAACTCGGGCAGGCAACGGGCGGCGACAATTACATCGAGACGGTTTGGGGTCGCGGCTACGTCCTGCGCGATCCCGATCCGATCGCGGAAGATCCGCCTATGGCTGTCGGCGCGTAGCGCGCCGATAGCCACCCGCTGCACCGACCCACCCGGCCACGGCACCCGCTTAGCAGGGTAGGGCCGATGGGCGTTCGGGGGCAACGCTTGCGCCAATCCAATACCTGGCCTCTTTTCCGACCAAGGTTGCTGGACCTTGCGCGCGCACAATTTTAACACTGAGCCCAACTGCGCGCGCGAGGGGGGCCGGATGACATCAGGGGACACTCCAGCCAAGACAAAGATCGGCCCAGCGTCTGCGGGGGACGGAAGAGATCTTTCAAACATCGCACCTGACGAATTGAGCGCGGATCGGGCTGAACGCGAACTTGCCCGGCTGGCCGAACTCCTGGCGGGGGCCAACACCGCCTACCACATTGAAGACGCCCCGCAGATGAGTGACGCGGACTATGACGCGCTCAAACGCCGAAACGCCGCGATAGAGGCGCGATTCCCCGCACTCAAACGCGACGACAGCCCCAGCGATCAGGTCGGCGCCGCGCCTGCTGAGGGGTTCTCTAAAGTCCGGCACGACGTCCGGATGCTGTCGCTGGGCAACGCATTCTCAGACGACGACGTCACCGACTTCGACCGTTCCATCCGCCGTTATCTAGGCCTTGATGATGAGACGCTGACCTACACAGCCGAACCCAAGATCGACGGCCTGTCGCTGTCCTTGCGCTATGAGAACGGCGTCCTTGTCCAGGCCGCAACGCGCGGCGATGGCGAAACCGGTGAAAACGTCACCGCCAACGCCCGCACCATCGACGATATCCCACACCGGATCGACGGTGCGCCTGACCTGCTGGAGGTGCGCGGCGAGGTGTATATGAGCCACGCAGACTTCGAAGATCTCAATGCCCGGCAGGCCGACACTGGGGGCAAGATCTTCGCAAACCCGCGAAACGCCGCGGCGGGATCCCTGCGCCAATTGGATGTTGCGATCACGCGCGACCGCCCGCTGAGGTTTTTCGCCTACGCATGGGGCGCGCTGAGCAGCCCCTTGGCCGAAACGCAATCGGGGGCGATCGACCGCCTCGCTGCCTTTGGGTTTTCAACGAACCCGCTGACCCGCCTCTGCACTGGCCCGGCGGAGATGATTGCGCACTACAAGACCATCGAAGGTCAACGCGCGACCCTCGGCTATGATATCGACGGAGTCGTCTATAAAGTTGACGATCTCGGCCTGCAGGCGCGCCTCGGTTTTCGCTCCACCACGCCGCGATGGGCCATCGCGCATAAGTTCCCCGCCGAGCTTGCCTGGACACGGCTTGAAGCCATCGACATTCAAGTGGGTCGCACGGGTGCGCTTAGCCCCGTTGCGCGGCTCGCGCCTGTCACGGTCGGCGGCGTCGTTGTGTCAAATGCAACGCTGCATAACGAGGATTATATCGCCGGCCGCGATGCGAACGGCGCGCCCATCCGCGCTGGCCGCGACATCCGTGTGGGCGACTGGGTTCAGGTCTACCGCGCAGGCGATGTCATCCCGAAAATCGCCGATGTCGACCCCGCCAAACGGCCGGCAGATGCAGAGCCATATGCGTTTCCGACCAAATGCCCGGAATGCGGCTCAAACGCCATGCGCGAGGTCGGGGATGCGGTGCGCCGATGCACCGGCGGTCTGATTTGCCCCGCACAAGCGGTCGAGAAACTCAAGCATTTCGTTGGCCGCGCGGCGTTTGATATCGAGGGACTGGGCGCCAAGCAGGTCGAACAATTCTATCGCGATGGCTGGATCAAGGAACCCGCCGATATCTTCACGCTGCAAGCCCGCTATGGCCCCGGCAACCTCACCCAGCTCAAAAACCGTGAAGGCTGGGGCGAGAAGTCGGCGGAGAACCTCTTTGCCGCCATTGAAGACCGCAGGACCATCGCCCTGGGCCGCGTGATTTTCGCCCTTGGGATCCGGCATGTGGGCGAAGCCGCAGCCAACCTCCTGGCCAACCACTACACCAGTTGGGAGGCCTTTTTGGCCGCCACAAGCACCGCCACCCCGGGCGAAGGCGCCGCGTGGGAGGATCTGCTGAACGTCGATGGGGTCGGGCAGGTGATGGCGGCCTCGCTCATCACCACACTGCAGCAACCCGCCGAGCGCGCCTCGATTGATCGGCTGGCGGCGGAGCTTAACATTCAGGACGCCGCACAGCGGGGCGTTGTCGACAGCCCAGTGGCCGGGAAAACCGTTGTCTTCACCGGTACGCTGGAAAAAATGACCCGCGCCGAAGCCAAGGCGCGGGCCGAGGCGTTGGGGGCAAAGGTCTCAGGTTCGGTTTCGGCCAAAACCGATTTGGTCGTGGCGGGGCCAGGCGCAGGATCGAAGGCAAAAAAAGCCGCCGATCTGGGGGTCGAGACCGTCGACGAAGACGGCTGGCTTGCGCTGATCGGCCAGACATGACCGGCCGCCCTGAGGCGCTGTTTCCCTTGTTTGCCGAGATCACCGGCCTGACCGGGATCGGGCCGCGCATGGCGGAGGCGCTGACGACGATGGGCATCTCAACCCCGCGCGACCTGCTCTATACTTTGCCCCATAGCGGGATCGACCGGTCGCGGCGCGACAGCATTCAGGGCGCCCAGCCCGCTGTGACGACCACCGTTGAGGTGACGGTCGCGCGCCATATAAAACCTGCCGCAAAGGGCCGACCCTACCGTGTGGAGGTGGCGGATACCTCCACCAGCTTCTTTCTGGTGTTCTTCCATGCCCGCGAAGACTGGCTGGCCCGCCAGCTTCCCGTTGGCGCCAGGCGTCTGATCTCGGGCAAGATCGAGCTTTTTGACGGGGTCGCGCAGATGGTACATCCCGACCATATTCTGCCGCCCGAAGACGCCGCCGACATGCCAGTGTTCGAGCCGGTCTATCCGCTGACCTCTGGCGTGACCCAACGCGTGATGGCAAAGGCCACCGCTTCGGCGCTCGACCGGTTGCCCGAGTTGGGGGAGTGGATCGATCCTGCGTTGAAGGCCCAGAAAGCCTGGCCCGACTGGTCGGATGCGATGCGACAGGCGCACCGACCGGCCAGCACCGCTGACCTGACGACCAACGCACCGGCCCGCGAACGCCTCGCCTATGATGAGCTGTTTGCACATCAGTTGACCCTTGCGATTGCGCGCGCGGCCACAAGGCGCGAACCCGGCGTTGTTTCACAGGCGACGGGGCGGTTGCAGCGCAAGGTGCTGGACGCGCTGCCCTATCGCCCGACCGGCGCGCAGGAGCGGGCGATGGGCGACATTGCTGCTGATATGGCCACGCCACACAGGATGAACCGCCTGTTGCAGGGCGATGTGGGCGCGGGCAAGACGCTGGTGGCCTTCATGGCGCTGGTCAACGCGGTCGAAGCCGGCGGGCAGGGCGTATTGATGGCGCCGACTGAAATCCTCGCGCGGCAACATCTGGCGAGCCTGCGCCCCCTGGCGGAAAGCGCGGGCGTTGTCCTGGAGATTCTGACGGGGCGGGACAAGGGGGCAGAGCGCGCGGCAAAGCGGGCGGCCCTGGCCGAGGGCAAGATACAGATTCTCGTCGGCACCCATGCGGTTTTTCAGAAAGGGGTGGAGTTCCACGATCTGCGGCTGGCCGTCGTCGACGAACAGCATCGCTTTGGCGTGGCCCAACGGATGGAGCTGGGCGCAAAGGGAACCGCCGTCGATGTGCTAGTTATGACGGCAACGCCTATCCCCCGCTCGCTGAGCCTGGCGCAATACGGGCATATGGATATCTCGGTGCTGGACGAAAAGCCGCCGGGGCGGAAGCCGATCACGACCGCCTTGGTCTCGGCGGGGCGGATGGATGAGGTGATCCGGCACTTGCAACAGGCCATCGCCGACGGGCGTCAGGCCTATTGGGTGTGCCCGCTTGTCGAGGAAAGCGAGGTCATGGACCTGACGGCCGCCGAGGATCGGTTCAAGCGCCTGCGCGCGGTCATGGGCGACGATTTGGTGGGTCTTGTTCACGGGCAGTTGCCCCCGGCAGAGAAGGACATCGCTATGGCCCGGTTTGCCAGTGGTGAGACCAAGGTGCTGGTCGCCACAACGGTGATCGAGGTGGGGGTCGATGTGCCGAATGCGTCGATCATGGTGATCGAACGGGCCGAAAGCTTTGGCCTCGCGCAACTCCACCAACTGCGGGGCCGGGTGGGGCGCGGCACGGACGCATCAACTTGCCTGATGATCTATCAACCACCGCTGAGCGAGACCGGGAAGCGGCGGCTGGAAATCCTGCGAGAGACCGAAGATGGATTTCGCATCGCCGAGGAAGATCTGGCGATGCGCGGGGCGGGGGATGTCATCGGGACAGCGCAATCCGGGTTGCCCCGGTTCAGGATTGCCGATCTGGAACGACAGTCGGGTCTGATGGCGACAGCGCAGTCCGATAGCCGTGCCCTGCTGGTTGAAGACCCCGAGTTGACGTCGGAGCGGGGCGCAGCTGCCCGGACCGCGCTGTGGCTGATGGAACAGGATCGCGCAATCCGATTGATCAATGTTGGATAACAATTTCACGCTACGTTCGCGAATGTTCTCATAAAGTTCTTTACAATGCCATGGAGATGTGAGAACAAAGTGGCAACAGAACGATTTGCACAGGACGTTGCCATGATTGACGCTTTGCACACCGCCTTGACCCGCCGACCTGCCACGCTCGCCCAGGATCTGGCCGGGGCCGCAGCGATCCTTGTCATTCTGGTCGTGGGTCTGAACCTACCCGCGCTCAGCTAACCCTCTGCCTGCGGTCTGCTCGAACCGGTCTATCGGCACGCATCGTCCCCTTGTGGCGTGCCCGTCTCCTGGATGTGTCCCCATCCATGGCTCTCAAGTGGCCTGACCGGACGTCCGACAGATACGCGCCTTGCCGCCGCCTCCTGTCCCGGAGTGCGGCGGCTTTTTTTTGTGTGGGTGGGGGCGTTGCCCCCGGCGCCTTTGGCGCCGTCCCCCAGGATATTTCCCAAGCGAAGAAGCGACTTTCGGGCGCTGCCGGCCCGGACCATACGCCGTTTTTCGCAGTCTTGCCGAAGGCGGCAGACCGTGGAAGGCAAGACCCGGGGACGCCACAGCATTTGACGCGTTACCGGCTTGACTGGAAACACGCCCCTATTTGGCGTTCGAGCCCTAGATGAAAGGCAGCAAAAGACGGCTCCCGGACTGCCAGAAATGCTCTAGGGGATGATGCGGTTGTATTTGGTGCCTTCGATCGCGGCGCCCGCCAGCAACCCTGTTTGCCCAAAGACTGCGGCGATGACGGGATCCAGAACAGTCGTCGTCTCAGTCGACAGGTTCTCACCCCGGTTCGACACCACATACTCGATATCCGCCCCAGCGGCCCAGCCAGGTGAGGTGCGGAACTCGGTCAGCGCATCTTCGGTCATGAAGAACAGGACGTGGCTGTATTGCTGCGCCCCGATCTGAAGCCCAAAGCTCGCCTGTGTGGCCGAATAGTAATCGACCGTGATCCCATTGATCCGCAGCGCACCGCGCCCATAAGCCCCGCCGAACCCAAATCCAGCCTCGGTGATGAGCGGCATCACCAGCATGCCCGCCGCCGTGTTCTGAAGCTCGGCTGTGCCTGGAAAGTTCGCGGACATGAACCCAAGGGTTGCATCGACCCTCTGGTCGATCACATCCCCGCCGTTCGACCCCACACCGTTGCCACAAGCCGCGGTAAGACCCGCGGCGGAGAGAGCGCCAATCATCGTGGCGCGACGCGTAAGAATAGCCATTGAAAGCCCTTTATCTTGCCGGATTGCCTCATGCGACGGCCTTATCTGGCCGTTCGCCCCTATCTATAGGGGATCAGGGAAAGAGAGTCATTACCCCTTGTGGCGCAAACTGCGCGCTAGGCGCGGCGTGCGTTCAATATGCGCGCCATTTCCGGCGCGAAATAGGTCAAGATACCGTCGCAGCCTGCGCGCTTAAACGCCATCAGGCTTTCTTCCATCACCTGCGCCCCATCGAGCCAGCCATTGGCGGCCGCGGCCTTGAGCATCGCGTACTCCCCCGAAACTTGATAGGCATAGGTCGGTGCGCCGAACGCATCTTTCACGCGGCGGCAGATGTCGAGATAGGGCATGCCGGGTTTGACCATCACCATATCCGCCCCTTCAGTCAGATCACGCTCAATCAGGCGCAGGGCTTCGTCGGAATTACCGGGGTCCATCTGATAGGTCTTCTTGTCCCCCGTCAGCGCACCCGACGCCCCCACCGCGTCTCGAAACGGCCCGTAGAAGGCGCTGGCGTATTTTGCGGCGTATGACAGGATCGCCACGTTTGTGTGACCTGCCGCCTCCAACGCCTGTCGCATCGCGCCAATGCGCCCGTCCATCATGTCGGAGGGGCCAAGGATATCAGCGCCGGCTTCGGCCTGGGCAAGCGCCATCTTCACCAGCGCCTCAACCGTTTCGTCGTTCAGGATTTCACCGTTCACGACAAAGCCGTCATGGCCATTGATGTTATAGGGATCCAGGGCAATGTCCGTCATCACTGCAATGTCGGGCACGGCGGCCTTGATCGCGCGGATTGCCCGGTTGGTGAGGTTCTCGGGGCTCCACGCCTCGGCACAGTCTTCGGTCTTTAGGGAGGGGTCAGTATAGGGAAAGAGACAGATCGCCGGAATGCCCAGGCCCGCTGCCATCTCGGCCGCGCGAACAACGCGGTCGATCGACAGACGCTCCACCCCCGGCATCGATGGGATCGGCTGCACCGTATCCTCGCCCTCGACCACAAAAACCGGCCAGATGAAATCATCCACGCCAAGCGAGACCTGACGCGTCAACCGCCGCAGCGCATCGCTCGACCGGGTGCGGCGAAACCGGGTGCTGGGGTAGGGGCCGATGGTCATGATCCTGGCTTTCCGGCGAAACTGTTGCCCAAACCGCGTGGCATGTTCCGTAAACCAGCACAAGGGTGGCGTTTGCCGCAAGCCGTGGGTACGTTCCGCGCGCATTCGGGCAAGGAAAACGGGACCAAAGCGGGTGGATTGGACGCAGACGGTATTCGAGCTGATCGACATGCGATCCTTCTCGAACCTGTGGTATTGGATTGCATTGGCAGTTATGTGGTCGACGGCCAGCCATTGGGTGCTGGGCGTCCCGTTCGATATGGTGCAACGTGCCGGACGCTATGGCGGGCAGGCCGAGATCGACCTGACCGATATGGTGCGGATCAATGTCAACCGCGTCTTCTATGTCGTTCAATACACTGGGATTTGGCTAAGCGCCGCGACGACGGGCGGATTGGTGGCCCTGATCATTCTGGGATGGGGCTATGACGTGGAGTTCGCCCAAGCCGTGTTTCTACTCGCGATGCCCATGACGTTGGTGGCCCTGCTCAATGTCCATACCGGATCGCGTATCCGGGCGACCGCCGCACAAGGCGCGCAGCTTCGCAAGATCATGCAACGGCATCGCTTCATCACCCAGGGGTTGGGCGTGATTTCGATCTTCATCACGGCGCTTTGGGGCATGTACCAAAATCTTCTGGTCGTGGGGCCCCTAGGCGGTTGACACGGGCGCGCGCCCCGTTAGGTCAGCGCCATGTCAGACGCCCCCCAGCACATCACTGTTTCAGGCGCGCCCGAGGGGTTTGACGCCCGCATTGTGCTGGATGAGGTCGAGGCCGGGCGTTCGGTGGTGCATGTCGCCCGCGACGACAAACGGCTGGCCGCGATGGCGCAGGCCTTGCGGCTTGTGGCGCCAGAGGCGGCGGTGCTGACGTTTCCCGGTTGGGATTGTCTGCCCTATGATCGGGTGTCGCCAAACGCCGATGTCTCCGCCGCGCGGATGGCAACGCTTGCGGCGCTTGCGCAAGGCCTGGCAGGCCCGTTTGTGGTGCTGACAACCGTGAACGCGGCGACACAGCGTGTGCCCGAAAGCGCGGTCCTGCGACAGGCCGCGTTTTCGGCTCGTGTGGGCGACCGCATCGACGAAGATCACCTGCGTGGGTTTCTGGTGCGCATGGGGTTTGTGCAATCGCCAACGGTGACCGAGCCCGGCGACTACGCGATCCGCGGGGGAATCATCGATATCTATCCGCCGGGCGAGACGGGGCCGGTGCGGCTGGACCTTTTTGGCGATGTTCTGGACGGTGCGCGGCGGTTCGATCCGGTGAGCCAGCGCACGACTGAAACGTTGGGTCAGATCGACCTCGCGCCCGTCAGCGAAGTGATCCTTGATGACGCCGCCATCACCCGGTTCCGCCAGACCTACCGGGCGGAGTTTGGGTCTGCCGGCACCGATGACCCGCTCTATGAGGCGGTGAGTGCGGGGCGCAAGCACGCCGGTGTCGAGCATTGGCTGGGTTTCTTCTATGACCGGCTTGAGACGTTGTTTGACTATCTGCCGGACGCGTCGATCCTGCTGGACGATCAGGCCACACCCCAGCGTCTTGCGCGGTGGGAGGCGATTGCCGATCAGTTTGACGCGCGATCAGAGGCGCTGGCCGCGCGATCCCGCCATGACACGGTTTACAAACCCGCGCCGCCTGCGCTGCTCTACCTCGATGATGAGGCCTGGACGACCGCTGTAGCGGATCGGCGGGTTCTGCAGCTTGTCGCGTTGCCGCAAGCAACGGGGCCCGGTGTGACCGATGCCGGCGGCCGGATCGGGCGCGACTTTGCGCCGGAACGCCAGCAGGAAAGTATCAGTCTTTTTGGGGCGTTGGCCGATCATATTCAGGCGCAGCGGGCCTCATCCCAGGTGGTGATTGCCAGCTATTCCGACGGGGCGCGCGAACGCCTTCAGGGCTTGCTGGAAGATCAGGACATCCATGATGCCAAGCTGATTGCCGATCTGCGGGATGTGCCGGACGGGGCAGGCGGGCTGTATCTGATCGTCTGGGCCCTAGAACATGGCTTTACCGGGCGCGGGCTGACGGTGATTTCCGAACAGGATGTTCTGGGCGACAGGCTGATCCGGGCGCCCCGTCGCAAACGGCGGGCCGAGAATTTCTTGAAAGAACATCAGACGCTTAGCCCCGGCGATCTAATCGTCCATGTCGATCACGGGGTCGGGCGGTATCTGGGGCTTGAGGTCGTGACGGCGCTTGGGGCGGCACATGAGTGTTTGCTGCTCGAATACGCGGGCGGAGACCGGCTGTACCTACCGGTTGAGAACATCGAACTGCTCAGCCGGTATGGCCATGAAGAGGGCCTTCTCGACAAGCTGGGCGGCGGTGCGTGGCAATCCAAGAAAGCCCGCCTGAAAGAGCGGATCCGCGAGATTGCGGACCGGTTGATCCGCGTTGCGGCCGAGCGGCACTTGCGCAAGGGCCGAATCCTGTCACCCCCCCACGGGATGTGGGAGGCATTTTCGGCGCGCTTTCCCTATCAGGAAACCGATGACCAACTGAAAGCCATCGAAGAAGTCCTGGAAGATCTGAGTTCCGGCACCCCGATGGACCGGCTGGTCTGCGGTGATGTCGGCTTTGGCAAGACCGAGGTGGCGATGCGCGCGGCCTTTGTCGCCGCTCTGACGGGGGTGCAGGTGGCCGTCATCGCGCCGACCACGCTGTTGGCCCGTCAGCACTACAAAAGCTTTGCCGAACGCTTTCGCGGGTTTCCGGTGGAGGTGCGCCAATTATCCCGCTTTGTGCCAGCGAAAGAGGCGCAGGATACGCGTGACGGGTTGGCGCAGGGCACGGTGGACATTGTCATCGGCACCCACGCAGTTCTGGCCAAACAGGTCCGCTTCGAGGATCTGGGCCTTCTAATCATCGACGAGGAACAGCATTTCGGCGTGGCGCACAAAGAGCGGTTGAAGCAGCTACGTTCAGACGTTCATGTCCTGACGCTGACCGCGACGCCGATCCCGCGCACACTTCAACTCTCGCTCACAGGTGTCCGGGATCTTTCGATTATCGGGACGCCGCCGGTCGATCGCCTGGCCATCCGCACCTATGTGAGCGAGTTCGATACGGTCACGATCCGCGAGGCGCTGTTGCGCGAACATTATCGCGGCGGACAGTCGTTCTTTGTCGTCCCCCGCATCGCCGATCTGCCCGAGATGGAGGCATTCCTGCGCGATGAGGTGCCCGAGGTCAGCTTTGTTGTCGCCCATGGCCAGATGGCCGCTGGGGAGCTCGATGACCGAATGAACGCGTTCTACGACGGCAAGTACAACGTGCTGCTGGCCACCACGATCATCGAATCCGGTCTCGACATCCCGACGGCCAACACGATGATCATCCATCGCGCCGACATGTTTGGTCTGGCACAGCTCTATCAGATCCGCGGTCGCGTCGGGCGCGCGAAGGCCCGCGCCTATGCCTATCTCACAACCAAACCGCGCGCGAAGCTGACCGACACCGCAGAGAAGCGTCTTCGTGTTCTGGGCTCCCTCGACAGCCTGGGGGCAGGGTTCACCTTGGCGAGCCAGGATCTGGACATCCGCGGGGCCGGCAATCTGGTGGGGGAAGAGCAATCTGGCCATGTGCGCGAGGTGGGGTATGAGCTGTATCAGGCGATGCTGGAGGAGGCAATTGCCAAGATCCGATCGGGCGAGATGGAGGGGCTCGTTGATGACGACGGGCAATGGGCACCGACCATCAACCTGGGCGTTCCGGTTCTGATCCCCGAAGACTATGTGCCGGACCTCGACGTTCGCTTAGGCCTCTACCGTCGCCTCTCGGATTTGCACACGAAGGTCGAGCTTGAGGGCTTTGCGGCAGAACTGATCGATCGGTTTGGCAAGCTGCCGCGCGAGGTGAACACCCTGCTTCTGGTGGTGCGGATCAAGGCGGAATGCAAAAAGGCCGGGATCGCGCGGCTGGACGGCGGGCCGAAGGGCGCGACGATCCAGTTCCACAACGACAAATTCGCAAACCCGCAAGGTCTGGTGGAATTCATCGAGGATCAGCGCGGCCTGGCCAAGGTAAAGGACAACAAGATCGTCGTCCGCCGCGATTGGAAGCGCGACAGCGACAAGATCAAAGGCGCCTTTGCCATCGCGCGCGATCTGGCGGCGAAAGCAAAGGCGAAGGCCCCCGCCTAGACGGCGCCGCTGTATTCGCCCCGCGCGGGATAGCTCTTCTCAATCGCGAAATCGACGGCCGACAGAAGCTCTGAAAAATGGGGGCGGACGAACGGCATCGTTTGCACGCTCATGTAGTAGAGTGTCCGGTCAGGGTTCACCAGGAACAGGCCCGGCTCGGAAAACAGGGCAGGTTCCTCGATCCCAATCGACGTCTTCCCGCGTGAGGTGGAGATATAGAGGCCCCATTCCCGCGCCTTGGACAGGGCCAGATCGTAGCCGATGCGCAGATCACCGGGGCCGATCTTTTCCGCCATGTCTTGCGCGCGGTCTGCGCCATCTGACGAAATGGCCACGGTCGCCACGTTGCGCTTGGCGAACTCGGGCGTCAGGCGGACCAGTTCCTTGAGATATGTCGCGCAGATCGGGCAATGGAGACCCCGGTAGAAACACACAACCGTCCCGCGTTCCGCCGTTTCGGTATCCAGATCAAAAGTCTGACCGCCCAGAAGGGGTACGCTCAGCGCGGGTGTCTTTTGTCGGGGCATCAGTGCGGCGGGGGTGTGTGCATCAGTCATGTCTGGGGATCCTCCATGGAATTGGGCGATGCGGCGTCCAGCCGACGCGTTACCGCAAATGCGATTACGGCGCAGATCAATACGCCGAGGACAAGGGGAACGGGCGTGCCGTCGAACGCGAGGCCCACGGGCACGGCGATCAGTACAGCCACAACCGTGGAGACCGACCCGACAATTGACGCGGTCATGCCAGCCATGTGGCCCATTGGCGCCATGGCCAGGGAATTGAGGTTTCCGATGGTCAATCCGGCCATCAGAAACGCACCCGTCGTCCACACCACATAAGCAGCAAAGGCCTGCGCGCTCGTCGGGCCAAAGGCGGCCATCAGGATCAGCATCAGCGATGACAGGGTGATCTGCGCGAGCAAGGCCATGGCCACAACACGCCGCATGCCCAGACGCAGGACCACTGCGGCATTCAAAAGGCTGCCAGATGCAGAGATCAGCGCGATCACCGCAAACCACCAGTGGAAGGTGGCCCCCCGTCCGAAGGCCACATCGAAAACCGGTTGGGTGCTGGACAGCAAGGTGAACAGCATCCCGAATGTCAGGGACAGAACGACCATCGTCAGTACAACCTGGCGGGTCGACAAGACCTCGGCCATTCCGGACCACAGCACAGTCAACTGGAACGGCCGGCGACTGGACGGCGCCAGGGTTTCGGACTGGCGCAGGGCGAACCAGATGGTGGTGATGACGGAAAATACGATGAAGGCGACGAAAATGCTGCGCCAGCCTGCAACTGCGATGATCCCGGCACCGATGGCCGGGGCCATGGCCGGGACCAGCGTGAAGATCAGCATCACAAAGCTCATCAGTTGCGCCATGTGGCGGCCTGCATAGAGATCACGAATGATTGCCAGTGCCACGATCCGCGGACCCGCAGCACCGAGGCCCTGCAGGACACGGGCCAGAAGGATCATCTCCAACGTGGGCGCGGCCCAGGCCAGCACCGCCCCCAGAATGTAGAGCGCGGAGCCCACCAGGATCACAGGCCTTCGCCCAAACGCATCCGATAGCGGCCCGGTGAACAGGGTCCCGATCCCCATGCCAAGGACGAAACTCGTGACGATCAGTTGCGCGTTGTTGGGCGCATCCGGCGTGACCTCGGCGGCAATTTCGGGCAGCGCGGGCAGCATCGCATCCAGCGAAAACGCGATCGTGGCGAAGAGCATCGCCATCAACGCCACAAACTCAGGGCGGGACAGCCTGTCAGGCATCTCCTGCCGCCTGGGTCAGTCCTTCGATCACTTGCGCCCACAGGGCGGGTGGCTGCGCGCCCGGAACCACATGCTGGTTGCCCACGATGAATGTCGGCACGCCGGTCACACCACGCTGGCGGGCATGCTCATCGCGCGCGCGAATGTCGGCTGCATCGGCGTCCGAGGTTAGGAGTTTATCAATCATTCCCCGGTCGAGCCCCGCACCTTCGGCGATCTCCAGCAACACGGCAGGATCGCCGATATCGCGACCCTCACGAAAGTAGGCCTTGAACAGGGCCGACACGATGGCCGTCTGACGCCCTTCAAGGCCCGCCCAATGGATCAGGCGGTGTGCGTCCAGGGTGTTCGGGGTCCGCTGGATCGCGCCCAGATCCATTTCGATCCCAGCCGCTTCCGCCGCCTGGGCAATCTGGGCGTAGACGGCAACGGCACGGTCACGACCACCGAACTTGCCCTCAAGATAGGCGCGCCGGTCCATGCCACCCGCTGGCATATCGGGGTTCAGCTGGAAGGGATGCCACTCGATTTCAAAGGGATGATCGGGATGGTCCTCCAGCGCGCGGTCAAGCTGGGTCTTGCCGATCAAGCACCAGGGGCAGATCGGGTCGGAAAGGATATCAAGTTTGACCATGGGCGGCCTCGTAAGTTTCACGCAACTGGCGGCGCAAGAGCTTGCCATTGGCGCTTTTGGGCAGGGCATCGACGCGGATAAAGAGGCGTGGACATTTGTATCGCGCCAACCGCTCTGACATATGCTGGGAAAGTGCGTCGCCGTCCAGTTCACATGAGCTGACATAGAAGGCTGCGATAACGCACGTATCGGCCTTGACCGTTACTTCCGCCGCCGCAACCTCCGCCACGCCATCGAAAGTTGCCAGCGCCGCTTCGACCTCAAGCGGTGAGACGCGGAACCCGCCCGCGTTCATCATGTCATCGTTGCGCCCGTGGTATTCGATGGCCCCATCGGCGCGCATGGCAACCCGGTCGCCCGTCAGAAACCAATCCCCGGCAAACCGCGCGGCGGTTTCCTCAGGCGCGCCTGCATAGCGCAGCATCAGACCGGGATCTGTCCGGTGAATGGCAAGCGTCCCAAGCGTGCCGCGCGCAACAGGCTCTCCCGCATCATCCAGAACCGCAATGTGGCGGCCAGTTTGCGCATATCCCAGCGTCCCCTCCGGCGCGGGCCGGTGCGGGCTGGCCGAGATGAAGGTGGAGCATTCGCTCATCCCGAACGCCTCAAAGATTGGGGTGGATGTGGCCCTTTCCCACGCCGCCCGAACCGCATCGGGCAGCTTTTCCCCCGCCGACAACCCGTGGCGCAGCTTGGGCAGGTGCAGGTCGGGGGCCCTGGCCAGCAGTTGCCGGTAGACGCCGGGGGCCGCCGCAAAGAGGGTGGCATCGTGGCGCCTGAGCAAGAGCCCAAGCTGGTCTGACCGCACGCCCTGCGCGGGGATCAGCGCGGTTGCGCCGGCGGCCCAGGGATCAAGAAGCCCCGTGCCGAGCGTGTAAGTCCAGTTGAACGCGCCTGCGTGGAGCAAACGGTCTTCGGCTGTCAGCCCGTACCAATCGTCC
Organism: Pseudomonadota bacterium; assembly: GCA_038526915.1. Lineage (GTDB taxonomy): Bacteria > Pseudomonadota > Alphaproteobacteria > Rhodobacterales > Rhodobacteraceae > JBCBGF01. The sequence goes on along the minus strand of JBCBGF010000002.1, from coordinate 165,468 downwards.
CACATCATGCGGCGGGCCCAGACGGCGCGATGCGCATGCACGACGCCGCGCGGCTGGCCCGACGTTCCAGATGTGTAGACGATGTAGCCAGGCCGATTCGGCGACCCCGGCACGGGATCGGCGGGGGCATGGCCATACCACGCGGCCAAGTCTTGCGGCGTGACAGTTGGCAGATCGGTCGCGGGTAAGGGAAGCGCCGGATCGGCGACAACCAGGGCCGGGGTGGTTTGGGTCAGGACGGTCTGAACCTCAGCTGCGGTCAGTTGGGCCGATATGGGCACGGGAACAAGATCGGCGGCGACCGCCCCGAGGTACGCAATGGGAAACCCCACTACGTTGCCCAGGCGCAGGACAACACAGCTGCCCGGTGGGTAGCCCGCCGCCTGCAAAGCGCCCGCGACCCCGCGGATTGCCGCGGCCAGGCGCCCATAGCTCCACCGTTCGGCGCGGGACAGGCCGAGGATGGCCAAGGCGATCTTTTCGGGATTTGCGTCGGCGGACGCCAAGACCGGCTCCGCAAAGTTGAAGGGGGCCGGGCAGAGGGGTGGTGACCCGGTATGAGCGACGGACAACATGCCCCATCGCTAGGGCCGGGTCGCCCGCATTGCAACCCGGCCGCTCGCGCGCCTATATGCGCCCATGACCGCAACCCCGGAACCCAGTTTGATCCAGCTTGCGCGGGCGCAAGGCGATGGGCCTGCGCCGCAACCCCTTGATCTGGGGGCACGGGTGCGCGCGCTACGGCAGTCGCAGGACTGGACATTGCAGCAAGCGGCACGGCGGGCCGGGTTGGCGCGGTCGACGCTATCCAAGATCGAAAACGGGCAGATGTCGCCCACCTATGACGCTCTGAAAAAACTGGCCACCGGCCTTGGCGTGTCGGTGCCCCAGCTCTTCACGCCGCCCAAGGACGGGCATGCGGGCGGGCGCATGGCCGTGACGCGCGCCGACGAGGCGCGCAGCCACGCCACCGCCACCTATGAGCACGAGTTGATGGCGGGTGCGCTGACCCAAAAGGCAATGCTGCCCTACCGCGCGCGCATCCGGGCGCGGTCAATCGATGAATTTGACGGCTGGGTCCGCCACGACGGGGAAGAGTTTCTGTATGTCCTGACCGGCGTCATTCGTCTGTATACCGAGTTCTACGAACCCATCGACATGCGCCGCGGCGACAGTGCGTATTACGATGCCACCATGGGCCATAACGTGGTGTCACTCAGCGACGAGGACGCGACGATCCTGTGGGTTACCGCATTGCCCTAAGCTGGCCGTCCAGAGCCATTCCTCAACCGTATCCCGCGCCTCATCCATCGTCAGATCATGGACTTGCGCCAGATAGGCCACGAACGTGCCGTGATGTCCGTTGATTTGCTGTAGCTGAGATGTGGCGGTCTCAGGCCACCGCTCACGGATTTGTCCGATCACGTCGCCCCACCGCGCTTCAACCATTGCCCACATACGTTCCACCTTGGTTGCCTGTGGCCCAAGGATGCGCCGCACCTGGTGAAAAATTGCCTAATCTCTGGAAAAGAGAAACCGCCCCAAGGCAACAGCCAGCACGGCCCCGATGATCTGCATCAGGATGAACATCGGTGCATGTGTCGGATCGATCCCTGCGAAGGTGTCGGAAAAGCCCCGCGCGATCGTAACTGCCGGGTTGGCAAAGCTGGTGGACGCGGTGAACCAATAGGCACCGGTGATAAAGAGCGCGACCAGCGCGGGGATGGCTTCTGGCCGGTGTCTGAGGCCTCCGAAAATGACCGTACACAGGCCGAACGTGGCCACGATTTCAGCCAACCATTGGGGGCCACCCGAGCGCGGGGTCGCCGACACCTGAAAGATCGCCAAATCGAACATCGCATGGGCGATCCACACACCGATAACGCCCGCCGCGATCTGAACGACGACGTAGGCGAGGGCGAGACGCCCCGCGATCTCACCCCGTAGAAAGAACGCCAGCGTTACCGCGGGATTGAAATGCGCCCCAGAGATCGGGCCGAAGATCGTGATGATGACAAACAGGATCCCCCCGGTCGCGATCGCATTGGCGAGGAGGGCCAGTGCGACAAGACCATCCGACAGCGTTTCGGCCATGATGCCAGAGCCGACCACACCGATCAGCAAAAACGCCGTGCCCAACGCCTCGGCGATCAGTTTCCGCGACATCGGCGCGAGTCAGAGCGCGTTGGCGACGGCACGCGACCCGGCTGAGATATCGCGGCCCAGGCCTTCGACCGTGGCACATCCCGCAAGTGACGCCAAAACAATGAAGGCAAGGGCCAATTTCCGCATCGCGCTATTCATCATACCACCAGACATCGGGCTGGAACCCGATCCAGTCGCCGTAGATCGGCAGGCGTGAGGGGTATTTGAGTTCCTTCACATGGGCAAGCCTTGCCACCGGGTTGTGCCAGAACGGGATCACATAGCGACCCGTCGTCAAAACCCGATCCAAGGCACGCGTGGCGGCAATGAACTCATCCTGGCTGCCGGCATTGATGATCCTGTCGATCATCGCTTCAGCGGCCGGGCTCTTCATCCCCATCCAGTTCCGCGATCCTTCGGTGTCCGCGGCTTCCGAGCCCCAGTAGAGCATCTGTTCATTGCCCGGCGACAGCGACAGCCCGCGAATGTAGTAGGCCATATCGAAGTCGAAGGCGTTCGTGCGTTCTTTGTATTGCGCGCTGTCGACGGTGGTGACGGTGGGTTCAATCCCCAGTCGTGACAGGGCACTGACATAGATGTCGACGATGCGTTGGTTCTCGCTCGATCCCTGGTTGAGGACGATTTCGAAGGTGAAAGGCTCACCCGCATCGTTGGTCAGGACACCATCGCTCACCGTCCAGCCCGCCTCTTGAAAGAGCGCCGTGGCGCGGCGAATGCCGGCGCGATTGCGTTCGGTGCCATCCGAAGCGGGCAGGGTGTACCCTTCCAGCGCGCCCGGGGCCAACTCACCGGCAAAGGGCTCCAACAGTTCCCGAACCAACCCTTCGGCGGGGCCTTCCTGCATGCCCAGAACCGAGTTCGAGAAATAGGACGTGATCCGCGGTGCTTCACCGCCATTCAGCAGCTGATTCACGAACTCAAAATTGAATGCGGTGATCATCGCCTCGCGCACCCGCCAATCCTGGAAGATCGGGTTGCGCGTGTTCATCACCAGCCCCGAAATCCCCGATGGCCTCTGATGTGGGATGATGGATTTGACCACATCCCCGGCCTCTATGGCGGGAAAGTTGTACTGTTCCGCCCACTCGGCGGCGTTGGTTTCGCGCATGGTGGTGAGCAGGCCGGCCTTGAAGGCCTCAAACATCACTGCGCCGTCGCCAAAGAACTCCATCCGGATTTCGTCGAGGTTATTGGTGCCCCGACGAAACGGGATATCAGCGCCCCAATAGTCGGGGTTACGCTTCAGCGACACAAACCGTCCCGCCTCGAAATCGTCGATCACGTAGGGCGCAGAGGAAATCGGGATGATGTCGATGCCGGATTCCGCGAAATCGCGCCCCTCCCACTGAGCTTTCTTCAGGATCGGGCGCAGGCCCATGATTAGCGGCAGCTCGCGATCGGCCTCGGCAAATTCAAAGCGCACCGTGCGCGGCCCCACCGCCTCGGCCGAGGCGACCTTGTTCCAGGTCCCGTGATAGCGCGGGTGGCCAACCGTCCCCAGCGTCTCATAGGACCAAAGCACATCGTCGACAGTGACCGGGCTGCCGTCCGAGAATCGGGCCTCTTCCCGCAGCGTGAATTCGACCCAGGTCCGGTCCTCATCCGTCTCGACCGATTCGGCCAGAAGACCGTAGAGCGTGAACGGTTCGTCGTAGCTTCGCCCCAGAAGGCTTTCATAGGCCAGGAAACGCAGTTGCCACGGAACGCGTCCCTTTAGTATGTGCGGATTGAGCGAATCGAAGCTGCCGACTTCGCCCTGCACGATTCGCCCGCCTTTAGGTGCGTCGGGGTTCACGTGGGGAAGGGACACAAAATCAGGTGGCAGGGCAGGGTCCCCATACATAGCTATGCCATGCTGTGGCTCGGCCACGCCAAACGCGGGGAGTGAAATCAGGGCCACGGTGGCCAGAGCCCCGCGGAGTTTTACTGCAAAGTTTGTGATCATTTCCGAAACAATCCCGTCGGAGCCTGTATGTATTAGGCCCAAGCGTAATTGGGGTTTCGAGCCTTTTCAAACTTTTAGCTTGGACACCGGCGAAGGCTTGCGTATAAGTAGGGCACTGCTCGATAGGTTTCTTGCCTGTATGAAACCTGCCTCAATAACTTAACGCCCGCTTCGTGCGGGCGTTTTTTTTTGGGCAGAACCTGTTCGTTGGATCACGCCGTCGCCGCCCGGCCATGCGTCGTTCGCCACAAGATAAGCCCGACGATCCCGAGGTTCAGCGCGTTCCATCCAATCCCGTTGATGAAGGCCAACTGGTAGCTGCCGGTCAGATCGTAGATCCACCCCGACATCCATCCGCCCAGAGCCATTCCGATGATCGTGGCAAAGATCACAAACCCGACACGGGCGCCCGCCTCGCGCGCGGGCATGTAGTCTCGCACAATGATCGCGTAGGAGGGCACAATCCCGCCCTGGCTTAGCCCAAAGACAAGCGATACGAGATAAAGCGACACCAGCCCGTCGAAGGGCAGGTACAAAAACAACGCGACGGCTTGCAGGAACGACCCAATCAGCAGCGTGACGACGCCCCCCAGACGGTCGGCCAAATAGCCAGACACCAAGCGTGAGACCACGCCGCCCGCCAGCATCAGCGATAGCATCTCAGCCCCCACCACTGCGCCAAACCCCAGATCAACGCAGAGTGCAACGATGTGCACCTGTGGCATGGCCATGGCGACGCAACAGGCCACGCCTGCAACCGCGAGCATCCACTGCAAGGTGGCCGGGCTGAAGTTCAACGCTTGCGCGTTTTCCGCGGCCCGGCTTTCCGCCCGTGCACTTGTGGCCTCGGATACCGGGCGGCGCAGCAAGAACGCCATCGGAACCATTACGCATAGCGACACCCCTGCAATCAGAACGCAGCCCGCCCGCCAGCCATAGGCGGCCATGAAAGGCCCCAGGATCAGCGGCCAGATCGCCCCCGCCAGGTAGTTGCCGCAGGCCGCTATCGCCACGGCGATCCCGCGACGGCGCAAAAACCAGTGTGAGATGTCGGCAATCAAGGGTCCAAAGCAGGTCGCGCCGCCAAAGCCCGCGATGAACTGGGCCATGGCCAAAACTGTGATCGACCCGGCCAAGGCCGACGCCGCAAACCCCAGCGAAATCGCCACGCCGGCGCAGACCAGTGCGATGGTGATCCCCCACCGATCGACCCAGCGCCCGACCAGCAAGTTGCCAAAGGCAAAGCCGACCATTGTAGCTGTATAGGGGATGGCCGCGTCTGCGCGGGAGGTCCCGAACTCAGCCTGGAACGCGGGCATCATCACCGTGATCGCCCACATCCCCACATTGCCCACCACCGCAACGGCCAGCGTGATGGCCAGACGCTGCCAAGAATACCGGCTGTCATGTTGCGCGCTGTCCGACATCCCCCGACGCTAGGAGCGGGCCGTGGCAATGTCTACCGACACCCCTTCCTTTCGCACCTGCAGCATGTATTGTCGCGCCGACCGAGAAGGAGAAGCCCCATGTCGCTGTCAGGAAAAACCGCCATCGTGACCGGATCGAACTCGGGCATCGGCCTGGGCGTGGCCCGCGAGCTTGCCAAAGCCGGTGCCGATGTCGTGTTGAACTCATTCACCGACCGGGATGAAGATCACGCCCTGGCCAAAGAGATCGCCGATGAGACGGGGACTAACGCCCGCTACATCAAGGCGGATATGTCGAAAGGTGACGAATGCCGCGCCCTGATCGAGAAAGCCGGATCCTGCGATATCCTGATTAACAATGCAGGTATTCAGCATGTCGCCGGGATCGACGTGTTTCCGATGGACAAATGGGACGCGATCATCGCGATCAACCTGTCATCGGCGTTTCACACGACCGCGGCGGCCTTGCCGCTCATGCGGTCTGCCGGATGGGGCCGGGTGATCAACATCGCGTCGGCCCATGGCCTGACAGCGTCACCCTACAAATCCGCCTATGTGGCCGCCAAACACGGGGTCGTTGGGATGACCAAGACCGTTGCGCTGGAGACGGCGGAGGAGCCGATTACCGCTAACGCCGTGTGTCCGGGCTACGTCCTGACCCCGCTGGTCGAGGCGCAGATCCCCGACACGATGAAAGAGTACAACATGGACCGCGAAGAGGTAATCCGGAACGTGATGCTGACGCGCCAACCATCGAAAGAGTTCGCGACGGTCGAACAGATGGGCGGCACCTGTGTGTTCCTATGCTCAGACGCCGCGGCCCAGATCACCGGCACGACGATCAGCGTCGATGGCGGCTGGACAGCGTTGTAATCGGGACGGACCGATAAAGTGAACACGCGCCGCAGCAAACCGGTTCAGGTCAACCTCGCCCTGCAGGGCGGCGGCGCGCATGGGGCGTTTACCTGGGGTGTTCTCGACTACCTTCTGGAAGACGAAAGCATCGAAGTTGCAGCGATTTCAGGCACATCGGCGGGGGCGCTAAATGGCGCGGCGTTCAAGGCGGGCCTGATCGAGGACGGGCGGGACGGCGCCAAGCGAAATCTCGATTGGCTCTGGACGCAAGTCGGCGCCCTGAATGACATGCGCCTGGCCAACTGGATGTCCGAGATCTCGCCCGCTCCGGGAATGATTGCGCAGGCCTTGGAATACTCGCTGCCATATTCCCTGGCGGAAACCGCCACACGCGTGTTTTCGCCCTATGCCTACGGCCCGTTCTACAAAAACCCACTGGAACGGATCGTTGAGCGGTTCCGCTACGAAAGCGTCTGCGCCCGCAGCGGGCCCGCGCTGTTTATCTCGGCAACCAACGTGCGCACCGGCAAGATCCGCGTTTTCGCGCATGAAGAGATAACAACTGACGTGATGATGGCCTCGGCCTGTTTGCCGACGCTGTTTCAGGCCGTCGAGATCGACGATCCGAAAACCGGCCGGCGCGAGGCGTTTTGGGACGGCGGCTATACCGGCAACCCGGCGCTGTTCCCGCTGTTTGCGCAGGATTTACCCAATGACATCATGGTGGTGAACATCAATCCGTTGGAACGGGATGAAGTGCCGATCACGCCCCAAGACATTCTGAACCGGATCAATGAGATCAGCTTTAACTCATCGCTCTTACGCGAGTTGCGCGCGATCCAGTTCGTCCGCTCTCTGATTTCGGATGGCAGAATACAGCCGGGGACCATGAAAGACGTGCTGGTCCATATGATTGCCGACGACACCTTGATGACCGAGTTGAGCGTGGCCACAAAACTGGTGCCGCAACCGGTGATCCTCAACAAGCTCAAGCAAGCCGGTCGGAATGCCGCCGCCGCATTTCTGGACGCACACCGTCAGGACCTTGGCAAACGGCCCAGCGTCGATCTGCCGGCGATGTTTAGCTAGCTTTGTCGATGCGCGCCGGTGGCTCAACCGGGTTGAAGAAGTCGGGTTGATCCTTGTTCACCTGGTCGGCGGGATAGACCAGACCGGCAGAGATAATCAGCTTGGCCGCGTCTTCGACCGACATATCTAGCTCGATCACTTCGGCGCGCGGCAGGAACAGCAAAAAGCCCGATGTGGGGTTAGGCGTCGTGGGCAGAAACACCGACACTTTGCCCCCTGGCACCGGGATGCCGGTATCGATTTCCCCCTTTGCAGTGGACGAGATGAAGGCAATCGCCCAAATCCCCTTGCGCGGGTATTCCACCAGACAGGCCTTGTCGAAGCTGCGGTCGGACTGGGTGAAGACCGTCTCAGCGATCTGCTTCAGCCCGCCATAGACCGACCGAACCACCGGCAATGTCTCAACTAGGCTCTCGGCCCACCGCAAAAGCGAACGTCCGATAAAGCCTTTGGCGACCCAACCCACCAGAATGGTGAAGATCAGGAAAAAGATCAGGCCTACGCCGCGCAGGTTGATCCCGATATACTGCTCCGGCAGAAACCGGTCCGGCACAAGCGGCAGGACAAACCCGTCAATCCAGCCCACCACCGTCCAAATCAGCCAGATCGTCAGCCCGATGGGCGCAATCACGATCAGGCCGGCAAGGAAGCTGTTCCGCAAACCGCCCAGCACCGGATGGCGCCGCTTTTTGGGCTGTTCGATTTCGTCAAATGGGCTGGTCATTCAGTCTTCCCGGGCAACACTTGGAAGGTAGGGTGTCTTCTTGAAAACAACAATGGGCGCCGGTGTCCTGTGCGGCTAATGATCCCGCAACCGCACGATTTCCCCCGCAAGTTCCGCGGCAAGTGCGGCATTGTTAAGCACCAGCGCAATATTGGCCTCGAGCGAGCGTCCGTCCGTCAGCTCAAAGATCCGTTGCAGCAGAAACGGCGTGACCGCCTTGGCTGTGACACCCGCAGCGTTGGCTTCGGCTGTGGCCTGCGCGATCAGGGGGGCGAGGTCATCGGCGGGGATCTCGTCCTCCGCCGGGATCGGGTTCGTGACCAATTGACCGCCGCGAAGGCCCAAGGCACTGCGCGCCAGGTGCGACGCCGCAAGTTCGGCGGGCGTATCCATGCGCAGCGGTGCGCGCAGTCCTGAATCGCGCGACCAGAAGGCGGGCAGGGCGTCCTGGCCCACAGCGATCACCGGCACCCCGAGTGTCTCCAACACCTCAAGCGTTTTTGGCAGATCAAGGATCGCCTTTGCCCCCGCCGCCACAACCGTCACCGGCGTCAGCGCCAGTTCCTGCAGATCCGCCGAGATATCAAAGCTCATCTCTGCGCCCCGATGCACGCCACCAATCCCGCCGGTCGCAAAGACATCAATCCCGGCCTGCGCCGCCGCGATCATTGTTGCCGCAACCGTTGTCGCACCGGTGCCGCCTTGGGCCATGCACACGGCCAGATCGGCGCGCGAGAGCTTTGCCACGTCGTCGGCCTGCGCCAGCGCCTCCAGCGCCGCGTCATCGAGGCCGACATGCAGGGTCCCGTCGATCACAGCGATCGTGGCGGGGGTGGCCCCGTGCTGGCGGACCTTGTCTTCTACCGCGCGCGCGGTCTCAAGGTTCCGGGGCCAGGGCATCCCATGGGTGATGATCGTCGATTCCAGCGCGACGACCGGTTCGTTGTTGGCCAAGGCGTCGGCCACCTCAGGCGATGGGGTGTAGACGGTCATCTGGGCACTTCTCCCGACACATAGGTTGCCGCCGCATCCAACGCGCGGGTCAACGCCGCCTGGGGGTCAGCCCCGCCACGCTCCGCCGCGATGTGGGCGGCCATGAAGGTATCGCCCGCTCCGGTCACGCGGGTGACCAGAACCTCAGGCGGGCAGGCGGTGACAATACCATGTGGCCCTGCATCCGCTGCCTCGCGCCCGCCATCCGTGACGAGGATACGCGCTGCCCCTCGGGCCTGCAGCGCGCGGGCCGCCTCGCTCGACGTCTGGGGGCGCTCGTTCAACAGATACCCAGCCTCTTCGAGGTTCACGTAAAGCGTCGCGTTCGCGCAATCGATAAGGGGGGCCAGACGTTCGGCCTTGCCGGGCGAGGCGGGTGCCACGCGCAGGTCAGCGGCACGAAATGCGGGCTTTTCCGCGATGTCTGTCAGAAGCGCCTTGGTCAAGTTACCGTCCAGCGCGATCATCCCGCCATAAGGTGCTGCTTCGCTGCCCAACCGCCCGTCCAAAAGTGGGCCCAGGATGCGGGCCCCGGCGGCCTCAAGCGAATGCGCATCCGCGATGGCTGCAATCAGCCCGTTTGCGCCTTCCACGGCCGTATAGCGATCCGTTGGCAGATCCTCGGACAGATAGACATGATCGGTGATCATACCCATTTGCTTGCAAGCGGCGAGCAATTCCTGACCCTCGGCATCGCGCCCGATGGCCGTCAACAGCGCGGGCGTCAGGTGAAAGCGCCGGAATGTCATGGCGATGTTCATTGCCACGCCCCCCGGCAAGCGCGTGATCCGCCCCGGCACGTCAGAGCCCACGCGCATGACCGCATTGGCCCGCCCGATCACGTCCCACAGGACCGATCCGATACAAAGAATGTCTGGTGTCTGGCCCATGCACCGCCTCCGCGCCAGTGTTGTCGGGCGTATTCAGGCGCAGCGCAAGGGGGGCGCTGCCCCCACGCCTGCGGCGCTCCCCCGGGATACTTTCCCGACCAAAGAGATCAGGCCCGGAACGGGTAGCGGTCGGGTTCTTCGAAGATGTCGAGCGCTACGGTGCCCGCAGGGACTGTGGCGGCGTGTTCGGTGCCTGCCGGGATATTGTAGCTTTCGCCGGGCCCATAGGTGCGGGTTTCGCCGTTCATGGTCAGGTCCAGTGAGCCGAAGAGAACCGTTCCCCATTGGCCTTCATGGGCATGCGGGGGCAGGGTGACGTCTTTATGGAAGGTGAAAAGGACCATCAGCCCCGCCTTTGACCGTATCGCATTTGTGCTCACCACATCGTCTGGAAACGGGATATCCAGCGCTGGCATGGTTTTGATGAAATCGGGCAGGTCCATGGGCGCTCTCCAAACACGTTTTTCAACACGCTAGCGGGCAGGGCGGGGGGTGCCAAGCGCGGACTTGCCAAGTGCCGTTCCATCCCCTATACGCGCGCTCACTTCACAGGCGGGGCTTGGGCCTTGCGGGGGAGACATCCCCGTGGGTCCGCCGGTTGAGCAACTGCTCTGACGTCCCGCCGAGGCATAAACCGGAAAGGATACGTGCATGGCACTGCCTGATTTCTCCATGCGTCAGCTTCTTGAAGCGGGCGTTCACTTTGGCCACCAGACCCAGCGATGGAACCCGCGTATGCAGGAGTTCATCTATGGCGACCGGAATGGCATTCACATCCTCGACCTCACCCAGACCGTCCCTATGCTGGACGCCGCGCTCAACGTTATCCGTGAAACGGTCGCGAAGAACGGCCGCATCCTGTTTGTCGGCACCAAGCGTCAGGCGCAGCGCCCGATCGCAGAGGCGGCTGAGAAGTGCGCGCAGTATTATATGAACCACCGTTGGCTAGGCGGCACGCTCACCAACTGGAAGACCGTCAGCCAGTCGATCAACCGCCTGAAGGCGATCGACGAACAGATGGCCGAAGGCTTTGACGGCCTGACCAAGAAAGAGCGTCTGGGTATGGAGCGTGACCAGGCCAAGCTGCAGGCCTCGCTTGGCGGGATCCGCGAAATGGGCGGTGTGCCGGATCTTTTGTTCGTCATCGACGTGAACAAGGAAGACCTGGCCATCGCCGAGGCCAAGAAACTGGGCATCCCCGTGGTTGCCGTCGTCGACACCAACTGCTCGCCCGACGGCGTGGACTACATCATCCCCGGCAATGACGACGCCGCCCGTGCCATCGCGCTTTACTGCGATCTGGCCGCGCGTGCAGCGCTTGACGGAATGAGCGCGCAGCTGGGCGCCGCTGGCGTTGATGTGGGTGCCCTGGCCGAAGGCACGGTCGAAGAGGCCGTGGCTGAAGAAGCGGTTGCAGAAGCCGCACCTACTGACGCCCCGGCCGAAGAGGCACCTGCTGAAGAACCAAAAGCAGAGGACGCGCCGGCGGAAAGCTGAACCGCGTCACAGAACTGACACAGGGCGCGGGATAGACCCGCGCCTGATCCGATACCTATGAGCTGAGGAGAGCCGAGATGGCAATCACCGCTGCACTCGTAAAAGAGCTTCGCGACAAGACCGGCGCGGGCATGATGGACGCGAAGAAAGCCCTGACCGAAGCGGCGGGCGATATGGAAGCCGCCGTGGACTGGTTGCGCACCAAGGGCTTGGCAAAGGCTGCCAAGAAATCGGGCCGGACCGCGGCCGAAGGCCTCGTCGCCGTGACGGTGGATGGCAGCAAGGGCGTGGCCGTCGAAGTGAATTCGGAAACCGATTTCGTGGCCAAGAATGCCGAATTCCAGGAAATGGTTGCGGCCATCGCCAAGGCCGCAACCGGTGTGGACAGCGTCGAAGCGTTAGCCACCGCGGACCTGGGCGGCAAGACCGTTGCTGAGACGATCACGGACAAGATCGCGACCATCGGCGAAAACATGTCGTTGCGCCGCATGACCACGCTCGAGGGCGGCAATGTCGTGTCATACGTTCACAATGCTGCAACGGATGGCATGGGCCAGATCGGCGTTCTGGTGGCCTTCAATGGCGACGATGCGGCCACCGCACGCCAAGTTGCGATGCACATCGCCGCGATCAACCCCGCATCGCTCAGCGAAGACGATCTGGACCCGACGCTGGTCGCCCGTGAAAAGCAGGTTCTGACCGAACAGGCCCGCGAAAGCGGCAAGCCGGATGCGGTGATCGAAAAGATGATCGTTGGTCGGATGAAAAAGTACTTCTCGGAAGTCACCTTGCTGAACCAGTCTTTCGTGGTGAACCCGGACCTGACGGTTGCGGCTGCGGCCAAGGAAGCCGGCATCGAGATCACCGGTTTCGCGCGTCTGGAAGTGGGCGAGGGGATTGAGGTCGAGAAGGAAGACTTTGCGGCTGAAGTCGCAAAAGCCGCCCAAGGCTAGCGTTACCGCAAAAAAAGCGGCGCGCTCATAAGAACGCGCCGCAACACCGCGACAACACGTAGCCTTACGACGGGACATAAGTACATGCGCCGCTAATGCTGCCGGCCCGTCGAACGCAATACTCCGACCAGACCGGCACCCTGCAAATCCTGCCCGACAATCACGGGCTGACCAACAGGCTGTTCCCTAGCTTTAATGCCACCACTCACGGAACGGTTTGAGAGTGCCGCGTTCGCATTCACCGCAAAAGTATGGATTTCCTTACCCGCGGCTTTGCAATCGATTGCAGCGCGTTAAAAGAGCGTTAATTGTCATCGAGCAGGATGTAGTACTCTATCGCGGCCTTCAGAACTGCTTGAACCGTTGTCGCAGCGCCCAGTTGTTGCCGGGCCAATGCCAAGTGTTTCTCGACGGTTACGCGGCTGAGTTCCAGGCGTGTCGCAATCTCAGCAGTAGAGTATCCGCGGGCGACCAACCTTAGCACTTCGCGTTGCCGCTGGGTCAGCGTTCGACCGTTGTCTGGCCTGGGAAGGCCGGAGAGCCGCAAGTGGACGAGCTGGTTCATCAACACGATCGTATCGCCGTGACGGTCCCAGATTTCCTGCGTTGCATCTTGATCGAGGCCCTTGCGTGCGATCAACACAATCCCGGCGCTGCCAGAGGGTGGGGTAGCCCCAAAAGTGATTGTGTATCCCTGAGCGACGCCGAAATGGCGATTGAGCGATGCGGCATCGCGCGCCTGCGCACCCGGCGCATACGCTCGATATCCGTCCCAAACGTGAATATGAATGCCAGGCTTTGGATCCGACCAGGCTGCCATGGGCGAGTGCGCATAAAGACTGTCCGCCTCAAACCGCACTTGATAATCGTCTGGTAAATTACTGAGAAAAAATGTGTCTTCTAGATTCACGTCAGAAGACGCTTCTGTCCCGAAAGACCGCCCATAGATCATCCTATCAAAGCCATAAGCGCTCATCCGCTCCGTATGACATGACCAGACGTCATCGACCGTTTGCGCCGAAAGCAGCTGTTCCACAAAGTCGCGCATCAGCGCGCCGTGAGGTGCCCGGCCAACGCGCGAATTGCCAACGGATAACTCTCGGCACCAAACCCGGAGACAACCCCGATGCAGACCGGCGTGATCATTGAGATATGCCGAAAATCCTCGCGCGCGTGGACATTTGAGAGATGAACTTCAACTACGGGAAGCTCGGTCGCCGCTATAGCGTCGCGCAACGCGATCGAGGTATGGGTATAGGCCGCGGCATTCAGGACGATGCCATCATGCACACCCACAGCACCTTGGATTGCGTCGACCAGCGCGCCTTCATGGTTGGATTGGGCGAACGACAGCGTACATCCCACGTCCTTGGCCACGTCTTCGCACAAAGCGTTGACGTCAGCCATTGTCGCAGACCCGTAGAGGGTGGGCTCTCTGCGTCCAAGCAGGTTGAGGTTCGGGCCGTGCAGAACGAGTAGTGACGTCATGGGGCGATCTCCTGGCACCGGTGGTAACGAGAGGCGACCGATGTGTCGAGAAAATCATGTGTCAGCGGGAGTTACGGCCTAGGATGGGTACACGGCGCCACAATGCTTTGTGGAACCGCACACTTCACTTATATTAACATAATACTGATTATGCGCTTAAACGATGCTGCCTATCCGATCAACCGATCAGCACTGCCGGACGTCTCATCATAATGCTGATGCAGTCTCTGAAGCGCAATGCGCAGCACGATCTTACCCGAGCGTGCCGACCATCCCATCTGTTTCTCTGTCGCCTCAAGCCCTTCCAGAAAACAACAGCACCGCAGCGCAATATCGCCAAGGCCGGGTCCAAGATCCGTCAGCGCCTCCATCACGCGCCGCTTGGCCCCCTCGGACCCGCCCGAGTACTCGGATCCACCACCAAGCTGTGTACGGTCGCCACCGGTAAGGAATTTCTCCCAGTTCTGCGTGATCCTCGGCCCCATCTGCGCCAGTTCAAAGTCTTCACGCAACCGCTCACCTGCAGCAACGAGCGCATCGTTCAAGAATGGCTCACCGGACTTGTCGCGCCGCCGCGACAAGGCCAAAATCGGGCTTTCGGCCATGTTATAGCGCACCCGGCGACGTTTGCCGGTATCGTCGGCCACGGTGCGATCGCCAAAGTCGCGATGCTGATTGGCAAAGGCTGGCCCCTGCCCCGCGCGACGGCTTTCATCGCTGGCGACAAGTCGTTTCAGGGCCGCACGCCCTGGCGCTGTAATACGATACCGCTGAACCCGCGCCTGTCCGCTTGTCGCTATCCAGTCGCGCAGCGCCATGAACTCGGCCGTCTTGCGTTTCACGACGGCGGTCCGCAGGGCGCCGCCTGTGGGGCCATCGCGCACAACCACGGCGTTATCCATTCCCTCGGCAAGCGCAAGACACGCACCCGGCTCGGCCAATCGGCGCAAGGCCTGGAGCGCTTCGTGTTCCAATTCCGTTTCATCGGGTAGGATCGTGTGCAGCATTTTTGCGGCCTCCTCGGATCGGCATGGTGCGGTTGCCAGGTTCGGCAGTTTTCTCGACAGTTGGGACAGTGCGCCGTCGATCAGACGATCATCGCGCCTGTTCTCGACGCGGCGCACCCGGCGCATAACAGTTGAAGGATGACATCCGTCGCCGCGCGCAAGTTCGCGCATTGAAACACCGAATGTCGTGTGGGCAAGATAAGTGGAAATATCGGCGAGGATCCCATTTCGAGTGACCGAATTGGATCCTATTGTTTCCACCCTATACACAACCCCCTCCCAAACCAATTACGCCAAACAGCAAACAACCTAGAGTTGATTAAATTTCTAGAAGGTTAATGGCGAGTACGGTGTGGCGCGTTCGGTATTTTGATAATGAAATACGTATGCGGCGCGCGCTGATCCTTTCCAAAAGGCAACGCCACTTAGCGCTCCTGTAATTGCTTTTCCGATCAAGCAATCGGAGGCAACATGTCCAAAACCATTGATCTTATTGCAAAACTGCGCCGCCCACCGCTATTAATCCGGGCCGCACGCTTTGGAATGCGCGACTATAATCGCAGTCGCGATTTGCAGCGCCTATTGCCTGGAAGGGGAATACCGGCACCGCATAAGGCCGTTGAATACCTGGTGGATGAAGAACGTGAATTGGAAGCAACCCGTATACTCGGGGATGCGTCCTATTCGGTGCTAAAACACGTTCGCGTTATGATTGCGCTATTGGGCGAAGTCCAACTTGCTAAACGGTCGGTCACTGACGCTAGGTAAAGCTGTCAGGCATCGCGGCCTTCCGCCCCGCAACATAGGCATCAAGGGCTTCCGCCACCGCGGGGTCCAACATGGGCTGCTGGTACTCGGCCAAAAGCTTCTCCACCCGTGCTGAGGCCAAGGCAACGGTGTCGCGCGCGCCTTCGTCTTCCCAGGTTTCATACGGTTTGTAGTCGAGCATCTCAGAGCGCCAAAACGCCTCTTTGAAGTTTGCCTGAGTATGCGCGCACCCCAAATAGTGCCCGCCCGGCCCGACTTCGCGCAGGGCCTCAAGCCCCTGCCCTGTTTCCGACATATCCACCCCGGCCGCCAGCTTGTGCAAAACGCCGAGCTGATCGGCATCCATTACAAACTTCTCAAACGATGCAACAAGCCCGCCTTCCAGCCAGCCACAGGCGTGAAGCATGAAATTCACTCCGGACATCAGGCCGGCATTGAGCGAATTTGCGGTCTCGTATGCCGCCTGCGCATCTGGCAGTTTCGATCCGCAAAAAGACCCCGCGCTGCGATAGGGTAGCCCCAGACGCCGGGCCAATTGCCCTGCCCCATAGGTGATCTGGGCGGCCTCGGGCGTGCCGAATGTCGGCGCGCCGGAGTTCATGTCGATCGATGTCACGAACGCACCGAAGATCACTGGCGCACCCGGGCGTACAAGTTGACTGTAGGCCACGCCCGCCATGACCTCGGCCAGCACCTGCGTCAGTGTTCCGGCAACAGTCACCGGTGCCATCGCACCGCCCACGATAAAGGGCGAAATGATCGCCGCCTGATTTGCGCGGGCATAGACCTCAAGCGCGCCCATCATCACCCCATCGAATGTGAGAGGCGAATTGATGTTGATGAGTGACGTCATCACCGTGTTTTCGGCAACAAAATCGCGGCCAAACAGGATTTCGCACATCTCCACACTGTCCTGGGCGCGGCTGGGTTCGGTGACCGATCCCATGAACGGCTTGTCCGACAGCTTCATATGGGCCAGCAGCATGTCGAAGTGCCGCTTGTTCACGGGCACATCCGTGGGCTCACACACCGTCCCGCCGGAATGGTGGAGCCACTTGGACATGTAACCCAGTTTGACGAAGTTCTGGAAATCCTGAAGCGTCGCATAGCGTCGCCCGCCCGCCGCGTCCCGCACAAATGGTGGGCCATAGACGGGGGCAAGCACAAGGTTGCGCCCACCGATCTCGACGTTGCGTTCAGGGTTGCGGGCGTGCTGGGTGAAGCTTTGCGGCGCTGTCTTGCACAAATCGCGCGCGAGGCCCTTGGGCAGACGAATCCGCTCGCCATCGACATCTGCGCCCGCATCGGCCCACAGCTTCAGTGCGTCGGGGTTGTCAACGAAATTGACGCCGATCTCCTGCAAGACGGTTTCGGCATTGTTTTCGATAATCTCCAACGCTTCGTCGTTGAGGATGTCGACGTTTGGGATGTTACGCTCGATAAACCGTGCGGCCTCGATGCGAACGGCGGTCCGCTCTGCCCGGCGGGCCGCCCCGCCCCCGCCACGCCGGCGCGTTCGTGCTTCGGCCATGGTTCACCTCGCTCTTTGCCCGTCTCCGCGATAGCCGACGGCGCTTTGCACGCCGTGACATTTGCGGCCATTCGCGGGCGAAATCGACATTTGCGCGCAAATTCTCAGGTTCCGAACTGGTTTCAACAGAAAATCCACCCTTTTGCGACAGGCCTCAACCAATGGAGCATCGGGGGCATCGATGGCAAAGGTTCTGGATTTCGAATTCGACGAAGCAAAAGGCGCGACCACTGCGGACAGTTCCGTTGGCAAAACCAGCGCCGCGTTTCGTGGTGACGCAACGCCCGATGGCGAAGGATCCGTTTGGTTCGATGGCGATCGCGACTATGTCGAGATCGCCCCGGATCCGGGCTTTGGTTTGGACCAAGGCACGGTGCAATTGGACTTCACCCAGTTCGCGGCAAGCCCAGGCGACCGTCCGTTTAGCAATCCGGGGGCGCATACGTTGTTTTCCGTGGATTCTACAGGGCGTGATGGCGGCGGTCACCTGACGATCTTTATCGACAGCGGTGGACAAGTGGTTGTCCGACACCAAGACGCAAGCAGCGATACTTGGATCTCGGGCGGCAACGTACTGGTCGGCGACCCGACGAGCGTTGCCTATTCGTGGGGGCCAGACGGTGGGAAGCTGTTGGTCAACGGCAAAGAAGTTGCGTCACACAAAAACACGCTGACGCTTGCAGGGGATGTCGAGCCGATCATTCTGGGGGCGTCGCAGACAGGGTCTGGCGATGGTGTGGCAAATAACATCACAGGCTCTTTTGACGGGGAGATCTCGCGTTTCACCCTGTTCAATCAGCCAATGACGCAAAGCGGACAAATCCCCTGCTTTGGCACTGGGACACTGATCGCGACGCCAACGGGCTGCCGTCGCGTCGAAGACTTGCAGCGCGGTGATCGCATTGCCCTGTTTGATGGGGGTACTGAGGCCATCCGCGAGGTATTTCACACCCATATTCCGGCCAGCACCATGGCCGCCTGCCCCTCGCATTGGCCGGTTTTGATACCCAGGGGCCGCCTTGGCGCCGAAAGCGACCTGTTCTTGTCACGCCAGCACTGCGTTCGTGTGTCAAACGGTACCGAAACCCGGCTGGTGCGCGCCGGGCAACTGGCGCGGCTTGGCCCACGCGGTGTGCGGCTTGCGCGCGGCAAACGCCGCTTTTCCTATGTGCATCTGCTTTGCGATGGGCACTTTGTGATCAATGCCAACGGTGTTCCCTGCGAAACCTTGCTGCCTGGCCCAAGGATCAGCCAGTGGACGGGCACCTTGGCCACGACCGCGCCGTGCCACAGCTATGCCAGCGGTGATTGGTGCCGGGCTGTCTTCGCGAAGACGCGCGAGACGGGACTAATCCCGGCCTGACGATCTATCGCCCTTGCGCTCGGCCTGCGCGGTGCATAATCGGTGCCCATGTCCGATCATGACCGTCTTCTCATCATCGATTTCGGCAGCCAGGTGACCCAGCTGATCGCGCGCCGCCTGCGGGAATTGAACGTCTACTGCGAAATACACCCCTACCAACGCGTCACCGACGCATTCCTTGCCTCTTTCGCGCCCAAGGCGATCATCTTCTCAGGCGGCCCGGCCAGCGTCATCGATGAGGGATCGCCCCGCCCCCCAGCAGGTGTGTTTGACCTTGGGGTTCCGATCCTCGGCATCTGTTATGGCCAGCAAGTCATGATGCAAGAGCTTGGCGGCCAGGTTGAACGCGGTCAGGGCACCGCGGAGTTTGGCCGCGCCTATGTCACCCCCGAAGGCGCCCCCCTTGATCTATTGGAAGGCTGGTTTGCCACCGACAAGGAACAGGTGTGGATGAGCCATGGCGATCACGTCGCCCAAATTGCACCAGGGTTCGAAGTGTTCGCGACATCGCCCGGTGCCCCCTCTGCTATCACCGCCGACACCAAGCGCCACTTCTACGCAGTGCAGTTCCACCCCGAGGTGCACCACACGCCCAACGGTGCGCGGCTCTATGAGAACTTTGTGCGGCTGGCGGGGTTTTCGGGTGATTGGACGATGGGGGCCTACCGCGAAGAGGCGATCCAGCGGATCCGCGATGAGGTTGGCGGGGATAAGGTGATCTGTGGGTTGTCCGGCGGCGTCGACAGCTCTGTCGCGGCGGTACTGATCCACGAGGCGATCGGTGACCAGCTCACCTGCGTTTTCGTCGACCACGGCCTGCTGCGCCAAGGCGAAGCGGATGAAGTCGTCACGATGTTCCGCGACCACTACAACATGCCGCTGATCCATGCGGACGAGCGCGAGTTGTTCCTGTCGGCCCTGGAAGGCGTGTCGGACCCCGAGACGAAGCGCAAGACCATCGGCAAGCTGTTCATTGACGTCTTCCAGAAACACGCAGGCGAGGTGGGCGGGGCGACCTTTCTGGCGCAAGGCACGCTTTATCCGGACGTCATTGAGTCAGTCAGCTTCTCTGGCGGTCCGTCCGTTACAATCAAAAGCCATCACAATGTGGGCGGCCTGCCCGAAAAGATGGGCCTCAAGCTGGTCGAGCCCCTGCGCGAACTCTTCAAGGACGAGGTGCGCGCGTTGGGCCGTGAGCTTGGCCTGCCCCAGCACTTCATCGGGCGTCACCCGTTTCCAGGCCCCGGCCTTGCCATCCGCTGCCCCGGTGAGATCACGCGGACAAAGCTCGACATCCTACGCAAGGCGGACGCCGTTTACATCGACCAGATCCGCAAACACGAGCTCTATGATGAGATCTGGCAGGCTTTCGTTGCGATCTTGCCCGTCCGCACGGTGGGCGTCATGGGTGACGGGCGCACCTATGACTTTGCCTGCGCGCTGCGTGCGGTCACGAGCGTCGACGGCATGACCGCCGACTACTATCCCTTCAGTCATGAGTTTCTGGGCGAAACCGCGACGCGGATCATCAACGAAGTGCCGGGGATCAACCGGGTGACCTATGACATTACGTCGAAACCCCCGGGTACGATCGAGTGGGAATAACCCGCATCTGCCACCGCGCGTTATCGGGCGCGATCAGGATTGACACCAAGGCTGCACGGTACAGTCCATGCGCAGATTAATAGCCTTCGCGATACTTGTCTTCGGCGCCGCCCTCGGCGGGACCGCGTTCTATATCTACAGCTATACCGATCCAGACCCCCTGCCCCGCGCAGACGCGATCGTGGTGTTGTCGGGCCCATTGGGCGTCACCCCGCCCTTGGTTGGGGAAACGCTGGACCGCACGGAGCGTGGGATTGATCTGTTCAACGCGGGCCTTGCCCCGCGCCTGGTCATGACAGGCGGCACCGAGGACGCGGGCGTCGCACCGGTGGCCGAGCGTATGGCAGACCATGCGATTTCGCGCGGCGTCCCGGCAGAGGCGATCCTGGTTGAGAACGCCTCCCACTCGACGCTACAGAACGCGCGGTTCATCATGGATCTTGACGCGATGGCACCGGACACACGGCTGATCCTCGTGACGCACCGCTATCACCTGCCCCGGAGCTGGGCGAGCTTTCGCTGGGCCGGGTTCCGGTCGGTATCCTTGGTTGCCGCCGATGAAGGCCCCGTGGGCATCAGCGTGGATTTGTTGATGGAGGGGATAAAGTGGCCCGCGAACATCCTGCGCGCGGCTGGTGCATCGATTGCCGATGCGGCGGGCCTCGACCGGGCCGACGTCGACCCGTGGTTGCAGTGACGCCCTTCCTCGCCCCTGCGGCCTATGCGAGCGCACCGGCATGACGGCCCATGTGCGCCCGGTCACCGACGATCAACCATTGATCGGCGCCTTATGGATGACCGGCGCAATTGCGTCTTTCTCGGCCATGGCCATTGCCGGGCGTGCCCTTGCAGATGAGCTCGATACGTTTGAGATGATGATGTATCGCTCGGTCATCGGTATGGTTCTCGTGATCGGAATCGCCGGTGCCCTGGGCAAGCTGCGCGAAGTCAACACCGACCGACTGCCGCTGCACATCTTGCGAAACGTGTGTCACTTCATCGGCCAGAACCTGTGGTTTTTTGCCGTCACGCTCATTCCCTTGGCACAGCTTTTCGCGCTCGAGTTCACGTCGCCGATCTGGGTCATGCTGCTGGCGCCGCTGTTTCTAGGCGAACGCTTGACACGGATCCGGCTAGTTGCCGCGGCGCTAGGGTTTGTGGGCGTGCTTTTGGTGGCCCGGCCCGGCGTTGCCGAGATCAATGTCGGGGTTCTGGCTGCGGCGGCGTCCGCGATTGGGTTTGCCTGCACCCATATCTTCACCAAAATGCTCACAAAAACTGCCACAGTGACCTGTATCCTGTTTTGGCTCACGGTTGTACAATTGGGTCTTGGCATCCTTGCTGCGGGATATGATGGTGACATCGCCTGGCCGACACTGCGCGCCTGGCCCTGGGTGGTGCTGATCGGTTGCGCGGGCCTTCTTGCACATCTTTGCATCACCAATGCCCTTCGGGTCGCACCCGCAACGGTCGTGGTCCCGATGGATTTTCTGCGGCTGCCCTTGATCGCCGTGGTCGGAGCTATGTTCTACGCCGAGCCCATCGATGCTCTGGTCCTTGTCGGTGCGGCAATCATCTTCGTCGGCAACTACTTGAATATCTGGACAGAAACGCGTCGTGTGAAGAAATTGTGACGCTGCGGAACAAACTGAGTAATGACGTGGCGTCAATAATTGACGTGCGCGTCAACCGGCATGTATCCCCCTCCCACTGCGCGGTAACGCGTCGAGGGAGGAACCATGTCACGGAAATTATTTCTGGTCAGCACCGCGCTGACCTTCGCAGGCAGTGCGGCGTTCGCAGGGGGCCTGGAACGCTCAGTCTTAAGCTTCGCACCACTTTTTGCAGAGGGCAGGTATCTAGAGTTCAGCGCATTGTTCGTGAACCCAAATCTTTCAGGCACCGATGGTTTAGTGCCACCAGCATTCGGCGGGCCTATTCCCCTGACCGGAAGCACAGGCGATCTGCTGCAAAGCTATGCTCAGTTTGGCGCGGCCTACAAAGCAGACATCAACGATCAGTTGTCCTACGCAGTCTTTCTGAACGAACCTTACGGGGCCGACACGCTGTATCCCACAGCGATTGCTGGCCTGCCTGACCCCACGGCAGTCTACAACGGCTCGGCTGCCGATGTTGACAGCTATGCGCTGACTGCGGTTCTGGCATATGACGTGAACGACAACGTGACCGTCTATGGCGGCCCCGTTGTCCAGTCGATTACGCCATTCGCGTCGATCCTGTTCCCGGGGATCGGGTACACTGTCGAAGCCGATACCGATATAGGCGTGGGCTACACCTTTGGCGCGGCCTACCAGATCCCCGAAATCGCGTTGCGGGTGGGTCTGACCTACCGCTCGGAGATCGAGCATAACCTAGACACCGTTGAGACCAGCACGCCATTGGGCGGCCCGAACAACACGCAAACAAGCTTTGAGACGCCGGACTCGCTTACGCTCGACTTCCAGACAGGCATCGCCGAAGACACCCTGCTCTTTGGTCAAATCAACTGGGTCGACTGGTCAGAATTCGCGATCTCGCCGCCGAACTATATCGGGATCACCGGTGGGCGGCCGCTCGTGTCCTATGCATCCGACTGGACAAGCTACACGCTGGGCGTCGGGCGGCGCTTTACCGACGAATGGTCGGGCGCCGTGTCCGTTCTGTGGGAGCCCCAGCAGGATATCGAGCTGACATCGCTCGGCCCCATCGATGGGCGTCTCGGCTTCAACATCGGCGCGACCTATGAGACCGAGACGATGAAAATCTCGGGCGGGATCAACTACACCCAGCTCGGCAATGCCAGCAACGTCCTCGGCACCGATTTCGACGATGGCGATGCCATCGGCTTTGGGTTCCGCGTGGGCTTCAAGCTCTAGGCCAAGATGTCGCCGGTCCCGCAGGGGACCGGCACACACCTCTACCCCGCGAATTGGATCCGCACGCTGCGCGCGCCTGGAAAGTGCGTTTGGCGCACATCCTCGGGCACTTCAAAGCTTCCGTCCCCCGCCGACGCCGCGTCCAGCGTAACAAGCTTTGGCATGATCTTGCGCCGGTCATGAAGTTCGCCAGTTGGCACAGCAACCGTGTTGATCCCCTCGGCAATGGGCGCGCGCACGATATAGGTTAGTTTGCGACCATGCTGACGTAAGGCACTGGGCACATGGGCATTGGCACGGTGTCTGTCCCGACCAGACGCCTCAGAATCAGATGTTTCTGCTACAGCACCACTATTACCCGCAGGCGCGTCATCATCTGAACTCAGCAGTTCTTCGCATAGGTCCCGCGTTGTGGGCGAGATCTCGGTGATACGAGACGACATGGCCGGGCGCACACGGCGTGGCGCCACAGTTGCGTCGGCAGGCCGCGCCGGCTCTACCACGCCTTGCAGAACGTCATAGGCTGCGCGTATGCGCACAAATTCGGTACTGTCGCCACCATTACGATCAGGATGGTGCTCAAAGGTGCGCCGTCGCCACGCCGCGCGGATATCGTCTTTGGAAGCTTCTTGAGATACACCCAGAACCGCATACGCGTCGGCCAAGGTCATCTGATCTTCTGCAACACTCATCGTCTTACTCGCAATCAGGGCAGCGCAATGCGCCACCGGTTACCACCTACACATCGGGCCCCCGAGCGGACGATACCGAGGGCACCACAAACCCGCCCCGTACCGTCCGCACCGATCATTCAAGGTGCGGTCTTCACCACACCAAAACGCCTGAACGCGCTTCCCTCAATCGCGCCTACTCGCTACTGCACACCAGTTGCCCGACACGCATTTGGGCCGCACTCGTCACGCTCTCCGCAGACCAACCAAGGCTAGACCAAACATGGCCCGTTGCGGATGTTGGATTTTTGGCGGACAGGCATGGCCGCCTCGGGCCAAAGAGACGCTCATTTTGAGGAAAGTTTTCGAAGGATTGATACGTAAATCCGAAACGAAATTCGGCGCCTTGCCAGATTGTGTCACCATGCAGGGTCAATCGCGGCTGATCTGACCGATTTTACGCGTCAGAACCCGGTCAATTGTGACCAACATGAACACATTCGCGCAGGTTTCGGGTCGTGCCTCGCAGGGATCCGGTGCTAGCCCGTCCCCATGGCACCACAAAAGACACTCACCTCGCGCGCCTGGGCGGAACTGATCCTGTTGTCCACGATCTGGGGCGCGTCGTTCCTGTCGATCCGGATCGCCCTTGATGAAATCCCGGTTCTCACATCCGTGACCCACCGGGTGGGTTGGGCGGCCTTGGTACTATGGCTTGTGATCGGGGTCCGCCGCCTGCCCCTGCCCCGGAAGCCGCGCGTTTGGGTGGCGTTTCTCGTGATGGGCCTTCTAAACAACGTGATCCCGTTCTCGCTGATGGCGTGGGGCCAGCTTCATATCGAGACGGGGCTGACATCGATCCTGAACGCGGCGACCGCGATCTTTGGGGTCATCGTTGCAGCCATCGTGTTTGCCGACGAACGCCTGACCCTGCGCCGGGTGATCGGTGTAGGCCTGGGCTTCACCGGCGTGGCAACAGCCATCGGATTGTCAAACCTCGTCGATCTCGACCTGCGCTCACTCGCCCAGCTTGCTGTTCTCGGCGGTACCATCTCATACGCCTGCGCCGGCGCATGGGCGCGCATCCAGCTATCGGACCAGCCGCCGCAAGTGGCCGCCGCTGGCATGCTGACCGGGTCCGCCTTGGTCATGATCCCGGTCGCTTGGGTCGTAGATGGCCCGATCTCGCTGGATCTTGCCCCGCGCACCTGGGCCGCGATCGGGTACTATGCGCTGATTGGCACCGCTTTCGCATATCTCTTGTACTACCGGGTTCTCGCCATGGCCGGGTCTGGGAACCTGTTGCTCTGCACGCTCCTGATCCCACCGGTCGCCATCGTTCTGGGTGCGATTGTCCTGAACGAAGACCTCGGCCCCCGCGCCTATGCCGGGTTCGCGATCCTGGCGCTGGGCCTGCTGATCCTTGACCGACGGATCCTGCGCGCCCGCAACAGGATGCCGTCGAAACGCGAACCGGGCTGAAATAACGCTGGCCCGTCGGCCCCTTGGCCGCTACCACACGGCGCGACGAGGGAACCGACATGATCTATCATTCCGCCCAAGACTGGTCCGAGGCCAGGTCCAAACGCATCCTTCTATTTGGAATGTCTGGATTGGGTAAAACCCATGTGTCAAACCTGCTGCGGGCGTCGGGGGGATGGTTTCACTACTCGGTCGATTACCGGATCGGCACGCGGTACATGGGCGAACATATCGCCGACAGCTTCAAGGCCGAAGCGATGCGGGTGCCCTATCTGGCGGAACTCCTGCGGTCGGATTCGATCTACATCGCGTCGAACATCACGTTCGACAATCTGGCCCCCCTCTCAATGTACCTCGGCAAGCCCGGTGACCCCGCCAAGGGTGGCCTGCCCTTTGCGGAATACATGCGCCGGCAGGAACTGCACCGCCAGGCCGAGATCAACGCGATGCTCGACACGGCGCAATTCATCGACAGCGCGAAGCGGCTTTATGACTATGACCATTTCGTCTGCGACAGCTCAGGCTCGTTGTGCGAAGTGGTGGAGCCCGATGATCCCGCCGACCCGGTCCTGACCAAGCTGACAGAACATCTGCTGCCAGTTTGGATCGAAGGGTCCGAGGCCCATACGCAAGAATTGATCCAGCGTTTCGATCGCGCGCCAAAGCCCATGTACTACCAACCTGATTTTCTGCGCGCCGCCTGGGCCGATTACCTGGCGCAGACCGACGATACCGAGGACGCCGTCGATCCCGACGCCTTCGTGCGCTGGACCTATGCCCGCGCCTTGGCCCACCGTCAGCCGCGCTACCGGGCGATGGCTGACAAGTGGGGGATCACGGTGCAGGCCGCAGATGTGGCCAGGGTCGCAACGCCGGACGATCTGGACAGGCTCGTTACGGCTGCCCTTGAGGCCCAAAGCTAAACCGCATATCTCACGCGGTCTGAGCGCAAGGACCACGCAAGATGCCGATCACACTGCCGGAAAACCTGCCCGCCTATTCCGTCTTGTCGGAAGAAGGCGTGATGGTCATGTCCGACAGGCGCGCGGCCCGGCAGGACATCCGCCCACTGCGGATCGGCCTGTTGAACCTGATGCCCAAGAAAATCCAGACGGAAAACCAGTTTGCACGTCTGATTGGGGCCACGCCCCTGCAGATCGACTTCTCGCTGATCCGGATGAGCGAACACCAGACCAAGAACACCGCCGCCGCCCACATGGCCGAGTTTTACCGCCCCTTCCAAGACGTGAAGGCGGAGAAGTTCGACGGCCTGATCATCACCGGGGCCCCCATCGAACACATGCCATTCGAAGATGTGACCTATTGGGATGAACTGCGCGAGGTCATG
Source organism: Pseudomonadota bacterium (assembly GCA_038526915.1). Taxonomy (GTDB): domain Bacteria; phylum Pseudomonadota; class Alphaproteobacteria; order Rhodobacterales; family Rhodobacteraceae; genus JBCBGF01. The sequence continues at coordinate 138,790 of JBCBGF010000002.1, read as the reverse complement.
GACTGGACGCAGACCAACGTCCAATCCACCTTTGGCGTCTGCTGGGGTGGGATGGCGATGATCAACCATTTCCACGGGGTCGAAAAGCATATGCTCGACGCCAAGGCGTTTGGCTGCTTCCGGCACCGCAACCTGGCACCGGCGTCCCCTTACTTGCGCGGGTTTTCGGATGACTGCGTGATCCCCGTCAGCCGCTGGACCGAAATGAAACAGGATGAGATCAACGGCGCGGATGGGTTGAAAACGCTGCTTGGGTCGGATGACGTCGGCCCCTGTCTGGTCGAAGATGCGGGCCACCGGGCTCTCTATATCTTCAACCACTTCGAATATGACAGCGATACGCTGAAGCAAGAGTACGACCGGGATGTTGCGCAGGGGGCCGAGATCAACGTTCCCGTCAATTACTACCCCGACGACGATCCCACACGCGCGCCGCTTAATCGCTGGCGAAGCCATGCCCATCTTCTATATGGCAACTGGATAAACGAGATTTACCAGACCACGCCGTATGAAATGGACGAGATTGGCCGCACTTAGCCTTGCCGTCACCGCCGCTGCGATTGCCGCTGGCGCGGTTGTGACGTCCCGCGTGGCCGAAAACCGCGCGCGCGCGGCAAAGGCGCAATATCCGCCAAGCGGTGAATTCATTGATGTCGACGGGCGGCGGGTCCATGCGCAGGTAATGGGATCCGGACCGGATGTCGTCCTGATCCATGGCGCCTTCGGCAGCCTGCAGGATTTCACCTATGATCTGATGCCACGGCTGGCAGAGCGCTATCGTGTGATTGCCTTCGACCGTCCTGGCCTTGGATATTCCGATCGCACCGATCCGGCGTATGCGGCGACGTTTGCCCCGCGCGGGGAAAGCCCTGCCGAGCAGGCGGCGATGCTCGCAGCGGCGGCCCGTAAGCTCGGTGCCACTGAGCCCATTGTTGTCGGCCACTCGTTTGGCGGCATCGTCGCCATGGCCTGGGCGCTCGACCATGATCCCGCGGCAGTGGTCACCTTTGCAGGCGTCGCGATGCCGTGGCCGGGTGAGCTTGGATGGCTCTACCAGGTCAACGGCACGCGATTGGGCGGTGCCGTGGTTGCCCCACTGATTAGCGCCTTTGTGCCGCAGTCGCGATTGGACGCCGCGGTGCCCGCGACATTCGCCCCGCAACCGATGCCCGATGGCTATGCCGCACATATCGGGCCCTATATGCCCGTGCGCTTGGGTCCGTTCCGGGCAAATGCCCGCCAGGTCAATCACCTGCGGCCGTTCGTCGTCGAAATGTCGGCCCGCTACCCGACGCTGGAGCTGCCGATTGAACTCCTCCACGGCGACGCGGATGAAACCGTCCCACTGACCATCCACTCAGCACCGCTGGCCGATATCGTCGACACTGCCAATCTGGCGGTCATGCCAGGCGTCGGCCACATGCCACACCATGTTGACCCAGAAGCCGCGGTGGCCGCAATTGATCGTGCGGCAGACCGGGCCGGATTGCACTAGGCCATCTTGCACCATAGGGTTCAAAGACTTAACGGACGAGGCCTGATATGACTGCCCTGCCCTATGACGGTGCCATCAGCGCCTTCTACAACGATCCTGCCAATGCTGAACTGAAAGCTGCGATCAGCGCGGCAGGCAAGAACGACATCATCGACCCGACCTACCCCTATCGCAAGCGTCTCAAACGCGATGAATACGAGACCACGCTAGCTGCGCTTCAGCTTGAACTAGCCAAGCTTCAAGCCCACGTAAACAAGACAGGTCAGCGGATCGTCGTCCTGTTCGAAGGGCGAGATGCAGCTGGAAAAGGTGGTACAATCAAGCGGTTTCGGGAATATCTTAACCCCCGCTCGGCACGGGTGGTGGCGCTATCGAAACCCTCTGACCGGGAACGCGGCCAGTGGTATTTCCAGCGCTATATCGATCACCTGCCCAGCGATGGTGAAATGATCTTTTTCGACCGGTCTTGGTACAATCGCGCCGTGGTCGAAGATGTCTTTGAGTTTTGCACACCGCATGAACGGGCCGTGTTCTTTCGCCAGCTCCCGCAGTTCGAGACGCTGATCATCGACGAAGGCATTCACTTCGTGAAACTGTGGCTGAATGTGGGGCGGGCAGAGCAGTTGCGGCGGTTTCTGGAACGTGAAAGCGATCCGCTAAAACAATGGAAACTTTCAAGTATTGACGTCGAAGGGCTGAAGCGTTGGGACGCTTACTCGAAGGCTATCGAAGAAACCTTTGACCTGTCCCATTCGCCCACTGCGCCCTGGACAGTCGTGCGCACGGATGACAAGCGCCGGGCCAGGATCGCGGCCATCCGCGCCGTGATCCATACCCTCGACTACCCTGAGAAGAACGCGGCGGTCGCCTGTCCGCCAGACCCGACGATCTGCGGGGGCCCCGACCTCTGGAATGTCTAAACGCGGCTATCATCACGGCAATCTGCGCCAGGCCCTGGTCGATGCAGCGCTAGAGCTGATCGAGGCGAAGGGGCCGACGGGATTTACGCTGTCGGAGGCCGCGAAACAGGCCGGGGTAACGCCCGCGGCGGTCTATCGCCATTTTGCCGGGCGCGAGGATCTGATTACTGAAGCCGCCCGCCAGGGCTATGAGATCTTCGCCGACCTGATGGAATACGCCTACCAATCGGGTCAGCCATCAGCCTTGGAATCGTTTGAAGCCACCGGACGCGCCTATCTGGCCTTTGCCAAGAAATACCCAGGCCACTACGTCGCGATGTTTGAAAGTGGCATATCGGTCAATCGGACACCGGATTTGGCAATGGTCGCCAATCGCGCATCCGGTGTCCTGGAAAAGGCTGCTGAAGCGCTCTCAGAGCACATCCCACCGGAAAAACGCCCCCCGCCCCAGATGTTTTCCGCCCATATCTGGGCCATGAGCCACGGCGTCGTTGAACTGTTCGCGCGGGGCAGCCCAGGCCGAAAGTCGCCCTTCCCCGCCGAAGACCTGCTGGAAAGCGGGATTGGTGTCTATTTACGCGGCCTTGGGCTGATCCCACCCGACGAATAGAGGGCCACATCGGCTCCACCCCTTTTCCTTCACAGGAAAACGTGTTTGGCTGATGATATGGGTGCGCAGGGACAAAAAACACCGTCTTATTTCAATGAGATGTTTGATGGCGACGCCGTCAGATCGCCGTATCGCGGTCTGGAAAGCTGGGCCGGCGAGATGCCGCTCGATCTACGGTCGTTGAAGCAGTCCGAGGCCGAAACCCTGTTTCGCCGGATCGGGATCACATTTGCCGTCTACGGCGAAGGCGGCGACCCTGATCGACTGATCCCATTTGACATGTTCCCACGCGTCTTTTCGGGCGGCGAATGGCGGACGCTTGATCAAGGTGTGAAACAACGCGCGCGGGCGCTCAACGCGTTTCTCGCGGACGTCTATGGCCGGGGCGAGATTATCCGCGCGGGGCGCGTGCCCGCACATCTGGTCTACCGGAATGAGGCCTATGAACGGGCCGTTGTCGGGATCAAACCGCCCCGCGGGGTCTATAGCCATATCGTGGGGATCGACTTGGTGCGCACCGGGCCTGACGAGTTTTTCGTGTTGGAAGACAACTGCCGAACGCCCTCCGGCGTTTCCTACATGCTGCAGAACCGCGAGATCATGATGCGGATGTTCCCGCAGCTTTTCCGCGAAAATCGGATTGCGCCGGTGGAGACCTATCCGAAAATCCTGCGGCGGACGCTGGAGTCCGTGGCCCCCGTCAAATGTGATGGTGAGCCTTGCGTTGTCATCCTGACGCCGGGGCATTTCAATTCGGCCTATTACGAGCACTCGTTTTTGGCCGACATGATGGGCATCGAACTGGTCGAAGCGGCCGACCTCTTTGTCGAAGGCGACTATTGCTGGATGCGGACGACTGAGGGGCCGAAGCGGGTGGATGTCATCTATCGCCGGATCGACGATGCGTATCTCGACCCGCTCTGTTTCCGGCCGGACTCAATGCTCGGTGTGCCGGGCCTGATGAACGTTTACCGCTCAGGCGGTGTGGCGCTGGCCAGCGCGCCCGGTGCCGGTGTGGCCGATGACAAGGCGATATATACCTTTGTGCCCGAGATGATCCGTTTCTACCTGGGCGAAGAACCGATCTTGAAGAACGTGCCGACATGGCAATGCGCCAAGCCTGACGATCGCGCCTATGTGCTGGACCACCTCGCCGATTTGGTGGTGAAGGAGGTTCACGGATCCGGCGGGTACGGCATGCTGGTGGGCCCGAGATCCACCAAGGAACAGGTCGCTGCCTTTGCCGAAAAGATCCGCGAAAATCCTGGCAATTACATCGCCCAACCAACGCTCGCCCTGTCGACCTGCCCGACGTTTGTCGAGCAAGGGATCGCCCCGCGCCATGTCGATCTGCGCCCCTATTGCTTGGTCGGGGAACAGGTGGAACTTGTGCCGGGTGGATTGACCCGTGTGGCCCTGACCGAAGGATCGCTGGTCGTGAACTCCAGCCAGGGCGGCGGCGTCAAAGACACCTGGGTTATGGCGGAGTGATGGGATGCTAAGCCGGACCGCTGCAAACCTGTTCTGGATCGGCCGCTATATGGAGCGGGCCGAAACCGTCGCGCGCCTTTTGGAGGTTGGTTCCCGCAACGCGCTTATCCCTAATATCGGCGGTGGCTTTCGAAACGAATGGGACGCCATCTTGCAAGCGGCAGGCAAGGTGGATGCGTTCAAGGCGAAATATGGCGATGTCGGCCAACGTAATGTCGAAAGCTTTCTGTTCTTCGACGTCGACAACCCGTCATCTGTGGCGTCCTGTATCGAGGCGGCCCGGGAAAACGGGCGCATCGTTCGCACCGCACTGACAGGCCAGGTCTGGGACGCTCTCAACACCGGCTTTCAGGAAATGCGCGAATTGCGCAGAACTGAACGCTCAAAACTGGCTATCGCCGATCTGGTGGACTGGACAACGCGCCAGGCCGCCCTCGTTCGTGGCGCCATTGACGACACGCAGTTACGCAATGATGGCTATGCCTTCATGAACCTGGGCTTCGCGCTGGAACGCGGTGATGCCACCGCGCGGCTTCTGGATGTGAAGTACTACGTGCTGTTGCCCGAGGCGAGCTATGTCGGGTCGGGCATCGACAACTATCAATGGACAACGCTCCTTCGGGCTTTGTCGGCGCAAAGGTCCTTTAACTGGGCCTATGGTGGCGAGGTGACGCCTGCCAAGATCATCGACTTCCTGGTGCTCAACAGACAATCCCCGCGCGGTCTTATCAAAGCGTCCGAGGACGCGATGGAGCATCTCGACCGGCTGGCCCGCGGCTATGGCAGAACCACTGAAGCCCAGACCTTGGCCCGCGCGTTGGTGGGCGGGCTTTGTGAGTTGACGGTGGATGACATCTTCGAAGAAGGCCTGCACGAGTTTCTAGGCCGCACGATCAATGACATCGCGCAGGTGTCAAACGCCATCCACACCGTCTACCTCAGCGGGGATATGCGATGAGGCTGAAGATTGCGCATGAAACGGTCTACCGGTTTGAGCCAACGATGCGCGGCGTGGTGCAAAGCCATCGCCTGACACCTTCGGCCTTTGAGGGGCAAAGCGTCATTTCGTGGCAAGTTGAAGTGGAAGGCGCGGAACGTGGTGCGGGCTTCCGCGATGGGGCTGGCGACTGGGTCGATACGATCACCCTTCTTGGGCCGGTGGAAGACCTAGTGGTGCGCGTGACCGGTGAAGTCGAGACGGTCGATCTGAACGGTGTTCTGCGCGGCCACCGCGAACGCATGGTGCCCGAGGCCTATTTGCGCCCGACCCACTACACCCGCGCAGACAGCGCCATCACCGCATTGGCCAAGTCTGCTGTGGAAAGTACAGGGCCGACAGATCACCTCGCCCGCGCCCATAAGCTGTGCGTCGCCGTGGCCGAAGCGATTGCCTACACGCCAGGGCAGACCAACCATAAGACCACTGCGAAAGAGGCTTTGGCCTTGGGCCACGGTGTCTGCCAGGACCATGCGCACACGATCATCGCGTGCGCCCTGACGCTTGATATGCCCGCCCGCTATGCCACCGGATACCTTTACGCGTCTGAAGAAGAAGGGCCGCATGAGGCCAGCCACGCCTGGGCCGAGATTTTCGTGCCGGATCTGGGATGGGTGGGCTTCGATGCCTCTAACGGGATCAGTCCGAACGAGAACTACGTCAGGCTCGGATCAGGCGCGGACGCCGAAGAAGCCGCCCCCATCCGTGGCATTGCGCAGGGCGCAGGCACGGAGTCTCTAGATGCACGGGTCCGCGTGGATCAGGTCGCGCAGTAGGCTAGAGCCTATAGAGATCCGAAAACTTCGCGTCCAAGTACGCCAGTAGCGGGGCTACGTCTGGCTCGGCCCCTGTCGCACGGGTCATAACCTCGCGCGGGGGGTAAAGCCCGCCGTGCCGCTGCAGGTTATCCCGCAGCCAGTCGGTTGCGGAGGCCGTGTGCCCTTCTGCCAGTTCGGCATCGAGATGCGGCATGTCCCGGCGAAGCGCTGCGTGCAGGCATCCGGCATAGACATTGCCGAGGGTATATGTGGGGAAGTAGCCAAACAGGCCGACAGACCAATGGACATCTTGCAGACACCCGTTCGACGGGCGATCCACAGCTACCCCGAAATCGGCCAGGAAACGCTCGTTCCAAGCCCCCGGCAGATCGCCCACGGCCAGATCCCCGGCCATCAGCGCACGTTCCAGATCGAAGCGCATCAGGATGTGTAAGTTATAGTGAACTTCATCCGCCTCCGTCCGGATGTACCCAGGGGCCACGCGGTTGACTGCACCATAAAACTCCTCCGGGTCCGGCATGTCGAAATCGCCGAAAATGGCGGTCATGCGGGCATGAAGGAACCCGGTAAAGGCGCGTGACCGGCCCAGTTGGTTCTCATAGATCCGGCTCTGGCTTTCATGGACGCCCATTGACACGCCTTGCCCGAGCGGGGTCAGCAGATAGGCGCGGTCGATGCCCTGCTCATAGGCTGCGTGACCGACCTCATGAATGGTGGAGTAGAAGCAGTTGAACGGATCGCGCGGCGCAGTGCGCGTGGTGATCCGCACGTCGAGGCCTGAGCCGGAGGAAAACGGGTGAACGGCCTTGTCGATCCGGCCATGGGCGGTGTCATAGCCAAAGGCGCGGGCCAGTTCTTCCGACAGCGCAAGCTGCCCGTCTTCGGCAAATTCGGCATCGAGCGGTTTGGGCGTAAACTCCGCGCCTAGGATACGTTCTCGCAATGCGACAAGACCGGGGCGAAGGGCGTTGAACATCTCTTCGATGTCAGCCGCTGGTGTGCCGGGCTCATAGTCCTGCAGCAGCGCATCATAGATATCGCCGCCATAGGCCAGTGCCGCCCCTTCCTCACGCCGCAGGCGCACAACGTTTTCCAGAACGGGTTGGAAGGTCTCCCAGTCTTCTGCCGCGCGCGCCTCAGCCCAGATGCCCTGGGCCACGCTGGTAACACGCGCAATCTCGCTAGCGAGCGCTGCGGGCACCTTGGTGTTGCGCTCATAACTGCGGCGGATCTCGCGCACCTGGGCTGTGGCCACCTCATCTGTCGGCTCCGCCGCGGCCAGCCATTCACCCACGCGCGGGTCGGTGCGGCGGGCGTGCAAGACGCCTTCGATTGCCGCCATCTCTTCGCCGCGCTGCTCGGCGGCGCCACGCGGCATCATCGTTTCCTGATCCCAACCCAAACGCCCCGCAATCTGGCCCAAGGCCTCAGTCTCGCGTTGAAATGCCATCAGGTCGTCAAAAGCAGTCATCGATTAACCTCTCACGGATTGGGCAAGCGGGTACTGGGCGAGATATCGCGCGCGCAGGATCAAGACCCACAAGACCACCGCCCCGAACTGATGGACAATCGCGATGTGCCACGGGGCGACGTAGATCACGGTGACGATACCCAGGACAGTCTGAAGAAACATCATCGCCAAGACGGCATTGAAGGCAAGCCGGGTGGCCGTGTTCGGCGACTTGCGCGCCCGCATCCACACGATGATCGTGAACACAAACAGTAGGTATCCAGACATCCGATGCATGAACTGCACCAAAGCGCTGTTCTCAAAGAAGTTCCGCCAGATCGGTTCAAACGCAAAAATACCCGGTGGGATGAACTGCCCGGCCATCAATGGCCAATCCGTGTAGCTGCGCCCCGCGTCGATCCCGGCCACCAGCGCACCGATCAGGATCTGCAACATTGCAAAGTGCATAAGGCCCGTGGACATGCTGAAAAGCCGCCCCTCGCGTCCACGGCGCGCCTGCAGCAGCGCCGCATCCGTGCGGCCAAGGAGCAGGACATACCACGCAATCAGGCCCAGGATCACGAACGCCAGCCCGAGATGGATCGCGAGACGATAACTGGCCACATCAAGCATCGTGCCGGTCAAACCAGATGCCACCATCCACCAGCCAATGGCCCCTTGCAGGCCGCCGAGCAAACCAAGGCCCAGCAGACGCGGCGTCCAGCCCGCCGGGATCTTGCGTCGTAGCAGGAACCAGAAAAAACCAGCCGCCCAGACCAGTCCGATCACCCGTCCAAGCTGCCGGTGGCCCCATTCCCACCAATAGATGACCTTGAATTCCTCAAGACTCATCCCGCGGTTCTGGAGTTGGTATTCCGGGATCTGTCGGTAGAGGTCAAACTCCGCCTCCCAATCTTCAGCGCTGAGCGGCGGGACCGCCCCGCTGATGGGTGCCCATTCGGTGATGGACAGCCCGGAATCGGTGAGACGGGTCAAACCGCCCACGGCGATCATGATGACCACCAATGCAAACAGGGCCATCAGCCAGATGCGGATTGCCCCCCGTGCGCCGCTGCGCCCGGTGTCGATCAAGCCTCCTGATGGCGCGGGTGCGCTCGCTGGTGCGTCCGCCGCGACCTCTTCAAAAATGCTGCGTTTACCGCTCATTCGTGCCTCCTGCGGCGCAACCTATGTCGCGCATCTGGGGCCGTCCAGTCACCCGCCCCGCTCCTTCCAGCGCACCATTTGACGCAGGATCCCGTGCAGGATTTGCACATCCGCGCGGGTTAACGGCATCCGGCTCCAGAGGTTGCGCAGGGTGATCTTCATGCCCTCCGCCTTGGTTTCGGGAAAGAAGAACCCCGCCGTCTCCAGACGCTCTTCATAGTGCTCGGCCAGCTTTTCGACCTCGATCGCGCTCGCCCACTCTGTCCCGGCCATTTCCACGGTTTCGCTGCCCGTGTCCTCAGACGCGCGCCGCCATTCATACCCGGTGAGCAACACGCATTGCGCGAGGTTCAAGGATGGAAAGTCCGGGTTCACCGGGACAGAGATGATTGCATTGGCCCGCGCGATATCCTCGTTCTCCAACCCCGCTCGTTCCGGCCCGAACAGCACGGCAACCGGCGTGCCGGAAGCGATCAGATCACGCGCCTTTGCCATCGCGGCCTCGGGCGTGAACACGGGCTTCGTCAGGTCGCGCTGGCGGGCCGTGGTCGCAAAGACAAACGCGGCGTCGCCCAATGCCTCGGGTACGGTCTGGGTGATCCGCGCCTCGTCCAGCAGCCGCCCCGCCCCGCTGGCCATGGCGACCGCCTTCTGGTTCGGCCAACCGTCCCGCGGATCGACGATCGCCATGCGTTGCAGCCTGAAATTCCACATCGCACGCGCCGCAGCACCGATGTTTTCGCCCATCTGCGGGCGCACAAGAATGAATTCAGGCTCTGCCATGTTGGGCGGTGTGGTACGCTGCGACTTGGGGCCTTGCAAGACCCCCAGGACGCGGTTCGAACGAGGTGAGCATAGCCAACCGGCGGCATCGGCGCTAAGACACCCCAACACCCTGAAAAGGAGCCGGAAATGGCCGCCCCCGACACGCCACAGATCTACCTCGTCACGCCGCCTGATTTCGAACTGTCGGCCTTCCCCGCGCGGCTGGACGATGTGCTGGACGCGCATGAGGTGGCCTGCGTGCGCCTGGCCCTCGCCACGCGGGACGAAGACCGGATTGCCCGCGCCGCCGATGCGGTGCGCGAGGTGTGTCATGCCGCGGAGGTCGCCTTGGTGATCGAAGCGCATGTGGGCCTCGTCGAACGGCTGGGGCTGGATGGGGTCCACCTGACCGACGGCGCGCGATCGGTGCGCAAAGTGCGCAAGGCGCTTGGTGCCGACGCAATCGTCGGCGCGTTCTGCGGCGTCTCACGCCACGATGGCATGACCGCGGGGGAAGCGGGCGCGGATTACGTGAGTTTCGGCCCCGTCACAGGAAGCGCTTTGGGACAGGGCGACGTGGCCGACACCGATCTCTTCTCCTGGTGGTCCGAGATGATCGAACTGCCCGTGGTGGCCGAAGGGGCCGTGACCGCGCAGGCTGTGCAGGCGTTGTACCCTGTCACAGACTTTCTGGCCGTGGGCGAAGAGATCTGGAACACTGCCGATGCAGCCGCGGCACTGGCCGAACTGAAGGCTGCCATGGCCGTACCGGCCTGAGATCGGTGCGTTACCCGCGCTGAGACAGCGCCTCTTCAAACCCTTGCCGCACCACCGCTTCGCAATGGCGGGCAAGGGCTTTGCGATCCGAAAAAGCACTCACGCGAGCGGGCGTGTGGTAGATCACTTCAACCCGGCCTTGCTTCGCGGCCCCAAGGATATGCGCTAGGTGGCCCGCAAACCCCATGTCGCCCCACCAACCGTAGAACCGAGGATCGGCCCCATCGGGCGCGTGATAGATGACGGTGACCGGCTGGACAGACATCAAATCGCGCAACTCATGTGAGAAGAACGCCGCAAAAAGCGTTGATTTAAATGGCAAAACACGCTGACTGTCCGATGAGGTGCCTTCGGGGAAGAACAGCAGCTTGTGCCCCGCCTTTAACCGGCGTTCAAACACATCGCGTTGCACTTTGGCCTCGCGCGCGACGCGGGTGATGAACACGGTGCCCGTCGCCCGCGCCAGCCATCCGATACCGGGCCAGCGCGCAACCTCGGCTTTTGAGACGAAGTAGACACGCTTGCGCGCGTTCAGCGCAAAGATATCGAGCCACGAGCCATGGTTGGCCACCACCGCGCCAGGCTCGGCCATGCGCGTGCCGCGTGTATAGTGTGCAATTCCCAGAATGGCGAAGGCAGCCCGACAGACGCCCTGGGTAATCCACGGGGTCCAGGGACGCGAGACGCCATTGACGGGCCGTTCCACGAGGCGGATCAGCAGCAATACTAGCAATCCCCCGAAAACAACCAGCGCGAGGGGGACGCCGCGCAATACAACGCGCAGCCATCCGCCAATCCCCATCCGTTCAGGCACGGGCAACGGCGCCGTTAGCCAGTCGTCGGCCATCACACAGGCCGGGTGTAGAGCGCGCGCATCTTGTCGTTGATGGCGCAGGTATCCATCACCAGGCACACATCGGTCGTGTTAAAGGGGTGGTCCACAAACGCCCCCTCCCCCACGGTGCCCCCAAGCCTAAGATAAGCTTTGATCAGCGCGGGAACCGCCCGCATCGCGGCGGCGCGGTCGATCTGCGCCTCGGGCATCAGATCCATGCGCTGAAAATGGCCCTCGACCGCGCGCACCCGTAAGGGCGGTGGCGCAAGGTGGCGGTGGTGCAAGAGTGACAGCGGCGCGGCCAAGGGCGCAACATCGGTCCCATGGAAGCTGGCGACGCCAAAGAGGATCTCGATGCCGTGATCCTCCACATACGCCGCAAGCCCTTGCCAGAGATGCATCATGGCCGTGCCACCGCGATAGTCACGATGCAGGCAAGACCGGCCAAGCTCCAAAAGCGGGCGCCCGCTGTCGCGCAACAGCGTCAGATCGTATTCGTCTTCGGAGTAAAACTGCCCCGCAGCGGCGGCCTGTTCCTGCCGCATCAGGCGGTAGACACCGATCACCTGATCCTCGGCGCCGCGCGCCTCGTCACACAGGATCATATGGTCGAAAAAAGGATCGAACCGGTCGCGCTCCTGCCGGGTGTCGTGATCAACCAATGGCCCGTCGCCCCCAAGCTCGGCCACGAACACCTCATACCGCAGGCGGGCGGCCGCCGCGATATCCTGGGGCGTGCGGGCAAGGCGCAAGGTAAAGGACGGCTGAGCCAATTGCGGGAAACCCGGATCATCCACGGTGGACGGGTTCTAAGGCCGCCACCACAGCGATGCAACCGATTGGGCACAGATCACGGGCCATGAATCCCGTTAAAGTTGCAAATCTTGGTAAACCAAATATTAAGGGTTGTGGCTCGTGTCTCAAAGACCAGCGTCAGATCAATATGGGTGCTATCGATGACGACCTTGCCTTCATTCTCAAAATTCACGGTCACCTTGCCACCGATATTCGACTGGACCTGCCCAAGGCCCCAGTCTGGCTCATCAGGATGGCGCACCAACATTCCAGGCTCCAGCAGGGATGACAGATCTGACAAAAGCGCCTCCAAAATCGGTGTCGGGCTATGAGCTCGCGGGATCTCAGCGCGCTCTTGGGATCGCGCATTTGCCATGACCTGATAAGCCCACTTGGCGCGATCGGCAACGGGATCGAGCTTTTGGCGATGTCGGGGATGCCCCAGTCGCCTGAGTTGGACCTGATCACGCAAAGCGTTGAGAACGCCAATTCCCGCATTCGCTTCTTCCGGATCGCGTTTGGTGCGGCGACCGAAGGCCAGACCATTGGATCGTCTGAGGTGACCAATGTGCTGGACGATCTGTCCCGGACCGGGCGCGTGCGGTATGACTGGCGCCCCAAGGGCGATTTGTCCCGCCCGATGGTCAAACTGGCGCTATTGGTCATCCAGTGCCTGGAATCCGCCATGCCGCGCGGGGGGCGCGTGTCTGTCTCTGCGTCTAATCTCGAATGGACGGTCCGGGGGTCGGCGGATCGATTGAATGTGGATCCTGCGCTTTGGTCCTTGGTCGTGGCACCTGAGGGGATCGCCGAGGTCAACCCTTCCGATGTCCACTTTCCACTCGTCGCGCCCGCCGCACGCGCGGCCGACCGCACGCTGGTGACTGAGATCGGCGATCACGAGATCGTCGCGCGGTTCTGAACCAAACTGTTCCCTGCACCCGTTAGGGGCGTGTAGCCCCATCGCCTTCGACGAGGTACTTGAAACTCGTCAGCTGTGTCGCACCCACCGGCCCACGCGCGTGCATCTTGCCCGTAGCAATGCCAATCTCGGCCCCCATCCCGAACTCCCCACCGTCGGCAAACTGGGTCGAGGCGTTGCGCATCAGGATCGCGCTGTCGAGTTGGGTGAAGAATTGATCGGCAGCCGCATCGTCCTCGGTCAAAATACAGTCGGTATGGCTGGACCCGAATTGCCGGATGTGCGCAATCGCTTCATCAATATTATCCACGGCTTTTGCAGCAATCTTCATGTCAAGGTACTCGCAGCCCCAATCCGCCTCCGTCGCAAGTATCGTCCCCTCGATCGCGGACAAAGCCGCATCTGCGCGTACCTCGACACCGGCATCGACCAACGTGCGGATCACGCCTTGGCCGATCGTATCGACCACATCGCGGTGGATCAGCAGGCATTCGGCAGCCCCACAAATCCCCGTCCGCCGCGTCTTGGCGTTCAGGACCACGTCCAGCGCCTTCACAGGGTCCGCGCTCGCGTCGATATAGATGTGAACGATCCCTTCCAGATGGGCAAAGACCGGCACCCGCGCTTCACGCTGGACCAGACCAACCAGCCCCTTGCCCCCCCGCGGCACGATCACGTCGATCGCATCGGTCATGGTCAGCATGGCCTGCACCGCCGCCCGATCCCGTGTGGGAACGCGCTGGATCGCGTTGCCCGGCAGATTGGCTGATTTCAGCCCATCCACCAGGCACGCATGGATCATGCCAGAGCTATGAAAGCTCTCAGACCCGCCGCGCAGGATCACGGCATTCCCGGCCTTCAGGCACAGCGCACCAGCATCCGCCGTTACGTTCGGGCGGCTTTCATAGATCACGCCGACCACCCCCAGGGGCGTGCGCACCCGTCGGATATGCAGCCCGCTGGGCATATCCCATTCGGCAATCACCTCACCCACCGGGTCGGGTTGCTCGGCCACGGCACGCAAGCCATCGACCATGCTCCGAATGCGGTCCTCATCCAGCATCAGCCGGTCGAGCATCGCCCCAGACAGCCCCTTTTCGGTGCCATAGGCCATATCCTTGGCGTTGGCCTTCAGGATATCGGCCCGTCGCGCCCAGACCGCTTCTGCCGCGCCGATGAGCGCGGCGTGTTTGCGTTCCGCACTGGCAAAGGCGAGCTCAGCGGCAGCCCGACGCGCGTTTTCGCCGATCTCAGCCATCAAGGCGGGGATATTCGTCATGTCATTCATCAGAGGCAGACCTTTCGCGGGATGCAGGGGCGCGGAATGCGTATTTATACCAAGAAGAAGGGTTAGAGAACCATGTCGTCGCGATGGATAAGAGCCGCGCGGCCCGGATAGCCGAGTAGCGTTTCGATCTCGCCCGATTGGTGGCCTGCGATCTTCTTGGCTTCCGTGGCGGTGTAGCGGCAAAGGCCCAGGCCCAAACGGGCCGCGTCTGGCCCCTGGATGACGACCGGGTCGCCGCGACCGAAGGCACCGGACACGGATATGACGCCTGCGGGCAAAAGTGATTTCCCCTGGGCCAGCGCACGCGCGGCGCCCGCATCCACCGCAATCTCGCCGCGAGGCTTCATTGCGGCGATCCAGCGTTTGCGGGCTGCCTGAGGATCGGTTTCCGGGCGGAACCAGGTCGCCGCGGCGCCGTCGCGCAAGCCGCGCAGGGGGTGATTTCGGCTGCCTTCGGTTATCGCCATGGCGCATCCACCCGTGGTCGCCGTCTTTGCGGCCATCAATTTGGTCTTCATGCCCCCACGCGACAGGCCCGATCCCGCGTCCCCCGCCATCGCCTCAATCTCTGGCGTGATCCGATCGATCACGTCATAGCGTTTTGCCTGCGGATCGGTGCGCGGATCGCCCGAGTAAAACCCGTCGACATCCGACAACAGGATCAACTGATCCGCGCCAACGGTGACAGCAATTTGCGCGGCCAGGCGATCATTGTCACCGAACCTGATCTCATCGGTGGCCACCGTGTCATTTTCATTCACGATGGGGACCGTTCCCAAACTCAGCAACGTCTCAAGCGTGGCCCGCGCGTTGAGATACCGCCGGCGGTCCGCACTGTCTTCCAGGGTCAGAAGCACCTGGGCCGTCACCAGATCGAATGGGGCCAGCGCTTCTTCATAGGCACGTGCGAGGCGGATCTGGCCAACGGCGGCTCCGGCCTGGGACTGCTCAAGCGGCAGGGCGCGATCCGCCAGCCCCAAGGTGCCGCGACCCAGAGCGATCGAGCCCGATGAGACGATGATCACCTGCGCGCCGCCCTTGGCTATCTCGGCCACGTCCGTGGCCAGCGTGCGCAACCAGTCCGACCGTAGCTGCCCCCCCTCGACCAGGAGGGATGAGCCGATCTTTACCACCAGCCGCTTTGCCTCGGTCAGGGTCGCCACGGTCCGGCCTCTTCGGTCTCAGCCCGCTGGACGGCACGATCGCTTTCGATCTTCGAGCGCAGGGCCCGCAACACCTCGTTCACGCCTTCGCGGCTGACGCCAGACATCAGCATCACCGGGCCTGCCACCGCCTCGAGCGCCGCGCGCGCATCGTCGCGTTCATCTGCGTCCAGCGCATCGATCTTGTTCAGCGCGGTCACCCGCGGCTTGTCGGCCAGGTGCCCGCCATAGGCCTCCAGTTCATGTATCACCGTCGCCCAATCCGCCGCCACATCATCGGCGGTGGCATCAACCAGATGCAACAGGACCGAACACCGTTCCACATGGCCCAGGAACCGGTCCCCGATCCCGCGTCCTTCATGCGCTCCCTCGATCAACCCTGGGATATCGGCGATGACAAATTCGGCATCATCCACACCCACGACGCCGAGGTTGGGGTGCAGCGTGGTGAATGGGTAATCCGCGATCTTCGGCCGTGCGTTGGATGTGGCCGCCAGAAATGTCGACTTACCCGCGTTGGGCAGGCCCAAAAGCCCGGCATCGGCGATCAGCTTCAGCCGCAGCCACAGAGTGCGCTCCACCCCCGGTTGGCCGGGGTTCGCGCGGCGCGGTGCCTGGTTCTTGGACGTCTTGAAGTGCAGGTTGCCGAAACCGCCATTGCCGCCTTTGGCCAGCAGGACCCGTTCGCCCACATGTGTCAGGTCGGCCAGGACGGTTTCTTCATCTTCGTCGAGAACCTCGGTGCCCACGGGGACCTTCAGAACGATATCGGCCCCGGATGCCCCAGTCTTCTGGCTGCCCTGCCCCGGACGACCGTTTTTGGCAAAGAAATGCTGCTGATAGCGAAAGTCGATCAGGGTGTTCAGCCCATCCACCGCCTCGGCCCAGACATCCCCGCCCTTGCCGCCGTCACCACCGTCGGGGCCACCATATTCGATGTATTTCTCACGCCGGAAGCTGGTGCAGCCGTTCCCGCCCGCGCCCGAGCGGATATACACCTTGGCAAGATCGAGGAATTTCATGGGTCTGCCCTGAACCGGTCGCGGCTGAGGCGATAGAGCAGATTGGGCGCACGCTCAACCCTTGCCTTTGAGGCCCCAAGGCCTGTTCCGGTCTGCTCAAAGCCCAGCTTGCGCAGGACAGCGCCCGAGGCGGGATTGTCGGCAAAGTGGTCGGCCTCGAGGTACTGCAGGTCGGGAAATCGTTCAAAAGCGGTAGCTATGAAACCGCGCATCGCCTCGGTCATAAGCCCACGCCCCCAGTACCGGCGGTCGAGCATATAGGCGACCGACTGGTCAGGCCCCAGCCCCACCGCCCCGATCAGCGCGCCATCGGGCAGGCACATGGCCAGCCAGAACCCCGGCCTGCCGCGGAACTGCGCATGCGCCATCCAAAGCTTCACCGCGTCTTCCGGCCAGGGCACGGTCATGCGCATCATCATCCGCGCCACATCTGGATCACCGCCGATCTGCTGGATCCGGCGCCAATCGTTCGGGCGCAGACGCCGCAAGCTCAGACGGTCGGTAGACACTTCAAACAGGCGGCGTTCTTCCCAGTCCGCCCGGGTCAGCACCATTTCGTGCCCCTCAACCGTCTGCGCCAGGGCCCGGGCCTGGATGGTGCGGCGTCCGGTGTAGCGAAAACCCAGTTTTTCGAGCACTCGGGCCGAACGGTCATTGCCGGGGTAATGGCCGGAAGGCAGATCACCCGCCTGCGGATCAGCGAAATGGGCATCAATCACGGCATCGCCCGCCTCGGTCGCATAGCCCTGGCCCCAGGCCGAGCGGGCCAGCCAATAGCCCAGTTCACGATCTATCGAGATCCCACCGCACAAACCCTCGTCGTCGCGGATAAACCAGACGCGGCCCGCCAGATCGGCATTCGCCTCGATAAAGGCCTGTGCGTCGTCAGGGCCGTAGGGGTACGGCACCCGCCCCAGCCAGCGAGCAACGTCATAGTTTCCAATGCCCGCCACGACATCGGCGGGATCGGCATCCGTCACCGGGGCAAGTCGCAGGCGCGGCGTCGTGATATAAGCAAACTCCGACGCGCCCATGGTTCGCCTAACGCATCTTCCGAATATAGGTCCAGGTGGGCACCGTTGCGTTTCGCGCCACGGAAAAGGTTTCGGCATCCCCGATGAACTCGAACCCCGCATTGGTCAGAACGCGGGCGGATGCCGGGTTGTCCTGAAACACCGCACCAAAGATGGATTCTGAGGCCTGCGGATTAGCGGCCAGCACCGCGCGTACGGCCTCAGATGCCAGGCCTGTGTTCCAGAAGGCCGGCACGATCCAATACCCGATTTCCGACTGCGCGCGGTCCATCCGGGTCAGCCCGACAGTGCCCAGCACTTCGCCCGCCCCAGTGGCCGTGCCATCGATGACCCAAACGTCTTCCGTCCGGTTGGGCGCCATGGCGCGTTCCAGGAAAGCCTCAGTCGTTCCCGGCGGCAACGGGTGCGGGATGTTGGAGGTGTTCCACGCAACCCGCTTGTCAGCCGCATACATCGACATCAGCCCCGCATCCGAACGGCGCGCGGGACGTAACACAAAGCGGTCTGCGGTGATTGTCGGCTGATCGACAATTTGATCGATCTTCATCAGCTTCCTCCTCCCAGAAGCAGAAATGGTGACGGCCTGCCACACCGCTCTCCTCCAGCGGCGTGAGCCCGAGCAAGACCACGCGCCCCGGTGGCGAGTGATATGGCGATACGCGACCCTTCGCACAAGCCCCAGCCGCCCCCGCAAGAGCGGAGAGATGCATGGTAGCCTTGGCTTTGGAGTGCGACGGTCATGTCTCGCTCCGTCAAAAATGAAAAGGGACCGGCGGTGTCGCCGATCCCCCTAAATGTTCCCTATGGAGTTTCGGCTTACTCAGCGGCCTCCGCCACCGGGAGGACCGAAATAAAAGTGCGGCCTTTGAGGCCTTTGTGAAATGTCACGGCGCCTTCAGCGGTTGCAAAAATCGTGTGATCCTTGCCCATGCCGACGCCTTCACCCGGCCACATCTTGGTCCCGCGCTGGCGCACGATGATGTTGCCAGGGATCACGGCTTCGCCGCCGAACTTCTTAACGCCAAGGCGCCGGCCCGCGCTGTCGCGGCCGTTACGGGATGACCCGCCTGCTTTCTTGTGTGCCATAGCTCGTTACTCCTTTTCAGCGGCAAGCGCTTTGGCCTGGTCAACCCAGCCATCCCGCTCAATCCGGCCTTTGAACGACAGTTTTTCGTCGAACTCAGCGATCTCTTCAGGGCCCCAGGCCGCGATCTGTGCAAATGTCGTCACGCCAAAGCCATGCAGCTTCTTCTCAAGCGCGGGGCCGACGCCAGACAACTTCTTGAGGTCATCCGCCCCGGCCTCGGCCTTCGGCGCAGCCTTGGGCGCTGCCTTAGGCTCTTCAGCCTTCGGCGCTTCCTCTTTCTTCGGTGCGGCCTTCTTGGCAGGCTTCGCAGCAGCCACCGCAACGGCGGCCACTGAACCAGCACCTACAGCGGCTTTCACGCCTGACTTGTCGGCACCCTTTTCAAGGATCTCGGTCACGCGCAGCAGCGTCAGTTGCTGGCGGTGGCCCTTTGTACGCTTCGACGAATGCTTCCGACGGCGCTTGACGAAGTTGATGACCTTGTCGCCTTTAATCTGATCGACCACTTCGGCCTGCACACCGGCATCGGCCACAAGCGGGCTACCCACGGTGGTGCCCACCATAAGAATCTCGTTGAACTGAACTGTTTCGCCAGCATCCGCAGCCAGTTTCTCAACCCGGAGGATATCCCCCGACTGAACCCGGTACTGCTTGCCGCCGGTCTTGAGGACCGCAAACATCTGATCTTCCTTCACTCTTACCGCGTCCTGTGGCCCCCATGATCGGGCGTTTCCGGCAGATGCCGCCGCGGACAGCGCGCCCGTTCGGGCGGTGTTTAAACCAACCAAGGCGAGCCACGGCCCACCTCAGAGCCGCGCTTATTGGCCAAAGGCCGACCCAAGTCAACCCATGTCCGGGTCAATGCCGCAGGCCGACGAGCCTGTCACGCTGCCCGTCCAGCCAACGGCGCAACGGCGGATCCGTGCACAGCTTAATGGCCGTGGCATAGGCAGCCAGCGCCTCTTCGCGACGTCCGCCTTCGGCCAACAGATGCGCGCGCGCCGCCCATGCGGGCTGGAACGTCTCAATGGCCGCAGGATCGATGGTGTCCAACGCCGTCAACCCGGCAGCCGGTCCAGCATAGAAGCCGATCGCCACCGCGCGGCTGACCGCAGCCCCAATGGTGGGATAAAGCTGTGTAAGCGCAGTGTGCAACTGAGTGAGCGCCCGCCAATCCGTCTCGCCCGTCCTGAGCCTTGCGGCATGCACTGACTGGATCGCCGCCTCCAGCTGAAACCGGCCGATCACGCCTTTCTCGGACGCGCGTTCCAAAAGGTTTCCGGCGTGTTCGACAAGATCCGCATCCCAAAGCCCCGTGTCCTGTTCATGCAACGGGACCAGCACCCCATCGATGATACGTGCCGCGCGACGGGCATGAATAAACGACACCAGCGCCGCGAGGCCCAAAACCTCCGCATCCTCAGCCGCCACATCTGCCAGCACCCGCGCAAGATAGAGCGCTTCTTCCGCTAAGGGCTGCGTCTCGCCCAGCCAATCGATGGAGAACGCGCCGTAGACGGCTTCCAGCACCGCCTCCATCCGGGGGCCAAGTTCATCTTCTTCCGGCAGGCGGAAGGCAATTCCCGCCTCCTTAATCTTGCGTTTCGCGCGCACGAGGCGCTGGGCCATCGTCGCGCTTGGCATGAGATAGGCCTTCGCGATGTCGCTCGCCTCCACGCCCAGAACAGTCTGCAGCATCAACGGCGTCCGGATCGCGGGATCGATAGCGGGATGGGCGCACACGAACATCAGGTGCAACCGTTTGTCGGGAAGCGCTGCGGGATCGCCCTGGGGCAGCGCGGGCTCTGGCGGGGTGTCGGTGACATCCATCCGCCGCATCCGGCGTTGGTGGTCGATCAGGGTGTTCTTGGCGGTGGTCATGAGCCAGGCCTCGGGGTTTGGGGGGATGCCACGGTCGGGCCAGGTCGCAAGCGCGCGGGCAAAAGCCTCTGCCAGCGCGTCTTCGGCGGCCATTATATCGCCCGTGCGGCTGGCCATCGCGGCCAGAAGCTTACCGTATGAGGCACGCGCCACCTCGGCCGCGCGCGCCCCACTTTTGGCGTCGATCACACGCTATCCATAGCGGAGGCGCGGATTTCGATCTTGCCCATCTGCGCCGCAGGACATTTCTCGGCCCAGGCCAGCGCAGTATCCAGATCGGGCACGTCGATCACGAAATATCCGCCAAGGGTTTCTTTGGTCTCGGCAAACGGCCCGTCGTGAATGCGCTTCTCGCCGTCCTTCAGTGTGATCGTCGTGGCCGTGTCCACCGGGTGGAGCCAGTCGGTGTTCACGAACACGCCCGCCTCCTGCAGCGCGCCGATGTATTTGCCATAGACCGCCTTCATCTCGGCCCAGTCATCCTGCGTCATCTCCGCGAAATCAGCAGGGTTCGAGTACAAAAGAAATGTATATTGCATGGTTCCTACCCCCGGTCTCAGGCTGCGGCTTTGGCGAGATTTGCCAAGCCCTTGTCAAAGATTTTGCCCATCATGCTGTCCATGAAAAGCCCGAACACCCGGAACACGGGGTTCGCCCCCATATCCGCGTCCATACGCCACGTGACCTCGGTGCCCTCGGTTGTCGGGCGCACGGTGATCGTCTGGCGTGGCTTGCCCATGGGGCCCATGTCGATGTCGTAGAGCACATGACTGTCGCTCACTTCGGCCACGGTCTGGGTGCCTTTGCCGTCCTTGCCATCAAAGCGAAAGCCTGAACCGACACCGCTTGCGGGACCGAAGTGGGTGATCTGAAGGTTTGGATCGGCTTCCTTATAGGGATTGAACGCCTGATATCCGGTGTTCGAGGCGGCAAGCGCCAAAACGTCTGCCGGGTCGGCGGCCACGGTGGCGGTCCGTTCAACCGTGACTTTTGATGGCAGCAGGTAAGTGGCAGCCGTTGCAGCTGCGACAACTCCGGCACCGATCAGAAGGGTTGTTGTCAGGGTCATTGGGTGTCTCCTCATTTCCGTTTGTTGGTGAAAGCCTCTTGCGCCTTCACCCCCACAACGAACGGGAGACAGTCCAATCGACAGGGATCGAAAAATATTTTAAATTATTTTTTGGTGCGGCCATTGGCGTGCATCGGTGTTGAGGTCAACGCACCTTCAACGTGCATGCACCCGTAGTCTCGGACCGCACTACAGGCAGCCGGAGTTGCCTTAGATATCCTGCCCCAGCATGAAACGCGCCGCCGCCAGACCAAGCGCGCGAGAGATGGTCGAATACATCGCGTCAAACGATGCAAAGAGCGCCCGGTTGAGCGTCTGTCCTTCATCGCTTTCCGACAGGGCGATATAGGCCTCCACATCTTCGTCACTCAGCGGTTGATACGCCATCGCTAGGTACGAAAAGACCCAGGTCTCTGTCTCTTCCCTCACCTCTTCTTCCTGCGCCCAGATCGTCGCCAGCATTTCTTCCTCGGTCAGATCCTCTGGCACGCCGTTTCCATCAATCAGGCCCTGGTAGAACGCAAAGTTTGAATTCATCGCCCCCATCAGGTTCGATCCGATCAGGTCATTCACTTCGACAAACTGCTCGAGCAACTCCAGCCGCCCGTCATCCGCCCGGCGCATCATCTCAAGCCGCTCATTCGCCGCCGCTTCGATGTCGGGGTCGGTGAGGGCCTGACGCGCGCTCACCTCGAACGATATGATCCGCTCTCCCCGCTCGGACGTGAAAAACTCCAACAGCGGTCCGACGGCATCTTCTTCCAAAAGTTCTGCAAGTTCGCCGGCGACCTTCTCTTCCATCGCCACCGGGTCATAGATGCGTTCCACCAACGCAGACCAAGCCGCGCCACCCCGGCCCGGGAACATCATATCCTCCATGCTGCGCCCGTAGTCGACGCCTTCTTCGCGCATCACTTCGATGATGTCGGGCAACCCCAACGCCTCGAAAAGCGCCCGCTGATCCTCAGACAACTCGGCCTGGGCGCCCGAGCCCATCACAACGGCAAAAGCGGCAATGCAAAGCATGCGGATCATCAGTTTGGCCTTATCCTGTTCGTCCTCGCCCATAGACTAATGGCCAGAGGCGCAGTTTCCAACATGCAGGTCACAAATCGCAGTACACGAGCGATCAAAAGGTGTTGCGCTGCGCGGGGTGTTCCCATACATCCGCCGCTGACCCTTCGCGGAGAGGTGCCGGAGTGGTCGAACGGGGCGGTCTCGAAAACCGTTGTGGGTGCAAGCCCACCCAGGGTTCGAATCCCTGTCTCTCCGCCACACTCCCTGATGTCCGCTTGCCGACGCAGCTGACCCATTGAGTGTAACCGGCTACGCATCGGATCCACGCAACAGCTCGGCCAGCAAAGGGTTCGGAAACCGCCGTTCGACCGTCGCGCCATAGAACGCCTCGGTCAAACCGGGCAGGTCTGCGGCTTCGATCAATACACCCGTCGACAATTCGTCCTGAACAACAATCGGCGGCAAGACCGCAAGCCCCACGCCATCGCGCGCCAGTAGGCGCATCATCGCCATGTCATCGACCTCCGCCGCGATGTTGAGCTCAGCATCGAACCGCGCAGCCACCGCATCGAACCCGATCCGCAACGTGCTGGCGGCGGTCGGCAGGATCAGCGGCGTTTCGTTCAACCGGCGTTCCAGCGGCAGGTTTGGCGGCGCGAGTGCTGGCACGCCAATCAGGCTTACTGGCTGTTCGTCCAGACGGCGAACCCGAAAGGGCGTCAACGCGTCCGGCGGCGGGGGCTGGTTGGTTAGCACCAGATCCAGATGAAGCGCCTCAAGCGCGCTTAAAAGCTCTGCCTCGCTTCCCGAACGCAGGATCACCTCCACATCTGCCCGCCCCAGGATGGGCTTGAGGAAACTCATCTGAAAGTTACGCGATAGTGTCGCCAGCGCCCCTATGCGCAGCGCCGTGCGGCGGCGGCCGGTTTCGCTGAGCGTCGCGAGCAACTCGCGCCCGGTCGCGAAAATCGCATCCGCATGGTCCAGCGCAATCCGACCCGCTTCAGTCAGGTGCAGCGCACGCCCCCGGCGATCGAACAGTTCTTGGCCCAAACGCTCCTCCAGCTGCTTGATCTGTGTGGAGACTGCGGATTGCGACACGTTTAGATACTGCGCCGCACGGGTCAGGTTTCCCTCATGCGCGACGATCTGGAAATAGCGCAGGTGGTGATAGTTCAGGTCTGCCATGATTGTTCTATTTTACAGAACGAAATTCATCCAACAATGTATTTTTCTCTGCGACAGGCTGCCGCTATGTCCTGTGCAACCGGATTGTCACACCGACGGAGCAGGCCCATGGCCCTTTTCACCTTCCTTGCCCCTGTGTTTTTGCTGATCGCTGCAGCCTTCGCGTTCTCGCGCCCTGGCCAGCGCCCCGAAGGAGTGCCCAAAGTCACGGAAGGGGCCGCGCTGGCCGCTTTGGTTGTCTCGGTCGCTGGGGCGATTTCGGTGATCTTTTTGGGCCCTCAGAGCGGGGCCATCGGGCTTCTCGATGCGGTCAGCGCGATCATGATGACGCTGGTGTCCTTCGTCGGTTGGGTCGTTCTGCGCTACTCCGGCGGCTACCTCGACGGGGAGGATCGCCAAGGCGCGTTCCTGGGCTGGATGGCAACGACGCTCGCCGCGGTGCTGGTTCTCGTCCAAGCCGGTCACCTGATCGTTCTCGTCGCCGCCTGGGGTGCGATGAGCCTGAGCTTGCACAAACTGCTGACATTCTATCCCAACCGCCGGCGGGCCCAGCGGGCGGCGCGCAAAAAGGCGATAGCTGCGCGGGCGGGTGATCTGGCGCTGATCGTAGCAGCAGCGTTCCTGTACCAAGCCTATGGCACGGTTGAAATCGCGGCCATTCTCGCGGCAGCGGAAGCTGATCCCGCGCCGGTCTATGCGCTGTGGGCGGCTGGGTTCCTTGCGATTGCAGCCATTCTGAAATCCGCCCAGTTCCCGACCCATGGCTGGCTCACCGAAGTGATGGAGACGCCGACCCCGGTCTCCGCGCTGCTGCACGCAGGCGTGATCAACGCCGGCGGGTTCCTTTTGATCCGGTTCGCCGATGTGATGCTGACCGCGCCTGGCGTTCTGGCGGTCTTGGCAATGCTGGGTGGCTTCACCGCGCTGCTAGGCGGTTTGGCGATGCTGGCGCAGCCGGCGGTAAAGACCTCGCTTGCGTGGTCCACAATCGCGCAAATGGGGTTCATGATCATGCAGTGCGGTCTAGCACTCTTCCCCTTGGCGCTTTTGCATATCGTCGCGCACTCGCTTTATAAGGCGCACGCTTTCCTCGCCTCTGGCACGGCTGTGGCGCAGGTCGCCTCGATCCGGCGGCCCGGCCCCATCGCGATCCCCGATGGCCGCGCGGTACTCAAAGCCTTTGGCATCGCGCTGGCGGTCTACGCTGTGGTTGGCTTGGCGTTTGGCCTGATCGACAAGAGCCCTCAAGCCATCACATTGGGTGCAATCCTTGTCTTTGGCGTGGCCTACCTCCTCGCCCAGGGTCTGGCCGATGCCGCACCCAAGGTGCTGACGCGCCGGACAGCGATCTACTCGCTCGCGGCCTCAACCAGCTATTTCGCCCTACAGACAGTGGCTGAGTGGATCACGGCGGCTGCCCTGCCCGCAACACCGGCCCCGGGACCGCTTGAGTGGACCCTGCTGGTCCTGGCGGTTCTGAGCTTTGGTCTTGTGGCGCTTGCCCAAGCGCTCTTCCCTCTGTGGTCCAACCATCCGGCGGCGGCGGGCCTGCGCGTTCACCTGTCGAACGGGCTTTATGCCAACGCGGTGTTTGATCGGCTCTTGGGCGGCTGGTCGATCCGGAAACCTCTCTAAACGCAGACCTGAACGGAGATCACGAATATGACCCCTGCACAAACCACCGGGCTTCTCGACACTGCTGTCCTTGAGGCGGCTGCCGATGCCGCCGCGCGCCACATCCCACCGGTCTTCCCGCTGGCCTCGTCTGTCGCTGTGAACCCCTATCTGGGGCAGACGGGCGGCACGCTGGCCGACGTAGGCGCACGGCTGGCGCGGATCGCCGATGTACCCGTGACGATGCCGCGCAAGTGGTATCAAGCCAAAATCGCGTCGGGTGAGATCACCGACGCCGATCTGCAGGCCGCGCTCGATCGGTCGGCCCATGCGGCGCGGCCCGCAGATGTGGATGCGCTCAAGGCGATGGCCAAGACGGCTGCACCAGCGCGGACGGTGATCCCAACCGTGACGGAATTGGCCAGTGAGGCCAGCGGCACAAACTGGACTGGGCTGATCGACGAACGGTTCGGGGCCTGGGCGGCGGGGTATTTCGATGCCGGTCAGGCCCTTTGGGCCGCACCCAAGGGGCGCAGCGCTTGGGATGCCTTCCGCATGCACGCGACCCACGACCTGACGCCCGAGATTATGGGGCTGAAGGGCTTTGCAAGCTTTGTCTCTGAGGCGCCAGAGCGCGCATCTGAGGCGATTGCACGCGCCTCAATCCACCTGGGCCTCAGCCCCGACGGGATCGAGAGCTACTTCCACCAGCTTCTGTTTTCCCTCGGCGGCTGGGCGCAATACGCCCGGTATGAGCTGTGGCAGGCGGAACTGGCCGGGCGCGGGGATGATACGATCACCGATTTCCTGGCGATCCGGCTGCTGTGGGAAGAGGCGCTCTATGCGCAGTTTGCCGACCAGATCGACGATCAGTGGGAGGCCGCAAAGCGTGCCCACACGACGCCGCCCGAGCTGGACGCCGATGCGGTGGCCGATACCATCCTACAGCACGCCGCTGAAATCGCGGCGCAGCGTGGGTTGGCCGAAACCCTTGCCGCACCGGGTGCGGAACTGGGCGACACACGCCCTGCCCTGCAAGCCGCGTTCTGTATCGACGTGCGTTCCGAGGTGTTCCGGCGGGCGTTAGAGGCGGTGGACCCGGGGATCCGGACGCTGGGGTTTGCGGGGTTCTTCGGGATCACGCCAGCACACAAGGGCTTTGCCTCTGACGTGGCCGAACGGCGCTTGCCGGTTCTTCTGAACCCCACGGTCACAACCTGTTCGGGCAACCACCACACGCATGAGGCCGATACTGAGGCACGCTATGCCGCGCGGGCCAAACGGGCCTGGGGGCGGTTCAAGCTGGCCGCCGTGTCTTCATTCGCCTTTGTCGAGGCAATGGGGCCGGTCTATGCCGCGAAATTGGCGCGCGATGCGCTGTCGCTGAATGAGACGGCGAAGACGGTTGAGCCGAAGCCGGAGTTTTCGCCAGAGCTGGATCTTGAAACGCGTATCGGCGCGGCAGAGACCGTGCTGCGGGCGATGTCGCTGACCGGCAACTTCGCGCGGCTCATCGTGCTGGCTGGACATGGTGCAAACGTCACCAACAACCCGTTTGAGAGCGGCCTGCATTGCGGTGCGTGTGGCGGGTATTCGGGGGAAGTGAACGCGCGGCTATTGGCGGGGCTTTTGAACGACGCCGAGGTGCGTGCCGGGCTGGTCGAGAAAGGGATCGAGATCCCCGACGATACGCTCTTTGTTGGCGCGCTGCATGACACGACGACCGATGCCATGACGCTTTACGATGGCGATCATCCTGCGGGCGACCATTCCGCCGATCTCACACAGGCACGCACCTGGTTCGCCGCCGCGGGCCGCGTGACGCGGGGCGAGCGCGCGCTGCGCCTACCCGGTGCGGGCGACGAGGCCAGCGTGGTCGAACGCGCGCAGGACTGGGCCGAGATCCGGCCCGAATGGGCTTTGGCGGGCTGTAAGGCCTTCATCGCCGCCCCCCGACCAAGGACAACGGGCCGCACATTGGAGGGCCGGGCGTTCTTGCACGACTATGACTGGCGGCAGGATGAGCCCAACGGCTTTGGCGTTTTGGAGTTGATCATGACCGCGCCGGTGGTCGTGGCCAGTTGGATCAGCCTGCAATACTACGGCTCAACCGTGGCACCGAAGGCGTTCGGCGGGGGCAACAAGCTGCTCCACAACGTGGTCGGCGGGATCGGCGTGGTTGAGGGCAATGGCGGGCCGTTGCGCGCGGGCCTTCCGTGGCAGTCCGTCCATGACGGGGAAAACTACATCCACGAACCCCTTCGTCTATCGGTCTGCATCGAGGCACCGGTGGCGGCAATGACCGACATCCTGTCACGCCATGACGGTGTGCGGGATCTCTTTGACAATGGCTGGCTGCACCTGTTCGCGCTGGACGAGCAAGGGCGGATGTCGCAGCGGTATGCCGGTGGGCTGCAGTGGGAAGCGGTGGATAAGGTGGAAGCGTTAAAAGTGGCGTGACAGTTGGTGTCTTGGCATCCCGGCCCGGAGCAAGCCGAAGGCGCCGGGCCAGCGCCTGCCCGTTCCGGCGGGCTGGCGCTTTTGCTGACGGGGCGCATAGTGGGCATGGAAGATGTGGCTTGCTGACATAAAGCACGCCGACCAGAGGTTACAGCGCCACCCCACGGGCAGGCACTAGCCCGGCTTGTGTTACGCTCGAATTCATTTCACAGCGACATTCTCCACCTTTTGAACGGGCAGGTCATGCCCACCACTGGACAACCGAACTCCCTTCACGGTACGACACCTCACATCCGCGTTTCAGAAGGCACCGGTCTGATGGTGATCGCAGAGCTGGGCTAAACCACCCGTAATCGCTTCTTCCCGATCCAACCTCGATTTCGAGAGCCGTTTTTGCGGCGCAGAAGACCATGACAGACACCTCCCCCCTTCCCCTCGCCACCGCGCGGGCCGAACTGCGTCCGCTTCTGAAACTCTCCGTCCCGCTAATGATCGGGCTGATGGCGGCCACTCTGATCGGGGTGGTCGACACGGTGATGATCGCGCCACTAGGCACGGTCCCGCTGGCCGCGGCTGGGATTACCACTGCCGTTGTGATCATCATGATCTCGGCGCTTTGGGGCCTTGTCACAGTGATCGGCGTGCAGATCGCCACCGCCGAAGGGGCCGAGGATCGCAGTGAAGTCTCAGCCCATGTGAAAAGCGGGCTCGTTGTGGCCGCGCTGGCCGGGGGCGCCGGTTTTGCGATCATGATGGCGATCTATCCCATCCTAGGCCCATTGGGCCAACCGCCAGAGGTTCTGGCGATCCTCCTGCCCTATTGGAGCGCGATGGCGCTCTGGATCGTACCGTTCACGATGTTCTTCGTGCTCAAAAGCCTGTTTGACGCGGTCGGTCGGGAATGGACGGGGGTGGTGCTGTCTTACCTCGGCGTCTTGATCAACATCCCCGCAAACTATGTGTTGATCCACGTCGCAGACTTGGGCCTTGTGGGCGCGGGCCTCGCCAGCATCCTGTCACAGAGCGTGTCGTTGCTGGCGGGGCTCGCGGTCTGGCGGCTATCGGCGGGAATGGCGCCGTTTCGGGTGCCCTCGGCCTTTTCCTGGACCCGAGTGAAGACACAAGTTACCGAAGGGCTTCCCCTTTGCCTGGGCTATGCGGGCGAAGGCGGGGCCTATGCGTTCATGGGGATCATGATAGGCTGGCTGGGCGCAGCAGCCCTGGCAGCGCATCAGGTCGCCAATGCGGTGGCAGGGCTGGCCTATGTGATCCCGTTGGGGATGGCTGGCGCGGTGGCAATTCGCATCGGGCAGGCCATCGGGAAAGCGCGCGAAGACCGGTTGCGTCCGATCCTGAAGGCGGGGCTCTTAATCGTGACGGTCTGGCAATGCCTTGTCGCGCTTGGGTTTTTGCTGGGCGGCCAGACGATTGCAGCGGCCCTGTCGGACGATCCGGAAGTGGTCGCATTGGCCGCCACACTGTTTCTGGTGCTGGCACTGATGCAGATCGCGGACGGCATCCAGTCGACGGCCCTGGGCGCGCTTCGGGGCATGATGGACAATCGGGTGCCCACGGCGATCACGCTGGTGGCCTATTGGCCGCTCGCCCTGCCTGCGGCTTATGTCATTGGCCTGGTGCTGGAAGGCGGCGCGGCGGGCGTCTGGCTGGGCTATACGCTGGGAATTGCGGTGGCGGCAGTAGCGCTGCCCTGGCGGTTCTGGCGCAGGACACGCAGCCCCTGACCCGCAAACGCTGAAAAACCAAGCAGAATTTCTGGCAAATTTGCGCCAGATTCTGGGTTCCCACCAAAAGACGATTGCTTTGCAGGCGGGGACTTGCAACAGATGCACCTGTGGGTTGGGGCATAAGTGCCGCTGGACTGGGCATCACGCCCGCAGCGCGGCTTGGCCCGAGGACAGTGACGTGTCGCCCATACCGCCCGAATCCATCCCCCTGGTTGTGATCCCGTGCCTGAACGAGGCCGCCCATATCGCTGGTCTCACCAAGCAAATGGCCAAAGCGGTGCGCCCCTTTGGCGGCACAGTCGTCGTCGTTGATGGCGGCAGCACCGACGGATCCCGGGCCGTAGTGCGCGAGATCGCGCGACGGGACCCTGCTGTAGAATTTCTGGACAATCCCGACCGCATCCAAAGCGCGGGTATTAACGCCGCCGTCGCCACGTTTGGCAAAGGCCACACGCATCTGATCCGTGTCGATGCGCACGCCGCGTACCCCGACGATTTCGTAGCAACCCTGCTGCAAGAGGCCGCCCGCTGCGATGCCGCCTCGGTCGTCGTTGGGATGATCGCCGAAGGGTCCAACATCATCCAACGCGTCAACGCCGCCACGCAAAACGCCACCATCGGCAACGGTGGCTCAAAGCACCGCCAACGGGGCAGTGGCGAATACGTCGCGCATGGCCACCACGCATTGATGACGCTCGACGCCTTCAACGCGGTCGGGGGGTATGACGCGAGCTTTACCCACAACGAAGATGCCGAGCTTGATGCCCGTCTGACCCGCGCAGGCTATCGGA
Organism: Pseudomonadota bacterium; assembly: GCA_038526915.1. Lineage (GTDB taxonomy): Bacteria > Pseudomonadota > Alphaproteobacteria > Rhodobacterales > Rhodobacteraceae > JBCBGF01. The sequence goes on along the minus strand of JBCBGF010000002.1, from coordinate 108,428 downwards.
TCTGGCTGACCGCGCGCACGGCGATCACCTACTACCCGCGCACCGAAGCACGCGCGTTGATGGAACAATACTTCCGCTATGGCCGGGGCCGTGCCCGGAACATGGCCAAGCACCGCGCCTTGCCCAACCTAAGGCAGGCCGTGGTGATCGGGGTCGCACCCGCTGTGGCACTGGTCGCTGTCTCATCGCTCTTTCCGCTCCTAGCCGTACCCGCATTCCTGTGGATGGCAGCGGCGACGTTTGGCGCTGTATCGGTCGCCATCCGAGGCCGGGCGCCCGCCCTGCTGATGGCCGGTCCGGTGGCGATTATGATGCATGTCTCTTGGTCAGTGGGCTTTTGGCTGCAGATCCTGGCCTCGTCGCGGAGGCGCGCGACATGACGCGTGTCGATATCTGCGTCTGCACATTTCAAAGGCCGGGCGTCACGCAAACACTGGCCTCGCTCATGGCACTTGATGTCCCGGATGGGTGCGACGCGCGCATTCTGGTCATCGACAACGATGTCCACCCCAGCGCCAAAGCACCCGTCGAAGCCTTCGCCGCACGCGCACCATTGCCCGTGCGCTACGTCCATTGCCCGGCGGGTAATATCTCTATCGCGCGAAACGGCGCCCTTCATGCATCCGACGCCCGCTTCATCGCATTCATCGACGATGACGAGCAGGCAGAGCCACATTGGTTAGCCGCTTTGCTGAAACGCCGGGCCGTCTCAGGCGCCGCGGTTGTGCTTGGCCCGGTCGAGCCGCGGTTTGAAGCGACTGCGCCAAACTGGGTGCGCCGCGCGGGCCTGCATCAGACGCGTCCGGTCTGGCGGGAGGGGGAAATTCGCACGGGCTATACCTGCAACGTGCTGATCGACCGGGAACATCCCGCGTTGGCCGGCAGGCGCTTTGACGTGCGGCTGGGTCAATCCGGCGGCGAAGACACCGATTTCTTCTCTGGCGCCCATTCTGCGGGCGCCCGCATTGCCTATGCCGAAGATGCCCTCGTCACCGAAGCGGTTCCGCCTGAGCGGACGCGCTTTCGCTGGCTTGCGCGGCGCCGCTACCGCATGGGCCAGACCCACGCCCATGTTTTGACCGAACGACTGGGCCACCCGCGCTGGACAAGCCTTCCGCTTGCAGCGAGCAAGGCCCTGGCCTGCGGGATGCTCGCTTTGGCAACCCTGCCAATTGCCCATCGCCGAAACGTTGCGCTGCTGCGGGCGACCCTGCACATGGGCGTTGTCGCGGGCCTCGTCGGACACCGCGGTTTGCGGCTTTACGGATTTGCGAAACCAGCAAGCGGGGCCGCGGAATGACACAGGAAATCCCCAATGTGCGCAGCCTTCCTATCGAGGCGCGCGTTGCCCCCGCGGCATCGAGCGACGGTGACCTGCACGAACTCTGGCTCGCCGCGCGCCGCCAGTTTTGGGTCGTGACCGTTTGCGCCGTGCTGGGACTGGTCGCGGGTGCCCTACACTACGCCACCAGCCCGCGCGCCTATCAGGCGGGTGCCACGGTGATGATCGAACAACGGCTGAGCGACCTGGAACAGGAACTGTCTGCGTCCCTGCCCCTGTCGCGCAACGACACGGCGTTTCAGAACGAAATCCAGATCCTGCAATCCCAACATCTCGCGACTGAGGTCGTGCGCGCGCTTGATCTGCACCAGAACGAAGACTTCCTGAACACGCCGCAATCGGCGCTCGCGGGATTTGTCTCCGATGCCAAGGCTTGGGTAAAATCCATCATCGCCCCCGATGCGCCCAGCACCGCCACTAACGGCTCATTGACCGCAGAAGAACGCGAGGAGCGTCAGATCGTGATGGCGGCGACGCGATTGGTTAACGGCACCGACTTCGTCCGACAGGGGCGCAGCTCCACCGTTTGGATTGGCTATACGAGCCATGTCCCCGCGCTCGCGGCGGCCATCCCAAACGCCTATGCCGACGCCTATCTTGACGACGGCCTGAACGCCAACGTCGCAGCCTCAGAACGCATGACCACTTGGATGCGAGCACGTATTGAAGAACTTCGCCTGGCGGCAGAAGACGCCGCGCGCGAGGCCGAGGTTTTTCGTGCCGAAACCGGCGCGATGGACCAGCAAGGTCTGCGGGAACGTGATCAGCGGGCTGAGGCGCTGAACGACCTGTTTCTGACGATGCAAGCGCGTTATCAACAGCTTGCGCTTGAAAGCTCATTTCCTGTGTCCACCGGACGGGTGCTGACGCAAGCCGTTCCGCCACGCCGCCCCGCCGCGCCCAGTGCGATGCTTTTGCTGGCGGCGGGTCTTGTTCTTGGCATAATGGCCGGTCTTGTGATCGCGGTTCTGCGCGAATACCGCGAAACCGGGTTCCGTACAGGCAAAGACATAGAAACAGTCACGCGGCTGGGCTTTCTGGGCTATATACCCACGTTAAAAATGCGCGAGCTGCGCACCGCCCCCCCCGATCCATCCCAGACTCGGCGCACGGGCGAACGGTTCATCTCCTCGCGCGGTGATGCCGCACCCACCTTGGGCGATGTCAGCGCAGGCTGGGTCGAATATCCCGGGGCCCTGCCGCCGGATCTATGCGTGCCTGCCTTTGGCCCGGGCACCGTCGCCGACAAAGCGCTGCGCAATCTCCTGGCCTCCATCGACCTTGGCTTTGATGACCCCACCAGCCGGGTGATCGCCATCGGGGCCGTGATGCAGGCCGAGGGCGCCACCACGGTCGCGGCCAATCTGGCCAACCTTGCGGCGCTGACCGGGCGGCGGACCTTGCTGATCGATGGCGACTTCGAGACCTCATCCCTGTCGAACCGTCTCGGTCTCTCTGAACAAGAGGGCACGCTGGGGGTCTTGGACGGCTCAGTGGACCTCGTATCGTCCATCTGCCGCCTGCCCTACACCGGACTGGATGTCCTGCCCACGGGTCTGGGTTCGGGTCAACAGTTGTTGGTGGGGCCCTCGCACCTCAGCGGCCTGGCGGAACTCGTGGGCTCCGCGCGCGATTACTACGACTGCATCCTGCTTGACCTACCCTCCTTGGGTATGGGCCCGGAAGCCAAGTCACTGATGCGCAGCATCGACCGTTTTGTCCTGGTGACACGGTGGGGAAAGACACCGCGCCGCAGCGTTCGTGCATTCCTCGACCACGAACGCGAGATCGCCCGGCAGACTGTTGGTGTCGTGCTCAATCGTGCAAATCTGAGGCAATTGCCGCGCTACGGTGTCCAACTATGGCGGTCTTCCCTGTTCCCGACCACAAGATCTGGTTGACGGTCCGGCGCGCCGATTGACGAAAGGGCCTTAGAACCGGCATATTATCGCCAAAGCACCTGTCTAGCCTCAGCTATGGTAGGGGCAGCTGCGACATAGGCGGTTTGTATGCGATTGGCGGTCTTTTTTCTGATCAACGTGGTGGCGGCAGCCGCGTTTGGATGGATGGCCTATGCACAGGGGCATGGCGCTGGCGCGATTGCCCTGAGGGTGATTGTCGTCCTCGGCGTGCTGCAACTGGCCTATGCTGCGTGGCTTGTGACCGTTTCGGTGATGACGCGCGATCAACGCGCGGACCAGGCAGATAAGACCGCGCGCCGGGCAGAGACCCAAGGGCCGTAAATCGCCCTCTCAGAGGGATCGTTCGTTCGTCTTTAAGCCTCTAGGCAGCACTGACCGTCGCGCCTTCAACGCTCACCTGCCCCGCACAAGGCCACTGATCCGCCGCACGCCAGTCCAGCCAAAGACGCGGATGACTGCGCCCACAGCCGCGAGCCGCGCAATTTCCAGCGGCGACAGGGCCCCGCCGACCGAAAGCCGCAGGCCCGACTTCACCAGCCCCCGCGCACGTTCGGCGCGCGGATAGGAAAACGCGTCGTCCTCAAGATAGCCGGCGCGCAAGGGTTTTGGTGCGGTCTGCCAAACCTCACGCCTCAAACGGGCCACTGTCGCCTTCAAGACAAGCTCACGTCTGAGCCAGCCTTCTGCCTGACCCTCATCGCGACGCGACTGGGAACCATTATCGGCCCATGTCCGCAGCGGATCCATTGCCACCAGGATCGGTTCCTGAATGGCCATGGTCCTGTAATACTCCTGAAGCGTGACCGAACAGGAGGTACGAACCTGCAGATCCGACTGCGCTTTGTGCGACCAGAACAGCCCACCGTTTGACACGCCGACATCGGCAATGATGGCCAGGCGAAAATGATCCGCCCCGTAGACCCGTTCCGTCAGCCGCTTATCCAGCAGCCCCCCGCGCGAGAGTGATGCGTGCGCCGTTCCCGGATTGTGCTCCACCCGTTGGTTGCGGAAGACAAGCTGAACATCATGAGCCTGTGCCACCCGGATGTTCTCGGACAGGTAGGTCGAAAAAAGCATACTGTCGTCATCCAGCATGCAAAAATACGCGGCACCGTGCGGGTTGGCACGGGAAAAGCAGCGATTGATATTTCCCGCCGCAAACAGGCGTGTCGCGACGTGGTGATAGCGGACCCGCGGATCGGCGAGTGCGCGCACGACGCCGTAAGCAGACCCCTCGGGATCGTCGTCAAACACATCGCAGATCCAGTCCTGATGGGTCTGGTCGACAAGTGATTGCAAGGCCCGACGCAAACCCTGAGGACGGCGATAGGTTGGTGTGCGCACATGAACGAGACGGTCATTGACTTCCAACGGCTGCATAGACACCGGCCAGGGCAGCGCCGCGATTACGCTCGCCTCCCGCGCGCTCCAACCGCCCTTGGGCGCAATCAGTTCGGCCTCGGTCCAGCCAGGAACAAAACACAGCGCTTCCAGCCCCGCCCGACCCTCAACACGCAGACGCGCTGTGCCGTGGCCGGTCAACGCCACAATCCGCGCCGCAGCGGCGGGGGTAGAGGCATCGGCATCCTGTGGCAGCGAAATCGGCGCCCGTCCCCGCGGTGCCCCCTTGCCCTTGAGACGTCGCGCGAGCCCCTCTCGCACCGACAGTTGCAGGTCCGACCAAAGGTCAGGTTTTCGGGCCATCGTCTGGCCAGCGGACAGCATGCGACCGGCCTTAAGGTCCCCGAGCAGTTGGGCGAAAGCGTGTTGATGGTCCAGGCGCTCGCACCAGCTACCGATCAGGTCTCTTATCTTTGGGGTCACACCTGCATGCGCCAGAAGATCTGCAGCCGCCACAGCCATGCCCGCCACATCTCCAGCAGACAGCCTGTGCGAGGTCGATCCCGGGTGCCGACGATACAGGTAATAGCCCTCCGGCACGATCTTGACGCGCGCGCCACTCAGCGCGACGCGCAGCAGCAAATCCAAATCCTCCCCAACCGTCATTTCTTCGCAGTAAGACAGGCCTGCAAGGGCCGTGGCGCGGATGATCGGCTTGAGATACCCCACAGGCACGGGTGGGTCCGCGAGTTCGGCTGCCAGCAGGTCATGGGCGTCGGGCGTCCACGGGGCCTCCAACGCGAGACCTTCCAACAGCCGTTGCCCGTCCTGCGCCCCAAAGCGGACGAGATCGTCGGCAACAACGTCGGCTTCATCCGCATCCGCCAGCATGCGTTCAAACCGTAGCGGATGAAGTAGGTCGTCGGCGTCCACGATCGCAACCCAATGCCCACGGGCGACCTTCAGTGCCCGGTTGCGCGCGGCACCCGGACCAGTTGGTGTCGCGTGCTCCAGCACTCTCACCCGAGGATCCCGAACCGCCGCCCCATTAGCGACTGCGACGGTCCCGTCCGTTGAACCATCGTCAGAGATGATCAGTTCCAGATCAGACAGGCTTTGACCAAGGACTGTTGCAATCGCCGCGCCGATATAGGGCGCAGCGTTGTGGGAGGCCATCACGACGGACACCGTCGGACGCGTGACAACAGGGTCTTCTTCGGAAGGGGACGTTTTAGGCAAGGCTCAGTGCTCTCACACCCAGAAGGAACGCCCACCGCCCATGAATACTCTACCGGGCTTACCCATTGACCCACAATCATTTTTTCCCACTCCGGCGATTGAGCGGGTTATCGCCGATCCGTGCCCCACATCGCCCGCGCCCAAGAGTTGCCGCATTTGCTCCCTTTAGTGGCATGGTTCATTGAGCCGGGCCCGCGATGCCATTCGACAGTTTCACTCTCCCAGCGGCATCCCTCTCCGCGAATGGCAGTGACGCGGGCCCGGCGAACGTATCAAGGCGCACGTTTTGGCAATAACCGCAGACGGGTTTGGCCGGTTCGGCGGTCGGATCTCAGACATCGAAGCCCCAGTGGCCGCCCTGGCTTTGGCGGCGCTTGTCTTTGTGCCTGTCTTTCACACGAAAGCCGCGCTGGTGTTCTTGCTCTTCGGCATGGGTATCCTTGCCACCCGGCCAAACCAGACGCTCACCGATCTCTGGCGATTTCGATGGGTGCTTGTCCTCCCAGTTTTCTGTGTCCTGTCTATGCTGTGGTCCGAGTTGCCGGGGGCGTCGCTCCGGGCCGGGATTCAGCTTCTGGCGACGTTCCTGATCGCGGTGGTCCTGGCCGCGCGCATGCCCCAAACCGGGTTCCTTTTGGTTTTATGGGCAGCGCTGACAGCCAGCGTCGTGCTCAGCTTGGCGTTTGGCCATGTGCGCGCTGACACAGGCGCCCTCGTCGGCCTGTATGACAGCAAGAATGCGATGGCCTGGGCTGCGGCCCTGGCAAGCCTATTGTCGATTGGCATTGCGGCAGCCCGAACCGTCCCCGGCCCGCTGCGTCTGATGGCCGCCGCGGCCGCGCCCATTTGCATCGCGGCCATGATTCTCGCCCAATCGGTCAGCGCGCTGGGCTACTTGCCGATCGGGATTTGCGCGTTTCTAGCGGTCCAGGTCATGCGTCGGATGCGGGTAAGCACACGGGTGGTGCTGACAGCCTTTCTAGCCCTGGCCGGGTCCTACGTCCTGCTTCTTGCGACCCTTCATGCGGATGCCCTGGCGGCGATGTTCTTTAATGCCACTGGCAAGGATGTCACGCTGACTGGCCGCACCGATTTGTGGCTGATCGCCGTTGATTACATCCGCGAAAAGCCTTGGCTGGGCCTCGGCTATCAAGCGTTTTGGGTGCCTGGAAACCCAACGGCTGAGGCCATTTGGCAGGCCTTCGGCATCGCGAGCCGCAGCGGCTTTAACTTCCATAACACCTATCTGTCGAATGCCGTGGAAATCGGCCTCATCGGTGTTCTGATCCAGACCGTTCTTCTAGGGGCGGCAATCGTTCTAAGCGCAGGCCGGGCACTAACCAGCCATAACACGCTCGACGCGTTGATGTTTGCCTGCGTGGTGATGTTGGTCTCGATCACCCCTATCGAGGTGCCCGTCTTCCATCAGTTCACGCCGCAAGCGGTCCTGATCATCGCCGCCGTGATCTATTCCGCATCCCGGGGGCACGGATGATATCCCTAGCCCAGCAGCGCGCGCCCTTCCGGGCTGGCCGCCTGAGCGCCGCGCAGCGCCGCCCATTTGTCACGCATCACACCCGCCATGATCGGCATCATGTTTGCAGGCGCGGACAGCGCAAAGCGCAGCGCACCGGAGATGCCCGCCTCGGCCTTGCGATCAAGGAAACTGCGCAACAGATACCTGTTTCGGATCTGTTGCTGGTGGGCGGTGATCGCGGCCTGGTCGCGCGGGCTGCGCGCGGCGGCCACCAGATGGCCTTCGGTGGCCGCAAGAAGCGCGCCCAAATCATCGGTCGAATGCAGCCCGCTCAGCGATCCGGGCCGGACCCGAGCCGCATATCCAATCCGATGCGACAGGCGGAACCGCGCGCCTTTCAGCAAAGCGCGGACGTAAAGGTCATAGTCTTCGCCAAGGCGCATCACCGGGTCGTACTTCAACCCGTGATCCTCAAGAAAGCTGCGGCGGATGACGGGTTTGAGAAAGCCAAGCTCCCCGCGCCGTGTTGCGCTTTGGGTGAGGTTGCCCATCACGAAATCCTCAAGCGTGAGGCTGGCAATCACAGGCTGTGCATCGGGGACGGCTTGCCGGGTTCCGGCATCGTTTTCGGGCACGAACACAATATTGTCTGCCGCGAGATCCCAGCCAGGGATGGCCAGCAGATGGGCAAAGCGACCCGGCAGGAGATAGTCGTCTGCATCCAGAACCGCCACATAGGGCATCGAGGTTGCCGCCAGCGCGTGATTGCGCGCGGCCGATGGCCCGGTGTTTCGCGGCTGGCGCAGAACCAGAAGGCGGCTGTCACCGCGTGCGGCATCCGTGGCCGCCTGGCCAGTCCCGTCGTGGGAGGCGTCATCCACAACGATCACCTCACCCACTTCACGCTGGGCCAGCGCGGAACGCACCGCCAGACCAATCGTGTCCGCCGCATTGTAGGCAGCGATGATTACGCAAACAGAAGCGGTCATGTGGTTGTCACCCCAACAAACCATGTCCCCGACCCACCGCCAATGTTGGCGATTGGGGGCGCTCGGTCAACGACAAGATGTCGACAATGCGACGGAAATTGGGCGCTCTCCAACCCAGGTACGATGCCCATCACGCCATCCCCAACGTCAGAGGTGCCTCCATGGGCCTGAATGTGGTTTTCGCCGGGGGCAACGGCTATCCACCCGAAGATAGCGGAGGGGTGCAAAGCAGCACTCACGATCTGGCAACGCGTCTTGTGCGCGATGGCCATACCCCGTCTGTTCTGGCGCCGCTTTACGGCGATGGCTGGTTCGGGTTGGCGGCGCGCGCGCGGCTGAAGGCGCAGCGCGGCGGTGTGGTCCGTGACATGCGCCACGGCTACGCGGTCTATCGCGGATGGGACCCGGCGCGTGAAGTGACAGGCCTGGTCCGTAAGATCGCGCCCGACGTGGCCGTGGTCCAGTGCCACGGAACGGTCCCGATCGCCACGGCCTTCCGCGCGCACGGTGTGCCCGTCGTGATTTACCTGCGCAACGTCGAGTTTCATGAGCTGGGCGGCGATCTGGGCGCCCTCACCGACGCCAAATTCATCGCCAACTCGCAGTTCACCGCGGACACCTATAACCAACGCTACGGCATCACCGCGACGGTCATTCCGCCCACGATCAACCGCGCCCTTTACGAAACGCGCAGCAGCGGTGAAGTCGTCAGCTTCATAAACCCGGTGGCCGAAAAAGGCGTCGACCGCGCGATCGAGATCGCCGCAGCCTTTCCCGAAATTCCGTTCCTGTTCGTCGAAAGCTGGGTCTTCGATGCAGACGCGCTGGCCGTCTTCGAGGCTCGCATTGCCTCTTATGCCAATATCCGCTTCATCCACCGCACCGGCGATATGCGCAGCGTCTACGGGCAAAGCCGTCTTGTGCTTGCCCCCAGCCGGTGGGCCGAAGCCTGGGGCCGGGTCGCGTCCGAGGCGCATTGCAGCGGTATCCCGGTGATCGGATCGACGCGCGGCGGCCTGCCTGAGGCGATTGGGCCTGGGGGCCTGACGCTCGACTATGACGCCCCATTGGAGGAGTGGGTCGACGCCGTGCGATCGGTATGGTCCGACGACGCGCGCCACGGCGAGCTGTCTGCCGCCGCACGCGCCTATGCCGCGCGGCCTGAGATCGATCCAGACCGGCAGTATCAGGTGTTCTGCGAAATCCTGCACGCGGCGCGCGCCCGGGCGCGGGCGGCCTAGTACGATCCCTTTGCCCCTAAGACGGCGGGCAAGGTGCGCAGCAGGATGACGACGTCGCCTAGCAGGCTCCACCCCGTGACGTAACGCACATCATAGGCGACCCGTTCGGCGTAACCCACATCGCTGCGCCCGCTGACCTGCCACAGACCGGTGATCCCAGGGCGCGCGGTCACATAGTGGCGTGCAGCCGCCCCATAACGCGACAGTTCCGCCGCAACAACCGGACGGGGGCCCACAAGGCTCATATCGCCCCGCAAGACGTTTACCAGCTGCGGTAGCTCATCGACGCTGTATTCACGCAGCACACGGCCCAGGGGCGTCACACGCGGGTCCTGGCGCAGTTTCCGCGTGTCATGCCATTCCTTGTTTGCATCGGGGCAACGGGCGAGGTGGTCACGCAAGATCCGGTCACCGTCGAGATGCATCGTCCGGAACTTGAGGCAGCGGAACGTCTGCCCGCCAAGACCAACCCGCTCATGCCCGTAAAAGGCCGGGCCCGCGCCGGACAGGCGTATCGCGGCAGCCGTGAATAGCAGCAGCGGCGACAGTACAATCAGGATGGTCGCCGCGCAGACGATATCTACCGCCCGCTTGACCAAACCGCCCACAGCCAAACGTGGCGCACCAGATACCGAACCAACGTCACTTTGCCAGACAGATACCGAACCAACGTGGTCGCCATCTGCTGTGCCGCTCTGGTCTATGGAAGACATGAGCCCATCCCCTAACGTGGGCCCCCACCGTCGCCGCAAACCTGCCAAAGTTCTTTTCGCAAGTGCAGCACAAACTGGGGATATTTTTCGGGCAGGCGACATTCCGCTTATGAGAGCACAGCCCAACAGCCACGCAATTCACCGACATTTACCCCGATCTCTGGACGACCCCGCCACATGTAGGGACAGGACTGCATTTGATACAATTTGTGGGGTTCTGTTCGCCACGCGCGCGATAACTGCGAATTTCCTGCAGGTTAGAGATCGGCTGCCGCAATTCCGACCGAAATGTTCATTTTTTGAACTTTTTTAACTCAAAGCCGATCCAATCGATCTAACGAATGTTCGAATCATACAAGCCGTTTTCTACGCGGCGCGTTGGGCATCATGCACGCCGCCACCCAGAACCGGCTCAAGTGCCTTCGCCAGCGCCTCTTGCGTCAGACGAAAATCGCCCTCTGGGCGGTCGAGAAGGCGCTGCCCTGCCGCACCGATCTCATCCCGCGTCAGGCGTTTGAGTAAGGCAATCAAAGACGGGGCATCCGGCGCATCTACCACAAAGCCCAACCCGTCCTCGCGCACCTTCAACCCCGTCTGGCTTCCAGATACGGCGATGGACGGGCAACCGAAATAGCTCGCCTCATAGATCCGGTTGGGCAACAGCCAATCGCTGTTTGCGCCCTGCTGCCACAGGTCCTGCGCCCAGACCAAATCGCAAGCGCCATAGATCGCTGCCAGATCGTCAGGATATTGATAGGGACCAGCGTAGTGGATGTTGGGATGGTCGCTCAGGATTCGGTCAAATTCGGGGACGGCGTGCCTGTGAACATTGCCGTTGAGTGAGATCTGAACCGCGTCGCCCAGGCTGCGCGCAACCCCTGCCAGTATCTCCAGCGAAACCGCGCACCGGAGTGACCCGACCCAGCCCAGAACCAGCGGCTCAGAGGGCGCTCCGCGCTGTTTTGGCCGGGATATCGGCTGGGTTCCGAGCCAAAGCTTGTTTTCGATCAGCGTGCTGGCCCCGCGATAGCCTTGGATCGGCTCAAAGTACTGCGTCAGAAATCCAGGCGAGGACACGATCAACAGATCGGTGCCCGCCAACGCGCGCCGTTCGGCCCACCGCATGGCGCGGCCGACCATGTCAGCACGGGTGAAAAGCCCATGAATATCGAGGCATTCGTAGACCAGTTGCACATCCCTGCGCCCCATGAGGCGGCGCAGGATCGCTGCAATGACCAACAGATCGAAGTTCCGCGCGATCCAGACGTCACTGCCCTCCAACCCCTCACGACCCCGCCACGCCCGCACCAGACCCAGCCCAAGCTGCACAAACCGCCGCAGGAAGCTTTCGTTTCGGGTGACGCCCAATGGCACATCCGGCCAATCAGGTTGGAAGCCCGCGTTCATGTTCTCACGGCGAAAGGACAGCGACGCAACATCGTGACCCAAGGCCTGCAAACTATGGATCCGCCTAATCTGAGCGGCTTCGGAGATGTCGAATGCGAAAGCTGCGATGCGGGCCACAGGCTACTGTTCCGTCTGATGCCCCCGCTGCACCATGCGCCACACACGTCGCGCAGCGCAAGAAAAATGCTTTGGTTTCAGCGCAATCCTGCCTGCACCGTGTCGGTCGCGCCAATCTCGATGTCCGCAGGCAGTCGGGCCCCCAGGATCCGTCGTGCATTTGGCAGATCATTCATCTCCGCCCGCGTGCGGGCCGCAGCCGCGTCCAACCCATGGTCCCGCCACCGCTGCACCAAGCGGTCTTCCAGCGTAGCAAAGGGCGCATTCAGCATGATTGAGACATCCCAGTGGTCCGCCAGCGCGCGCCAGCCTGGCTCGTCAAGCAACAGATAATTCCCTTCGACTAGGATGACCTTGTCGTCGGCGCCAACACGCCCGGCCCCGGCAACCGCCAGATCGCGCGCGCGGTCGAACACTGGATAGAACACCTCATCCTCTGCCTTTAGTCGGCCCACAAGCGATGCAAACCCAGCCGCGTCGAAGGTTTCTGGCGCCCCTTTCCACTCCAACAATCCCCGCGCGCGCAGGATCGCATTGTCCAGGTGATAGCCATCCATCGGCACCAGCGCTGTTGCGTGGCCGCGATCCTGAAGGCGGGCCTGAAGCGCGCCTGCGATGGTGGATTTGCCAACGCCTGGCGGACCGGCGAGCGCGATAACGCTCCGCGTCCGCGCCGCAATCCCGTCTGCCAGCGCTTCGGCAAGCTCGGCTGCGATAGCGTCGGGACTGCGGCTCATCCGCCAACCTTCATAGGCCGCCGATTACACACCATTTTCCTTCACCGCCTCCATCGCAACATGGGTGGATGAGCTGGCCACATGGGGCAGTGCCGAGATCCGCTCGCCCAGCACCCGCCGATAGGCGGCGATGTCCTTGGTGCGAACTTTCAACAAATAGTCAAACGACCCGGCAATCATGTGGCACTGCTCGACCTCGGCGATATCCTGCACCGCTGTGTTGAACGCCTGCAAGGCCGTTTCGGTGGTGTCACGCAGACGGACTTCGACGAACGCAACATGGCTTCGGTCCAGCTTGGCTGGGTTCAAAACCGCCTGGAACCCCAGGATATAGCCCTGCTCCACCAGCCGTTTCATCCGCGCGGCGCAAGGCGTCTTGGACAGGCCAAGATGCCGGGCCAGTTCGGTGACCGGCATGCGCCCGTTGGTGTTCAGAAGCGCCAGAAGACGCATGTCAATCTGGTCAAGCGTACTGGTTTCTACCCCTAGCGTGGCCATAATCTCTTCATTCGTTCTAGTCTTTGGCCACTTTTCCTACCACGATTGCAAAATAAGGCAACATGACCAAGGCATCGATGCTACGCTAACCCCGCTTTTGGAGGGTGTTCTATGGACGATCTGACGACACTGCGATCCCGCATTCAATCGCACAGGCTGGCCAGCGAAAGCGATATCCTGTCAGAACTCGTGGACCGCTATGCCCCCACCCCTGCCCAACGGCAGGTCATTACAACCCGCGCCCAGACGCTGATCACGGACATCCGCAACGCCGGATCGCCTGGGCTCATGGAGGTCTTTTTGGCCGAATACGGGCTGTCGACGGATGAGGGCATCGCCCTGATGTGCCTGGCCGAAGCCCTGTTGCGGGTGCCTGACGCCCAAACCATCGACGACCTGATCGAAGACAAAATCGCCCCCTCGGAATGGGGTGCGCATCTGGGTCAATCCAGCTCCTCCCTCGTTAACGCCTCAACCTGGGCCCTGATGATCACCGGCAAGGTTCTGCGCGAGCCCGGCGGCTCCGGTATGGCCGAGACCCTGCACGGCGCGGTTCGCCGCCTGGGCGAGCCAGTCATTCGCGTGGCCGTCAAACGCATCATGAAGGAGATGGGCGATCAGTTCGTGTTGGGCGAGACGATTGAAAAGGCCATCGCGCGCGGACAGGCGCAGGTCGACGCAGGCATGACCTATTCCTACGACATGCTCGGCGAAGCCGCCCTGACCGCGGCGGACGCAGCGACGTATTTTGAGGCCTACCAGGACGCAATTTCCGCCCTTGCCAAGCGCGCAACGTCCCAGGACGTCCGCGACAACCCCGGGATCTCGATCAAGCTGTCCGCCCTGCACCCCCGCTATGAAGAGGCTCAGAAAGCCCGCGTCATGGCCGAGCTTGTGCCGCGGGTCCAAGCGCTGGCAGAGATGGCTTGCGCCGCCGGGATGGGGCTGAACATCGACGCCGAGGAAGCGGACCGGCTCGACCTGTCGCTTGATGTGATCGAGGCCGTGTTGCGCAGCCCCGACTTCGCGGACTGGGCGGGGTTCGGCATCGTCGTCCAGGCCTATTCCAAACGGGCGAGCGCGGTCATCGATTGGATCGATGCGCTGGCGCGTGCGCTGGATCGCAACGTCATGGTGCGCCTCGTGAAAGGCGCCTATTGGGATACCGAGATCAAGCGGGCCCAGGTCGATGGGGTCTCGGATTACCCGGTGTTCACCAGAAAGGCCGCCACGGACGTCGCGTATCTCTGCTGCGCCCGACAGCTTCTCACGAAGACCGACCGGATCTACCCGCAGTTTGCCACCCACAACGCGCACACTGTGAGCGCGGTCCTTGAGATGGCGGACGATCCATCGGCGTTCGAGTTCCAGCGCCTGCACGGAATGGGCGAGACCCTGCATGATCTGGTGCGGAAACAAGAGGGCACCCGGTGCCGGATCTACGCCCCGGTCGGCGCGCATCGTGACCTACTGGCCTATCTGGTTCGACGGCTTTTGGAGAACGGCGCAAACTCCTCCTTTGTGAACCAGATCATTGACGAGGACGTCAGCGTGGAAGAGATCGCACGCGATCCGTTCGATCAGGTCGCCAAGGCCAGCAAGCTTCCCTCGCCCCGCGATCTTTTCCAGCCCGACCGCCCCAACTCCACCGGATGGGACCTTACCGATCGCGATCAACGCGCGGCGTTCGAAGCCGCCCGTGCCCCTTACCGCGCGCACCGATGGACCGTCGGCCCCATCCTTGCCGCCCCAGTTGACGGCGGCAAAACCCATGACGTCATCAATCCCAGCAACCCGTCGGACCGCGTGGGACAGGTGGCAGAGGCAACGCCCACCGACGTCGACCGGGCACTGGCCCATGCCACCACATGGGCCGCAGATCCCAAAACACGGGCCAACACCCTCAACCGCGCCGCTGACCTCTATGAAGCCGCGTCTGGCGAACTCTTTGCCGTCCTCGCACGCGAAGCCGGGAAGACCCCAGCAGATGCCGTGGCCGAGTTGCGGGAAGCAGTTGATTTCCTCAGATACTACGCAGCCCAGGCAATCACGCTGCCAGACCGCCCACCCGCCGGGCTGGTGACCTGTATCTCCCCCTGGAACTTCCCACTGGCCATCTTCACCGGTCAGATTTCCGCCGCGCTGGCCGCAGGATGTGGCGTTCTAGCGAAACCGGCCGAACCGACGCCCATTATCGCCTCCTTAGCGGTCGCACTACTGCACAAGGCAGGCATCCCGCGCAGCGTCCTGCAACTCTTGCCCGGCGCAGGCGCGATCATCGGCGCCGCGTTAACATCTGATCCACGCATCGGTGGCGTGGCCTTTACCGGATCAACCAGCGTCTCGCGGCAGATCAACCGCACCAGCGCCGCCGCGCTGGCCCCCGACTCCACGCTGATTGCCGAAACCGGCGGGTTGAACGCGATGATCGTCGATTCCACTGCCCTGCCCGAACAGGCCGTGCGCGATATCGTTCTCTCCGCGTTCCGGTCGGCAGGCCAGCGCTGCTCCGCCCTGCGGGTGCTCTATGTCCAGGACGATATCGCCGACGCACTGCTCGACATGCTGTTCGGGGCGATGGATACGCTGTTGATGGGCGATCCCTGGGACATCGCCACGGATGTGGGGCCAGTGATCACACCACAGGCGCAGGCAGACCTTGCCGCCCATGTGGAGCAAGCACGCCGCGACGGACGGCTTCTCAAGGCCTGTGCGCCACCGCGCGATGGGCACTTCGTCGGCCCTGCGGTGATATCGGTGCCTGGGATCGGCGCGCTGGAACACGAGGTTTTTGGGCCGATCCTGCATGTGGCCCGGTTCCAAGCCTCTGAGATCGATCAGGTTCTGTCGGATATCAACGCCAGCGGCTATGGCCTGACCTTCGGGCTTCACACCCGTATCGACGACCGGGTCGCGCATGTGACCCAGCGCTTGGAAGTGGGCAATCTCTATGTGAACCGCAACCAGATCGGGGCGGTTGTCGGCTCGCAGCCGTTCGGGGGCGAAGGCCTGTCAGGAACGGGGCCGAAAGCAGGTGGCCCAAACTATGTCTCACGTTTCCAGCGCGCGCCCCTGCCCCAACACCCCGCTAATGAAGGGCCAAAGGCCCCGCGCGACGCCGTTCAAGCAGCCCTAGAAGTTTCGACAACCGACCGGACCCGCGCCCTCGTCACACGCGACATGCCCGGGCCAACCGGCGAGTCAAACCGTTGGTCCCTACACCCGCGTGGCACGATTCTCTGCCTCGGCCCCAGCGCAGACGACGCTCGCGCGCAAACCCGTATCGCACAGGAGCAAGGCTGCGGCGCGATTGCCGTGGCACCGGGGCTAAGCCCAAGCGAGGGCATAGATGCACGCCTAAACTATGCCGATCTCACAGACCTCGCGGGCTTTGACGCCGTCGCTTTGTGGTCCGACAGCGCAGATCTGACCCGCGCCCGCAAGCTCCTGGCCGCCCGCGATGGCCCGATCCTGCCATTGATCGCGACCGACGACATGGCCCCGTTCTGCTGGATCGAGCGGCATCTGTGCATCGACACGACCGCTGCGGGCGGGAACGCCACCCTGCTGGCGGGCAGCTAACGCCCCGCCAGCCGCCGCGCCTCCTCCAAGTACAAAGCGGGAACCGCAATCCCGTCGGTTTCCGCCCGCGCAATCGCCTCGGCCCGCCGCGCACCGGGAAGGCGTGCGCCCTCCATCGCCTCGATCCGCGTGAGAAGCATCTCCAGACGTTCGGAAAACGCATCCACCCCCTCCGGCGGGCGGAAAATTGTCAGGAACTGACCCACGGCTGGCTGGGGCCCATCGGGGGTAAAGAACGACCCCGCATCTGCGCTAAAGGCCGCCCCGGTCATCACCACCGCCAAGGTCTCAACCATCAAAGCAAGGGCTGTGCCCTTTGGCCCCCCAATCGGCTGCATCGACCCGGCCAAGGCGGCCTCAGGATCGGTCGTCGGGTTGCCTTCGGCATCAAGCGCCCAGTCGACAGGGATCGACTGCCCGCTCTTTTTGGCGTTCATCACCTTGCCGCGCGCCACACGAGACAGCGACAGATCGATGACCAGCGGCGCCCCACCCGCACGCGGCGCGGCAAAGGCAATCGGATTGGTCCCGTAAAGCGGCGTTCGCGCCCCCCATGGCGCAATCGCAACGGGGCTGTTGGCGACCATCAGCCCCACCAACCCCGCCTGCGCGATCCGATCCACCTGCACCGACAGCGCGCCGCAATGGTGCGACCGGCGGATTCCTACCGTCGCAGTCCCTTGCGACCGCGCCACCTCAATCCCGGCGTCAATGCCCGCATCCAGCGCCGGATAGGCAAAGCCGAAGCCTGCATCGACGATCAGCGTCGTGGAGGCCGGCTGCGAGATATCGACCTGCGCATCCGCCACGATCTTCCCGCTTTGCACCTGCGCCACATAGTCAGCGATCCGCGAAAACCCGTGACCAACCTGCCCTTCCGCCTCGGCTGCGACCAAGGCGGCGGCCACGCTGCGGGCCGCCCGGTCAGGCACGCCATTGGCCGTAAAGACGGCTGTGACAAGGTCCGTGGCCGCGGCTAGCGAAAGCGTCTCGGTATCGTTCGTCATGGCCCCGCATATCGCGAGGGTCCGCGTCTCAGCAAGGCGAATACCGGGATTGCCAGTGCTTGACGGGCGAGAGAACGAAATCTACGCACCCAGGGTCCGGATCAGGGCGGCCACCCCGCCCAACATGGGAAATAACCGCAGATGCCACCGCCGAAACTGCCGCAACAAGACCCCCACAAGGTCCGCGACCTGCCCGAACGGAGCCTTGAGGCCGCCATCGGGCGGACGATCCGCGCGATCCGGCAGAAGCAGGCCGTGACCGTGGCCGATCTGTCTGCTGCGGCCAACCTGTCAACCGGCATGCTGTCGAAGATCGAGAACGGCAACACCTCCCCGTCGCTCACCACGCTGCAGTCGCTCGCCAATGCCCTATCGGTTCCGCTCACCGCATTTTTCCGCGGATATGAGGAACGGCGGATCGCGGTGCACACAAAGGCGGGCGATGGCGTGACGCTGGAACGGGAAGGGACGCGGGCCAATCACCACTACACCCTTCTGGGTCACATCGGCGCGAATACGAGCGGGGTGATCGTCGAGCCCTATTTGATCACGTTGACCGAGGCATCGGATGTGTTCCCGACGTTCCAGCATGGCGGGATTGAGACGATCTATATGCTGGAGGGCGCGGTGGACTATCGCCATGGCGATCAGGTCTATCCTCTGCGCCCCGGAGATACGCTGCACTTTGACGCCGATGCCCCGCATGGGCCCGAGACGCTGGTGGCCCTACCGGCCCGGTTTCTGTCGATCATCAGTTACCCGCAGGAGTCCTGACGGCGCACACATTGCCTGTTAGGAAAAATTCTTTCCCCGTGATTGAGCTTCCCGCGAATCCGCCTATTCTACAATCGACGAGGATGACTGCAGGGTTAGGCGCGACACATGTGCGGGATTGTTGGGCTGTTTCTCAAGGACAAGGCGCTTGAACCCGCGCTTGGCCAGATGTTGACGGCGATGCTGATCACAATGTCGGATCGGGGGCCGGACAGCGCGGGGATCGCCATATACGGCGATGAGACGCCGGGCATGGCGAAGCTGACGGTTCAAACGCCCAGTCCTGACGCGGATTTTATAACTCTTGACAGTGACTTATCCAGTACATTGAACGTTGAAATCGACATGCACATACGCAGCACCCATGCCGTCCTAACGTTGCCCGAAGATCACCTGGACGCCGCACGCACCGCGCTGGCACAAATGCGCCCCGGCATCCGGATCATGGGGCGCGGGACACGGCTGGAGATCTACAAAGAGGTGGGCCTGCCCGGTGATGTCGCCCAACGGTTCGCGCTTGAGACGATGGCAGGCACCCACGGGATCGGCCACACCCGAATGGCCACCGAGAGCGCGGTGACCACGATGGGCGCGCATCCGTTCAACACCGGCGACGACCAATGCCTCGTCCACAACGGATCGCTCAGCAATCACAACGCGCTGCGCCGCAAGCTGCGCCACCATGGCGTGCGGATCGAGACCGAAAACGATACCGAAGTGGGCGCGGCGTACCTGACTTGGCGGATGCAGAATGGCGCGACGCTGGGCGAGGCGCTGGAGAGCAGCCTGACCGATCTCGACGGGTTCTTCACCTTTGTCGTGGGCACGCGCGACGGGTTCGGCGTGGTGCGCGATCCCATCGCCTGCAAACCGGCGGTGATGGCAGAGACGGACCAATACGTGGCGTTCGGTTCGGAATACCGGGCGCTTGTCGACCTCCCCGGAATCGACCATGCCCGGGTGTGGGAACCCGAGCCCGCAACGGTCTATTTCTGGACTCACGACACTCCGGCCCCCACGCGCGAGGCAGCCTGATATGCAGACGATTGACCTCTCGCAGGTGGGCCTGCGCGCAATGAACGCCCAGCTTCAGGCCCAGACCGACACGACCAATGAGACCGCCTGGACCATCGCAAATCCCAAGGGCGCCCATGCCATCGCCTGTGGCCTGGACGCGCCGATCGAGGTCACGGTAAAGGGGTCCACGGGCTACTACTGCGCAGGCATGAACAAGCAGGCAACCGTGCGCGTCGATGGCTCCGCCGGACCGGGCGTGGCCGAGAACATGATGAGCGGCACGGTCATCATCGACGGCGATGCGAGCCAATATGCAGGTGCCACGGGCCATGGTGGGCTGTTGGTCATCAAGGGGAATGCCTCGTCGCGCTGCGGGATTTCAATGAAGGGCATCGACATCGTGGTCCATGGCAATGTCGGGCATATGAGCGCGTTTATGGGGCAATCGGGTAACCTCGTGGTCTGCGGGGACGCGGGTGAAGCACTGGGCGACAGCCTCTATGAAGCGCGGCTGTTCGTGCGTGGCTCGGTCAAGTCTCTGGGGGCCGACTGCGTGGAGAAAGAGATGCGGCCTGAGCATCTGGACTTACTGACAGCCCTGCTGGACCGAAGTGAAAGCGATGCAAAGCCTGAGGAGTTTACCCGCTATGGCTCGGCCCGGCGGCTCTACAACTTCCATATCGATAACGCGTATTGAGGGACGGCCATGAACGACGAAACCCCGCCCCGCACTGTCCCGGTCCAATCCGCCACCTTCACGAATTCGGTGAATGCCGAGATCAGGCGAGCGGCGGCCACCGGGATTTACGACATCCGCGGCGGCGGTGCGAAGCGCAAAGTTCCGCACTTCGATGACCTGCTGTTTCTGGGGGCCTCGATTTCGCGCTACCCGCTGGAGGGTTACCGCGAGACTTGCGACACGTCCGTCACGCTGGGCACGCGCTATGCCCAGAACCCGATCGAACTGGACATACCCATCACCATCGCTGGCATGTCCTTCGGCGCACTGTCCGGCCCCGCGAAAGAGGCGCTGGGGCGCGGGGCGACCATGGCGGGCACCTCCACGACCACCGGCGACGGCGGCATGACGCCCGAGGAGCGTGGGCATTCTGAGAAGCTCGTCTATCAGTACCTTCCGTCCCGCTATGGCATGAACCCCGATGACTTGCGCCGCGCCGATGCCATCGAGATCGTCGTGGGTCAGGGCGCAAAGCCCGGTGGCGGGGGGATGCTTTTGGGCCAAAAGATCACCGACCGTGTGGCCGAGATGCGCAATCTTCCCAAAGGGATAGATCAGCGTTCTTCATGTCGTCACCCCGACTGGACGGGGCCCGATGATATGGAGATCAAGATCCTGGAGTTGCGCGAGATCACGGGTTGGAAAGTGCCGATCTACGTCAAGATCGGCGGTGCGCGGCCCTATTTCGACACGACGCTGGCGGTGAAGGCCGGGGCGGATGTCGTCGTGCTGGATGGCATGCAAGGGGGTACAGCGGCCACGCAGGATGTCTTCATCGAACATGTGGGCCAGCCGATCCTCGCCTGCATCCCCGAAGCGGTGCGCGCGCTGCAGGATCTAGGCATGCACCGTGAGGTGCAGCTTGTCGTCTCGGGCGGTATTCGCAGCGGGGCGGATGTGGCCAAGGCGCTGGCGCTTGGCGCGGATGCGACGGCCATCGGCACCGCGGCCCTCATCGCGCTGGGTGACAATGACCCGAAGTGGGAGGCCGAGTATCAGGCGATGGGCACTACTGCCGGAGCCTATGACGACTGGCACGAGGGCAACGACCCCGCGGGCATCACCACACAAGACCCCGCCCTTGAGGCCCGGCTTGATCCGGTCGAGGGCGGGCGCCGTCTGCGCAACTACCTCAACGTGATGACACTGGAGGCCCAGACCATCGCGCGGGCCTGCGGCAAAAGCCATGTGCTGAACCTGGAGCCCGAAGACCTCTGCGCGCTGACGATGGAGGCCGCCGCCATGGCCAAGATCCCGCTTGCCGGGACCGACTGGTATCCGGGGAAGCCGGGCACCCAATACTGACTTTGACCGACGGGGATTTTCCATGACCACCGACCTTGCCGCCTTCGCCAAAGACACCGGCGTGAAGTACTTCATGATCTCGTTCACCGATCTCTTCGGGGGCCAGCGCGCAAAACTGGTGCCCGCGCAGGCGATTGCCGAGATGCAGGAAGAGGGCGCGGGGTTTGCGGGGTTTGCCACATGGCTCGATATGACGCCCGCCGACCCCGATATGCTGGCCGTGCCCGACCCGTCATCGGTGATCCAGCTGCCGTGGAAGCCCGAGGTGGCTTGGGTCGCCGCGAACCCGGTGATGGAGGGCGCAACGGTGGATCAGGCCCCGCGCAACGTGCTGAGTGCGCAGATCGCGAAGGCCGCGGATCTGGGTCTGCGCGTCAAGACGGGGGTCGAGGCCGAATTCTTCCTTATGGCCGCCGATGGCAGCGAGATCAGCGACCCCGACGATACCGCGGAAAAACCCTGCTACGACCAAGGCGCGGTGATGCGGCGCTATGATGTGATCGCGGAGATCTGCGATTACATGCTGGAGCTTGGATGGGGCCCCTATCAGAACGATCACGAGGACGCGAACGGCCAGTTCGAGATGAACTGGGAGTATGACGATGCGCTGCGCACCGCTGACAAGCACAGTTTCTTCAAGTTCATGGTCAAATCGGTCGCTGAAAAGCACGGGCTGCGGGCGACCTTCATGCCGAAGCCGGTGGAAGGGCTGACGGGCAATGGCTGCCACACTCATATCTCGGTCTGGGATATGGAGGGAAAGACGAATGTCTTCGCTGGCGACGGCGATGGCCCTACGGGCGAGGTGGGGCTGTCGGAACAAGGCAAGCACTTCCTGGGCGGGATCATGGCCCATGCGGCAGCAATGGTCGCGATCACCAACCCAACGGTGAACAGCTACAAGCGGATCAACGCGCCGGTTACGCAATCGGGCGCGACATGGGCGCCCAACACCGTCACCTGGACGGGCAACAACCGCACTCACATGGTCCGCGTGCCCGCCCCTGGCCGGTTCGAGTTGCGCCTGCCTGATGGGGCAGCAAACCCCTACCTCTTGCAATCGGCTATCATCGCCGCCGGCCTGTCGGGCCTCGCGTCAAACGCTGACCCCGGACCGCGCCACGACATCGACATGTACGCCGAAGGGCACACGCTGACCGATGTAACCCGTCTGCCGCTGAACCTTCTGGACGCGGTGCGCGCGTTCGAGGCGGATGACGCGCTGAAATCGGCCATGGGGGATGCGTTTGCCGAGGCCTTTATCAAGCTCAAAACACGCGAGTGGAACGCCTTCGCCAATCATTTCAGTGTGTGGGAAAAAGTGAACACGCTGGATATTTGATCCGTTCCGGCTCGGCTTGAACGTCACGGTTTCTGACACTCCCACAAACCGCTTCACTCCAACATTTTCATTTTTTTCCAATAAGTTACGCGCGCACTGCGCCCGTAGCCAGCCTGAAGTCGCGCCTATTCCCCATCTGTCAACTTTTTTCGCAAATAACCGCAAACGCCCCCTTCTCAACACAATTTCGCCCCAGTTAAGCGCATCAATAATAACAGTTTTTCGCTCGTAAGCGGTTTCTCAGTGCCAGTGCCAAAGATAGCTCTCGTGGGGAAAGCGCATGCAGGGAAAAGAGGTCATCGACCTCCGGCAATATCAGGCCGCATCCAACATCGGATCAGACGATCCCGATGGGCTGGCCGACTGCGCACTGCAGACCGGAACCCCCCTTCTTCACGGACAGTACACGGTCACGGGCTTCCTCGCCGCTGGCGGGTTTGGCATGACCTATGTCGCCAAAGACAGCCTGTCGCGCAACGTCGTGATCAAGGAATGCTTCCCGACCGAGCTTTGTGTCCGCGCTGGCCTGACCGTGACCGCCCGCAACGCCGACTATTCCGGCGCATACCAGACACTCCTTGAACAGTTCGTGGCCGAGGCGCATTGCCTGGCCAAACTGGAACACCGGAACATCGTCCACGTCCATCAAGTGTTCAAGGAAAACGGCACGGCCTACATGGCGATGGACTATGTCGACGGTGTGGATCTGTGCCAGATCATCGACGCGCGCGCCAAGCAGAGCCTGCCACCGCGTGAAATCGTGCGGATCACCCACCGGATCCTCGAAGCCGTGCGGTATGTGCACGCAAGCGGGATGCTCCACCTTGATATCTCCCCAGACAACATACTGATTGACCGGACGGGCGAGCCAGTCTTGATCGATTTCGGCGCCGCCCGCGCTGGTGGTGCATCGATGGACGCGGCATCCTGGCCGCTGAGCTGTGTCAAAGACGGCTATTCACCGCCGGAGTTTTACGTGGCCGACCGCGCCCGCGGCGCTTGGAGCGATCTCTATTCGCTCGGTGCATCGGTCTATCATCTCGCATCCGGCGAAGCCCCGCCCAGCGGTGAAGAACGCGGGGCCTATCTGGCCGATGAAGGCATTGATCCCTATCAGCCGCTGGCCCTGCCCGGCTACTCAGCGGCGTTCCTAAAGGGCATCGACCGTGCCCTGCAATTCGATCCCATGCGTCGGATGCAAAGCGCGGATGACTGGATCAAGCTTATCGCGGAGCCGATTGAAGAGCCTAGGAAAACCGCCCGGAAGAAGTCCAAGCCAAAAGCGCTAAAGCCCGCGCCTGAGGTTATCGAGGAAGAACAGGACGTGCGCCGTGCATTTGTCCCGCCCGAACCAGAGCCGAGCAAAGCCACCCGCCCCGTCGCATACGGCGTGATCGCGGCGGCGGTCGTCCTGGGTCTGGGCCTTTCTGGGTCGATCATCGCGTTCCTGCCCGACAAAAGTGAGGAAGCGGTCCAAGTTGTGCCCCAGCCGCAAACGACACCCAACGTGACCGCGGATGTCGAAACAGTGGAAACCGCACCACAAGCGGTCGCAAGCAACATCGCCATCGAGGCGGGCCTTCTCCTTACGCTGGACGCGCTCGATGCAGAAACGGCAAGCCTACGGTCTGAAATCTACGTCCCAGACGTCATGCAGCTTCAGCCCGACGTGCCTGAGGAGACCATCCAAGTCAGCGCCCTCTCAACCGCTGGCGTAACGCTCCCTGCCCTGCAAGGACCGCTCGGAACCGTCGATATTGACGAAGCACCAGTTCATTCGGTCGAGGCGCTGCCTGTCACTGCTCCGCTTCCCATCGAGGTTGCAGAGCTTGGCGCAGCACCGGGTGAAGTTGTTAGGGATATCACACTCGCAGGCATCTCGCGCCCAGGCTTGCCTGAACAGCCCCAAACCGCAGCCTTCCTTGCCGCCCGCCCAGACGCCGCGCCACGCGCTGCGCAGCCGGTGGTGGCCATCGCAACTCCTGCAGCCAGCCCGATCGCATTCGCCCATTGGGACATCGAAATGCCGTTCGAGGCGCGGATCGAACAGGTGCGCAATGCCGTCACAGCCGTCGTGACCGAGGTCCCGGAAACAACCGATCTCGCCATCTCAGGCGCATGGATCCGCGAAGAGACCGTGATCTACACGCTTAACGACCAGCCGCTGGTGCCCGACACCGCGCTGTCGACGCTACTTCTTAACAACCTTCAGATGGACCCCGACGGGTTTACGCGGGCCAGTGTGCAATACCTTGACCCCGCCGTTGGCACGATTGACAGGGGCCTTCTGGCGGCCCGCGTCGTGCGCCGCGTGGGCTTGGTGGACGGCACCGAGCTTGACCTCGGCATGCGCGAACTGGAATGGCAGGCGCAAGTGCGGACGGTTGGCGCCTGGTCCAACAACACGCTGCAAGAAGGTGACGTGATCCTGAGGGCGACTGCCATCGGCTCCCAGATCAGCACCCTCGAAGACCTAGAACTTGCTCTTGAGAGAACTCAGGCCCGGGGGGTCACCAGTGTCGAGCTAGAAGTGCTGCGCGCTGGTCAAATCGTGAGCGCGCGTCTTCCGCTCGTTCAGGGAGATGAGTCGTGACGTGCTGCTACACATCCCGGCCATTTCGACCATTCGTGGCTTGCTATCCAACCGCAGGGGCTTTGGCCCCATGGCACTCGGATAGCCGGCCTACCCCGTAGGCAGAGGATCAATTTCAATGACAAGACCTCTTATGCGAGCAGTCCTTGCGCTTGCGCTTGTGGTGTTGGGTGCCGTCTCCGCATCAGCGCAAAGCGCGTGCGAGCTTTACCGAGTGCAGCGCGGCGATACGCTCAACAATATTGTCGAGCGTGTGGACGGGCTGGAAAGCTATCGGCAGATCTATAGCGTGAACCGCCGCGCCATCGGCCGGAACCCCAACATCATCCGGCTGGGCACATGGATCCGTATTCCCTGTGTGGGCCCGGCGCAAAACATCGAACCGGTAACAACCGCCCCCGAAGCGATCAGCCTTCTGACGTCAAACGGCCTTGCGCCCTATGCCGATGAAGCGATTGCAGACAGTGGCTTCTTCACCCAACTCGTGGAACGCGCCGTGATGCGCGCAGCCCCCCAGACGCAGGTCGAGATCGTTTTTGTGAACGATCGCGGCGCGCATATGGATGTGCTGTTGCCACGCGGTGCCTTTGACGCAGGCTTTCCCTGGGCCGCGCCGGATTGTGCAGGCGCCGATGCCCGCAGCACGGCCTGCACGGCCTACAAGTATTCCGACCCGTTCTATGAGGTCGTCGACGGCTTCTTCTCGCGCGCAGGTGCGGGGTTTGAAAACGTCGTCGCGCCTGCAGGCTTTGCCGACGCAACGATTTGTCGGCCTGAGGGGCAGACCGCAACCGGGTTGGACGCGTTCCGCGCGACCTATTCCACCGCCAAGGTTGTCGAAGCAGCGACTGCCGAGGCCTGTTTTAATCATCTGGCCCGTGGCCAGGTCGATATCGTAGCGATTGAAACCCGTATGGGCACCCATGCCGTTCACGCGCTTGGGCTTCAGGATCTCGTGGTGGAGAACAACCACCTGTTTGAGATCCACCCTCTCCGGGTTGCCGTTCCGGCGGATAACCCACAAGCAGACGACATAATCGAGGTTCTGAATCGCGGTCTGCGGGCCATGCTGCAGTCCGGTGAATGGGACAGCATCATTTCCGACAGCCTGCTGAAATCAGCACCCAAACTGGCAAATCAACGGAGCAGAAACTCATGAAACAGCCAATGACAGGAGCGGCCATGCGCCGTTGTGACACCCCGACTGCAACCGCATCGTCGCTGACCGGCCTTCTGGCATCAGCCGCGCTGGCCGCAGTGGCCACGCTGGGCACCACGTTTGCGCCCACCGCAGCCTCCGCCCAGGAAGCCTGCACAAGCTATTCGGTGCGCGCAGGCGACACACTGGCCTCGATCGCGGAAGCGGCCTACGGCACGTTTGACTATCAGACGATCTTCAACGCAAACCGGAACGCCATTTCGAACCCTAACGCGATCGAGATCGGTACGGTTCTGGCCCTGCCCTGCGCCGATGGCAGCCTGCCGGGTGCCGCGTCGCCCCAGGAACTGATCGCCCAGCAGGAAGCCGAACAGGCCAACCGCCCGGGCGCGGCCAGCGTATTCGAGCCGCCGATCAAGATCGTCAGCGCTAATGGCTGGGCCCCGTTCGTGGGTGAGAAGTTTAAAGGCGGCGGGATGCTGGTGCGTCTGGCCTCGACCGCTTTGAACCGCGGCGGCAACGCGCGAGAATATAACGTCAGTTTTGTTGACGATTGGTCCTCGCACCTCGAAACGCTTCTGCCGCTTGGCGCCTTTGACGTCTCGATCGCGTGGTATCTGCCCGATTGCACGAAGTACGACCTTCTGTCGGCCGGGATGCAAAAGCGCTGTGATGAGCTGGAAGGATCGCTTCCGATCTATGAATCGGTCGTGGGCTTTTTCACCACGCCGGACAACGCCTATGCCGATGCGCGCCAGTATACCGACTATGCCGGTGCGCGCGTGTGCCGTCCTGCGGGCTGGTTCACCTTCGATCTGGAAGAGCAAGGCCTGTCGGAGCCGCTGGTGACCATGGTCGTGCCCGATGGCGTGAACGACTGCATGGAAATGCTGACCGCCGGTGAGGTGGACGTGGTTCCGCTTGAGATTGAAAGCGTCTCGGCTGCGGCCACTGAACTGGGGATCGAAGGGCAGATCGTTCAGAACCCTTATCTGACAAACCTGTTGAACCTGCACTTCGTGACGCACAAGACTAACCCGCGTGGCCGCGTCTACCTGGCGCTTCTGAACCGCGGACTGACCGAGATGCGTGAAACGGGTGAATGGTACGCCATCATCTCAGACGCACTGGCCGAGGCGAACAACCTGACGAACTGACCCTGTCACGGTCGTTCGACCAACCCCAACAAAGACGCCCGGTTTGCACAGCCAAGCCGGGCGTTTTTGCGTCTCAAAGGTCCTTTGAGTTGCGGGAAAGCGTTCGCCCTGCCCTAGCGCGGGCTTCCCCGACCGCTGCAGTCTTGGCCAAAAGCTGGCTGTTCTGCCTAAAAATGCAGCGAGTGCCCATGGAGGTCCCGTGCGCAGTGGCGTTCTTCGTGACTCCACGTCCCCAATCCACAGGCTTGGGAGAGCAGGTCGTCTAGGGTTCCGCCGCACCTCCTCCCGCGGGTCTGGTCCGAGAGACGGCGCCGGCGTGGCAAACTCCGCGCAGGTACACGGCGGGACAAAATCCCGGGAGAACACTGCACATGGATTGACCGGTCTCTCAGGTTCCGCCTCGGTCTTCCCCTTTTTCTCGTTTGGCGGAACGTCGCTGAAGGGGGTCACCCATGTTTTCAATTCGCCATCTCGCTGCCGCCGCCGCTGCCGCCCTTGCGGTGGGCGTCGCAGCCCCGTCCGTTGCTCAGGAAAAAACCGAATTCCGCGTCGCTTGGTCGATCTATGTGGGCTGGATGCCCTGGGGGTACCTGGAAGACTCCGGCATCATGGACAAATGGGCCGAGAAATACGGCATCGATGTCGAGATCGTTCAGATCAACGATTACGTTGAGTCGATCAACCAATACACGGCGGGTGCGTTTGACGGCGTCTCGGCCACCAATATGGACACGCTGTCGATCCCCTCGGGCGGGGGCGTTGACACCACCGCCCTGATCGTGGGCGATTTCTCGAACGGCAACGACGCGGTGATTCTGAAAGGGGAAGGCGATCTGACAAGCCTTGCAGGCAAGCCCGTGAACCTCGTTGAACTCTCGGTCTCGCATTACCTGCTTGCGCGCGCGCTGGACAGCGTGGGCCTGCGTGAGGCCGATCTGGCCAGCGTGATCAACACGTCGGACGCCGACATGATCGCGGCATTCGCCACCGATGATGTGGAAGCAGTGGTCACCTGGAACCCGCTGGTGTCGACCATTCTGGAAGACCCAAACGCCACGAAACTCTTCGATAGTTCCGACATCCCCGGCGAAATCATCGACCTGATGGTGGTCAATACCGAAACCCTCGCTGCCAACCCCGATTTCGGTAAGGCCATGGTTGGCGCGTGGTATGAGGTGATGGGCCTGATGGCCGCGGGTGATGAAGAGGTTCTGACCGCGATGGCGGAAGCATCTGGCACCGATCTAGAGGGCTACAAGGCGCAGCTGGCCTCGACCGAGATGTTCTATGACCCCGCCGATGCGGTGGCCTTCACCCAAAGTGCAGAACTGCCTGCAACCATGGTCAGCGTAGCCGAGTTCCTGTTCGACAAAGGCATCCTTGGCGAAGGCGCGCCCTCGGCGGATTTTGTCGGCGTTGCCTATCCCGACGGATCGACCACCGGGGACGCGAACAACGTCAAGTTCCGCTTCGACACGACGTATATGCAGATGGCCGCGGACGGCGAACTGTAAGCCTCGCGTCTTTCGGAGGGCAGAGCCAATGCGGCTCATCAACCGCACGCCGGGCGTCGCGCTAAAGGCCGCGCTGATCGCTCTGCCCTTCGTTTTGTGCTTTGTGGCCTATTCGATCGGGTCGCAGATGCGGCTGGCCGAAAACCCGTCGGACAAGCTGCTCCCCGCGCCATCCACGATCATGGCAACGGCAGAGCGGCTCTTCACCGAGCCCGACCGGCGGTCTGACCGCATCCTCCTATGGCACGACACAGCGGCCAGTCTGCAACGCCTGTTCCTAGGTGTCGGTATCTCGGCGGTGCTCGCCACGATCATAGGGCTCTTCATCGGCCTTCTGCCCCATGTCCGCGCCTCGCTCGCGGGGTTCGTCGCGGTCCTGTCGATGATCCCGCCGCTGGCCGTCCTTCCGATCCTGTTCATCGTCTTTGGCCTTGGCGAACTTTCCAAAGTCGTCCTCATCATCGTCGGCATCCTTCCCTTCCTGATCCGCGATCTGTCGGCCCGTGTGATGGAAATCCCACGCGAGATGATCGTGAAGGCCGAAACGCTCGGCGCCTCCAGCCTCGTCATCGGCCTGCGCGTTGCCCTGCCGCAGATCCTGCCGCGCCTCATCCAGGCTGTGCGCCTGTCCCTCGGCCCCGCCTGGCTGTTCCTGATCGCGGCAGAGGCCATCGCCTCCGAACAGGGCCTCGGCTACCGAATTTTCCTCGTCCGCCGGTTCCTCGCCATGGACGTGATCCTAACTTACGTGATCTGGATCACGATCCTCGCCTTCCTGATGGACCTCAGCCTCCGCTGGCTCTCCCGCCGTCTCTTCCCCTGGGCGGAGGCGCGGTTGTGAGCTTTGTGACCGCCACTGACATCTTTCAATCCTACGATGGCCGTCCGATCCTCGAACGGGTCAACGTCACCGTGGATGAGGGAGAGTTCATCTCCATCGTCGGGGCGTCGGGTTGCGGCAAGTCCACCTTTCTGCGGCTGCTCTTGGCCCAAGAACGGCCCACACGGGGTGAGATCCGGGTGGCGGGAGCCGATCCCGCGCAGGAACCGGGGCTTGATCGGGGCGTGGTGTTCCAACGCTACTCGGTCTTTCCCCATATGACGGTACGCGAGAACATCGTGGCGGGCGAAAGCTTTCGCACCCGCTGGGGTGGCTTTCGTGGCTCCGAGCGGCGGGCAGCACTGGCCCGTGCCGAAGAAACCCTCGCCCGCATCGGCCTCGATCACGTCGCGCACAACTACCCCGCGACGCTGTCGGGCGGCATGCAGCAACGCCTCGCCATCGGGCAGGCGCTCACCGCCAAACCCCGCATCCTTTTGTTGGATGAGCCCTTCGGTGCGCTCGACCCCGGCACGCGACTGTCGATGCATGACTTCCTGCAGGACCTGCGCGCCGAGACTGGCATGACCGTCTTCATGGTCACCCACGATCTCGAAGAAGGCTTCAAGCTAGGCGACCGCGTGCTGGTCTTCGACAAACCCCGCTGGGACCCCACCGATCCAAACGCCTATGGCGCTACCATCACCTACGATTTTGACGCCCGCGACGGCGGCATCCCTTACCAACGCCTTACGGAGGACACCCATGTACTGCGCCCCACGTGACCGAAGCCGGTCACACCACCCCGCCGATCTCAGGCGCGAGGCCCGCCGGTATCACCACCCCGATCTGAGCAAGCTGCAGGGTTGGAAGTCAATGCAGGCCGAGGCCGACATCCCAGGTGGCCGCTGGGAGGAGGAGCGGAAATGGGCCCTACACATGGGGCTAACCGGCGCCGACAGCATCGAGGACAAGTCGATCCCCACCTTCGCGCGGGGGGAGTTGCCGCACTACGCAGGGATCAACACCTTCCTAAATGCGCCCTATGCCGAGGACGTGACCGAAGTGGGCGACTATGACGCCACCGCCCTTGGCATCCCCTTCGACGGCGGCACCACCTACCGCCCCGGCACGCGGTTTGGGCCGCAGGGCATTCGCAAGATCTCATCGCTCTACACCCCCTACAACTACGAGATGGGGATCGACCTGCGCGAACAGATGACGCTGTGCGATGCCGGCGACGTCTTCACCATCCCCGCCAATATCGAGAAGAGCTTTGACCAGATCAGCCGCGCCGTGAGCCATGTGTTCTCCTCCGGCTCCTTCCCGATCATGATGGGCGGCGATCACTCCATCGGCTTCCCCTGCGTGCGCGGCATCGCCCAATGCACGTCGAAAAAGATCGGTATCGTCCATTTCGACCGGCACGCCGACATCCAGGAGAAGGACCTAGATGAGCGGATGCACACAACGCCTTGGTTCCACTCCACGAACCTGCCCAATGTGCCGGCCAAGAACCTTGTCCAAGTCGGCATCGGCGGCTGGCAGGTGCCGCGCGAGGCGGTGAAGGTCGCGCGGGAGCGGGAGACCAACATCATCACCATGGGTGACATGGAGAAGATGGGTGTCGACAAAACCGCCGAGATGGCGCTGGAGATGGCGTGGGATGGGGTCGACATGGTCTATATGTCCTTCGACATCGACAGCATCGATTGCGGGTTCGTCCCTGGCACCGGCTGGCCCGAACCGGGCGGGTTCCTGCCGCGTGAGGCGCTGGCCCTAGCGTCCAAAGTCGCCGCCGAAGGCATCTGTGGCATGGAACTGGTGGAGGTCTCGCCACCTTACGACCAGTCGGAGATTACCGCCCTCATGGGCACCCGTGTGATCGTCGATGTGCTGGGCAGCCTTGTGGCCTCCGGTAATCTCGGCAAGCACAAGGCCCATATCGACAAACCCGTCAGCATCCCAAAAGGCGAAGAAGTTGGCCGCAGGAGGTGGTGCAATGCCACATGATATCGTCAATGGATCGATCGGCCATAACCATGCGCACGACCACCTACACTCGCATCTCAAGCCCGAGGATGAGGCGGCGGACCTACAGCTTCTGACCGCGCAATTCATCGAAGGGTTCGTGCAGGCCACCGACAAGCCCAGCTACCTCCGCCTCGCCGGCGTGCCGTTTGAGCGTCCGGGCGAAGATGGGGACGGCGCGCTGAAGCTTGTCGATGTGGAACTGCGGACCGAGTGGCAAGTGGGCACCGCCAGCCCCGGTTTTGGCACGCGCGAGCTAAGCTACCTGCCCTTCCCCGGTGAGATGGTCAGTGAGCGGACCAATCTGTCGCTCGTCTACGTCTCTCTCAAGTCAAAGCAGGTGCTTGATATCAGGGAGTTTCTGGCCGAGCGGGCGTAGCGGAACCAGATACCAGTGTGCGCGTGCCCTACACGCGCTGACTGCCGGACGCCCCCGTTTGCCGCGCGTCCGTCTCAAGGCGCGCGGTCTGCAATCGATCAAGCTCGGCCAGCGCCTGCGCTTCCTCCCCGCATTGCGCCAGCGCCCGGTTATACGCCCGCAAGACCGACCGCGGCCGCCAAGGCAATGCTGCCTCAGCCAGCCACCCCCGCAACACGGCGGGCAGTTGGTCGAACTCCCGCATGGGGTCCCCGTTCCGCCGCCGCTTGCGCAGGCGCGTCTGTCCAAGGTTGCGCGGCACTAATCCGCATCCTCCAGATCGTAAATCGGATCGAGCACCAGGACAAGCCGCGTCTCCCCCGTACCCGCAATCGGCGGAGAGCGGTGGAGGAACACCGACGATCCGTCCACAGGCCACAACGACCCGCGCATAATCATCGGACACCCGGTCGGGGCCTGCGATACCTCGCGCGGCTCTGTTCGATCCGGGGACACACCGTACTGCGTGCCACTGCCGCGATAGGTGCAGATCAGGCGGGCCAGCATGGCGTCCACGTGGAACTTCGAACACGCGTTGGTCTTGACTGCATCCATGCGCAGCCGCAGATACGGCGCCTTCATCAGTGCCGCAAAGCGCGTCGCAAGATCGGCAATATCGGCCTCGAGCCACTCCCGTTCGGGGCCGTCTCCGAGACCTGAGACATCACAAAGATGCTGGATCGTCTCGACCACTGCCTCCGGGCGTAGAACCATCCGCGCGGTGGGCAGGCGCGACGGATCCAGCGTGTCGATCCAGTCCTGAAAACCGGGCTTCGGATCCCGGCGCCAAAGGACAGCGGCGCAGTCCGATGCGCGGATGGTGCCAAGCTCGTCAGCCCGATCAATGTCGCGCACCAGCGCCCCAGTGCACGTCAGATCACCGGCAAGCGCCATCACGCCGCATCCTCCACCCGGCGCCAGCCAGGGAACGGATCGGCCATATCCAGCGGCAACGCGCTTGTATCCGCCGCCGCCGTCACAGGCACCAGGCAGGCATCCAGCTTGGCCTTCAACGACGCCCAGTCGATGCCCGCACCGATGAACACGATCTCCTGCCGCCGGTCACCCCACGGCTCATCCCAGTGCTGCGCGATGTAGGCCCGCGCGCTGTCATGTTCGGGCCAGCGCTCTTGCGGCACCGACGCCCACCAGGTGCCCAGCGGCTTGATGCTCGACAGAGCGCCGGCCATCGAAAACTCCGCCACCCAGTCGGGGCGCGTGGCCAGCCAGAAGTGTCCTTTGGCCCGGATCACGCCGGGCAGATCGCCGGTCAGGACCGCATGGATCTTTTCCGGGATGAACGGCTGGCGCGCGCGATAGACGTAGGATGTGACCCCATATTCCTCGGTCTCGGGCACATGGTCGGCAAACCCGTAAAGCTCTTTGGCCCACATCGGATGCTCGTGCGCCTTCTCGAAATCGAACAGTCCCGTGTCGAGGATCGCATCGGCGGGGACGTCCGAGTGATTGGTCTCGATGATCTGGGCATCTGCGTTAAGACTGCGGATGATCTTCCGCGCCGCATCGGTCCGCTCGGGGCCAGCATCCGCGGTCTTGTTCAGGATCACGACGTCAGCGAACTCCATCTGGTCGGTGAGCAGATGAACCAGAGTGCGCTCATCCTCTTCACCCATCGTCTCGCCCCGGTCGCGCAGAAAATCGTGGCTGGAGAAGTCGTTGAGCAGGTTCACCGCGTCGACCACCGTGACCATCGTATCCAGACGGGCCACATCAGACAGGCTTTCGCCGTACTCATCCCGAAAATCGAACGTGGTTGCCACCGGCATGGGTTCAGAGATCCCGGTGGACTCGATCAGCAGATAGTCAAACCGCCCTTCCGCCGCGAGACGCCGCACCTCGGCCAGCAAGTCATCGCGCAGGGTGCAGCAGATGCACCCGTTCGACATCTCGACAAGTGTCTCATCGGTCCGGCTCAGTTCCGTGTCCGCGCGCACCAGGTCGGCGTCGATATTCACCTCGGACATGTCATTCACGATGACCGCGACACGGCGACCCTCACGGTTATTCAAAACGCGATTGAGCAGGGTGGTTTTGCCCGCGCCAAGGAAACCGGACAGGACCGTCACGGGGAGGCGTGGGTCAGTTGACGATTGTGTATCACTTGCGGAGGACGACATCAGGATGCTCCTTATTTATGTTATTACCTAACACTTTTGACGGCCGAGTTTTTTTTGGTGTTCAGACATATTGGTTTGCAAAGGCGTGGCGCGCGTAGAAGCCCACCACCCAGGCGCATGACGGGCCAATGCCAAAGCATCAGCCCGCGCGATCACTTATGAGTCCAGGCAGGCCACCAGCGTCGCCGCCATATCCCGCAGCAGTTGCGGATAAAGGCCCGGCCCGGGCTCCAGCGCCGACCCCAAGGGATCGATCACACCGGTTGACGCGGCGCTACCTTCCAGAACGGTTGCCACGAGGCCTGGATTAAACTGCGGCTCTGACAGGACGCAATCAACGCCTTCGCCCTGAATGCGCCCCTGAATTTCGGCAATCCGCGCGGGGCTCGGATCAGACGCATCGCCCAGCGAGATCGCGCCTGCTGCGGACAGGCCGAAATCACTCTCGAAATACTGATAGGCATCGTGGAATACGATAAAGGTGCCACTGCGCACCGGTTCGAGCTGCGCCGCAATCTCGGCAGAGAGCGCCGCGATTTCTTCTCGGGCGGCGGCGGCATTCGCAAAGTAAGCGCCCGCGTTGTCAGGGTCAGCCGCTGACAATTGGCCCGCGATCACATTGAGCCAAGCGCTGGCGTTTGCAGGTGACAGCCAGGCATGGGGATCATGTTCGCCGTGGTCGTGGCCCGCGTGATCGTCGTGCCCGTGATCATCATGGTCGTCATGGGCATGCTCTTCGTGATCATGGTCGTGATCATGATCATGGTCATGACCTTCAGCGCCCGCTTCTTCAGCCTTATCATGGTCATGGTCGTGATCATGGTCATGGTCGTGGTCATGATCGTGGCCTTCGGCGCTGGCCTCCTCCACCTTGTCATGATCGTGGTCATGGTCATGCTCACCTTCGGCATGATCGTGATCGTGGTCATGATCATGCCCGTCGTGATCTCCATGATCACCGTGATCATGCGCCTCGAACAACGCGCCTTCGCGGAAGTCCAGTAGCGTCGTTTCCTCGGCTTCCAAAAGGGTGGTCACCGACGCGCCCTCAGCCAACGAGGCAACCGCATCCTCCATCCAGGGCGTCAGGTCTTCGCCAATCCAGAACACCAGATCCGCGTCCTGAAGGGCTTGCGCCTCAGACGGGCGCAGGCTGTATCCATGCGGCGACGCGCCCGGCTGGACGATCAGGTTCGGGGTGCCGACGCCATCCATGACACGCGCGACCAGTGAATGTACCGGCGCAATGTCGACAGCAACGCTGGGCACATCCGCAAGGGCTGTTCCACCCATCAAAGCAGCCGTGACCGAAAGCGGGACAAGGTTTCTAGACATCAGACCCTCTATGTGATTTTGTAACACTTAGAGCGGCATACTGGATATGAAATAACATGACAAGCAGCCCGCGGACCGAGCCGTCGAATAATGCCGCCCCCCTTGGGTTCAAACAGCATGATCATGCGTCCTGCGTGGCCGAGGCAATCGCTGCGGCCGAGGCACGGTGCGCACGCGAACGCCTGCGGCTGACCCCGGTCCGGCGAAAGGTGCTTGAGCTGTTGCTGCAGGAGCACCGCGCGCTTGGGGCCTACGCGATCCTCGATCATCTGAGGGATGCAGGCTTCGGCTCGCAACCGCCTGTGGCCTACCGTGCGCTGGATTTCCTGGCCGAACACGGGTTTGTGCACAAGATCGAGCGCCTCAATGCCTTCGTGGCCTGCGCGCACCCCGGCACCTCGCATTCCCCGGCCTTCATGATCTGCCGCGAATGTGACGCCGTAGCCGAAGCGCAATCTGCCCCCGCCAAAGGCGCATTGGGCGAGGCCGCCCGCGCCGCGGGGTTCCAAATCGAACGCACTGTGGTCGAGGCCGAGGGCTTGTGCCCGGACTGCGCGGCAAAGGCCGACGCATGACCCTACTGTCAGTCCATGATCTCAGCGTCAGCTATGGCGCCAACACCGTATTGCGCAACGTCGACCTAGCTGTTGAAGCCGGCGAGATCGTCACCATTGTCGGCCCGAACGGATCGGGCAAAACAAGCCTCTTTCGAGCGATCATCGGCGCCACCCAGCCAAAGACAGGCCGGGTAGAGCGCCGCGATGGGCTGACGATCGGCTATGTGCCGCAGCGCCTCCATATCGACAGCACGCTACCGATCACGGTCGAACGGTTCATGCGCCTGACGGCCAAGCTCGACCGTGCGGCCTGCCTGCAGGCCCTTGAGGCGGCAGGTGTCCCCGACCTGCTCAAGCGGCAGATGTCAGAGCTTTCCGGCGGCCAGTTCCAGCGCGTGCTTTTGGCCCGAGCTCTGAATGACCGGCCCCAGCTGTTGCTCTTGGACGAGGCGACCCAAGGCCTCGATCAACCGGGTTCGGCCGCCTTTTACCGCCAGATCGAGGCGGTGCGCCGTGACACCGGCTGTGCCGTCCTGATGATCAGCCATGAGTTGCACGTGGTGATGAGCGCCTCAGACCGCGTCATCTGCCTGAACGGCCATGTCTGTTGCCAGGGAACCCCCGCCGTTGTCGCCTCGGCCCCCGAATACCGGGCGCTCTTTGGAACTGGTACCGGTGGCGCCCTCGCCCTCTACCAGCATGACCACGACCACGATCACGACCATGCGCACAGCCACGAGGCGGCTGAGTAATGCTCGACGATTTCATGACACGGGCCACGCTTGCGGGCGTGGGGGTCGCTTTTGCCGCGGCCCCCTTGGGCAGTTTCGTAGTCTGGCGGCGCATGGCTTACTTCGGCGACGCTACGGCCCATGCCGCGATGCTGGGCGTCGCCCTGTCGCTCGCCATGCAGATTTCAGTCTTCGCTGGCACCGTCGCCGTGGCGCTCGCAATGGCGTTAACCGTAACGCTTCTTGCGGGGCGCGGCTATGCGATGGACACGCTTCTGGGTGTTCTGGCCCACTCCGCGCTCGCCTTTGGACTTGTCGCGGTGTCGTTCTTGTCGGGGATCCGGCTGGATCTCATGGCCTATCTCTTTGGCGATATCCTGGCCGTATCGCGCAGCGACCTGATCGTGATCTGGGGCGGGGCCGCGTTGGTGATCGCGCTTATCGCCTGGCGCTGGTCGGCGCTTCTAACCGCGACACTCAGCGAGGACCTGGCCTATGCCAGCGGCCTCGATCCAAAGCGCGAACAACTCGTCCTAACCCTGGCACTTGCGATCACCGTCGCCGTAGCAATCAAGGTCGTCGGCATCCTGCTGATCGCGGCCCTCCTCATCATTCCCGCTGCCGCCGCCCGAGGCCTCGCGCGCACACCCGAGACGATGGCCGTCATCGCCGCCGCACTGGGTGGTTTCTCGGCGGTAGTGGGGCTGCGCGCGGCTTATGTCTTCGACACCCCCGCAGGCCCGTCGATCGTGTGCGTGGCCGCCGTGACATTCGCCATACTCAGCGTGTTCGGGCGCCGGAGCCAGACGCGCAGCTAAGCGCGCAGAGCGGGGCCGCCCATTCTTGACCCCGCACATCCAATAGACTACCAGCACCACTGGCACGCGGGTGTAGCTCAATGGTAGAGCAGGAGCTTCCCAAGCTTAAGACGAGGGTTCGATTCCCTTCACCCGCTCCAGACGCCCCTAGCCGATAATCCCGTTCAGCGTCTCTGACGGCCGCATCACCGCGGCGGTCTTCCCGGCATCCCCGTGATAGTATCCGCCCAGATCGACCGCCGACCCACGCACGGCCGCCAACTCACCCACGATGGTCTCTTCGTTCTCGGCCAAGGCCTGCGCCATCGGGGCGAAATGCGCCGCAAGCTCGGCATCGCCCGACTGCGCCGCCAGTGCCTCGGCCCAGTAGCGCGCGAACCAGTAGTGGCTGTCGCGGTTGTCGGGTTGCCCCACCTTGCGCCCGGGCGACCGTCCGTGATCCAGGATCCCTTGCGTCGCGGTCTCCACCGCCTCGCCCAGAACCCGCGCCTTGGCGTTGCCCTTGGCATCGGCAAGGAACTTGAAGCTCTCGGCCAGCGCGCAGAATTCCCCTAGACTGTCCCAGCGCAGATGGTTTTCCTCCATCAACTGCTGCACGTGCTTGGGGGCCGAGCCCCCTGCCCCGGTCTCAAACAACCCACCACCGTTCATCAGCTTCACGATCGACAGCATCTTGGCAGAGGTCGCCAGTTCCAGGATCGGGAACAAATCCGTCAGGTAATCGCGCAGAACGTTGCCCGTGATCGCGATGGAGTTTGCGCCGGTGCGAATGGTCTCCAACGTGGCCCGCGTCGCTTCGCGCGGGGCCATGATCTCGAACTTGTCGGCCACGCCCTTGGCCTCAAGGATCGGGGTCACGTATTTGATCAGCTCCGCGTCGTGGGCGCGGGTCGCATCGAGCCAGAAGATCGCCTGGCACCCCTCGGCCGCCTGCCGTTCGATGGCCAGGTTCACCCAGTCCTCAATCGGCGCCTTCCGCGCCGAGGCAGAGCGCCAGATGTCACCCGCCTCAACCGAATGCTCATGCAGCACCGTACCATCACTCAGCACCATCCGAACCACGCCATCCGCCGGGATCTCAAACGTCGTGGGGTGCGATCCGTATTCCTCGGCCTTCTGCGCCATCAGGCCGATATTCTGCACCGTCCCACAAGTCGCAGGGTCGAGCTTGCCGGTCGCTTTGAAATACTCAATCGTCTCGTCATAGACCGGCGCATAGGAGTTGTCGGGGATCACGCAGACCGCATCAGCTTCATTTCCGTCAGGTCCCCAGCCCTTGCCGCCGGCCCGAATGAGCGCGGGCATCGACGCGTCGATGATCACGTCTGAGGGTACATGCAGGTTGGTGATCCCCCGGTCGCTGTCGACCATATACATCGGCGGGCGCGCGGCCATGCAGGCGTAGATCGCCGCCAGGATGTCGGCCTCGTCTTTCACGCGTGCCAACAGATCGCCCAAGCCCGAATTGGGGTTCACGCCCAGGGCCTCCATCTTGGCGCCATGCACTTCGAAGACCGGTTTCAGGAAGGCTCGCACGGCATGGCCGAAGATGATCGGGTCCGACACCTTCATCATCGTGGCCTTCATATGCAGTGAAAACAGAACCCCTTCCGCCTTGGTCTTCTCGATTTCGGCATCGAGAAACGCGCTCAGCGCTTTGGCGGACATGAACGTGGCATCCACAACGCTGCCCGCGGGGAAGCTGACGTTGTCCTTCAGCACCGTCTCCGATCCGTCCGCAGCCGTTAGAACGATCTTAGCAGTCGCATCATCAGACAGTGTGACCGACGTCTCGTTCGACCGAAAATCGCCCCCTTCCATCGATGCAACCCGTGTCTTGCTGTCAGACGACCAATCGCCCATCCGGTGCGGATTGGCCTGGGCAAAACGCTTCACAGCCGCTGCGGCCCGACGATCCGAGTTGCCTTCCCGCAAAACCGGGTTCACCGCCGATCCCTTGATCGCGTCATAGCGTGCACGCACCGCCTGTTCCGCCTCGGTCGACGGGGCTTCGGGATAGTCCGGCACGGGATAGCCTTGACCCTGCAGCTCCGTGATCGCGGCGACGAGTTGGGGCACAGAGGCCGAGATATTCGGCAGCTTGATCACATTGGCATCGGGCGTCTTCACCAACTCGCCCAGCGCGGCCAAATCATCGCTTTGCTGCTGTTCAGGCGCCAGCGCCTCGGGGAACGTGGCAAGGATCCGCCCGGCCAGCGAGATATCCATCGTGCCGACACGCACCCCGGCGGCGCTCGCGACACGCTGGATGATCGGCAAGAGCGAGGCCGAGGCAAGCTCGGGCGCTTCGTCGACCTTGGTATAGATGATGTCGGGGGTGGTGTTGGCGTCCATGGGTCGGTTCCCTCCTGAATTTCGGTATGCAATAGTACACAATTGACCGCGTACCAACCCCAGAAGTGCCCTCTGACCCGAGGCGCGTTGCCACAGCCGGCTGCGCCTTGTGCGATCGGGGATCAACCCGTATGGCCAGATCGCATATCAGGAAACGTGACCGCCCATGGCAGACTATATCCACCCGCTCCCCATCGCCCAACTGCGCGATCTCGGCATCCCAGAACCGTGGTCCTTCGGCGTAGCCGACCGGGTGCGCTTCTATGAGCTCGACGCCCTCAACCACGTCAACAACACCGCCTATCTGCGCTGGTTCGAGACAACGCGCGTGCGGTGGCTGGCCGATTACGGCATCTCGCACTACCGCGCTGAGGACACGACCCTCGTCGTGCGCCAGATCGTGTGCGATTACCTCGCGCCCCTCTACCTCAACGAGGATTACGTGATCACCGCGCGCTGTGTCAGCTTCCGCAACACATCCTTTCAAAAAGAATACGCCGTCTGGTCGGGCGGCCAGATCAAGGCACAGGCCAGCACGGTTATTGTCATGACCGATGACACCGGATCGACCAAAATGCCGATCCCTGAGGCCGTGCGGGCCACCCTGCGCGACCGCGACCAAGCCACGGACGACGCCTGAGGCGGCGCCCTAGTCGCGGTGCCGCCGCAAAACGTTCACAAGCTGCGCTGTCGACGGATCCAGCCCGTCCGCTGGCGCATCCCCGGCCACAACCGGCTCGAGCGCCTTGGCCAACTCCTTGCCCAACTCAACGCCCCATTGATCGTATGAGTTGATCCCAAGGACCACCCCCTCGACAAACACCCGATGTTCGTAAAGTGCAACGATCTGGCCCAGAACATAGGGTGTGAGCGACGGATATATCAGCATTGTGCTAGGCCGATTGCCCTGGAAAACCCGGTGCCGGGCCTGCCGGTCACGCTCGGCCCCCTCAAACCCCGCCGTCTCCATCATCGCCCGCGCCTCATCGAGCGACCGGCCCTGCATCAGAGCCTGCGCCTGTGCCAAGCAGTTGGCGATCAGCAGCCGATGCTGGTGCGCCAGTTCGGGATGGTGGCCCTCTGCCCCCACCATGAACTCGCACGGCACCACACCGGTGCCCTGGTGGATCAGCTGGTAGAACGCGTGCTGGCCATTGGTCCCCGGCTCGCCCCAGACAATCGGCCCGGTGACGACCGCGGCGTCATCGCCATCCATCGTCACGCCCTTGCCGTTCGACTCCATCTCCAACTGCTGGAGATAGGCTGGCAACCGCGCGAGCCGTTGTTCATAGGGCAGGACCGCGCGCGTCGGGTATCCGCATCCTTGATGGTGCCAGATCCCCGTCACGGCCAGCATCACGGGCAGGTTTTCCAGAGGCTCCGCCGCGCGGAAATGCGTGTCCATCGCCTGCCCGCCGCGCAAGAAGGCCCGGAATGCATCCGCCCCGATACCGATCATTAGCGACAGGCCAATCGGCCCCCACATGGAATAGCGCCCGCCGACCCAATCTTCAAACCCAAAGACCCGATCCTCCGCGATCCCGAACGCCGCCGTTTTATCGACGGCGCTGGAGAGGGCGGCAAAGTGGCCGCCTGCATTGTCCTGGCCCACCGTAGCAGCCAGCCAGTCACGCGCCGTCTCGGCATTGGTCATCGTCTCGATGGTGGTAAAGGTCTTCGACGCGACCACCACCAATGTTGAGGATGGATCAAGGCCCTTCAAGACATCATAGATATGCGCCCCGTCCACGTTCGACACGAAATGGCACCGGGGCCCGTCGTGATAGGGGGCCAGCGCAACCGTCGCCATAGCGGGCCCCAGGTCAGACCCGCCGATCCCGATATTCACGACATCAGTGAATCGCCCGCCATTGGGTGGGCTGGCCGTCCCGCTACGCACCGCCTCGGCAAACTGCTCCATCCGCGCGAGCGTGTGGCGCACGCCCGGCACCACGTCCATGCCGTCCACCACCACCGGCCCGCCATCTAGATTGCGCAGCGCCGTATGCAGAACCGCCCGACCCTCAGTCTCATTGATCTTCTCGCCCGAAAACATCGCATCGCGCCGCGCGGCAACGCCTGCATCCGCCAGCATCGACACCAGAAGCGCGCGATCCCCAGCCGTCATGGTCGTCTTGGAGTAATCAAAGAAAAGATCGCCTGCCTCAATGGAAAACCCCTCTGCGCGGTCCGGGTCTTCGAACAGGTCGACGATCTTTCGGTCTTTTGCCGCCGTCGCCGCCGCCTTCAATGCGTCCCAATTCATTGCCCTACTCCGCCCAATGCACGATCGCGTCGCCCCATACCGCGCGGATCGGGGCGTCTTGCCGGGTTGCGTGGCGCGCGCGTTCCAATGCCTCACGCTTCTCAGACCCGGTGATCAGGACATGCTTGGCCAAGGCCCCGTTCAACACTGGCGCCGTCAGGGTCACCCGCGGCTCAGGCGCCCCGGGCGCACGCATGGCCATCAGGGCCGGTGCCCCATCTGCAAGGCCCGCCTCGAGGTTATCCGCCCCGGGAAAGAGCGAGGCCGTGTGTCCATCCGCCCCCATGCCGAGAAGCAAAACGGAAATCGGCAGGTTCGGTACCAACGCTGCGATCAACTCGTCCAGCACGTCCTCCGGCGTCTCAGCCTCCCGATACAGCGGCACCACATGGGCCATCGCCGCGCGGTCGACCATCAGGCGCTCGCGCAACAGCCGCGTATTCGACCGCTCCGACGTCTCGGGAACCCAGCGTTCGTCGGTCAGCATGATGTTGACCCGGTCCCAATGCATGTCCGTCCCGCAAAGCGTGTCAAACACCGGCCCCGGGGTGGTCCCGCCGGGCACCGCAAGGGTCGCGGTTTCATGGGTCAAAAGCGCGTTCTTCAGATCGCCGGCCAGTTGATTGGCCAGATCGATCATCATCATTTCCCGATCGGGATATTCAACAAGTCTCATATCTTGAGGTCCCGCCAGCGGCGGTTGTCCTTGTGCAGCAGCATCAACGCATCGTCGGGACCCGACGACCCCGGCTCGTAGAGTTTGGGCGTGTCGCCACGCTCCGTCCAGCCCTCGATGATCGGATCGGTCCAGGCCCAGGCGGCCTCAACCTCATCCCCGCGCATGAACAATGTCTGATTGCCACGGATCACATCCATGATCAGGCGTTCATAGGCATCCGGCACATCCTCACCATCCTGGCCCAACGCATCGGCAAAGGTCATGTCCAGCGGCACTTCAATGAGGCGCATCCCACCGGGACCGGGTTCCTTGATCGTCACCTGCAGGTCCATCCCCTCATTGGGCTGCAGCCGGATCGTCAGCTCATTGGCATTGGTGCCCGCATCTTCGTCAAAAATCGAATGCGGCGGTTCTTTGAACCGTACCGCGATCTCAGACAGGCGAGACTTCAAGCGTTTGCCGGTGCGCAGGTAAAACGGCGTGCCGTTCCACCGCCAGTTCGCCACATGGAGCTTCATCGCGATGAAGCTTTCGGTCTTGCTGTCGGGGTTTTCGGCGTGCTCCCGATAGGACGGCTCATCCGCGTCCCCATCGTATTGGCCGCGCACCATGTCCGCGGCCTGCACCGGCTGAAGCGCGCGGATCACCTTCAGCTTTTCATCGCGCACCGCATCGGGATCGAACTTCGACGGCGGCTCCATCGCGGTCAGGCACAACAACTGCATCAGGTGGTTCTGGATCATATCCCGCATCGCGCCGGACTTGTCATAATAGCCCCCGCGCCCGCCCACACTGACGGTTTCGGCCACCGTGATCTGCACGTGATCGATGTATTGCGCGTTCCACACCGGCTCGAAAAGGATGTTGCCAAACCGAACCGCCATCAGGTTCTGCACGGTTTCTTTGCCCAGGTAATGGTCGATCCGGTAAATCTGCGTCTCGTCGAAATACTGCGCCAGCGTCCGGTTCAGCGCGCGGGCACTTTCCAGATCGTGACCAAAGGGTTTCTCCACGACAATCCGGCACTGACCGCCCGCGATACCATGGTCATGCAGCCGCTCCGCAATGTCGGCAAAAAGCGATGGCCCGACCGAGAAGTAAAACGCCCGGATCAAATCCGACCGGACGCGATCACGCAAGTCTTCCCACCCCGCCGTCCCGGTGGCGTCGATCGAGACATAGTGCAACCGCTCCAGAAAGGCCGAGACCTGATCTTCGGGCCGCGCGACTTCGGGCACAAACTCCGCCAGCGCCTCGGCGATCATCTCACGATAGCCCGCGTCGTCCATCTCTGATCGCGCGGCGCCGATCACACGCGCATCGGCCGGCATCTGCCCGGCTGAGAACCGCCGGAACAGGCCCGGCAAGATCTTGCGACGCGCTAGGTCCCCCGTTCCACCAAAGATAACGAGATCGAAGGGATCTACGGGAATAACACGCGAAACCATGGCTGGATCCTGAGGGTATGTTAGCGCTAACGCATTTGCATGCGCGTGTGTAAGCGCGAAGGCCCCTCCTGTCTAGCATGCCGTTCCGGCTTCACAACTGCGTCAAAGCACCGGGCCGGGGTTTTCTTTACCGC
This sequence comes from Pseudomonadota bacterium, assembly GCA_038526915.1. Lineage (GTDB taxonomy): Bacteria > Pseudomonadota > Alphaproteobacteria > Rhodobacterales > Rhodobacteraceae > JBCBGF01. Next base: position 63,486 of record JBCBGF010000002.1, on the reverse strand, counting down.
GCAAGACCCTTAGCGGTAACGCAACGAGGAAGGGCGGTGGTATGAAAGACACAAACGTAGACGCGGGCCCCTTCGGCAAGTTCGAACACCCCGAAATCACCGCCAAGGGTGAGGCGCGCGCCCATGTCGCCCTCACCGACCCCCAGACGCTTTGGTTCAACACCGGCACGCTGTGCAACATCGAATGCGTCAACTGCTATATCGAAAGCTCCCCCACCAACGACCGGTTAGTCTACATCACCACACAAGAGGTCGAGGGCTACCTCGACCAGCTCGACGACCGCGGCTGGGGCGTGCGCGAGATCGGGTTCACCGGGGGTGAGCCCTTCATGAACCCCGACATGATCGATATGGCCGAGGCATCGCTGAAACGCGGATACGACGTGCTGATCCTGACCAATGCGATGCGCCCGATGATGCGCCCCGGCGTTCAAAAGGGTCTCCAGCGCTTGGTGGGCGTATATGGCGACAAGCTGACCCTACGGATATCCGTCGATCACTGGTCGGCTGAAAACCACGACACGGAACGCGGCACAGGCAGCTTTGAAAAAACGCTTGAGGGCATGCGTTGGCTGCGGGACGCGGGCATCCGCATGGCCGTTGCAGGCCGCACCATGTGGGATGAGACGGACGCGCAATCCCGCCAAGGGTTCGCCGATCTCTTCGCGCGCGAAGGCTTAAAGATCGACGCGCATGATCCTGCGATGACAGTGCTTTTCCCGGAAATGGACGAAACCGCCGAGGTGCCAGAGATCACGACCGCTTGCTGGGGCATTCTGAACAAGTCGCCCGACGATGTGATGTGCGCCTCCTCCCGCATGGTTGTGAAGCGCCGCGGCGCGCAGACGCCAACGGTGGTTGCCTGCACCCTCTTGGCCTACGACCGCGCGTTTGAGCTTGGGGAAACACTGGCCGAGGCAGAGGGGTCGGTCCACTTGAACCATCCCCACTGCGCCAAATTCTGTGTCCTGGGTGGCGCCAGTTGCTCAGCCTAAAGCGTTTCCGGCTCAGCTTTAAACACCCGTCGTCTTTCGCGTTCGAGCCATAGGCGAGAGGCAGCGAAAGACGATTCCGAGACTGCCGGAAATGCGCTAGCGCCGCGTCAGATCAACCGACCGCCGCCTGCAATTCCCGCACCGTCGACCCATAGCCGCCATCGTTGAGATAGGCCTGCTCGGACGGCTGCGTGGACCGGTCCAGCGCCTCATTCCGATACGGGAAGCGACCGAACTTGCGAATGACCTCGCGATGCGCCTTGGCATGCAACAGGTTCGACTCCCCGTGGTTCGGCATCCGCGTCAGGATCAGACGCACGCTGCGTTCCTGATCCGACAGACACTCCGAATGCATCAGCGGAAGGTAGAAGAACTGCCGCGCCGGTTCATCGATCCGCATGTCCCAGCCCTTGGCAATTGCCGATTTCGCCGCCGCGCGCGCAACCGCGTCTGTGGCAAAGGCATCCGCCGATCCCCGGAACATGTTCCGCGGGAACTGGTCGGTCAGAATGATATAGGCCAACGTCCCGCTGGGATAGGTCAGCCAAAGCGACAACGCCCCTTCACAGGCGGCCTTCCATGTCTCGTGGAATTTGTCGCGAATATCGGCGTCCAGGGCATCACCGCCCATGTACCAGCCGTCTTGCCCGACCTCATCAAGCCAATAGGTCAGGACGTCTTCCGGGTTAACCATTACACACGCTCCTCACTCTAAACCCCCGAACTGCTCTCAAGCGTTGCAAAACTTTTTCGCCATCTCAACTGATTTATGGCGTCTCACGGGGGACTGTTGCGGTTTCGTCGACAGCATCACTGCCTGCCTCTTCGACATTTTCTGCGTAGTATTCCTGCGCTGCCTCCACCGCGACCGAGGTGGCCACAGGGGTAAGCGGGGCGTAGGAGGCCGTATCGTCTGAGGATACGGTCGCGGGACGGCGGGTCATCCGCCATGCGGCATAGGCGCCCGTGGCCGTCATCAACAACGCCACGAACATCCAAAAGCCATTCGGCCCGATGATGCCCATCATCCAGCCTGTGATAATCGGCCCGGCAATCGCGCCGCAGCCGTTGATAAAGATGAGCCCGCCTGACGCGGCTGCCATGTCATCGCTATCGAGATAGTCGTTGGTATAGGCCAAGAGCAGCGCGTAAAGCGGGTTCGACAGCCCGCCCACGAGGAAGGACACGACCATCAGAATAGCGAACACGCTGTCAAACAGCGCGCCCACCCCTGCGGCCACGCCGCCTGCAAGGGACACAAACATGATCAGGATCCGCCGATCCATCCGGTCCGAAATCCAGCCAATGGGGTACTGCAATAGCAGACCCCCTATGTAGATGGCCGAGATGAAGGCCGAGATCTGACCAACGCTCAGCCCCGCTTCGGTCCCGTAGACGGCCGCCATCCCGAACTGGGCCGAAAACACGCCGCCCAACAAAAATACGCCGACACATCCCAAAGGCGAAATCCTGTAGAGTGCGGCCAGCGACAAGGCCTTGGTCGTCTCGAATGCCGGTGTCGGATTGATCGACAACAAGATCGGCGCGAATGAGATCGAGACCAGCACTGACGGCACGATGAACAGGATGAACCCCGCTGGATCGCCTAGCGTTACCAAGCCCTGCGCCGCTGTCACCCCCGCCATCTGAACGATCACGTAAAGCGACAGGGCCTTGCCCCGATTGGAGTTGTCGACCGAATTGTTCAGCCAGCTTTCGGCCGTCACGTAAACGCCCGAGAAGCAGAACCCGATGACCACCCGCAAAAGCGCCCAAGCCCAGGGATCGGTCAGGGCGGGGAACAGGATCAGCGTGGCCGACACGAAGGATCCAAGCGCCGCAAAAACACGAACGTGACCCACGCGCCGGATCATCTCGGGCGCCAGGCGCGATCCGCCGAGGAAGCCCACGAAATAGGCCGACATCACAATCGACATCTCGAAGGTCGAAAAGCCTTCCAGCCCGCCCCGGATACCAAGAAGGGTGCCCTGCATGCCGTTGCCCAGCATCAGAAGCGTCAATCCCAGAAAGAGCGCCCACGAGCCGCCCAGGACCTGTAACATCTGCCTCGCCTCTTATGGCGTCTGCCCGATCCCGCTTACGTCACGGGATTCGTTGTTGTCCTGCTTTGCTGCGACGTTGGTGCGTCGTGTTCAAGCCTTGGGAAACAAAATCGACGCATCGCCATAGGAAAAGAAGCGATATTCCGCCGCGATGGCATGGGCGTAAATGGCCATGATCCGCTCACGCCCCATCAGCGCCGACACCAGCATCATCAGTGTCGACTTGGGCAGATGGAAATTTGTCATCAGCGCGTCGCACATGCGAAAGGTAAAGCCGGGCGTGATGAAGATGTCCGTGGCACCCACCCAGGGCGCCAGAGTGCCGTCGTCCCGCGCCGCACTCTCCAACAACCGCATGGCCGTCGTCCCCACCGGGATCACCCGCCCGCCCGCGGCCTTCGTGGCATTGATCTCACCTGCCGCCTCTGGCGTGATCTCCCCCCACTCCGCATGCATCTTGTGGTCGCGAATGTTGTCCACCTTCACCGGCAGAAACGTCCCCGCGCCCACATGCAGCGTGACATAGGATGTCTCAACGCCCCGCGCCGCCAGCGCGCGCATCAACGGCGGATCGAAGTGCAGCGATGCCGTCGGCGCCGCGACAGCGCCTGCGCGTTTCGCCCAGATCGTCTGATAGTCTTCGTGATCGCGCGCATCCGCCTTGCGCTTGGCTTCGATATAGGGCGGCAGGGGCATGGTCCCCGCCGCCGCCAGCGCGGCATCAAAGTCCTCGCCGGTCAAGTTGAACGCCAACGCCGCCGTCCCATCCGCACGGCCCGTGACCGTGGCCGATAGATCCGGGGAAAACACGATTTCCTCCCCGTCGCGCACCTTCTTCAAGGGCCGCAACAAGGCGCGCCACTGACCATCCGGTGTAGGTTCCAACAGCGTCGCCTCGATCCCCGCCTCGGTCGTGCCCTCTGCCGCCGTGCGCAGCCTGCGCCCCGACAACCGCGCCGGAATGACGCGCGTATCGTTCAACACCAGCCTGTCCCCCGGCGCCAGGATATCGGGCAGATCAAACACCTGCTCGTCACTGATCGTGTCGCCCTTGGCCACAAGCATGCGGGCCGAAGACCTCGGTCGCACCGGCCGCGTGGCGATGAGCTCCTCCGGCAGATCGAAGTCGAAGTCAGACAGTTTCAAGGCTGCTCGCGCCTTTCTTCGCGCTTCGGGATCTGCCGCTGGCGCGCTTCTTCCGATCCGGGCGGTCCCCCGCGGAAGATCTCGCGCAGAAAGCCCGGCGCCAGCACCGACAGCGGATTGACGGACATGCGCGGGGCGTCGGCGCTGCCGGTCATGGTATAGGTAAAGCCAAACAAGCCTTCGCCGCGCCGGGTGAACACCTGACCGACCGCATTCAGCAGATAAATCGGCGAAATCACGCCCCGCATATCCAGCTCTTTGTCGTCCAGATCATAGGTGCCATCCAGCGACAGCCCCAACGACGCCCCGACCGCCGCGCCTTGGCGCAAGACCAGCTCTTCAGACATCAGATCGAACCGGCCATCGATGGTGTTGAACAAAATGCCCGGCCCCTGCAACTGGTCGATCATCCCGATCACACTGACCGCGTCCAGCAGATCGGCAATCGCGGGCTGATCGCGCAAGGTGGCCGAGCGGATGGTCATCTGCCCGTCAAACCCATCGCGACCGGGCTTGGGCGTCAGGATCAGATCCATTGCGCCCCCCGTGAGAGACCGAAACAGCCCCGCATCCCGGAACACAGCCCCTGCATCTTCCGAAAGCACCCGCACCGCCGTGCGCCCCCGCTGCGGCACCAGCGCGCCGCGCACCGCCACACCGCCATTCACCTGCGCCTCGAACCGCCCATCCAGCCCGCCCCGCGCCAGCACATTGGCTCGGAACGGCCGAAGCGCGATCCCATCGGCCAAGATCAGCCTATCCGGCGCAAGCTGCAACGGCACGGGCTCACCACCGGGATCCGTGGTGAAGTCAGGCAAAGCGCGCAGATCAATCGTTCCGCCCGTGATGCTGATCGTTGGCGGCAGGTTGGGTCCCCGCCCGGTCACCGTCGCCGGCCCATCAAGCCAATCCCCCAGTCGCAGGCGATCCAAACGCGCGGACACAAACGCACCGTTCTGGCCAAGCCTCAGGCTGCCTTCGGCAGCTAACCCCGCCCCGGCCAGACGGAGCCGGTCAATCTGCGGCGCAGGTCCAAGGGTGCCCGCCACGGACAGCTCCCCCGCAATGCCGCTGGGCTTGTCCCAACCCACGTCAGGGATCCGCAACCGCGCACCGCGCAGGTCTGATGTCAGCGCAAACGTTGCCGGTCCGTTGCGTGGCACATCCAGATCAACCCGCGCCTCCGCGCGTCCGCTGAAAGTGCCGGGCGGCAAATTGATCCCCAACGCCGCAAGCGTGGCCGTATCCACCGGGACAAGCGCCGTGACCTGACCACCGCTGGTTTCGCCGCGACCGAGCGGCTGCCGCCAAACAGCCTCTAGCGGGATCCCATCCAGGTTCGCTGGACCAGCCACCTCAAGCACCTGCGCCGTCGCGCGCAACTCCAACCGGTCGGCAGACAAAACGCGTCCTGGCACGAGGCTGTCGGAGCTTACGTCCGTGAGCGTACCCGACAGGTCAAAGGCTACATCTTCCGCAGGCAGATCCTTGGCCAGACGGAACACCACGTTGGCGGCGACATCCGCCTCGGCCGCGGCCAGATCCGCGGTGCGTCCACTTTTCTCAAGCACCTGAAACGGGCGGTTGTCCAAGGCCGTCAGCAAGGCAGCAAGCGGCCCTTTCGCGCGAAGATTAAGCTCGGCAAGGGGAATGTCTTCGGCCACATCAATGATCGCAAGCGTCGAGCCAGCGAGGTCCAAGGGCCTCTGTCCAGCAGGCCGCACCTGCCCCTCCTCCAGCCGCATGGCATAGCGCCGGTCAATCAGCGCCGCATGGCCAGCCCCGCCCGTGACCAGCGGCATATGCGGCATGTACCGTACCGTCGCATTCTGAAAATCGTAGCTCAGACCGGCGCGCAACGGGGCGCCGGGCACCACCCGGATTGACGCCGCGATATCCGTTAACTCGCCCTCCTGAACGTTGTCTTGCAACCAGACCCGCGCCTTGGGGGCCACAACACGGGGCCAGAGCGCGATCAGACGCGCGGGCGTCAGGCGCGAACCGGCCATGTCCAGCGACACACGCCACCCCTCATCATCGGCCCCGATCGTCCCCGATCCCGACAGACGATCCGCCCCGGCCAGCAGCACTGATTGCCCGATATCCACCTCGAACGGGTCCAGACGCATCCGGATGTCGGTGACGCCGGTATCGAACACCACCGGTTCGTCAAAGACATCCTCGGGCGTCAGCGCGATCTCTTCAAACCGCATCTGGCCGACCAGGGTCTGGGGCCATCCACCTTCGACATCGCGCAGGTATGCATGGCCCTCGCCCAGAACCGTCACCGCATCGCTCTGCACCCGAAGCTCTGAGAATGCCAGCCGCTGATCGGCGGGGTCGAACGTGGCATAAACCCGGCCCGAGTTGAACGGGATCGCCCGCGCCCCCTCAGCCGGGCGCAGGGCACCACTGTCAATTTCCAGCGTCGCGGCCAACCGGTCCACCGCCCCGTCGGCATCGAACGCTGTGCGGATCGAGCCGGACACCGGCGCATCGATCACGCCCAGATAGCTCAGCGCCGGGGCCTGCAGCGCGATATCGGCGGCGGCGGCATTCTCAAACTGGATCCCGATTGACGCCGCAGCTGACCCCTTGTTGGACAGAAACGACAGTTGAACCTGCGCCAGATCCTCGGTGCCGTTGAACACCTCAGACGTCACCGTGATCCCGACACTGTCGATGTCATTGACCAGAACAAGCGATCCGTCTGTCACCTGCCACACCCGCCCCGAACGCGCATCTTCCAGCGAGATCGTCAGATCGGTCGCCTCGACCCGCCCGATATCGGCCAGCGGCGCATCGGCAAACGCGGCATCTATCGCATCCAGCAGATTGGCCGCATCGCCCATCGCGGGCGTCCCCGCATCCCCGAAGCTCAGCGTAAAGCCACCGTCCACCGCGCGCCGGATCGTGATCTGCGCGCCCGAGACCTGGAGCGTCTTGGGCGCCACATCCCCACGTAACAGATCCGGCAAGGACAGCTGCGCACGAACCCGATTCAACGCGGCAACCCGGACGCCGCGAGCATCGCTTAAGCGCACATCGCGCAGCTCAACCTGCGGCCCGGTCTCGCCATCGATCTCAACCACCGCCTGGCCGACTACCGCACCGCCCTCGCCCATGGCGCGGTTCAGCCGGTCCTCCATCCGCGCAACCGCCCAGCCCGGCATAGTCACCGGCTGGCCCGACATCGACACCGCCCCCATCACCCCCGCCGCGATCAGCACGACAACCGTCCACACAACCCGTCGGCGGGTCCTGCGGCGCGGGGCGGGCGCGGGCGGTTGGTCTGTCATCACTGCCTCAAGCCAATCGGTCGACGTGGCTTTATCTTCGTTGCGTCTGAACTAAAACGAAATTGCAGCACTTTGTCATCCCGGAGATCCCACACATGATCGAGATCGGTCAAACCGCCCCCGACTTCACCCTGCCCCGCGACGGTGGCACCGATGTCACGCTCAGCACCCTGCGCCCGCAGAAAGTCGTGCTCTACTTCTACCCGCGCGACGACACCGGCGGCTGCACAAAGGAAGCGATCGCGTTTACCGAAAACCTCGCCGCATTCGAAGAAGCTGGCGCCGTGGTCTACGGCATCTCGAAAGACACCGTGGCTAAGCACGACAAGTTCATCGCAAAGCATGATCTGGGTGTTCCGCTTCTGTCCGATGCCGATGGCGATGTGTGCGAGACCTACGGCACCTGGGTTGAGAAAAGCATGTACGGCAAGAAATACATGGGGATCGAACGGGCCACCTTCCTCATCGACGGCGACGGCACCGTGCGCGAGGTCTGGCGCAAGGTGAAGGTTCCCGGCCATGCCGACGCCGTGCTTGCGGCTGTGAAGGCTCTGTGACGACGCTGGCCGAAATGGCGGTCGATGTTCTGTCGACCGCCGATGGCCGCGCCAAGACCGCGCTGTCCCGACAGCACGCCGCTGCCTGGTTGGCCGCGCGCAAGACCGGTCCGGAGATCGCGGTGGGCCACGCGACACCGCCCGCGCAACCGGCCCGACCCGACAAGCCCGATCTTCTCTCACCCCGCGACGTGCCAAAACGCAAACCGGGCAGTCCGGCGGGCCGCCGTGCCCTTCTTCACGCAGTTGCGCATATCGAACTGAACGCGGTGGATTTGCATTGGGACATCATCGCCCGCTTTGCGCACATCCCGATGCCGATGGGATTCTACGATGATTGGGTCAAGGCGGCGGATGAGGAATCCAAGCACTTCAACCTAATGTGCGACTGTCTTGAAGCCGACGGCAGCTTCTATGGCGATCTGCCCGCCCATGCGGGCATGTGGCGCGCCGCCGAAGACACAGCCCATGATTTCATGGGACGCCTTGCGATTGTGCCGATGGTGCTGGAGGCCCGCGGTCTCGACGTCACCCCAGGCATGATCGAGATCTTTGAACGTGCAGGCGCCAGTCAGGCCGTCGCAGCACTCCAGACGATCTATGCCGAAGAGGTGGGGCATGTCGCCTATGGCTCCAAATGGTTTCATTTCCTGTGCGGGCGCGAAAACAGCGACCCCATAGAGGTTTTCCACAGACTTGTGCGCACCTACTTCCCAGGCGGCCTGAAGCCCCCCTTCAACGATGAAAAGCGGGCGGAAGCGGGCATACCGCCTGATTTTTATTGGCCACTGGTCGAGGCATAGGTCGATTTTGGCGAATTTCCGCCGACTGCGTGGTGGCGGCGACACCCAAGGGGCGACGGAACCCTGCCCGCTTGCCGCAAGAGGTCTGTAAAGTTATGCACATAATCGCAGCCGCAGGGGACCGAGCAGTGATGCGGCGGCACGAAGGGATAAAAAAACGGGGCGTCACCTTGAAGAACAGTATCGTTCGCCGAATGAACGCGCGGATTGCGCGCACTTTTCCTGAGCAGCGCTTGTTCCTGCGTTCAGATGCGGAAACGCGATATATCCGACTGACACCGACGACACAGTTCATCGCCCTGACCGGAAGCGCGTTTGTCATCGGCTGGGCGATCATCGCGTCGGCAATCCTGCTAATGTCGAGCCTTGGGGCAGGCAACCTTCGCGATCAGGCGTTGCGCGGACAGGCCCTCTATGAACAACGCCTCAACCAGTTGTCGGCCGAACGCGATGCGCGTGTCGCCGATGCCGCTGCAGCCCATGAACGCTTTGCGCTGGCCATGGCAGAGGTGTCGGCCATGCAGTCCCGCCTTCTGGCCTCTGAGGAACGTCGCAAGGAGCTTGAGAAGGGCACAACCGCCCTGCAGGCCACCGTGCGCACCATCATTGCCGAACGTGATGCAGCAATTGCAAAGTCAGAGGCGTTGCACGCCGAACTCGCTGAAACCACGGAAGAAATCACGCCAGAACAGGTCGACACAGCCGAGTTGCAGGCGACGGTTGATTTCCTGACCGCCGCCCTCTCGAGCACAGCCGAGGCGCGCGATGATATCGTTCTGAACACCTCCGATGCGATGGCCCATATCGAGTCTCTCGAGCTTGAGCGGGAGTTGATGCTGGAGCGGAACGAACGGATCTTCTCACAACTCGAAGAAGCCGTCAGTGTCTCGCTCGCCCCGCTGGATCGGATGTTTGCTGCCGCAGGCCTGCCCGCCGACAGCATTATCGAAGCGGTCCGGCGCGGGTATTCCGGCCAGGGCGGTCCGCTCACGCCCCTGTCGTTTTCCACCAAGGGCACGCCTGAGCACGCGGATATGGATCGCGCCAACGCCATTCTCGAAAAACTCGACGCGCTGAACCTCTACCGGATCGCCATAGAAAAGACCCCGCTCGCCGATCCCGTCGACGGCGTTTACCGCTTCACCAGCCCCTTCGGCCCCCGCCGCGACCCCTTCAACGGATCCCGCAGAATGCATAACGGCGTCGACTTTGCCGCCGGTCACGGCACCCCGATCCTGGCCACGGCCGATGGCACCGTAATCCGGGCCGGCTGGGCCTCGGGCTACGGACGGCTGGTCACAATTCGCCATGATTTCGGGTTTGAGACCCGATACGCACACCTGGCTAGAATCCGGGTGAACGTCGGTGATAAAGTCTCGCGCGGTGATCGGATTGGTGATATGGGAAACTCTGGACGATCAACCGGGACCCACCTCCATTATGAAGTCCGGATTGACGGTGATCCCGTGAACCCGATGAAATTCATCAAGGCGGCGAGAGATGTTTTCTAAAAGCAGAGTGAACGACCCCGGCTCAGCCCCCGAGACCAAGCCGGAAACCCCCAAAACCCCCGAGGCAAAGAGCACAAAGCCAATGACAGACTTTTCCCCTACCACCCCGAAAGAAAAAGCCCCCGCATCCGTCTTGTCGAGCGATCTCAAGATTGCCGGCAATCTGACGACCGCGGGCGACATTCAGATCGAAGGCACCGTTGAAGGCGACATCCGCGCGCACCTTCTGACCGTTGGCGAAAGCGCGACCGTGAAGGGCGAATGCATTGCAGACGACGTGATCGTGAACGGCCGCGTCGTGGGCAAGGTGCGTGGCCTAAAGGTGCGCCTGACGGCCACTGCCCGCGTCGAAGGTGACATCATCCACAAAACCATCGCCATCGAAAGCGGCGCGCATTTCGAAGGCTCGGTCCAGCGGCAGGAAGATCCGCTGGGCGGCGGCGCGGCCAAGCCGAAACCGGCCACTGCGCCCACGCCCCCCTCAAGCTCGGCCCAGGCCGCTTCCCCGGCCAAAGCCTGAGCGCGGACCCCCAGATAACCGACAAACAGACGCCGCGGCCCTCCGCGGCGTCTCGCTTTGACGCCGCCTTTTGTGCGGAACGCGCCCGCATCCGCGTCCTCTACGCCGCGATCCTCGCCTCTGCCTTGGGCTTCATCGACGGCAGCATCGTCTCCATCGCCATGCCCGCCATGCGCGACAGCCTCGCCGCAACGCTCACCCAAGCACAGTGGATCAACAACGCCTACATGCTGCCCCTCTCGGCGCTGATCCTGGCGGGCGGCGCCTTGGGTGACCGGTTCGGGCTGGGCCGCGTCTTCTCCATCGGCATCGCCATCTTCATCGTGGCCTCCCTCATCAGCGCAGCCGCCCCCACCGCCGACATCCTGATCGCCGCCCGCGCACTCAAGGGTATCGGCGCGGCCCTGATGGTGCCCGGCTCCATGGCCCTGATCTACCGCGCCTACCCGCCTGACGATCGCGGCCGCGCGCTTGGCATCTGGGCCGCCGCCTCGGCGCTGACCACCGCGCTCGGGCCCATCCTCGGCGGTCTCATCATCACCGCCGCAGGGCCCGAAACCTGGCGCTGGCTTTTCGCAGTCAACTTGCCCCTCGGCCTGATCGCCATCTGGCTCATCAAAGGCGCGGTCAACGAAGACCGCAGCAGCGATTGCGCTAGCGTCGATTGGCAGGGGGCCGTCCTGGTCACACTGTCCCTCGGGCTGATGGCCTGGGCCCTGACCGGTTCCGGTCAAGCAGGCATCGACATGCGCCTGATCGGTCTTTTCTCTCTTGTCAGCCTCGCACTGTTCCTCCTTTGGGAGATCCGCGCAGCCAACCCCATGCTGCCCCTGCGCCTTTTCGCCAACCGCACCTTCAGCGCCGCCAACATCGCCACCTTCTGCCTTTACTTCGCGCTGTCGGGCATCCTGTTTTTCCTGCCCATGACCGTCATCACCGCCTGGGGCGTGACCGAGGCCGCGGCCTCCACCGCCTTCGTCCCCCTCACCGCCACCATTGCGCTTCTGTCCACGCGCATGGGGCGACTTGCCGACACGCATGGCCCGGGGCTCCTGATCGGCACAGGCGCCGCCATCGTCGCGTTGGCCTATGCCGGCCTAGCCCTCACCGCGCCGCTCCAATCCTTCTGGGGGGCCGTCCTGCCGCTCATGTGCCTGATGGGCCTTGGCATGTCCCTGGTCGTGGCCCCCCTATCGGCGGCTGTCATGGGCGCAGTGGACGACCGCGAAGCAGGGGCCGCCTCGGGCATCAACAACGCCGTCAGCCGGATCGCGGGCCTCGTTGCCATCGCACTGATGGGGGGCGTCGCGGCGAGCGCTTATGCAAGCGCCGGCGGACCGGGCAGCTTTGGTGCCCCTTCGGACGCCGCCGCACACACCGACGCCACCAACCACGCCTTTGCTACCATCGCCTGGATCACCGCCGCCATGTCAGCCGCGTCTTCCTTGGTCGCCTTTGTCGGGCTAGGGCGCCGTCAGATCGGGTGATAGAGGGTCCGTCGGTACACATGCCACGTTGCATGCCCCAGGATCGGGAGCACGACCAACAGCCCCAGAAACAGCGGCACCATTCCCAGAAACAGTAGACCCGCAATCACCGCGGCCCAGATGAGCATCACCCCAAGGTTCTGCCCCACGGCCCGAAAGCTCGTCAGCATCGCGGTGACGAAATCGATCTCTTTTTCCAACAGCAGGGGCAAGCTGACCACCGTGGCCGCAAAGACCAGAAACGCCACTGCGGCCCCTACGACCACTTGCATCCCCATCATCGTCAGGCCCGTAGGCGTCAGGAGCGCCTCATAGGAGGACGAGATGTTGGTCAGCGTCGACAGCCCCATGAACAGCGCAAACAGCATATGGGCAAAGAACGACCAGAACAGAAAGACCAGCAGGATGATCACCCCCATCCACGGCATCTGGCGGTCCTTCTCGGCAAAGACGACGCCCAGAATATCGCGCCAGACCAGGGGGATGTCCGCCTCCAGCCGCCGGCTCACCTCGTAAAGCCCCACCGCTGCAAAGGGTGCCACCAGCGGAAAGCCCAGCGACAGGACCAGCGTCCAGACAAAGGTGCCCGCGTCGATCAGGATCAGGACCGCGCCCACCAGCACGTAAAACGCGCTGAAAAATAGGCCATAGGCCGGGGCCCGCCGGAAATCATGCGCCCCCGCCTTTAAGGCGCTCCAGATCTCGTGCAGTGTCACCTGGCCGATCTCGGGGATCGGCGACGCCTCGATCGGCGGCGTGTCAGTCATGGCCCGGCTCTCCTCCCAGGCGCGATGATGCCCAACGGCATAAATGCGCGTCAACCCACCTGCTTCTTCTTGTCAAAAATACGCAGTCCGAAGCTGGGGACCTAGCCCTCACCCTGCGCCTCGGCCCGGCTTTTGCCGGCCACATCCAGTGCCAGTGTCGCCGCCATGAACGCATCGAGATCCCCGTCGAGCACCCCCTTGGTGTCCGACGTCTCATGGTTGGTGCGCAGGTCCTTCACCATCTGATAGGGCTGCAGCACATAGGATCGAATTTGGTTGCCCCAGCCCGCTTCCCCCTTCGCTTCATGCGCCTCGTTGATCGCAGCGTTCCGGCGATCGAGCTCTTGCTGATAGAGCCGCGATTTCAGTGCCCGCATCGCGATATCGCGGTTCTGGTGCTGGGATTTCTCCGAACTCGTCACAACGATCCCCGTGGGGATGTGGGTGATCCGCACTGCGGAGTCGGTGGTGTTCACATGCTGCCCGCCAGCGCCCGAGGACCGATAGGTGTCGATCCGGATATCGCTGGGGTTCACGTCGATTTCGATATTGTCGTCGACCACCGGATAGACCCAGACCGATGAAAACGACGTGTGCCGCTTGGCTGCGCTGTCGAAGGGCGAGATCCGGACCAGCCGGTGGACACCAGATTCAGACTTCAACCACCCATAGGCGTTAGGCCCCGAGATCTTATAGGCCGCCGATTTGATCCCTGCCTCGTCGCCTGCGCTTTCGCTCATCAACTCGACCGAATAGCCGTGCTTCTCGGCCCATCGCACATACATCCGCGCCAACATCGACGCCCAGTCGCAGCTTTCGGTCCCGCCGGCGCCCGCGTTGATCTCCAAAAACGTGTCGTTGCCATCCGCCTCGCCCGACAACAGCGCCTCCAACTCGGCCTGGGCCGCGCGTTTGGCCAGCGCCTTCAGCGCCTCCTCCGCCTCGCCCACAACCTCGGCATCGTCCTCCATCTCGCCAAGTTCAATCAGCTCGACATTGTCGGACAGCTCCTGGCGCATGGATTTGTAGCGATCCACCGCATCCACCAGCATCTGCCGCTCGCGCATCAACTTTTGCGCCCGGTCGGGATCGTTCCAAAGATCGGGATCCTCGGTCATCGCGTTGAATTCTTCCAGGCGATGCTCCGCGGTCTTCCAATCCATCCGCTGGCGCAACAGCGCCAGGGATTTCTCGATCTCGGCCACAGTGTTTTCGGCTTCGGCGCGCATCACGGCTCTCGCAGGTCAGGTCAGATGCGGGTGATACCAACGCGCCCCAAGGGCGGCAAGATCAGTAGAGCCCACCGGATGAGATCGTGCCGATGTTGCGCCGGGTCGGTGCCTGCACCACCTCGCCCGTCGCGGGGTCCACCGTGCTGGGCAAGGGTTGCTGTTGCTGCGTCTGCAGGGCTTCGGGGCTGCTCGGGTCGAACAACGGCAGGGTCGAACCCATGGCAAAACCACCATCGAAGGCCACGCCAAACACCGGCTCTTCCCCGTCACGGAAGAACTCGGCCACGACGTTTTCGCCAAACGCATCGTTGGGCAGGCGTTCGCCGGTGAAGCGGTCGATCTTGATGAACCGCCCGCCTTCGGGGATCTCAAACCGCCCGCCACCGAACTTCGCGGTCGCCTTTTGCATGAAATCGTTGAAGACCGGCGCACAGAACCGTCCGCCGCTGGCACCCTGGCCCAAGGCGCGCGGGATGTCATAGCCGATGTAGCAGCCTGCCACGATGTTCGAGGTAAAGCCCACGAACCACACATCGCGCGCATCGTTCGTCGTGCCGGTTTTGCCCGCGGTGGGCACATTCAGGTCGATCCGGCCCGCCGCCGTCCCCCGCTCAACAACACCCGTCATCATCGAGGTCAACTGATAGGCCGTCACCGGGTCCATCACCTGCCGCCGGTTCGAGATCACGCGCGGGGCGCGGCCCTGATCCAAAGCGGCGACGTCGCAATCCACACAGTCACGCTGATCGTGGCGGTAGATTGTCGTACCCCAGCGATCCTGCACCCGGTCCACCAGCGTCGGCTCCAACCGCTGCCCGCCATTGGCAAACATCGCATAGGCCGCGACCATGCGATAAAGCGTGGTCTCTTCCGCCCCCAGCGAGTTGGCCAGAAACCGCCCCATCCGATCATAGACGCCAAAGCGTTCGGCATAGGACGCCACCGCATCCATGCCCAGCTCTTCGGCCAGGCGCACGGTCATCAGGTTCCGCGACTGCTCGATCCCGGTGCGCAGGGGCGTCGGGCCATAAAAGCGGTTGGAAGCGTTGCGCGGCCGCCAGATACCGTCGTTTGTTTCAACCGCAATCGGGGCGTCGACAAGGATCGTGGCCGGAGAGAACCCGCTGTCGAGCGCGGCAGCATAGACAAACGGCTTGAACGATGATCCCGGCTGGCGCGTGGCCTGTGTCGCGCGGTTGAAGACCGAATGCTGATAGGAGAACCCCCCCTGCATCGCGATCACACGGCCCGTTTGCACGTCCATCGCCATGAACGCGCCCTGCACCTCGGGCACCTGGCGCAGGCTCCAGCGGACAAAGTTGCCCTCGCCATCACCAATCGCCCGCACATGGACGACATCGCCCAACTCCAGCAGATCGCCCGCCACTTGCGCGCGCGGGCCCAGCTGGTCATCGCCCAGGTCCTTGCGCGCCCAGGTGACGTCTTCGGCCAGGATGAAGTGACCGTCTTCGTCGTCCTCGACCCCCTCGATCCCGATCCGTGCGCCGCTTTGGCCCACTTGCAGGACCACGGCGGGGAACCAGCCGTCGATGTCGCGCGGCACGTCCGCCTCGGCCAGCGCGGTGCGCCAGCTCACTTCATCGCTCAACTGTTCTGCCG
Organism: Pseudomonadota bacterium; assembly: GCA_038526915.1. Lineage (GTDB taxonomy): Bacteria > Pseudomonadota > Alphaproteobacteria > Rhodobacterales > Rhodobacteraceae > JBCBGF01. Next base: position 47,486 of record JBCBGF010000002.1, on the reverse strand, counting down.
GGATCTGAACGCCTGTGCCACGCCAAACGCCCTGTTCGCGATCATAAGCCTCCAACTGCCGCCGCAGCGCTTGCGCCGCCTCAGCCTGCATCTCGGGATCAAAGGTCGCGCGGACGGTCAGACCACCACCAAAGAACTGCCCTTCGCCAAAGTCGCGGCTCAGCTGCCGGCGGATCTCGTCAGTGAAGTAATCGCGGGGCGGCAATTGCTGGCGGAACCCTTCGTAATCGCCATTCTGTACCGTCAGCAGGGGTGCTTCCCGCGCCGCGTCATAGGCCGCGCGATCGAGATAGCCGTTCTCGAACATCTCGCGCAGCACGAAGTTCCGCCGCGCAATCGCATCGTCCATCTGCCGCACAGGATGCAGGTTGCCAGGCCGCTGTGGCAGCGCGCCGAGATAGGCGGCCTCTTGCGGGGTCAATTCGGCGAGGGTCTTGTTGAAATAGGTCTGCGCCGCCGCCGTCACGCCATAGCTGTTCTGACCCAGAAAAATCTCGTTGAGGTACAATTCAAGGATCTTGTCCTTGCTCAGCGTGTTCTCCAACCGCACCGACAGGATCAGTTCCTTGATCTTCCGCTCTGCCGACCGATCCGACGACAGAAGGAAGTTCTTCACCACCTGCTGCGGAATGGTCGAGGCCCCGCGTACCCGCGCGCCGCGCGTCTGCACCGCCTCGACCCCGGCGGCAATGATGCCGCGCAGGTCAAAGCCCTGGTGTTCGTAGAAGTTCTTGTCTTCCGCCGAAATGAAGGCGCCCTTCACCATCTCGGGCACGTCTTCGATGGGCGTGAACAGCCTGCGCTCTTGACTGAACTCATCGATGATCCGGCCCTCAGCCGAATAGATCCGGCTGATCGTTGGCGGGGTGTATTGGGCCAATTGCTCATGATTGGGCAGGTCGCGGCCATAGAAGTAAAAAACCGCGCCCACCAAGAGCACCGCCATGATCGCGCCGTTCGTGGCCATCGTGAACAGACCACCAAAGAACGAAAGGATAAGCCTAAGCACCTAAACAACCCCGTTTTGGTTCCAACGGCTTATACGCTGGCATGCCTGAACGGTCAAAAAACTCTGGGGGGAAATTACGCGGGGTCACGCTCAGTTCCGTACCAAGGCGGCGCGTTCCGCATCCGCAACAGCCCAACTGCGCAACCCATCTCGTATCCCCTCTGCGGCGCGTTTGCGCCACGCCGGATCGGCCAGGTTCTTGCGATCTGCCGCGTTGGACAGAAACCCAAGCTCAATCAACCCCGACGGGATATCCGGCGCTTTGAGCACCGAAAACCCGGCGGAGCGTAGGGGGCGGTTGTTCATGGCGCCCGTCGCGGCACCCAGTTTGTCGACCAGGGCCTCGGCCAGCATCTCGGTCCGCGGCGCGGTTTCCCGCCGCGCAAGGTCCATCAAAACAAGTGCTATTTCATCGCCCTGCCCGCTCAGATCGATCCCTGCCAGCAAATCCGCTTGATCGTGGCGTTCTGCGAGGCGTTGCGAGGCAAGGTCAGACGCACTTTCGGACAACGTATAGATCGTGGCCCCCGACGCCTGCCCCGCATCCTCTGGCAAGGCATCAGCGTGGAGCGACAAAAACACCTCCGCCCCTGCCGCGCGCGCCTTGCTGATCCGCGCCTCGAGGGGGACGAAGACATCGCTGTCGCGCGTCATCACCACGTCAAACCCACCGGCGCGCAGCAATACCTCGCGCAGCTCACGCGCGAAGGTCAGCATCAGGTCCGCCTCCACCAGACCACCCGCCTCCGCCCCGGGATCGATACCGCCATGGCCGGGATCAAGCATCACCCGTAACAGACTGTCGGCACGGGGTTTTGGCGCGATCACGGTGATCTCTTCCTCGGCCTCGTCAAACACCGCGCTCGGTGTCACGCCGGAGGCCTGCGCATATGCCTCAGCAGTCGTGGCAGCCAGAGACACCCGCAGCCGCGCGCTGCCATCTACGGTGTCTGTGTTCAGTTCAGCCGTTTCAATCGCCAACGGCGCCGCAATGTCGATCACCATCCGCGACCAACCCGGCTGGAACACACCTGTCCGCAGGTCCGTCACCGTTGGCGTGACAACGTCGATGGCGTCAGGCCAGATCACATCGCTGAAGTCCAGAACCACCCGCCGCGGCTCATCCAACGTGAAGACGCGCCAGGGCACCGGTTGCGACAGGGCGAGCTCAATCGTCACCCCGCTCGCATCGCCTACGACCACACTCTCGCCCGCATCGACGCGGGCCAATGCAGTCAAGTCGGCGCGCGCCGCACTCGTTAAAACAAGCACTGCCGCGCACAGCGTGATTAGGATCCGAAGGCTGCCCATGGCCCCACTGTTCGTTTTTTCGGTGTATAGCGCGATCCTGCGCGTGCGTGAACCGTTAGCTGCGCGCGTGCACATACTCGGCCAATCGGCGCAGGCCTTCCTCGATATCCGCGGTCGAGCGCGCATAGGAAAACCGCAACGTCTTGTGCCCCCGCACCGGATCGAAATCGAGACCCGGTGTCACCGCCACACCCGCATGCTCCAACAGCTCCGCAGCAAATGCGCGGCTGTCATCGGTATGGTCTGAGACATCAACATAGACGTAGAACGCCCCGTCAGGCGGCGCAAATTTCGTGAACCCGGCCGTCGGCAGCCCGTCCATCATCAACGCCCGATTGCGGGCATAGGTCGCGAGGTAGCCCTCAAGCTCATGGGTGCAGTCCATCGCCGCCAGGGCCGCCACTTGGGCCGCGTGTGGGGCACAGATGAACATGTTCTGGCTCAGCCGCTCAATCGTGCGGACATGGGCGTCGGGCACCACCATCCAGCCGATCCGCCAGCCCGTCATCGAGTGGTACTTGGAGAAGGAGTTAATCACATAGGCATCGTCGGTCAGCTCCAGCGCGGACACGGCCCGCCGGTCATACTCGATCCCGTGATAGATCTCGTCAGACACAAAGGCCGCGCCGCGCGCGGCGGTCGCGTCGATCAGGGCTTGCAAGGCGGGCGCGTCGAGCATGGTGCCCGACGGGTTGGCAGGCGATGCCACGATCAGCCCGTCGATGTCGTCGGGCAAATCCTCGGCCACCGGCTGAAACCGGGTCTTGGCCTGTGTGGGAAGGCCAACGGGCGTCAGGCTCAGCGCCTTGAGCACCTGCCGGTAGGACGGATAGCCGGGATCGCCCATGGCCACCCGCGCGCCGGGATCAAACAGCGCTGTGAAGGCCAACAGGAACGCCCCCGAAGATCCGGCGGTCACGATCACCCGCGCGGGGTCCAGATCCACCCCGTGCTTGTCGCGATAATGCTGGGCAATTCTTTCTCGCAACGCAGGCAGGCCCAGCGACACCGTGTATCCCAACGCATCGTCCTGCATCGCCGCGGCCAGCGCCGCCCGCGCGCCCGATGGCGCCGGTGTTCCGGGCTGGCCCACCTCCATATGGATGACATGCCGCCCCGCCTCTTCAGCCGCCCGCGCCGCTTCCATCACATCCATCACGATGAAGGGATCGACGTCACTGCGGCTTGAGGTTTCCATGGCGCCTCTCCTATGCTGGGCGCGAAAGACGTGCACGTCTGACCAAGGACAGTCAATGCTGGGATACCCGCTTGTGACGCGCGCCCTGTTGGTGGCCGCGACCGTCGCTTACTTGGCCGCGATGGCCCTGCCCGCCAGCGCGCGCACGCTGATCCGTGACGCCGATATCGAATACGCGCTGGATCAGTTGGCCCGCCCCCTGATAATCGCCGCGGGCCTCAGCCCTGCGCGCATCGATGTCCTTGTGATCAAAGACGATCAGATGAACGCGTTCATCGTGGATGATCGCGCGATTTACCTCAATTCCGGGCTGATCCTGCGCCTCGATGAAGCCGCCGAACTGCAAGCCGTCATCGCGCACGAGATCGCCCACATCGCCAACGGTCACATCACCCGCCGGATCACCAACCGGCGCGGCACGAACAGCAGCGCCGTGGGCGTGGCCACCGCCCTGGCTGTCGCCGCCGCACTGGCGGGTGAGGCACAGGCGGGCGGCGCTGCGGTGATCGGGACCGTGTCGTCGGCCAACCGGCGGTTTTTGTCACACACCCGCGCGGAAGAAGCCGCCGCCGACAACTCCGCCCTGCGCTACATGGCCGAGGCAGGCGTTGATCCTGCCGCCATGACCGCGGTGCTGGACCGGTTTCGCGGACAAGAGGTGCTGTCGCCCAGCCGTCAGGACCCGTATGTGCGCGCACACCCGCTGACGCGAGACCGGATCCGCGCGGTCAAGGGGCTGGCGGCGGCTTTGGGCGCGCCGCAATCGTCCGACCCCCAGGCCAATTACTGGTTCTTGCGTGCACAGGGAAAACTCGGCGCGTTCTTGCGGGCGCCGAAATGGACCCTGCGCCGTGTCGACAGGGGCGACACTTCGGACGTGGGCCTGATGCGCAAGGCCGTGGCCCACCACCGCAATGCCGATACGGACCGCGCGATGTCTGAGATCGACGCGCTGGTGCGCAAACGGCCCAACGATCCGTTTGTGCATGAGTTGCGCGGGCAGATCCTGCTAGAAAGCCGCAACTTCAACGCCGCGATCAATGCCTATGCCCGCGCCGCCGATCTTGCCCCGAACCACCCGCTGATCCTCGCCGGTCTGGGGCAGGCCCTGCTCACGCGCGAAGACGCCGCCAGCGCCCGCCGCGCCCTGCAGGCGCTCGAAGCTGCCCGCAGCCGGGATGGACGCAATCCACGGCTGTTGCGCGACCTCGCGCAGGCGTATGCTCGCACCGGTAATGGCGGCATGGCGTCCCTGGCCACCGCGGAACGATATGCCGTGATCGGCCGGGTCAAGGACGCCGCAATCCACGCACAACGCGCCGCCGGCGCCTTGCCCAATGGCAGCCTGGGCTGGCGGCGCGCCGATGATCTATTGAGGGCGATTGAAAACGCCTCGTAACACAAGGGAGACGCGGGATGATCCGCAAGACACTTTTGGCAACCGCCACCACCGCGCTTTTGATGACGGGTCCGGCAGGTGCCGTTGACTTTGGCAACCTCTCCGCCGCCGAGCGCGCGGATTTCCATGCCGCGATCCGGGAATACCTGTTGGAAAACCCCGAAGTGCTGATGGAGGCCATCGCGATCCTGGAAGAACGTGAGGCCGCAGCAGAAGCCGCCGCCGCAATGTCAATGGTGTCAGACAATGCCGACGCGATCTTCAACGACGGGCATTCGTTCGTTGGCGGCAACCCGGAGGGCGATCTGACGGTGGTCGAGTTCATCGACTATCGCTGTGGCTACTGCCGCCGCGCGCACCCAGAAGTGGCCGAGCTTGTGTCGACCGACGGCAACATCCGCACGATCACCAAGGAGTTCCCGATCCTAGGCCCTGAATCCATCGAGGCGTCGCGCTTTGCGATCTCCACGCTGCAGAATGTTGGGCCGGATGCGTACAAGGCCGTCAACGACGCGCTGATCACGCGGCGAGGGGACTACTCGCGTGATGCGTTGGCCCGCCTTGCCAGCGATCTCGACCTTGACGGGGACATGATCGTGGCCGGGATGGACGCGGCCGAAGTGACCGCCGTGATCGAGGAAAACCGCGCGCTGGCGCAACGGCTCCAGATCACCGGCACGCCGACCTTTGTCATCGGGGACCGGATGCTGCGGGGGTATCTGCCGCTCGCGGGCATGCGCCAGGTCGTGGCGCAGGAACGCCAGGAATAGGACCAACCGACGCTCATCAGGCCCCACTAGCGCGAGCCGGATTTTGCCGCCCGCCCGGAGTGGAGCGCGAAGCGATCTGAGGATCGGAAGTGCTTCGCGACGCGGTGGGAGGCAAAATCCGCCGTGTCCTAAAGGGATTTCACCCAAATTGCCCAGTCCTGCGTCGCGAGTGCTTGAAATAGCCCGCTATTTCTGCGCGCGCGCTTCTGAGACCGTGCAATTTGGACTGAAACTGGTGGGGCCTGATGAGCGTCGGTTGGTCCTAGGCCTACTCCGCCGCCTGCTCCGCAGCCGCAGTTTCGGCGTCGATCTCCTGCGCGCGCCGCTCTACCTGTTCGACGATGTGATCGATCATCTCATCGTTGGACATCTTGTGGCTTTGCTTGCCCGCCAGATAGACCATCCCGCTGCCGGCCCCGCCGCCGGTAAAGCCCACATCCGTCATCAACGCCTCGCCAGGCCCGTTCACCACGCACCCGATAATTGACAGGCTCATCGGCGTCTTGATGTGTTCCAGCCGCTGTTCGAGGATTTCGACGGTTTTGATCACGTCAAAGCCCTGTCGCGCGCAGGACGGGCAGGAAATGATGTTCACGCCCCGGTGGCGCAGGCCCAGCGACTTCAAGATCTCATAGCCGACCTTGATCTCTTCCACCGGATCGGCGGACAGAGAGACGCGGATCGTGTCGCCGATCCCCATCCACAACAGGTTACCCAGGCCGATGGCCGATTTAATGGTGCCCGACACCAGCCCGCCCGCCTCGGTGATGCCCAGGTGGATGGGGGCATCGGTGGCCTCGGCCAGCGCCTGATAGGCGGCGGCGGCCAGAAAGACATCCGAGGCTTTGCAGCTGATCTTGAATTCGTGGAAGTCGTTGTCTTCCAGGATCTTGATATGGTCGAGCCCGCTTTCCACCATCGCTTCCGGGCACGGCTCGCCATATTTCTCCAGCAAGTCCTTTTCCAAAGACCCCGCATTCACGCCGATCCGGATCGAACAGTTGTGATCCTTGGCCGCCTTGATCACCTCGCGCACGCGCGCCTCGTCGCCGATATTGCCGGGGTTGATCCGCAGGCAGGCCGCACCCGCTTCCGCCGCCTCAATCGCGCGTTTGTAGTGGAAGTGGATGTCGGCCACGATGGGCACAGGGCTCTCGCGAACGATGTCCTTCAGCGCTGCGGTCGAGTCTGCATCAGGTGTCGACACGCGCACGATATCCGCCCCCGCATCCGCCGCGGCCTGCACCTGTGCCACGGTGGCGGCGACATCGGTGGTGTCGGTGTTCGTCATGGTCTGCACGGAGATCGGCGCATCGCCGCCCACGGGCACCGATCCCACATGGATCTGGCGCGACTTGCGGCGATAGATATTGCGCCATGGCCGGACGTGATTGATCGACATCGGAGCTAACCCTCTGATCCGTGACTTATGGGACAGATAAGCGAGCGATCGGGCTTAGACAACGCGCAAAGCCGCGCGGTGACCGGTCGGATTACTCCGACGCTGCCTCAGCCACGGCGGTGAAGCGTGCCAGGTCTGCGTCGCTGTCGAGATCGGCGACGGAATAGCTTTCCTGCACAGCGTCAATCGACAGGGCCACATCGCGCACGACCGAGGCCCCCTGGCCCACCGGGCCATAGGGCTGATCGCCCACCAGCACATACAGCGATCCGGCATTGCCCGCACGCAAGACATGCGGTTCTTCGGTGTTGGGCAAAACGAACCGTTCTCCAGCATCAAGGATCTTTTCAAAGATCACCGTGCTGTCGGCGGCGCGCACGCGCACCCAGGATGGCCGCACGGCAAACAGAACAACCTCTGGCGGGGTCTCTTCAACTACCTGAACGGGCTGCGTATCCGGTACATCCAGCGCGGGCGGTGGTCCAGGCACGAAGATCGGCGTGGCTTGCGCCAGATCGCGGGTGTCATGCGGGTCTTCGGCGAATGCGCCAAGCGAGCCGGGCTTGATCGTGGCAATCGGCCCGTCACGTGAGGCCAAAACCGGCACATCCAGCGCTTGCGGGCGATAGAGCCGCTCTAACCCATCGACAGACGGCGCATCGGCCAGAACACCAGTGCCATCGCCGCTGTCCTCGTCCACGATCGCGGCATCGAGGGGGTCGAGCTGCGACAGAACGATGGGGGTCTGATCAACCGGCGTGAACTGCACCTTCTGCACTTCCTGCAGAACGGCCCAACCGCCATAGCCGATGCCCGCGACCAGTGCGAGCATCACGGCGATGGACCCGATCGCCCCGGCTTCGATCCGGGCCAGGGGGGCGCTGTCGGTGGGAATGAAGGATACGCTGGGCTGCGCCAGTGGATCGCGCGCACCGGGCGGGCCTGAGATCACGCCCCGAGATTTGCGCCCCTTCGCGGATTTTTGCGGGTTCGCAACGCCGTTTGAGCCCACGAAGTTGCCTTCTTCGCAGAACGTCTCATACGCCCATTCGGGGTCCAGCCCCAGATACCGCGCATAGGAGCGCACGTAGCCCGCGATGAAGCCCGGTGACTCAAAGGCCGACGGATCAGCATTCTCGATGGCAGCGATATAGGGGGCCTTGATCTTGAGATCGCGCTGCACATCCAGCAGGGATTTGCCAAGCGTCGCACGCTCGCCCCGCATGATGTCGCCAAGACGCAATTCGTACTCGTCGAACGCTTTCGGTCGCTCGACAGCAGCAGCTTCTGGCGTGTCCGAACGCCCGATCATTCACTCTGCCCCATATACAAACCCGTTCCCCTCGGCGACGAGAATCGCCACGAGTATCGTGCTACAACGTTAACACAGGCACTCAGTACCTGCACAGGCGCAAGGTTTATGCGGAAAGCTCGGCGCGATTTAGGGCACAATGTGACCAAAGCTGGTCCATCGCATGCACAAGAGCATCGATCTCACCCGGTCCGTGGACGGGTGACGGCGTGAAGCGCAGTCGTTCGGTGCCGCGTGGAACCGTCGGATAATTGATCGGCTGCACGTAGATGCCGAACTCATCGAGCAGCATGTCCGAGATCTCTTTGGTATGGACCGGATCACCCACCATGACGGGGATAATATGGCTGCCATGATCAATGAACGGCAGGCCCAGCCCCTTCAGCCGCAGCTTCAGAACCTTGGCTTGTTCTTGATGCTTGTCGCGGATTTCCTGGTGCGTTTTCAGATGCTTGACGGAGGCAGCCGCACCCGCCGCCACGGCGGGCGGTAGCGAGGTCGTGAAGATAAAGCCCGGCGCATAGGACCGGATCGCGTCGCACATCTTGGCGCTGGCCGCGATGTAGCCGCCCATCACGCCATAGGCCTTGGCCAGCGTGCCGTTTATGATGTCGATGCGCCCCATCAGCCCGTCACGTTCGGCCACGCCGCCACCGCGGGGGCCGTACATGCCGACGGCGTGCACCTCGTCGATATAGGTCAGCGCGCCGAACTCATCGGCCAGATCACAGATCGCTTCGATCGGGCCAAAATCGCCGTCCATCGAATAAATCGATTCGAATGCAATCAACTTTGGTGCGTCAGAGTCGTCGGCCTGCAACAGTTCGCGCAGGTGATCCAGATCGTTGTGCCGGAAAATACGCTTGTGCCCGCCATTGCGGCGGATGCCCTCGATCATCGACGCGTGGTTCAACGCGTCCGAGTAGATGATCAGGCCGGGGAAGAGCTTGGGCAGGGTCGACAGCGTCGCGTCATTCGCGATGTAGGCCGAGGTAAACACCAGCGCCGTTTCCTTGCGGTGCAGATCCGCCAGTTCGGCTTCAAGCCGCTTGTGGTGGATCGTCGTGCCAGAGATGTTGCGCGTGCCACCAGAGCCCGCACCAGTGGCCTCAAGCGCCTGGTGCATTGCGTCGAGCACGACGGGGTGCTGACCCATGCCAAGGTAGTCATTCCCGCACCACACGGTGACCGGCGCCTCTGACCCATCGGGCTTGCGCCAGGTCGCGTGGGGGAATTGCCCGTTCTTGCGTTCGATGTCGATGAAAGTGCGATAACGGCCTTCATCGTGAAGACGGTTCAGTGCTGTATCCAGATGCGCGGTGTAGTCCACCGTCTGATCTCCCTTACCCATTCGCGGTACGTAATCCTCTGATCCCCAGCACACAACACGGCATATATCCCGACCCTGATCTAGATCAATTCTAGAAAGGTGCGGCATCTGGACAGGGCCCGCCGCCCTGCTAGGGTCCGCCGCTGAAGACCAGAAGGAGCCCCCTATGAGCCTTGATGCCGTACTTGCCAAGATCGACGCAGACCTGCCCGCAGCCACAGACCGTTTGATGACCCTGCTGCGGATCCCGTCGATCTCGACCGACCCGGCCTACGACGCCGCCTGCAAGGACGCCGCAGACTGGCTGGTCAAGGATCTGGGCACGATCGGCATCGCGGCCCAAAGCTATCCCACCCCGGGCAAGCCTATGGTCGTAGGGCATGGCGGCGACGGCGGCCCGCATCTGATGTTTTACGGCCATTACGACGTGCAACCCGTAGACCCGCTGGAGCTGTGGGCGCGTGATCCGTTTGACCCAGCGCTAGAGGATACGCCTGCGGGTAAGGTCATTCGCGGAAGGGGCAGCGCGGATGACAAGGGCCAGCTCATGACCTTTGTCGAGGCCTGCCGGGCGTGGGTGGCGGTGCATGGCACCCTGCCCTGCCGCCTTACGTTCTTCTTTGAGGGTGAAGAGGAATCGGGCTCCCCGTCGCTTGTTCCATTCCTCAAGGAACACGCTGAGACGCTGAAGGCCGATCTCTGCCTGATCTGCGACACGGGCATGTTCGATCCCCAGACCCCTGCGATCACTACAATGTTACGTGGGTTGCTTGGCGAGGAGGTGATCATCACCGGCCCCGACAAGGATCTGCATTCGGGCATGTATGGCGGGGCGGCGCGCAATCCGATCCGGGTGCTGTCTCGGATCATCGCCAGCCTGCATGACGAGACCGGGCGGATCACCGTTCCAGGGTTTTACGACGGCGTGAGTGAGATCAGCGATGATCTGCGCGCGCAGTGGGACGGGCTTGGCTTTGATGCGGATGGCTTTCTTGGTGCGGTAGACCTGACCACACCAGCGGGTGAAGAGGGTCGCACTGTTCTCGAGATGCTCTGGTCGCGCCCAACCTGCGAGGTCAACGGCATTTCGGGGGGCTATGCGGGTGACGGCTTCAAAACGGTGTTGCCATCCACGGCCAGCGCTAAGATCAGCTTTCGCCTGGTCGGCACGCAGGGTCCGCACGCGATCCGCAAGTCTTTCCGCCAAATGGTTCGGGACCAGCTGCCGCCCGATTGTTCAGTGGAGTTTCTCGACCACGGTGCCTCGCCCGCAAGCGTGATGCCCACAGACGCGCCCGCGTTCGAACAGGCGCGGCTGGCGCTGTCGGATGAATGGCCGCGACCGGCGGCGTTCATCGGCTCGGGCGGGTCAATTCCCATTGCGGGGTATTTTCAAGAGATCCTGGGCGTCGATTCCATGCTCATCGGCTTTGGGCGCGACGACGACCAGATCCACAGCCCCAATGAGAAGTACGATCTGGAAAGCTTTCATAAAGGCATCCGCAGCTGGGCACGCGTGCTAGCAGCGATGACCTAAACCGGTGCGATGGCCCGAAATTGGTCGATCAGCCACAGGTGCAGCGGGTTCTTCTCGTCGCGCCTGTGCCGCGCCACTGACGAGGTGAACGACCGGATCGCCAGAGGGGGCGCCGCCATCGCCAGACCAAACGCTTCGCCATGACGCCGCGCCAGACGTTCGGGCACCGTTGCGATGAGGTCGGTCTCGGCCAGCATCGCAAGCGCTGACAGAAATTGCGGGACGCTTGCCACAACGTCCCGCCGCTCACCCGCGCGGCGCAGGACATCGTCAACGATCCCGTTCAACTCGCCGCTGGGCGACACCAAAAGATGCTTGGCCCTAACAAAGGCCGCCAGGTCGGGCATGAGCGCCATCGTGGGGTGCCCCTTTCGCGCGACGACCTGATAGTGTTCCTCCAACAGCGGATCGAGCAAAACACTGGCGGGCGCATTCCAGAAGTATCCAACCGCCAGATCAATCGCCCCGCTTTCGAGCGCCGCCATCGCCTCGCGCCGGTTGAGGCTTTGCACCGCCAACCGCACCCCTGGTGCCGCCGCGCGCATGCGGGTGAGCAGATCGGGAAAGAGCGTGGAGAGTTCATAATCAAGCGCACTGATCCGCACGATCGCCTTGGACTGGGATGGGTCGAAGGCGGCGTCGGGCTTTAACGCGGCATCCAACGCCCGCACTGCGGTCAACACCTGCGGTTCCAAAGCGCGGGCGACCGCCGTGGGCTCCATCCCATGTGGCTTGCGCAGGAACAGCGGGTCGTCGAACACAGCGCGCAATCGCCCAAGCGCGTGGCTGACCGCAGACTGCGTCAGCCCCATCTCGGCTGCCACGGCCGAGGCTTTCTGATGCCGCAATAGACCGAGGAAGATCAGCAGGACCGAGAGGTCCAACTGGCGGAGTTTCATGACGTCGAAATCTGACATTTATCGATTTCATTTTTGTTTAAATCACCGCCTGCCTACATCGGTTGGGTCACGCATTGCAAACTGCAGGCCCAAAGGACCCCGACATGCCACACATCCTCCTAATTGTCGCAAACCCCGCAACCTCGCCCGTCACCGGATGGCCTATCGGCTTTTGGTGGGCGGAACTCAGCCACACGTGGCATGCCTTTCACGAGGCGGGCTATGACATGACCATCTGCTCCCCCAATGGCGGCGACCTGGACGCTGATATGTGGAGCGATCCCGAACATGAGTCGGGCTATGCCGCGCATGATCTGATCTCGCAGGGGTTCAAGACCTCGCCCATGACGAAGGACCTGATCAAGAACACCCCCAAGCTCGCGGACTGCGACCCTGGTCAGTTCGATGCGATTTTTGTCGTCGGCGGCCAATCCCCGATGGTGACGATGATCGATGACACGGCCACGCAGAACTACGTCGCGCGGTTCTATGAGGCGGGAAAGATCACGGCGCTGGTCTGCCACGGAACCTGCCTTCTGCTCAAAGCCAAGCTATCGGACGGGTCGCTACTGGTATCGGGCAAGACCTGGACCGGCTTTGCCAATTCGGAAGAACAATATGCCGAAGGCGCGGCAGGCCAGAAGATCCAACCGTTCTGGATCGAGACGGAAGCCAAGAAGATCGAAGGCACGAACTTCATCACCGCCCCGCCCCTCGCCCCGTTTGCTATCCGCGATGGCAACCTGATCACGGGACAGCAACAAAACTCCGCAGCAGCTGCGGCACGAGAAGTCATCGCGGCGCTGGGGCGCTGACATGGCGGCGATCCTTGCCCTTGCGGCCTTTGTCACCGGTGTCTTCGTGCCTGTTCAGCTTGCGTTGAACGGGCAACTGGGAACGGCGTTGAAAAGCGCGTATCTGGGCGCTTTCTTTGTCTTTGTCACAGGCGTTGCAGCGATGGGGCTGGTGCTGGCCGTCAGCCGAACCGGACTGCCCTCGCCCGCGACACTCGCTTCGGTCCCGCCGGTCGCATGGCTCGGCGGCGTGATCGCGACGGTGTATATTCTGGCCGTGGTGATCCTTGTCCCACGTCTCGGTGTCGGTGCGACGGCCGCTCTTATCATCGCGGGCCAAGTGGCGGGAGCTTTGGCGCTGGATCATTTCGGGGCGATCGGAACGGCAGAGATCAAGGTGAACGCCACGCGGCTCCTTGGCGGTGCGGCGGTTGTCGGTGGGGCGTTGCTCGTGCGGCTTGGGGGTTAGCACGCGTTTCCGGCGAGGGACGTGAGAAACATCCGAACCGCCGCAGTGGTGGCCTCGGGCGCGGTATCGACAAAGAAATGCCCGCCGGGGATCGCCTCGGCATGCATGCGGCTCAGCCTTGGGGACCAGGTGGCCGGCACGTCATAGCTTTGCGCCATCACGCCCTCCGCCCCGTAGAGCACGAGGGCTGGCATATCGAGCACCCGCGCCGCGTCGCCTTCATCCTGCACCACGTCGAGCGTCGCTGCCGCGCGATAGTCGGCGCACATGCCCCGGATGGTGTCGGGGTGGCGCCATGCCGCGCGGTAGGCGGTCAATTGGTCCGGCGCGAAATCGTCCAGCGTCGTGCCGCCCCAACCCAATAGGCAGCTTTCGAAGTAAGCGTCCGGGTCCTGGCCGATCATACGTTCGGGCAGACCTCCGGGTTGCGCAAGGTAGAACCAATGATAATAGGCCAGCGCCACATCGCGCCGGATGTCGCCCAGCACCACATCCGTGCGCACGATGTCCATCAGCGTCAGGCTTTGCACTGCATCCGGGTGATCAAGCGCCAGGCGGTAGGCCACCCGCGCGCCGCGGTCGTGGCCCACCAGATGGAAGCGGGGAAACCCGAGGCCCTCCATCAGCGCGACCTGATCTTGGGCCATGGCACGAAATGTATAAGGCTCTGCATCCGGACCCGGATCGGGCTTGGAGGACGCACCGTAGCCTCGAAGATCGGCGCAGATTACCGTGTGGTCGCGGGCAAGCGCGGGGGCGACCTGTGCCCAAAGCGCCATCGTTTGCGGGAAGCCGTGCAGCATCAGAACAGGCGGGCCGGACCCACCCATCACATAGGCGATGTCCACGTCGCCCACCCGGGTCACGCTTTTGGTGAAATCGGCAAACATGGCTCCAGCCGTGCCGGTGGGATCATTCGATTGCAAGGGGAATGTGGCGCGGTTGACGGGGCTCGAACCCGCGACCCCCGGCGTGACAGGCCGGTACTCTAACCAACTGAGCTACAACCGCTCACTGCCTGTCCGGAACATGGCCCCGAACATCTGCGCGTTCTAGGCGCACCCCCCGGCCCCGTCAAGCGCGATTGCGGGCAAAGCCTAGCGAAGGGCGCCTTGCGCGCGCAGGTCCTCGTACTTGGCCTCGTCGAACCACCAATAATCCTCGCCCCGGTCATAGGGCGGCTTGGTCTCGGGCCGACCGAACACATCCCAATAGGCCAGCCAGTGGGCGCCCTTGGTCCACTGCGGTACCCAGATTTGTTTCAAGCGCAAAACGCGGTCGAGCGCTTTGACCCGAACCTCCATTATTTCGCGGGTTTCAGCCTCTAACACCGCGTCGATCATCTCATCGACCACCGGATCAGCGATGCCCGACAGGTTGAAAGAGCCGGGTCGATCTGCCGATTGGGAGCCAAAGAGCGTCTTGAGCTCCTGCCCCGGGCTGAGCGACAACACAAAGCGGCCGATGGCCATGTCGTAATCAAAATCCTCCTGCCGCTGCTGCATCTGCGCGCTGTCGATGCGCACCCAGCGCGCGTCGATGCCCGCGCGTTGCAGGTTTTCGACGTAGGGCAGCGAGATCCTGTCAAAGCCGGGGCTGTCATCGACAATCTCGATCGTCAGCAACTCCCCATCTGCATTGCGACGCATACCATCGTCGCCCACGGTCCAGCCCGCCTCATCAAGCAGGGCCGAGGCCTCGCGCAAAGCACCCCGGTCGAGCGTGCGGTTCCCGCTGACAAAGGGCGTGACGGCGGGTTCAGTGAAGACCGCAGGCTCCAGCCGGTCGCGATATTGTTCTAGGAAGGCCAGTTCTTCGCCCTCGGGCACACCTTCGGCTTGCATAACGGAGTTTTCCCAGAAGCTATCGGTGCGGCCGTAGAGGCCGTAGAATAACGTCTCGTTCGTCCATTCGAAGTTGAACATCTTGCTGATCGCCTGACGGACGCGGATGTCCTGCAATTGCGGGCGGCGCAGGTTGAACCAGTAGCCTTGAGCGCCTGAGGGGCGGTTGTCGTCCAGCACTTCTTGCACGACCCATCCGCGGTCAAGCGCCGGAAAGTCATAGCCCGTGGCCCAGATCGCTGAGGTGAATTCCTCATGGAAGAGGTAGCCACCAGATTTGAGTGCCTCGAACGCGGCGGTGTTTTCGGCGAAGTATTCGTAGCGCATGCATTCGAAATTCTCGCGGCCGATGTTCACCGGCAGGTCCGCGCCCCAATAGTCGGGATTGCGGCAATATGTGATGGACCGGCCGGGATCGACGTCATCGACCACGTAGAGGCCCGAACCCACGGGTGGCTCAAGTGTCGAGTCGGTGAACTCGACCGTCTCATAGTAGTGCTTTGGCAGGATCGGGAAGTTGCCGACCTCGGCGATCAGGTCGCGGGTCTGGGCGCCTTCGGCGAAGTTCACCTTGATCCGGTGTTCGCCCAGAATCTCTGTGCTTTCAACGTCTTCGAAGAGGATCTGAAAGCGAGGAGAGGCCTGCGTTTTGATAGCTTCCACGGTGTAGGCGATGTCTTCGGCGGTGATTGGTTCGCCGTCAGAGAACCGCGCCTCGGGGCGCATGTTGAAGATCACCCAGCTGCGGTCGGCGGGGTATTCGATGGTCTCGGCCACCTCTCCGTAATAGCTGTCGGGTTCATCCCAGGCGCGGACCAGAAGGCGGTCATAGAGGCGCAACAGGCCCTGCGCGGGTTCGCCTGCGAGGATGAAGAAGTTCAGGCTATCGAAGGTGCGCGAGGCACCCGTGCCGCGGAAACTGATGGTGCCGCCGATGGGGGCGTCGGGGTTCACATAGTCGAAATGGGGGAAGTCGGGGGGGTATTTCAGATCACCGAAGCTGGAGATGCCGTGGCTGACCGTGATGTCATTTGCTGTTGCTGGCGCGGTTGCGAGGGCGAATGCCGCCGCTGCAACCCATGTCATTCCCATGCGACCCATGCAGTACCTCCGCGTGTTTTTTGCGAAGATAGTGCAAATCATGGACGGTGCTACACACGAGCGCGTGCAGGGCGCAGATCAGCGCGCCCTGCCCTGCCCCCGGCCTATTTTTCAGGCAGCGGGATAAACTCCTGATCGTCGCCCATTGGCAGGCTGAACCTGCCATGGCCCCAGTCTTCGCGCCGCCAGGCTTCCTTGGCTTCTTCGATCCGCTCCTTCGAGGAGGCGACGAAGTTCCACCAGATGTAGCGCGGGCCTTCCAGGGTCTCACCGCCCAACAGCATCAGTCGCGCCCCACGTTCACCCGCCGTCAGTGAGATCCGATCACCGGGGCGGAAGACCATCATTTGGCCGGCCTCATAGGTGTCGCTTCCCACGACGACCGAACCGTCAACAACATAAACACCGCGGTCTTCATGGTTGTCAGGCAACGGGATTTTGGCACCAGCCTCCAGCACCGCGTCGGCATAAAACATCTCGGACGCGACGTTCACCGGTGCCTCTTCCCCATAGGCGTTGCCCAGGATCAGGCGGACCTGCTTGCCCTCGCCTTCCATGAACGGCAACGCGTCTTTGCCGGCATGCTGGAACTCTGGCGGGCGGTCTTCGTGGTCCTTGGGCAGCGCGACCCAGGTCTGAATGCCAAAGAACGGCATCGGCGCGGTTTGCGTTTCATCATCGGTGCGCTCGGAATGGGTGATCCCATGCCCTGCGACCATCCAGTTCACCGCCCCCGGCTCGATCCAGGCGTCGGTGCCAAGGCTGTCGCGGTGGTGCATCTTACCGGTGTAGAGATAACTGATCGTGGCCAGCCCGATATGTGGGTGCGGGCGCACGTCGAGGCCCTTGGTCGGCAGAAACTCTGCCGGGCCCATCTGGTCGAAGAAAATAAACGGCCCCACCATCTGACGCTTGGGCGCAGGCAGTGCACGCCGCACCTCCAGCGCCCCAAGATCACGGGCACGCGGAATGATGAGGGTGTCGATGGCATCGACGGCATCGCCGGTCGGGCAATCGGGGTCGAGAGCAGGGTTCCAGCTCATCTCAGGCCTCCTATTGTTGCGTTGCAACGCACATAAACTATCAATTCTGCGAAACCATCTGCAAATTTTGCACAGAGGCTGTGTCGGTGCGCGGGTGCTTGACCTAGCGTCCCTCGTACCGGACAACGCAGCGAAAGGGGAGAGCGGGCATGTTCGTGCTGACAGTCGAGATCGTCGTTGCGCCAGGTGAATTAGATTGCTTTTTGCCTCTGATGGCTGAGAACGCGCGGGCGTCGGTGGCGGATGAACCGGGATGCCACCAGTTCGATGTGGTGCAAGACCGCGATGATCCGCATCAGATCCTGCTTTATGAGGTCTACACTGATGAGGCCGCATTCCAGCATCACGTAAAGACACCGCATTACGAGGCGTTCAATGCCGCCGCCGGTCCGCTGATGGCGTCAAAAACGGCGCGGGCCTATACCCGCTGCGTGCCCTAGCCGCGACCCAGGAAGGAGCGTTCCCATGCCCCCCAAGTTCGGAACCAGCGGCCTGCGCGGCCTTGTCACCGAGTTGACCGATGGCTTGTGCGCAGACTATGCCCAAGCTTTTCTGAGCGGGGCCGAGACCAACGGGTCGGTGCTGATCGGACAGGACCTGCGGGACAGCTCGCCCCGGATTGCGCGGGCCGTGGCGCAAGGGGCCGCGCGGGCGGGGTTGCGGGCGATTGATTGCGGCGTGTTGCCTACGCCTGCCCTGGCGCTGGCGGCGATGACCCAGGGGACCGCTGCCATCATGATCACCGGCAGTCATATCCCGGCAGACCGCAACGGGCTGAAGTTCTACACCCGGTTCGGTGAAATCACGAAAGACGATGAAACGGCGATTGCGCAGGCGATGGTGGCGTTGCCCCCCGCCGCGGATGCGGAGCCTAAGATGGAGACCGATAGCACCGCGCTGGCAGCGTTCACCACACGTTACACGTCGTTCTTCTCCTCCGACGCGCTCGCAGGGTTGCGGATCGGCGTCTATGAACACAGCTCTGCCGCGCGGGCATGCCTTTCGGACATCCTGGCAGGTCTGGGGGCCGACGTTGTGCCTCTCGGGCGGTCTGACACGTTCATTCCGGTCGATACGGAGGCTCTGGATCCCGAAACGCAGGGCATGCTGGCGGGGTGGGCGGCTGAGCATGGCCTGCACGCCGTCGTCTCAACCGATGGGGATGCCGACCGGCCGATGCTGGCGGATGCGAAGGGCCATGTGATACCCGGCGACCGACTGGGCCCGATGACGGCGCAGGCGCTCGGGGCGAAGACGCTGGTGACGCCGGTGTCCTCCAATACGCTGGCCGAGGCGCTGGACGACACCACCGTTCACCGCACGCGCATCGGGTCGCCCTATGTGATTGCAGGTATGGAGGCGGCCCTGGCGGCTGGCGCGACGGATGTGGTGGGGTATGAGGCCAATGGCGGCTTTCTGATCGGGTTTGAGGCGCAGGCAGATGGGCGTACACTTGCGCCTCTGATGACCCGCGATTGCGTCTTGCCGATTGTCGCACCGCTCGCGCTGGCGCGCGCGTCGGGGCAAAGCATCGCGGAATTGAACGCCGCCCTGCCCCCGCGCTTTACCGCGGCGGATCGGTTGGTCGAGGTGGCGACCGAGAAGTCCAAAGCGCTGATCGCGGACCTCTTTGCCGGGTCTGACGCGCGGGGGGCGCTGTTTGCCCCCTATGGCGACATCGCCGAAGTGGATGATACCGACGGGTTTCGGGCGACGTTCCAGGACGGCCTGATCATCCACTTGCGCCCCTCCGGCAATGCGCCGGAGTGCCGTGTGTATGTCGAGGCGGGGACGCAGGACCGGGCCGATGCCACCCTGTCGGACATGCTGGTGCGTGTGAAAACCGCTTTGACCTGACGGCTAATTTTTCAGCGTTCCACCACATACCTGCACCCTCTACTTGCGAATGCTTCGCAAAAGCATTGACTTTTTGCGAATGCTTCTCAATATTATCCCAAGATCACATTAGCAGTCTGTGAGGATGGACCGTTGCTGACACGCCGTTCTTTGCTTGCCGCCGCTGCCTTTGCAGCCGCCTTGACCCTGCCCGCTGGTGCCGCACTTGCCGAAGACAAGCTGCGCATTGTCACCACAACCGGCATGATCGCCGATGCCGCGCGTCAGGTCGGCGGGGACCATGTGGACGTCCAAGCCCTGATGGGCCCAGGCGTCGATCCCCACGCCTATCGCCAGACCCGGTCGGACATCGTGGCGCTGGCCAAGGCGGACGTCGTCCTTTGGCATGGCCTCTATTTAGAAGCGCAGATGGAGGATTTCCTGCGGGATCTGGCAGAGGAAACCACCGTCGTGGCAGTGGCGGAGGACCTGCCGGACAACTTGTTGCTGGGTCATGATGATTACGCCGACAAGCGCGATCCCCATGTCTGGATGAACCCCAACCTCTGGTCGCGGGTGGTCCTGACGGTGCGCGACACGCTGATCGAGGCCGCACCCGCGCAGGAAGCCGCCTTCCGCGCCAATGCCGACGTGCATCTGGCCGAATTGGAAGAGCTTGCGCGGTATACCACCGAGGTTCTGAGCTCGGTTCCAGCAGAAAGTCGGGTGCTGTTGTCCGCCCATGATGCCTTCAACTACTTTGGATCAGCGTATGGGTTCGAAGTGATGGGCATTCAGGGCATCTCAACCGAATCCGAAGCTGGCCTACAGCGCATCGGGGAACTGGTCGACCTGCTTGTCAGCCGCGATATCCGCGCGGTCTTTGTCGAAAGCTCGGTCTCAGACCGCAACATTCGCGCGCTGATCGAAGGGGCCGCGGCGCAGGGGCATGAGGTGGTGATCGGCGGCACGCTCTATTCCGACGCGATGGGGGCCGATGGCACCTATGAAGGCACCTATGTGGGCATGATCGATCACAATGCCACGACGATTGCAGGCGCACTGGGGGGCGAAGTTCCCGATGCCGGGATGCAGGGGCTGTTGAACTGATGATCGCCACGTCCGAACCCACGCTTGCCACGTCCGACGGTCACCTGATGCGCAATCCTGCGCCGGGGCCGGAGGTGCCGCTGGCGGTGCGCGGGTTGACGGTATCTTATGGGGAAAAGCCGGCAGTCTTCTCGGTAGACGCCACGTTCCAACCGGCGACGATGACGGCGATCATCGGGCCCAACGGCGCTGGTAAGTCGACCCTGCTCAAGGCGGCACTTGGCATTGTGCCGCGTCTTGCGGGCGAGGCGAGCGTTTTTGGGCAGCCCGTCAGTGAGGCGCGGGACCGCATCGCCTATGTCCCGCAGCGCGCGAGTGTTGATTGGGACTTTCCGACGACAGTTTTGGATGTCGTTCTGATGGGCCGGTTCCGGCGTGTGGGCTTGCTTGGTCGGCTGACGGGTGCGCACACTGATCAGGCGCGCGCCTGTCTTGACCGGGTGGGCATGACCGATTTCGCCGATCGCCAGATCGGGCAGCTTTCGGGCGGCCAGCAGCAGCGGGTTTTTCTGGCCCGCGCATTGGCCCAGGATGCCGATCTTTATCTTCTGGACGAACCCTTTGCGGGTGTCGATGCCGCGACCGAGCGGGCGATCATCGACGTGCTGTCCGATCTCAAGGCGCGCGGCAAAGCGGTGGTCTGTGTCCACCATGACCTGAGCACCGTGCGCGACTACTTCGATCATGTTTTTATGATCAATGTCCGCCGGATTGCCGAGGGCCCCGTCGCCACAACCTTCACGCCCGAAATGCTGAACGCCACCTATGGCGGGCGGCTGGCGGCCACGCAATTGGATCAACTCGCGCTCGCAAGCGCCTGATCTGGTGTCACCTTTCCTTGAAGCGCTGTTTCTTGGGGCGGGTTATAACGCCGCCCTTGTGGCAATCGGTGCCGCCCTGCTTGGGTTCTCCGCCGGGGCGTCAGGCACGTTTCTATTCCTGAGAAAACGCGCGCTTGTCTCGGACGCGGTGGCGCATGCGACCCTGCCCGGCGTAGGGCTGGCCTTCATGGCGATGGTTTGGGCTGGCGGGGACGGGCGCAATCTGGTGGGCCTTCTGGCCGGATCGGCACTGTCGGCCTGGCTGGGGTTGTTGGTGGTGGAGTGGATGGTCCGGCGCACGCGCCTGTCGGAGGATACGGCCATCGGCGCGGTTTTATCGGTGTTTTTCGGGGTGGGTGTCGTGCTTTTGACGATCATCCAAACCATGAGCACGGGGCGTCAGGCGGGGCTTGAGGATTTTCTTTTGGGGGCAACGGCAGGCATGCTGTTCCAGGATGCCGTCGTGATCGCGGTGGGCGGCGCGCTGGCTGTCTGCGCGACCTTCATTCTCCGGCGGCCCATGACACTTGTGGCGTTCGATCCTGAGTTTGCGGCGGCAAACGGCTATGACGTGCGGCGGATCGATCTGGCGATGATGGCGCTGGTGCTGGCGGTCACGGTGATCGGGCTGAAGCTGGTGGGGCTTGTCCTGATCGTGGCGATGCTGATCATCCCGCCCGTCACCGCGCGGTTCTGGACAGAGGAAAGCGACAAGGTCGTCTGGTATGCGGGCGTTCTGGGCGGGGTTGCGGGCTATGTGGGGGCCGCGATTTCAGCCTCGGCCCCTGCCCTGCCGACCGGGCCGATCATCGTGCTGGTGTCGGCGACGCTCTTTGGTCTGTCGCTCTTCTTCGCCCCTGCGCGCGGTGTGGCCGCGGCCCTGATCCGCCACCGCCGGTTCCAAAGGCGCGTGCATCGGCGACAGGGTCTTTTGGCGCTAGCACGGGGGGAGAGCATTCTTGAGCCCTATACGATCCGGGTGCTGAGTGCCGAGGGGTTGGTGCGCCCGGATGGTGTGGCGACCGACGATGGCCGGGCCATCGCGGCCAAGATCGCGCGGGATGAGCGGCGCTGGGATATCGTGCGCGAGGTGCATCAGGATGCGGGGCTGACGGGGCGCTATGACGGGCTGACCCCGATTGAGGAGGTTTTTACCGCCGATGAGATCGCCGAGTTCGACCGCCTGATCGGTGCCCCCCGCCCGGTGGGAGGGTCTGCGTGATGGGCGCGGATTTCGTTCAGTTTTCGCTGACGCCGATCCTGATCGGTGTGTTTGCCTCGATTGCCTGCGCCCTGCCAGGCAACTTTCTGGTGTTGCGCCGGCAGGCTTTAATCGGCGATGCGATCAGCCATGTGGTGTTGCCTGGTATCGTCGTGGCCTTTCTGCTGACGTCCAGCGTGGCGACACTGCCGATGCTGGCCGGTGCTGCAGGTGCGGCGGTCCTTGCGGTCATCCTGATCGAGGCGATCAAGCGCCTAGGCCGGATTGAACCTGGGGCGGCCATGGGGGTGACGTTCACGACGCTCTTTGCAGCCGGTGTGCTGCTCTTGGAGCAGTCGGACACGTCGAGCGTCCATCTGGATGTCGAACATGCCCTCATGGGGAACCTCGAATCGTTGATCTGGCTTCGGGCTGATGGGTGGCAGTCGCTCGTGGATCCGGTTGCGCTTGCCGGTCTGCCGCCAGAGTTGTTGCGCATTGCGGTGGTCGCGGGCCTGATCGCCGTCCTGACCGTAGTGTTCTGGCGCTGGCTCAAGATCTCGACTTTTGATGCAGGGTTTGCCGAGGCGCTTGGCCTGCCTACGCGGACGATTGGCATGGGGCTGGTGATCGCTGCCG
Source organism: Pseudomonadota bacterium (assembly GCA_038526915.1). Classification (GTDB taxonomy): domain Bacteria; phylum Pseudomonadota; class Alphaproteobacteria; order Rhodobacterales; family Rhodobacteraceae; genus JBCBGF01. The sequence continues at coordinate 24,461 of JBCBGF010000002.1, read as the reverse complement.
CCGTAGCCGCGGTGGCGGCGTTTGATGCCGTGGGCTCGATCATCGTGATCGCCATGTTCATCTGCCCCCCCGCCGCCGCACGGTTGATGACCAACCGCCTGGAGGCGCAGGTGTGGTGGAGCGTGGGCTTCGCGGCGCTGTCGGCCGTTTTGGGCTATGTGCTGGCGGGCTACGGGCCGCTCTGGCTGGGGGCCACGAACGCAGTGAGTGCGGCGGGGATGATCGCGGCGGTGTCGGGGGTGATCCTGGGGCTGGCCTGCCTCTTTGGCCCGCATCGCGCGCGCGTCGGGGTGGCGGCGGAGGGGTAGCGGCAGGGTCGCCCGAGCATCACCCTTGCAGCATCTTGCGCAAGCGCGCCCGGTCGACCTTGGAGTGATGGCGCCGATCCATCGGGATCCGGGCGACGGTTTCGATACCGGAGAGACCCATCGCTTTTGCGCGAGCCTCCCAGTCGGCGCGCTTGTCCGCGTCGCCCTGCACGACCAGCACCGGTACACCGTCACGCTCCATGAGTGCCGATTGTGCCACGCCTGGCCAAAACCGCGCCGCGACCTCGACCGCGAAAGGGTAGATCGGGCCGTTCGGTGTTTCCACCTGTGTCCCCGCGCGGCCCAACAGCCACAGCCGGCCTGCCGCGTCGAACACGCCCGCATCGCCGGTCCGGTGCCAGATCGTGTCCGCTTCGCGTACCTTTGTCTCAGCCGTCTGGGCGGGGTCGAGATATGCTGCGTTGACATGGCCGCCTGCGACCTGAACCTCAGCATCCACGATGCGCACGCGGGCTTCGGGCACGGGCTGCCCCACCAAAAGGCCGCGCCCGTTTTGCATGTCGCGCAGGTCCGTATCCGAGATCTCATCGGCGTCGAGATGCGCAATCGGCTCGGCCTCGGTGGAGCCATAGACGCAGGCAACCCGCACCTTCAGCCGATCGGCCAGCCGCCGCACGATATCGGGATAAACCGGACCGCCACCGGTGAAGACGGTGTGCAATGCGATCTCACCGCGCATGGCACCCATCAGGTCCGCGATGGAGGGCGGTACGAGGGCGCGGGTGATCCTTTGCTGGATCAGCCATTGCGCGACGGCCAGCGCCTTCAGCCGGTCGATCCGCCGCATGCTCCAGGACGGCAGAACGGATGTCCGCCCTTCGGCCAAGTTAATCAGCGTGAAGACCGGGAAGCAGACCAGATCCCGCTCCTCCCCGTCGCTCGCCAACAGGGGTGCTACGGCTTGGTACTGTGCCTGAAGGAAGCCGTGGGTGCGGGGGATCGCCTTGGGGGGCCCCGTCGTGCCAGAGGTGAAGGAGATCAGGGCGACGTCACCCGCAGTGATGGCATGCTCGGTGGCCGCGCCCTGGGAAGCCCCGGGGGTCAACAGGCGCAGGCCCCAAAGCGCGGGCACCAGAAACCTCAGCGCGATAAACCACCCGCTGGCGCAAAAGCCCACCGGTTTGGTCGTCTTCGCCGCGTGCCGCAAACCCCGCAGGCCCATCGCGGGTTCGGGCAACACAACCGTCGCCCCGAGTGACCACAGCGCGGCAAGCGATGCGTAGAGATCAGCCGTGATCCCCATGGCCAGCAGCACCCGGTCACCCGGGCCAATCCCCTGTCGCTGCCACCGCGCGGCAAGCGTGCGCGCCCGGACGTCCAGCGCGGCGAAGCTTGTCTCTCGTCCGCGCCCGTCGACAATCGCCACCCGGTCGGGATGGCGGGCGACCGAGGCTGCAAACTGCGCTAGCAGGTCAGCCATCGAGCCCCAGGCCCAAGAGCTCATACCGTCGAAAGATCTCGGCTCCCTCCGCGGCGCTACGCTGGGCGGATTGGTTGTCGTCATGGATCAGCGCGTGGATCATCTGGCGAAACCCCAGCGCCCGCGCGGTGTCGTTGCAGGCGGCGACCAACAGCCGCCCTGCCCCGCGTTCGAGGCTGGCGTAGGTTTTCAGGATGACCGTTTGCGTCTTTGGCCCTTCGGCGTAGTTCGGGATCGCAAACAGGAAGCCAGCGAGCGATCCGTCAGGTCGCCGCGCGAAGAACACCAATTCGGGGCGCATCATTGGAACGACGGGGCGGTACATCTCCAAAAACGCATCTTCCGTGATGGGTTTGTAGAAGGCGTTGTTCGAGAATGCGTCGACGGACAGCGCGTAGACCTGGCGAAACAGGGTGTCGGGATCGGTGCCATCCCAGGGTGTGACCGTCAAATTGGAGCTTGTTGGGGCGTCTGGTGTGACCGGGCCATCGAGGGAGACGCGCGCGGAGAAATACCGGCTGATCGGGTGAAAGCCTGCCGCGTGAAAGACGCCCGGCTCATGGGGTTTGTTGGTGGGCTCCAGCAGGAATGGCGGGCTGCCGTCGCTATCGCTCACAAAGCGGTAGCTGTGCCAGGTGTCGCCCGCCATCGGGCCGATCACACGGGTGCGCCCTGCGTCCCGCACGAGGTTCAGAGCTTGGGCCAGTAGGGCGGACCCGGCCTCGGCCTCCTTGCAGGAGAACTCTCCAATCGCGGCGGTGGCGGCACCGTCCCACTCTGGCCCATCGAGATAGACGGTGAGTTTGGCGCCATCGCACTTGAGGCGGTGGATGGTCATGACTGCACTCCGGTCATCGGGGCCCATGTGCCCCCGGCCACGGCGATGGCGTAGTAGGCAGTGGGCAGTAGCAGAGCCACGACCGTGAGCTTGAGCACCCGGTCGGAGGTGAACGCGGCCGGGAACAAACGTGTCGCCAGCACTGGCAGCGCGAGGCAGGCAATGGCCAGGGGCCAGAGTGGCTCGGCCCAGGTCGCCTCCGCCGGGGTCATGCGCACAACACCGTATCGCAGGGCAAAGAGGACCACTGCCACCGCGAGGATCCACAGGATGCGGGGACCAAGTGCGATGGAGACCAGGCCCATGGTCAGGCCCATCGCGCTCAACCCATAGAACCCCACCGCGTTCCAGCCCAGCGCGTTGCCAAGGGCCAGCCAGCCAAAGCTCACAAGACCCAGCGCGGCCACGATGTCGAGATCGCCGTAGGGGTCGCCCGAGGGCTGCTGCAAGCCGGCCCAGGCATGTGCCAGCAGGACCAGCGCAGGCATGAGCGCGTTTTGCACATCTGTGACCGCAAGGATCAGAAACATCGCAACCACATGCACACGGCTGGCATGTGTGGTCAGGCCCAGGCGCGGCCCGATGGCGAGAAAGCCCAGGATCGCCAGTGAGAACAAAACGGCGAGGCCCGCGAGCTCGAATATGCTGCTCGTTAGGTGAACCGATAGGAAGACCAAAAGGCCAAGGGGCAAGAAGAGGTTGTCAAAGCCCCGCCAGCTTTGCGCCTCCACCAATGTGCCGAAGCCTGCGACCATGACGGCCAGCGTCAGAATGTTGGCATGGGCCAGATCGGTGAGAAACATCAAGGCGATGATCGCAATCAGCAGGGTAACGGTGAAGAAAACCACCGATCCCTCGACGCTTTTGTGCCCCGCCTCCACCGGGTAGCGCCGCGTGCCGTAGGCCGTCCCGGCGAGCGCTGCGGCGGCGTCGGCCAGGGTGAGGACGGCGATGGGCAGGACGTAGAAGATCGCTAATCCATCGGACAGGAAGAAACACAGCCCGACCGCAAGGGTGAACAGGAAATCGCCGTAAGATCGCCGCTCGACCCCGTGGAGCGTGGCCCCCAGACCGCGCGCCATGGCGGGCAGGCGCAGGACCGCCATGACACCGAGCGTCAGCGCCAGCAGCACGTAGACAGGCCAGTCATCGGCAAAAAGCCAAGGCAGTACAATGGCATAAAGCCCGGTGCCGACATGGACAAGCTTGCGCTGCACCTCTGCAGCAAGGCCGTAGGAGGACGCGAGCGTGCGCACACCGGCCATTGCCGCGATCATCACGGCGACCGAGGCCAGCGCGATGCCGATTTGCGGCAAGGCGGTCATTCCAGCACCTCTTCCACCACGAAATCGGAATAAAAGAACGCCATGTCGCGGGCTTTCAGTTCGTCTTCCAAACTCACCAGCGTTCTGATGGAAGATGCAAACCGCTCAGGCACCCGGCGCGGGGCCATCATGTTCCAATAGACCAGCCGTGCCCCTGGCTGCGCCGCGTTCAGGATCGTGCCATAGACCTCTTCAAACACATCGGGCGACATGTATTCGAAGATATCCGACAGGTTGAAGCCCGCCGCCCTCTCCCCCGTCGATACGAAGGCCTCAAGGGACCCCAGGCGGATGTCCAACCTGTCGAGGCGGTTTCTGATTGTCTCATAGTGTTCCGCCCGCCAGGCCATGGGCAACGCCGCCCCGTGCGTGCCGGTGAGGATCCAGTGCAGGTAGGGGTTCTGGCTGGGATCTGTGTCGACGGCGGCGTGGTGCAGGCGGCTGGCCACATGCTGGGCTGGGCTGCCGTCCACATGATCGAAAAACGCCTTGTCGCGCCCCATGCGGCCCATCACGAAACGCGAGAAGAAGATGTTGAGAAGCAGCTTCCACTGCGTTGTGTTGAAGTCATTTTCAAAGAAGCGTTTGCGGGCCTCGGGATCACACGGCTCAAATATCGCATCGATCGTGCGTCGGCTGTGAACAAGGGGGAGAAGCCAGGTTCGGAAGATCCGAAAGTAGCGCTCAAACTTGCCAACGCCGCCGATGCCGTAGGTCACCACGTCGGCTTCAAGCGCTTCCCAGAACGCCCGCGTTTCTTCATCGGTCTCCGCCAGCGCGCGGGCCAACAGCTCGGGCCGCCGTTCGCTGGGGCGGGAGCCGGTGAGTTCCAGAAAAGTGCCGTGATCGAGGGCGCGGTAAGCCCCGATGCGCAGGCGCAGGCAGGCGATCTGCGCAGGCGACAGATCGACGACCACCACCTTGGCCGGGTCGAGCGTGAGCATGGCGAGCGCATTGTCGCCGGCAGAACAGATCGACACCAGCGTCTGGCCCCGCACATCGCCCAAACCTTGGGTCAGGACATCGGCGTCCTCCCAAAGCTGGGCATAGCGGATGTGATCGAAGGCGGCTTTGGTGGCGATCTCACTCTGGGTCATGGATCCGCTCCACCACGCCTGTGGCACCATCCACCGACAGCACCTCGCCATCCTGCACCCAGCTTGTCGCGCCTTTCAGGCCGACCACGCAGGGAATGCCCAACTCGCGTGCCACAATCGCGGAATGCGACAGGAGCGAGCCGCGTTCGACAACGATCGCGGCGGCGTTTGAAAAGACCGCGATCCAGCCGGGGTCGGTGTGCCTCGCGACGAGGATATCGCCGGGCTCGAGCGCTTGCGTGCGGGGGTCGCGGATCACGCGGGCGCGGGCCTGCACCCGACCCGCCGAACATCCGGTGCCGGTCTTCACGAGATCGCTATCACTCTCTGCGTCCACGTCCGACCAGCGCGGTGCAATCGCGGGGCCGCGAACCTCGATGCGTTCGGGTGGATCGGGGCGCTTGGCGGAGCGGGCGTCTTCGGCGGATCGCAGCGCAACGAGGGCCTTAAGGTCGGGCGAGACGCCAAAGCCTTCGATCGCGCCCAAAACCTCTTCCTTGGTGAGATAGAAGATATCGCGCGGGGCCTCGATCAACCCGCGCGCCGCAAACTCACGCCCCATGGCGAGGAACACGCGCCGTGCATGGCCGAACACCCGCGTGCGTTCAAAGCGCAGGTTTTCACGATCGCGCACGCGGGCCTTTGTCCAGCCGATCACCGCGCGGGCGATCCAGCGTTTGAGGGGGTTTCTGGGGAAAAGCGCGGTCCAATCGGGGTCGCGCACCTCGTGTCGGGGCGCATCCGTGCGGCCTGCGCTGGCCGCAATGGCCATCAGAAGGGGCGCGGGATCGTCGCTGAGGGGGATGCTTTCGAGTTTCAATTCTTCCGTACACCGGTCGCCGAATTTGGCGAGGTAGTCTGCCACGGCCTCTGGTAATCCTGGCACATCCTGGACGGCCTTACCCCTTCCCTGCGCCAACGCCTCAACAGCCGCATGGCCGCGCGCCAGCCGTCCCATCTCGGCAATCCGCTGTGCAGGTTCAGCCGACACGATATCACCCTGCCCGATCATCACATCGTTGTGGAGTTGCAGCCCAGCCTCGCCCAACCATCGCTCCATCAGCTTGCGGGACGCCCCGAAGGCCATCATGCACAGGAAATCATTCACCAAAGGCGCATCCCAGCGATCCAGCAGGGTGCTTTCGATCGTCCGGTATTCGGCGGCGAGGGCGCTGGCATTGGCTTGCGTCAGATCGAGATCGCTGTCGAGCGCATCGTTCAGCCGGTCATAGAAGCCTGCGCCGGTGCGGGGCAGCCGGATGGCTTGCCAGAGCAGCCCCGCGGCGACAGAGGCAATGCGGGCATATTCGGACAGACGCGCGAAACCCGTGGCCGGGGCCGGGCCGATGCCATCGGTGATCTCGCGCGGCATAGGCTCAGACACGCCCATCATCGTTTCCATGTGATCGCGGTTCAGCGCGAAACCGGGCAGCATCGCCAGTGCCCGATACCAGTTGACGAGGTTGTAATAGACCCGCCCATCGACGCGCCCCAGCATGTTGTCGAACACCGCCGCATTCCGCGCAATCTCGGCCTCGCGCACGCCAAGCAGACGGACGAAGGCGCGGTAGACGCGGGCGTAGACGTGGACGGCGAAGGAATAGGTCAGCGGGCTGACGAGGCCAGGATAGCTTTCGACGATGTTGGAGTTGTCGAAGATCGTTAGTGTTTCATCAGGTTGGGCGGGGTCTTTCAGGGCGCTGGTAATCGGGCGGGCCTGGAGGATGTGGAGGCCGGTTGCGTCAATGGCCCACTCGATGTCCTGAGGGCTGCCGAAGGCCGTCTCTGCCCGGTGTGCGAGGGCTGCGATCTCTGCCGCTTCGCTCTCGCTCAGGACGGTTGCGGTGTCTGGTGCGTCGATCAAGGTGCCGTCTTGTGCGACGGTCCAGTCTTCCCCGTCGGCCTCGCCCGACACCAAGGCCTCGCCCAGGCCCGCAATCGCAGAGATCACAGCGCGGTCGCGCTGGCCTGAGACGGGATCGGCGGAAAATGCCACCCCGGCGGCGCGGGCGTCGATCATCTGCTGGACAACAATTGCGGGCGCGGCTGGGCCACCGAGGCCCGTCTTGTCGCGATAGGTGGCGACGGTGTCGGAGAAGCCCGATAGCCAGACCCGTTTGGCGGCGGCCAACACCTTGTCTGACGTCACGTTCAACTCGGTCTCGAACTGTCCGGCATGGCTGTGCTCGGCCCCGTCTTCGCCAAAGCCCGAACTGCGAACGGCGTAAGGCCCGGGGCCAAGCGCCTCAAGGGCTTCGCGCACGGCCGTTGCGAGGCCCTTGGCCGCGACGGGCCCGGATTTTCCGGGGCTGAAGGCGGTGGGCAGGATGGCGAAGAAGGCCGGGGGGTTGAAACCCTTTGCGGCAAGCGCGGCCAAGGAGGCGGCCTTGCCGCCGACGACGGCGGGGTCTGTAGCCTCGAGGGGTGTGCGCAAGTACGTCACGCCGCGCCTTTAATCAAAAGCGGCAGGAAGCCTGCGACGGCATAGCAGAAGAAGACCCAAAGGCCCGAAACCGTGTCCATGCGGTCCTGCGCTTTGGGGGTCGGCGCGCGCCTGTAGGAAAGTGCTGCGGCCACGCACACGCCCAGTCCCAAAAGAGCTAGAGCGAGCGTGGCCGGACCTGTGCCGGTCGCATACCCCAGCACTGTGAGCAAAGCCGCGGCCAGGGCCACGCAACCGATCCAGATCAGTGCGGCCTGCGACGGCCCCCACAGGCGAGAGTAGGTGTCGACACCTGCGATCTCGGCCTCGGGCGCCCAAAGCTTGCGGCCAATCTCAAGGATGCAGCCGTTGACGAAGCTCAACGCCAGAAACACCCACAGCCCATTGGACGCACCGCCCGCCGGCAACCACTCTATCGCTGTGAGTACGAGGTCGATCAACGGCATGATGGCCATGTGGCTGACAAGATAAAGAAAGGGCCGCGCCTTGAGCCATTCCGGCACGCCAAACTCGGCGGTCATGGCGGCCAGCCAGACCCAGACGAGGGCCAGCAGCCACAAGACAGGCGGATGCCAGAGCCAGGCGGCAAGCGCGGCGATGGGAACGGTCGCAGCCCCCAGCGACAGGATCAGGCGACCGCTGACAAGCCCCCGCGGGATCGGGCGATCTGGGCGATAGCGGCGGTCGTCTTCGGCGTCTTTCCATTCATCGCAGACCCGCATCTGGAAAAAGATCGCCAGCGCCACGATGAACCCTGCCGCAAACGCCCCCCATCCGGGGATGGGACGGTCCGCCAAAGCCGCTGAGACACAAATGCTCGCGGCCGAGAACACTGCCAGCAGCGGGACGGTTTTCTTCAGGGGAAACCGTTCGGCCTGGTAGATCCACAGTCGCGACGCCAGGGTCATCGGTCGCGCGCCAGCCGGGCATGGGCGCGGGTGAACTCGCCCGCAGCGATTGCCGCGACAATCGAAATCTCACCGCACAAACAGGTGGCGGCTGCCACCTCGGCCAGTGCCGCCCCCTGCCCCGCACCTTTCAGCCCTAGGATCTCAAGCGCTGCGCTTTGGCTGGGCAGGCCCGTACCGCCGCCCACTGAGCCGACCAGGATGTTGGGCATCGTCACAGAGCAATAAAGATCATCGCCACGCGGCTCCATCCGGGTCACGCCCATCGCACTTTCGGCCACGCAGGCCGCGTCCTGACCGGTAGCGATGTAGAAGGCGGCAAGGCCGTTGGCATAATGCGCCTGTGCGCCAAGCTGGCCGGACAGGAGCGAGCCCAGATTGGCGACCCGCCCGTAGTCGAGCATGTCCTGAACGGTTGTCCCAAGTACGGTTTCCACGATGCCCGCAGGCAAGGTGACGGACGCACTGACCTTGCGGCCCCGACCCGTGACCATACCCAGGGCAGAGGCTTTCTTGTCGCCCGAGAAATTCCCCTCGATATACCAGGCGTCGATCGGGATCGAACAGGTCTCCGCGATCTTGTGGCACAGCGCCTCGGTCGCGATGGTCACCATGTTCTGACCCGCCGCATCGCCGGTGGTGTAGCGGCAGATCAGGAAGGCCACGTTGTTGTCGATGAAGGGTTCGAGCGAGACAAGCTTGCCGTGCCGCGTCGTGGCCTCAGCCGCGGCTTGCAACATGTCGACGTTGCGCACCACCCATTCGATGAACTGCCCCGCCGTCAGCAAGTTCGCAAAGACAAAAGCCGGGGTGCGGATCACGCCCTCGTACAGCACCGCCGTACTGATCCCGCCCGCCTTTGTGGCGGCATAGGCCCCACGCGCGTAGGAGGCGACGAGGGCCGCCTCCGTCGTGGCCAAGGGCACATGGAAATCGCCGTTCGCGTTCATGCCCGTGAGGCGCAATGGCCCGATGACGCCCACAGGCACCTTCACCGTCCCGATGAAGTTTTCGATGTTCGCGCTATAGGCCTCGCCCGCCGCAACGGTAGCCGGATCGGCGATCTGGTCCTGTGCCGCTTGTGACGAGAGGCCCCGAAGCCGCGCCCAGTAGCTGGCTATCGTGCGGTCCGTGATCTTGCGCGTCGGGCGCAGCGTATCGAACGCATCGTCGTTCGGCGCCATCTGCCGTGGCGTCTTATCCGCATCGTACCGCGCCATTACGCGGCGCAGCATCTCTGTCACGTGAAAGGGAATAACCAACGGTTGCTCCGGCCTGCCTGTTGAGGGCCAGATTTACCGGGAAAATGGGTGCAAAATGGGACGATCGGGGCTTTGCGACGGCAACGTGGCTATTGCAGCACACCCAAGGCGTCGATGCCCTGCCAGATCAGGCGCAAGGCAATCAGGATTAGAACGATGTCCAAGGCGCGTTTGAAGCCGTGATCCGACATCCGGTTCAGGACACTGCGCCCCGCAAGCGTTCCCAGAAAACCCGCGGCAATCATCGCAAGCATGAACCCGATCCAGGGGCCATAGGCAAAGCCCAGAAGGCCGAACACCAAGATCTTCAGCCCGTGTTGCACGGTCATGAACACCGCATGCGTGGCCACATGGCCCTGTCGCGGCAGCCCCAGCGCCTTGACGAAGTTCGCCACGAAGACGCCCGTGGCGCCGAAAAACATCGTCAGAAAGCTTGAGATCGCCCCGTTGACGAGCGGGATTTGGGCAAGCCAGGCGGGCGGGCGCAGCAACACGCTCCAGATCACAAAGAGCCCGATGCCGATCAGCACAAGCCCCGGCGGCAGGTTCACGACCAGCGCGCCCCCCGCCACCGCGCCGCCGACGGAGCCAAATGCAAAGGCCAGCAAAGGGGGCCAGTGCATGTGCCCGATCATCACGGCCGCGCGGAAGACGTTTGATCCCAGTTGGATCACCCCGTGGACCGGGATCAGGGCCCCAGGCGGCAGGAACGTCGCCATGATCGCCAAAAGAAGGGCCCCGCCGCCGATGCCAAGGGCCACGGTCATGAACGAGCCAAGAAAACTGCTGGCCAGAAGCACGGCAAAGACCACGGGCTCCAGCCCTGCGAGAACATCTGAAAACGTCATGGTCGCCGTGTCGCTTAGCCCTGATCGCGGACGGCGATCCAATCATGATCGGGGTGGTTCCGGAAGCGCCAGTTACGACGCGGGCCGGCCATGACATTGAGATAGTACATCTCATAGCCATAGGGCGCGGCGCAGGGGTGGTGGCCTTTAGGGACCAGGACCACGTCGTGGTCTGCGACAGACATCGTCTCATCCAGGCTGCCATCTTCGGTAAAGACCCGCTGGATGCCGAAGCCTTGGGCCGGGTTGAGGCGGTGGTAATAGGTCTCTTCCAGGTAGGTCATGTTCGGAAAGTCGTCCTCGTCATGCCGGTGCGGCGGGTAAGAGGACCAGTGGCCCGACGGGGTGTAGACCTCGGTCACGAGAAGACCGTCGGCGACATCGCGATCCTCCATCGCGATGTTGTGGATGTAGCGTGTGTTGGTGCCGGTGCCGCGTTCGGTGAGGGTGATGCCGTCCGGCCCGAGGCGTGTGACGGGACGGCCGCCGGGGCTGGGGGCGGTGCAGGCCGCGAGCGTGCAGGTGGTCGTGGCAGTCACTTGCCACGCGGCTTTCGGGGGGACGTAGAGGCAATGCGGCGGACGTTTGTCGAACACACTGAGCCGGTCCCCCCTAGTGCCCAACTCGGCCCCGTCGACTTTGATCTCCGCGAGGCCCTCCACCAGAACCAGGATCGCTTCACGGTCGTCGAACTGGTCCGCGGCGGACTGCGCGGCGTCCATGCGATACAGGTCGAACCCCACGTAACCCCATCCCGCGCTCTCAGCGGTGATATTGTGGACCCGGCCAGTGGGTCCTTTGGGGCGGCGCAGCAGGTTTGTCATCAAGCATCCTCCTTCACGCGCGCCGCCGATCCGCCTGTGCGGCCAGCGCTTGGGCAAACTCACCCTCGTCCATATCGGTCTCCAGCGCCCGATGCATCAATGCCGCTTGCGTTTCCGGCGCAAGCCCCCCGATAGGCGGATCCCGCTCAAGGTTGGTGGGGAAGGAATAGCCTTCCGCCGCCGACGCAATCGCCGCCGCAATCTCCGCAGCCGAAAGCGTGCGCTCGGCTTGCGCCGCCCGCAAGACCGGGTAGAGTTGGCGGCACATGCCCAGACGGTCGATGCTTTCCATAGCGCGGCCCAGCGGCGATGAGACCTGCACCAAGTTCGCGAGGCGTTGGATGTCAGTGCTCACATTGTCACCCGCAGCATGGAACAGGGCCGGATTGAAAAAAAGCAGGTCGCCCTTTTTCAGGGGCAGTTGGACATAGGCCGTCTCAAAGAACGCGCGGAACGGCTCCAGCCGGTAGGCCAGGTAGCCAGGCCGATAGAGCTGGGAGTACGGCAAAAGCTTGGTTGGCCCGCTCTCCACCGGCATGTCGCAATGCGCAATCGCGCCCTGCAGCGTCATCACCGGCGACAGGTCATGCACATGCGCCGGGTATTGCGCCGCCGCCTCGGCTGTCTGAAACCCCAGGTGGTAGTCACGGTGCGCCTCCTGCGCCTTGCCGCCCGGGCGCACCAGGTTGATCTGCGCGGTCATCTGATAGCCGGGCCCAAGCCAGGCCTCAGACACGGCGGCGAGGATCGGGTTGCCGAGATAGCGCGCAAAGACGTCAGGCGCGCGGTCACAAAGCTTTTGCAGCGCGTTCCACACGCGGTCATTGGCACCGGCTGTGGCAAAGTGATCGGCCTGCGCTGCACCCTGCTCTTTCTCCTGCGCGATGATGGCGAGGTAGATCGCGGTCGCTTCGTCCAAAACCTTGGTGTCGCGATACGCACCGGAGATGGCGAGGACGCCGGGGCCTTTGCCCAGCACACAACCCCATTCGGCCAAAGCCGACCGGCGGCGGGGCGGATCCTCTAGTAACGCGGCAGTTGCGGCACCGTCATAGACCGGAATGCCCTTCTCTATGGTGGCTGCGAGCGGGACGTTGCCCGTATCGAGTGTGCGGCCCACCAGCGCGCGGAACGCATCGATGTCGCAGTCCGCTTCCGAGAAATAGGCTTGGTCGCTCACCCCTGGCTACTCCCCGTCGCGCCGCCCAAAGTCATCGGCATCAAAGGTCACGAAGAACTCATACGCCGCGTATGCCCCCAAACCTCCGGTCAAAAGGCCCCAAAACGGGTTGCCGTTGACGAACTCGATCACGGTCCAACCGCCGAGAAACCCAACCGTCACAACCCGCCGCCAGAGGGGCAGAAAGAACGGGATGCGGATGTCGAGCGCGGGGTGGCGCTTGCGGCCAGAGGGGCGCTCTGGCCGCGGCGGCTCTGCATCGTCGCCCATGGGGCCCTAGACCGTCCCGCCGAGCGAACCTTCGAGCGTGGCCAGCTCCTGCCCCCCCGCCATCATGTCCTGCAGTTCGTCCGGCGTGATCTGCCCGCGCTGCGCGGTGCCTAGCGTCTGGCCCCGGTTCAACACCGTGAACCGGTCGCCCACTGCCAGAGCATGGCGAACGTTATGCGTGATGAAGACGACCGCCACGCCCTGCTTGCGCACCTTGTCGATAGTGGCCAGCACGTTCGAGGTCTGACGCACACCAAGGGCGGAGGTCGGTTCATCCAGGATCAGGACTTTTGCCCCGAAATAGACGGCCCGGCTGATCGCCACCGTCTGGCGTTCCCCGCCCGACAAGGTGCCCACGGCCTGATCCGGTCCGCGTAGGTTGATGCCCATGGAGCGCATCTGCTCCATCGTCACGCGGTTGGCGAAATCATGGTCGAAGAAGCTGATCCCTGCGATCTTCTTCACCGGCTCGTTGCCCATGAAGAAGTTGCGGCTGACCGACATCAGCGGGATCATCGCGAGATGCTGATGCACCGTTGCAATCCCCGCCTCCATCGCGTCGCGAGGATCGTTGAAGTTCATCGGCTTGCCGTCAAAGATGATCTCGCCGCTCGTGGGCTTGTGAACCCCCGACATCGTTTTGATGAAGGTCGACTTGCCCGCGCCGTTGTCACCCAGCAGGCAATGGCATTCGCCGGGGTAGACATCAATCGACACCCCGGCCAACGCGATGACGCTGCCGAAATGCTTTTCGATGTTCTTCATCTGGATGATCGGAGCGTGCTCGCTACGTGCGTTCATGTCACCTCTCCCCCGTGATCATGCGGCGGATGTAGGTGTTGAGCACCACCGCACCCAGAAGGATGAGGCCCAAGAACACGCGGAAGAGGCTCGATTCAACGCCAGCGAAGAACAGGCCCTGTTGGACAACGCCGAAGATGAGCGCGCCGAGTGCTGCGCCGATAACAGAACCGTAGCCGCCGGTGAGCAATGCCCCCCCGATGACCACAGCGATGATCGCCTCGAACTCTTTCAAAAGGCCCCGGTCGGCCCCGGCCGACCCGAACTCCATCACCTGACAGGTGGCAAAGACCGTGGCGCAGAAGGCGGTGAACATGAACATCAGGATCTTCACCCGGTTCACCGGCACGCCCGAATTGCGCGCAGCCTCGGCATCGCCGCCAGCTGCGAAGATCCAGTTGCCGAAGCGTGTGCGGGTTAAAAGGATATGGCCGAAGATGATCAGAAGGATCGCCCAGACCACCAGCATCGGCAGACCGTCGATCACCGGCTGACCGGCGCGGTTGCCACGGGTGAAGGTGTCTATCAGGCCAGCGTCGCCCATCCATTGGAACACCCCCTGCCCGATCTTGCCGCCGAAGATCGGCGCGAGCCAATCACCCTCCGCCGCATCCCGGATGCCGCCGATGATCGTTTTGCTCTCGACCGTTTGCGGGATGAAGATGGTGAAACCCCGCAGGATGAAGAGGAACGCGAGCGTCACGATAAAGCTGGGCAATCCGGTGCGGATCACGATCCAGCCGTTCAACGCCCCGATGGCGATGCACATGGCGAATGTGATTAGGATCGCCATCCACATTGGCCAGCCAAGGACCACGCCGAAGACCGCAATCATCATGCCAGCAAAGCCGATCATCGAACCGACAGACAGGTCGAACTCGCCCGCGATCATCAGAAGGCAGGCGCCCACCGCGATGATCATGAATTGCGCGGACACGATCGTCCAATTCATGATGCCCTGCGGCGCAAACATGCCGCTGTCAAAAGCGAAAAGCAGAAAAAACACGAAGACGATGACGGTGCCGCACATGCCGCCCAGTTCCGGGCGGATCAGGGCCCGGCGCCAGGCCGGGATGGCTTTGACCCGTTCGTCCCCGCTTGCGGCCAGATCAGCCATGTCGGGTCCTCCGAAGGTCTTATGTCTGAAAAGAAAGCGGGCGCCGCGGTGAAGCGGCGCCCGTCAGGCTGTCCTAGCGGAATTCACCCGCGAAGGCTTCCACCTTCTCAAGCCCATCGGCAGTCACGAAGCCGGGGCCCGAGTTGATGTTGTTGCCCGGCAAAACGCCGTAGCGATCCCAGTTGGCCAGAACGACCACCGGCAGGTAGGCCTGCAGGAAGGGCTGCTGGTCGATGCCCCAGTTGATGGTGCCGTCCTTGATGCCTTTGACGATTTCCTCGCCCAGGTCGAAGGTGCCGAAGTGGATGTCACCGGCGATGCCCATTTCGTTGACGGCGGCAATGGTCGGGTCGGCCGAGACAGGACCCAGGGTGAGGATGCCGTCGACATCTTCATTGGCCGAGAGATAGGCCATGACCTTGTTCTTGATTTCCGACGGGTCAGTCCCGCTGTCCATCATCGCGTCGCCCAATTCGATGCCCAGGCCATCAGCATAACCACGGCAACGCTCGCCCACGGTGGGCTGCTGGATCGCATGGTTCACGCAGAGGAACTTGGTAACGCCTTCGGACTTGGCACGCAGACCCGCGGCGAACCCCGCATCGTACTCGGGCTGGCCCACATACATCAGCGCACCCACTTCGCGCGCCTGTTCAGGCGTGCCGGTGTTCATGATGATCACGTCGATGCCCTGATCGACTGCGTTCATGATCGGGCCCTTCAGCACATCGAAATCGGCGAGCGTGGTGATAATCCCGTCAGGTGATGCCGCGGCGGCCTGTTCGATGATCCGGGCCATGTCGGCAATGTCGCCGGTGGGCGGATTGCGATACTCCACCTCAACGCCAACCTGTTCGCCGGCCAGAGCGATGCCGTTCTTGATGGTGTTCCACCACGTATCACTGTCGGGGGCGTGGCTGACGAGCACATAGCTCAGCGATTCATGGCCATCGGCCTGCGCGGCCACAGGCACGGTCACGACACTTGCCGCAATCGCAACGGATGCAAGAATTGACTTCATATGATCCTCCCAGAGTCATTTTTTGCAGATGCACAGGCCGCCAGGACCTGCCCTCTGGACGTAAGGGAAACACACATCGTCGTTTTTTGCAACCGGTTGCAATAACTCTTGTCAGATTGCGGGCGCCCCACGTATCCTGCCCCCATGTCGATTACCCTAAAAGACGTGGCAGAACTCGCCGGCGTATCGCGATCCGCCGTCTCGCGCACGTTCACCGAAGGCGCGTCGGTCAGCGAAAAGACGCGCCGCAAAGTGGAAAAGGCGGCGGATGCCCTGGGCTATCACCCCAACGCCCTTGCCTCGAGCCTGACCACGGGCCGGACGAAACTGATCGGGCTGGTCGCCGACAACTTCCATAACCCATTCTTTTTGGAGGTCTTTGATCTCTTCACCCGTGGCCTCCAAGACCGCGGTCTGCGGCCCCTACTGGTTAACCTGTCCGGGGAAACCGATCCCGCCAATTCCGTCCGCATGCTCCGCCAATATTCGGTCGATGGGGTCATCGTCGCCTCTTCCACCCTGTCGCCTGAATTTGCCCGTGCCTTCCGCGATGCGCGCGTCCCAGTCGTCCACTCCTTTGGCCGGTTCGCGAGTTCGCCGCGTGTGCATGTGGTGGGCATCGACAACGTGGAATGCGGACGCATGGCGGCGCGCACGTTGATCGACCGCGGCTACCGGCGCATCGCATTCCTCGGCGGCCCGGAATCAGCGACGTCAACGCAAGACCGTTTTGCCGGCTTCATGCAGGTCGCCTCTGCGGACCCCGTGGTGGTGGTATCCCACAGCTTTGCCCGCACCTACTCCTTCGATGCGGGCCGGGTGGAGATGACCAAGCTTTTGATGACCGACCCGGCCGAGGCCTATTTCTGCGGTGACGATGTGGTGGCCATCGGCGCACAAAGCGCGATCCGCTCCGCCGGCCTGCGTGTGCCTGAGGACATTGGCCTGATCGGGCTCAACGACATGGAAATGGCGCGTTGGGAGAATATCGACCTCACCACAATCCGCCAGCCCGCCCCGCAAATCATCGACAGCTCGATCGAGCTGGTCACGGCCATGTTAGAAGAGCCCGGACGCTATCCCGAAGCGCGCCTTTTCCCGTGCGAGATCATGGAACGCGGCAGTTTGCGTCCGCTATCGTAGCATCGGCGGGCGGGCATCCATCCAAGCCCCATCGGCCTTGGCCGAGGCCACAGCCGAATGCACCGCCGCCATCGAGCGCAGCCCATCTACCGCCTTGGGATAGTGCAAGGCCGCCGGGTTGACCGCACGACCGGCTTTCTGAGCCGCAATCGCTTCGGCCAGATCGACGTAGATATTGGCAACCGCCAGCGGAAAGCCCTCGGGCGATCCGATCACCACGCGTGACAGGCGGGCGGCATCTTCGGACAGGGCCGCATCACCCTTTTCCAAGATTTCAGTACGCCCGCCAAGATGTTGATAGTAAACCTGATTGGGCTGTTCCTGCGCCCATCGCATGCCGCCGTTTTCGCCATAGATCTGGATATCCAACCCATGCTGCCGCCCGATCGCGATGGTCGACGTCCAAAGCCGGCCCACCGTGCCACCCTCGGTTCGAAAGTTGACCATCGCGTCATCTTCCAACTCGCGCCCCGGCACGCAGGACGCGAAGTCGGCGGACAGGGTCGAGACTTCGTCATTCAGGATAAAGCTCGCCAAATGTAGCGCATGGATCCCGCAATCGGCCATCTGGCCCGAGACACCGGCCTGCGCAGGGTCATAGCGCCAGCGCACGCGCGGATTGTCCTGATCGCGGGCATCCGCGTGGTGGCCATGGCTGAAACTCGCAACGACGAGGCGGATCTTGCCCAACGTGCCGTTGGTGACCAGTGACCGCATGTGACGCACCATGGGATACGCGCTGTAGCAATAGTTAACGGCGCAGATCTTGCCCGAGGCCTCGGCCACCCGGACGATCTCTTCCCCTTCCTCCACCGTCATCGTCATCGGCTTTTCGCAAAGCACATTAAACCCTGCCTCAAGAAACGCCTTCGTGATCTCGAAATGCGTGGCATTGGGGGTAGCGACGGTCACAAGGTCGATCCGATCCGCGCGCGCCCCCTCACCCTCCAGCATCTCCCGCCAGTGTGCATAGGCCCGATCCGTGGCCACGCCGAGCGATTGCGCATAAGCCCGACCTTTCTCAGCATCGACATCCAAGGCCCCGGCAACAAAGGCAAAATGTCCGTCCGCCTGTGCGCCCAGCCGATGCGCGGGACCGATCTGGCTGCCTTCGCCACCGCCGACCATGCCCCAGTTGAGTTTGGTGCTCATACGCGTTCTCCTCAGAACCCGATGGAGGCAAGGTAGCCCCGGTTGATCTTGGCATCCCCCAGGGGATCGGTGTCTGGCAGCGTTGGGTCGCAATCCTGCTCCACCGTACACCAGCCGTTGAACCCGCTCTCCAGCAGGATCTGCCGCACGCGTGGGAAGTCGACATCGCCGTCGCCGAGGTTGCAGAAGATTCCCTGCCCGCAGGCGTCGTAGAACCCGGTGCCTTTAGCGATCACATCAGCTTTCACATCCGGATCTATATCTTTGAAATGCATATAGCTTATGCGATCCATATGGCGTTCCATGAAGGTTACGGGATCGAAGCCTGCATAGGAATGGTGGCCGGTGTCGAAACAGATCTTGAGGATGGCCTCATCGACCTCGTCCAAGAGCCGCTCAAGCTCTGGCTCGAAATCCATGAACCCGGCGGCATGGGCGTGGATGCCCACCGTCAGCCCGTATTCCTCCGCACCTATTCGGGCGACAGTGGCGATGCGATCGCGATAGGCGGCCCATTCGGCAGTATCCATCTGCTCAGCCGCATCGGCCCGACCGGCGGTCGGCGCGCGGCGGGGCGAGATCGAGTCGATTAACACAAGGTGCTGCGCCCCATGGGCGACCAAAGCCTTGCAGGTACGGGTCGATCCGTCCAGCACATCGTCCCATTGATCTGGGTCGTGGAAAGGCCGAAAGACCACACCACCAATCAGCTCCTGCCCGAACTCCGCCAGCGCGTCCGCGACCTGCGGCGGGTCCTCTGGCATGAAGCCCACCGGACCCAGCTCGATGCCGGTATAGCCAGCCTCAGCGTTTTCGCGCAGCACGTCGCGCCAGTCCGGATTGCGGGGGTCGCCCGCAAACTCCACCCCCCAGGAACAGGGGGCGTTTCCGATCTTGATGGTCATGTTGGCTCCTGCTCCGATGCGATGTCTTGCCAGCCCCGGCTGGCATGGGATGCGCGGGCGGCGGCGATGACTTCGGCCACGGCGAGGCCATCGGCGAAGGTGGGCCAGACCGCCTCACCCGTCTCGATGGCCGTCAGAAAATCGCGCGCCTCGATGATGATCTGATCCTGATAGCCAGTGCCGTGCCCCGGCCCCTGGCAAAACGCGGCATAGTCGGGATGGGCGGGCCCCGTGAGGATCTTCACAAAACCCCGGCTGGCCTCATCACCTTCGGCTCGATAGAGCCAGATTGCATTCTGATCCTCTTGATCAAAGCGGATTGCGCCCCTGGTGCCGGTGATCTCATAGGCATAGCCCATTTTGCGGCCATGGGCGATCCGGCTGAAGAACAGATGCCCCTGCGCACCGCTCGCGAAGCGGCACATGATTTGCGCCTGGTCGTCATTGGTCACCGGCGCGCCGCCGCGCGTGGGGTGCACCGTTTCGATCTCGGCCATCACGCTCGTGATCGGTCCAGCGAGTGCCAGCGCACCGTTAACCATATGCGGGGCCAGGTCGCCCATCGTGCCGTTCGCGTCACCCTGCGCGCGCCACGTGGCGGGGGCCTGGGGATCCGCATAGAAGTCTTCTGTATGCTCACCCCGGAACCAGACGATGTCGCCAATCGCACCCTCCGCGATGAGCTGGCGGGCATATTGCGAGGCGGGCGTGCGGATATAGTTGAAGCCGATCATGTTCGGACACCGGCTCGCCTCGGCTGCCGCCGTCATGGCGCGGGCGTCGTCGAGCGAGGCGCCCAACGGCTTCTCGCAGAACACCGGTTTTCCAAGGGCAAAGGCTGCCTCGGCAACCGCGCGATGGGTTTCCTGCGGCGAGGCGATGATGATCGCGTCCACCTCGGGCGCATTCACCACGTCGCGCCAGTCATCCGTCGACCGACGAAACCCGAACGCATCCCGATAAAGTGCCGCACTCTCAGCCGTCGACGCCGCCACCATTTCAAGCGTGGGCCGCAGCGTTGTTTCAAACACAGCCCCCACCGCCGCCATGGCCGCAGCATGCGCCTTGCCCATGTAGCCACCGCCGATGATTCCGATCCCGATACGCTGCATGGAAACGCTGCCTGAAAGTGTTTGCAACCGGTTGCAATTTGAGTATCTTCAATTCCGCAGCGTGGTCAACGGGTAATCGGGGATCAATCGTGCCAATGCCGCGACATGCGATGAGGGAGGGCCACCGCCATGGCGGGTGAGACCATCAAACTGACCACGGCCCAGGCCATCGTTCGGTATCTCGCCGCGCAGTTCATCGAGATAGATGGGGTCGAGACGCGGGTTTGCGGCGGCGGGTTCGGCATCTTTGGCCATGGCAACGTCACCTGCCTGGGCGAAGCGCTGTACGATCATCGCGACGCCCTGCCCCTCTATCGCGGCCAAAACGAACAGGCGATGGGGTTTGCGGCGGCAGCCTACGCGAAGTATCACTTACGGCGGCGGTTCATGTTCTGCACGGCCTCTGCCGGCCCGGGTACCGCAAACCTGATGACCTCCGCCGCGCTGGCCCATGCCAACCGGTTGCCCATGCTGATGCTCTGCGGCGATGCCTTCCTGACCCGCCTGCCCGACCCGGTGCTGCAGCAGTTGGAGCATTACGGGAACCCCGCCCTGGGGCTGAATGACGGGTTCAAGGCGGTCAGCCGGTATTGGGACCGCATCACCCATCCCGCGCAGATCATCCAATCGTTGCCCGCCGCACTGGCCACGATGCTCGACCCCGCCGATTGCGGCCCGGCCTTCATCGCGCTGCCGCAAGACGTGCAGGGGTGGAGCTACGACTACCCAACCGAACTCTTCGAACGCCGGGTCCACCGGATCCGCCGCCAGAGGCCCGATGCGGCTGAGATCGCGGATGCCGCCGCCCTCCTGAAATCCGCCGAACGCCCGATCATCATCGCGGGCGGCGGTGTCCAGTATTCCGTCGCGGTCGATGACCTCACCGCTTTTGCCGAGGCGCATCAGATCCCGGTTGTTGAGACCATCGCGGGCCGGGCCAACATGCTGGCCACCCATCCGCTCAACACCGGCCCCATTGGCGTCACCGGGTCAGACAGCGCCAATGCGGTGGCCGAGGCTGCGGATGTGGTTTTGGCCGTGGGCACCCGCCTACAGGACTTCACCACCGGGTCCTGGACAGCCTTTGCGATGGATGCCAAATTCGCCGCGCTCAACGCCGCTCGCCATGATGCGGGCAAGCACCTGAGCCTGCCAGTGGTCGGCGATGCCAAACTCGGGCTTCAAGCGCTGGGGGCCGCGATGGAGGGCTACACGGCGCCCGCGACATGGACTGGCTTTGCACAAGGCGAGCGCAAGAAGTGGGACGCCTACGTGGCCGAAAACGTCCGCCCCGGCAATCGCCCGAACTCCTATGCCCAGGCCATCGGCGTCGTGAACGACCTCTGCGACCCGCGCGACCGCGTGGTTGCGGCGGCAGGTGGATTGCCGGCAGAGGTCACCGCCAACTGGCGCACGCTCGATATCGGCACGGTGGATGTGGAGTTTGGCTTCTCCTGCATGGGGTACGAGATCGCCGGAGGCTGGGGCGCACGGATTGCCCAAAGCGAGCTGGAGCCTGACCAGGACACCATCGTCTTCACCGGCGACGGGTCCTACCTGCTCATGAACTCGGACATCTATTCCTCAGTTCTCACACAGAAAAAGCTGATTGTTCTTGTCCTCGACAACGGTGGCTTCGCCGTCATCAACAAGCTGCAGAACAACACCGGAAACGAGAGCTTCAACAACCTCTTTGCCGACGCGCCGACCATTCCCGAACCTTTTGCAGTCGATTTCGTGGCCCATGCCGCGTCGATGGGCGCCAATGCCGAGTTCGCCGATAACCCCGCCGAGCTGGCCGAGGCGTTCAAGCGCGCCAAGGCCGCCGACAAGACCAGCGTGATCGTGATGAACGTCGACGCCTATGAGGGGTGGACGACCGAAGGCCACACCTGGTGGGAGGTCGGCACGCCCGAGGTCTCAACCAGCGAACGCGTCCGCGCAGCGCATGAGGACTGGGAAAGCACCCGCTCCCGCCAGCGGAAAGGCGTCTGATGCCATCCCTGCGCGACGCCCTGGCGAGGAACAGCTTTGCCGTCTTCGGACGTGCGGGCATGGATCTCTTCGCCGATCCGCCAGGCACCGCCACCCAGGACGCCACCCGGTTCGAGGTGGGGTTGGGCGGATCGTCGGCCAATATCGCGGTGGGGCTGTGCAAGTTCGGGGGCACCGCCGCGCTCATCACCTCGGTCTCGGATGATGCGGTGGGGTGGTACTGTTTGCGGCAGCTGGAACACTACGGCGTCGACACCCGCCATGTGGCCCGGATCGGCGGCGAATACCGCACGTCGCTGGCTGTGTATGAGAGCCGCGTGGAGGACCACCAATCGGTGATCTACCGCAACGGCGCGGCGGATTTCCAGATCACCCCGCAGGATGTGGACAAGGTGGACTTCTCGCGCTTCGGCGCGTTCATCACCACCGGCACCGTGTTTTCCGCCGAGCCCTCTCGCGCCGCGGGCTTTCACGCCATCGACCGCGCGCGCGCCGCCGGGCTGCCGATCATCTTCGACGTGGACTACCGCCCCTATTCCTGGCCCTCGCCAGCTGTCGCGTCAGAACATCTGTCCCGGGCCGCCGAGGTGAGCGATATCATCGTCGGCAATGATGAAGAGTTCGATTTCATGGCAGGCACACCCGGTGAAGGGCTCGCCAAAGCCCGCGCGCTGGCTGAAACCTCGGCCGCCATCGTCGTCTATAAGATGGGCGAGAAAGGCGCGATCACCTTTGCCGATGGCCATGAGATCGCAACCGGCATCTATCCCGTCACCGCGCTGAAGCCCACCGGCGCGGGCGACAGCTTCATGGCGGGTTTTCTGTCCGGCCTCGCGGCAGGGCTCGATCTGAAAGACGCCGTCATGCGCGGCTCTGCCTGCGCGGCGATCGTCGTGGCCCGCCCCGGCTGCGCCCCGGCCATGCCCGATGACGAAGGGCTTGCCGCTTTCCTTGCCGACCATCCCGGACCCACGGCTGCATAAGGACCAAGCCCCATGCACATCCCGCCCTTCGAGAACGACAATCAACCCATCGTGGGCGTGGAGAACGAATGTGTTCCCCTGAACTTCTTCAACATCGTCAAGCTAAAGCGCGGGGAGCGGTTCGATAGCACGGTCCCCGGCTATGAAACCTGCATCGTTCCCGCCACCGGCACCGTGGATGTGACGATCAACACCTTCCACGCCGCCGACCTCGGCGGGCGCGGCGCAGATGTCTGGTGTGGGGATCCCGAAGGCGTCTATGTCCCGACCGGCCAGACCGCGACCATCACCTGCAGTTCTGAAACCGCCGAGGTCTTCATCGCCGGGGCGAAATTCGATCAGGTGCTGGAGCCATTTGCCGTGCGCGCGGACGAGTTGGATGTTGTCCAATACGGATCGGACGACACGAAGACCCATCGCAAAATCAAGCACATCCTGGGGCAAAAGCAGGCCGACCGTGTGGGTCGCTTGCTGGTGAGCGAGCTGTACACCGTCGGCCAAGGCGGCTGGTCGGGGTTCCCCAGCCACAAGCACGACACCGACCAGTTGCCCGATGAGACCCGGCATGATGAGACCTACAACTTCCGCTTCCGCCCAAACTACGGCTCGGGCCTGCAGCTTTTGCAAAAGGAGGATGATGGCGTGGGCGAAGCCTATCACATCGTCGATGGCTCGACCGTGTGCATCGACAAGGGCTATCACCCCTGTGTCGTGATGCCGGGGTATGAGATGTATTACTTCACGATCCTCGGCGGTCTATCACAGCGCCCCTTGGTGCAGAACTTCCAACCCACCCACGCCGAACAGTTGCACACCATTCCAGGCATCCTCGACATGGTGGCCAAGTTCAAATGACCCGCGCGACCCTGCGCGATGTCCTGCAGCCGGCCTTGGCGGGCGGCTATGCCGTGGGCGGGCTGGTCTGCCTGGGGTGGGAGGATATGCGGGCGTTTACACGGGCGGCCGAAGCCGAAGGTTTGCCAGTAATCCTGCAAACCGGGCCATCGTGCCGGGCACATACGCCCCTGCCCGTCCTGGGCGCGATGCTGCGTGAACTGGCCGAAGGCGCGTCCGTCCCCGTCGTGACCCATCTCGACCACGGATACTCTGCCGAGGAGTGCCGCATCGCCATCGACTGCGGCTATTCCTCGGTTATGTACGACGGATCGCGCAAAGGATTGGCGGAAAACATCGATGAGACCGCAGCGATTGCGGAGATGGCCCACAAGGCTGGTGTGTCCTGCGAAGGCGAGATCGGGTTTGTGGGTTACGCCGAGGGCGAAGACTCGCGAGGCACCGATCCCGAGGAGGCCGCCCAGTTCGCCAGCGAAACCGGCGTGGACGCCGTGGCGATCTCAGTGGGCAACGTGCATCTTCAGGAAAACCGCGAAGGCGGGCTGGACGAGGCTCGTATCCGCGCGATCGAGGCGGTGACGGATGTGCCCCTGGTGATCCATGGCGGATCGGGTGTGCCGGTCGCCGAACGCA